>JAPDDQ010000723.1 GCA_027587225.1 Solirubrobacter taibaiensis
TCACAAGTAAATTTAGCTGCTCTTACAACGCTTTGGGCGTTTATCGGAATTGAATCAGCCGTTCTTTTATCAAACCGTCCTGTCTCTCCAAAAACGGTAAAACGCGCAACAGTTGCGGGATTACTTATTACAGTTGCCATCTACTTAGGAATCACAATTTTAACAATGGGTGTACTTCACGTTGATAAATTACAAGCTTCTGAACGTCCATTAGCAGATGCACTAAACGCTGCAATGGGTCACGGCGGCGGGAAACTGATGGCATTACTTGCTCTTACTTCCCTGTTCGGTTCTATCTTAGGCTGGATTTTATTAAGCTCAGAAGTACCTTATCAAGCAGCAAAAGAAGGTTTCTTCCCTTCCTTCTTCACGAAAACAAATAAAAAAGGAAGTCCAATTTACTCATTACGATTAACAAACATTATGTCGCAAGTATTCCTATTCTCAACATTATCAGGAACCATTGCGGAAGCTTATACATTCGTTATTACCGTATCAACACTGGCCTACCTCATTCCATATCTCGTTTCACCAATCTTCCAGTTAAAACT
>JAPDDQ010000724.1 GCA_027587225.1 Solirubrobacter taibaiensis
ATATTTTTAAGTGAGCAAGTGTACAAGGTTGATCTTGCTTATGAAGATATGAAGCAGTGGTTCTTGAAATACGGCTATCCAAAAATGCCAAGGGATTTGAATGTAGAGCGCCTCGTTCAATTGATGAAACAAGATAAGAAAGCAAATGCAGGAGCAATTCATATGGTGCTTATGCAGGAATATGGGGTAGTGAATGTCGTATCTATTTCAGATGAGACTGTTCATATTGCGTTAGAGGCATTTCAAAAAGATATGGTTTAAAAATGATAGCGAAGTGCTGTGAAGTGCTCATTTAGAGGTATTCTCGTAATAGTGACGGTTATGACAAAAGATTACAGTAAGGGGCTATAACCGTATTGTAATCAAATTGAATGAAATGACTGGGGGAAGAAAAATGAGAGTGAAAGAGCAATTGTTAACTTTGAGAGCGTATGTGCCTGGGAAAAACATTGAAGAAGTAAAAAGGGAATATGGATTATCGAAAATTGTGACATTAGCATCGAACGAAAATCCATTCGGTTGCTCAGCGCGTGTGACAGAAGCATTAACTT
>JAPDDQ010000725.1 GCA_027587225.1 Solirubrobacter taibaiensis
CTGATTTACTTGTTTTTCCGATTAAACGATGTAATACAAGTAATTGATATGCATTACATAACAATAGCGGTATAACCATTAAATATAACCAATCTGTATCATTAATCCGAAGCGCCGGTACCCATTCAAGGATCGTTACAACAACCATAAAGAACAGAGCTGGCACAAATGCTTTTTTATTTGTTTCTTTACTTTTTACATAAGCAACAATTGCTCCAAACACAAATAACATTCCAGCAACATGTATATTATTCCCTAACGAGACTTCCCCATTTGCAATAAGTACAGATCTTAAATACACAAAATCAAATAATACGAATGCAATAAAGAAGAGCTGGACTGCATTCCATAAAGAAGATGAGCGAAACATCCCTAGTCCAAAACGGTGGATTGTTAAATATGCAAAGAATCCCATTTGACTTATAACACTAAAAATAAATCCTACACCCATCAGCCAGAAAGATACTGCTAAAATCTCCTTACCGTCGAAATTCTGAAAAAATTCATTGTACTTGTCCCACTCCAAAACAAAACCAATAATAACTGTGCT
>JAPDDQ010000726.1 GCA_027587225.1 Solirubrobacter taibaiensis
CATCATTGGTCCGTATCCAATAAACCATCCCCAGAAAAAGATTGTCCAAGATCCTAACCAACTTGTATCACCACGGTATGTGCTCATCGGTATAAACTCATTTACATAAAATCCAAACGAAGAAACAAACGAATCAATAATAAATCCACCTGGCCCAAATAGTAATATGAATGCCATTAACACAATTGCTAATCTAACATTTAAATTACTTATAATTTGGATCCCTTTATCAATACCTGTTACTGCCGATATGGTAGACACGGCCACCACACAAACAATAATTGCTAATTGAGTAGTAAACACATCAGAAATTCCAAATAATTCTTGTAATCCATAACTTGCTTGTAAACCTAAAAATCCAATTGGGCCAATTGTACCTGCAGCTACTGCAATAATTGCAGCTGCATCAATTATCGTTCCAAGCAGGCTCTTTCTTAATTTTTCCCCAAAAATAGGATATAAAAGTGTTCGAGGTTTTAGCGGCATATCTTTATGATAATGTCCATACATCATAACTACCGCACTAATTGTACCTAAAATCGTCCATGCT
>JAPDDQ010000727.1 GCA_027587225.1 Solirubrobacter taibaiensis
TTTGGTGATTGATAACCACACTCTTGACATGTGAATTTTGTTTTCTTTTTAGCCATATCTTTTTATATTTCACTTCGCGTTCATCTATAAACATTTGACCTTCTCGTACAAGAAAGAGGGCTATCTCGTAGCCCTCTTAGTTTGTCTATACTTATTTTACCTTTTCAGCACTATGAATGACAAATGTTTCCCCTTCTACATCAAAGATAACTTTTTGACCTTTCTCAATAGCACCTTTTAAAAGTTCTTCCGATA
>JAPDDQ010000728.1 GCA_027587225.1 Solirubrobacter taibaiensis
CGATAGTCTATCTTCTACATGCTTCTGAATTGCTCTACGTAATGGACGAGCACCATATTCACGATCAAACCCTTTATCAGCAATAGCTGCAATCGCTCCTTCTGTTAAGTGCAATTCAATTTCTTGTTCTTTTAAGCGATTCACTAACTGATTTACCATAAGAGTCACAATTTCTTGAATATGTTTTTTCTCAAGCATATGGAATACGATAATTTCATCAATACGGTTTAAGAATTCTGGACGAAATGCCTTTTTCAGCTCATCCATTACTTTACCTTTCATAT
>JAPDDQ010000729.1 GCA_027587225.1 Solirubrobacter taibaiensis
TTAATGCACTTTTAATTCCAAATTGTTTCGCTGTTTTTCCTAGCGTGTCATCTCCTAAAAACAAATTCGTTTTCACAGCATAAATGTTATCAGAGACTGCGAGAGCTTGTGCCATCGTTACGAAATCATCTGCATAATAATCTTTATAGTTCTTCGGTTTATACTTTGAAACGCCGTCACCTAGGGTGAATACAGTATATTCGCTTTTTAAGCGCGTAGCAGGCGTGAATCCTCGTTCTAATGCCGCATAATATAGAAATGACTTAAATGTAGAACCAGGCTGACGAACGGCTTGTGTAGCCCTGTTAAATTGACTCATATTATAATCAGTTCCACCAACAAGAGCAGCCACTTCACCTGTCGTTGGATTCATAGAGACGAGAGCAGTTTGTATGTTTGTTGTGTCAGGTATATGATCTTTTACAGCTTGTTCTGCTACAGCTTGTAGTTTAGGGTCTAGCGTTGTATAAATTCGTAAGCCACCTCGTTGTAAAGCTTGTTCGTCTAATCCAACATCACGAAGAAGCGAAGCTTGTACAGCGTCTTGGA
>JAPDDQ010000730.1 GCA_027587225.1 Solirubrobacter taibaiensis
TTTCATAAAAACGATGTGCCGATAAAAATTTTACTGTTGTTCCTAAGTAAATATCTTTCAATTTTTTACCCTCAGCCCATGAAATTGCTGTTTGAAGCAACATATGTGATGCGCCCCATTCTTTTCCGCGAAACTCTTTTTGTACGAACATTTTTCTTAGCGCTACTTGATGATTCTCAATATCTAATAACGCTACTGTTCCAACTACTTTACCATCATAAATTGCTACCCAAAAGTTTCCGTGATCCTTTTGATAGAATGTTTCTATTTCAAGTAAATCAGGTTGCTCTTCTTTCGTAATTGAAACATTATACTCTTTTTGCTGAATATGAACGATAAGATCTACTACTTCCTCTTGAAACGTACTTTCATATGGAACAATACGAATCTTCTCGTTCATCGAATCTCTTTCCATTCTGAAGCTAGTAAACTATATACAGCGATATCATGAAAATGATCATATAGCCATTCTTCATCTCGTAAAATACCATCTAACTTAAATCCTAAACGTTCTGGAATTGCGCGGCTTTTCGCATTTCCAACACCGCA
>JAPDDQ010000731.1 GCA_027587225.1 Solirubrobacter taibaiensis
GTGAGATTGATTATTTGCATATTCGTGAGCGTGAGAAGAGTACGAAGGAATTATATGAAGGTGTGGAAAGTCTATTAATGGAGGGCTTTCCAGCTTCTAAAATTGTCATAAACGATCGAATTGATATTGCAATTTTATTAAATATTCCTCGTGTTCAACTAGGATATCGAAGTACAGATGTAAAGTCAGTGAAAGAAAAGTTTTCGTATTTGCATGTCGGTTATTCTGTGCATTCGCTAGATGAAGCAATAGTAGCTTTTAAAAATGGAGCGGATTCACTCGTTTATGGCCATGTATTTCCGACAGCTTGTAAAAAAGGTGTGCCAGCGAGAGGGCTTGAAGAAATTTCAGACATTGCAAGGTGTTTATCTATACCGATTACAGCAATTGGAGGAATTACCCCAGAAAACACAGTGGATGTTCTTACTAACGGTGTAAGCGGTATAGCAGTTATGTCTGGAATTGTAAGTAGTAGTAACCCGTATAGCAAAGCGAGATCTTATAAGGAATCAATAAGAAAGTGGGCGGAAAAACATGTGTGAGAAGTAT
>JAPDDQ010000732.1 GCA_027587225.1 Solirubrobacter taibaiensis
GAACAAATATGTTCTGCTGGAATTAGCACCTGCATCGCGGTTGCTGGGTTTCATCGGGCCAGTCCCTCCACCTCTCTGGATAAGAAAATATTCACTTAATTCTTACTATACGTAATTCCACTTTAATTGTCAAACAAATATAATAAATAGAACAAATTATATTTTCTTCCTTACTGTTCATACTACCCATATACGAACATGCAAGGAGGATTATGAAATGCATCAAAATGCTCGCGGATATGTACAAGATTCTTTTCAATCATTACAAGAAGCTAAAAATTGTTTAGAAGAAGCGCTCGAAACAGTTGAAAAAGATTTTAATCGCGCTCGTATTGAACAATCACTTTATGCTGTTGAACAAGCTATTCAACGTTGCGAGTACACCGTTCACATTTTAGAAAAAGATTAAAAACTTCCTATCAATTGATGGGAAGTTTTTTCAAATGGCATACTTCATAATTATTGCCGTTATGATTAAAAAATATACAGAATTAGCAATTTCTAAAATTCCTACTTTTATAATAGAAATATTTTTGCCATACAACACAA
>JAPDDQ010000733.1 GCA_027587225.1 Solirubrobacter taibaiensis
TCACTTTTACAGCCTTACTAATATCTATAGATCCGTCAGCTTTTTCGGAAGTATAGTTCAGTTCGCATAGCGCAGAATGCCCTGTACCTGCATTATTCCATTCGTTAGAGCTTTCTTCCCCGGCACTTGCGAGTTTTTCAAAAACTTTAATTTCCCATTCTGGTGCTAATTCTTTTAGTAATGAGCCTAACGTTGCACTCATAATTCCTGCACCAATTAAGATAACGTCTGTTTTTTGCTGCATGTTGCTCATGATAATCTCTCCATCCCCTATATTGGCAAAAAAGTGTAGGTGTTTTCTATGTCTAAGCCGTAAAAGAGAAACACCGCCTAGGCCCCACCTAGGTGTATACCTTTTTTGTCTCAATTATATAACCATCTCATACTCTATTATAATAATTAATAGACTAAAATATCTAGTGTTATCTGATAATTTTAAACTATTTAACGTTTTATTCGCTAAAAATCTTATTTAACAAGCTCTTTTAAGGTGATAAATAGAAAAAAATTACAGTTTGAAATTATCTCGAAAAAGCTTACGTATCCTT
>JAPDDQ010000070.1 GCA_027587225.1 Solirubrobacter taibaiensis
CCGCTCGCGGGCACCGAAGCCACCATCCCCATGACCGCCGAGGACCAGGTCGCGATCTCAGGCGCGGTGCGCGCGGGGCGAGTCGCGCGGCGGGGCGAGGCGGGCGGGGCGAGTCGCGCGGCGGGGTGCGGTCGGAAACATCCGCTCAGCGCACCTTTCCGACCTCACCCCTGCCGACGCGGCGGGCCGGTGAGTGGCGCGGCGGGGCGCGGACTCGAACCCGCTCCGCGGGCGGACTCGAACCGCACGGGGCCTTGCGGCATCCGTCACGAGGCCCTACCTTCACTCATCGCATGACAAGCAGCCGCCGAGATCTGAAGCTGTTCCACGCCCTCGTCCGGGGGTGCGTCCACGCCTGAGCCTGTGCTCGGACATGTCGACGCATCGCTTCAACGAGGGCGGCCCGGCGGGCCGCCCTTTGTCGTTCTTTGACAACTGAATCCACGCAAGACATACGCTCGTAGCTCAGAGGAACGAGAGCACCGCCCTGCGACGGCGGAGGCCGCTGGTTCGAATCCAGCCGGGCGTACTCATCGCGGGCCGGAGGACGCCGGTTATCTCACCAGCAGCGCAGGGCGTGAAACCCCTGCCCCGGCGGCAGCTTGTCGCCGGGTTCCGGTGTCCACAACACGACCGCGGTGTTGCACATGCGTTCCCGTAGCTCAGGAGGTAGAGCATCGCCTGCGTGGCGAAGGTCGCCGGTTCGAGGCCGGCCGGGCGCGCCTTGCTGTGGGCCGGAGTGCGCCGGTTACCAGGGGCCCGGTCGTGCTCGAGGGTCGAGCGCCGGGTGAGCGTCCGGTGCGCGCACCACGACCGCAGCATCACTCGTACGTCGCGGGCCGGAGGGTGCCGGTTATCGCCTGTCAAGCGAGGCCCCATGGGCCTTACCCCGGTGCTCATCAACACGACCGCGACGTGCCCAACCACCCATCACCAACTCACAGAAAGGAGGGAGATCCCGATCAACTATCTGACCCGCTTCGGCCTCCGGCGTACGCGCCAGGGCGAGCCGATCCCTGGCACCAATCAGGTGCCGAACTCCGCCGGCGGCTTCGCGTGGGCCGTCGACGACTGGACGCGCCTGCGGCGCTTCCTGATCCTCGGCTCCGAGGGCGGCTCGTACTACGCGCGTGAGCAGGAGCTGACGCGCGCGAACGCCACCGCGGTGGCCCGTGCGATCGCGGCCGACGGCCCGCGCGCCGTGCGCGAGATCGTGACGATCTCCCGTGACGGCCGCGCGCCGAAGAACGACCCGGCGATCTTCGCGCTCGCGATGGCCGCTTCGGCGGACGACGAGGCGACGCGCAAGCTCGCTCTCGACGCGCTGCCGGAGGTGTGCCGCACCGGCACGCACCTGTTCGCGTTCACCCGCTACGTCGAGCAGTTCCGCGGCTGGGGTCGCGGGCTGCGTCGTGGCGTCGGCGCGTGGTACGTCGGCCAGTCCCCGGATCGGCTCGCGTACCAGGCGGTCAAGTACCGCCAGCGCGACGGCGTGACGCACCGCGACGTGCTGCGCCTCGCCCACCCGGGCGCGAAGACCCGCGCGGGCAACCCGCGCCTGCCCGTCACGGACGAGCACGCGCGCCTGTTCGAATGGATCGTCCGGGGCGACGAGACGGCCGCGCCCGGCAACGGCGTGGCGGGCCGCGGTGAAGCGGCACGCGGCGAGGTCGCGCGTGGCGACATCGAGGCGGCGCGCGGCGAGGCGGCGCCCGGCAACGGCGTGGCCGGCCGTGGCGAGATGCCGCGTGGCAATGGCTCGGTTGGCGGCGACGACGCGGCCGGGCTGCCGGTGCTGGTCGGCGCGTTCGAGCAGGCCCAGGCGGCGACGTCGGCGGCCGAGACGGCGCGGCTCGTCAGCGAGTACGGCCTGCCGCGTGAGGCGGTCAAGCCCGAGTACCTAGGCGATGCCGAGGTCTGGGCGGCGCTGCTCGAGCGGATGCCGATGACGGCGCTCATCCGCAACCTGGCGACGCTCACCCGCGTGGGAGTGATCGCTCCGGGTTCGTATGGCGCGGCGTACGCGGTCGAGCAGCTCGGCGACGTCGAGCGGCTGCGCAAGGCGCGGGTGCACCCGATCACGGTGCTGTCGGCGCTGCGCACGTACGCGCTCGGCCGTGGTATCCGGGGCTCGCACACGTGGGACCCGGTGGCGACGATCGTCGACGCGCTCGACGCCGCGTTCTACGCGGCGTTCGGGAACGTCGAGCCGGCCAACTCCCGCATGCTCCTCGCGCTCGACGTGTCGGGCTCGATGGGCTGGGGTGAGATGGCCGGTGTGCCGGGCCTTACGACGCGGGACGCGTCAGCAGCGATGGCGCTGGTGACCGCGGCGACGGAACCGAGCTACGAGATCGTCGCGTTCTCGCGTGGCCTCACGCCGCTGGCGATCAGCCCGCGGCAGCGGCTGAACGACGCCGTGAACACGGTGTCGGGCCTGCCGTTCGACGCCACCGACTGCGCGCAGCCGATGCTGTACGCACTCGAGCGCAAGCGCGAGATCGACACGTTCGTGGTCTACACCGACTCCGAGACGTGGTGCGGCCAGGTCCACCCGGTGCAGGCGCTGCGGCGCTACCGGGAGAAGACCGGGATCGCCGCACGGCTCGTCGTGATCGGGATGGTCGCGAACGGGTTCACGATCGCCGACCCCGAGGACCCGGGGATGCTGGACATCGTCGGGTTCGACACCGCGACGCCGGAAGTGGTCTCCGGCTTCGCGCGCGGGGTGGTGTAACGGGAGGGGCGCCTGCGGGCGCCCCTTTCGTCGTTCTGGCTTGACGAACGGTCCGGACGCTGAACCGCCCCGCGATGCGGCACCCGACGCGGATCTACATTCGCGGACGGGAGAACCGCAACACAGGGAGACGGCGATGAGGTTCAGCAGGGTGGCCATCGGCATGGCGGCGGTGGCGATGGCGTGGCCGGCGAGCGCGGCCGCGGCCGACGCGATCTGTGACCCGTTCGCGACCGGGGCGCTCGCCGCCCGCGGTGGCCCGGTGACGCAACGCGAACCGGACCTCGGTACGCGGCAGGACCTGCCCTCCTCGGCCAAGGGCCGGGCGAAGGCCGGCTTCAGCGCCACGATCCCGGTGTACTTCCACGTCGTCACCGCGGGTGCGGCGGGCCAGCTCACGGACGCGCAACTCGCCGCGCAGATCGACGTGCTCAACCGCACCTTCGCGGGCCGGGAAGGCGGCACGCGCACCGGGTTCAGCTTCACCCTGGCCGGCATCACGCGCACGGACAACCCGAGTTGGTTCTACGCGAGCTCGGGCGGCAAGGAGGAGCGCGCGATGAAGAAGGCGCTGCACACGGGCGGCGCGAACGCGCTCAACTTCTATACGACCACCGCGGGCGAGTTCCTCGGCTGGGCGTACTTCCCCGACATCGTCACGCGCAAGAACCAGGCGTACCTGGACGGCGTCGTGATCGATTGGGAGTCGCTCCCCGGCGTGTCCGACACGTACGCGGGGACCTACGACCAGGGCGAGACCGCCACGCACGAGGTCGGGCACTGGCTCAACCTCGAGCACACGTTCGCCGGCGGCTGCAGCGGCAGCGGCGACTTCGTCGATGACACGCCGGCCGAGCTCACGCCCACGTCGGGCTGCCCGGAGGGCAAGGACACCTGCGCCGCTCCAGGCCTGGACCCGATCCACAACTACATGGACTACTCCTACGACTCCTGTTACACGGAGTTCACGCCCGGCCAGACGCAGCGCATGCGCGACGCCTGGCTGCTGTATCGCAGCTAGCCCCTCAACTGCCGTACTGCTCCATCGCGTAGCCGAGCAGGCCCGCGCTCTCCAATGACGCCACCGGCGCCCGGAACGTGATCTGCACGACACCGGGCGCCCGGCCGATCTCTATCGCGCCCGTGATGGTCGCGCGGTTCATGACCTCCGGGACGCTCATCTCGAGCAGCTTCCCGGCACGCGCCAGGCCGTTGTCGATGGCGGAGTTCAGGTCCGGGCCGGTGCCGATGACGGAGATCGGCAGCGACTCCTCGAGGGCGCCGCCCGAGCCCTCGCGCTCGCGCAGCGCTTCCGCGCGCCGGCGCTCCTCCGCGGTGATCGGCTTGGCCAGGAACGGAAGGTCCTCCTCCAGCGGGAACAGCACCGGCCCGTCGATCCCGAGCCCCTTCAACACCTCGACCTGAAGCGTGACCGTGCCCGCGACATCGGCGGTGTGGCCGGCGATCTCGCCGTCGCCCTGCATCGCGTGCATGTCACCCAGATAGACACCGCCGCCGGGCACCTTTACGGGGCAGACGAGGATCGCGCCCGCGCGCACCGCGTCGATGTCCAGGTGCCCGTCCGTCTTGTGCTGCTGCAGCGACGGCGCGTCCATCGCGAACTTGTGCGGCGCCCCGACCAGGAAGGCGCCGAAGTCGCCCGCGTTGTGGGAGTCGGGCATGGGCGCGCTCGGTGTCGTGCCCAACTGCCCGAGAAACGGGCGCATGCGCGTGACGACGCCGACGAGATCGCTCGGGGCGAAGGTCAACACCGGGTTCTGAACGCTGTTGTCCGGGAGCGCGGCGTACTCGGGCGCGTGCTCGGCGATCTCACGCGCGCGGCGCTCGTCGACCGACACGCCGAGTTGGCCGTCGAACACGAGCGTGTACCCGTTCGTGAAGGTGAACGGCGTCGCGTCGGCGCCGCAGGCCACGCACTTGACCGCGGTCTCGCCGATCCCCTCGACCCGCGTCTCGGGCCATTCCGCGCCGCAGCCGGGACAGACGGCCGCGCAGTACGGGTCGCCGTTGAAGCGCCCCTCCATCGCCTGGTCGTTGCCGGACGAGGTCGCGCGCGAGGTGACGGCGATGTCCTTGATCCGGATCGCGATCCCGTCGCCGGGCTCGGCGCCCTCGACCGCGACCGGCGTGCAGACCTCATGGCCGCCGCGGATCGCGGGCGTGATCATCGGTCCCCAGCAGCCGGGCGTGGAGTTCCAGACGATGTGGCCGCCGTCGGCGACGGGGCCGAGTTGCTGCACGTCGGGCCCGAGCACGCCGTCGGTGAACGTGTCGACCACCACGGTGCGGCGAACCGCTGTGTCCTGAATAGCCATGAGTTCCTTTCAGCCGCCCGAGACGGGCAGCAGCAGGGCGACCTCCTGGCCGTCGGCCAGGGGCTGGTCGCGGGTCACGTGCTCGCCCGCGACGACCGGGAGCACCGATCGCAGCGCGGGCGCGAGGTCCGGTTCGTCCTCCGCGAGCCGGGCGAAGAGGTCGCCGACCGTGGCGCCCTCAGCGAGCTGGACAGTCTTGAGCGGCGCGGCCGAAAGGCGCGCGAGCCCGGCGCCGAGACGGACCCTGACCGTCAATCTGGCGCAAGCCTAGCCGCCAGGCGCGAGTAGCGACGCGAGGTGTCGGGCGTGGCGGCCGCGCGGGCGACCACCTGGCGCGTGCCGACCACGAGTGTCGCCAGCCGGGCGCGGGTCATCGCCGTATAGAACATCTCGCGGCGCAGGAAGTACGCGCCGGACGCGGGATGCGCGACGACGATCGCCACGGGCAGCTCGATGCCCTGGCCCTTGTGGATGGAGCACGCGTACGCGAGCTGGAGCCGTGGCGCCTCCTCGTCCGGCAGTTCGACCACGACCCTGTCGGCGCTCACGATCAGCTTCTCGTCCTGGTGATCGAGCAGCCGCAGGATCGTCCCGTTCATCAGGCCGAGGTCGTGCAGGTTGCGGCCGGAGAGCATGAGCTTGTCGCCGATCCGGAGCCGGCCGCCCATGACCTGCTGCCCGCGCGCGTTCAGGGCCTGTCGCAGACGCTGGTTGATGGCTTCGATGCCGAGCGCGCCGCGGTAGACGGGCGCGAAGACCTGCACGTCCGTCAACGGGTCCACGCCGTAGTGCTCCGGCAGCCGGCGCGACACCAACGACTCGATCTCGTCGAGCGCCTGCATGGGGTCCGCGCGCTCGATCAGGAACAGGTCGCGCTGAAGGCCCTCGTGCGGGGCGAAGTCGGGCATCCCGCCCTGGCGGACGGCGTGCGCGCCGCGGACGATCATCGATCCCGCCGCCTGACGGAAGATGTGCGTGAGCTCGGCCACGGGCACGGCTTTCGTGGCCACGAGCTCCGCGAACGGCTTGCCCGCCCCGACCGGCGCGAGCTGGTCCGCGTCACCGACGAGCACGACGTGCATCCCTGCGCCGACCGCGCGCAGCAGCGTGACGAGCAGCTCGAGGTTGGCCATCGACGTCTCGTCCACGACGAGCAGGTCGGCCTCGATCTCGTCGCGCGTCGGCCCCTGACCGGGAATCCAGCCGAGCGCGGAGTGGATCGTGGACGCCTCCATGCCCGTCGACTCCGCCATCCGGCGCGCCGCGCGGCCGGTGGGAGCGACGAGCGCTATCGACGCCTTCTGCGCCTTGGCCGCGGCGCAGATGAGCCGGATCGTCGCCGTCTTGCCGGTGCCGGGGCCGCCGGTGACGATCGACACCCGCGACGTGAACGCGGCCAACACGGCCGCGGCCTGCTCGGGCGCCGGGGTGAGGTCGTCCGTCGCGACGACCGCGGGCTTCAGCGAAGGGCTCGACTTGGCCAAGCCGTTGATGAGATCGCCGAGCTCGACTTCCAGGTTGTACGTCGGCGGCCGGTACGCCCACAGCACGTCCTCGTCCTGCTCGAGCACGAGGTCGCCGTGTTCGACCATGTCGTGGAAGAGCTGGGCGTCTGGCGGCGCGGCGCCGAGCAGGGTCCCGGCCTTGGTCGCCAGCTCGGGCACGGGGAGACACGTGGAGCCCTCGCGCTCGGCCTCGATCAGCACGTGCACGACCGCGGCGCGACGGCGGCCCGGCGAATCACGCGGGACGCCGGCGGCGCGGGCGATCGTGTCCGCGATCTGGAAGCCGACGCCGAAGACGTTCGTGAGCTCGTACGGCCGCTTGCGGACGGTGTCGTGCGCGCGCTCGCCGTACTCGGCGGCGATCCGCGGGACGAGCCAGGCCAGTCCGTGCGGCGCGAGCAGCAGGTGCAGGGCGCGGGTGGAGCGCAGCGCGTTCCAGGACTTGGCCGCCTCGCGGGCGCGCTGCGGGTTGAGGCCGATGCGGCGGAACGCGAGCCCTGGGTCCTCGTCGATCACGTTGAGCACGTGCTCGCCGTAGCGGTCGAGCAGCTTGGAGGCGCGGATCGCGCCGACGTGGCGGACGCGCTTCAAGTACGCCATCAGCGCCTCGTCGCCCGACGGCGGGACGGACTCGGCCAGCGAGACCTTCACCTGCGGCCCGTAGCGCTTGTCCTCGTGCCAGATGCCGCTGACCTTCACGTGCTCGCGCTCCTCCAGGTGCGCGAGCGGGCCGATCAGCACGAGCTCGTCGCCGTCACGGTCGGCGTCGACCACGGCGAAGCCGGTGTCCTCGCTGGAGAAGCGGATACGGCGGACGACGATCTCGTCCTCAAAAGGCGTGCCGGGCGCGTCCATCACTGGCATAGAGGATCGCGCAGCGAAAGTTCGCCCCCGGCTAATTACGCCGGGCGCCGTAGAAGTGCGTGCCCCAGTAGTCGCCGCCGATGGCGTGTTCGCGCACGCCGTGGGTGGTCGCGGAGACCACGGTGCTGTTGCTGGTGGCGATGCCGACGTGCGAGGCGCCCGGGCCGTTGGCGTCGAAGAACACGAGGTCCCCGGCCTGGATGTTCTCGCGGGCGACGGGCGTGCCGACGTTGAACTGGTCGAAGCTGGTGCGCGGGATCGTGACGCCCGCGTGGGCCAGCGCCCACTGCGTGAGGCCGGAGCAGTCCCACGTCGGACCTTCGCCGCCGAGCTCGTAGGCCGCGCCGATTTTGGTGCGCGCGGCACCGACCGCGGAGGAACCGGCGGCGCCGCCGCCGCCCGAGCCCCCACCCGACGCCCCTTGGGTGTTGCCCGACACGCCGAGCGCGCCCAGCGTGACCGGGCCGGCGATGCCGTCCACCTCGAGCCCACGGTTGCGCTGGAAGTCCCGCACCGCCTGGCGCGTGATCGGTCCGTAGACGCCGTCCGCGCCGATCCCGAGCGCGCGCTGGATGGCCATCGTGGTGGCGGCGTTCGACGAGCCGCCGCGCGCCGTGGCCGGGGCCGGTGCGCCGGCGAGGCCGAGCGCGCGTTTGGTCGCCGGGCCGACGATGCCGTCCACAACCAGCCCGCTGCGGGCTTGGAAGTCCAGCACCGCGCGGCGGGTGTTCGGACCGAACTCGCCGTCCGCGGTGATGCCCAGCGCGCGCTGGACGGCGCGCACGTCGTCACCCGTGTTCCCGCGCTCGAGCTCCTGGGCCGCGGCCGGCACGGCGGGCACCGCGACGGTCGCCGCGAGCAGCGCGGCCGAGACCTGCACACGCGTCACGCGGCTGTGGCTCTGCGCCCGGCGGCGGCGTGAGCGCTCCAGCGACCGCTCCCACAACTCGACGCTCGCGAGGTCACGCTCCATCCCTGCATGACACCATCACCCCCCGACGGATCGGGTGGCCATCTGCTCGACCGCTTCGTCGACGAGCGCTTCGAGGTCCTCTGCGCGGAGGAGACCGCGGTTGATGAGGGTGGCCAGGCCTTGGAGCGTGGCGAAGGCGACCATGCCGGTCAGCTCGGACCGGAAGAGCGCCATCGCGGGCGAGAAGCACCGGTCCGAAGCGGCGTTGAGCTCGGGCGACGCGTGCTTGCCGGTGAACATCAGATCCAGGAGCGTGGCGTGCTCGGTGGCGAACCGGACGTAGGTCAGCGCCCATTCGCGCAGCGGGTCCTCCCCGGCGAGCGCGGCGGCGAGTTGCGGGCCGAGGCGCTGGAACCCGTCGAGCGCGAGCTGGTCGAGCAGGTCCTGCTTGTCGGCGAAGTGCCGGCGGGGCGCGCCGTGGCTGACGCCGACCTTGCGCGCGAGCTCGCGCAGCGACAGCTCGCCGCCGGCGGCGAGCGTCTGCTCCGCGCAGTCGAGCAACGCGGCACGGAGGTTTCCGTGGTGATAGGTGCGGACAGGGGGCACTTAGAGAGAGCTTACGATGTTGTCGTTGACATCATTGTAGTCATCGTCTACTTTAGATCGCATGAGCCACTGGACCGCAACCGATATTCCTGACCAGACGGGCCGGACGTACGTCATCACCGGCGCCAACAGCGGCATCGGCCTCTCGGCCGCCCGCGACCTCGCCGGCAAGGGCGCGCGGGTGATCCTGGCCGTGCGCAACACGACCAAGGGCGAGGAGGCGGCGCGCAGCATCTCCGGTGAGACGGAGGTCCGTGCCCTGGATCTCGCCGACCTGAGCTCCGTGCACGCGTTCGCCGACGGCGTCAACGAGGACGTCGACGTGCTGATCAACAACGCCGGCGTGATGAACATCCCGCTGGCGAAGACCCGCGACGGCTTCGAGATGCAGTTCGGCACGAACCATCTCGGCCACTTCGCGCTCACGAACCTGCTGCTGCCGCACATCACCGACCGCGTGGTGGTGGTCGCGTCCGGGGCGCACCGCTTCGGGAAGATCCGGTTCGACGACCTCAACTCGGAGCAGGGCTACCGGCGTCACCGGGCGTACGGTCAGGCGAAGCTCGCGAACCTGCTGTTCATGTCGGAGCTGCACCGCAAGCTGGAGGCCGCGGACTCGCCGGTGCGGGCCGTCGCCGCGCACCCCGGCTGGGCCGCGACCAACCTGCAGAGCCATTCCGGCAACCGCGTGGAGAACGCGCTGATGGTGATCGGCAACCGGGTGTTGGCGCAGAGCGGCGACATGGGCGCGCTGCCCACGCTCTACGCCGCGACGCAGGACATCCCGGGCGACACCTACATCGGCCCGAACGGCCCGGGAGAGCTGCGCGGCTACCCGGGGATCGCGAACCGGAGCGCCGCCGCACAGGACGCCGGCGTGGCGGAGCGGCTGTGGACGGAGTCCGAGCGTCTCACGGGTGTGAGCTTTCCGCAGCCGACGTCAGCCTTGCCTCACTAGCGCATCGTTTATCGAGGACTGCGCGAGGAAACACCACCTCGAGTGTCCTTACGGCGGTCGCTCGTTCGCGCGCCGGTGGCCAGCTTGCTGCTGGCCGTCGCGATGCTGGCCGCGATCGCGACGATCTTCGCCAACCACCGTCTCTCGCGCAACACGCTCGAGCGCACCTCGCAATGGCGCGAGCAGGTCGCGACCATCCGCAATGAGGCCGCGCTCGCACGGCTCGCCGCCGAGCGCCGCGCGGCGGGTGGCCGTGACACCGACGTCGACAACCCGCTGAACGCCGCGCTGCGAGCCTGCGATCAGCTGCTCGCCGGCACCGAGGACGAGCTGCAGGCGAGAGCGAGCGTGCTGTGTCGCCAGGTCGTGCTGCTGCGGGCGACGCCGCGCGACGATGCCGTATTCGCCTCGTTGCTGCGCGAACGCGACCGGACCGTGGTCGCGATCGAGCGACGTCGGCACGCGGACGAGCAGGGGCTCCTGCGCATCGAGCTGTTCCTCGGCGCGCTGCTGCTCGCCCTGTTCACCGGCGCGGCGGTGGCGCTGCACCGGTCGCGGATGGTGCTCGCCGCGCAGGCGCGCCAGCACGAGGGCATCCTGCGCTCGGTCGGCGATGGCATCATGACCACCGATCCCGAGGGTCGTGTCATCTACGCCAACCCCGCCGCGCACCGGATGCTCGGCGTGGAGGATCTCTGCGGCGTGTCGATCGTCGCGGACCCTGACGGAAAGCCCGTCGCGACGCTGCGTGACGGGCAGACGCGGCACGTCGACAGCGAGATCTACCAGGGTGCGGACGGGATCGAGCGGGTGTTCCGGTACACCATCACCGCGGTCCGCCGCGGCGATCGGGTCGCGGGCATCACGTCGGTCTTCCGGGATGTCTCGCAGCGGGTGAAGGGCGAGCGGCGGATCGCCGCCGAGCACGCCGCGGCGCGGGTGCTGGCGGTCACGAGCAGCATCGAGGAGGCCGCGCCCAAGCTCGCGGAAGCAGTGTGCGACGCGCTGCGCTGGGAAGTCGGCGCGGTGTGGCTCGTGGACGGAGGCGAGCTGCGACTCGCCGCCTTCTGGTCGCCACGGGCCGCGATGGTCGAGGCGATCAGCGCGCGCCTCGACGAGCTCGCCTTCAAGCGGGGCGACGGCCTCGCCGGCAAGGCGTGGGCCACGGGCGCGCCAGTCTGGGCCACCGACGCGCAGCACGACGAGCACCTCGCGCAGGCGCGCTCGCTGGGCCTGCGCGGCGGGCTCGCCGTCCCCGTGATGAGCGACGGGTCCTGTCTCGCCGTGATCGAGTTCTTCGACGACGCGGTGCAACCGCTCGACGCCGACGTGGAGGCGACCATGACGTCGGTCGCCGGCTACGTCGGCCAATTCATGCAGCGGCGGCGCGCGGAGGCCGAGCTCGTGGTGGCGCGCGACGAGGCGCTGGAGGCGGCGCGGCTGAAGTCGGAGTTCGTGGCCAACGTCAGCCACGAGATCCGCACGCCCATGAACGGCGTCCTCGGCATGGCCGATCTGCTGCTCGACACGCCGCTCGACGACGAGCAGCGCGGCTTCGCCGAGACGGTCAAGAGCTCAGGGGGTGCGCTGCTCTCGATCATCAACGACATCCTCGACTTCTCCAAGATCGAGGCGGGCAAGCTCGACCTGGACCCGACCGACTTCGACGTTCGCGAGGCGGTGGCGGACGTCTGCGACCTGTTCGCCGGACGCGCGCATGACCGCGGGCTCGAGCTCGTCGCCCAGATCTCCGACGACGTGCCGAAGACCCTCACCGGCGACGAGGGACGACTGCGCCAGATCCTGACCAACCTCGTCGGCAACGCGCTCAAGTTCACGCACGCGGGCGAGGTCGTGGTGACGGTGACGGCCGAGACCGGCGGGCTGCGCGTAGCCGTGCGGGATACCGGCATCGGGATCGATCCAGAGATCCTCGAAGGTCTGTTCGAGTCCTTCAGCCAGGCCGACTCTTCGACCACGCGGCGCTACGGCGGCACGGGTCTCGGCCTTGCCATCTCACGCCAGCTCGTCGAGATGATGGGCGGGAGGATCGGCGCCGAGTCCGCGCCCGGCCAAGGCAGCACGTTCTGGTTCACCGTCCGGATGCCCGCTGGAGACCGGCCCGAGAGCGTGCCGGTCCGCGAGCTCGTCGGGCTGAAGGTGCTGATCGTCGACGACAACGCCACCAACCGCGAGATCCTGGAGCGCCGCCTGCTCTCCTGGCGCATGAACGCGGGCGTGGCGGTGGACGGCGAAGCGGGGTTGGACTGCATCCGCAAGGCCGCCACGCGCGGCGAGCCGTACGACCTCGTCCTGCTCGATCACCACATGCCCGGCATGGACGGGCTCCGCGTCGCGGCTGCGCTCGGCGCGGACGGCCCGCGCGTGATCCTGCTGAGCTCCGCCGGTGGCGGCCGCGGCGGCCCGGGGATCAACGCCACGCTCACCAAGCCGGTGCGCGAGTCGCGTCTGTTCGACACGATCGCGACGACGATGAACGGCGCCGCGCCGCCGGTGGCCAAGGCGCCCGCCGCGATCCCACGTCCCGCACCGCGCGAAGGCGCGCCGATCCTGCTCGCCGAGGACAACCCGACCAACCAGGCCGTCGCGCTCAACATCCTGCGCCGGCGCGGCTTCCGCGTCGAGGTCGTCGGCAACGGCGCCGAGGCCGTTGAGGCGCTCAGGCGCGAGCCGTTCGCCGCCGTGCTGATGGACTGTCAGATGCCCGTGTTGGACGGCTACGCCGCCACGGCCGAGATCCGCCACCTCGAAGGCGACGCGCGGCATACGCCGATCATCGCCATGACCGCGCACGCGATGCAGGGCGCGCGCGAGCGCTGCCTCGAGGCCGGCATGGACGACTACCTCAGCAAGCCGCTCCGCGCGGAGGTGCTCGACGACGTACTCCGGAAGTGGCTCAACGTGCCTGGGCCGACCGTGCTGGATCGCAGCTTCCTCACCGCGCTGGCCAAGGCCGTCGGCGGCGAGGATGTGGTGGCCGAGATCTGCGACCTGTTCCTGTCCGACATCGACCCCCGCGTCGCCGAGCTGCGCCAGGCCGCCAAGGACGGGGACGCCGAGACGCTGCGCAACGGTGCGCACCAGCTCAAGGGCAGCGCTGCGAACATCGGCGCCGTGGCCGTCTCAGGCGCGGCGGCGGAGCTCGAACAGCTCGCGGAAGCGGGTGAGCTGGACGCGGTCGAGTTGCCCTTGCTCCGGCTTGCCGACGCGGTGCGGTTGACGCGCGCCGCCCTGGGGAAATAATGGAACCAGTGAAAATTCTTGTCGCGGAGGACGATCCGGTTTCGCGCAGAGTCCTGGAGGCCGTCCTCAACCGGATGGGTCACGATTGCGCCTCAGCCGAGGATGGTGAGGCGGCCTGGACGCGGTTCCAGAGCGACGTGCCCGACGTGCTGATCACGGACTGGATGATGCCGGGCATGGCCGGCCCTGAGCTGTGCAAGCAGGTGCGCGCCGTCTACGGCTCCGATTGCTACGTGATCATGCTCACCGCGCTGAGCGGTGACGGCGAGGTCCGCACGGCGATGGAAGCGGGCGCCGACGACTTCTTGAACAAGCCACTGGACCGCAACCAGCTGTCGATGCGCCTGGCCGTTGCCGAGCGCTTACGCACACTGCGCCTCAAGGTGGCCGAGCTCGACGGAAAGGCGTAGCGTCCCGTCGCATGTCCAGTCCAGCGCAGGACGTCGAGTCGGCGCTCATCGAATCGGTCTGTGAACGGGTTCGCGAGCGGGTGGCCCCGGAGGAGGTCGCCGAAGCCGAAGCGTTCGTCCGGCAGTACTACCGTCGCGCTCCCGCGGCGGACCTGAAGGGCCGCGAGCCGGTCGACCTCTACGGCGCCGCGCTCGCGCACTGGGCGTTCGGCAAGGACCGCGAGCCCGGCGAGACGCGTGTCCGCGTCTACAACCCGACGTTCGAGCAGCACGGCTGGCAGTCGCCGCACACGGCGATCGACGTCGTCTCCGACGACATGCCGTTCCTCGTGGACTCGGTGAGCATGGAGCTGAGCCGGCGCGAGCTCGGCATCCACGTGCTGGTGCATCCGGTCGTCGGCGACGAGTCCTACATGCACATCGAGGTCGACCGCCGGGCGGACGGCTTCGACGACCTCGAGACCGCGATCACGGGCGTGCTCGACCAGGTGCGCGCCGCCGTCGAGGACTGGCAGCCGATGCGCGAGCGCATGCAGGCGCTGCTCGACGAGCCGATGCCCGCGGGCATGGACACGGACGAGTTCACGGAGGCGCGGGCGCTGCTCGCCTGGGTCGCCGACCACCACTTCACCTACCTCGGCTACCGCGAGTACGAGCTCACCGAGGACGCGCTGCACGCGGTCGAGAACTCCGGGCTCGGGCTGCTGCGCGGCGGCGGGACCCAGTCCACGGGCTTCGCGAAGCTGCCGGTGGCCGTGCGCGCGCTCGCCCGCGAACCCGACCCGCTCGTGCTGGCCAAGGCGACCACGCGCTCGCCGGTGCACCGCCCCGCGTACCTGGATTACATCGGCGTCAAGCGGTTCGACGACGCGGGCAACGTCGTCGGCGAGCGGCGCTTCCTCGGCCTCTACACGACGGGGGCCTACCGCGAGGTGCCGGCCAACATCCCGGTGCTGCGCCAGAAGGCGCAAGGCGTCCGCGAGCGCGCCGGGTTCGTGCCCGGCAGCCACGACGACAAGGCGCTGATCGAGGTCATCGACACGTTCCCACGTGACGAGCTGTTCCAGATCGGCGTCGAGGACCTGTACGAGATCGCGGTGGGGATCCTCGAGCTGGGCGAGCGCCAGCGCGTGCGGCTGTTCATGCGCACGGATCGCTACGAGCGCTTCGTGTCCTGCCTCGTCTTCATCCCGCGTGACCGCTTCAACACGGCCAACCGGATCAAAATCGGCGAGATCCTGTCCGAGGCGCTCGGCGCGGAGTCGCTGGACTGGGGCTTGCGGCTGACCGAATGGGTGCTCGTGCGCATCCACTACACGCTGCACCTGCCCGCCGACGTGCGCCCGGACTTCGACGCGGCCGAACTGGAGGCGCGGATCGTCGAGGCCGTCCGCTCGTGGGACGACGACCTGCTCGAGGCGCTGCTGGAGGAGACCGGCGAGGAGCGGGGGATGGCGCTCTACCGCCAGTACGGCGCCGGTTTCCCGCCGGCCTACCGGGACGAGTTGCTCGCCCGCTCGGCCGTCGCCGACGTGCAGCGCATCGAGGGCCTCACGGACGAGGACGCGCTGGACCTCTCGCTCTACCGTCCGCTCGAGGCGCCGGCCGGCGCGCTGCGCTGCAAGGTCTACCGGCGCGGCGAGCGGGTGTCGCTCTCCGACGTGCTGCCGATGTTCGAGTCGCTCGGATTGACCGTGACCGACGAGCGCCCCTACCGCGTGACGCCGCGCGAGGGTCCGCCGGTGTGGCTGTACGACTTCGGGCTGCACGCCCAGGGCCCGGTCGACGTCGACGCCATCCGTGACGGCTTCCACGAGGGCTTCGAGCGCGTGTGGCGCGGCGACGCCGAGCAGGACGGCTTCAACGGCCTCATCCTCGCCGCCGGCCTCGACTGGCGCGAGGTGATGATGCTGCGCGCCGTCGCGCGCTATCTGCGCCAGGCGACCATCCCGTTCAGCGACCGCTACATGGAGTCCACGCTGCTCGCCCACCCGGGCGTCGCGAGCGCGCTCGTGGAGCTGTTCCGCGCGCGGTTCGATCCGGCCGGGACCCGTGGTGGCGCGGACAGGGTGGCGGAGCGGATCGAGCAGGCCATCGACGCCGTCGACTCGCTCGACGAGGACCGGATCCTGCGCGGGTTCCTCAGCGTCGTGACGGCGATGCTGCGCACGAACTACTTCCTGCCCGGTCCCAAGCCGTACATCAGCTTCAAGCTGGACCCGCACCAGATCCCGCTCACCCCGCTCCCGCGCCCGCAGTTCGAGATCTTCGTGCACTCGCCGCGGGTGGAAGGCGTGCACCTGCGCGGTGGGATGGTCGCGCGCGGCGGCCTGCGCTGGTCGGACCGGCGCGAGGACTTCCGCACGGAGATCCTCGGCCTGATGAAGGCGCAGATGGTCAAGAACGCCGTGATCGTGCCGGTCGGGTCCAAGGGCGGCTTCGTCGTCAAGCGCCCGGGCGACCAGGTGGTCGAGTGCTACACGACGTTCCTGTCCGGTCTGCTCGACGTGACCGACAACATCGTCGGCGATTCCGTCGTCCCGCCCTCGCACGTCGTGCGCGCCGACGGCGACGATCCGTACCTGGTGGTCGCCGCGGACAAGGGCACGGCGACGTTCAGCGACATCGCCAACGGGGTCTCCGAGCAGTACGGCTTCTGGCTCGGCGACGCGTTCGCGTCGGGCGGATCGGTCGGCTACGACCACAAGGCGATGGGCATCACGGCCCGCAGCGCCTGGGTGAGCGTGCAGCGCCACTTCCGCGAGCTCGGTGTGGACGTGCAGGAGCAGGACTTCACCGTCGCCGGCATCGGCGACATGAGCGGCGACGTGTTCGGCAACGGCATGATGCTCTCGCCGCACATCCGGCTCGTGGCCGCGTTCGACCACCGCCACATCTTCCTGGACCCGGACCCCGATCCGGCCTCAAGCCTGGCCGAGCGCGAGCGGCTGTTCGCGCTGCCCCGGTCGAGCTGGGACGACTACGAGCGCGGGCTGATCTCCGAAGGCGGCGGCATCTTCGCGCGCACGGCGAAGTCGATCGAGCTGACGCCGCAGGTGCGGGAGGCGCTCGCCGTCGACGCGGAGCGGCTCACGCCGTCCGAGCTGATGCAGGCCATCCTGCGGGCGCCGGTCGACCTGCTGTGGAACGGCGGCATCGGCACCTACGTGAAGGCCGCGTCGGAGACGCACGCCGACGTCGGCGACAAGGCCAACGACCACATCCGCGTGAACGGACGCGACCTGCGCGCTCGGGTGGTCGGCGAGGGCGGCAACCTCGGCGCGACGCAGCGCGGGCGGATCGAGTTCGCGCTGGGCGGCGGGCGCATCAACACCGATGCGATCGACAACGCGGGCGGCGTGAACTGCTCCGACCACGAGGTCAACATCAAGGTGCTGCTCGACAGCGTCGTCGTGGCCGGGGACATGACGGTCAAGCAGCGCAACGCGCTACTGGCCGAGATGACCGAGGCTGTCGCCGCAAGCGTCCTGCGTGGCTCCTACACGCAGACGCAGGCACTGTCGCTCGCGCGCTTCCAGGCGCCCGCGATGCTCGACGTCCACGACCGCTTCATGCGCGACCTGGAGGCCTCCGGACGGCTGAACCGGACGATCGAGATGTTGCCCGACGCGGACGCGATCGCCGAACGGCGACAGGCCGGCCAGGGACTCACGCAGCCCGAGCTGGCGGTGCTGCTCGCGTACTCGAAGATCGCGCTCTACGCCTCGCTGCTGGACTCCGACCTGCCGGACGACCCGGCGCTCGAGGGTGAGCTGGCGATCTACTTCCCGCCGCCGCTGCCCGAGCGCTACGCCGACGAGATGCGCCGGCACCGGCTGCGCCGCGAGATCATCGCGACGCGGGTGGCGAACCAGCTCGTGGACCGCGCGGGGACGACGTTCATGTTCCGCCTACGCGAGGACACCGGCGCGTCGCACGCCGACATCGCCCGGGCGTCCGTGATCGCCCGTGACGTGTTCGACATGCGCTCGCTGTGGTCGCAGGTCGAGGCCCTCGACGGCGCCGTGACCGCCGACACGCAGACGTGGATGCTGCTCAGCGGGCGCCGGATGGTCGAACGCGCCGCCCGCTGGCTGCTGCGCACGCGGCCGCGGCCGATGGACATCGGCGCCGAGGTGGCGCGCTTCTCCGACGGGGCGCGCGCCGTCGCCGAGCTCTTGCCCGGCGTGCTGGTCGACTCCGAGCAGCAGGCCTGGCAGGACCGCGTGGCCGGGCTCACCGACGCGGGCGTGCCGGAAGCGCTCGCGGCGCGTGTGGCCTCGCAGGGCGCGCTGTTCTCCGCGCTCGACATCGTCGAGGTGGCGGGCGCGACCGAGCGCGGCGTCGAAGAGGTCGCCGGGCTGCACTTCGAGCTCGGCGGGCGGCTGCACCTGCACTGGCTGCGCGACCAGATCGCGCTGCTCACGCGCGACACGCGCTGGGCGACGATGGCCCGCGCCGCGCTGCGCGACGACCTGTTCTCCCTGCACGCGGACCTCACGCGCGAGGTGCTGCGCTTCGAGTCGCTCGACGCCTGGTTCGAGGCCAACCGGGCCGCGGTCGAGCGCGCGCAGGACATCCTGGGCGAGATCCGGGCGGGCGGGGCATTCGATCTGACAACGTTGCCGGTGGCGTTGCGTGAGGTGCGCAACTTGATCGCCCCAGCGGGAAGGACATGACGCATGCTCTTCGGTAAAGAACACACGCAGAAGTACAAGGAGACGGGCGGCCAGGAAGGTCACGACTGGCAGGGCACGCAGACGCTGCTGCTGACGACGACCGGCCGCAAGTCCGGCGAGGCCCGCGAGTTGCCGCTGATCTACGCCCCATGGGAGGACGCGTATCTGATCGTCGCGTCCAACGGCGGCGAGGACCGCCCGCCGGCGTGGTACCTGAACCTGTCAGAGAACCCGGAGACCGAAGTTCAGGTCTGGGACGATCGCTTCAAGGCCACGGCGCGCGAGGCGACGCCGGACGAGAAGGCCGAGATGTGGCCGACCATGACCAAGGAATGGCCCGCGTACGACGACTACCAGAAGAAGACAGACCGGGAGATCCCGATCATCGTCCTGGAGCGGGAGAGTTAGGCGCCGCTTCCTTGGCGAGCAGCGCGATCTCCGCGCGCGCCTCGTCACCCAGCTTGTCGAACCGCAGGCCGTACACCCGGTAGCCGCGCTCGTTGACCACACGGGCGCGGCCGTTGATCCGCGCCCGGTCGGGCAACTCGAAGTCGAACGTCTCGTCGACCGCGAGCGGCCGGTTCGTCTTGACCCGCATGCCGCCGGGGCCAAGGTCCAACGTCTGCGCCTCGATCGTCTTGCCCGTGCGCCGGTGCATCAGGCATTCGAGCGCGATCTCCGTGCGCCAGCTGCGGCGACGGTCCGTCGTTTCTCCCACACCCACCAGTATGTCTCGCCATGGTCTTCTACGAACCCGATAAACGCGACCGTGACCTGTTGCCGCACGATCCGTTCAAGGCGTTCATCGCTCCGCGCCCGATCGGGTGGGTGTCGACGGTCAGCGCTTCGGGAGCGGTGAACCTCGCGCCGTACTCGTATTTCAACGCCGTCTGCGACACGCCGCCGACGGTGATGTTCTCCAGCAACGGCGCCAAGGACTCGATGACGTTCGCGCACGAGACCGGCGAGTTCGTGTGGAACATGGCCACCTGGGACCTGCGCGAGCCGATGAACCTCAGCTCGGCGGACCTGCCGCGCGGTGAGAGCGAGTTCGCGCACGCCGGGCTCGAGCTCGCGGCCTCGCGGCTCGTGACCCCGCCGCGTGTCGCGGCCGCGCCAGTTTCGCTCGAGTGCAAGGTCACGCAGGTGGTGCAGATCTCCGGCGGCCCGAACATCGTGACGTTCGGGCGGGTCGTCGGCGTGCACCTCGACGAGGCCGCGATCGTGGACGGGCGCGTGGATCTCACGCGGCTGAAGCCGCTCGCCCGCTGCGGCTACCGAGGCGACTACACGGTCGTCGAATCGCTGTTCGAGATGGTTCGCCCCTGAAATCCGGTCCGTTGGTCATTGCGGGCTCAGTGCGGTTGTATCTGCATTGATGTTCGTAGAGGCGGCCGGCGCGGTGCTCGTCCTTGGCGGCCTCGCGTGTGTGGCCTCGGCCATCGCGGGTCGCCGTTCGTGGCTCGTCGCTGCGCTGTTCGCGGCCGCCCTCGGGGCCGCCGCGGCGGATGCGTTCGGGGCCGGCTCGGCGTTCCATCCCATCGCCTGTGCGCTGGGCTTCGCGGGCGCCTCGGTGATGGTGCTCGAGCGGCTCGGCAAGCCGCTGACGATGACGTGGCTGGACTTCGTCATGGGCGGGTGCGCGGTGGGGGCGCTCTCGGCCACGACGGGGGCGGAGTTGGGGGCGACGCTGGGCGCGAGCGGCGTCGCCGCCGCGCTGGGCCTCGCCCGCTGGCGGGTGAGCGCGTCGCTCGCGATCACGTTGGTGGGGTTGATCGCGCTGGGCGAGGTGCCGTGGCTCGCGGCCTTCCCGCTGGCGCTCGCCCTGTGGGTGCGCGAGCCGCCCGCGACGCCTTCGCCCGAGTTCAACCCGGTCGTGCTGGTCGCGCTGCTCGGCTATACGATGGCGGCGCTGACGCTGCTCGTGGTCGGGCAATTCGCGTCGTTGCCGCCTGACGCCGCGACCCTCGCCACGGTCACCTTGCTGACGGGGATCGCCCGGGCCGGGCTGACGGTCGTCGACCGGCT
The DNA here is from genome assembly GCA_027587225.1 of Solirubrobacter taibaiensis. Taxonomy (GTDB): domain Bacteria; phylum Actinomycetota; class Thermoleophilia; order Solirubrobacterales; family Solirubrobacteraceae; genus Solirubrobacter; species Solirubrobacter taibaiensis. The sequence goes on from JAPDDQ010000070.1 coordinate 20,301, forward strand.
CAAGCACTCGCACCGGCAGGCCGTGACGGACGATCTGACCGGGCTGGGAAACCGCCGTCATCTGCTGAGCTCGCTGGAGTCGTCGATCCAGGACGGCGCGCGCGAAGTCGCGCTGCTGTTGATCGACCTCGACGGCTTCAAGGAGCTCAACGACACTTTGGGGCATCACGCCGGCGACGAGGTCCTGCGGCAGATCGGCCCGCGGCTGGAGGACGCGCTGCAGCCCGGGAACACGCTCGCCCGGCTCGGCGGCGACGAGTTCGCGGTCGTGCTGGACCCGGGCGACGAGGCGTCCGCGTCCGCCGCCGGGTTGCGGCTGCGGGCGGCGTTGGAGCAGTCCTTCTCGGTCGGTGGGATCCGCGTGCACATCGACGCGTCGATCGGCATCGCTCTCTTCCCCGAGCACGCGCGCGACGCGCTCGGGCTGCTCCAGCGCGCCGACGTGGCCATGTACGAGGCGAAGCGGACGCGCACCGGGCACGAGGTCTACCTGCCGGCGCGCGACACGCACTCGCGACGCCGGCTGGAGCTGCTGGGCGAGCTGCGCGACGGGCTGGACGGGGGCGAGCTCGTCCTGCACTACCAGCCGAAGGCGGAGATGGCGACGGGCACGGTGAACGGCGTCGAGGCGCTCGTGCGCTGGGCGCATCCGCGGCGTGGGTTGCTGATGCCGAGCGACTTCCTGCCGCTCGCCGACCACAGCGGGCTGGGCCGCTCCTTGACGGCGTTCGTGCTCGACCGCGCGCTGGTGGAGATCGGCGAGCGTCGCCGGGACGGCTTCGACCTCTCGGTGGCCGTGAACCTGTCACCCGCGGACCTGCTCGACCTCGGGTTGCCGAGCGAGGTCTCGCGGGTGCTCGAGCAGCGCGACTTCCCGGCCTCCTGCCTGCGGCTCGAGGTGAGCGAGGACGCGGTCATGGCCGACCCGGAGCGGTCGCTGGACGTGCTGCGCGAGCTGCGCTCGATCGGCGTGGCCACCTCGCTCGACGACTTCGGTTCCGGCCACGTCTCGCTCGGGCACTTGAAGCACCTCGGCGTGGACGAGATCAAGATCGACCGCTCGTTCGTTATGCGGCTGGCCGAGGACGCCCGCGACGCCGCGATCGTCCACACCACCGTGGACCTCGGCCGCCGGCTCGGGATGAAGGTCGTGGCCGAGGGCGTCGAGACGGTCGAGGCGTGGGACACGCTCGCCGGGCTGAACTGCGACGAGGCCCAGGGCTTCTACCTGGGGCGGCCGATGACGGCCACCGCGCTGGCCGGCTGGATGCGCGAACGCAGCGCCGCTAGGTAGCGTCGCGGGCGAGGTCCTCGGCGCCGAAGCTGCGGCGCTCGACGAGTTGGCTGAGGTGCGCTTCCAGCTGCTGGAGCTCGGTGGTGCCGATGCGTGCCGCCCAGCGGGCCCGGACATCGTCGAACAGTGCGCCGCCGACCTCCATCAACTCGTGGCCGCGGGGCGTGACCGCGATGCGCTTGCGGCGGGCGTCGGCGGCGTCGGCCTCCCGGGCCACGTAGTCCAGTTGCTCGAGCGCGGCGATCGTCTTCGCCGCGGCCTGCTTGGAGACCGACAGGCGGCGGCCCAGCGCTGAGGCCGTGTCGGCGCCGCCGGCGATGGCGCGCAGGGCGAACTCGTGGACGGGGGTCACGCCCGTGTGGCCGCGCGCTTCGAGCTGAGGGACGACCTCGTCGACCATCGAGTGGAAGCCGCCGAGCAGGAGGAGCGCAAGCGCAGCGCCGTCAGAGGGAGGCATCGAACGAAGGATATCGACAACCAGGTTGTCGTGCTGCTAGAATCGACAACCATGTTGTCGATCACGCCCGAACACCACCGAGTCGCCGTCAACGGCACCGAGCTGCACTACGTCTCAGCTGGAGCGTCCGGCTCGCCCGTCCTGCTCGTCCACGGATTCCCGGAGAGCTGGTGGATCTTCCACAAGCTCATTCCGCTGCTGAGCGCGCACCACCGCGTCTTCGCAGTAGACCTACGCGGGTTCGGCGACTCCGCCCCAGCGGACGCGGCGTACGACAGCACCGTCGCGGCGCAGGACCTGGGCGCGCTCATCGCCCACCTCGACGTCGGTCCGGTCCACTTGACGGGCCAGGACATCACCGGGGCGACGACGTTCCGCGTCGCCGCCGCGCACCCCGAGCTGGTCCGCAGCTACACCGCGATCGAGACCGGCCTGCCCGGGTTCGGCTGGGAGGCGCTCGCCGACGTGGCCCACGGCGGCGCGTGGCACATCGGCGTGCTGGCCGCGCCCGGCATCCCGGAGATGCTGCTCGCCGGCCGCGAGCGCGCGTTCATCGCCGATTACGCGATCCCGTCGCTGAACGCCACGCCGGAGGCGTTCACCGCCGCCGACATCGACGAACTCGTCCGCACCTACGCGCGACCCGGCGGTTTCAGCGGTGCCGCGGGCCTGTTCCGCTCGGCGCTCGGCGAAGGCGACGATCTGCGTGCGCTGCCGAAGCTCACGCAGCCGGTGCTCGCGGTCGGTGGCGGGTCAGGCGAGTTCACGCCGGCCACGCTGCGGCAGGTCGCGGCCGACGTCACGCCCGTGGTGCTGGACGGGATCGGCCACTACGTCGCGATGGAGGCGCCGGACCGGCTGGCCGCGGCGATGCTCGCGTTCTACGTGAACAACGGGACGGTGTCGATCGCGGCCATGTCGTCGTCGGACGGGCGCGCGGCGTAACGCTCGGCGGCGGCGAGCAGCTTCGGGAGCACGTCGACGTCGCCGGTGGTGAGCAGGAACACCTGCTCGTTGCCGAGCACCCAGTGCACCGCCTGGTCGATGTCGCCCTGGTCGGTGAGCGGCTCGTACCAGGTCGCCGCGGTGTGCTCGCGGCCCTCCCACGGCGCGCGGGCGAGGCTCTTGATCGTCTGCAGCGCGACGTGCCTTTCGGCGCACAGGACGGCGAGCTGGTCGAACGTCTCCGCATAGCGCGGGTCCTGCATCTGCACGAAGTTGTACGGGCACAGCACCGAGTCGAAGTCGAAGCGCTCGAGGCTGCGCTGGTGCATCTTCGGGATGCTGAGGCCATGGCCGGTGACGCCGATGTGCTTGACCAGGCCCTCCTCGCGCGCCTCCACGCACGCTTCCAGTGCCCCGCCCGGGCTCAGCGCCGTGTCCCACTCGATCACGTCGCACAGGTTGTGCAGCTGGATCGAGTCCACGTGATCGACCCCGAGCCGGTCGAGCGAGCGCCGGATCTCCTCCCGAGCCGCGGCGTACGTGCGCTGACCCGTCTTGGTCGCGACGAAGAACGGGTGCTCCTTGAGCCACGTCGCGATCCGCAGCTCCGCGTCGCCGTAGCTCGCGGCGACGTCGATGTGGTTGATCCCGTGCTCGAGGAGCAGCTCCAGCGTGCGGTCGGCGTCGGCCTTGGAGACGTCGCCGAGCGCCGCGGCACCGAAGATCACGCGGCTGGACTGGTGTCCGGTCGCGCCGAAGGGGGCGCGGTCGATCATGCGCCGGAGCTTACGCCACCCGCCATTGCCGGAAGCGTTCAACGATTTCGACTGGCTCGCGGGCGCGCTGGATGTCCCAGCCGGCGTCGCGCAGGAGATGGTCGCGACGCGCGTCGTCGCGGCGCGTCGGGGCGCGGCCGTGACCTGAGCCGTCGAGCTCGATGACGAGCTTGTGGTCCGGCCAGTGAAAGTCCACCTGCTCGCCGAGGAGCTTGGTGTTCACGAGCGGGCGCGGGAGGCCCTGGGCGTCGAAGAGGGCGACGGTGGTGACTTCGCCGCCGCTCTTGGTGCCGGCCGAGCCGGCTTCGTACAGGGCGATCGCTTCTCGGGCGAGGCTGGTTCTCCGGCCGGGGTTGCGGTCAATCGCGTCGAGAGTGGCCAGGAGGCTGAACAGGCCTTTGTGGGCTGCCTCGTGGATGACGGCGGTGATCTCGTGCGCGATGATCACGACGTCGGTGCGGTCGCGGGGGTGGATCTTTGTGCGGTGAAACTTCGCTCCGGGTGGGGACTGGCGCTTGCTCGGGACAAGAGCATCGATAAGGGAGGCGCGACGCGTCGTCACCTCGAGGAGCTCAGCGCCGGCCCAGTGGCTGACGAGCGAAGCCGGACCGCCTGCGAGTGCGACGGCCATGAGCTCCGCGTCACGGGAAAGCGGGCCGACTGAGTAGACCGCGCGGCAGACCCGGCGAAGTCTTCCCGTGCGGACCCGCCGCCCGATCGCCGCGCTGTCCATGCCGGCGGAATTGAGCTGGGCGGTCGTGATCAGCCCGTGTTGGCGATCCGCGAACGCCGAAATGGCCTGATCGACATGGGGTGCGGTCGAAAAGGTGCGCTGAGCGAATGTTTGCGACCTCACCCCCGGAGGATCGCGCGGGCCGCTGTCACGGATCTACGCGCGACTGCGAAAACTTCGTTCCAAACCCGTGCCGGGGAACCGCGCTTCATAGATCGGCTTGTAGCGGTCGTAGAGGGAGATCAGCAGTGAGATCAGGAAGGCGAAGAACAGGGCGGTGCCGAGGGGGAAGTTCTCGGCGTCGGTGAAAGTCCGGCTGAGGACGTAGATGAGCCCGAGGTTGGTGAACAGCAGCGCGCCGAACTCCATGTACGACCAGCGCAGGCTGATCGCGGTGTTCGCGGCGACGATCAGCGCGACGCCGACGGCGATGTCCGTGGCGGACGTGTCGACGTCCGGGAGGATGTGCGCGAAGATCATCGAGAGCAGGGCGAGCAGCACCGTCTTCTCCACGAAGTCGGTCCAGTCCCAGGTGGTGCGCTTGGGCGGTCGCTCGGGGATCGGGGCGGCGGCGATCCGCAGCGCGTGCTCCGGTGCGGGCATGCGTGGGCGGGCGACGAAGTGGAAGAGCGCGCCGAGGACGACCAGGCCGAGCGCGCAGGCCACGCCGAACCAGGGGTGGTCGGCGACCGTCTCGGTGAAGTCACGCTGGGCGATGTGGATCCAGTACTCCTGCGGCAGCTTCACGCAGATCCACAGGGCGGCGGCGGTCCACATCCAGAACCGCGGCGGCCAGTGCGACGGCTCCCAGCGCAACGCGATCAGCGCGTACACGATGAAGAAGTACTCGAACGTGTTCGGGAACACGATCAGCATCGCTCGGTCGTCGAGCAGCTCGAACGCCAGCACCCCGACGAGCCGGTAGTAGAAGAGGAACTGGCCGATGCGGAAGGCGGCGTGGCTCGTCCAGTTGCGCATCATCGCGGCGTAGGCGATCGCGAGGTAGTAGATGTCGAGCGCCTTGTCGACGCTCTGGTACGGACCGTCGGGCCCGAGGTCGACATCCGTGAACGCGGCGAGCAGCGAGTTGTCGATCGCGTCGAGGACGAGCGCGACGATGATGACCAGCTCGCAGCGCGGAATCAGCAGCGGGACAGCCAGGCGCGCGAGGACGATCCCGACGATCAGCGCCCACTCGGCCGTGGTGGGGTCGGGGATCACCGACGTAAATGTTTCATAGGAGCCGTAACCCGCGGGGGCTGCCCAGGGTTATCTCTCCTGTGATCCGCGTCCCTGACCGCCGGCGTGCCGTCGCGCGCCTTGCCCTGCTCGGGCTGGCGATCGTCGCGGCGTTCGCCTCGGTCACGCTCCTCGGCGTGTCGCCGACCGACGCTCGGCACTGGGTCGCAGAGGCCGGCGCGCTGGGGCCGTTGCTGTTCGTGCTCGTCGCCGCCGTGCTCGGGCTCGCGCTGTTCCCCGGGCAGTTGATCGCGACCGCCGCGGGTGCGCTGTTCGGTGCGCTCACCGGCATCCCGATCGTCCTGCTCGCCGCCCTGATCGCCGCTGGGGTCGCGCTGCTCGTCGCCCGCAAGATCGGCGCCGAGGCCTTGCTGTCCCTGCTCAGCCCACGCGCTCGCCGGTACCAGCACTGGCTTGCCGACCACGGCTTCAGCGCCGTGCTCGCCTCCCGCCTGGCACCGGGCGTCCCCTCGGGCATCGTGAACTACCTCGCGGGCGTCACGGGCATCCGCACCCGTGCCGTGCTCGCCGCGGTCGCGCTCGGCGCGTTGCCGAAGACGATCGCGTACGTCGCGCTGGGCGGCGCGCTCGCGGACCCGTTCTCGGCCCGCGGCCTGATCGCGGTCGGGCTCTACGCCGCAGCCGCGGCGGGCGGCCTGCTCGTCGTCCGGCGCCTCATCCGGACGCGTCCAGGGTCGCGACGATCGTCCCTGCTTCCGTCAGCAGCGTGAGCGACCGGCCCTCAAGCGTGTAACGCGCGGTCCGCGGCAGGGCGGCAAGGAACGCCTGCTCCTGCTCCATCACGCCCTCGGGGATCTCGCACGCCAGCTCCGTCGCGCTCACCCCCGTGATCGTGAGTGTGCCCGCACCGAGCGTGAACGCCCCCGAGTAGTCGTTGCACCCGGCCGAACCCGAGAGCTTGCCGCCCTCCGCGAACGTGACGGTGATGCGGCTGCCCTCGACCAGGGACGAAACGCCGTCACCCTGCAGGAACGACGTCACGTCCCACGTGCCGAGCGGGCTCGCCTCGCGGAACTGCAGGAGCTCGCGATCCTCGCCGTCGAGCAGCGCGAGCTGGCCGCCCCCGATCCGCGCCGCCGCGACCCGCTTGAGCGCGGCGTGGAACGCGGTCTCGACGGCTTGGCCCGGGTCCCCGCACGCCATCCGCGTCATCACCGTCTCGTCCCCGAGCGTGAGCGCCTCGCCGTCGAGCGTGTAGCTCGTCGAGTACCGGTTGCAGCCGCTGACGCCCGTGAGCTTGCCGTCCGCGAAGGCGGCGCTCGGCGCCACCTGCTCCCAGCCGGGCACGTCGATCCCGCCGGCGAGCACCCACGCGGTGCCGGCGAGATCGGGGGCAGGTGCGGCCTGCTCGTCCTCACCCCCGCAGCCGGCGATGACGGTGAGCAGGGCGAGCAGGAGGACGAGCCGGCGCATCCCGCGAGCCTATCCGCCGAGCATCCGGGTGAGCCGCGGGCCTTCGAGGACCTCGAGCCACGTCGTCTGGGTGACGATCTGCTCGGCGTGCAGGAAGTCGGCCTGCAACTCCTCGCGCACGACGAGGTCCCGGTCGGTGGGAATCCCGCCGAACGTGAACTTCCCCCGCGCGAGCTCGCCGGCCGCGAACGAGAGCGGGAGCGTCTGCACGACCGAGCCGGCCGCGGTCGGCCGCAGGTCCTGCACGATCGACCGCTCCCCGCCCGCCGCTCGCGGCGTCAGCGTCGCGGTGTAGACGCAGTTCTTGCGCCGCTCGCCGGAGACGATCAGCGGCAGTGAGACGCCGTCGGTGGTCGGCAGCACGCGGACCGAGCGGTGCGGCGGGAGCATGATCGGCTCGGTGAGCACCACGCGGGAGACGTGGCAGTCGACGAGCGATTCCGGCTGGTAGCGGACCAGCGCGAGCCGGACGAACGGGTTCAGCCGCGTGGGCAGGTTGAGGTCGACGTCCGCGTACCAGAGCTTGCGTCCCTCGTCGAAGCGCACCTCGACGCCGACGACGCGCAGATGCTCGCCTTCGGTGCCGATCCCGGGCTCCGGCACGCGCACGAACCGGGCGGGTGTCGCGGGGTTGGTGACGACGTCCGGGGTGAGCGCCGCCAGGCCCGCGCCCAGCGTGTCGGTGAGCGGGTCACCGGCGTACCGCGTCACCAGCTCCCACGCCCGCGTATCCAGGGCCGCGGCGCCCGCCGCCTCGGTCGCGAAGGTCAGCACGCCGAGCTGCTCGCCGACCCCGGTCGTCATCCACGGCCGGTCGAGGAACACGCGCACACCGGCGGTGCGGCGCTCGCTGGAGTACGACCCGTCGGCGTGCTCCTGACGGGTCCAGCGGAACGTGGGCAGCACCGAGTGGACCCGCGGCTGCACGGGCCGGGAGCCGTTCGGGACGATCACCTTCCGCCCGGGGCCGACCCGCGGCTCGAGCTGCTCGGGTGAGAAGTACTCGCGGAAGCGCGAGGCGCCGATCGGCACCAGCTCGAGGTCGCGGCGCAGCGTGTCGCCGAGCGCCAGCCGCGACCCCCAGGGGGACTTCGGCGGCTGGTCCGCCCGGATCGTGAGCGGGGACGCCATCGCCGACCGCGGCTCGGAGTGGATCGTGGCCGAGCTGCCGTCGTCATAGACCTCCAGCCAGCGCGCCTCGACGTCGATCCGCGCCGTGCTCGGCCCGTGGCAGGTGAACGCGCCGCTGAGCTGCGCCACCGTCGCGCTGCGCTCGCGCGACCCGAACGCGGTGTCGAACACCAGCGGCCCGAGCGGCTTGGTGATGGCGTGCACCACGACGACCTCCTCCACCGGGCTGAGCGCGGGGTTGAGGCCGCTCGCGGCCGTGATCCGCGGCTTGCCCGCCGGCACGCCGAACGCGTCGAGGCGGTCCGCGCGCAGCGCCGAGCTCACGCCCACGGTCAGCTCCTGCGATGGCGGCACGGTCACTTCGACGATCCCGCGCCCGTCCGTGCCGGGCCGCACGGCCGTCGCGCCGGCCGCTCCGGCCCGCGCGAGCAGCACCCCCGGCCGCACGTCCGGCCAGCGCGCGCCGCCGAACGTGGCGATCGCGGGCTCGCTGCGCCCGGGCGCGCCGATCACCGCCGCGCCCGCGACCGCCGGGTCGGCGAGATACGGCGTGAGCGGAGCGTCGCTGTCGAACGCGACGTACTCACCGGGCGCCAGCAGGCCACCGGGTGGGAGCGGCAGCGTGCTGGACGGCGGCGGAGCGCCGTGGTTGGTGACGACGCGGATGCCGGGCTGCGCGATCTTGCGCGCCGGATCGGCCGGATCGGGCACGGTCGGGTCGGTCACGCTGCCCTGCTCGTTGACCGCGATCGCCAGCGCCCGGTCGCGCTCGGCCGCGGTCGCGCGCGGGCCGAACGCGGCGTCGAACATCCCGTGCGTCTCCGCGAGCCGTTGGGTGGCCTTCGGCGGGAACAGGTGCCGGCGGCACGGCGCGCCGATCACGGTCCCCTCGCCGTTGGAGCGCACCACGAGCCGGTTGCGCGACTCGCCGAAGGTGAACGAGCCGGCCGGCGCCAGCGTCGGCGTCAACGCCGGGTCGAGCCGGTGGTACGGCACGCCCGGCGACGCGAGCGCGGCGTCGCCGGCGTCCGGCGCGATGCTGTTGCCGGCGAGATCGACCGCGCGGATCTGGGCCCGGTAGACGCGGCCGTAACGCAGCCGCGACAGCGTCCCGGGCTCGGCCGCGACCTCGATCGAGAGCGGGTGGCCAGGCACGAGCTGGCGCGGCTCGTCCTCCACCGGCGGCCGGCCCGGCTCACCGGCCACGCGCCGGCCGGGCACCGGGGCCACGAGGCTGCCACCGTCCCAGCCGAAGATCTCCTCGCCGAGCAGCAGCTGCGGCACGCCGGCCTCGTCGGTCTGCTCGGCGACGGTCATCCCCTCGATCAGGCCCTCGTCGAGCGCCGGAAGGGTGAGCGGCGCCTTCGTGCCGGACTGGCGCACCGCGTAGGTGACCGCGCGGCGCATCAGCGACCGGAAGGGACGCGCGTCGGAGGCGAGGTCGACGCGATAGCCCATCGTCACGTCGTCGGCGAACAGGACGCGCTCACCCGCGGCGAGGCTGAGCGCCTTCGCCCGGCTGAGCGAGCGGTCGAACTGCCCCGTCTTGCGGTTCGTCTGCGCGAGCACGATCCCCGCGTTGCGCTGCGGCGGGAGCGTGACCTCGTCCGACTCGTCGAGCACCCCCGCGAACGCCTGCAGCTGGATGGCGGCGGCGTACAGGTCCGCGGTGGTGAAGACGTACCGCCCGTCGGACAGGTCGAGCTGGCCGCGGCGGATCTCCCCGTTGCCGTCCGGGTCGGGCGCCATCACGAACCGCTTGAGCGCCGGCTCGCAGACCACGCTGCTCCACGGCTGGATCACCTTCGTCGGCCCGTCCAGCGGCGGTTGTCCCGTCCCGCGCACGCGCAACAGGCGCGGGCCGTCGAACGGATCGATCTCCACGTCGACCCGCAGCCCGAGTGCCGCCGCCAGCGTGGGATGGTCACGCAGCAGGCTCGTGAGCTGGTGGAAGTCGGCCTGGTCGACGCGCTTGATCTTCGCCAGCGGGCCCGGCGACTGCGGGCCCGTCGCGTTGGCGCCGCTCCAGCGCAGCCGCTGCTGCACGAGCGCGAGCGGGAGCGCGGCCGCCGCGGCGGGCTGGCCCTCGGCGCGCAACAGCGCGGCCGCGTCGCGGAGGCGCTGGTCGGTCAGCGCGGCGGGTTCGAGCAGCGCGTCGAGCGCGCGCTGCGCGTCGGCCGGCAGCGCCTTCACGCGCAAGTCGGATCGT
>JAPDDQ010000734.1 GCA_027587225.1 Solirubrobacter taibaiensis
TGCCGTCCCCTGTTACATTTACTTCGAACTCTGCTTCTTTTAATTGGTAGCCTTCAGGCGCTTTCGTTTCTTTTAAAATATATTTCCCTGGTGCTAACGGTTTAGAGATTGCCTTACCATCTTTATCTGTAACAATATGTTCGACTACTACACCGTCTTTTACTATATCAAACTCTGCATTTGCTAATGGTTTTTCACCATTTTCCGAATCAATTTTCTTTATTTCAATTTGACCCTTTTGCACAGTATTTTTAATTTCAATTGTTTTTGTTTCTCCAGCTTGAAGTGTAACCTCTACTGGGCTTGTTAATTTTTGATATCCTTCTGGTGCTACTGTTTCATAAACTTTATACGTCCCAGGAGCTAAAGTTTGAGGTACTGAAAAACCTTTTTCGTCCGTTGTCAGTTTTGCAACAACTTCATTTGCACTATTTCGAACTTCAAATTCGGCACCTTTTAACCCTTTGTTCGGATTCTCAGAATCTATTTTATGAAGCGATACTGTACCATCTTTTGGAGCTTCAGGCGGTGTAATAGTTACTTCTTTT
>JAPDDQ010000735.1 GCA_027587225.1 Solirubrobacter taibaiensis
TTGTCACTTTCTCTTTTTTCCATATAGAGGTTCAACAATTGCCTTTTCAATTATCATATTAAAAATTGAAATACAAATTGCCGCAACAATCGCTACACCAAATCCTGATATATTAAAAGCATCTCCTAATAATGAATCTGCTATTTTTAACGTAATCGCATTAATAACAATTAAGAAGAAGCCGAAAGTTACAACAGTAATTGGTAGCGTAATTAAAATTAAAAATGGCTTTACGAACACATTTAAAACCGCCAATATAATACTCGCAATAATTGCAGTTTGTATATTTGCTACGTAAAATGCATCTGGTGCAATCCCTTTTAAAAGTCCCGATACAGCGATTAACACAACGCTATTTACAAGAAGTGATACAATCCATCTCATTTCGTTACACATCCTTTTAAACATATATATTTCATCATACGCTAATAGATAATAAACGCAAGTATGATACAAACACTTATATCAACTTATTCTATCTTTCATGCTTGTATACCTACTAACATGCTTACCAGTTTTTACTCGTAAAATAAAAACCGAGCGTCATT
>JAPDDQ010000736.1 GCA_027587225.1 Solirubrobacter taibaiensis
CATATAGCTTCCAGTTTGATGGACTTTATGTTCTTTTTCAGTATAAGGTGCGAAATCATTTATATTTGTAGATGGATCAGTTTGATAAGACATAAGTGTAATAAGTGCGAGTAGAATAATCGCCCAAATAAGCAAAGTTTTCGGTTTTCGATTGATGAATATCATTAAAAAAATCCCGATTATTCCGTATGCAAATAAAATATCTCCCTCCCAAACAAAAGTGCCGTGAATGTAGCCGAGTAGTAAAAGAATGATAATACGTCTTATGTATGTGGGGAAGAATTTTTTTCCTTTTGCGATAATACTTTTTTGTAACAAAATAATGCTAAGCCCAAATAGAAAAGAAAATAGGGATATAAAGTTATGTGTGCCGAAAAATTGAATAAACCAATTAGCACCTTTATCAAGATCGCCAAATAGATAAGTTGGTTTTTCACTGGTGAAGAACCCAAATTGAATTAATGTCATATTGACTAGTAAAATGCCAAACAAAGCAAAACCACGAATTGCATCAACAGCTTCTACACGTTGATTCATTTTTCCTCTCC
>JAPDDQ010000737.1 GCA_027587225.1 Solirubrobacter taibaiensis
TGTTCTGACAGAAATTCAGCAAGGTGAATTTGCGAAGAAATGGATTTTAGAAAATCAAGCAGGGCGTCCGACGTATAACGCAATGAAAAAAGCAGAACAAAATCATCAATTAGAAAAAGTGGGAGCAGAGCTTCGTGAAATGATGAGTTGGATTCATGCACCGAAAGAATTAGTAAAGAAATAGAGTAAGAGAGTATAAATGAAAAATATGTAAGAGGGGATTTGACAAGATGAGAAGTGACATGATTAAAAAAGGTTTTGATAAAGCGCCGCACCGTAGTTTATTAAAAGCAACTGGTTTGAAAGATGAAGATTTTGATAAACCTTTCATAGCGATTTGTAATTCTTTTATTGAAATTATTCCAGGGCATAAACACTTGAACGAGTTTGGGAAACTTGTAAAAGAGGCAGTTCGTGCGGCAGGTATGGTACCATTCGAATTCAATACAATTGGAGTTGACGATGGTATTGCGATGGGACATATCGGTATGCGTTATTCTCTTCCGAGTCGTGAAATAATTGCAGATTCAGTAGAAACGGTTGTAAA
>JAPDDQ010000738.1 GCA_027587225.1 Solirubrobacter taibaiensis
AATGCATCCAAAGCATCATCAGCTTTAAGTAAGCGTTTCAGTGCAGTAATACCCCAGAAACATACTACGCCACCGATCAGACCCATGATCAATGCACCACCTACACCAACGAAACCAGCAGCAGGAGTGATTACAACAAGACCAGCCACCGCACCAGATGCACCACCAAGAACAGAAGCTTTACCACGGATTAGACGTTCTACAAGTAACCAAGAGAATGCAGCAGCGGCAGCAGCAACTTGAGTTACCAAGATTGCCATACTTGCACGAGCACCCGCACCTAATGCGCTACCACCATTGAAACCGAACCAACCTACCCAAATCAAGCTCGCGCCGATTACAGTTAAAGTAAGGTTATGTGGCGCCATAGATTCACGACCAAGACCTGTACGTTTACCTAACATGTATGCAGCAACTAGACCAGCAACACCCGCGTTGATATGTACAACAGTACCACCAGCAAAGTCTAAAGCACCTGCTTTGAATAACCAGCCGTCTGCAGGCCAAACCCAATGAGTAATTGGTGCGTAAACAAGGATGACCCAGA
>JAPDDQ010000739.1 GCA_027587225.1 Solirubrobacter taibaiensis
AAGGATGGTCAAAATATTGATCATCATTGGGACATTGACTGTACCACTGGCACGCATGATTGAAGCAAAAATAGCGCTTGCACCAAAAAACAAAATTGACCATAGCACAATAAATAATAGCTGTTGCCCTAATACCACCACACTATGATCGGTGATAAAAAGTGCCATTAAATACTTAGAAAATAGATAAGCCAAAGTGATGAGTGTTCCTGTAAACAAGATATTCATGCCTAAGGCAGTCCGTGTCACTTTTGCCAATAAGTCGGATTTTCCAGCCCCAATTGCTTGCGCTGCAAAGATTGATGCCGCTATGGAGATCGACATGGCTGGGAATTGAATGTAGTTCAGAACTTGATTGACTGCGCCATATGCGGCAGTTGCGTGTGCGCCATAACGATTAACTAAGCCAATAATCACTAAGCCAGCCAAAGACGTCGTGACCATTTGTACGCCTGTCGGAATACCCAGTTTTAAAATTAATTTACTTAAATTTGGATCGTGACGAATACTTCGAATCAGTTGTCGATCAATTTTAAGAGGATGATTT
>JAPDDQ010000740.1 GCA_027587225.1 Solirubrobacter taibaiensis
ACAAAGGGAAAGAATATTTGAGATGCTAAGGGTGTTTTCTTCATTTGCCAAGTGTTGTTTACATCAAAGGAGTGCGCAATGATCCGTAAACAAGAAATTACAACATTTGAGTTCCCAGAGGACGCGATCATTTGGGATGTCCGAGATACCAAAGCGTATTCAGAGGCTCATGTCAAAGGGGCAGTAAATCGTCCTATTGCTGAATTAACTGCGGATAGTTTGACTCAAGTTGCAGCGGATCAGCCGATTTACATTTTATGTGGTGGTGGCAGTAAAGCACCGCGAGCAGCCGAACTTTTAGAAGGTCTAGATAGTTCACGTGAATACGTCGTTTTGATGGGAGGTACTCGTGCAGCACGTGATGCTGGTTTACCTCTTGTAGAAGGTGTGTAAATGAAAAAAGTTTGCCAAAATACATTTGTGTTTTGGCAAACTCAAAAATAAATCAAATTCTCGATTTAAAATATAAAAACTACATTTGCTTCGAATAATACGGTTTCTTCATTTTTACTTTTTTTTGGAAACGTAACGGATTCAATTTACTTAG
>JAPDDQ010000741.1 GCA_027587225.1 Solirubrobacter taibaiensis
CTCGAAACATTAGATAACGGAAAGCCAATCCGTGAAACAATGGCAGCAGACATACCACTTGCAATTGAGCATATGCGCTATTACGCTGGATGGGCTACGAAAATCGTTGGTCAAACAATTCCTGTTTCCGGTGATTACTTTAACTATACACGCCATGAAGCTGTTGGTGTCGTTGGTCAAATTATTCCTTGGAACTTCCCGCTTCTTATGGCAATGTGGAAAATGGGAGCAGCGCTTGCTACAGGATGTACAATCGTTTTAAAACCTGCAGAACAAACTCCACTATCTGCTCTATACTTAGCTGAATTAATTGAAGAAGCTGGATTCCCGAAAGGTGTTATTAATATCGTACCTGGATTCGGTGAATCAGCTGGACAAGCTCTCGTTAATCATCCACTCGTTGATAAAATTGCATTTACCGGTTCTACTCCTGTCGGTAAACAAATTATGCGACAAGCATCCGAATCATTAAAACGCGTTACACTTGAATTAGGCGGCAAATCACCAAATATCATCTTGCCAGATGCTGATTTATCTCGCGCGATTC
>JAPDDQ010000742.1 GCA_027587225.1 Solirubrobacter taibaiensis
AAAGGTGGGAAAAAGTTCTGGGCTTTGGCACGTACAGGACAAACTGCAGAATTGAAAGGTGGTGATGTCAGCAATGGCTATATTCTGCTAGCAACCGCATGTGATGGTACTTTAGCCACCACCGCACAATTCACCAATATCCGTGTGGTGTGTAACAACACTTTGGCCATTGCCTTACGTGGACAGAGTTCCAATGCAGGCGTGGTCAAAGTACCGCACAGTACCAAATTCGATGCCGACAAAGTCAAAGATCAACTCGGTATTTCAGTGAAAACATGGTATGACCACATGTATGAAATGAAACAACTCACCCAACGTAAAGTCACCCAGAAAGAAGCAGCGGCTTATTTTGATGCGGTATTTAACAACAATAGCCTAAGTGCGATGGAACAGGAGGATAACATTATTCAGTACTACCGTAATGTCGCGTCTCAAGCCAATCCACAACCCAATAAAACTGAACCGAATGGACGTGCCATGACCAAAGTCATGAATATGTTTAATGGGCAGGGACGTGGAGCAGACTTATCTTCAGCCAAAGACACC
>JAPDDQ010000743.1 GCA_027587225.1 Solirubrobacter taibaiensis
ACAACAATATCAAGCATAATTTCAATGTTACGTACTTTCGCTTCTGCTAAAAGTTCTTCAAACTCTTCCATCGTTCCGTAAGATGGATCAATGCTGTAGTAATCACTTACATCATATCCATTATCATTTTGTGGTGATTGGTATATCGGTGTTAACCATATATAATCCACTCCGAGTTCTTTTAAATAATCTAGTTTCTCTGTAACACCTTTTATATCCCCGGTTTCTCTATTGTAATAACTATTAAAGCTCTTCGGATAAATTTGATAGACTACACTTTTATGCCAATCCTTCATGTTTAACTTCCTCCTACTTCTGTTTGACTCTTTTTGCAAATAACCATGTTAAAGTAAACGGGATTACAACTGCAATAATCATTCCTACAATAAACATTGGAATCGATTTCGGAATGATAGAAATAAATGCTGGCAATCCGCCAATTCCGATAGCGGGCGCTAATACACCATTTAATGTAATGAATATCGCTGCCACAGCAGATCCTATAATCGCTGCATAGAACGGGAACTTATTTCGTAAATTCACCCC
>JAPDDQ010000071.1 GCA_027587225.1 Solirubrobacter taibaiensis
GTTGCGCGTGCAGATGCGTACGCAGGTGGCGCGGATCCAGCATCAGCTGGGCACGACGATGCTGTACGTGACGCACGATCAGACCGAGGCGATGACGCTCGGCGACCGCGTCGCGGTGATGCGCGGCGGCGTGATCCAGCAGGTGGACACACCCAAGCATCTGTACGCGAACCCGGACAACCTGTTCGTGGCGGGCTTCATCGGCTCACCGGCGATGAACTTCGTGCCCGCGCGCCTGGAAGAGAACAAGCTGCGGCTGCCGTTCGGCGACGCGCCGATCCCGCCCGGCGTGAAGACCGACCAGCGCGAGGTGATCGCCGGCATCCGCCCGGAACACTTCGAGGACGCGGCGATCAGCACCGAAGGGATGCGCTTCAAGGCCAAGCTCGACGTCGTCGAGTCGATGGGCTCGGAGCTCTACGCCTACTTCGAAGGTGGCAAGGTCCATTCGGATCAGCTCGACGAGCTGGCGGCCGACACCGGGGTGGAAGAGGTGCCGGGCGCCGGGTCGAGCGTCGTGGCTCGGCTGGACGCGGCGAGCCGGGCGGAAGCTGGGGCTGAGATCGAGCTGGTGCTCGATCCCAGCGAGATCAAGCTCTTCGACCCGGCTTCCGGAGACGCCCTGCGCGCTTAGGCGCTAGGAGTTGAAGTTCTCCGTCGCGACGCCGCGCGGCTCAGCGGTGGGAGCCGGTGAGCCCGGCGTGTGCAGCAGGTTCTTGACGCCGTTGATGCCCTGGACCTTGCGCGCCTCCTTGCCGAAGCGCTCGATCCACGCCTCGTCGGCGGTGCCGCGCAGGTAGGCGACGCCGGCCTGGACGTCCACCGAGACGTCGCCCTTGGGCGCGTCGGCGGCGCGGAAGATCTCGCTGCGGACGCGGTCCGCGAGCGTCTGATCGTCCATGTCCTCGTGGCGATGCGGGATGACGCCGTGCGCCACACCCTTCGCCGGGCCGACAAGGCTCTTGGCCTTGTTTCGACTGAAGTAGCCGGCGGCGATGGCGCCTGCCGCAGCAGCACCTATGGCGATGTAAGCGGTCTTCATTTCGGTCATACCCCCTGTGGTTGCCGTGGTTTAACGGCTACCCAGGGAATTGGGCGGCTACGCCCCGACCGTGTCGCCGTTGAGTGCCTCGTCCATCCGCCCGACGATCGTGAAGACGCCGTCCAGACCGGTGATCCGGAACGTCTTGATGATCGCGTCGTTCGAGCACACGATCACCAGCCGGCCCTCGAGCCGGCGGAGGCGCCGGTGGGCACCGATCAGCACGCCGAGGGACGACGAGTCGATGAAGGTCGTCTCCGTCAGATCGACGATGACGTGCGTGCGCCCCTCGTCAATGGGGGCTGACACACGCTGCTTGAACTCAGGGGCGGTGAAGAGATCGATCTCACCGGCGACGGCGACAACATGCGTGTCGGCGTCAACGGATCGGTCTTCTATTGCAAAAGCTACGGCCATCGCGGAGAGTGATCCCCCGCGAGGCCGTTTTTGAATCCAGCCCGAACGGCTAGTTTGCGGAGCCCGCGTACTCCAGACGGACGTGCAGGAACTCCCGCTCGCCGTCCGGGGCCACGCGCAGCTCGTCGGCGAGCTGCTCGATGACGTTGCCCACACCCGGGACCGTCGCGTCCACGACGAGCCCGTCGCCGCCTCCTGGGCGGAGCGGGCCGACGCACAGCGAGAGCGTGCGCGGACCAGGTTCGAAGGCCACGTCGACGGTTCCGTGCAGGACGTGCGCGGGCGCCTTGCTGGCGATCAAGTCGGCGACGAGGACCGCGTCGTCCAGGCGGTCCAGCGGTAGGTCGGCGCGCGCGGCGAGCATGCCGACGACGCGGCGCAGGATCGGACCCACGAGCGGGCCGGCGGCGATGGAGACGGTCGTCGGCGCGTCAGCGCCTACAGGCTGGCTCGTCACGCAGCGTCCCCCGGGCGATGCCGGGCGAACGTCATGGCCACGCGGCTACCGCCGCCCTGAACGGGCTGGAGCTCGACCCCGTCGGCGATCGCCGCGATGAGCGGCAGGCCGAGGCCGGGCCCCGTCGTGTCGGAGCTCGCCCCGATGCCGCGGCCGTGATCTGAGACGACGACGGTCACGAAGTCGTCCGTCGGCACGATCGAGATTTCGACCGGGCCGGGTACATCGGCCGGGTAGGCATGGCGCACGACGTTCGTGCACGCCTCGGTGACGGCAAGTCTTAGATCCTCCACAAGGTCATCGGGCAGCCGCAAGGCTTCCGCGAACGCGCCGAGCACGTGCCGGATGACCGACACGTTCTCCGGCCGGGCCGGAAGCGTCAGCTTCACGTCGGTGGTCGAGCGCTCCGTCACCGGCGCGACGGAGCGAAGTTGCGTCTGTACGTTGCTGGCGCCCATGGAATGTCACGCGTTCTGGTACCCCCGGCAGTGTGCAGGCTAACCGTCGCGGGGACTGGAATCTTGCGGTTCGAAGGATGACACGTCCAGGGCATTTACGCCGCACGGACGTCAGGCACGGCGCGGGGCGGCGCGGGAGCGCGCTCGGTGGCGTTCGCGTGGGCGCAGATCGCCTTGAAACTCGCCTGCAAGAGATCATTCCCCGCGCTCGCGGCAAGCACCGTGGCCACGGTTCGCCCGGCGGCCGGTGAGTGCACGCGGAGGGCGACGAGCCCGAGCGCGGTCCAGGCCCCCGTGCAGCGCGTGCACGTGAGGAGCTCACCGACGGCGTAGCGCAGGCGGCGACCCTTGGGCTTGCGGCGCTCCTCGTCGACGAACGGCCGCCGCACCCAACTCTCCACCTTCTCGTGCACGACCAGCTTGGACAGCGCGAAGCTCGCCGCGGCGAGGGCAGGGAGCTCGTTGTTGGGGATCGGTGCGCGGCCTCGAGCGCTCACCGCCGTGCCGGCGAGGAGCGCGCCATAGATCGCGCTGATCGCCGCGTAGTCCGACGGCTCGGTCGGTGTCCGCTCGACGGGCTCCACTTAGATGGGCCGCGGGTTCGGGTCCGGCGGCAGCGGCAGCGGATCCGGCGTCGGACTCGGCGGCTGCGGGTCCGGGCCAGGGCCGGGTGGGCGAGGGTCTGGTGTGGCCATGAGATGCGGCTACCCCGGGCGGTCTGGGCTTAACGCAAACGAGGCGCCCCGGAGGACGCCTCGTTCACTGAGGAGGAGGGTTGTGGCGCGCCTGCCGGAGAGTGGAGGGCATCCGTACGACGCGACATTCCGTTTGTTCCCGACGTTTCGACTTACAAACCAACGCACGCTCAATTTCCCCGCAACCCGTCCAAAATGTCAGTGCGCGGACCGTTCGCCCTCCGCTTCGCCTCCCACCACTGGTCGGGCAACTTCGGGGTCGTCCGTCCGGCGCTCGAAACGGCCCTCACTCTGCTCCGGCGCGGCGTGCTGGTTCGTGTCGCCCGCGGGGGTCTCGTCGTCGGAGCCGAGGATGCCGAGCGGGTTCTGGTCGGCGCCAGGATCTCCGGCGTCCGACACGTTGCTCTTCCCGGTCGCGTTCATGACGAGGAAGACGATGAAGCCGCCGATGATGGCCACGGCGGCGATAGCGGCGATGACGTAGCCCATCCCTCAGGGCTACCCGTCGCTCGGAGACGATGAAACGGCTCAGGCCGTGGGTAGCCCCGGAATCATGGCTACTGAACTGGCAGGCAAGACGATCGCGTTCCTCGCCACCGAGGGCGTCGAGCAGGTGGAGCTGACCGAGCCGTGGAAGGCGGTCGAGCAGGCCGGTGGCAAGGCGGAGCTGGTCTCGCTCGAGGACGGGGAGGTCCAGGCCTTCAACCATCTCGACAAGGGCGACACCTTCACGGTCGACAAGACCGTCTCGGAGGCCACGGCCGCCGAGTACGACGGGCTCGTGCTGCCCGGCGGCGTCGCCAACCCCGACTTCCTGCGCGCCGACGACGACGCCGTGAGCTTCGTGCGCGCCTTCTTCGAGCAGGAGAAGCCGGTCGGCGTCATCTGCCACGGCCCGTGGACGCTCGTCGAGGCCGACGTGCTCAAGGGCCGCACGATCACGTCGTGGCCGTCGCTGAAGACCGACATCGAGAACGCGGGCGGCACCTGGGTCGACGAGGAGGTCCACGTCGACGCCGGCCTCACGAGCTCGCGCAACCCGGACGACCTGCCGGCCTTCTGCGCCAAGATCGTCGAGGAGTTCGCCGAGGGCAAGCACGCCGAGCAGGCGCGCAGCGCATAGGTTGCCTGGGTGGCCACAGCGATCCTGGACATCGACGGCACACTCGTCGACACGAACTACCACCACGCCGTCGCCTGGTATCGCGCGTTCCACGCACACGGGTTCGTCCTTCCGCTGTGGCGCATCCACCGGGACATCGGCATGGGCGGCGACCAGCTGGTCGCCGCTCTCGCCGGCGAGGGCTTCGACCGTGAACACGGCGACGAGGTCCGCGCGGCGGAGGCGATCCTCTATACGCAGCTGATCGCCGAGGTCGAGCCCCTCACGGGTGCCCGCAACCTCATCGAGGACCTCAAAGGCAGCGGGTATGCCGTGATCCTCGCCTCCTCGGCCAAGCCCGAAGAGCTCGAGCACTACCTCACGCTGCTCGACGCCCGCTCGCTCGTCGACGGCTGGACGGATTCGGGTGACGTGGAGCGGACCAAGCCTGAGCCCGACCTCGTCCTGGCGGCTCTGGAGAAGGCGCGGGCCAAGCCCGCGGACGCGGTGTTGATCGGCGACTCGACGTGGGACTGCAAGGCGGCGAAGGCGGCCAAGGTGCGCCCGATCGGCGTGCTGACCGGCGGTTTCAGCGAGCAGGAGCTGCTCGACGCGGGGGCCGAGCGGGTGTTCGTATCGGTCGACGAGCTCCGGAAACACCTGGAGGATGTCGTCGTAAGGGTTTGAACAATTGCTGCGGCGGAGATAGGGCTGAGCGAGGCCGGCCCCGGAGGCGTCCGGCTCAAACCCGAAACGGACGCTGCTGCTATGGATACTCTCGAAGCTACCTCGCCGCCCGCACCCCCGGGGACCTTGCCTCGGAGGCCGTCCGCGGTACGAGAGGAGAAGCCTGTCGCGATGACCTCCGTCCGCTCTGAGGACGGTCCGAGCCGCTCTGAGGAGGATCGGCGTCTGCTGATCCGCTACCACCGCCATGGTGATCAGGCGGCGCGTGAGCAGCTCGTCCAGCGCCTGCTTCCTCTCGCTCGCCGCATGGCCCGTCGCTACCGGCGCTCGGATGAGCCGCTCGACGACCTCGTGCAGGTCGCGACGCTCGGCCTCATCAAGGCGATCGATCGCTTCGATCCCTCGCGTGAGACAGCCTTCTCCTCGTACGCAGTGCCGACGATGCTCGGCGAGCTCAAGCGCTACTTCCGCGACAACGGCTGGGCGGTTCACGTCCCGCGCGGGATGCAGGAGCGCGTGATGCAGGTCGACAACGCGATGAAGGATCTTTCGCGCAAGCTCGGCCGCTCGCCGTCCGCCGCCGAGGTGGGCGAGACGCTGAAGCTCACGACCGAGCAGGTGCTGGAGGCGATGGAGGCCGCTTCGGCGTACGACGCCGTGTCGCTCGAGTCCTACCGCTTCGGCGACGAGGGCGACGGCGAGACCTACGCGGAGTCGATCGGCGTCGAGGATGACCGCTTCGAGCTCGTGGAGTACGGCGCGACGATCGCCCCGACGCTGCAGGCGCTGCCGGCTCGGGACCGGATCGTGCTGCACCTCCGGTTCGTCGAGGACATGACGCAGGCGGAGATCGCCGAGCGGGTCGGCGTCTCGCAGATGCACGTGTCACGGCTCATCCGCCGCGCGCTCGAGCGCTTGCGTACGGTGGCCGAGCACTCCGGGTAGTCCGTGAGGCTCCCTGGGTACGCCGAACCCATGAGCCTCACAGACAAGGTCACAGGACGAGTCAAGAAGGCCGCGGGCGATCTCGCGGGCGACGCCAGCCTCCGTCGCGAGGGTCGCGACGAGGAGCGCAAGGGCGAAGCGAAGGAAGAGCTCGCGCGCGATCAGGAGAAGGCTGACCGCAAGGCGGAAGAGGTCGCGAACCTCGAGCGCCGCACCTGAGTCAGGGCTTGCGGTTCGGGCCGATCTCGAACCACACGTGGGTGGAGCCCTCGTGCACGCCCCAGCGCATCGCGACTTGATCGACCAGGTGTAGACCCCAGCCGCCGTCGACGGTGGGCTCGATGCTCATCTCGACCTTCGCGCGCTCGCCGTCACCCTGGTCGATCACCTCGCCCTGGACGATCCCACCGTCACCGATCGACAGCGCCAAGGTGATGGGCCGGCGCGGCCCGAACTTCACGCTGTTGGTCACCAGTTCGGAGACGACCAGCTGCAGGTCCTCGAGCACGTCCGGGGCGAGAATCTGGTCGAACACCTCGAGCGCCGCGCGAGCCTGGGCGGGCGCGTCCTCGGCGGGTGGGAACTGGAAGCTGAACTGCACGGGGGAGCGTCGAGCCTACGCGTCGCACCGGGCATGCGACATCCCCGAAAGGGGGTAGGAGAAGCGGATGGAGACCACCGAATCCGATGTCGGCTACCCGGAGGAGCAGCCTCCTGCGGTCGATGATACGCCCGCCGAAGGCACGCCGCAGCGGGACGACAAAGGGTCAGGCAGAAAACCTGACAACGAGGACGCCCCGGTCACGGGGAACCCGAACACCGACGGCTAACTGAACTTCGCGATCAGCACGGCCAGGTCGTCGCGCGGGGCGCCGCGGTCGCCCAGCGCGCCGGCCACGAGGCTGTCGACCAGTCCGATCGGCCCGTTCATCGGAGCGCTGCGCACCGCCGCCATCAGCTCGTCCTCGTTCCACGTATGCAGCGGCGCACGCGCCTCGGTGAGTCCGTCCGTGTAAAGCACGAGCGAGTCCCCGGGGCGCAGCTCCGTCGAGGCCTCCGGCAGCTCCACGTCACCCAGCAGGCCGAGCAGCGTCCCGGGGGTGCCGAACAGCTCGACGTGGCCGTCCGCTCGGCGCACGACCGCCAGCGGATGCCCGCCGCAGGCCACCGTCGCGTGCGCGACGGGGCCGGAGACGTCCACGTGCACGCACGCGACGGTGCAGAAGCGTCCGCCGGCGCCATCCTGCGCGAGCATCGCCTCGTCCACCCAGCGCAGGATCGCCGCCGGTGAGCGCTCACGCGCGGCCGCGCTACGGATCGTGTAGCGGGTGAGCGCCGTCACCGCCGCAGCCTCGGCGCCCTTTCCGCAGACGTCACCGATGACGAGGTACCACTGGCCCTCGCGGGTGGAGAAGACGTCGTAGAAGTCGCCGCCGACCTCGAGCCCTTGGCCCGCCGGGTGGTAGGCGGCGGCCAGCTTCGCTCCGGGGATGTCGGGCAGGACGGGCGGGAGCAGGGACGTCTGCAGCGCCCGCGCGATCTCCGACGCTGCGCGGTACAGCCGCGCGTTCTCGACGGCCGCGCCCGCGCGCAGCGCGAAGTCCTCGGCCACGAGCACGTCCTGCGTGTCGTACGTGCGCGCCCGGCGCTCGAACGTGAGCGCGCCGAGTGCGCGCCCCGCCGCCATCATCGGCACCACGAGCCGCGTCGGCCCGAGCGAGGCGACGCCGGTCCGCAGCACCTCGAGCACCTCCGCGGACACGCCATCGGCGTCCGCGAGCACGAGCGTGCACGTGTCGGCGAGCGCGGGGACGGCCATCTCGGCCACGGCCGCGAGCGTCAGCTCGTAATCCAGCGACGCGCACGCGAGCCGCCGCGACGCCTCGGCCAAGAACCGCTGCGCCTCTTCGCTGCGCTTGAGCTCGGTGATGTCCTCGATCACGTTGATCGCGAGCCGCACGCCGCCTTCCGGATCGCGGACCGCCGTGGATTTGATCCGTGACCAGCGGACCGCGCCGGTCCGGCGATCCACCGACCGCATCGTGACCGGCTCCGGCGTGAGGCCCATGAGTGCGAGCCGGCCCGGCAACCGCGCGAAGTCGAGCTTTCCGCCGGCGTCGTCGAAGACGTCGTAGTCGCTGAGGTAGCTCTCGGCCGAGAACTCGGCGAGCCGGTCGTGCGGGAGGTCGTACAGCCGCCGCGCCGCCTGGTTGGCGTAGATGACCTTCAAGTCGGGGGACTGCACGGTGACCGCGTCGGCGATCCCGTCCAGCATCACCTCGAGCTCGTCGGCCTGGACGGTGGCGCGCCGGCGGCCGGACTCGAGCTCGGTGACGTCTTCGAAGCTGACCAGCGCGACGTGGCGCTCGCCCCCGAGCGTGACGGTCGTGCCGGAGACGAGGACGGTGCGCCGGCGGGCGCCGGTGTCCCAGTCGTACTGGACGTTCGTGAGCGTCTCGCCCCGGGCCACCCGCAACGCCGGCTCGGCGGGGAACTCCCCGCGGGCCGCGGCGTTGATGTGCAGGACACGCCCGCTGGCCGGCTCGAGCGCGACCAACGGCACGGGAACGACGTCGAGAAGCGGCTCGACATCGACGACGGCAGCCGTGAGGGTGGGCTCCACTCGGTGCGTGACCCTACCTGGGTCGCGCACGGCGCGTGGGGCTTTTGGTACGCGCTCGGACGGTTACGCGGCGTCGTCGGGCGGCTCGCCGCGGCGGCGGTCCAACAGCTCGCGCAGCTCACCGGGTTCCAGCGCGTCCCGCAGACGGTCGATCGCGGTCACGACCTCCGGCTCCGCCACCTGTTGCTCGCGCTCGAACCGGCGCGCGGGGCGCATCAGATCCTGCGAGCGGGCAGCGGCCTGACCCGCGGGCGCGGGCTTGCGCGCGAGTGACTCCGCGTCGGGCGGATCGCCGCGCAGCAGCCACGATCCGTCGGGTCGGCGGATGAGCTCTTCACGCTCCGCGAGCTCGCTCAGCGCGGTCGAGACGGTCGGTCGGCGAGCACCCACGAGCTGACCCAGAATGCGATGAGTGAGCGC
This sequence comes from Solirubrobacter taibaiensis, assembly GCA_027587225.1. Taxonomy (GTDB): domain Bacteria; phylum Actinomycetota; class Thermoleophilia; order Solirubrobacterales; family Solirubrobacteraceae; genus Solirubrobacter; species Solirubrobacter taibaiensis. Next base: position 8,847 of record JAPDDQ010000071.1, read on the forward strand.
AAGTGGCACGATGACTCCATCGCCGGACACGCGACCCCAGCGCTCGGCCAGGTGCCAGAACAGTGCCTTCAGGCGACGATCGACTCGCGTCAGCTGCGAGATCGCCTGCGTGGTCGCGAGGCGCAGGGACCGTTCAGAGAGCCGGTCGAACAGCGCGGCGGTGATCTCCGGGTAGCGGGTCATCTCCGCGGCGAAGCGGCGGTCGAGCACGGCGACGGTCATCGGCGAGAGCACGGTCCAGACCGCGTCCACGGGCAGCAGGCCGGTGCGGCTGGTCGGTTGCCACGGACGCACGAGGTCGCCCGGGCCGAGCAGTTCGGCGGAGACGTGGTCGGCGACGACCAGCTCACGCGACAGGATGCCGTCGATCACCAGCAGGCCGATGTGATCGGCGGTCGCGCCCGCGAGGCGCGAGACGTCCCACGGGCCCACCGGGAGCCGGTGCGTGCGCACGACGAGCTCGCGCTCAGCGTGTTCGCGCCGGCTGTCGTTGAGCAGTCCGCCAAGATCTGGATCCACATCCAGCAAGCGGACCATGTCCGGGGTCCGAGTCATTGGGATGGCAGCTCCTCTCACGATCAATGGCTACCCGAGGACGTCGGATTCCAGACCTCTCTACCGGAGCGGGCGTGCAGAAGGTCACTCTAATTTCTGGCTGGTTTAGTCGAGGCGCAGAGCGGTGAGTCAAAAGGACAGCCATGGCAACGGAGCGTGACGCCTACAGCACAGGGCCTATCGGGGCCCTCATCGACCGCGGAGAGGAGCGCGGCTGCGTGGACCTCAAAGAGGTCGACCAGCTCGCCCAGGCGCTGGATCTCGAAGACGAGGATCTCAGCGCGCTCTACGAACAGCTGCACGCGCGGCACATCGAGCTGCGCGACGACTGCACGCGGCAGGACGCACCTGAGGCGCCGATCGACGACGCCCACTTCGCGACGGTCACCACCGACACGCTGCAGCTCTTCCTGAACGAGATCGGCCGCCACCGGCTGTTGACGCCGTCCGAGGAGATCGACCTCGCCAAGCGCATCGAGCGCGGCGATCTCGGCGCCAAGGACCGGATGATCAACGCCAACCTCCGGCTCGTCGTCTCGATCGCGAAGAAGTACCAGGGCTCAGAGCTGACCCTCCTGGACCTGATCCAGGAAGGCATCCTGGGCTTGATCCGCGCGGTCGAGAAGTTCGACTGGCGCCGCGGCTACCGCTTCTCCACGTACGCCACGTGGTGGATCCGCCAAGCCGTCGAGCGCGGGATGGACGCCAAGGCCCGCACGATCAAGCTTCCGATCAACCTCGTCCGCACGCAGCGCAAGGTCGCGCGCGCGGAGAACGCGCTGTCCCTGAAGCTGGACCGCGCGCCGACGGACGCAGAGATCGCCAAGGAAGCCGAGATCTCGTTGGAGGATCTCCTGGCGCTGCGCGACGCCGCGCGTACGGTGACCTCTCTGGACCGGCCGCTGGGCGAGGGCGAGGACGCCGCCTTCGGCGACCTGCTCCCGTCCGAGGGCCCCGCGCCCGAGGACGTCGTGCACGTGTCCCTGCGCGAGGAGACCCTGAAGCGGGCGCTGCTCGAGTTGCCCGACCGCGAACGGACCGTCGTGGCCCTGCGTTACGGCATCGACGGCGGCGAACCCACGCCGCTGCGTGAGATCGGGCGCCAGCTCGGGATCACCCCGGAGCGTGTGCGCCAGATCGAGTCCAAGGCGCTGGGCCGGCTCGGCCGTATGCGCGAATTGGCTGCTTTGCGCCAAGCCGCGTAGTAACGGCCGAGCACACCGTCGGGCGTCGCGTCAAGTAACTCGTGCTTCGCGTACGAGTTCCTTGACCCGCCGCGGCCGGTGCGCTCTTGTGCGGGTGAGCCGGTTGCACCGGGTGCGCCCGGGCGAAGCGCGTGCTCGGCGGGGTGATGAACAAGCGTCACCTCCGCGGTTACGTTTGTGCATCACCCCGTCCCTCGGCGTGGAAAGACGTGAACGCCGAGGCGTTCACGCAGTGCGGGGCACCCGCCTCATCCGCATGAAACACGCCCGACGGCCGCGGGTGCGTTCGCCCGCGCTACGCGGGCGACTCGGCGTCCGGGTCCCAGCGCCCGTCGGCGCCGACGTTCCCGGTCACGGGGTTCGCGGCGGCTGGGTCCACGTTGCGCGAGTACGCGAACGTCATCCGCACCTCCGTGCCATGGCCGGCCGAGCCCTTCAATTCGAACGCATCTGAAAGCGCGGCGATCAGCGGCAGGCCGAGACCCAAGGCCGGCGGCTCAGAGCGCGCGGGGCGGGGCTGGATGCCGGCACCGTGGTCGCGCACGACGATCGTGAGGCCGTTCTCGTCGGCGAGCATCTCGACTTCGAGCATGCCCGCGTCTTCGTCATAGGCGTGCACGACGACGTTGGTGCACGCCTCGGTGACGGCCATCTTCATGTCGGCCAGGACGGTGGGATCGAAGTCCAGCGCGTCGGCCATGCCCGCGAGCGCCTGGCGCACGACGCCGACGCCTTCGGGCCGGGCGGGCATGGTGAGCAGGACCTCTGGGGCCGGAGTGGTCATCTACTCGCTCGTGCCGTTCGTGGAGCGGACCGTGGTGATCGCCTCTTCGCGCCCGTGGATGACGGGAAGGACGGGAACGAGCCCGGTGATGTCGAGGATCCGCTGGACCCCCGGCTCGACGCTGTCGCCGACGCAGACCACGTAGCCCTGGCCGGCCTCGATCGCCCGGCGGCGCGCGTCGAGCAGCGCCCCCAGGACGGAGGAATCCACGAAGGTCGCGGCGGTGAGGTCGACTACGATGCCGCCGCCGCGTCCGAGCGCCTCGTCGAGCCGCTCCCGCAGCGTCGGCGCGGTGTAGATGTCGTGCTCGCCTTCAACGACGACTACGACGACGTCGCCGGCGGTCTCGTCAAGGACGATGGGGTTGGCGTCCATACGGGCGTGCACGATACCCACTTGTGCCCGAAGGGACGCCACAATGGGCACGATGGCTGATCGGTTGGACCGATATCGGGCAAAGCGCGACTTCGAGGACACGCCCGAACCCGCCGGAGCGGTTGAGCCGGGCGAGGAGTTGCGGTTCGTCGTGCAGGAGCACTCCGCGCGCGCGATGCACTGGGATCTGCGGCTCGAGCACGAGGGCACGCTGGTCAGCTGGGCGATCCCGAAGGGCATCCCGGTCGACCCCAAGCGCAACAACCTGGCGGTCCAGACCGAGGACCACCCGCTCGAGTACCTGGACTTCCACGGCGAGATCCCGGAGGGCAACTACGGCGCCGGGACGATGAAGATCTTCGACCGCGGCACGTTCGAGGTCCACAAGTGGCGTGACAAGGAGGTCATGGTCACGTTCCACGGCGAGCGGGTCCGCGGGAAGTACGTCCTGTTTCGCACTGACGCCAAGAATTGGATGATCCACCGGATGGACCCGCCGGAGGACCCGACGTACGCGCCGCTCCCGGAATGGGTCGACCCGATGCTGGCGCGCCAGGGTGAGCTGCCCGGCGACGAGGGCTGGGGGTACGAGATCAAGTGGGACGGGATCCGCGCCATGGCCTACATCGAAGGCGGCCGGATGCGGCTGATGAGCCGCCGCAAGACGACGATCACCGGCGGCTACCCGGAGCTCGCGCCGCTCGGTCGCGCGCTCGGCGCGCACGAGGTCATCCTCGACGGCGAGATCGTCTCGTTCGAGAACGGGCTGCCGAGCTTCCAGCGCCTGCAATCGCGCATGAACCTCACCGGTGAGGCCCAGATCCGGCGCATGTCGCAGTCCCAGCCGGTCGTCTACATGATCTTCGACCTGTTGTGGCTCGACGGCCACTCGCTGCTCGAGCAGACCTACGAGGACCGCCGCAGACTGCTCGAAAAGCTCGAGCTGACCGGCCCGCAGTGGCAGACGCCGGCGTACCACGTCGGCAACGGCGCGGGCCTGCTCGCGGCGTCCAAGGCACAAGGGCTCGAAGGCGTCGTGGCCAAGCGCCTGAACTGCCCGTACATCCCGGGCCGGCGCGCCCAGGGCTGGGTCAAGGTCAAGAACGTCCGCTCGACCGAGGTGGTCGTCGGCGGCTGGACGCGCGGCGACGGCGGTCGCGCCGGGCGCGTCGGTGCGCTTGCGCTCGGCTTCTGGGAGGACGGCGAGTTCGTGTTCGCCGGCAAGGTCGGGTCCGGCTTCAACGACGGCGAGCTCAAGCGCGTGCAGGCGTTGTTGGAGCCCCTCGCGCGGGAGACCAGCCCGTTCACCGCCGGGCAGAAGCCCGAGAAGGGCACGCAGTTCGTGGAGCCCCAGCTCGTCGCGAGCGTCGTCTACGGCGACATGACGCGCGACGGAACGCTCCGACACCCGGTGTACAAGGGGCTGCGCGACGACATCGCGCCGGAGGACGTCGGCCGCCCCGAGTGACGGGCGTATTGCGGCAACGTCAGCGTGATCCGCCAGAATGTGACCCATGCCGCGCTCAATGTGGAGTGGAGCCATCTCGTTCGGGCTCGTCAACGTCCCGATCAAGCTCTATTCCGCCGTCTCCAAGAAGACCGTGCGCTTCCATCAGATCAACGGTGAGACCGGCAACCGGATCGCGCAGAAGCGCACCGACGCCGTCACCGGCGAGGAAGTGCAGTACGAGAGCCTGGTCAAAGGCTTCGAGATGGCCAAGGACCAGTACGTGATCATCAGCCCGGACGAGCTGGACTCGCTGGACCCGGAGAAGTCGCGCACGATCGACATCGAGGACTTCGTGGACCTCGCGGAGATCGACCCGGTCTACTACGACCACCCGTACTACCTCGTGCCGGACAAGGGCGCCGCGAAGGCCTACGGCCTGCTGCTGAGCGCCATGCAGGAGTCCGGCCGCGTCGCGATCGCGCGGGTGGTCCTGCGCTCGAAGGAGCAGCTCGTCGCCATCCGTCCCGCCCAGGGCGGCACGGTGCTGATGATGGAGACGATGATCTTCGCCGACGAGGTCGTGGGCCGCGACGCGCTGGACGGCTTGCCCGAGGCCGAGGAGCTCAAGGTCTCCGACCGCGAGGTGCAGATGGCCCAGCAGCTCATCGAATCGCTCGTGACCGACTTCGAGCCCGCGCGCTACAAGGACGAGTACCGCGAGAAGGTGCTGCAGCTGATCGAGGCCAAGGCCGAGGGCGCCGAGATCGTCCAGCAGCCCGAGGCGCCGACGCCGACCGCCGTCCCGGACCTCATGGCCGCGCTCGAGGCGAGCCTCGCAGCCGTCGACAAGCCCAAGAAGAAGGCGTCCTCGTCGAAGGAGAAAGAAGCCGCTAAGAGCTGACGTGCTCCGGCGCGTCGACGAACTCCAGCCGCTCAGTCGTGCGCGTGATCTCGAAGACGCGCTGAACGTCCCGGGACCCGCGCACGAGCACCAGGCGCCGGTCCTCTGAATCCAGACGGTCGCGGGCGAGCAGGATCGTCCGCAGCCCCGCCGAGTCCAGGAACAACAGCGAGCGCAGGTCGAGCGCGACAACGTCCTCGGTGACCCGTTCGAGCTCGGACTCGAGCTCGGCGATCGCGAGCATGTCGAGCTCCCCGCGCAAGGTGATGAGCGCGAGCGGGCCGTTCGCGGTCGTCTGCAGGCCGAAGCGTGACATCCGCGCGCAAGCGTAAACCGGCGGCGCCGTGGGGAGGCTGGAGCAATGGCCAGGCTCCGTCGCACAGATTGCTCAGGTCCGGGGATCACCCGGAAGCGGGCCGGCCGGGGCTTCGCGTACTACGACGATGGCGTGCTCGTGGGCGACCAGGAGGTGCTGGAGCGCATCCGCGCGCTCGGCATCCCGCCGGCCTGGAAGGACGTCTGGATCTGTCCGTATGCGAACGGGCACCTGCAGGCGACGGGCATCGACGCCGCCGGGCGCAAGCAGTACCGCTACCACGAGGCGTGGCGCACCCGCCGCGACGCCGAGAAGTTCGACGACATGACGCGCTTCGCCCGCGCGCTGCCCGCGCTGCGTGAACGGGTGGAGGCCGACCTGGCCACGACGGACGAGCTCACGCGCGAGCGCGTGCTGGCGTGCGCGGTGCGGCTGCTCGACCGCGGCTTCTTCCGCATCGGCACCGAGGAGTACACGGCGACCAACGAGTCCTACGGGCTGGCCACCATCCGCAAGGAGCACGTGAAGATCGACGGTGAGCAGATGATCTTCGACTACCCGGCTAAGAGTGGACAGCGCCGGATCCAGGCCGTCGTCGATCCGCTCGCGAAGGACCTGGTCTGCACGCTCAAGCGCCGGCGCGGCGGCGGGCCGGACCTGCTCGCCTACAAGGACGGCCGCCGGTGGCTCGACGTGCGCTCCGACGACATCAACCAATACCTCAAGGACGCCACCGGCGACGACTTCTCCGCCAAGGACTTCCGGACCTGGAGCGCAACCGTGCTCGCGGCCGTCGCCCTGTCGGTCTCCGGCTCCGCGCAAGGCGCCAAGACCTCGCGCCAGCGCGCGAAGACCCGCGCGATCAAAGAGACGGCGCGCTACCTCGGGAACACGCCCGCGGTCTGTCGCGCGTCGTACATCGACCCGCGGATCTTCGACGCCTATGACGCGGGGCTCGTGCTCGACCAGCAGGTCCTGCTCGACGCGGCCGAACCCGGCCAGCTGCCCACGCACCACCCGGAGATCGAACTCGCGGTGCTCGACCTCCTCAACGAGAAGGAAGAGTCACCGCGGATCGAAAAACTGGCAGCCTAGCCCTCGTCGGGCTGCGGCTGCGGCGGATCGTTCGGCGGCGGCGTCTCGCGGTCCGGCGTCGGATCGGCCGGGACGATCGGCTCGCTGGGCACGGCGGGCGTCGCCGGCTCGGGCGGCGCGATCGGCGTCGCCGGTTCCTGGGGGTGCGGAACGCTCAAGTCTCCACCTTCATTCCCGATCCGTAGGCGTACAGCTTCTCCAGCGACGAGCGGATGATGCGGGACACGTGCATCTGCGAGCAGCCGACGACGTCGGCGATCTCGGACTGCAGCAGGTCCTCCGTGAAGCGCAGGCGCAGGATCTCCCGCGCGCGTTCGTCGAGGATGCCGGTCAGCCGCTCGAGCGTCACGCCTGCCTCGACGCGGTCGAACTCCTCGTCCTTGACGCCGATCAGGTCACCGGCGGACGCGGAGTCGTTCTCCTCGTCGTGCACGGGCGCGTCGAGCGACCGCACGGAGCGGCCTTCGGTGGCCTGCATCGCCTCGACGATCTCTTCATCGCTGCGCCCGAGGCGGGCGGCGAGGTCGGAGACGGTGGGCTGGCGGCCCAACTCGCCCCAGAGCTTCTCGCGCGCTTCTTCGAGCGCGAGACAGAGCTCCTGCAGGTCGCGCGCCGGGCGCACGTCCCAGGTCGAGTCGCGGAAGTAGCGCCGCAGCTCGCCGAGAATGGTCGGCACCGCGTAGGACGAGAACGCGAGTCCGCGCTCCGGGTCCCAGCGGTCCACCGCTTTGACAAGGCCGACGGATGCGACCTGGATCAGGTCGTCGAGGGGCTCGCTCGCGCGTCGGTAACGCAGGGCCAGTGAGCGGGCGAGCGGCATGTAACGCTCGATGAGGTCTTCACGCGCCTTCTCGTCGCCTTTGAGGACGAGCCGCATGAGACGCTGATCTTCGCGCTGCCGCTTGGCACGGTCGATCGGGTTGGCCGCTGAACGGGGGCGTTCGGCCGTCGGAGTCGAAGCCATCAAGGTCAATCGGTACCCGGGGTCCCGGAAATCACCCCTGCGACAACCAGAACCGTTCGTTTGCGGACAGATCGTCAGCTTTCAGGGGCGAGGACGAAGATCTCGAAGGCGCGCATGGGGTCGAACACCACCTGGCTGTGGTAGGCGATGACGCGGCGGCCGGTGAGCTCCGCGACGGCGCTCATGGCGGTCGGTCCGACGGCGTCCTGGAAGGCGAGGCGGTACTGGCGCACGAGGTCGGCCTTGCCGGCGGCCAGGAGCGTTTCCTCGTTGCGGGTGAGGCCGCCTTCGAGCACGACGAAGATGTAGTCGTCCTCCACGTACGCCTTGGCCGCTTCCGGCCCGCGGCCGTAGTAGCGCTTCTTCAGACCGACCATCGCGTTGGCGAGCGCGGCGCGCAACGAGCCAGGGGCTGGGCCCCCCGCGGCGTCGATCAGTTCCTGGGCATGGTCCTGCACGTGTCCGCAGGCTTACCCGGGGATGAAGGTGAAGTATTCGTCCAGCCCGGTGAGGCTGAAGAGCCGGACGATCCGCTCGTCACCCTGGATGAGCGCGAGGTCGTAGCCGTCGCGGCCGGCGGCGTTGTTGTATCGCGTCAACAACGTGATGCCCGTGGAGTCCATGAAGGTGAGGCCGCGCAGATCGACCACGATCCGCTTGGCGCCGCCCTCGAGTGTGCCCTTGAGCAGCCGCTCGACCTCGTCCACCGTGCTGATGTCCAACTCGCCTTCCGGGCGCAGATGGGTCGTGTCGTCGAGCTGCGCGACGTCGCAGCGGAACGGTTTGGGAACGAAGTCTTCGGGCATCGACGGAATCCTCTGGATGAGCACACGGGAGGCCGCTGGCAGCCCCGCATGGTGGAGCCGATCAGACCGTCCTCTTGAGGTTCCGCCTGCCCGGGCCCCCGCAAGGAGGCGCGCGCCTGCGCGGCGGGCACTCTAACCGCTTAAGCGGCGGCGCCGTCAAGGCGTCACACGTCTTACGGTGAGGTTAGGATCGACCGGGATGGAGGCCAGGCACGAGATCACGCGTGCATCGGGTTCGGGCCGGTCATTGCTGGAGCTCGATCCGCAGCTCGGGCAGCTGCTCAGCGACGAGCGTCGCGCCGCGGCCGAGCACGAGCTGCGCTTGCGGGTGTCGACCTTTCCCGTCGGTGAGTGGGACGGTGGACGCCTCGTCGACGCCGACCCGTCGCACCTCGGCCTGCTCGTCGTCGACGGCGTGCTCGCGCGTGAGGTCGTGCTCGGCGACACGGTCAGCACCGAGTTGCTCGGGCCGGGCGACATCATCCGTCCCTGGCACCTGGAAGGCCCGCCCGAGCTGCTGCCGGTGATCGTGCGCTGGAACGCGCTGTCGATGATCCGGCTCGGGCTCATGGATCGTCGGTTCGCCTCCGCGCTCGGCCGCTACCCCGAGGTGTCGGCGGTGATCGTCGACCGGCTCTCGGAGCGGGCGCAGCGGCTGGCCGTCACCCAGGCGATCTCCCAGCTCAACCGCGTGGATCGTCGCCTGCTGGCGCTGTTCTGGCACCTCGCGGAGCGCTGGGGCCGCGTCGCCCGGGACGGCATCGTGGTGCCGCTCGTGCTCTCGCACCGGCTGATCGGCGAGCTGGTCGGCGCCCGTCGCCCGACGGTCTCGACCGCGCTGGCCGAGCTCGCGCGCGACGGACAGCTCTCGCGCCGCGAGGACGGCACCTGGCTGCTCACCGGCGAGCCGGCCTCCGCTCCTCCGCAAGGTGCGGCGGAGGTCATCCGCCAGCGGCGCCGCCTGATGCCGTCCCCCGCGGAACCGGAGGTGGTCGCCGTCGTGGGGGAGCGCATGCTGGAGCTCCGGGCGTCGCTCTCATCCGGCCGCGAATGAAGGGCACTCGCCATGGGTAACTCTCGCGGCGATGATCACGACTTCCCGCTGCTCCCACTGCCGGTCGACGCTCACTCGTGACGACGTGGCGTGCCCCCGGTGTGGACGTCCGCCGCGGCGGCTGGATCCCGCCGCGGTACGACGCGTCATGGCGCAGACGGGCGGCCGCCTGCGCCGCTCGCCGGTCAAGCGGAGCCGCTGAGCTCCCGCTGCGCGGCTTCGAGGACGCTCACCCGGCGACGGTGGCGGCTCTCGTAGTCGCGCACCGCGCCGGCGAGCGTGCCGTCGAGGCGCTCGGCGATCGCCTCGGCTGAGTCCTCGTCGTATCCCGGCCAGGGAGGCGTGGCCGTGAGCTGCTCGGCCTTCTCGATCACCGCGCGCCGGGCGCGGTGGGCGCGCTCGTAGGCCAGCACCACGGCGAGCTGATCCTGGCTGAGCTGGCTCAGGCGCGCGACGACCTGGCCGGCGTTGAGCTCGTCGTAGTGGGCGATCGGGTTGCCGACCTGCGTGCCCGCGCGGGCGGCGAGGGCCGGGATGAGCGCGCGCAGGTCGGCCAGCATGCGCACCTCGTCCTCCCGGTGGCGCGCGGCGAGTGTCGCGATCTCGGGCGCTTCGAGCTGGATCGCGAGCGCCTCGATCGCGTCGTAGGTGGCGATCTCGAGCGCCTCGGTCGCGCACTCGTCCTTGGCGTTCTTGAGCAGCCGTTCCTGCGTGCTCAGACCGCCGCGGACGAGGTCGAGCGGGCCTTTGGCGAGCGTGAGCGCCTGGCCGACGACGGTCTCGGCGAGCCCGATCGCGAGGTTGACGAGGCTCGTGTCCTCGGCCGTGGCGTGCGTGGACAGGGCGTCCGCGTGCGCTTTGGTCTCGCGCAGATGGCGCTCCAGCAGCTCCCGGTACGGGCTGCGCGGCGTCATCGCGATGTGGGCGGTGAGGGTGCTGACCAGCGCACGTTCGGTGGCCAGCGCCTCGTTGAGATATCGGTTCAGACGGTCATGGTCGGAGGCCATGGCGACGGGTTACCCGGATAGGGTCTCGATGGTGCCCCAGCCCAAGCGCGTCGAGGTCAACGTGGGCGATGTCACGGTCTCGCTCTCGAACCTCGCGAAGTTGATGTACCCGCGCGCCGGCTTCACGAAGGGGCACGTGATCGACTACTACACGCGGATCGCGCCGACGCTGTTCCCGCACCTGCGCGCGCGCCCGCTGACGCTCAAGCGCTACCCGGACGGGGTCGAGAAGGGGTTCTTCTACGAGAAGCGCTGTCCGTCGCACGCGCCGTCCTGGGTGAAGACCGCGGCGGTCTGGTCCGGCGTGAACGAGGGCGACATCAACTATTGCCTGTGCGAGGACCTGCCGACCATCGTGTGGCTCGCGAACCTGGCGGACCTGGAGCTGCACACGCCGATGGCGCGGGTGCCCGACATGGACAACCCGACGATCGTGGCGTTCGACCTGGACCCGGGTCCGCCGGCGACGATCGTCGAGTGCGCGCAGGTGGCGCTGGAGCTCAAGCGCTCGTTCGACTACTTCGGGCTCCAGGCGTTCCCGAAGACGTCGGGGTCCAAGGGGATGCAGGTGTACCTCCCGCTGAACACGCCGGGCGTGACCTACGAGGACACGCGCGCCTTTTCACGCGGGCTCGCGGGTGTGCTCGCGCGGCGGATGCCCGACCTGATCGTGGCCGACATGAACAAGGAGCGCCGGAAGGGCAAGGTCTACGTGGACTGGTCGCAGAACGACCGCCACAAGACGACGGTGAACGCCTACTCGCTGCGCGCGATGGAGCAGCCGACCGTGTCGACGCCGCTGACCTGGGACGAGGTGGAGGACATGGAGGAGCCGCTGACCTTCACGTCGGCGGAGGTGCTGGAGCGGGTGGAGCGCCTTGGTGACCTGTTCGCGCCGGTCCAGGAGCTCCAACAGGAGCTACCCCGCTAGGAGCTGTGCGCCAGGCCCCGCGTGGGCGCGGACGTCTCTCGCGGTGAGCTTGGCGCCGCACGTGGTGCATGTGCGGTGCGCGTCGAGCGTGCCGCCGCAGTCGCGGTGGGTGAGCACGACCGGCGGGCCGTCCGGCGCGTAGTAGCGGTCGCCGAACTGCATCATCGTGATGAGGACGGGCCACAGGTCCAGGCCCTTGTCCGTGAGCCGGTACTCGAAGCGCTGCGGGCGTTCCTGGTAGGCGACCTTGGTCAGCACGTCTTCCTCGATCAGGCGCTGCAGGCGCTGGGTGAGGACGTTGCGCGCGATCCCGAGGCCGTCGGCGATCTCGTCGAAGCGCCGGTGCCCGAAGTAGATCTCGCGCAGGATGAGCACCGTCCAGCGCTCGCCCACGAGCTCGAGCGTCTTCGCGACGCTGCAGTTCTGGCCGTCGTACGTGCGTCCGAGCATCTGGTGTTGAGGGTAGCGTGATGCAACGCGGGTGTGTAGGGTGCGTTGCATGAAGCAACCTGACCGCCGGTGGCGGGTGTTCGCCGTGACGGCCGTCGCCGTCTTCATGGCTTTCCTGGACGTCACGATCGTCAACGTCGCGTTCCCATCAGTGCGGGAGGACTTCGCGTCGTCGTCCTTGGCGTCGCTGTCGTGGGTCCTGAACGCCTACAACATCGTCTTTGCGGCGTTGCTGGTGCCGGCCGGGCGGCTGGCGGACCTGCTGGGGCGGCGGCGGATGTTCTTCTGGGGGCTCGGCGTGTTCGTCGGAGCCTCGGCGCTGTGTGGGTTGGCACCGTCCGTCGAGTTCCTGATCGCGGCGCGCGTGGTCCAGGCCGCGGGCGCGGCGCTGCTGGTGCCGACCTCGCTTGGTCTGTTGTTGCCGGAGTTCCCGCTGGAGCGGCGCGCGTCGGCGACGGCGCTGTGGGGCGCGGTCGGCGGCATCGCGGCGGCGACCGGACCGTCACTGGGTGGGTTGCTGATCGCGTGGGGCGACTGGCGGCTCGTGTTCTTCGTGAACTTGATTTTGGGAGCGGCCGCGTGGGTGCCCGCGCGGCGGCTGCTGCGCGAGACGCGCGACCCGGACCGGGGCGCCGTGCCGGACGCGGTCGGGATCGCGCTGCTGGCGGGCGGCGTCGGGCTGCTCTCGCTGGCGATCGTCGAAGCGCCGGACTGGGGCTGGGGGAGCCCACGGGTGCTGGTCGCGGGTGTCGTCGCGGGTCTGCTGCTGGCGGCGTTCGTGCGGCGTTCGATGGTCGTCGCGCACCCGGTGCTGGAGCTGTCGCTGTTCCGCGTGCGGTCGTTCGCCGCCGCGTGCGCCGGCGTGTTCATGTTCTCGCTCGGGTTCTACGCCGTGCTGCTGGCGAACATCCTGTTCCTGACCGGCGTGTGGGGGTGGTCGACGCTGTCGGCCGGCGTGGCCGTGACACCCGGGCCGCTGATGGCGGCGTTGTCGTCGGCGCTGGCGGGGCGCGTGATCGACCGGTACGGGCCGCGGGTGTCAGCCGTCCCGGGCGGGGTGCTGTTCGCGCTGGGGTGCGTGGTGTTCGCCGTCGGATTGGGGCCTGAGTCCGCGTACGCGTCGGAGTTCCTCCCGGCGACGCTGCTGACCGGGGCGGGCGTCGGCCTGTCGTTCGCGGGCTTCTCCTCCGCCGCAGTGATGGAGCTGCCCCCGGCCCGCTTCGCGACCGGCAGCGCCGTGTCGAACTGCTTCCGCCAGCTGGGCGCCGTCCTGGGCATCTCGGTGCTGATCGCGGTGGTCGGCGCCACCCCGGTGCTGGCCGATTTCGTCTCCGCCTACTGGTTGATGGCGGCCTGCGGTCTGACCGCCGGGCTGATCGGGGTTACGCTCGGCCGCAATCGCGGTACCGTCCGATCATGGACCTCGAAGAGCGCAGCCTCGACGACACCATCGAACGAACCTGTTCCGTCTGCGGCGCGGAGCTGACCACGGCGGAGATCAAGGACGCCCGCGAAGTCGGCGGGCCGTTCCTGTGCTCCGTCCACGTGGCTGAGGAAGCGCCGGCGGACGAGCTCGCCGAGCCGTCGTAGAACGGCAACGGCGAGCACACCCGCGGCGGGGCGGGCGGATTGCCGGGGGTGATGAACAATCCGGTCCTGTCAGGACCTGATCGTGCGCAACCCCCCGCCGAACAGGCGCTCCGGCCCGCACCCGACGGTGTGCTCGCCGTTCACGCCGCCTCGCTCAACCGCGCGGCCAACTCCCGCAAGGCGCCCCGCAGCTCGTCCGGCGCGACCACTTCGAACGAACACCCCGCCCCGGCCAGGATCCCCGCGGCCCAGTCCAACGAGTCGGCGCGGAACTTCATCCCCACGCCGTCCGGACGGTTCTCCAGCTCCGCCAGCGTCGGCGGGAACCGCTTCGCGGCCTCCTCCAACGAGCACGCCAACACCACCTCGACCGAGTGCGCCCACGGCACCCGCGCGAGTCCGCGGCTGACGAACGCCGTGGCGTCGAAGCCGGGTGGCTTGGGTTCGCCGGCGGCGCCGAGCGTGACGGTGGCGACGCGGTCCGCGCGCAGGAGCCGCTCCTCGCCGCGCTGGTGGTCGAACGCCGCGACGTACCAGCGCCCGCTGTGGGCGACGACGCCGTGCGGGCTGAGCTCTCGCGCGGTCTCCACGCCGGCGCTGTTGACGTACGTCACGGCGACGCGCCGGCCGCGCCCGGCGGCATCGGCCAGCGCGAGCAGCGTCTCGCCGTCCGGCGGGGCAGCTTGCACGTCACCGGTGAAGCCGAGGATCTGCTCGAGTGACTCCACACCGCGGCGAAGTGGGTCGGGCAGCACGCGCCGGACCTTGCCCAGCGCGCTCTCGGCCTCCAGGCCGAGCCGGCGCGCGGCGAGCAGCCCGAGCGCGACCGCGGCGGCCTCTCCGCTGGTGAACATCAGTGGCGGGACGCGGAAGCCGGGCTTGAGCCGGTAGCTGCCGCCGCGGCCACGCTCGCCCTCGACGGGGATGCCGAGGTCGCGCAGGGCGACGATGTCGCGGCGCACGGTGCGGACATCGACGCCGAGCCGGCGCGCCAGCTCGGGGCCCGTGGCCGTGCCGCGGTCCTGCAGCGCCTCCAGCAGCTCGAGGACTCGGCCCGCCTTCGCCATTAGAGGACCGATTCTGCCCTGTTTATCCCGTACGTTCCACTCCATGCCCCACGAACCCCGGAACATCACCTTCCTCGGCCGCGAAGATCAGACCAAGCACTACGGCATCGGCGACCCTGAACCAGCGCATATCGACGCCGTCCGCGCCCGTGCACACGCGGGCGTTCCGGGCTTCACGATCGCCTTCCGCGGTGTGTCCGCGGCGCTGAGCCTCGTCTACTGGTGGGCGAACGAGAACGAGCTGCACGCAGACTTCTACCTCGCGCCGCTGGACGCGCCGGACCAGCTCGGGCCCTACGAGAGCACGGGCATCGCGTGCGTCTGGGAGCTCGAGGTGATCGACTTCGAACGGCGAGCGTGGCTGCAGGACGTGTTGATCGACGAAGACCTGGACGCGTACCTGTCCCGCGCGCTCGATCCGGTGGCCATCTGATGCCGGTCACGGACTTCGACTTCCTTCCGGGGCGCTGGGAGATCACCAACCACAAGCTCCGCGAAGACGGCTCGTGGGAGACGTTCCTGGCCACGTCGAGTGCGTTCGCGATGCTCGAGGGCGGCGGCAACCACGACCACTTCGTCACCGACGGCTACGAGGGCTTCAGCCTGCGCCTGTACTCGCCGGACACGGACACGTGGCGCATCTGGTGGTCCTCCACGCAACGGCCGGGCCGGCTGGATCCGCCCGTCGAGGGCCGCTTCCACGGCGACGGCACCGCCACGTTCGAGGCCGACGACGTCCTCGAAGGCGTCCCGCTCCGGATGCGCTTCGTCTGGTCGGACATCACACCGGAGTCCGCCCGCTGGGAACAGTTCTTCTCCTACGACGAAGGCGCCACATGGTCGTCCAACTGGGTGATGGAACTGCGCCGCGCCCCGGAACCGGGGCGCGGCGACTGATCATGCGGGCGCTGCGACGAGCTTCTGCGCTGCGTCGGCGATCGCGTCGGCGTCGATCTTCGCGCCGTGCAGGAGCTCCTCGGGCGTGCCGGAGCCGGGGATCTCACGGACCGCGAGCTTGACGACGTGCGCCTTTTCGTCACCTTCGGCCAGGGCCTCGAGCACGGCGTCGCCGAGGCCGCCCTCGGGGGCGTGGTCCTCGACGGTCACGATCGCGCCGCAGTCGCGCGCCGCGGCGCGGACGGCTTCGGCGTCGATCGGCTTGATCGAGTAGGCGTCGAGCACGCGGGCGTGGACGCCGCCGTCGGCGAGGCGCTCGGCGGCCTTGACGGCTTCGTCGAGCGTGATGCCGCAGGCGATGATGGCCACGTCGTCGCCCTCGTGGGCGATGCGCGACCCGCCGATGCGGACGTTCTCGTCCGGCGCCGTGCGCACGGGCGTCTTGGCCCGCAGGGTGCGGATGAACGAGATGCCGTCCTGGTCGGCCACCGCGGCCACGAGCTGCGCGGTCTGCTGCGCGTCGCTCGGATGCAGCACGGTGGAGCCGTGGATGGCGCGCAGCGAGGCGATGTCCTCCAGCGCCATCTGCGAAGGCCCGTCCTCGCCGATGGACACGCCGGCGTGCGATCCGCTCAGCACGAACTTCGCGCGCGACACCGCGCCCATGCGGACGAAGTCGTACGCCCGCGAGAGGAACGCCGCGAAGGTGGACACGAACGGGGTCCAGCCGCGCACCTGCATGCCGACCGCGGCCGCCACGAGCTGCTGCTCCGCGATGAACATCTCGAAGTAGCGGTCCGGGTGCGCCTTGCGGAAGTCCTCGGAATGCGTGGAGTTGGAGACCTCGCCGTCCAGGGCGACCACGTCGCCGCGGATGTTCGCCAGCGCCGCGATGGACTCGCCATACGCCTTGCGGGTCGCAACCTCGTCGCCCAGCGCGTACGACGGCAACTCGCCGCCCGGCGTCTCGAACACGTGCGCCGTGCCCGCCGCGGGCTTCGCGACGTCCACGGTGAGATCCCGCTCGCCGCCCAGCTCCTTGATCGCGCCTTCGGCGTCCTCGAGCGGCTTGCCGTGCTTGCCGTCCTGGTCCTCCACGGCCTTCACGCCGCGGCCCTTCATCGTCTTGGCCACGATCGCGACGGGCTGGCCCTTGGTGGCCTCCGCCTCGGCGTAGGCGGCCTCGATGGCCTCCACGTCATGCCCGTCGATCGCGATCGCCTTCCAGCCGAAGGCCTCGATCCGGCGCACGTAGCCGTCGAGGTCCCAGCCGAGCATCGTCTCGCGCGTCTGTCCCAGCCGGTTGACGTCGATGATCGCGGTGAGGTTGTCGAGCCCTTCCCAGCCGGCGTGCTGGAAGGCCTCCCACATGGAGCCCTCGGCCATCTCGGAGTCGCCGCACAGCACCCACGTGCGGAACGGCAGCTTGTCGAGCGACCGGCCGGCCATCGCGACGCCGACGCCGATCGGCAGGCCCTGACCCAAAGACCCCGTCGCGACATCGGTCGGCGGGATCCGCGGCGTGGGGTGCCCTTCGAGGCGCGACCCGAGCTTGCGGAACGTCAGCAGCTCCGCGTCGTCGATTGCGCCGACGGCCTTCAGCACCGCGTAGTACAGCGGCGAGGCGTGGCCCTTGGAGAAGATCAGGTGGTCGTTGGCCGGGTTGTCCGGGTTCGAGTAGTCGAGCCGGAGGTGGCCGTCGATGAGCACCGCCATGAGGTCGGCGGCGGACATCGAGGAGGTGGGGTGACCCGAGCCGGCCGCGTCCGAGCTGCGGATGGAGTCCACCCGCAGCTGCTGGCCGAGCTCGCGCCGGAAGTCGGCGTCGCGAGCCATGACCTACGCCGCCACAAGCGTCTTGAGCTTGCTCTCCAGGCCTTCGATCAGGTCCGAGAAGCTTTTGGCGAACTTCTCCACGCCTTCGCGCTCGAGGGTCTGGACGACGTCGTCGTAGCTCACTCCGGCCGCCTCGACCTGGTCGAGGAGGCGGCTCGCGCCCTCCGGATCCTCGGTGATCGCGTTCCCCCGGATGTCGCCGTGGTCCAGGACGGCTTCGACGAGCTCGCGCGGCATCGTGTTGACCGTGTCGGGCCCGACGAGCTCCTCGACGTAGACCGTGTCCTTGTAGTCCGGGTTCTTGACGCCCGTGGACGCCCACAGGCAACGCTGCTTGGAAGCGCCCTTGGCGGCCAGCGCCTCCCACTCCGGGGTGGAGAACACCTCGTTGTAGGTCTGGTAGGCGAGCTTGGCGTTCGCGATCGCGAGCTTGCCGAGCAGCTCGTCCTGGCCGCCGATCGCCTCGAGGCGCTTGTCGGCCTCGGTGTCGACGCGGGAGACGAAGAAGGAAGCGACGGACGCGACCGTCTTCGGGTCGCCGCCGCCGTCGACGAGGCGCTGGACGCCGCGCACGTAGGCCTCGGCGACCTTGCGGTGGCGCTCGAGCGAAAAGATCAGCGTGACGTTCACCGGGATGCCGTGCGCGATCGTGTCTTCGATCGCCTGCAGGCCCTCGAGCGTCGCGGGAATCTTGATCAGCAGGTTCGGGCGGTCGACGAGCTCGAAGAGCCGCACGGCCTCGGACTTGGTCTTCTCGGTGTCGTGCGCGAGGTTGGGGTCAACCTCGAGAGACACCCAACCGTCCTTGCCTTCGCCCTCGTCCCACACGGAGCGGAGGATGTCGCAGGCGTCGCGGATGTCGTCCTTGGCGAGCTGCCAGAAGATCTCCTTGGCGTCGTCGTACTCGCCGCTCAGCTCGCGGATCTGGTCGTCGTAGGCGTCGCCCTCGGCGATCGCGCCCTGGAAGATCGTGGGGTTGGACGTCACGCCTTCGACCCCCTCACCGACCAAGCCCTTGAGATCGCCGTCCTTGACGAAGCGACGCGAGAGGAAGTCGATCCAGACGCTCTGGCCGTGATCGGCCAACTGCTGGAGAGGGGTGCTCATGGAGGCGGTCCTTTCAAAAGGGAGTTCCTACACAGTGACACTCCCCAAGGGGCCCGCCGGGCTAACGAATCGTGAACCCCCTGGGCAGGGGGTCAGAAAGGTGAAGCGGGGACGCCGCGGCGCGGAGCGGCGTCCCGCGCGTTCAACGTGGCCGGCCCGAGAGCTCGCGCAGCCAAGAAGCTACGGCTTGCTCATCGCGCCTGGCCTCCCGCCGACGAGCGGCGCGCGCCTGGGAGGCCGTGATGGTGTTCGGCTCGGCCTGCCGAACGAAACGCTGACTGGGTGTCGTGGGGGGACGACCCTGGCGCGGCTGCTGGTCCGCCTCAGAGGCAATCGACATTGCTGACAAACCTACCTGGCCGAATGGGGGTTGTCCACGCCTAACGGGCCAACCGTGGCGGTTTGTTCTGGCCCTGACGTCGAAAATCACCAGTTTGCGAGGCACGCGGCGGGAACCAGCAGGTACTCCAAGAAGAAGAGGGCCCACACCCGCATGTAGAACCGCGTGAATTTGGTGTGATAGCGCGGATTCGCGGTCCTCGCCCAGTACAGCAGCAGCATCGCGGCGAGCGCGTGGCCGACCGCCAGGACGACCGGATTCGCATAGTCGCTCAGCAGCGGCGGCGCAACCACGATCATCCCGGCGTAAGCAATCAACAAGGCTGCCAAACCCGCCCGGAACACCCGCTCAGGCCCGAGCCTGACGGTGAACGTGCGGATGCTGTACCGCCGGTCCCCCTCGATGTCCGGAACGTCCTTGAGGATCGCGATCGCGAGGCTGAACGGCAGTACGAACAGGCACAGCGCGATCACCGGCGGGTCGATCTGGCCCGCGAAGTGCCAGTACACGCCGAGGTTGACCACGACGGACCGCACGCCCGAGATGCACAGGCTCGCGGCCACCGGGTAGCGCTTGAGCCGGAAGGGCGGGAGCGAGTACACCGCCCCGACCGCGAGGCCGGCCGCCACCGCCGTGGTCTCCCACACCCCCTGCGTCAGCGCCAGCCCCAGCGGCACGACCGTGCACACCGCGACGATCACCTTCGCCGCCGCCGGGCTGAGCTCCCCGGCCGCGATGGGCAGGTACGGCTTGTTCACCCGGTCGATCTCGACGTCCGTGATCTGGTTGACCCCGACGATCGCGATGTTCACCGTCAGGCCCGCGACCAGCGTCGCCAGCAGGTCCCACGCCGGCGGCGCCGCGCCGGCCTCCGCCGCCGCGATGGCGTAGAGCCCGATGATCGACAACGCCGTGCCGATCACCGTGTGCGGCCGCGAGAACCGCCACAGCACCACGAGGGGATTCGCGCGCGCCTCCGTGGCGGTCGCGCGAGCGGCGCCGGCGGGGGAGGCGGCGCCCGTACGGCTCACGCGGTGGCCCGCCCCGGGTGCCCCGCGGGGGCGACGCCGCGCGTCTCGCCGGCCCGCCCCGGCC
>JAPDDQ010000744.1 GCA_027587225.1 Solirubrobacter taibaiensis
TTATTACTGCGAAATTGCTAGCTGAAGGGAAAAATACACAAGCAGATGTTGTATGGGGAACTGCGGCATCAAGTCTATTAGCTTTAGATAAAAAAGATATGTTAAAAGGATACTCTCCAAAAGGAGCAGATCGTGTTCTTCCGCAATTTAAAGATGATAAGCAACCTGAAAAATGGGTAGGAAATACTGCATTTATGACGGGGATTGCTGTAAATAAAGAAGAGTTAAAGAAGAAAAATTTACCGATGCCAGAATCATATGAAGATTTAACGAAACCAGAGTATAAAGGAACACTTGTTATGCCACATCCAGCATCATCTGGAACAGGATTTTTAACAGTTTCTGCATGGCTACAAATCATGGGTGAAGATAAAGGCTGGGATTACATGAAGAAACTTCATGATAATATGGCAAGTTATACGCATTCAGGATCAAAACCAGCGAAATTAGCAGGAGCAGGTGAATATCCAGTCGGTGTATCAATGGTTTATAGTGCTTTAAAAGAGAAACAAAAAGGTGCACCAGTTGAAGTTGTACTGCCGAAAG
>JAPDDQ010000745.1 GCA_027587225.1 Solirubrobacter taibaiensis
AGAAAAGAAAATTCAATTGGTGTGAGAAGGAGTTCTTCATTATGGACAGAAACGAAGTGTATTGTTTCATCCCATACAATACCGTGATATTGGATTTGTTTATGTTCATTTGTACGTCTTAAAACGGCTTCAATTCTTGCGAAAAGTTCTTCTTCATGGAAAGGTTTCGTTACGTAATCATCGGCTCCAATTTTTAATCCTTGAACGACATCTACTGTTTGATCACGAGCTGTAACCATAATAATAGGAATGTTACTAAAAGATCGGATTTTTTTGCACGTTTCCCATCCGTCCATCTTTGGCATCATAATATCGAGTAAAACAAATTTAAAGTTTCGATTTTCTATATGTAAAATAGCTTCTTCTCCTGAAGTCGCACATACGCAGTTATATCCAATTGGGGTAAGATAAAGCGTTAATAATTCAAGCATTCTCGGTTCATCGTCTACGAGCAGTATATCAATCATAGAGAGCCCTCCATATTTATAATCGTTACTTAAAGTGTAATGCAAAATCATGAAGAAATGGTGCAGATTATGATGTGTC
>JAPDDQ010000746.1 GCA_027587225.1 Solirubrobacter taibaiensis
TGGTGATGCTTCTGATAAACCGTATCCTTCTGAAACAATAACGTTAAAACGTTTTTCAAAGTTTTGTAGAAGAGCAACAGGCATCGATGCGCCACCGGAAATACAAAGACGAAGCGTCTTCACATCTTCTGCGCTTGCTTCTTCAAATAAATATAAATAATTGTACATCGTCGGTACGCCAGCAAAGATCGTTGGTTCGTACGTGCGACAAATACGGAATACTTCTTTCGGACTAAATTTCGGTAACATTAAAATCGTTGCCCCGTTCACAATCGGTGCATTTACCGCAACTGTTAAACAGAATACATGGAACATAGGCAGTGCCGCAACAACACGGTCATCAGCCGTATATTGTAAATACGAAGCCACATCGCTCGCATTACTATATAAATTTTTATGTGTTAACATAGCGCCTTTCGGTTTTCCAGTTGTGCCCGCAGTGTATAGGATAACCGCTACATCTTCTTCATCTAGTTCAGGACCTTCGTAAGTTGTATCTCCAGTCCCCACAAAACTAGTAAACGTTTTCATTTTTTCGGTTTCTGT
>JAPDDQ010000747.1 GCA_027587225.1 Solirubrobacter taibaiensis
TCATGTTATGAAACCTCCCTTCGGACTAAAAATTCCGATTCGTCTATTTAGATAATAACCGCTTCTTCAACGATTTCAACTAAACGGAAACGCTTAGTAGCAGAAAGCGGGCGAGTTTCCATGATTTTAACGATATCGCCAAGTTTCGCTTGGTTTTGCTCATCATGGGCTTTGTACTTCTTAGAATACTTAACACGTTTTCCGTACAAGGAATGAGTTTTGTAAGTTTCAACTAAAACTGTAATCGTTTTGTCCATTTTGTCAGACACTACACGACCAGTATAAACTTTGCGTTGGTTACGTTCGCTCACTATGCAAACCTCCCCTCAATTTATCGATTAATTCCGATCTCTCTTTCACGAACTACAGTTTTCATACGAGCAATTGCTTTACGCACTTCACGAATGCGAGTTGGATTCTCTAATTGTCCTGTAGCAAGTTGGAAGCGAAGATTAAACAACTCTTCCTTTAAAGCTTTAACTTTTGTTTCGATTTCGGCAGTGGTTAATTCACGAATATCATTAGTTTTCATTAGATTCACCACC
>JAPDDQ010000748.1 GCA_027587225.1 Solirubrobacter taibaiensis
TAAAACTGATGGCTTGAAAACAATCGTAAACATTTTAAATAATGTTTCACGAGGTGTTGAAAAAACAGTCTTTCAAAAGCTGGATGAAGTCGATTATGAGTTATCTGAGAGAATTAAAGAAAATATGTTTGTCTTTGAAGACTTACTTGGTCTTGAAGATCTTGCGCTTCGCCGTGTATTAGAAGAAATTACAGATAACGGTGTTCTTGCGAAAGCACTTAAAATTGCAAAAGAAGAAATTAAAGAGAAATTATTTACATGTATGTCTTCAAACCGTAAAGAGATGATTCTAGAAGAATTAGATGGCTTAGGACCGCTTAAGATGACGGATGCTGAAAAAGCGCAGCAAACCATCACTGCTACAGTGAAAAAGCTAGAGAAAGAAGGAAGAATTATCGTTCAAAGAGGTGAAGAGGATGTCCTTATTTAAAAACAGAATTCCGAAGAATTCTGTTTCTTTTTCTGAAGAAACGTATGAATTACAATTTCCAAGACCAGCTTCAGTTCAAATAGAAGAGGAAGAATTACAAGCTGATCATGCAGAA
>JAPDDQ010000749.1 GCA_027587225.1 Solirubrobacter taibaiensis
TTATGCAGTTCCGATTAGTAATCGAAGCTGAAGTGTTCTGGTGCAAGAGAAGTCAATGTACGAGAAGTCGATACCATTGATTCTGCATGACCTTGGGCACGTGGCAATAAACGGTCAAAGTAGAAATCTGCAACTTTGATTTTTGCTTTATAGAATTCTGGAGTTTCAGCACCGTTACCAGCTTCTAATTTTTCAGAAGCGATTACAGCTTGTTGAGCCCAGAAGTAAGCCATCATTACATAACCAGAGAACATCAAGAAATCATTAGAAGCAGAAGATACGATGTCACGGTCTTTACGCGCTGCAAGCATGATGCGAACAGTTAATGTATTCCATTGAGCGCAAAGCTTAGTTAAGTCCCAAGCGAAGCGACGTAAATACTTGTTGCGAGCATGTGCAGCACAGAATTTTAAGATTTCAGCAGTATAGTCACGAACAACTTTACCTTTTGAGCTTAAAAGCACTTTACGACCTAATAAGTCAAGTGCTTGGACACCCGTTGTACCTTCATACAATGTTGAGATACGTGCATCACGTGCGATTTG
>JAPDDQ010000750.1 GCA_027587225.1 Solirubrobacter taibaiensis
AATCTAAATGTTGCAGCTGACAACCGCCACACTCCTCATATACTGGACACGGTGCTTTCACACGATGCGGTGAAGCTTTACGAACTTTTTTCACTTTCGCTTCAGCGAAGCCACGCTGAATTTTCGTTGTTTCTGCAACAACTTCTTCTCCTGGTAATGCCCCTGGAATGAAAACAACTTGTCTCTTAAAATAACCAACGCCTTCTCCGTTAATCCCAAGACGTTTAATTGTCACAGGAAACGTTTGACCAACTTCCAACTTACTCTCATGTTGCTTTTGTATCATTATTACACCTCTACTCTATACTTTTCCATAAATATAACGCTGCATAACTGCAGTATGGTTCACACTCTTGTTTCACTTTTTCTAAAAATGCATCATCAGGTTTATCATCTAATTGAAATATACCTTGCACTGCACGCTGCATCCCAATGTCCGCTTTCGGGAACATATTTTTCCGTCCAAGCCCAAACATTAAAAAGTTTTGCACTGTCCATGCACCAATTCCCCTAATTGGCAACAATTGTGCTGAAATGTCTTCTTC
>JAPDDQ010000751.1 GCA_027587225.1 Solirubrobacter taibaiensis
GTATGCGTCAGTTTGGTCAACTGACTCACCAATGGGTGAAATTGTTCTCAAAGAAACACAATTGATAAAACAGCGTGTGCTGGATGAAAATCATCAATTTGACTTAACGGTTGTGCCTGCCATGACTTATGGCCAACCAAGCATTTATGCAGTATTTGAGCAACTTGAGAAAGTGCCTCAAGAGCATGTGATTTTATTACCATTATTCCCGCAATATTCTGCGACATCGACTGCGCCTTTATATGATGCTTTTGCACGATGGATTCCAAATCAGCGCCATTTGCCTGGAATAACCATGATCAAAGATTATTATCAGCATCCATTATTCATTCAAGCTTTGGTTGATAGTGTGCTTGCTTATCAAGAGCAGCATGGAAAACCTGAAAAATTATTGATGTCATTTCATGGTATTCCTCAGCCTTATGCAGACAAAGGTGATCCTTATGCAGATCGTTGTCGTATGACCGCAAAACTGGTTGCTGAAGCATTGCATTTAAATGAAGATGAATGGGCAATCAGTTTCCAATCTCGTTTTGGTAAACAA
>JAPDDQ010000752.1 GCA_027587225.1 Solirubrobacter taibaiensis
CAACTTCTGCTACTAATTTCGCACCCATGTTTTCGAATGCATCTTCTAATTCGATTTCTTTTGCGATTGTTACACCATCATTTGTAATAAGTGGTGAACCAAATTTTTTCTCAAGTACAACGTTACGACCTTTTGGTCCAAGCGTAACTTTTACTGCGTTTGCAAGAGTGTCGACACCGCGAAGCATCGAACGACGTGCTTCTTCACTAAATTTAATATCTTTTGCCATAATAATTGACCCCCTTGGATTTTTTAAGATTTATATAATTAACCGATAACTGCTAAAATGTCACTTTCACGTAAAATCAAGTAGTCTGTACCTTCATATTTCACTTCAGTACCTGCATATTTTGAGAAGATGATAAGATCACCTGCTGCTACCTCTAAAGCAACACGCTCACCATTCTCAAGCACTCGACCAGTACCTACTGCAACAACTTTACCCTCTTGTGGTTTTTCTTTTGCAGTATCTGGTAATACGATACCACTTGCTGTTTTTTCTTCTGCTTGAACAAGCTCAATTACAACGCGATCACCTAATGGC
>JAPDDQ010000753.1 GCA_027587225.1 Solirubrobacter taibaiensis
ATGTCACCAGTTGTTGGCTTTAATAATCTAGCTAGTGAACGTAATAAAGTTGATTTCCCGCAACCGTTGGAACCGATAAAGATTGTAATTTCACCTTTTGGAATTTCTAAATTCAACTCATCAATAATAATTGTTTCACCATAAGACAACGTCAAGCGTTTCGTCTCCAATGCTTTTTGCATATTCATCTCCCTTTATGAATTCCGACTTTTATAAAGTAAATAAATAAAATAAGGTGCACCAATTGCTGATGTAAATACCCCTGCTGGAATTTCAAGTGGTGTGAAAATTGTACGCCCTATTAAATCTGCAGCAAGTACTAGAATTGCACCGACAATAGCTGCAACTGGGAGCAACGCACCGTATAAAGAACCAACTAGCCTTCGTGAAATATGAGGTGCCATTAAACCGACAAATCCAATCCCTCCGGCGAAGGCAACTGCTCCCCCAATTAAAGCCGTACTAAGTAATAACATGAATACGCGTGACTTCGTTAAAGGAACACCAAGTCCTACCGCAATATCATCCCCTAGCTCTTGCGCAT
>JAPDDQ010000072.1 GCA_027587225.1 Solirubrobacter taibaiensis
GGCGGCGGCGGACGCTCCGGCGGCGGCCAGCGCGGCGGCCGCGCGCTCGTGCGCGCCGAGTCGCCAGCCGCCGGGCGCGCCGTCGTAGACCGCGCGCCGTACGAGCGGGTGCCGGAAGCGGAATCGGCGCGGCACGTCGGTCGGCCGGACGAGGTCGGTCGCGAGCAGCTCGTCCAACACCTCCAACTCACGGGGGAGATCGCCGGCCGCGGCCGCCGCGAGCTCCGGCGCGAACGGGTCGCCCGCCACCGCGGCGCCCTGCAGCAATGCGCGCGCCTCGGGCGACAGCAGTGCGAGCTCCTCGGCCAGGGCGGCGGTGACGTCGCGTGGGAGCGCGCCCGTGCGGCCGACGGCGCGGGCGAGCTGCTGCAGATAGAACGGGTTGCCGCCGCTCTCGTCGTAGACGGTGTCGGCGGTGTCGCCGAGCAGCGTGCGGGCCTCGTCACGGCTGAGCGGGGACAGCGACAGGCGCGACACCGTCCCGGCCCGGTGCGCCCGCTCCAGCACTCCGAGCAGCGCATCGGGGATCTGGCGCGGGCGGACGGCGAGGACGAGCAGGACCGGGCCGGCGGCCGGGCGGCGCAGCAGCGCGCCGAGCAGCTCCAGCGAACCGGAGTCGGCCCAGTGCAGGTCGTCGAGCGCGAGCACCAGCGGCTGACGGGCGGCGAGCACGCCGAGCAGCTCGCGCAAGGCCTGGTGCGCGCGGTGGCGCTCGTCGGGCATGGCCAGCGCGCGCGGGACGCCGCCCGCCGGAGGTAGGACCCGCGCGAGCTCATCCTGCGGCAGCCCGTCCAGCACGGCCGGCGGCACCGACCGCACGTAGTCGTCGAGCGCGTCGACGAAGACCCAGAACGGCAGCTCGCGCTCGAGCTCGGAGGCGCTGCCGGTCAGGACGAGGTGGCCACGCTCGTCTGCGCGGCGGCTGAGCTCCGCGAGCAGCCGCGTCTTGCCGATGCCCGGCTCACCCTCCAGCTCGAGCGCCGCCGCGCGGCCGTGGGCGAGTTCCCCGAGCGCGGCTTCGATCGCCTGAAGCTCGGCTTCTCGCCCGACGATGTGCTCCTGGGTCGCGCTCGTGAGAGCGACCCTACCGGTCGATGAGCTCGGTCCTCAACTCGTGCGACTCGTCGTCCAGGCGCGCCTCGTACCAGATGCGGTAGCCGCCGTCGGGGAGGGGCAGGACCTCGAGATAGCGCACGTCCGCGAGTGGCTCGCCTGACGCTTCGAAACGGTCGCCGTCCCAGCGCGTGACGCCGGTGCGCTCGAACCAGTTCTCCGCCTCGCTCGCCCGGGCGTCGTACGCGGCGCGGCCGTCGGCCAACACGGTGGTGAGCCGCGCGCCGCGCTGTGACCACGTGCCTGGCGCGCCCTCCAGCACGGTGCCGTGCCAGTTCCACGTCCAGCCGTCGGTGCTGGTCGCGTAGGCGGTGTTCATGCGGTCCTCGGCGCCCGGCACGTCCAGCAGGTGGCAGCAGATCCATGCGGCCCAGCCATCGCCCGTGCGGCGGATGATCGGGTCCTTGACGGCGGTGTTGGCGTCGCCCGCGAACGCCACCGTGATCTCCGCGTCGGCCAGCGCCTCGAGCGTCGGCGCCTCGATGACCGCGATGTACCAGTGCTTCGTGTTCGGTGTGGCGCAACTCGCCCACAGCCGCCAGCCGGCTTCGGTGCGCGCGAGCGCCGGGCGCTCGGTCCACTGCGCGCCGAAGTGGTCCTGCGGGAGCACGAGCACGGTCTCGTAGTGCTCGCCATCGTCGGAGACCGCGATCACGGTCTCATCCGTCGTGTCCGGCCCGTTGCGCGTGCGGTACCCGAGGACGATCGTGTCGCCGTCGAGCACGGCGGACGGCGCACCGGTCCAGAACTGCGGGCCATGACCCGGCGCGGGCGCGACGACCACGGGGGTCGCCGCGCCCGGCAGCGGAAAGTCGGTCATGGCCCCAACATAAAGGGGCCAGGCCCCTTTAGGTTTGCGCCAGCGCGTGCTCCGTCTCGATCACGAGCGAGCCCTCGTGGGTGACGTGCACGTGGTCGCCCTCGCGGATCTCGCCCGCGAGGATCGCCTTGGTCAGCGCCTTCTCCAGCGTGCGCCGGATGTGGCGCTGCAGCGGGCGGGCGCCGTAGGCCTCGTCGAAGCCGTCCGCCGCGAGGGAGGCGACGTACTCGGCATCGACGTCCAGCTCGATGTCGCGCTCCGCCTTCAGCCGCTCACCCACACGGGCCACCATCTGGGTCGCGATCCGCTCGACCTGCTCGCCGTTGAGCGAGTCGAAGGTCACGATCTCGTCGATCCGGTTGATGAACTCGGGCAGGAACGCCTGCTTGGCCGCGTCCTCCATGCGCTGGGCCTCGGCGGCGGGCTCACTCGCGGTGAAGCCGATCCCGCGCTTGGCCTTGCCGGCGCCCAGGTTCGACGTCATCACGATCACGGCGTTGTTGAAGTCCACCGTGCGGCCTTCGCCGTCGGTGAGCCGGCCGTCGTCCATCACCTGCAGGAGCACGTTCCAGACCTCCGGGTGGGCCTTCTCGATCTCGTCGAGCAGGATCACGGAGTACGGGCGCCGGCGCACGGGCTCGGTCAGCTGGCCGCCGTCGCCGTACCCGACGTAGCCGGGCGGCGAGCCGATCAGCCGCGCCACCGTGTGCGGCTCGCGGAACTCGCTCATGTCGATCCGGACGAGCGCCTTCTCGGTCGCGAACAGCCGCTCCGCGAGCGCCTTGACCAGCTCGGTCTTGCCGACGCCGGTGGGGCCGAGGAACAGGAAGCTGCCGAGCGGACGGTCGCCCTCGGAGAGCCCGACGCGGGCGCGGCGGATGGTGTCCGCGACGACCTCGACGGCCTCGTCCTGGCCGACCACGCGCTCGTGCAGATCGTCCTCGAGGTCGTTCAGACGCTCGAGCTCGCCCTCGACCAGCTCACCGACGGGGATGCCGGTGCGAGCGGCGACGACGGACGCGATCTGCGTCTCGCCGACGACGACCGGGCCCGTCTCGCCCTGCCGGCGCTTGAGCTCGGCCGCGCGCTCGTAGTCCTCACGCGCGACGGCGTCCGCGATCTCGCCGCTCAGGTCCTTCGCGCCCGTCAACCGCAGGCGCGCCGCGGCCTGGTCGATCAGGTCGATCGCCTTGTCGGGCAGGTGGAACTCGGTGATGTAGCGGTCGCTCAGCCGGGCCGCGGCTTCCAGGGCCGCGTCGTCGATCATCACCGCGTGGTGCTTCTCGTACGCGCCGCGCAGGCCGCGCAGGATCGTCAGCGTGTCCTCGACAGACGGCTCGTCGATCGTCACGGTGGAGAAGCGGCGGGCGAGCGCGGAGTCGCGCTCGATCTTGCGGTACTCGGCGAGCGTGGTGGCGCCGATCACGCGCAACTCACCGCGGGCGAGCAGCGGCTTGAGGATGTTGGCCGCGTCCATGCCGCCCTCGGCGTTGCCCGCGCCGAGCACGGTGTGCAGCTCGTCGATGAACAGGATCGTCTTGCCGTCCTTGGCGTCCTCGAGCGCCTCCTTCAGACGCTTCTCGAACTGGCCGCGGAACTGCGCGCCGGCGACCATGCCGCTCAGGTCGAGTGCGACCAGGCGGGTGCCGTGCAGCGTCTCGGGGACGTCCTGCTGATGGATCCGGAGCGCCAGGCCTTCGGCGATGGCGGTCTTGCCGACACCGGCCTCGCCGATCAGGACGGCGTTGTTCTTGCGTCGGCGGGCGAGGATCTCGATCGTCTGAGCGATCTCCTGGTCGCGGCCGATGACGGGGTCGATGCGACCCGCCTTGGCGGCGGCGGTGAGGTCGCGCCCGAACTCGCCGAGGGCGCTCTTGGGCGCACGCTCGGGGTCGGCGGGCTGGCGCTCGCGCAGGTCGGTCGCGCACGTTTCACACAGCACCGCGGTGCGCCGCTGAGGGCCCGCCGAGAAGACCATGCGCACCGTACCCGGCCGCTCGCCGCAGACGGCGCAGAGCGTGGGAGTGGTGTCAAAAATCTCAGTCACGACGACTAAGATAGCGGTTGCTTGCTCATGCAACTTATGTGTGGAGTAAAGTCAGCGCGTGATCTTCCGGCAGATCGCGCACGAGGACCTCGGGTGCGCCTCCTACTTGATCGGCGACGAGTCCGCGGGTGTCGCGGCGGTCGTGGACCCGCGGCTGCAGATCGGCGAGTACCTGCGGCTCGCCCGCTACCTCGGCGTCTCGATCGAGCACATCCTCGAGACCCACAACCACGCCGACCACGTGAGCGGCCACGGGCGGCTCGCGGCGGCGACGGGCGCGACGCTCCACGTCCACGCGCTCGCGGAGCCCGACTACGAGCACGAGCCGTTCGAAGACGGCTGGGAGCTCGAGCTCGGGTCGGTCGTGGTCCGCGCCCTGCACACGCCCGGGCACCGGCCCGAGCACACGGCGTTCGCGCTGACCGACACCGCGCGTGGCGACGAGCCGTGGGCCGTGCTGACCGGCGACTCGCTGTTCGTCGGCGACATCGCGCGGCCGGACCTGGCGGTGGAGAAGGAGGAGGGCGCGCGCGACATCTTCCGCTCCCTGCACGCACGGCTCCTCGAGCTGGGCGACGACGTGGAGGTCTGGCCCGGCCACCTCGGCGGGTCGCTGTGCGGGGGGCCGGCGATGGACCTGAAGGTGTCGACCACGATCGGCTTCGAGCGCCGGCACAACGAGCTGCTGCGGGTCGGGGACGAGGACGAGTTCGTGGCCCGCGCGACCTCCGCGCTCCGGCCCCAGCCGCCGAACTTCCAGGCCATCGTGGCCATCAACCGCGGGCCGCTCGTCCAGCGCACTGTCGACGCGCACCCGTTGACGCCGCGCCAGATCCAGACCCTCGACGCGCCGGTGATCGACGTCCGCACGTCGCTGCAGTTCGACGGCGCGCACGTCCCGGGCGCGATCTGCAACACGATCCTGCAGTCCGGCTTCGGCACGCGGCTGGCGTGGATCGCCGGCCCGCACCAGGAGATCGTGCTCGTCGGGCGCGACGACGCCGACGCGCTGCACGCCGCCGAGCTGGCCGCGGCGGTCGGCGTGGACCGGATCGCGGGCTACCTGGCGGGGGGCTTCACGAGCTGGCGCGAAGAGAAGCTACCGGTGGCCTCGATCGAGCGACTGACCGTGGACGAGCTCCACGAGCGGCGCGAGGACGTGCAGATCCTCGACGTGCGTGAGCAGGACGAGTGGGACGCGGGGCACATCCCGGGCTCGGTGTTCGTGCCCTACCACGACATCCACGCGCTGCCGGACGTGGACCCGGAGCGCCCGGTCGCGGTCATCTGCGCCTCGGGGCAGCGAGCGGCCGTGGGCGCTTCGCTGGTGCAGCGGTTCGGCGCGAGCGACGTGCTCCACGTGGTCGACGGCGGCGTCGGCACGTGGGGGCGCGCGGGCTACCCGATCGAGCGCTGAGCCTCGATCCATCGTTCGGCGCGGCGCACGCGGGCAGCGAGCGCGAGCTGGGCCTCGTCCGCGGTCGGGTTCGCGCGCAGCTCATCAAGCAGCGTGCGCAGCGGACCGGGTCGCGCTTTCACGTCCGGCAGCCCGGCTTCGAGGAACTGGCGCACGACCGCGCGCGGCAAGGGGCCGGCTTCGGCGATGGCGACGAGCCGCGGCGTGAGGCGATTCGTCTTCATGTCGCCGATGTCGTCGGTCGGCAACCGATCGATGCGTCCGTCCTCGACGCCCGCGATGACGATGTCCGCGGCGAGCAGGTGCTCGTCCGGGTGGCTGGAGCCGAGCGCCAGCGTGACGAGGCGCAGCGCCGGTGGGGACAGCGGCTCGGTGCGCAGCGCGACCAGCGGTTCGGTTCCTGGCCACTCAGACGTGCCCGTGGCGTGGCTGCGCATGTAGCCGAGCGCGTGCTCGCAAGCGAGGTCGTGCCGCGCGGGCCACAGCGCCGGGTCGTCGGACTCCCGGCGCAAGAAGCGGCGGAGCGGGCCGCGGCTGAGCGTCTCGGGATCGGGCAAGACGAATGGGTCGCGCGCCGCTCGGGCAGCGTCCTCGACTGGTCCTTCCCCGTCGACCGGGTCCCCGCCGAGCGCGCAGCGCAACAGCTCTCCCGAACGGCCCGGGACGCCGTTTGCGACCTCCGGGTCGCCGGGCATGAGCCGCAGGAGGGCTTGCGCGAAGTCGTTCGGGTCGGGGTCATCGTGCAGGCGCTCCGCGAGCACGTGCGGGTCGATCCAGCCCCCTTCGTGCGTCGGCAGCGAAAGCAGCGGACGCGCCTCGCCGCGTGCCACCCGGGCGCAGGCCTCGCGCACCCGGACCCACAGCTCGACGGCCGGCTCGTCCAGCTCCGGAACCTCGCGCAAGAGCCAGGCCCGGGCGGCGCGGGCCGGGTAGAGCGAATACTCGAACCCGCGTTGGCGCAGCCGCCGCTTGAATGCGTGCAGTTCCGCGGGGAACGGCTGGTCGCACCCCCGCAGCACGGCGTCGAGCAGCCGTTCGTCGTCCGTGTCGTGCGCGAGTGCGGTGGCCAGCGCGTCGGCCAGTTCGTCGATCGAGGTGATCGGCGCAACGGGGTCGTGCCGCGTCGGCTCGCCTTCGACCGGCGCGAGCGGCGCCGGCCCGCCGAAGTTGAGCGCCGCGCGGATCGCCTCGGGGATGTGGTCGACGTCGACGGAGATAAAGGTGCCAGGCACCTTTAGGTTGGGGGTGCCGAGCAGCGCCCCCGCGCGGAGGCGTTGGGTGGCGGCGAGCGCGTCGAGCTGGTTGCGCAGCGCGTCCGGCGCGCCCCAGGTTTCGAGCCGGCCGAGCACCTCGCCCTGGATCGCGGCGTCCTCGTGGCCGAGCGCGATCAGCGCGACGTCCGCGTCCGGGTCGCGGTCGAGCAGCTTGAGCGCGCCACGGACGGTCGTCTTCGTCTTCGCGGCCAGCGCGGGAGCGAGTTCTCCGGGCAGTACCGACGCGTCGGTGCGCAGCAACTCGGCCACGGCGAACCCGACGACGGGAGCGGCACTCGCGCCGAGCAGCGCGCGCAGCGCGTCGGGGCGCGCCGCGCGTTCCTCGCGCGTGACCTTCAGCTCCTTCCAGAGCTTCGTGTACCAGGACGCTGCGTACGCGTTCAGGTCTCTCGCCAAGCCCTGCAGCACGGCGTCCAGCAGCCGCGCGCGGTCGTCGACGTGCTCGATCAGCGCCGCGCGCCAGTTCCGGCCCGCGTCCTCCGCCGTGCGCAGGTCGTAGTCGCCGCCAAGGATGTCCCACACCTCGCGCTGGAGCAGCTCCGGGTCGTTCGCGAGCAGCCGCGGAGCGTCGAGGAACCGGACCAGTTGCTCGAGGTAATCGGGTGGTCGCCGCCGCACCCCGAGCCGCACGAGCAGGCGCATGATCGCCGGCGAGTCCGTTCCCATCCACTTCGCCCACTCGACCAGCCAGGGTGGGTCACGATGCAGCATCAGCTCGACGGCGAGCTGGTCGTTCAACATCCGCCCCTGCGCGCGGATGGTCTCGAAGTCGGCGAGGCCGACCACCGCGAGCCGTAGCGCACGTTCCTGCTCCTCCTGCTTGCGCCACCAGTCGGCGAACTCGACCTCGGGCACCCGCCGCGCGCCTGCGTGCAGCGCCTCGACCACCGCGACGTCGTCGGCTCCGAGGATGGCCTCGGCCAGCGCGTCAGGCACGCGCGAGTTCGGCCGCCAGCACGTGTTTGCACGGCCCGCGTTCGCCGCGGTAACGGCCCCACCACTCGCACGTGCAGGCCGGCGGCGTCACCCGGTACTGGCCGACCCACGCGTGGTCGCCCTCCCAGCGCACCTCGGGCACGAGCTTGCGCGCGGCGAGCAGGCGTGGGTGCAGCGTCTCGACCTGCTCGAGGTCGTAGGGGAGGTCGCGGTGGAAATAGGCGCCGGCGTCGAGGTCGAAGCCCGCGCGACCGCGCGCGGCGAGCACGTCGAGCACCGCCGCGTCACCGGTCAGCTTCGGCTGCCAGGCGAGGTCGAGCGCCGCGCTGTCGGCGGCGGGTTGCAGCGCCTCCGCGGCGAGCGGTTCGAGCGTCCCGCCCTCGCCGGAGAACCCGCGCGACTTGGCGGGGCTGAGCACGAGCGTGAACGTGCCCGCGGTGCCGAGCGTGAGCGTGAAGGCGCTCACGCCGGTGCGGCCGCCCCACACCCGCAGGCTGGTGCCGAAGCGGGCCAATGGCTCGAGCAGGCGCAGGCGCTCGGGGTCACGCACAGCGACGGCGCCCGCGCCTCCCGCCACCGACCAGCGACCCCCGGGCATCACGTACACGTCGCGAGTGCGCGGGAACGACGCGCGCAGGAAGCGCTGGGCTTTCACGCCGGCCAGCTCGAAGCCCGGCTCCAGTGCCCGCGCGGCGACGCCGACCTCCCCGAAGCCCTTCACCCAGCGCACGGGCAGCGCCACCTTGCGTTCGACGGCGACGCCGCCCGGCCCCGCGACCTGCACCTCGTCGTCGCCGACCGCCAGGTGCAGCCAGTCGCCGCTGCCGACGCGGGCGAGCACGCCGCGCGTGGCCTCGTTGACGTCCACGTTGGTCACGCCGACGCGCAGCACCTCGCCGTCCGCGCCGCTGAGCAGCGCGTCGTGGCGGGCGTACACGCCGGCGCAGGAGCTCAGCGCCTCGAAGCGGATGCGGTCCGCGTGGCAGGTGACGACCGGGTCGGTGATGACCTTGCCGTGCTCGAAGAAGCGCGCACGGGCGGTGCGGGCGACGGCGAGGACCGCGGCGGCGTGGATGGCCGGGTCGTTGAGCTCGCCGCGGAACAGGTACGGGTGCGTGGCGACGCCGCCGCTCGTCGCGAGGTTGAGCGCGTCGGCCGTGGCGGTCGACGGGACGGTGTAGGCGTAGGCGTGATCGACCGCGGTCATGACTGCATCCAACGGTATGCCCGCCTCGCGCGCGCAGCGAGCGCGAATTGTGCTTCGCTGCCCGGTGGGTCGCCGGTGCGTTGGACGAGCGCCTTCGCCGCCTTGTGGGTGAGCGTGCGCAGGTGCTCGCGCGAGTGGCGCGGGCCGGTGTGCGTCTGCGCGCACAGCTCGTCGAACAGGACGAGCAGCGGGCCGGGGCGGACGGTGACGCGATCGATCGAGGCGTCGAGGAAGTCGCGGACGACGGCCCGTTGCAGCGGCCCGGCCGCGGCGACGTTCGTCAGCCGCGCGGCGAGCCGGTTGGGCTTGAGCCGCCCGACGTCGTCGATCGGCAGCGTGTCGATCCGCCCGTCCTCGATCCCGGCGATCAGTACGTCCGTCGCGAGCAGGTGCTCGCGCTGGACGATCGATCCGAGCGCGAGCACGATCAGGCGGACCGCGAGCGGTGGGATCGGCTCGGGCGCGGGCAGCAGTGCCTCCAGGATCTCGCTCGCGCCGCTGTCCACCCCGTAGTCCTCGAGGCTCGACCGCATGCGGGTCATGGCGCGCATGCAGGCGATGTCGCGGCGGGCGGGGAACGCCAGGGGTTGGGCCGGGAACCGCGGGTCGTCGTCCGTGCCGAGCGGGAGGCGTACGGCGCGCGCCGCGAACGCGACGCGGTCGTCGCCCTCGACCAGGTCGCCCCCGAGCGCGCAGCGCAGCAGCTCGCCGTGGCGACCGGGTACGGGCCGCGCGGCCTCGAGCGCCGCGGCCCGGTGGTCGGGGGCGAGGCGGAACAGCGCCTCGGCGAGCTCGTCGTCGGAGACGTGGGGGTGCATGCGTTCCACGAGCACCAGCGGGTCGATCCAGCCGCCCATGTGCGACGGGATCGGCAGGTACGGACCGGCTTCGCCGCGCACGATCCGCTGCTCGTAGACCGAGTGCTCGCCGCGGTGCTCGAACAGTGGCGGGAGCTCGCGATGCACCCACGCGTACACCTCGCCGTCGAAGACGATGTCGCCCAGCCCCGGCGGCGCGGGCTGGTCACAGAAGCGCAGGATGGCGTCGCGCACCCACTCCCAGTCGTAGGACGCGCGGACCGCCGCCAAGAATTCGTCCACCGTGTCGAGCGGGGCGACCGGTTCGCCGAGGACGGGCTCGCCCGGGATCGGTGCGGGCGGAAGCGGGCCGCCGAAGTTGAGCGCCGTGCGGATCGCCTCGGGGATGTCGGACGCGTCCACGTCCACCGCGTCTTCGGCGGCCGGCAGTGCGACGCCGAGCAGCGCTTCGGCCCGGGGCCGCTGGGTCGCGGCGAGCAGGTCCAGGTGGCGCAGCAGCGCGTCGCGGGCGGCGTCGTCCAGGCCCCAGCGCTCCAGTCGGTCGAGCACGTCGGACTGGATGCCGGCGTCCGGGTGGCCGAGCGCGATCGCCGCGAGCGCGGACTCGCCGTCGAGCCGCTTGAGCGCGGCGCGCACGGTGCCCTTGCTGGAGGCGGTGAGCGCGGGGACGACGTCGGCGGGTCTCGCGGCGGCGCCCAGTTCGGCGAGCGCGAAGGCGATGACCGGCTCGGCCGGGGCACCGAGGAGGGCCCGCAGCGCGTCGAGGCGTTCCGCGCGTTCCTGCCGCGTGACCTTCAGCGTGTTCCACAGCTTCGTGAACCAGGCCGACTGGTAGGCGGACCGGTCGAGCAGCGCGGCGAGCGTGGCGTCGAGCAGCCGGGGGCGGTCGAGACGGGCGGCGAGCGCTCGGTCCCAGCCCCCGGTGTCCGCCGCGCGCAGGCTGCCGTCCTCACCCGCATAGGCGAGCATGTCCCATGCGTCGCGGTCGAGGAACTCCGGGTCGCCGTCGAGCATCGCCTTCAGCTCGCGCGGCTCCCAGCGCATGGCCAACAGGGCGGGGATGTACGCCTCCGGGCGCTCGATCGCGCCCGCCCGGACCAGCGAGCGCACCAACGGCCAGCGCGTGTCCATCGTCCGCGTCGTGAGGAACCACTGCGCGAACGACGCCAGCCACGGCGGGTTGCGGTGCAGCAGCACGGTGGCGCCGGCGTCGTCGTCGACCCAGCTCAGGCCCCACGCCACCCGCCGCATCTGCGTCATAGACGCCGTGCCGAGGATCGCGAGCCTGACCACGGGTGGCTGCTGGGTCTCGATCCGGAAGTTGCCCAGTCGGGTGCGCTCGTGCCAGACGAGCCCGTCCGCGGTGTGCTTGAAGTGCCCGCAGGAGTCGCCTCGTTGCAGGAACGCGGGGGCGACCGCGCGCCGCTCCGTCTCGGTCCGGCCGCGCAGGGCGGCGACGACGCCGTCGCGGTCGGCCTTGGCGACCGCGGTGAAGAGCGCGTCCTGGAAGCTCACGCGGCCATCCAGCGCCGGGCGCGGCGGACGCGGGCGGCAAGGGCGAGCTGCGCCTCGGCCGCGGGCGGGTCGCCCTCGCGCTTGACCAACGACTTGGCCGCCTTGTGGCTGAGCGTGCGCAGGTACTCGCGTGATCGCGCCGGACCGGTGTCGGTCTGCGCGCACAGCTCGTCGAACAGGACGAGCAGCGGGCCGGGGCGGGCGGTCACGGCGTCGACGGTGGCGTCGAGGAAGTCGCGCACGACCGCGCGCTGCAGCGGGCCCGTCTCGGCCACGGTCTGCAAGCGCGCTGCAAGCCGGTTCGGCTTGATCACCGGGAGGTCGACGCGGGAGGGCTCCAGCGCGGCGGCGTCGAGGCGGCCGTCGTCGATCGCCGCGATCAGCAGGTCGGCGGCCAGCAGGTGTTCCTCCGCCACGGCGGACGCCAGCGCGAGCACGATGAACCGCACCGTCAGCGGCGCGAGCGGCTCCCGTTCGCTCAGCAACACGCCGAGCAGCTCGGGCGTCCCCGTGGGCTGCGTCCAGCCTGCGTCGAGGTTCCAGCCGAGCCGGTTGATCGCGCCCGCCGCGGCGATGTCCCGGCGTGCGGGAAACGCGAGCGGGTCGGCCCGGCGGTGCCAGCGCTCGCCGTCGTCGGCGTCCAGCGTGGCCAGGTGGTCGGCGAGCGGGCCTGCGCCTGTGGGTCCATCGTGGCTGGTGACGAGCCAGTCGATCGGCCGTACGTCGTCGAGGTCGAGCGTCACGTTCACGCTGATCGGCGTCACGCCGGCCACCGCGCGGGCGGCGGCGGCCGCCGGGCCGTCGTCCGGGACGGGATCGCCGCCGAGCGCGCACCGCAGCACCGCGCCGGTCCGACCGGTCAGGCCCGCGGCGAGCGCAGGGTCCCGGCCCTCCGGGGCGAGCCGCAGCAGCGCCTGCGCGAACGCGTTCTCGCTCGGCGACGCCGTCCGCAGACGCTCGACCAGCGTGGACGGCTCGATCCAGCCGCCTGCGTGCGTCGGCCGCGAGACGAGCGGACCCTCCTCGGAATCGACGCGGTCGCCCAGCACCGGCTCGCCGGGCACTGGCGCCGACGGCAGCGGGCCGCCGAAGTTCAGCGCGACCCGGATCGGCTCGGGGATGGCGTCGAGGTCGACGGTCGGCGCGGAGATAAAGGGGCCTGGCCCCTTGAGGTTCAGGAGGGCTTCGGCACGGGGGCGTTGGGTGGCGGCGAGCAGGTCGAGGTGGCCGAGGAGGGTGGTGCGGGCGGCGTCGTCGAGGTCCCGGCGTTCGAGGCGGTCGAGGACCTCGCTCTGGATGTCGGCGGCCGGGTGCCCGAGCGCGAGGGCGGCCGCCGCGGGCGCGTCGTCGAGCAGTTTCAGCGCGCCGCGGACGGTCGTCTTGGACGCGGCGGTGAGCGCTGCCGACAGCTCCGCCGGAGGGACCGTGGCCCGCGCGCGGACCAGCTCCTTGACGGCGAACGCGACGACCGGCGCGGCGGCGGCGCCGAGCAGCACCCGTAGGCGCTCCACACGTTCGGCGACCTCGGGGCGCGTCGGCACGAGCTCCTTCCACAGCTTCGTGTGCCAGGCCGCGCGGTAGGCGATCATGTCGCCCGCCAGCCCGTCCAGGATCGTGTCCAGGACCCGTGCGCGCTCCAGCCGCCCGTCTGCCACGCAGGCGCAGTAGAACGCGGTCCACTCGTAGCCCTGGTCCCACGGGTCGGGGGCATCGGCGGCGCGCAGGCTCTGCTGCCCGGTGTCGGTCGCGAGCAGCTCCCACAGCTCACGCGCGAGCAGTTCGGGGTCGTCCTCGACGAGCCGTGCGATCTCGCCGTCCTGCCCGGTGAGCACCAGGCCGCTGAGATACAGCGGCAACGGGGGACGCGCGATCGCCCCGGCGCGGATGAGCGCCCTGACCCCGGGCCAGGAACGCGGTTCGGTGAGCAGCGCCCAGTCGGCGAACGCGGCCAGCCACGACGGGCGGCGGTCGAGCAGCACGGCGCCGACCAGTGGGTCCTCGCTGAGCGCCCACGGATACGCACGCAGCGCGGTGAGCGGGTACGTGCCGAGCACGGCGAGATTCAGCGCGTGAAATTGCTCGTACCAATCATCAGTGTGGTGTCCGGTCGCGACGAGCCGGCCGTCCGGCGCGATCGTCCAACCGCGCGTCTCCGCGCGCACCGCCGCGCGCAGCGTGGGCACGACGGCTCGTCGCTCGTCCTCGGTCCAGTCGTGCAGCGTCGCCACGACCGCGGCTCGATCCGCCCGCACGATGGCGTCGAAGAGCGCAGATGAGCGTTCCGTGAGCCCCGGCATCCGGAGCAGGGTGCCATATCGGTCGAGCCCCCACAGCTGGCCGAAGGTCAGGGAGCGACCCAGCGCCGCGCGCGGCGCACGCGCGCGGCGAGTGCGAGCTGGTCCTCGGTGTCCGACTCGCGGTGCTCACGTTTGACGAGTGCCTTCGCCGCCTTGTGGTTGAGCGTGCGCAGGTGCTCGCGCGACCACACCGGACCGGTGTCCGTCTGCGCGCACAGCTCGTCGAAGAGCACGAGCAGCGGGCCGGGACGGGTGTCGAAGGCGTCGATCGCGACGTCGAGGAAGTCACGCACGACGGCGCGCTGCAGCGGACCGGCCGCGGCCACCTCGCCCAGCCGCGCCGCGAGCCGGTTGGGCTTGAGGCGGGAGAGGTCCTCGAGCGGCAACGTGTCGATGCGCCCGTCGTCGATGGCCGTGATCAGCACGTCCACGGCGGCGAGGTGCTCGCGCGCGGCGCTCGAGCTCAGCGCCAGGGTGACAAGGCGCAGCGGCAGCGGGGCGATCGGCTCCGTGGCCGGGATCAGCGACTCGAGCACGGCAACGACGAGGTAGTCCTCGTTATTGGTGCTCCCGAGGTTCCAGGAGATGCGCTCGATCGCTCCGGCCGCCGCGAAGTCGCGGCGGAGCGGGAACTCGTCGGGCATCAGCAGTGACTTGAAGGGATGGCTGCGAGCGATGAACCGGTCCTGCTCCCACCGCTCCCGCGCCACCTCCCACCGCACCCGCGCGGCCACGGCGATCAGGGGCGGCAGGCGAACGGCACGGGCCGCCACGGCTGCTTCGTCATCACCCTCGACGTCGTCGCCACCGAGCGCGCAGCGCAGGAGCGCGCCGTGACGCCCCGGAACGGCGCGCGCCGCGACGAGCGCCTCTGTCCGGTGTTCGGGGGCGAGTCGCTTGAGCGCGCGAGTGAGGTCAGAGTCGGTCGCGTGCTCGTGCATGCGCGCGACGAGCACGAGCGGGTCGATCCAGCCGCCGACGTGGGTGGGGAGGGCGAGCAGTGGGCCGGCGAGGCCCTGCGCGACACGCTGCTCCTCGTCGAACTGCCTTCCGTGTCGCGGCGCGAGCTCGCGGTTCACCCAGGCGTACGCGAGCCGCTGCAGCGTCGGCATCCCCAGCTCTCCGGGGCGCGGGTAGCGCTCCGCGGCGCCCGGGAACGGTTGGTCGCAGAACCGCAGCACCGCGTCGAGCACGCGGTCTTCCGGCCACGGTTCGCCGAGCTCGCCGGCGAGCTCCTCGATGGACGCGATCGGGACCACGGGCTCGCCCAGCACGGGCTCGCCGGGCACGGGTGCGTCTGGCAGGTCGCCGCCGAAGTTCAGCGCTGCGCGGATCGCCTCGGGGATGTCGGACACATCGACCTCGACCGACTCGTCCACGTCCGCGAGCGCGACGCCGAGCAGTGCCTCCGCGCGCGGGCGCTGCGTGGCGGCCAGCACGTCGAGGTGGCGCAGCAGCCCGTCGCGTGTCGCGTCGTCGAGCGTCCACCGCTCGAGCCGGTCGAGCACCTCGCCCTGGATGTCGGCGTCCGGATGCCCGAGCGCGATCGTGGCCACCACCGGCTGCTCACCGAGCAGCTTGAGCGCGCCGCGCACCGTCGTCTTCGACGCGGCGGTCAGCACCGGCGCGAGGTCGCCCGGCGGCACGTTCGCCTTCGCGCGCAGCAGCTCTTTGACCGCGAAGCCGACGATCGGCGGCTCGGCCGCGCCGAGCAGCACGCGCAGCCGGTCCGTCCGCTCGGACAGCTCGGCCGGAGACGGCGCCAGGTCCTTCCACAGCCGCGTGTGCCACACGGCGCGGTACGCGCTCAGGTCGGCGGCGAGGCCGTCGAGGAGGGCGTCGAGCACGCGCTTGCGCGGCATCCGCCCGTCCGCGACCAGGTCCTGGAAGAGCGCGTTCCAGCCCTTGCGGTCCGCGGTCGCAGGGTCTGTCGCGCGCAGGCTCTGCGTGCCGGTGTCGGACCGCAGCAGCGCCCACAGCTCGTCGTCGACGAGCGCCGGGTCGTGCGCGACGAGGTCCGGCGCGTCGCGCCAGCCCGCCGACACGAGCGCGCCCAGATAGTTCGGGTTCGAAGGCCGCGGGATCGCGCCGGCCCGGACGAAGGCGCGCACGACGGACCAATCCCCGTCACCCAGTTCGGGGGCGGCGAGCAGCCAGTCCGCGTACTCGGGCAACCACGTGGGACGACGGTCGAGCAGCACGTCGATGGTGGGCTCGGGCTCGTACCACCAGTGGCGGCGGCGACGGATCTCCGCCATCGTCCCGGTGCCGGCCAGCGCCACCTGCAGCGCCACCGCCTGCAGGTCTTCCAACTCGGTCCGGGCGAGCCGCAGCAGCTCCGGTGCCAGCTTGCGCCGCTCCGGCTCGGAGAGGCCGGCCACCAACCGCACGACACGGCCCGGCTGCCGGTCGAGGACGGCACGCACAACTCCAGACACCGGTGGAGCCTTCCATAACGGGTGGTTGACGGGTCGCAGCTGAAGGTGCGGTAGCGTCATGGCGCATGGCCGTTCCCCGCCTTCGTGTCTCATCGGCCGAGCCCAGCGGAACGCTGCGCCAGGCATCCGACGAGGTCGAGCTCTACCACCGCACGTACACGACCCTGCTGCGGTCGTCGGGGGAGACGCTCCTGCGCGTGCTCGAGCCGTCGCACGCCGCGATGAACTCGAGTCTGCACCCGCTCGCGTGGGACATGGAGCAGCCGGACCTCGGCGCGTTCCTGTACTCGCTGCGACGCTTGCCCTCCACGATCTGGCGGGCGAACGTGATCGTCGTGGGTCAGGAGTCGGAGGCGTTCGCGCGCGCCGGCTACGGCCGGATCCAGGACTGGGAGCCGCTCGAGGCGCCCGCGCGCCGGCGCCGCTGGTTCGACAACGGCCAGGGCACGCTGGCCGTGCTGCTCGCCTCCACCTCGGACCTCGACGACGCGATCCCTTCGCTCGTCGCCTACCAGCTCGAGTGGAACAAGCTGCACGCGCTGCTGCGCGCCGTCGAGCCGGCCGAGGAGCCGACGCCCGCCGATGTCGCCGCCGCGTGCGGCGGCTCGGAGGAGGACTGGTCTCGGGTCGAGGAGTCCTGGCCCGAAGGGCTCGCGGGGTTCGTCGACGAGGTCCGCACGCGCAAGCTGCACCTGCGGATCCGGATGCTCGGCGGCTCGCAATCCGGCTACGCGCGGATCACCCGCCGCTGGTGGGCGCCCGTCCGCGCGAAGCTGACCGACCAGGCGCTGTCGGACAAGCCGATGTACTTCGTCTCCTCCAACACCCACTCGCTCATGAACCTCGTGTCCACGAACGCGGGCGTCAGCGAGGAGGAGATCGTCGACTGGGTGGAGGCCAACGGCCCCGACTATCTGCTCGACGAGCTCGAGCGGTTCCGGACCAGCCGCAAGACGGG
This sequence comes from Solirubrobacter taibaiensis, assembly GCA_027587225.1. Classification (GTDB taxonomy): domain Bacteria; phylum Actinomycetota; class Thermoleophilia; order Solirubrobacterales; family Solirubrobacteraceae; genus Solirubrobacter; species Solirubrobacter taibaiensis. Next base: position 16,841 of record JAPDDQ010000072.1, read on the forward strand.
CTCGTGGGAGAACTTCCTGTACTACGGCGCCCGGCTGTATTACGAGAGCCAGCCCGACGACGGTCCGGCGTGGGACAAGCGCCGCAAGGCGGAGCGCGAGCTCGGCATCACGCACATCTCCTCGCGCACCGGGTTGCGCGTGTCGGCGCAGGTGATCGACCTGGCTTCGCTGGACCCCGCAGGGTTGGACTCGCGGCTCGGCCCGATCGACCCCGAGAAGCTCGCGCGGACCAACGGCGTGGTCGTGAACATCGAGTATCCGCTCGGCCTCGCCGCCTACAACATCCTGCGCGAGATCACGACGGCGCACGACACGCTCCGCGGCGTGTACGTCCTGGGCAAGGCCGCGACGCTCAACGCGGACGTCGGCGACGTGCTCATCTCCGGCGTGATCCACGACGAGCACTCCGGCTCGACCTACTGGCTCGACAACGCGTTCTCGTTCGACGACATCGCGCCGTACCTGGTGTTCGGCTCCGGGCTCGACAACCAGCGCGCGGTCACGGTCAAGTCCACGTTCCTGCAGAACCGCAACTACCTCGACTTCTACTACCGCGAGGCGTACACCGTGGTGGAGATGGAAGCCGGGCCGTTCTGCAACGCCGTCTACGAGATCGCGGACGCCGACCGCTACCCGACCGGCGAGGCCGTCAACTTCTCCAAGCTCCCGATCGACTTCGGGATCATCCACTACGCCTCAGATACGCCGTACTCGCAGGCGCGCACGCTCGGGGCCCGCGGGCTCTCGTACTACGGGCTGGATTCCACGTACGCGTCCTCGGTCGCGATCATGCGCCGGATCCTCTCGCTGGAGGGGCTGTACGACGGCTAAGGGGGTTGCTCGACGCTCCGGACCCGGAGATCGAGCGCCTCTACACGTGTGAGCTCGGGCTGGAAACCGTGCCGGAGTGGTACGGCTCGCTCACGGCACTGCGCACGCTCGACCTCGGGCACAACGCGCTCGTCGCGGTCCCCGACCTGTCCGCGCTGACGCGGCTGGAGATCCTCTACCTGCACGACAACGCGCTGGTCGAGCTGCCCGCGCTGCCGCCGTCGCTGACCTACCTGAACGTGGGCGAGAACCCGCTCGCCGGCCTGCCGGCGTTGGATCTCCCGAACCTGATCGAGCTGCGCGCGCTGGACGCCGGGCTCACGGACGTCCCGGAGCTGCGGCTGCCGAAGCTGCGCGAGCTGCACCTGCGCACGAACGCGCTCATCGAGGTGCCGGAGACGGTCCGCTCGATGCCCGAGCTGCGCCTGCTCGATCTGCGCGCGAACCGGCTCACGAGCGTTCCCGGCTGGATCGTCGAGCTGCCGCGGCTAGAGAAGCTCGACCTGCGCTGGAACGAGGTGTACGACCCGCCCGGTGAGCTTCTGGCACGCGGGTGCGTAGTCCTCACCGAATAGGCTCGCCGCATGGAACAGTGGGTCTACTTCATCCATGCGCCGCGGGAGCATTTCGCCGACACGATGACCGAGGACGAGCAGGCCGTGTGGGGCGAGCACATGCAGCTCTTGGTCAAGCGGCTGGAAGCCGGATCGCTGATCCTCGCGGGTCCGACGCTCGGCCCGGTGAACACCGGCATCTGCGTCTTCGAAGCACCCGACGAGGACGCGGCGCTGGCCTACATGAACGAGGACCCGACGATCGCCTCCGGGATTGCGCGCGGCGAGCTGCGGCCGTTCCGCGCGGCGTTCCTCAGGGCGTGACGATGACCTGCTGGGGCGCGTCGTCGTCATCGCCATCTCGGAGCACGAGCACGTCACCGCGGGCGAACACGCTGACGTCCTCGCCCGCGTAGCGGAGGATGCGCTCCCCCGAGTCGCGGTCGAAGACCTCGTAGACGCGCTCGAGGCCCGTGCCCCACGTGTGGCCCTCGCTCCCGAAGCCGAGCAGGCGGGGCGCGACGTCGACGTTGCGCGTGTTGTCGCGGGCGTATTCGTGGTCGCCCGCGATGACTTTGGTCGCGGACGCGTCGCCGTCGTAGTCGCGCCAGAAGACGACGGGCCACTTGCCCGTGGGCTGATCGGAGGTCAGCACGTCAGCGAGGTCGAAATCGACGTCGACGGGGCGCTCGCGGATCTTGCCGGTGCCGATGATCAAGACCCGCAGGCGGTCGCCGATCCGGACGCCGTCCGTGGGGTCGCCACTCCCGGTGAGCAGCAGCTGGCCCTCGAGCACCGCGAGCCCGTCCATGGTCACGACCGGGCTGCGCGACGCCTTGCCGTCGCCCGCGGGGCGCGACCACAACTGCGCGCCGGTCTGCGCGTTCGTCGCGGTGAGCGCGCCCTCGTCGGTGGAGCGCACGAGGACGTCACCGAGTATCGCGGTCGACCCGTCGCGCTGGTTGCCGGTGGCAAGCACCCGCCCGGTCACGAGGTCGCGCACGTCGTAGCGGCGCTTGTCGGTGACGAGCACGAAGCTGGCCGGCCACGGCCGCAGATCGCGCTGCGATGCGCCGTCGTCGGGCAGCGGGACGCCGAGGAACTCCGCGTTGCTCGTCGGCGCCTTCCAGGCCACGCGGCCGTCCTCCAGCGAGAGGCTCTGGACCTCGCACTCGGAGGGCGCCGGACAGCGCGTCAGGGCGACGTGCTCGCGGTCGGTCACGCCGACGAAGCGCGTGTCGGCGGGCGGCGCCTCCCAGCGGACCCGGCCGCTGGCGATGTCGACCCCGCGGAGGCGGTCGTCGAACCCAGCGACCAGCAGCGTGGCGCCGGCGCGCCAGACACGCACGTTCCCGGCGTCGCCCGTCCGCTCGGGCAGCGTGAGCTCCCACCGGCGCTCACCGGTCCGGAGATCACGCCCGCGCAGCACCGGTTCGCGGTCCACGGACGTCACAGCTAGAACGCCCTCGGCCAGCATCAGGTTCTCGTCCTCTGGGACCGTCCACGCCACGCCCTGCCCGTCGCGATAGCCGTTGATCAGGCCCGGGGTGAGGACCAGCAGGATGGCCGCCACGATCCCGACCAGCGCGGGTACCAGCCGCTTCACGAGCAGTCCGGCGAGCGCGATCAGGGCCGCGCCGAGGAACACCGGCAGTGGACTCGCCCAGAAGAACGGGACGACGATCCCGACGACCAGGCCCACGACCAGGACGACGATCGCCTTCAAGCGTCGCTCAACGTCAGCGCGCGTCGCTCGGGCTCGACCCGGGCCATGTCGAAGTGGCAGCGCCACGGCCGGTCGCCGATCGTGTTGCCGTCCTCGATCACGTCGCCCTGTTCGAGCAGGTAGCCGGCGCAGTCGTAGAGGAAGGTCGCGATGTCGTTGGGCTCCTCGCCGCTGAAGACGACCTGGAAGTCCGGCAGGTCGAGCTGGTGCAGGCCGATCGTGTCCATGAAGTGGTCGTCGCTGTCCTCGACGTTGAACAGGCGCACGTTGACGCACGCGTTGAACGGCTGGCCGAGGATCTTTGAAGGCTGCACCACGCGCACGCTGTTGGGGAGCCAGACCGCGGCGGGCCGTAGCTGCTCGATCGCGGCGCAGAGCGCGGGGAGGTAGGCCTCGAGGCGTTCGTCGAGCGCCTGGACGCGGCCGAACATCTCGGCGACGAGGATGCTGTGCGTGCAGCGGGCGAGTACGGCGTCGGCCTCTTCCCAGCCCCACGTCTGCTCCGTGTGGGGGTCGCGACCCTCCGCGCCGTCCTCGGCCGTGAAGAACGCGGTCATGATCGCGCTCTGCTCTCCGCCCGCGTAGGTGTAGTTGAACCGCGGGTGCACGAGCGCCTTGTCGAGGACGTGGGTGCCCGGAACGGCGGCGGTGAGGGCTTCCAAGTCGAGCTGTGGTTCGTGGTCGAACCACAGCTCGCTCATCAGGTTGACGGGCTCCATCGCAGGCGGATGATGCCCGGCATCGGCAGCTTCAACGCCACCTTGCCGTCCACGTCGATGGTCTCGACGTCGAGCTGGTCGACCTCGCGCAGCGCCTCCAGCTCGTCCGCGGTCGGCCACGGTCGCTCGCCGGGCCAGTGGCGGGCGAGGTTGGAGTGCTCGGCATCCACCCGCGCGACGTCTACGCGACCCGCGGGCAGGCCGTCGACGAGCACGTCCCGGTCCAGCAGCGGATCGCCGTCGGCCTTGGATTGATCGAGCGTGCCGTTCCACAGCAGCACGTCGATCGTCCCGTCCGCGCCGCGCGCGGCCCAGCCGTCGATCAACGTCCCCGCCCCGTCGCCCTCGATCGACAGCGGCAGCAGCGCGTCGCCGAGCTCCTGGGCGAGCTGCAACGCCCACCAGCGCGGCTTCTTCAGGTTGCCCACGGTGAGGAGGCCGAAGCCGCCGTGCAGCAGCGCGGGCGGACGGCCGAGCTCCTCGAAGTGGTCGCTGATGACCCAGTAGGCCAGCGCGTCGGTGGTCGTTTGCGCGGACTTCATGCCGTGGAGCAGGAACACGGCGGAGAAGACGCTGTCGGAGATCGCGTAGAAGTGCGTCGGCGTGACGCCCCACTCGGTCCACCACACGAGCACGTCGTCCAGGCCGCGGACGCGCAGGGACTCGCGCACGTCGAGCGGCAGGTTCCCGTAGGTGTGCGTCGTCAGGAAGTCGAGCGGCGAGCCGGCCTCCAGCACGTGGTCGAGGAAGTCGGGGATCCAGCCCGCGGCGGCGGTCGCCGGCCCGCCCACCAGCAGCCGCTCATCGACCGCCTTCACGGCCTCGACCGCGACGTCGTAGAGCCGTAAGTAGTCGTTGCGGGTGCCGGTCCAGAACACCTCGAGGTTCGCCTCGTTCCACACTTCGAAGCCCCAGTCGGCCACTTCGTCGATGCCGTAGCGCTCGACCAGGTGCGCCGCGAGCCCGCCGCATAGCGCGCCCCACGCGTCCCAGTCGTGCGGCACGCTGATGCCCGCGCCGTACTCGAAGACGGTGGCGCTCGGGTCCTCGGCCAGCTCACGTGGCATGAACGACAGCTCCACGACCGGCTTCAGGCCGAGCGCCAGCACGCGGTCGTAGACGGCGTCGACCGTCGAGAAGTCGTGCGCGCCGAAGCGGTACACGGACAGGTCGTCGTGGAAGATGGCGTGCGCGCGGACTCGCGTCGCGCCGAGGTGCTGCGTCGCCAGGCGCAGCGCCTCCTCGAACTCGTCGCCGACCTCCTCGTCGAGCAACTGCGAGAGCCGTTCGGACCCGATCATGTGCCAGACGCGGTTGAGCTCCCCTGCGGAGCCCTCCACGTCGACGTGCACGCTCACCGGCGCGGCCGCCGCGCTCGCCGGCGTCGCCCGCACGGGACCGGAGAGCGGCCCGGGCTCGGTCTCGGCGCCCGCGACGGACGCGATCGCGTACCAGCGCTCCACGCCCGGCTCGCCCGTCGTGTCGGCGTAGGCCGGGCCGGGGTGAGCGTGGACGTCGCGGTGGTGGTGGTCGAGCTTCGTCCACGGCCCCTCCGGGCCGGGAGCGTGGTGGATCACGTAGCCGGCGGCGCCCTCCACGGGCGTCCAACGCAGCGCGACGTGGCCCGCGCCGGCGCTCGTCTCCACGATCTCGGGGGCGGGCAGCGTGCGCGTCGGCGCCTCGCTCGCCCGGTGGCGGTAGTGCGTCTCCCAGCGGGTCATCCCTTGAGTCCCGTCATCGCGATCGACTGTGTGAAGTGGCGCTGGAGCGCGACGAAGAGCACGATCACCGGCAGCACGAGCACGATGCTGCCGGCCATCAGCAGCCCGTAGTCGGCCTTGTTCTGGCCGATCGAGAACGTCGCGAGCGCGACCGGGAGCGTGTACTTGGACTGGTCGGTCAACGCCACCAGCGGCCACAAGAAGTTGTTCCAGGTCGCGAGGAACTGGAACACGGCCAGCGCGGCCAGCGCGGGCTTGAGCAGCGGCATGACGATGCGCAGGAAGATCGTCCACTCGCCCGCGCCGTCGATGCGTGCCGCCTCGATCAGGTCGTCCGGGATCGAGAACATGAACTGGCGCATCAGGAACACGCCGAACGCGCCCGCGAAGAACGGGATCGTCACCGCCGCGTAGGAGTTCACGAGCCCGAGCTTGCTCATCAGCACGAACAGCGGGATCAGCGTCACCGTGCCCGGCACCATCAGCGTCGCCAGCACGAGCCCCATCAACGGCTTGTGCCCGGCGAACTTGAGCTTGGCCAGCGCGTAGCCGGCCATGCTGCAGAACAGCAGGTTCGCGGCCGTCACGATCACGGCGATCCCTGCGCTGTTGAGGAAGTAGCGCAGGAAGTCCTGCTTGGAGAACAGGCGGCTGAAGTTGTCCAGCGTCCACTTCTCCGGCAGCAGCGTCGGCGTCGTGCGGATGAAGTCGGCGTTGGTCTTGAACGCGCCCAGCAGCATCCACACGAACGGGCCGATCATCACCAGCACGCCAAGCGTCAGCAGCACGAACAGCCACCACGGCGCACGGCCCTTGATCTCCCGCTCGCCCTGCTTGGCGGCGCGGGCCTTCGTCAGCGGCAGACGGATCGCGGTCATGTCTTCGGCCTCAGGAAGCGGAACTGGATGATCGCCAGCACGACGATGAACATGAACAGCGTGTAGGCCGCCGCGCTCGCGTAGCCGAGGTTGAAGAAGCGGAAGCCCTGCTGGTAGACGAACAGCGACGTCGTGAAGCCGGCTTGGTCCGGGCCGCCGCTCGGGCCGGTCATCACGAACGGCTCCTCGAACACCTGCAGGTAGCCGATCGTGGTCACGACCGTGGTGAACAGGATCGCCGGGCGCAGCAGCGGGACCGTGATGTGCCGGAACAGATGGCGGCCCTTCGCGCCGTCCACCTTCGCCGCCTCATACAGCTGCGGGTCCACGGTCTGCAGCGCGGCCAAGAAGATGATCATCGCGTTGCCGATGTTGCGCCACACGCCGAGCGCGATGATCGACGGCATCGTCGTGTTCGGGTTGCCCAGCCAGTCTGGGCCCTCGATGCCGACCTGCGCCAGCGCGGCGTTCACGATCCCGATGTCCGGGTCCAGCATGTAGCGCCAGATCACCGCGACGGCGACGATGCTCGTCACCACGGGCAGGTAGAAGCCGACGCGGAACACCGCGCGCAGCTTGCCGATGCCCTGGTTGAGCGCGACCGCCAGCAGCAGGCCGATCACGATCGTGAACGGCACGCCGCCGACGACGAAGTACGCCGTGTTGCGCAGCGAACGCAGGAACACGTCGTCCCCGAACAGCTTCGTGTAGTTGTCGAAGCCGACGAACGGCGCGCTCGACCAGGCCTGCAGGTTGCCGATCGAGAAGTCCGTGAAGCTCAGCACGAACGACGCGACGATCGGCACCAGCATGAACACGACGAAGATCGCCGTGAAGGGGGCGCTGAGCCCCCAACCCGTGATGTTCGCCCGGCGGGCGATTCCCGCGCTCATTGAGCGCCGATGGCCGAGACCGCTTCGTCGAGCTTCGTGGCTGCGGCCTGGCCGTCTTCCTTGGAGCGGATGGCCTTGTCGAGCTCGGTGTTCAGCGTCGTGCCGATCTCCTCCCAGCGCGGGAAGGCCGGCGGCGACTTGGCGTTCTCGAGCTGCTCGCCGAAGATCTTCACGTTCGGGTCCTCCGACAGCGCGGGCAGGTCCCAGGCCGCCTGGTTGGCGGGCAGATCGCTGGAGACCTCGTACCACTTGGCCTGCGTCTCGGGCTTGGACATCCACTCGACGAACTTCCACGCCGCGTCACGGTTCTTGGTGCTCTTGAACACGGCCCAGTTGGAGCCGCCGACGAAGCTCGTGTTCGTCTGCTTGGTCGGCATCGTCGCGACGGCCCACTTCTTGTCGAAGCCCTTGCCGCCGGCCTCGTTCACCAGGCCCATGTGCCACGGGCCGGAGAAGAACATCGGGTGCGTGCCACGCACGAACGCGGGGGTGATGTCGAAGCCCTGCTTGGTCGTGTTGGGGCTCAGGCCCTCGTCGGCGAACGACTTGTAGAAGCCGGTGGCCTCGGCGGCCTGTGGCGAATCGAGCGTGAAGTCGTCGCCCTTGGCGAGGTCGCCACCGGCCTGCCACACGAACGGCAGGTACTCCTGCCAGTTGTTGGTGGAGAGGTTGATGCCGTAGTCGGCGCCGCCCTTCTCCTGCATCGCGCGGGCCATCGTCTTGAGCTCGTCCCAGGTCTTGGGGGCCTCGGTGATGCCGGCCTTCTTGGCGATGTCCGTGCGGTAGTACAGGAGCCGGGTCTCGACGTACCACGGCACGCCGTAGGTCTTGCCGTCGACCTGGTTGGTGTCGGCCGCGCCCTTGAAGAACTGGGCCTGGTCGATGTTCGCGGGCGCCTCGTCGAGTGTGTTCGTGCGCGCGAGCTCGCCCATCCACGTCGTGCCCACCATCGCCACGTCGGGCGCCTGGTTGCCGGCGACGGAGGTGAGGATCTTGTCGTGCGCCGCGTCCACCGGGACCGCCGTCACGTTGACCTTCGTGCCCGGGTTCTCAGCCTCGAACGCCTTGGTCATCTCGCCGAGCAGCTCACCCTCGTTGCCCCACGCCCAGACGTTGATCGTGCCGGTCGCCTTGCCGGGCGTGATCTCGGCGGCGGGTTCGCTCCCTCCGCCACAGGCTGTGAGTGCGAGGGCGGTGCCGAGCACCGCGATTGACGTGTACCTCATTTGGACGGCCTCCCTAGTTACATCCGCAGCTCGCGCGGATCACCAGCTCGCTCGGCAGCGTCAGGGACTCGGCGGGCACGTCGTCGAGGAGCCGTTGCAGCAGCTCCGCGGCGGTGCGACCGAGCCGGTCCATCGGCTGACGAACGGTGGTGAGCGAAGGCGTGACGAAGCGCGCGAGCTGGATGTCGTCAAACCCGGTTACGGCAATGTCGGTGCCGGGCTGGAGTGCCCGGTCGGTGATGGCCTTGTAGGCGCCCATGGCCACCTCGTCGGAGGCGCACACGAGCGCGGTCGGCTTGTCGAAGTCCAGAGCCGTACCCGCCCCGTCGCGGCCACCGCTCTCATCGAGCGGAGCCGCGACGGGGGCGGGCGGCGCCGGCACATCCAGGGCGCGGTGCGCGTCCTGAAACCCCTGCCAGCGGTCTTCGACGTCCGGCGAAGCAGCCGGATCGCCGACGAAGGAGAGATGACGGTGCCCGTGGACCACGATCAGGTGCTCCGTCAGCCGGCGCGAGGGCTCCCGACCCTCACTGCGCACCGTTGGCACCTGGTCCACGGGCTCACGCGCGAGCAGGACGAGCGGCACGCGCGCAGCGAGCTCCCGCACCGTCTCGTCGTCGATCGTGCGCCCCATGACGACCAGCCCGTCCACGCGGGAGCTGAGCTCCCGCGCCAGGTCGGCCGCCTGCGGGCGTCCGTGCGTCGCGAGGATCAACAGGCTGCTGCCCGCCTCCACGCTCGCCTCCTCGGCGCCCAAGAGCACCGAGGAGTAGTACGGACCCGCCAGGTCGGGGAACACGATCCCCATCGCGTCGAGCCGTTGCCCCGCCAGCGCGCGACCGGTCGGGCTCGGGCGATACCCGAGCTCGGCGATCGCCAGCTCGACGCGCGTACGGGTCTCGAACGACACCGGTCCGACGCCGCGCTGGACGCGCGACACCGTCGCGATCGAGACTCCGGCGCGCTCGGCGACGGCGTAGATGTTCGCGCGTGGCGCTGTCATCTCTCCCTGCCCACACCGCCGCCTTCAGTTGCGCGTCTCCCGAACGCAGGAAGCGATGTAAGCGCTTACTGTGGTACCGGGCTGTAAGCGCTTACAAACCTAAAAATCTTTGCTGCGCCAAGTTCGTTGGCTCAGCGTGTCCTTCACGCGCTGGATGTATTCGTTCGCCGGCGGCGTGTGCCAACGGCCCGCGAACCACGCGCCCAGGCTGCCCTCGAGGTCGCCCGGCTTGTAGTCGGTGCCGCGCTCGACGTCGTTGAGCCACGGCATCTTGCCGTCGAAGTACGCGCGGATGATCGCGCCGTAGTAGTCCGCGTTGAAGGCGGTGCTGCGCTTGGCGTAGGTCGGGCAACAATGGAACGGCCTGCGGAGTTGGTAGAGCCCGAAGCTGTCGCCGTCGTCGCCGACGGTCGACATCCGCCACCACGACTCGACCACCGCCACCACGACTCGACCACCGCCACCGCGCGCATGGTGTCGACGTCGATCCCGTGCTTGTACGCCGCCCACTGGATGATCTCGTCGGTCGTGCCCTTGAAGCGGCCCGTGACGCGGGACTTGTAGGGCATGTCCGACTTGCGGCGGAACGTCTTCAGCTGGGCGCTCGTGAGAACGCGGCGGTTTTCGTCGGCGTTCTCGCGGCGGGGTTCCCAGTTGGAGTGCTTGACCTTGGCTGCGGCGGCCTTGTCGGTGAGGGGCTTCGCGCCGACGGGCTTCGTGGCCGCGTGGGCGGGGCCGGCGAGGAGGAGCGCGATCAGCAGCGCGAGGAATGGGCGCATTCTCCGTCTACGGATACCCGCGATCGGCGAACACCTGCATCGAGGAGGGGCGGGTCCCGCGGCGCGGGGAAACGATCATCGCCCTTGCCACGCGAGTGTTCACTTTTACCCGGCGGCCTCACGCGGTCAGCGCAACAGTGCCTGCATTCTTTCAGCTGGGGTGTCCCAGTCGAG
>JAPDDQ010000754.1 GCA_027587225.1 Solirubrobacter taibaiensis
AGTTCACGAATTACAATTAATGGGGCACCGCTTGCTGGGACTATTAATTCTCCTGCATTAGCAACGACATCATTTAGTGCGACAATTATTACGACTCTTGCGGCGGGGAGTGCAATTAGTTTGCAATTATTTGGTTTGTTAGCTGTTGCGACATTATCAACAACTACCCCAGGAGCGGTATTAACAATTATAAGATTAAGTTAATGACAAACTCTCTTACTCTTTTAAGATTAAGAGAGTTTCTACATATAATAAGAAGTTAATGAAGTAAAGCATAGTTATATAAAAGTCAGAATATTATGATTGTAACGCTATGGTGACTATAATATAATGAAAATAACCATCATGAATGAACATTCATTTATTTTTTATGTATTTGAAGGGGGAATGAAGGTGGAAAAACCATGGTTGAAAAGTTATCCAGAGGAAATTCCTAGTACGATTTCTTATGATATTCAGCCGCTTTATAGATATGTAGAACAGATGGCATCTCGCTACCCAGAAAAGAAAGCGCTTCACTTTTTAGGGAAGGATATTACGTTTT
>JAPDDQ010000755.1 GCA_027587225.1 Solirubrobacter taibaiensis
GAAGGACTAGATAAAAAAGAGACAGTCTTTCAATACTTAGAGAGTAAGAAAGATATGTTTAAATTAGCAGGAAATATTGAAAAGCATTTTAATATCGTTGGGGAAGAAAAAGACGCTGAATCTGATACGACACATGTGAAGCTAGTTGAGAAACATAATAACATTCCTGTGTACGGTTCTGATCAAACTGTTACACTTGATAAAGAGAATAATGTAAAAGCATTCTTCGGACAAGTTATTCCGAATTTAGATGATAAAAATATTCCTGCAGCTGCAAGCATTACTGCGGAACAAGCAGAAACAATTGCAAAGGCAGATATTGAGAAAGAAATTGGTAAAGTAAAGAGTTATGATGGTGTGAAAAAAGATTTATTTGTATATGAAAAGGACGGTAATTACTACCTTGCATACTTAGTTAAGGCATCGATTTCAAAACCAGCTCCAGGGTATTGGCATTATTTTGTTGATGCAACGAATGGAAATGTTATTGAGAAATATAACGCTGTAGATAACATTACTGGATTTGGTTACGGAGTATTAGGTG
>JAPDDQ010000756.1 GCA_027587225.1 Solirubrobacter taibaiensis
TTACAATCCATATCTTTATTTATTGCATTATCTATTTTTAGAATGTACATTACTTTTTCTTTTTTCTCTCTCTCCTTTATACTTTCTCCATCCAACATAAGTTAATGTGAAGAAAATAAGTCCCCCAGTAATTGTCATAAACCAAATGAGAGAGGGTGCAATTTCATCTTTTTTTACTGTTTGAAATATCTTTTGCAAATCCCCTTTAATAATCCCTAATTGCATTTGGCCGCCTTTCGTTTTTAACATAACGTTACGAAATTCATCTAAATAAGATAAATGAACATTTACACGCTGGACCTCGTTTTCTGGCAAAGCAATCATTAAGCTTGGATAAATAATATTGAATTCATTTAAAAACGTATTTAACGTTTGTTGAAACTGCCCAGCATCTTCTTTTTCCATCGCTTTTTCCATTTGAGAAAAGGCATCCATTACTTTCCTTTCTCTTTCCATCCAAAGTGGTTGATATTTCGATACTTGTGCATCAACGGCAAGTTGTAATGCCAGCACATTATCAATTTTAGCTTGCTTACCTAAACC
>JAPDDQ010000757.1 GCA_027587225.1 Solirubrobacter taibaiensis
TAATTACAAGTTTAGCTGTTATGACAATCGTGTGGATTTGAAAAGTGAAAAATAAGGGAGCTTGTGTTGTCACAGCTGCCTCTTCATATTATGAGATAACCTTACGAAGGTAGGTGTGAAAATGAGTAACTTGTGGATATTTGGTTTTCAGGCTTTATGGAGTCCAATCTTTTTATTATTTATGCTTTCGATTCTTATTGGGTACTTCTTAATTATTGGACCATATAGAATGCGGTTTGAAAATGCGACGAAGGTAAGTAAGAAGCAAATTTTTTATTTTACGACTGGTATTGTTCTTTTGTATTTTGTAAAGGGAGGGCCTATTGATTTAATTGGCCATATTATATTTAGTGCTCATATGTTTGAAATGGCAGTCATGTATATTGCAGTTCCACCGTTACTGTTGCTTGGTATACCAATTTGGTTATATCGTTACATTACTTCTTTTAAGTTTGTTCAAATTATATTAAAGGCATTTGCTAAACCACTTATTGCGTTATTTGTATTTAACGGCCTGTTTTCTTTTTATCATTTACCAGTTGT
>JAPDDQ010000758.1 GCA_027587225.1 Solirubrobacter taibaiensis
TGCGATGGAAAAAGGAAGTAAAGATCGTTACTTCCAAGAAGGCAATAAAAAACTTGTCCCAGAAGGTATTGAAGGACGAGTACCATATAAAGGACCTTTAGCAGATACAGTTCACCAATTAGTTGGTGGCTTACGTGCAGGTATGGGATATTGCGGAGCACAGGATTTAGAATTCTTACGCGAAAATGCACAATTCATTCGTATGTCAGGTGCTGGCTTACGTGAAAGTCATCCTCATCACGTACAAATTACAAAAGAGGCTCCAAACTACTCATTATAATGTCTTATATACAAATAGACAGAGATTTGATATCTCTGTCTATTTTTTTTTGATTATGTTAGAATAACGGTTATGTGAGTACATAGATATTGGGGGTAGCAAAAGTGAAAGGTATGTTTTGCAAAAGATTCATTGCTTTGGTAACAGTGCTTACACTAGCTTGTAGCATTTTTATGCCATATAGCAATGCATCAGCTGAAACAGGAGCCGCTTTAAACATTGAAGCAGGTGCGGCAATTTTAGTAGAAGCGAATTCTGGGAAA
>JAPDDQ010000759.1 GCA_027587225.1 Solirubrobacter taibaiensis
ATGGGCTTTGGCCACCGTGTGTATGAGCAGGGTGATCCACGTGCAAAACACTTACGTGAAATGTCTAAGAGATTATGCGTGCTTTTAGGAGAAGAGAAATGGTATAATATGTCTATCAAAATTGAAGACATTGTAACAAAAGAAAAAGGTCTTCCACCAAATGTTGATTTCTATTCAGCTTCTGTATACCATTGTTTAGGAATTGACCATGACTTATTTACACCTATTTTTGCAATTAGCCGTATGTCAGGCTGGTTAGCTCATATTCTAGAACAATATGAAAACAACCGTTTAATTCGTCCGCGTGCTGATTATAATGGACCAACGCATCAAGTGTATGTTCCAATTGCACAACGATAAGCGAATAACACTATTTTGATAGTGAAAATACGCTTTCAAAAGTCTGATTTTTTCGGAAAGATGTAATGATTAGAATATTTTAATTTGACTAACGGTTTGAACTGAGGGGTTATTCCCTCAGTTTCATACATATGAAATTTCAAACAAGGGGGTTATCACATTGACGACAGGTGAAAAAATTAC
>JAPDDQ010000760.1 GCA_027587225.1 Solirubrobacter taibaiensis
TTGGGGACCTTAAAAGGTACGATCGTTAACTTCGTTTTACGTAAAGTGCGTAAGCAAATTCCTGCTTGGAACATTCCAGGTCATGTGAAGTTTAATACTGCATTAAACAAAGTAAGCCCAAGCAATTATAAACGTCCAAGCTTAACCTTGAGTGACACTGCTGTACTTCAGTACACAGGTGGTACAACAGGTGTTTCAAAAGGTGCTGAATTAACTCATCGCAACCTTGTATCAAACTTATTGCAGTGTGACGGAATTTTCTCAAGTAAATTCGGTACGGGTGATGGTGCTAAAGATGACCGTATCGTATGTGCTTTACCGCTTTATCACATCTTTGCATTCATGGTGTGTGCACTTTACGGTATGTACAAAGGTCAAGCGAATATCTTGATTCCTAACCCACGTGACTTACCAGCTGTTGTTGGTGAATTACGCAAATACAAACCTTCATTCTTCCCAGCAGTAAATACATTATTTAATGCTTTAGTGAACAATGAAGAGTTTACACAACTTGACCATAGCAATCTTAAGATGGCAATGGGT
>JAPDDQ010000761.1 GCA_027587225.1 Solirubrobacter taibaiensis
CAGCTTCAGGTAACAGCCAATTAGAAAAGCAAAATCAAATATTAAATGATAGGTATGCTTTTCAGGCCAAGTTTTTTAAAGCTTATAGTTCTGTGCGTGACAGCCAAGTAGGATATTGGTTCAACCTGATTGATCATCCAGAAATTAATCAGCATGACGTCGTAGATCAAGAGTTCTTGATTATTGCTAAAACGTTCTACAATCAAAATAATTTACCGAAAGATTTACAGCAACAGGTACGCCAATTATTAAAACAAAGTCGTTGGCATACGCTGGAAGATGACGGGGCTGAGCGGCAGGCAAATGAACTGACATTGATTCGCCGTCAAATCAAAATTATACCAGAATATGATCCTCTACAGCATCGCCCAATCGCTTATCCACAACGCGCTAAAGTTGTTGGACCAGAAGGGGAAACTATCTATGTAGATGAATGGGGGCGTATTAAGGTTCGCTTTCTGTTTACCCGTAGTGATGATCATGGACATGATGGCGGTGCGGGCAGTAATGACAATGATACCGATTCAGCATGGGTCGATGTGT
>JAPDDQ010000762.1 GCA_027587225.1 Solirubrobacter taibaiensis
GCACTCACGCTCTTATAATAAGAACGAACTGTTAAGAAGTAATATCCAATATAAATAGCGCCGTATACTCCGATACTAATTAGAAGCGGAATCATAATTTCAAATGGTAGTATGTTCCCTAAACCTTTTAATGCAAACAAGCTGTGCAGGATTCCAATTACTAACGGAATCGCAAAGATAAAGCTTACTTGTTTTGCAATAGCTTTTTTCATTTCTTGTTTTGTAACCCCTATTTTGTGAAGTACAATATAACGCTCACGATCAGCACTTGCTTCTGTTAATTGTTTAAAGTAAATGATAGAACCTGTTGCTAGTAAGAATACAAGTCCTAAGAACATTCCGATAAACATCATTAGCCCAGTTCCTTCAAGCCCCATATGGAAACCAGTGTAGAAATCTCTAAATGATAACGCCATGTCTGTTTCACCAGCTGGCATCACTTTTGTTAATTTTTCTGTTAATACTTTACTGTTTCTTTCATCTTTTACATCAATATTTTTTACAATACGTGTTCCAAATGCTTGTTTCGCTTGTTCATACAT
>JAPDDQ010000763.1 GCA_027587225.1 Solirubrobacter taibaiensis
CAACTGGCATTTTTGCAAACTTCTCGATAAATTGTTTTCCAACAAGACCTGCATGATAACTCGTTCCACATGCAATGATGTAAATACGATCGCTATCTAAGATCGCATTGCGGATGTCTTGATTTAATTCAATTTCGCCATTTTCATCTTGATACTTTTGAATTATATTACGGATTACAAGTGGTTGCTCATCGATTTCTTTAAGCATGAAATGAGGATATGTTCCCTTTTCAATATCACTTGCGTCTAATTCCGCTGTAAACGGTGCACGTTCAATCGTTTCACCTTGTAAGTTTTTAATTGTAATACTTTCTTTCGTTACGATTACGATTTCTTTATCCATTAACTCAATAAATTGATCTGTAACTTGTAACATCGCCATAGCGTCGCTTGCCACAACATTAAAGTTGTCACCAACACCTACTAATAGCGGGCTTTTGTTTTTAGCAACATAAATCATGTTTGGATTTTCAGCATCAAGTAATCCGCTTGCATACGAGCCATGTAAAAGAGATAGCGTATTACGGAACGCTTCTTCTACA
>JAPDDQ010000073.1 GCA_027587225.1 Solirubrobacter taibaiensis
TCGCCGGAGCCGCGGTCGGCATGCCGAGCCCAGCCGCGCCCGCGGCCACGCCCGCGCCCGTGACCGCCGCCGCGCCGGGAGCGTCCGCACCGCTCGCCACGCTGGGCGCCGCCGAAACCGGCATGCCGAGCCCAGCCGCGCCACTTGCCGCCTGCGTCACGGTCACCGCCGCTGCATCCGGCGTCGGCGAACCCGACCCCGGCCCCGCAGCCGTACCCAACGACTCCGGCGCCGCCGAAACCGGCATGCCGAGCCCCGCCGCACCACTCGCCGCCTGCGTCCCGGTCACCCCCGCCGCATCCGGCGTCGGCGAACCCGACCCCGGCCCCGCAGCCGTCCCCAACGACTCCGGCGCCGCCGAAACCGGCATGCCGAGCCCCGCCGCGCCACTCGCCGCCTGCGTCCCGGTCACCCCCGCCGCATCCGGCGTCGGCGCACCCGACCCCGGCGCCGCGCCGGTCGCCACGTCTGCGCCCGTCGACGCCGCCGCGTCGGGTGCGGCGGTCTCGCGCGACTCGTCGACGATCGGGCGGGTCTCGGTGGCCACCGGGGTGCGGGAGACCATCGCGCGCATCAGGGCCGCGTCGCCGGGCGCCGGCAAGGTCACCGTGCGAACCGCGGAGTCGCCGCGGCGGCCACTGACGAGGCCGCTCACGGCGGCGTTGCCGGCGCTGCTCTGCAGACGCATCACGGTGCCGCGGTTCAGCGGCGGGCGGGACTGGCCGGCGCCGGCGAGCGCGGAGTCGCTGACGCCGCCCGCCAGCGCGGGCGCGACGCCCGTGGGGGCGGGAGCCGCGGTCTCTACCTGCTGTTCGCGCTCGCCTGCCTCGGCCACGTTGCGGCGAACCTACATGTCCACCCAGTCAACCGATAGGGCCAGGCGGGCAACGTCCTGGGCAACACTGTTCCTATGAGCACGAACAATCAGCCGGCACTGCTCGTCGTCGACGTCCAGCAGGGCTTCGACGACGCGGGCTACTGGGGTCCGCGCAACAACCCGGACTGCGAGGCGAACATCGGCAAGCTGCTCGAGCACTGGCGCGAGCACGACCGACCGGTGGTGTTCATCCGCCACGACTCCACCGAGGAACACTCGCCGCTGCGGCCCGACCACCCGGGCAACGCGTTCAAGCCGGTGGTCACCGGCGAGCCGGACGTGCTGGTCTCCAAGCACACGAACTCGTGCTTCTACGGCGACCCGGACCTGCACGCCTGGCTGCAGGCCCGCGGCATCCAGCAACTCGTCCTGTGTGGCATCACGACGAACCACTGCTGCGAGACGACGGCCCGGATGGCCGGGAACCTGGGCTACGACGTGCGCTTCGTCCTGGACGCCACGCATACGTTCGATCGCGGCGACCTGACGGCCGACCAGCTGGCCCACGCCACCGCGACCAACCTCGATGGCGAGTTCGCCACGATCGTCACCACCGACGACACGACGCGGTCCTGAACGTAAAACGGCCCCCTCGCGGTGCCTGAAGGGCACGCGCGAAGGGGCCGCGGCAGAACCAGAGATCAGGTGATCAGCGGGATGATCAGGAGCGCGACGATGTTCGCGACCTTGATCATCGGGTTGATGGCCGGGCCGGCCGTGTCCTTGAACGGGTCGCCGACGGTGTCGCCGGTGATCGACGCCTGGTGGGCGAACGAGCCCTTTCCGCCGTGTGCGCCGTCCTCGATCAGCTTCTTGGCGTTGTCCCACGCGCCGCCGCCCGAGGTCATCATCACGGCGAAGAACAGGCCGACGACGATCACGCCGATCAGCAGGCCGCCGAGCATGGTCACCGACAGCACGCCCACGATCACGGTGACGACGATCGGGATGAGCGAGGGGATGATCATCTCGCGCTGCGCGGCCTTGGTGACGATGTCCACGCACTGGCCGTACTCGGGCTGCTCGGTGCCGTCCATGATGCCCGGCTTCTCGCGGAACTGGCGGCGGACCTCCTCCACGACCGCGCTGCCCGCGCGGCCGACGGCCTCCATCGACAGCGCGGCGAACAGGCAGACCATCATGCCGCCGATGAGCAGGCCCATGAGGACGTGCGGATCGTCGAGCACGAACTCGACGACGACGCCGCCCTTCTCCTCGAGCTCGATCTTGAACGCGGCGAACAGCACCAGCGCCGCCAGGGCGGCCGAGCCGATCGCGTAACCCTTGGTGACGGCCTTCGTCGTGTTGCCGACCGCGTCGAGCGGGTCGGTGACGGCGCGGACCTCTTCGGGCATGTTCGCCATCTCGGCGATGCCGCCCGCGTTGTCGGTGATCGGGCCGAACGCGTCCAGCGCGACGATCAGGCCGCAGAGCGAGAGCTGCGCCATGACGGCCACGGCGATGCCGTAGATGCCGGCCAGCTCGGACGCGCCCCAGATCGCCAGAACGATCACGATCGCCGGGGCGGCGGTGGCCTGCAGGCCCTGCGCGAGGCCCTGGATGATGTTCGTCGCGTGGCCGGTCTCGGACGCCTTGGCCGTGGACTTCACCGGGGCGAAGCGCGTGGACGTGTAGTAGTCCGTGATGACGAACAGCGCGCCGGTGACGGCGAGGCCGATGAGGGCGCAGAAGTAGATGTCGGTCCAGGACGGGGTCACGCCCGCCTCGGTCGCGGCGAGCCCGTCCATCATCCAGTTGGTGATCGGCAGGAACAGCAGCGCCGAGATCACGCCGGCGACGAGCGTGCCCTGGTAGAGCGCGCGCTCGACGTTGCCGGTGGACGTGCGGACGAAGAACGCGCCGATGATCGACGCGATGATCGAGACGCCGCCCATGACGAGCGGGAACAGCACGACGGCCTCGCCCTCGAACGTCAGCACGCCGAGGAGCATCACGGCGACCGCGGTCACGGCGTAGGTCTCGAACAGGTCGGCGGCCATGCCGGCGCAGTCGCCGACGTTGTCGCCCACGTTGTCGGCGATCACGGCCGGGTTGCGCGGGTCGTCCTCGGGGATGCCGGCCTCGATCTTGCCCACGATGTCGGCGCCGACGTCGGCGCCCTTCGTGAAGATGCCGCCGCCCAGACGGGCGAAGACGGAGATCAGCGAGCCACCGAAACCGAGGCCGACGAGCGCGTACACGGCCTCCTTGGTGTCACGGTCGAAGAGCTCCGTGAGGATCAGGTAGTAGCCCGCCACGCCCAGCAGCGCGAGGCCGACGACGAGCATGCCGGTGACGGCGCCGCCGCGGAACGCGACCGCGAGCGCCGGGCTGATGCCGCCGCGCGCCGCCTCGGCGACACGCGCGTTCGAGCGCACGGACACGTTCATGCCGATGAAGCCGGCGGCCGCGGACGCCAGACCACCGATCGCGAAGCCGACCGCGACGTAGATGTCCTGCAGCGGGATCAGCGCGATGAACAGGACTACACCGACGATCGCGATCGTCGTGTACTGGCGCCGCAGGTAGGCCTGGGCACCCTCCTGGATCGCGGCCGAAAGCCGCTGCATGACCTCGTTGCCTGGCGACAAGGCCAGCAACTGGCGCGTGGTCAGCACGCCGTATACAACGGCGAGCAATGCACAGACCACGGCGAGCAGCGCGCCGTAATCGCTCAAAAAGTCGGACAAACTGAAACCCCTCTCTCCTCAGGAAAGCGAAACGACGGCCCGTTCCAGGGCCGCCGTATAAGCGACGCGGGAGTTTACACCGGGATTACTGGCCGGGAACCCAAAGCCGGCCGGAGCTCTTGGCCGGACCCGGAGCATCCGGCTTCTTCTGTTCGTCAGCTGACTCGGAAACCTGGGCTGTGCCGCCCGAAAGCTGCACGTACGCCATCTGCAAACGCGACAGCGCGTCCTTGATCGGCGCGAGCTGGTCGCCGTGCTTGGCCTCCAGCAGCGGGAAGAGCGCGCGGGCGGCGTCGATGGCCTGCTTGGTCTCGTCGAGATCGCGGCCGGCGGCCTCCTCACCGGGAGGCGAAGCCAGGCCGGCCTTGCGCGCACCGAGGTTGATCAGGGTCACGAGCGTCTGCAGCAGCACGTCGTCGACCTTGAGCTTGTCCATCTCCGCCTCGATCTGGGCGATCTCTTCATCGGTGAACTCGCGGGGCGGCTGGGGCTGGGTCATACGGTTTCCTCCTGAGACGAGTACGTCGCGCGTGTCTCGTCCACGCACACCTTGAAGACTTCGTAGGGGGAAGCGCCGCCGTCGATCAGGCGCCGCTGGCGCTGCGCGCCGTTCAGTTCCGGCAGGGCCACGTCGACACCGGCCCACGCCTTCAACCGGTCCGCGGCCTCGGCGGCGGGGAACTCCTCGATCCTCGGCGCCTCGAGATCGAGCAGCTTGCCGTCCTGCCCGTAGCGGATGGCCCGCCACATGTTCTCCTCGATCAGGCGGCCCGGGACCGGCGGCGGGACCTCGCCCGCGTCGATCTCCCGCAGCGCCTGCGCGACGCACCCGACGATCAGCTGGATCAGGCCGTCGGCCTCCGGCCCGGTGGTCTGCGCGTCGCAGATCCGGACCTCGATCGTGCCGAAGGAGTGATGCGCGCGCACCGACCACCACAGCTGGGTGAACTCGACGATCGAGTTCGTGCGCAGCAGCAGGTCGACGTACTGCTGCCAGTTCGCCCACGTCTCGAACGGGTCCGGGACGCCGCAGCGCGGGAAGGACTTGGTGAACGTCTGCGTGCGGGCGGAGTGCAGGCCGGAGTCCGTGCCGTCGACGAACGGCGAGTTGGCGCTGATCGCGAGCAGGAGCGGGAGCACGGGACGCAGGCGGTCGCAGGCCTGAATCGCCCGGTCCGGGCCATTGACGCCGATGTGCACCTGCAGCGCGAACGTGTTGTTGCGCCGGGCGACGTACTGCAGGCCGTCCTGCACGCGCCGGTAGTGCGCGGTGTCGATGATGTGCTGGTCGCGGTAGTCGCTCAGCGGGTGCGTGCCGGTGGAGGCCAGCCCCACGCCGTGCTTGTCGGCGAGCGCGAACAGCCGCCGGCGCGCCTCGCGCTGCAGCTGGATCGCGTGCTGGACGTCCTCCCCGCGCCCCGAGCGGATCTCGATCTCCGACGAGATGAGCTCGCCCGAGATGGCGGTGGCCAGGACGTCGTCCAGGTCCCCGTCGGCGCGCAGCGCCTCGTACTTGGGCACCAGCTCGAGGGTCTGCGGGTCGATGATCGCCCACTCCTCCTCGATGCCCACCGTCAAGTCCTGCGAGGTCTCGAAGAGCTCGCGTGCCGCGTTCAGATCCATCAAGGCTAGGTCAGGTAGAAGTAGAGCGCGTACAAGAGGTCGACGGCCGGGCTGGAAGTATGGACCGTCACCTCAGGCGGGACCTGCAGCAGGGCCTCGGAGTAGTTGAAGATGATCTTCACGCCCGCGTCCACCAGGGTGTTCGCGAGATCCTGCGCGGCCGCCGTCGGGACGGCCAGGACGCCGACGACGATGTCCTCCTCGTCCACGACGGACTTGAGGTCCTCGACGTGGCGGACGACCGCCGGGCCGACCTGCTCGCCGACCTTGGACCGGTCGGTGTCGAAGATGGCCACGACGCGGAAGCCGTGGTCGGCGAAGATGTCCGAGCTGGCGATCGCCTTGCCCAGGTGGCCCGCGCCGAACAGCGCGATGTTGTGCTGGCCGCTCGTGCGCAGGATCTTGCGGATCTGGCTGACGAGGCTGTCGACGTTGTAGCCGACCCCCCGCTTGCCGAACTTGCCGAAACCGGAGAGGTCACGCCGGATCTGCGTGGAGTTCACGTGCGTGTACTCCGACAGCTCCTGGGAGGAAATCGTCTCCTTACCCATCTTCCGGGCTTGGGTAAGGACCTGTAGATAGCGGGAGAGGCGGGCGGCGACACCGAGCGACAGGCGATCCCCCAAGGGACCGAGCCCGCCATCTTGCGGTGAGCCGCCGCCGCCGGCCTTCGTGGCGACGTCGCCGAAACTCATCTGCCCTCACGATAGACAATGCGCTGCTCCAGGGCCTGCTCGTCCACCTCGTAGTCGAACAGGTGCTCGCCATCCACGGTGACGACGGGAATCCGCTCCAGATAGCGCTTGTGCAACTTGTCGTCCGTTTCGATGTTCACTTCTTCGAGCGTGAACGGCGTCCGGGAATGGACGCGCCGGAGGGCCTGGAGGGCCTCCTCGCACAGGTGGCAGCCGGGGCGGCCGTAGAGCGTGACGACGGTCATTTGGCCGTGCGGACGGTCGGTTCGCCCTCAGGCTGGTTCGGCGCCCAGGCGCGCACGCGGAACGTGAGGCCGCGCCGGACTCCGGCCGGGAGCGTGTAGGCGTACTCGGCGGGCATCAGCTCTTTCGCGCCGCCCGGGAAGGTGAGCGTGCGCTGGACCTTGCCGCGGCTGTCCACGAGGTCCAGGATGAGCTTCTCGGCGACCTGGACCTGGGTCTTCGCGCCGCGTTTGAAGGCGCCGAGCGTGAAGCGCACGCGGCGGCCGTTGCGGTCGATCTTGAGCTCGCCGACCTCGATCGGCTCCACCTCGTCCGGGCGGATGAGCCACGGGACGCTCGCGACGACGGTGTTTCCGGCGAGCGCTTCGAGCCGGCCGGTGGTCGTGCCGGGCTTGGGCAGGCGGACGGTGACGGTGGTCGGCGTGCCCGGGACGAGGGTGGCCGTGTCCGGGATCGCGGCGGCGCCGCCGGTGGCCCGAAGCGTGACCTGGGCCGACTGGCTGGCGTTGAGGTCGATCGCGAGTGGGTCGAGCGGATTCGAGCGGGCGGTCGGCGGGTCGGCGGTGATGCCGCTGGTGGGCGTGCTGACGCGACCCGCGCCGGCGCGGTCGGCCGGGAGGTCGTGCGGCTGGCCGGCGGCGATCAGCGTGGCGCGGAGCTGCTGTGGGGAGAGCTCCGGCCGGGCGCGGGCGAGCTTGGCCGCCTCGACGGCGACGTGCGCCGCCGCGACGGCCGTCCCGCCGGTGACGCCGGAGATCGTGAGCGCGCTGCCATCGGCCGCGAGGTCCGGCTTGGGGAGACCACCCGCGGACGGGCCCTGGGCGGTGAAGGTGGACGCGTTGCGCGCGGGCTCGGTCTCCCCCTTGGGGCCGCGTTCCGGGGCGCCGAAGCTGACGCTGGTGCCGGGTTCGAGCTCCAGCACGTCCTTGGCGGCGTCCCCGGTGACGCCAATGACCGGCGCGGCGGAGCGGCCGGCCGGCAGTGAAGGGAGCGGTGTGTCCTCGGGCTGGGCGATAAGGACGGCGGCGGCGCCCACGGCGGCCGCGGCGGCGGCCTGGGCGGCGGGATTCGCTCCGGCGCGGACGATCACGACCTTGCCGCGGATGCGCGTGGCCGCCTCGCCCAGGACGGCGGGGTCGGTGTCCTCGACCGGGCCGGCCGTCTGGCCTGACTTGGGCGGCGTGCCGGCGAGCACGGCGGCGTCGACCGTCGCGCCGCCCGCGTCCAGTCGGGTTCTCGGCGAGGGCTCCGGGCCGGTGAGCGCGCCGACCGCGAGCGCTTCGGGGGCGCTGGCCGGGGACCCGACGGTGCCGGAGCCGGGGGCCGCGGCGCCCTCGTTGCCCGCGGGAGCGATCGTGAGCGTGCCCAGGCCCGCCGCGCCCTCGATGGCCTGGGCCTCGGGCGTCCTGGAGAAGCCCGCGTACGGCGCGTTGACGCCCACGAGCGCCACCGGGACGTGGTCGGAGGTGTCCAGGTCCCCGTTGGGGTCCACGGCGTGCTCGAGGCCGGCGATGATCTGGTCCGTCGTGGCTTCCGCCTGCGCGGCGCCGCCGGTGGCGCGGAGCGAGGCGACGCGGATCGGCATCACGCGCTCGCCGCCGGCGGCAAGGATGCCGGCGAGCGCGGTCCCGCTCGTCTCCTTGCGGTTGCTGCCGCTGGGATCCGCACCCGGCGTGGGCTCGCGGTCGCGGTCGACCGCGTCGTAGCCCGGGTCCGCGTGGCCGTTGAGCGCAGTCGCGTCGACGCCCGTGTCGAGCACGGCGATCGGCGGCTGCCCGCCCAGCCCCGCCCGCTCGAGCTGCGGCTTGTCGGTGACGGGGACCGGCTCGGACGAGGCCGGATACGCGCGCCGGACGGTGCGCACGCGCAGGTTGTTCGAGTTCAGCTTCGGCAGATCCTGCGTGCGGACCGTGGCCGCGAACCCGTTGAACACCTTGTAGAACGCGACGACGTCGCGCAGCACGACGCCCTGGGCCTTCAGCGCCGAGCGCGTCGACGTCGCCTCGCGCTTGAGCGAGTCGACCTGCTTGCGCCGCGCCTCCACCCCCATCTCCCGCGCGTTCTCGAGCTCCCCCAGCGCCGGCCGCGGGAACTGCACGAGCACCCGCTGCTCGGACCCGCGCGACTGGATCGGCGATCGCCCGTCGTACGGCACCGGATCGGCGAGCGAAGCGGCGGGTGCGGGCGCGACGTCCGGCAGCGGCCCGGCGCCCCCGGACACCACCGCGACGACGAGCACGATCACCACCACGCCCACCACACCCCCGGCTATCAGGGGGATGCGGGGCAGCCGCGACAGACGCGCGACGAGGGCGCGCACGTCAGGCGACGCGCTGCTTCGTCGCGTACGCGTCGAGCGCGAGGTAGTGCGGGTACGCGGTCGGTTCGAGGTAGCGGGCGGCGCTCGCGATCATCGCGGCGTTGTCCGTGCACAGCGTGGTCGGCGGCACGTGCACCGGGATGCCGAGCGACTGGGCGCGCTCGCGCAGGAGGCGGTTCGCGGCGACGCCGCCGCCGATGGCCAGGCGCGGTTCGCGCTCGTGCTCGAGCGCGCGCGTCACGCGCAGCATCAGCGCCTCGACGATCGCGTGCTCGTACGACGCGGCGAGGTCGGCCTTCACGCGCTCGGTCTCCTCCGGACCTAGGTCGCGCACTTTGTACAGCAGCGCGGTCTTCAGGCCCGCGAACGAGAAGTCCAGGCCGCGCATCTTCGAGGCGATCGGGAACTTGAAGGCCGTCGGATCGCCGGTCGCGGCGAGCTTCGACAGCGCCGGCCCACCCGGGAAGCCGAGGCCGAGCAACCGGGCACCCTTGTCGAACGCTTCGCCGGCGGCGTCGTCCAGCGTCTGCCCGAGCGTCTCGTAGCCGGCGTGGTCCACGACGCGCGCCAGGAACGTGTGCCCGCCGCTCGCCACCAGGCATAGGAACGGCGGCTCGAAGCCGCCGAGGAAGTTCGCCGCCACGTGCCCCTGCAGGTGGTTCACCGCCGCCAGCGGCAGCCGCCGGGAGGCCGCCAACCCCTTGGCCGTGGCCACACCGACCAGCAGGGCGCCGACCAGACCGGGGCCCTGGGTGACCGCGATCAGGTCCAGCTCGTCCCAGTCCGTGCCTTCCATCGCCTGATCGACGACGGGGTTGACCAGCTCGAGGTGATGCCGAGAGGCCCACTCGGGCACGACGCCGCCGAAGCGGCTGTGCACGCCCTGGGAGCTCACGACGTTGGACCGGATCTCACCGGCGCGCGTGACGACGGCGGCGCACGTGTCGTCGCAGGAAGTCTCTATCGCCAGGATCATGTTCCGGGAACGTCGTCCAGGCTGCCGCGCAGCGTCGCCGGGGTCCGCCACATCACGAGTGCGTCCTCACCATTGTCCTGGTAGTAGCGCCTGCGTACCCCGGCGGACCTAAAGCCGAAGCTCTCGTACAACCGGATCGCGCCTGTGTTGGACTGGCGGACCTCCAACGTCAGCTGCGCATCGCGCTCCACGCGCGCGAGCAGCGACTGGATCATCGCCGTCGCGATCCCGCGCCGGCGCTGCGTCGGGTCCACGGCCACGTTCATCACGTGCCAGACCGTGTCGTAGCGCGAGCAGATCATGTACCCGCCGAGCTCTGGTTCACCCGCGCTCGCGGGAATCTCCGCCGCGAGACAGATCCCGGTCGGCTTCGACAGCTCCAGCACGAACATCGCCAGCGACCAGGGGGACGTGAACGCACGGCGCTCGATCGCGACGACCTGCGGCAGGTCGGCGTACGTGAGGCGGCGGATGTCTATGGCGGCGGCGGGCGGGGCGGTCAAGGCTTTGGCGGTACGGCGTCCGGCTCGCGGAGGTAATCCGGGAGCAGGGCGTCGCGGTCGACGGGCTCCCTCGCCCGTCCGAGCCGAGCCACCATCAGGGCGCTCACGCGATGGGCGCGGGAACCGTCGGACGGCACCGCCACTCCGGCCCGTTCGAGCTCCGCTCTGAAGCGTATCGCCCCGTCGCCGACGCCCAGCATCGGGCTCCGCCCCCACTCGCGCCGCCCGGCGAGGCGGTCGGCGAGCTCGGACGGCGTGAACACGCCCGCCTCCATCGTCGTGCGGTGATGCCGGTACATCGCGGCGAAGACCTCGCCCCGGCGGGCGTCCAGCACCGCCAGCACCGGGCCGGCCACCTCGGGCGAGCCCGGTAGGTCGAGCTCTTTCGGCGTCGCGAGCTCCACGCCGCGCGCCAGCGCCTCCAGGCTCGACACGCCGACCACCGGGAGACCGTGCCCCTGGCTGAGCGCGCGTGCGGTCGCGATCCCGAGCCGCAGCCCGGTGAACCCGCCCGGCCCGAGCCCGACGACGATGCGCGAGACCTCCGCCCAGGTGGCCGCGGCCTGCTCGAGCGCCTGCTCGAGCAGCGGCTGCAGCGACTCGGCGTGGCGCGGCTGCCCGCTCGCGGCGGGGTCGTCGCGGCGCTCGACCTCGCGCCCGTTGGGTACGAGCACGGACACGGCCGTCGCCCTGGTGGAGGTGTCGATGCCGACGATCACACCCGGCATCAAGGGTCCACCTCGATCCGGCGCGCGTCCCCGCCCGCGTGCGAAAGCCGCACGCGGTGCTTCACCCGCTCGTCCGGGAACGCGTCTGTGGCCTGCTCCGGCCACTCGATGAAGACGATCGCTTCATCGGCGAAGAACGGGTCGAGCAGTCCGGGATCCTCACCCGCCATACCCGCGAGCCTATAGAGATCGAGGTGCGCGAGGGGCCCCCGCGAGCCTTCGTGCAGATGTCCGACGACGAACGTGGGCGACGTGATCGGTCCCTCGACCCCCAGGCTCCGCAGCGCACCGCGCACGAACGTCGTCTTTCCGGCCCCCAGATCGCCCGACACGAGCACCACGTCGCCCGGCGAGAGCGCACTCGCAAGCTGAGCGCCGGCGCGCTCGGTGGCCTCGGGTCCGGCCGTCAGCTCAGTCTTGGTCACGCAGGCGCACGCGCAGTGCGATGCCGGAGCCGAGGAGCAGCGCGCCCCCGAGGGCGAGCGGCCAGGCGTCGACGCCCGTGTACGGCAGGGTGGGGCCTGCGGGGACAGGAGTCGCGGTGGCCTGCGGCCCGGCGGGGACCGGGGTGGCCTGCGCGGTGGACGGAGGCGCGGGTGTGGCCGTCGCGGCGGGCGCGCGCGGCGTCGGAGCGGGAGTCGCCTCCTGCTCGGGCTCGTCGCCGAACGGGTCGTTGTACTGGTCGTCGCCGGCACCCTGCGCGAAGGCCGCGGAGGGCGCAAGAGCGATCGCGGTAACGGCGATGGTGAGGGCGTGCTTCAGCGACATGGGCGGGCCAGTGTAGACCGGCGCATCGGCTACGGTCCTCCCGCGATGGCCCACATTCTGTTGCTGACCGACCGCGACTGGACGCATCCGCAGGGCGGCGGCACGGGCGCGAACCTGTTCGGTCAGGTCATCCACTGGCTCGAGTGGGGCCATCGCGTGACGGTCGTCGCGGGCGCGTACGACGGTGCGGAGCGCGTTTCGCGGCCCGCCCCGGGGCTCGAGCTGCACCACATGGGGTCGCGCGTGACGGTCTTCCCGCGCGCGGCGTGGGCCGTGCGGCGCGGGCTCGCGCGCGACGCGGACGTGGTACTCGAGGTCGTCAACGGGATCGTCTTCTGGACGCCGCTGTGGCTGGGCGACACGCCGCGCGTGACGCTCGTCCATCACATCCACCGCGACCACTACGTGACCGAGCTCGGGCGGGTGGGCGCCGTGGCCGCGATGGCCTTGGAGACGGCACCGCTGAAGCTGCTCTACAGCGGCGGATCGCCGTTCCTGACCATCTCGGAGGCGGCGAAGGCCGACATCACCGCGCTGGGGATCCCCGCCGAGGACGTGCACGTCGGCTACCTGGGCGTGGTCGGGTTCGACGAGGAGCTGCCCGCGCGGTCGGAGACCCCGCGGCTGCTGTATCTCGGGCGCCTGAAGAAGTACAAGCGGATCGAGCTGCTGCTGGACGCCGTGGAGGCGATCCCCGGGGCCGTCCTGGACATCGCGGGCGAGGGCGATCACCGGCCGGAGCTGGAGGCCGAGATCGCGCGCCGCGGGCTCGGCGACCGGGTCGTGCTGCACGGGCACGTGAGTGAGTCACTGAAGGCTCAGCTGTACGCGCAGGCCTGGGTGAACCTCACGGCGAGTTCGGCCGAGGGCTGGTGCCTGACGGTGATGGAGGCCGCGACGTGCGGGACGCCGAGCGTCGCGCTGCGCGTCGGTGGGCTCGCGGAGTCGATCGTGGACGGCGAGACCGGGCTGCTCGCCGACGACGAGGCCGCGCTGGTTGCGGCCGTTCAGCGTGTGGTCGCGGAGCCCGGGCTGCGCGAGCGGCTGGGCGCCGCGGCGCGGGAGCGCGCGGCGTCATTCACGTGGGAGCGCACGGCCCGCGAGACGCTGGACGTGCTCGAGGGCGCGCGCTCGCGTGAGCCCGTGAAGCTGCGGACCGTGCTGTCGCGATCGGAGACGCTGAAGGCCGTCGGCATGGCTGCGGCCACGATGGCCAACAACGCGCTGGCCGTGATCTTCACGGTGCTGTTCGCGCGGTTGCTCGGCGCCGAGGACTACGGGTCGCTCGCGGCGTTGGTCTCGACGTTCGTGATCCTGGCCGTGCCCGGTTCGGCGTTGCAGGTGGCGGTCGCGCGCGAGGTGGCGCTCGGGCGGATGAGCGTGGCCGAGACCTTGGCCGTGTGGCGAAGACGATTGCTGATCGGCGGCGTCGTGATGACCGCGGTCGCCGTGCTGCTGCGCGAACCGATCTCCGACCTGATCGCCGTGGACGAAGCGTGGGCCGCGGCCGCGACCGCGCCCACCGCGGCGCTCTGGATCCTCTTGTCCGTGGAGCGTGGCGCCCTGCAGGGCGTGCACGCGTACAAGCCCGTGGCGTGGTCGCTCGTGCTCGAAGCCGCTGGGCGGCTGGTGTTCGGCGTGATCCTGGTGGCGGCCGGCCTGGGCGTGAGCGGCGCCTACCTCGGGACGCCGCTGTCGTTCCTCGCCACCGCGCTCGGGTTGTGGTGGGTCGGTCGCAACCGGATCGGGACCGCGCAGGGCTCGCCCGAAGCGCGGCGCCTGTGGGACCTCGTCGGTGGCGCGTGGCCCGCGGTGATCGGCCTCTTCCTGATCGCGGTGCTCCAGAACGTGGACGTGATCATGGTCAAGCGCCAGATCGGCGGCGACGAGGCCGGCGCCTACGCCGCGGCCGCCGTGGCGGCCAAGGCCGTGGTGTGGGTGGCGATCGGGATCGGGCTGTACCTGCTCCCGGAGGCCACGCGCGCCGCCCGTCACGGCGAGGACCCGCGACCCGTGTTGATGCGGGCGTTGGGCGTCGTGGCCGCGGTCGCGGTGCCGATGCTGCTCGTCTACGCGGTCGCGCCGGAGACCGTGCTGCGGCTCGCGTTCGGGCCCGACACCGTGGTCGCCGCGGACGCGCTGTTCGTGCTCGGCTGCGCGATGACGTTGCTCGCGGTCGGCTACCTCGGCGTGCAGTACTCGCTCGCGCTGGGGCGGATCGCGTTCCTGCCCGCGCTGGCCGCGGTCGCGGTGGCCGAGATCATCCTGCTCGGCGGCCTCGGCATCGATTCGCTCGTCACGTTTGCCGGCATCGTCCTGGGGCTCCAGGCCGCCGCGGCGCTGTCCGTGCTCGTGATCGGGCTGGTCCCGAAGCGGCGTCAGGCGGCCGTCCTTGATTGAGGGGTGGCTGACGGACGGGCAGGCCGCGCGTCTGGCCGCCGCCGCGGCGCGCTCGCGGCCGGACGGCGTCGTCGTCGAGATCGGGTCCTTCCGGGGCAAGTCGGCGGTCGTGCTCGCGTCGACGGCCGGTTCGTTGATCGCGATCGACCCGCACGCCGGCTCCGATCGCGGGCCGCAGGAGATCGAGGCCGACGCGACGCGCGGCGACGCGGACTTCGACGCCTTCCACGCCAACCTGGCCGCCGCGGGCGTCGCCGACCGGGTCCGGCACGTGCGCAAGTTCTCCTCCGACGCCCATCAGGACGTGAGCGGGCCGCTGTCGCTGCTGTACGTGGATGGCGCCCACCGCTTCGGACCGGCGCGGGCGGACCTCCGCGACTGGGGCCGGCGGGTCGCCCCCGGCGGCGTGATGCTCGTGCACGACGCGTTCTCATCGATCGGCGTCACGCTCGCGTTGCTGGTGGAGTGCGCGCTGTCGCCAAGGTGGCGCTACGTCGGGCGGACCGGCTCCCTCGCCGAATACGAGCGGGTCGAGTCCGGCCCGCGGGATGTGGGAGCGTTCGCGCGCGAGCTGCCCTGGTTCGCGCGCAACGTGCTGATCAAGGTGCTGGTGGTGGCGGGGCGGCGGCGCTGGGCGGAGCGGCTGGGGCTCGATCCCGCCGCGCCCTGGCCCTACTGAGCTCGCGCGCGAGGGCGAGGATCAGGAGCGTGACGCCGGCCACCGCGACCCAGTGGACGACGATCCGGTCGGCCGGGTACTCGGGGTTGTAGCCACCGCGGTTCTCGGGCTGGATGAGGATCGTGAGGATCGGGACGGCGATCGCGAGGATGGCGCCACCGGCGAGCGCGAGGTGCTTGGCGCCCATCCCGCGATAGAGCACCACGAACACGAGCAGCGCGAAGATCGGCGTCGCCCGAGCGGCGAACACGAACCCGAGCGCGAGCCCCGCGATGATCGCGATGAGCGCCGCCCGCCGCGCCGACACGCGCTGCGGCGGCTCCCCCGCGGCCCCGCCCCGCGAGTCCTCGTCGCCCGCCATCGCGTCCTCGCCCCGCGCGGCCACGCCGACCGCCGCCACGGACTCGTCCCGCGCGGCCACGCCGGCCGCCGCCACGGCCTCGCCCCGCGCGGTCGCGCGGCGTCTCCGCGGCCACACGAGCGCGGCCACCAGCGCCAGCACGGCCACCAGCGAGACCAGGTACCCGGCGAGGACGAGGCGGTTCGGGCCGAACGCGATCTCGACCACTTTGCAGGTCGCGGGAACCCGCCAGGCGGTGCCGAAGGCGGCGCCGATCTCCGGCTCGCCCAGGTCCTGGCCGTCGCAGGTGGCGCGGCGGCCGCGGTTGTAGCCCTCGGCGAGGACGAGACGTGCGGGCTGGTCGAGCTCGAGGCGCACACCCGTACGAGTCCCGTTGGTCTTCGCGGTGCCGGCGTCGATCACGCGGCCCGGGCCGGCCACGGGCGTGCTCGCGCCCGAGCGCAGGCGCAGCAGGTACGGCGCGAGGACTCCGGCGGGGAGCTCCAGCCGCGTGGGGCCGGCGGGCAGCGCGACCGGGGCGCAGCCCGTCACGCGCAGTGGGCGGCCGGCGTCGAGGTCCTCGATCGTGCCTTCGGCACGCAGGCGGAGGTGGCGGCTCGCGACCGTGCCGTCGAGGACGCACTCGCGGCTCACGGCGCCCGTGCGCGGGACGCGAGCCGTGGTCTCGGTGCCGCGGATCTCGGCGATCCCGACGGCCCGGCGCTCGCGCGCCTCCGGCGTGTCTCCCGTGGCCGCCAGGATCTCGAGCCGGAACCGGCGGCCCGTGAGCGGCTCCGGGAGCGTGACGGTGTTGTCCGCCACGTCGATCGGC
Organism: Solirubrobacter taibaiensis; assembly: GCA_027587225.1. Lineage (GTDB taxonomy): Bacteria > Actinomycetota > Thermoleophilia > Solirubrobacterales > Solirubrobacteraceae > Solirubrobacter > Solirubrobacter taibaiensis. Next base: position 15,675 of record JAPDDQ010000073.1, read on the forward strand.
GCAGACGGTGTGCCGTCCGCGATCACGCGCACGCGGGTGGCGCGGCGGACTCCGGGGACCGGATCGAGCGTGAGCGTGCGGATCGTCTGCTCCGCACCGCTCCACTCGATCCAGGTCGTGCGGCCTTCGAGGTAAGCGCCGAGCCACGGCTGGGGTGTGCCGTCGAACGCGCTCGAGGCGCGGAAGCCGGGGTTCCCCTGAAAGCGCGCGGAGCTCGTGAAACCCGCCGGTCCGCCGACCAGCCGGTCGAGTGCGTCGTCGGGGGCCGTGGCGGCGGCGCTCGCCCAGCCGTCGACCGTGTACGTGCGCGCGGTGGGCGGGCTGAAGACGCGCGTGATGCCGGTCTCGCCGTCGAGGCGGTCACGCACGAGCGCCGCGCCAGCCGGCCCGCGCTTGGGCGTGCGGCGGAACGGGTCGTCGCCCGTGGTGCGCTGGAACAGGTAGGTGAGCGCGGCGTCCGGCGCCACGGAGGGCTCGGCGATGATCGGCGGCCGCAGGGCCTCGCGCGCGTGCAGCCCGTCGATGCGCAGCTCGCGAATCCCGCCCGCGCCTGCCGTCACGTCCGTCGGCTTGCGCAGGGCGGCGATCCGCACCGTCAGCGTCTTGACGTCCTCGAGGTCGACCGCGAGCCGGTTCCATCCGGGCTCGACCGGGAAGCGCCGGCCCTGCACCTCGACCGCCTGCACCGTCGCCCGGCGGTCGTTGTACGGGAGCAGTTCGAGCGTGTCGATGTCCCGCGGCGCGTCGAACGTCACCGACAACACGTGCCGCTCCGGCAACAGCGCGCGATCCGCCTGCCACTGCGTGGTCTCGTCGCCGTCGAGCGCCGCGAACGGCCGGTTCTCCGGGAACTGCGGGAACCCGGGCGAGGACGGCGCGGTCACGGCCGCGATCCCGTCGTGGACCGCGACGGTCTGCGCATCCGCTCCGAGCGCGGCGAACGGGTTGAGCACCGCCGCGTCCACCGACGGCTCCTCGTCCGCCGACAACACCGGCCCGGCGTTCTGCGCGAGCCGTGACGGCACGAGCACGCGCCGCCGGTTCGAGTCGGTGATCACGACCTCGTCCGCGGCCGCGATCTGCGCCGCGCTGACGTCGCCCGCGTACGCGAGCCCGCCCGCGCCGAGCGCCGAGACCGCAGCCCCACCCGCGCTCCGTCCGGCCTCGGCGGCGTCCCCGCCAGGCGGCGGCCCACCCGCGCCCTCGCCGGCCGGCCCGTCGAACGCGGCCAGCGCGGCGAGGCCCTCGGCAGAGCCGTCGACGATCACGGACGGGCTCTCTGGCTCGACCCGGACCAGGCCGGGCGCGGACGGGCGGTCCCAGGCGCGCACCGCGGGCAGCGGGCGGGAGTCGCCGAGCGTGCCGGCGGCGCGCGGGCGCTCGCGGGGCGCGCCGAAGGTGGCGTCCGGCTCGCCCAGCTGGTCGAGGACGTCGGCAGATTCCGCGGCGAGGGCGGCGCCGCTGCGCTCGCGATCGTCGTCGGCGCCAGCCACGACGACCCGCGCGCCGAGCAGGTCCAGCAGCGGGTCCAGCTGGCCTGGGACGGCTCGGCGTTGCTGGACGAGCGCGTCGACGGTCCACAGCAGGTCGGTCGCGCGCAGGTCGGCATAGCCGACCGCGTTGCGGGTGGCGACCGGCGTGTCGGCGAGCGTCGGTAGGATCGGGTCGATCGTGCCGCCCCAGTCGTAGTACGCGTAGAGCTGGCCGGGCAGCACGACCGCCCGACCGTCGCCGGCGCGCGCGTCGACGTGGTCCGCCGCCGCCTCCCACGTGGACGGGATCCGCTCCCACAGCAGCTGGTCGTCCACGGCCCGGCCGCGCGCGAGCGGCCAGCACGCCACGACCGCCAACGCCACGAACACGACCGCTCGCCACCGCGTGGCGGCGAACCCGGCCAGCACGGCCACGCCCAGCGCCACCAGCGGCCCCGCCTTGTATGTGGTGCGCAGGAACTGTACCGGAATGAAGTTGTTGTACGTAAAGTTCGACGCCCTGCGGAGCGGCGTGCCCTCAGGGAAGCCCGCGGTCATCACGATCAGGCCGATCAGCACCAGCGCCAGGGCGAACGGCGCGAACCGCCGGGCCCGGGTCCTCGCGAACCCGCCGAGAGCCAAAGCGGGCACGAGCAAGCCCGCGATGACCACCGGCAGCCCGAACAGCAGCACGCCGCCGTCACCGAAGTACGGGCGCAGATCTCCCCCGTACCCCACCCCGAGATACGAGATCCAGTAGCCCATGAGCCGCAGCGACTCGGGCAGCGACGTCGTGGCCCAGATCGTCCCGGGCTGCTCGGTGAAGCGGAGGAAGTCCACGCCGTAGCGCGACTGGACGAGCAGCGGCATCACCCACCACGCCGACGCCAGCGCGGTCGCCAGCCCAGTCCGCCAGGCGAAGCCCCACACGCGCCGCGGGTCCACCGCGCCCGTCCACCACAGGTACGCCCCGAGCAACGCCGGGCCGAGCAGGATCCACGCCGTCACCGCCGCGTTCACGCCGCCGCCCGACGCGGTCACGATCAGCGCGAACGCCGCCGGCCAGCGCCAGCCGCGCCCCAAGAGCCCCCGCCGCACCGCCACCAGCAACCACGGCAACGCGGCGTAGCCGAGCAGCGTGATCGACGTCCGCGCCGTGAACACGACCACGTACGGATTGAGCAGGAACAACACGCCGGCGACGACGTGCGGGAGCCCACGCTCATTGCCGGCCAGCTCGTCCATCAGCCGCACCGCGCCCCAAGCGGCGAGGAACAGCACCAGTGCGAGCCACAGCCGCTGTACGAGCCACGGAGAACCCCCGAGCAGGTGGCCGAGCGCGAAGAACGGCCCCATCGGGAACAGGTAGCCGCCGTACTGGCCGCCTTGCACGTGCCCGAGGTCCCCGGTCGAGGACCACGCGGACGCGACATCGGCCAGGAACCCGCCCGGATCGACGTGCAGGTCGATCTTCGTGTCCGACGAGGCGAGCCCCGGCCGTTGCAGCAGCGAGATGAGCAGCGCAAGCGCCGCCAACGCGGCAGGAAGAAGCCGTCCCCGGGACAAGAGGCGCGTCAGGATAGGGGCCCGCTGAAGAATTCCGGCACACCTGCTGCGGCACATCAGGCGCACCGACCATTCTGCAGCGAACCCGCCGTCGCCTGGATAAGGTCCGCGCCCGGATGCGCCGATTCGCCGCCGCAGCGCTGCTTGCGCTCCCCGCGCTGCTGGCCTTCGGGCGCGGCGGCTACTTCGGGGTCGCCCGCGTTCGGGTGGCGATCCTCGCCTGCCTGCTGCTCGCACTCGCCGCCTTCGTTGCGGAGCGGCCGCTGCCGCGCTCACGCAACGGGCGCCTCGCGCTGGGCGGCCTCGCCGCGCTCACGGCCTGGACCGGCCTGAGCCTGCTGTGGGCACCGGTCGGCGGCCCCGCGTTCGCCGACCTGGAGCGTCTGATCCTGTATACGGCCGCGTTCGGCGCGGGCATCGTCCTGCTCAAAGGCATCGACTGGGTCGAGCCGGCCTTGCTGGTCACGATCGTCGCCACCGCCGTGTACGGCCTGTCGGAGCGGCTCCTCCCCACGCTCTTCGAGCTCCAGACGCTGCCGAGCGCCGGCGACCGGCTCGCGCACCCGCTCACGTACTGGAACGGCCAGGGCGCGCTCGCGGCGCTCGGGCTCGTGCTCGCGGCGGGCCTCGCCTCCCGGGGCCACCGTCTCGCGGCCGCCGCAGCACCGATCATCGGCCTCGACCTGTATCTGACGCTCTCCCGCGGCGCGATCGGCGCCGGCCTCGCCGGCCTCGCCGTGCTGCTCGCGCTACAGCCGACCAAAGCCACGCTGCGCGCGGTGCTCGTGACCGGCGCCGCCGCCGGCCTCACCGCCCTGGCCGCCCTCGCGCTGCCCGGCGTCGCGGACGTCGACGGCTCCTCCGGTCAAGGCGCGGCGATGATCGTCGTCCTGCTCGTCCTCAGCGGCGCGGCGTACATGGTTCGCGGCAGCGACGCCCCGCTGCCCGTCCTGCGCCCGCTCGCCACGACCGCGCTGGTCGTCCTGCTCGCCGGGACGGTGATCGCGGTCGCCGTCAGCGGAAGCCAGGGCCCGGCGAGCTCCACGGACGCCGAACGGCTCGTCAGCGTCCAGAGCAACCGCTACGGGTACTGGCGCGTCGCGGCCGGCGTGTTCGCCGACCACCCGGTCGCGGGCGTCGGCTCCGGCGCCTTCGCGGTCGAGTGGCTCCAGCGCCGGGAGATCGAGGAAGGCGTGCGCGACGCCCACAGCCTCTATCTGGAGACCGCGGCGGAGCTGGGCCTGGTCGGCCTGCTCGCGCTGGCGCTCTTCCTCGGCGGGATCGCGGCCGCGGCGCGACGCGGGCCGCCGACGCTCGTCGCCGTCCTCGTGGCGTTCGCGCTGCACGCCGGGCTCGATTGGGACTGGGAGCTCCCGGGGCTCACCCTCACCGCCCTGCTGGTAGCCGCAAAGCTCCTCGCCGAAGAGCAATAAGCTCGGCTGCGCCGTGCCCGCCGACGCCGTCACCCCGCCTCCCGGCAATCCACGGTTCCCGCTCCTGGACCCGCTGCGGGCGATCGCGGCGCTGTTCGTCGTCGTCACCCACACGGCCCAGCTCGGCGGCTTCAACAAAGAGCACGCGCTCGGCGCGTGGACGGTCCGCCTGGACAGCGGCGTCGCGATCTTCTTCGTGCTGTCCGCGTTCCTGCTCTACCGGCCGTTCGTCCGCGCCCGGCTGGACGGGCGCCCGCCGGTCAAGGTGTGGCGCTACGCGCGGCGCCGGGCCCTGCGCATCCTGCCCGCCTACTGGGTGGCCGTGCTCACGCTCGGGCTGCTCGACTCCGCCCACACGCCCGGGGTCTTCGGCGACCAGTGGTGGGTGTACTGGGGCCTGCTGCAGAGCTGGAGCAAGGAGACGATCATCTCGGGCGTCGGCGTGGCCTGGAGCCTGTCCGTCGAGGCCGCGTTCTACGTGCTGCTGCCGCTCTACGCCGGCCTCATGGCCCGGCTGCTGCGCTCCCGCGACCGGGACGGGCAGGCGAAGCTGGAGCTGCTCCTGCTGGTGGCGAGCGCGGTGGCGGCGATCGCCACCCGGGCCGCGGTCAAGACGATCTGGCCCGAGTCGGTGTTCGGCAACCAACTGCCCGGCACGTGGACGTGGTTCGTGTGCGGGCTCCTCCTGGCCGTCACAAGCGCCTGGGTGACAGGGCGCGAGACGCGGCCGTGGGCCGTGCGGTTCGCGGCCCGGCAGCCGCTCGCGTGCTGGGGGCTGTCGTTCCTGTGCCTGACGCTCGCCGCCTGGGCGGTGGGGCTCCCGCGCGACCCGTTCGCGCCGATCAGCGTCGCGAGCCTGCAGGCCCAGCACGTGCTGTACGCGGGCACGGCCTTCTTCCTGGTGGCCCCGATGGTCTTCCACGAGGGCCGGCGCTCGCTGCCCGCCACGCTGCTCTCGACGCGCATCCTCGCCTGGCTCGGCCTGATCTCGTACGGGATCTTCCTCTACCACCAGCCGTTCGTGTTCGCATTCCTGGACACGCGGCTGTGGCCGCCGTTCGCCGGGATCGCGCTCTACTCGGCGCTGGTGATCGCGGCGGCGGTGGCCTGCGCCGCGGCGAGCTACTACCTGGTGGAGCGGCCGCTGCTGCGGTTCAAGGAGGGCGGCACCAGGTCGCGCACCCGCGCGCAGGCCGTGGCGGCCAAGCCCGAGTCGTAGCGCTTCGCGACGCTGCACAGCAGTTGGAACGCGCGGGCGTTCTCCGGCTCCTTGCGGGTGACGGCGACGATCCGCGCTCCCGCCTGCTCGTAGCGCTCCGCGCGGGCCTCGGCGATCGCGAGGTCCAGCGCCGGGTTCGTGTCCGGGTTCCAGCGCTGGGCGGTACGTTCGTCCCGCTCCGCTGCGCTGAGCCGGGCCGGGTCCGGATCGGACAGCGCGGCCCCGGTGACCCGGTCGGCGGCCCGCGCGCCCTGCTCCTGCACGACGAGGAATCCCGCGCCGGCGAGGGCGACGAGCGCGAGCAGGACCCGGGCGAGCATCGCTGGCAGTATGCCGGGCATGGGCGATCCGAACGTGTACACGCCGGAGTGGCAGCCGGGGACGCCGCCCGGCAGCAAGGGCCAGATGGTCGGCGCGGCGGCGGGCGCGACCGAGCTCGGCGCCACCGTCTACGAGCTGGACCCCGGCGTGGCGGTCTCGCCGTACCACCTGCACCACGGCAACGAGGAGCTGCTCATCGTGCTGCGCGGGCGCGTGGCGCTGCGCACGCCGGACGGCGACCGCTGGGCCGACGAGGGCGCCGTAGTGGCGTTCCCGCGCGGCGCGGACGGTGCGCACCGGATCGCGGCCGGCGACGAGCCCGCGCGGGTGCTGCTCATCTCCACCATGAACTTCCCGGAGATCGCCGAGCACCTCAGCACGGGGACGACATTGACGATGTCGTCCCCGGGCGTCGGAAAGGCGTTCGGCGCCGACGGCGAAGTGCCGTTCATGGAGGCCTACGCGGCCGCCATCGAGCGCGACCGCTAACGGATCGTCGTCGTCACCACCTTCGAGCGCTTGCCGGCGGTGAGCGGCTTGCCGATCTTCAGCCGCCGCGTCCCGCCGCCCTTCTGCACGAACCCGCGCGGTGACAGGCGGGTGACGGTGACGGTCACCGTGCGAGCGCGGACGCGGCCGGAGAACCCGAGCCGCACCTTGCCACCGACCACCTTCGCCGTCCGCCGGACGATCCGGCGGTCCCCGTCGTAGACGCTGATGCGCACGGACGCGGCCGTCGTCGGGAGGTTCGCGCCGCGGACGTCGCCGGACGCGCGCGTGCCGACGCGCCGGGCCTGGATCGTGAGCGTCGCGGTCGCCTTGACGGGAGCCGCCACCGGGACGGGCGTGGGCGCCACGGTCGGCGCGGGGGTCGGCGTCGCCGCGGGCGTGGCGGGCTCGTCCACGGTCAGGTCGCCGCACGTGCGCGGCTCGTAGACGACGGGCGCGACGCAATGCCACGTCTGCGGGTTGATCTGCGACGGCGTCTGGCGGACCTGCGCCTCCCGTTCGTAGGCGTACGCGAACGCGAGCAGGTCCGCATCCTTGCCCGCGGCGCCGGTGAACGCGGCGGCGACGGGGCGGCGGTTGTTGGTCGTGTATCCGACGGGAACGGTGACGACCGGGTAGCCCGCGCGAGCCGCCTGGGTGGCGGTGCTCGCGACCATGCTGAAGATCGCGTCCACGCCGGCGAGGCGGGCGTCGAGCGCGCCGCGAGCGGCGGTGCGGCCCGCGGTCAGGTCGCTCTCGTAGTTGGTCAGGTCCGGGTTGTCGGCGGCTTCGAGCCGCGTCTGGGTGAACTTCTTCGTCTCGGTCGGGTGCGCGTTGTTGAACGCGATCACGTCCGCGAGCGACGTGCCGAAGCCCGCCAGGAACGCGTTGAAGTCGCGCTTGAACTCGCGGTCGATCACCTGGGTCGGCGCGGTGGTGGACGGCGCCGCGACCGTGGTCACCGTGGCCCCGAGGTCGGTCAGCGTGGCGACCGCCTCCGCGTAAGCGGCGTCGGTGTTGGTCACGACCGCGATCCGCTTGCCGTCGAGCGCGTCCTTGTCCAGCGTGGCGCGGTAGTCGGTGCCGGCGAGCGCGGAGAGTGTGCTCGCGACGTCGGCCACGGCGCGTCCGGTCGGCCCGGGCGTGTCCTGGCTGAGCGCCGTGGGCATGATCCCGGCGCGGCTGAGCAGGCCCTGCGTCGGGCGGACCGCGACCACGCCGGTGGCCGACGCGGCCGTGAGCAGGCCGCCGGCGGTGGTGTCGTTGCCGATCGCGACGGTCGCCAGGCCCGCGGCGGCGGCGCCGGTCGCGCCCGCGCTCGTCCCGGTGGCGGTCGAGCGCATGTCGTACGGGTTCATGGCCTGGCCGCTGAGCGAGCCGTAGCCCGTCGGCATGCCGGTGGAGACCATGCCCTTGAGCTCGGTCACGTTGGCCTTGCCGAGGATGATCGCGCCGGCCTGCCGGAGCTGGGTGACGATCGCCGCGTCCTCGGTGGCGAGGGTGTTCTCCAGCGCGAGCGCTCCGCCGGTGGTGGCCATGCCCTTGACGTTGACCGTGTCGTCGACGAGCACGGGGATGCCGGACAGCGGGCCCGGATTCGGGCTTGCCGCCTCGGTCATCGCGGCCGGGTTGATCGCGCGGACGACGTTCAGGCCCGGCCCCTGGCGGTTCACGAAGCCGATCCGGTCGATGTAGGCCTTCACGAGCTGGCTGGAGGTCAGCGTGCCGGCGCGCAGGCGGCGCTGGATGTCGTCGACGGTCAGGTTCTCGAGATCGAGCGGCGGCGCGATCAGCGCGTTGGTGAGCGGGCCGAAGGCGCCGGTGGGCGCGGCGCGCCAATCGGCCGGGTTGATCTCCGACGGCGTCTTGCGCGGCGTGCCGCGCTCGAACGCGTACGCGTAGCCGACGAGCTTGGCCTCGCTGAAGCGGCGCCCGACGAGCTGCACGCCGGTCGGGCGGCCAGTGTCCGTCGCGTAGCCGTTCGGGATCGACAGGACGGGATAGCCCGCGTACGCCGCCGGCGTGGTCAGCGAGTTGTTCGTGACCATGATCGCGTCGACCGTGTTCGCGGTATGCAGGTTGTCGAGGAAGGCGCGGGCGCGGCTGACCTCGAAGTCGCGCACGCCCTCGTACTCCGCGAGCTCCGCCGGGTTCTCGAGGTGGTAGGTCGAGGACGGCTGCATCCGCGTGATGCCGTACTTGGTGCCCTCTTCGGGGTGGAAGCGCAGGTAGTCGAACACCTCGTCGAACGACTTGCGCGGGGCGGTCGCGGGGAGCTTGGCGAGGTAGGTGGTGAGATCGCGGCGGAACTCGCGGAACTGGATGTCGCCGCCGCGGGTGAAGGAGAATGCGCTGTTGGGGATCGGCACGATCGTCGCGCCCGCGGCGCGCAGCTTCTCGACGGCCGCCAGGTAGGTCGCGGCCGTGGTGCCGGCATTGACGCCGATCCGGGCGCCCTGCAGGGCGGTCGGCTTGAGCTCATCCGTGTACTTCGTGCCTTCGACGGCGGCGGTCTCCGCCGTGTGCGGGTCCTCGGGGTCCACGCCGACGAGCGCGTCCAGCAGCATCGCCGTGTCCGTGACCGTCGTCGTCATCGGGCCGAGTGTGTCCTGGGACGAGGAGATCGGCACGACGCCGCCGCGGCTGATGAGGCCGGTCGACGGGCGCAGGCCGACGAGGCTCTGGTTGGCCGCCGGGTAGACGATCGAGCCCTCCGTGTCGCTGCCGAGCGTGAAGGCCGCGAGGCCCGCGGCCATCGCGGAGGCCGAGCCGCTGGAGGAGCCACTCGGGTCGAACGTGCGGTCGTACGGGTTGAGCACCTGGCCGTGCAGCGAGCCGTTGCCGGATTGCTGCTGGCCGGAGACGAACGCGGCGAACTCCGTCAGGTTGACCTTGCCCAGGATCACCGCGCCGGACGCTTTCAGGCGCTTGACCACGAACGCGTCCTTGTCAGGCACCGAGTGCTCGAGCGCGATCGACGATGCGGTCGTCGGCGTGCCGGCGACGTCGATGTTGTCCTTGAGCAGGATCGGTAGGCCTTCGAGCGAACGCTTTGTGCCTTGCGCGCGGGCTGCGTCCGATGCCTTGGCCTCTTTGAGCGCGTTCGGATTGAGGCTGCGGACGGCGTTGATCGCCGGTCCGCGCTGATTGACCGCGGCGATCCGGTCGATGTACGCGCGGGTCAGCTCCTGGCTCGTGAGCTGCCCCTCCGCCATCAGCTGCGAGAGCTGGGCCGCGGATGTCTTCTCGAGGTCGGGGACCGTCGCCTGGGCCGGTGCTCCGGCCGCCATGGGCAACCCCAGAGCGACCGCCCCCACGAGCGACCGGAAGCGAGTTGTGAACATGCTCGCGAGTCTTCCGCCGGATGCGCGCGTGCGCATCGACCCGCGGTCCAAAGCGGCCTAGCGGTTGTCCGACAATCGTCGCACGAGCACGTCGTAGTAGCCGAAGCGATCCTGCAGCCGGTAGGCGCCATCGATGTACTCGTCCAGTGCGCGGGAGCCGCTCGGCCGGCCGCGCCGATTCGGCTCCGGCGTCGCCGAAGCCGGGTCCGTCCAGCGGATGATCACCTTCGGCTTGCGGGCTTCCAGCGCGTTGACGATGTTCTGCTGCTCCTCCGGCTTGGCCTGCAGGAGCACGTCGCGGCGCAGTACGTTCGGCCGGTCTGTGAGGCGGTGTAGGAGCGGGTTCGAGAACGACACGAGGTCCGAACGCAGCGGCGCCACGTAGATCGGCTCCCCGGGCGGCACCAGCTGCTGCACCGCGTCCACGAGCTCCGGCAGTGCCTTGGCCTCGGCGGGCGGGACGAGCACCGTGCCGTACGCCTCGAGGACCGGCGGGCGTAGCCACGCGACGGCCCGGTTGGTCACGCCGACCGCGATCAGGACGGCGATGAGCGCCATGCCGACGATCGGCGGCCGCACGAAGGCCGCGGCAGCGGCGCCGACGACGAGCAGCCCCTGCGCGTGCTCGAGGTCCGCCCTCGACACGAAGTAGATCGCCGTGCCCGCCCCGAGCACGACGAGCCCGACCGCTTCCCGCCGCACCACCGCCAGCGCAAGCACCACCAGCGCGAGATAAGGCGCCAGCCAAGCGAGAAAGTCCTTCACGTCGCCCCCGGGCGGCCCGTCCGGGAACGGCAACCGCCACCACGCCCCGTCCTGCGTGCCCTGCACCACGAGCGCGTCCCACACCGTCCCCGGCCCGGCCGCCACGAGGAACGGCGCATAGAGGATCAACCCACCGAGCGCGGCCACGCCGAGCACCACGGCCGCGCGCCGCGTCCGGCCACCGCCCCGCGCCACCCCGCCGCCGCGCGCCACCTCGCCGCCGCGCGCCACGCCGCC
>JAPDDQ010000764.1 GCA_027587225.1 Solirubrobacter taibaiensis
ACGATTGGTTGAAGTGCCAAAATAATTGTTGAACTAGCAACTGTTGTATGCTTTAAAGATTCAAACCATAAAAGAAAATGAAGTGCTAAAAAGAAACCAGATCCAATTAAAAAGCCCCAATCTTTCATTTGAATCCTATTAAATTCCTCTCTTTTTTTCCATACGATAGGCAGCATAATAAGTACGATAATCCATAAGCGGTACATACTTAATATTGAAGATGGTGCTGAGGACATCTTTACAAAAACTGCTGCAAAGGAAATGGCAATTATAGAAATAGCCAATGGTAGTGCGATTGATTTTTCTTGTTTCAAATCCTGTCTCCCCTCTCACCTGTCAAAAATCCCACTTCATTATATCCGTTTTCTTTCGTAACTTAAATACTAATTTTTTAGATTCTTCGTACCATTATGGTAAAATAGAAATTAAGGCACCAATTAGTGAATATTTCTTTCCTTTTCACTACAAGCGTCGCTCTTACAATCGTTACAGTAAATTTTTATTTAGCGGGATCTACATGAGTCAAACAATAGGGAGAATTG
>JAPDDQ010000765.1 GCA_027587225.1 Solirubrobacter taibaiensis
TCTCTCTCTAACTCATACGCAATTGTTTCATGCGACATCACATAACCCGTCGCTTTGCAAGGTACACACTCTTTTAATAATACGTGCCGTAAAGAATGCTTTTTACGTTTACGTGTCATTTCCAAAATCCCTAGCTCCGTAAAGCCGAGCACCCTTGTATATGTTCGGTCATCTTGCATAGCAGCTATGAGACATTCTCTTACCTTTTCTTTATCTTCTCTTTTTTTCATATTAATAAAATCAATTAATATCATACCACCAATATCACGAAGTCTTAATTGGCGTGCAATTTCTTCAGCGGCTAGCTCATTTGTGCGAAGTACTGTATCTTGTAAATTTTGTTTTCCCGTAAACTTGCCCGTATTCACATCAATTACAGTCATCGTCTCCATTTGTTCTACAATTAAATAAGCACCATTTGGAAGCCAAACAATTTTTTGGAGTGCTTTCTCAATCTCACGCTCTATTCCAAAATGGTTAAACATCAAAGACTTTTCATTATAAAAAGATACTTTTTCTTTTCCAACTTTGTCTTCTAATT
>JAPDDQ010000766.1 GCA_027587225.1 Solirubrobacter taibaiensis
GCTCTTCGTGATAAGGCACTTGCAATCCAAAGTGAAACGATGGTAAGCCTAGAGCGAAAAATACCAAACCTTAGTGATCGTGAGAAAAAAGTTATTAGTAAGCATACGAAAAGTATTATTAATCAATTATTAAAAGACCCAATTTTAGTAGCGAAAGAAATAGCTGCTGAAGAGGGAGCGAGCGAAAAATTAGCGTTATTTGCAAAGATTTTTGATTTAGAAACGGAAGAAGTAGAGAGTCGTGCGGAAGAAGTAGAACATAAAAGAGTGTGGACACCATCCGTTCCATCTTTATAATTTGGAAGGATGATCGGATGAGTTTTTTAAATAACAGTATTATTTATCATATTGCAATTATTTTATATGCTTGTAGCATTAGTTTATATTTTATAGATTATTTCCAAAGTAACCGAAAGGCGAACCGATTTGCTTTTTGGTTACTTGCGATTGTATGGGTCCTGCAGTCTATTTTTATGTTGCTTAGGGCTACAGATTCAGAAACGAATCCTATTTTAACTTTATTATCAGGGATTTATTTTTA
>JAPDDQ010000767.1 GCA_027587225.1 Solirubrobacter taibaiensis
CATTAAAAACTATCTATCTTGCAAACATCATTGGTAGTGACATCGGTTCACTATTACTACCAATTGGTACGCTAGCTTCACTCATTTGGATGTATATTCTGAAACAAAACAAAATTAAAGTAAAATGGAAAGACTATTTAAGTGTATCCCTTATCGTTATCCCGCTCACAACAGTCGTCACACTATTCCTCTTATTCTACTGGGTACAGCTGTTCTTCGGCTTATAAACGACAGAAGCCCCATTTGCTACCGTCTTAGCAAATGGGGCTTCTTCTATAATAAAGTTAGGTACTACAGTGTGATCAATTAAGTAAAGAGGTGTAACATGTTATTGATATAAATGACTACCAGCTTCTTTAAATTCTTCTGCTTTCTCTTTCATTCCTTTTTCAATTGCTTCTGTCGTTTCTAAATCATTTTCTTTTGCATACTCACGAATATCATGTGAAATTCTCATACTACAAAACTTCGCTCCACACATTGAACAGAAGTGAGCTGTCTTTGCCCCTTCTGCAGGCAACGTTTCATCGTCATATTCCTT
>JAPDDQ010000768.1 GCA_027587225.1 Solirubrobacter taibaiensis
CGAATCTATTTAAAACTGTGTGATGTTGCGAATGCTGAAAAATCATTCAAGCAAGCCTTACAAGCAAATCGAAATTCGACAATTTCAATGTTAGAGTTGTCCGAAATTTTCTATTTGCAACAAAATAATAGAGATGCATCGCAACTTTATGAACAATACGTTCGTAATGTCGGGCAGAAAAATCAAGGTGCTCGTGCACTTTGGATCGGTATACGCATTGCTCGAGCGAATGCGGATCAATTAGGAATGCAAGTATTAGTGAATCAAATGCGTGCTTTATTTCCTGATAGTCCAGAATATCAACGTTATTTGCAATTACAGTACAGTACTGAGGCCGTATGGAAATAAATCCAAATTCACATCAGCCAACTGGCTCAACCTCACTTTCGTCTACGTTAGGAAATATTCAACGACCAGGTGAGTATTTGCGTCAAATTCGTATTGCACAAAAGAAAGAACTTGAAGAGATTGCAAACGTTTTGAATATGCCTGTTAAAACGTTAACGGCATTAGAGCAAGATGATTATAAATCATTGCCAG
>JAPDDQ010000769.1 GCA_027587225.1 Solirubrobacter taibaiensis
TCAATTAGAATTAGATGAACAAGAAGAATTATATGATCAGCTTTGGAAAGATTATTTCAATAGTATCAATATTAAAGAGCGACAGAATGTGAAATTGCATGTGCAATATTTGCCTAAACGCTATTGGCGTTATTTGAATGAAAAATACGTTTGATCTTCTCTCTTTTTTAAAGCGATAAAAAAAGCGCCGAAGCGCTTTTTTATATTTAGAGGAAAAACCAGTAACCAAATATTGGAACCAGTGCGATACATAAAATATTGAGGATAAAGCCAATTCGCATCATTTCACTTTGTTGAATATGCCCTGTACCAAATACAATCGCATTCGGTGGTGTTGCGACAGGGAGCATAAACGCACATGAAGCCCCGATTCCGATGACAACCACAAGAATTTCTTTTGGAATTCCCATTTGATCAGCGATTGCTGCAAATACTGGAACCAGCAGAGCAGCTGAGGCTGTATTACTGGTAAATTCAGTTAAGAAAATAATAAATGCAGCTACAATCACGATGACTAGGAATGGTGAGGCATCACCAAAT
>JAPDDQ010000770.1 GCA_027587225.1 Solirubrobacter taibaiensis
TTGGTTTCAGTAATTGGAGCAATAATACGACCTTCGCTTGGAATGGTGCGTACTAAATGATGAAACTGTTTTTGAATCGCAGCAAGATCATCAAAAATGTCTGCATGATCAAATTCAAGATTGTTTAAAATCGCAGTTTTTGGATGATAATGGACGAACTTAGAACGCTTATCGAAGAAAGCAGAATCATATTCATCAGCTTCCACACAGAAATATTTGCCACCACCTAAACGTGCGCTTTCGCTAAAACCAAGCGGTACACCACCAATTAAGAAACCTGGATTTAAACCTGCTTGATCGAGTACCCACGCCAACATTGTAGTCGTCGTCGTTTTTCCATGTGTACCCGCGACACCTAGGACATGTTTACCTTGTAGCACATGATCAGCTAAGAATTGTGGGCCAGAAATATAAGGTAAACCTTCATTGAGCATATACTCGATGGCATCAATACCACGTTTCATGGCATTGCCGACGATTACAAGATCGGGATGTGGTTGCAAATGGCTACGATCATAACCTTGCATCAGTTCGATGCCT
>JAPDDQ010000771.1 GCA_027587225.1 Solirubrobacter taibaiensis
ATAGTCAATATTAATCTTTCATTTTTTTTAAAAGATGAAAAAGACTCTCATACCCCCCTTTTATTTCTCATACATATCAATAAAATAACTGAAAGGAGTGTAGAACTTGTTCAATCCTTCTTTATTACACATCATAAGCTCCCATTCAAGAAGCCCACACTATCATAGGAAGTTTCCAATCATTCTATTTTGGAGTCAAAAAAGCGGTTGTACTTCTCTTGCTAAGTGGTTCTTTTACCAGATTGATTTATTACAAACCGCTCTAAGCTATAGTCCTTTCATTCATAATTATGAATATGATATATACAAAAGTACACCTGCCTATAGTGTACGACTAGGAGTAGCGTTACGAGAAAAACAAAAAGAAACTTTTAAACTTGTTCGTAACCCTTATAGGAGAGCAGTCAGTTCTTTCGTGTCCTTAATTGGACCTCCTTATATGGAAAATCCTGAATGGAAACCCATCCGAAAGTTTTTATATCAAGATGAAAATTCCCCCAAAAGGATCTCATTTAAACAATTTTTATACTATCTATTTA
>JAPDDQ010000772.1 GCA_027587225.1 Solirubrobacter taibaiensis
GTGCTGTTCATAAGTACAAAGATTCTCGTGAGCAATTCGAAATGCGCACGCACAAACGTCTAATCGACATCGTGAGTCCTACTCCACAAACAGTAGATTCATTAATGCGTTTAGACTTACCATCTGGTGTAGATATCGAAATCAAACTATAATTTATATAACTTAAAAATGTAGGAGGTGTAACTCATGACCAAAGGAATCTTAGGAAGAAAGATCGGTATGACTCAAGTATTTGCTGAGAACGGTGAGTTAATCCCAGTAACAGTTATCGCTGCTAATCCAAACGTTGTTCTTCAAAAGAAAACAACTGAAACTGATGGCTACAATGCAATCCAGTTAGGATTTGGAGATAAACGTGAAAAGTTAACTAACAAACCTGAACAAGGCCACACTGCTAAAGCATCTACAACTCCTAAGCGCTTCATTCGCGAAATCCGCGATGCAGACGTGGACGGATTAGAGGTTGGTCAAGAGGTAAAAGTTGACGTATTCGCTACAGGTGAAATCGTTGATGTAACAGGAATTTCTAAAGGTAAAGG
>JAPDDQ010000773.1 GCA_027587225.1 Solirubrobacter taibaiensis
TACACGATAGGCTAGAATAGAAGCGTTTGGAGCAACGCCTTTAATTTTTCCGTTACCCGCAATAATTCCAGCTACATGAGTACCATGTACGTTACCATCCATTGGATCGTTATCTTCATCAACCGTGTCATATCCACCGATATAATTTGCCTTTAGGTCAGGGTGTGTATAGTCTACGCCAGAGTCGATAATGGCTACTTTCATGCTTTTTCCATCAAGCGGTTTGCCAAATGGATCTTTTAAATTCCACGCTTCAGGTGCACCAATTGTCGGTCCACCGATATTTGGTGCTTCTTCGTTAGTAGCACTTTTTGATGTTTCATGCAATTTATATGTTAAGTTCGGATAGACTGCTTTTACTTCAGGTAAAGAGGCAAGAGAGGTAATTTGATCTCCAGGAATTGAAATAGAGAATCCGGAAAATAACGTATTATACACTTCTTTAATTTTTGCACCAGGTGCTTTTTCTTTTATTTTCTTAGTGGTATCTTGTTGTGCTTTTTTGAGCTCAGCATGATAAAACTGTGCATTACTATTTT
>JAPDDQ010000074.1 GCA_027587225.1 Solirubrobacter taibaiensis
CGGCGGCGGCGCCCGCCGCCCAGACGCCCAGCGGCCCGCGCGCGCCGCTCGCCGACCCCGTGCTCGAGCGCCTGGTGTCGGGCAACCCGGCGGCGGAGGCCGCGGCCGCCGAGCTCGCCGGGCTCGAGACGCGCTTCAAAGGCGCCAAGCGCGCGAACGGCAACGAGGAGACGGGCCAGACCCGGGACGACGTCGTCGCCGGCCTGGCGTCGCTGCGGGCCAAGGTCGCCACGCTGGAACCGTCGCTGCAACCGCACTTCTACCGCGCGATGAACGCGGTCTCGCCGTACTACTACCAGAAGAACAACATCATCCTGGAGTTCGATCGCAAGGACGGCACGCACGCCTGGAACACGTGCAACATCACGTCGCTCGCGATGGCGCTCGAGGCGCTCGGCAAGACCGGCGCCGACTACAAGCACAAGGCGCTGCTGCCGCCGATCGCCGCGGTCTTCAAGGGCGAGATCGACGACCGCGCGAAGGACAAGCAGGGCACCGAACTCACCGGCCTGCGCCTCCCCGACTTCGTCGCGATGGCGGCGATCGCCTGGCAGATGGGCTACCAGACGGGCGACAAGGACGCGATCCTCAAGGGCGGCAACGACGCCTTCAACAAGATCCCGAGCGCGGACGCCATCCGCACGCTCGCGAAGGACTTCGGCGTTCCCGCCAAGTACGGCGAGTTCAAGCTCGACAAGACGGACGCCAAGGACAAGGGTCGGTCTCATCTCAAGAGCTACGGCGCCGGCCACTGGAAGCGCGGCGACGGCCTCAAGGAGGGCGCCCTGACCGAGGGCACGATCGAGGAGGATCTGCCGCTGGAGCGCTACAAGCAGGCCGTGCTCGCCGAGATCCGCCCGCACCTGGACGGCGGCCGCCAGCTCGCCGTGGCCCAGCACAACCACTACGTGCGCCTCCAAGCCGTCACGGACGAGTTCATCATCAAGGACGACCCCGGCCGCTTCAGCCACACCGGCCACCGCGCCAGCTGGGAGGAGGCCCGTGCGCTCGGCCTCTTCCAGCACTGGATCGCGATCGGTTGAGCACGACGGGGGCCGCGACGCCGAAGCGCCGCGACCCCCGTCGGCTTCAGACGCCTACGGTGTCGTGGTCGACAGCGTGAACGTGAGCGTCTTGCTGTAGGTGCCGCGACGCAGCGGCTCGGAGGCGGAGATCGCCTGCTTGAAGGCGAGCGCCACCGTGTCACCCGTGATCGGGCCGGTCCAGGTCTTCAGGGTGCTCGGCGTGCCGGCGAGCGGCGAGCCGTTGATCTGAAGCGGCGACGCCAGCGAGAACGCGCCGTTGACCAGGTGGCCCGGAGCGGTCGAGCTGGGATCGACGACGCTGAGCTTCGCGTCGCCCGCCGAGGACGTGACCTTCGCCGAGGTCTCGACGGAGTAGTCCTTCGCGAGACCCGGGGTGAACGAGCCGAGGCTGCCCGGGGTGGTGACGTCGAGCGCCAGCACGCCGGGGACCTCGCCGCCGATCACGACGGGCACGTCGGTGCTGTTCGCCCGCACCTTGATCGCGACGGACTTCTCCGCCTCGACCACGCCGGCGTTGTCGGTGGAGCGGTACCGGACCGTGTGCTCGCCCACCGGGACGACGAACGGCGCGGTGTACACCTGCCACGCCCCGCCGTCGATCGCGTACTCGGTCTTGGCCACGCCCGAGCCTGCGTCACTCGCCGCGAGCGTGATGGTCGGCGGCCCGGCGTACCAGCCGTCCGCGCCCGGCTGAGCCGAGGCGGTCGCCGTCGTCACCGGGGCTTCGGTGTCCGCCGCGGAAATGCGGAAGAAGTCGAAGTCCACATCGATCGGCGCGGCCTGCGCCGGGCCGATGGCCATCAGGCCGATCGCCGGGTTGTTCAGCGGCACGGTCACGGTCCCGGGCGACTGCACCCAGGTCGTGCCGTCCGCGCTGATCGCGCCGGAGTACACGTTGCCCTTCTTGGTCAGGCGCAGCCACCACGTGTCCGTGGCGGACGCCGGCGGGGCGATGTCCGCGGCGCCGGTCGGCCCGAAGGCGCCGCCGCCGTTCTCACCGCGCAGCTCGACACGGCGGACCTTGGCGGCCCCCGGGTCGTTGTCGGCCACGACGTCGTACTTGACGTAGTGGTCGACGTCGCTGAACAGCATGAAGCCGGCCAGCTGCCACGCGTCCCCGAGCGGCGCCGTCATCTTCGTCTCGGCCACCCAGTCGCCGCTCGGCGGCGTCTGGAGGATGAGGTTCTCGATCGGGCCGTTGTCCTGCCCGCTGATGTCGGCGTCGAACGTGTTGATCCGCAGCTTGCCGTCGACGAGCTTGGCCCGGTTCGAGTTCCAGTTGTGGATCTTGTCCCAGCGGCAGCCGTCCACCGACGTGCCGTCGAACTCGTCGTTCGCGGCCGGCTTGGGCTTCGCCTCGTCCGGGGTGACCCGGAACCAGTCGAACGCCGCGGTCTTGTTCTGGGCGTCGGTGTCACCGGCGGCCAGCAGGCCGATGGAGGCGTTCGCCTTCAGCGGAGCCGTGCTGATGGTCGTCCACGTCGCGCCGTCCTGCGAGTAGGCGCCCGTCAGCGTCCCACCGTTGTTGGTGAGGCGCAGATGGATCGTGGTCGGATGCGCGGTGGCCACGTAGGCGTTGCCGCCGTGCGCGGTCCGCGCGCCGTTGGTCTCCGTCCAGAACTCCACGAAGCGCCGCCCGTCCTGATGGCGGGTGAACGAGAGCTTCGTGTAGTTGTCGTCGTCGACGTGGATCACGAGGCCGGCGTACTGCCAGTAGTTGTCGTGATCGAGCGTCACCTTCGTCGTTGCCTGCCAGTTGCCCGTGGGCACCTTCTGCGCGACGTGGGAGACCGGGGCCGTGTTGGCCCCGTCGATGTCGCCGTTGGTCACGGCGAGGTTGAGGGCGCCGTTCGCGGTCGCCGGAGCGCTCGCGGCCGGGCCACGGGCGGTCGTCCAGCGGGAGCGGTTGAGCGCGCCGTCGAACTCGTCCGACAAGGTCGGGGCACAGCCCGGAGTCGGCGTGGACGGCTCGCCGGGCTCACCCGGGACGTCGGGGTCGGTGTCCAGCGACCAGTTGGTGAACTTCGCGGTCGCCTTCGTGCCGCTGATGTGCGACACGACGAACAGGCCGATGTCCTGGGTGGTCGTCGCGGCCGGGATGGTCGTCGTGACGCCGACCTGGGTCCAGGCCTCACCGTCACGCGAGCAGTAGACCGAGAACTTCTTGCCGAACTTCTCGACCTTCAGCCACGTGGGCGCTGAGCCCGTGCCACAACCGTTGGCCACCGGCTCACCCGAGTCGTTGACCTGGCCGTTGCCGCCGGCGTCGTGCATGTACTCGGCTTCGCCGTTGCCCTTCTCGCCGATGACGAGGTAGCCCTTGTTGTCGTTGCCGCCGCCCTGCGGGATCTGGTTGCGGACCATGATCCCCGCCTTGGAGGCGACGTGCGTGCCGTCGAACGCGGCGACCTTCACCTTGGCGATGAAGTTCTCGCCGACGCCGCCGGGCAGGTAGACCGCACCGAACTCGTTCGCGGCCTGCCAGATGTCGGCGCCCGCGGCGGAGATGGTGAACTCGTCGCCGACCTTGTCGAAGTCCGCGTCGACGTTGTTGAACGTCTCCCACGGCGGCCGGATGCCGGACTCGCCGACCGAGAAGCGCACCTTGCGCGAATCGCCCGTCAGGCCCTTCGCGTTCGTCGCCACCGCGTGCACGGAGTAGAACTTCTCCGTCGTCTGCGTCCACTGGACGCTGTACGGCGCCGACGTGTCCTCACCGATCTTCTCGCCGTCGACGAAGAACTCGACCTTGGTGATCGCGTTCTCGGCGTCCGTGGCGTCGGCGGTGAACGTCGTCGCGCCCACCGGGACCGCCGCGTTCTCCGCCGGTGCCGTGATCTTCACGGTCGGGCGCGTCTCGGGCGAGAGACCCTTGCCGTTGACCTCGAAGAAGTTCAGGCGGAAGTTCGAGGTGCCCTTGAACACCAGGAACAGGCCCATCGAGGACTTGTCGGTCGGGGCCGGGATCGTCACGTCCTGCCAGCGGTTCATGCTGCCCGTGGACGGCACCGTGGCCGTGCCGAGCAGCGCGCCCTCCGGGCTGTCCTTGCGCAGCTCGATCGAGCCGCCCGCGGCCGTGGCCGCGACGCGGAACGTGATCGAGTCGATGCCGGTGAAGTTGACCGGCTCGTAGGCGGCGTAGTCGCCGGTGTTGAGCCCGACGAGCGCCGAGGTGCCCTCGGCGTCGCCGGCGGCCTCGGCGGTGTCGGTACCCAGGCGGCCGTCAGCGTGCTCGGCCTCCTTGCGCTTGGGCTGCAGCACCACCGTGTCGGTGCCCGTGAGCGCCGGCACGGTGCCGTCGCCCTTGTCGGTGTAGCGGGCGTCGAGCGCGAAGAACACCTTCATGTCCTCCGAGTGGCCCGTGCCCAGGTCGGTGACGACCGAGCCCGTCTTGCCGCGGTACTCGAGCAGCGGGTGCGCGTGGTCGTCGTGGCCGAGCGCGGGCTGCACGATCAGGTTCTGGTAGTCGACCGTGTCCTCGGCGTCGGTGACCTCGACGTCCCAGTTCACGCGGTCGCCCCACTCGACGAAGCCGCCGTTGACCGGCCCGTTGAACTTCACCGTCGGCTTCGTGTTGCCGACCGTGACGATGAGCACCGTCGTGCCGGTCTTGCCGGCCGGATCGGTGACCGTGAGGCGCGCCTGGTAGACGCCCGTCGCGGTGTACTGATGTGTCGGGTTCGCCACCGTGGAGTCGGTGGTGCCGTTGCCGTCGAAGTCCCACGCATACGTGAGCGCGCCGCCCTCGGGGTCGGTGGACCCGACGCTCGAGAACGTGACCGTCAGCGGCTCCTGGCCGTTGTCGGGCGTCGCGGAGCCGACGGCCACCGGCGAGCGGGAGCCGTTGATGTAGTCGATCCGGTAGATGCCCGAATTCGGGTTGTCACGGCCGAAGCCGCCGCCCCACTCGAGCGCGTACAGCGAGCCGTCCGGGCCGAACGACAGCGACTGCGGCGCCAGGAACGACGTGTTCGGCATGAACGGGTTGACCTTCTCGACCTTGCCGCTCGTGCTGTTGAGCTGGACCGTCCAGACCTTGTTGCGGGCCCAGTCGTAGTAGAAGGCCTTGCCGTCATAGGACTCCGGGAACTTCGTGTCCGAGGTGGAGGCCGCGTTGTAGTCGTAGAACGGGCCGCCCATCGGGGCCAGGCCACCGCCGGCCGCGATTGCGGGTACGGAGGTCTGCGTGTAGCCGTACCAGAAGTCCGGCGCCTTGGCCGGCGGCAGGTTGGTCAGGCCCGTGTTCTTGATCGAGTCGTTGACCGGGTTCGCGCAGTCGAAGAACGGGCCGACCGTGACCGGCGACGTCATGTAGTTCACGTCGCGGAACGGCTCGTTGTTGCCCATGCAGTAGGGCCAGCCGTAGTTGCCCGGCGCCTTGAGGATGTTGTACTCGACGATGCCCGCCGGACCGCGCGTGTTGGGCGCGTTGGTCGAGTTGTCCGGCGCGTAGTCGGCGACGCCGATCCAGCCCGTGTTCGGGTCCACGGAGAACTTCCACGGGTTGCGGAAGCCCATCGCGTAGATCTCGGGGCGGGTCTTCTCGGTGCCGGGTGCGAACAGGTTGCCGGCGGGGATGTCGTAGCCGCCATCCGCCTTCGGCTTCACGCGCAGGATCTTGCCGCGCAGGTCGTTGGTGTTGCCGGACGTCTCGCGGGCATCCCACATGCGATCCGCGCGCTCGGAGAGCGGGGCGTAGCCGCCCGAGGGCTCCGAGTGCGGGTTGACGTCGTCGCCGACGCCGAGGATCAGGTTGCCCTGGAGGTCGAAGTCCAGGTTGCCGCCGGTGTGGCCGGGCTCATCGGGCTCGCGGGAGGCGGGCACCTCGATGATCAGCTTCGCCGAGGCGGGGTCGATGTCGTTGTTCGCGTCGACCGTGAAGCGCGTGACGCGGCTCTTGAAGTTCGCCGGGTCGCTGTTGTTGGCGGAGTTGGGCGAGTGGTAGACGTAGACCCAGCCGTTGGTGGCGAAGTTCGGGTCCACGGCGATGCCCATCAGGCCGTCCTCGCCGCCCGAGTAGACGTTGAGCGTGATCGCGGTCTTGACGTTGCGCGTCTTGGGGTCGTAGACGCGGATCTGGCCGCGCACGAGCTCGGTGAAGAAGACGCGGCCGTCGGGCGCGACGTCGAGCGCGAACGGGGCGCTCGTGTTCTCGTCCAGCGCGACCTTCTCGAAGTTCGAGTTGATCGTGCCGCCGCAGTCGCCGGCCTCCACGCCGGCCGCCCACTTGACGCCGCCGATGATGTGCGCCAGCAGCGCGGGCTCCTGGAAGTGCGCGCCGAAGTGGCCCATGCCGGTGATCCAGGCACGGCCGCCGTCGTACGGCTTGCACCACGAGATCGGGTGGTCGTAGCCCATCCGATTGCCGCCCGGGTCGTAGCTGCTCTCGTCCATCGTGAGCAGGACGTGGGCGTTGCCGCGGACGTTGGTCGAGAAGTTGTACCACTCGTCCGAACGCGTCCAGCGGTCACCGAGATGCTTGGTCGATGGATGCGTCTTGTCCTCGTTGATGACCTGCGCCTGCAGGCCCGGGCTGTTGCCGGTGGCCGCGTGGCCGGGCATCAGCGAGCCGACGAGGTCGTCCCACCACTTGTAGTTGCCACGCATGTCCGTGGCGTTGTGGATGGCGACGATGCCGCCGCCGGCCTTCTGGTACTTCTCGAGCGCCGCCTTCTCGGATGCCGTCCACGGATCACCCGAGGTCTGGAACATCACCAGCGCGTCGAAGCGCGCGAGGTCGGTGTCGTTGAAGATCTGCGAGTTCTCGGTGTGCTCGGACGTGATCCCGGCTTCCGTCATCGCTGCGCGCAGCAGCGGCGTGCCGTTGTCGATCGCGTCCGTGTGCCGGAACGCGGCCGTCTCCGTGAAGACGAGCACGTGCGCGGGTGCGGCGGGTGCCTTCAACTCGGCCAGCGGCGCCGTCGAAGTCCACCCGGGGGTGTTCGCGCCCATCAGCGCCGCGGCGTTCATCTCCGGGGCGTGACCGTGCGGCAACCCCGTGTCATGGGCTGCCGCGGGACCCGCGAACACACCTGCGCCGGCCAATGCCAACGCCGCGCCCTTGAGCGCACGTTTCCTGAAGCCTCTCACCACTCTCCTCCTGTCGCGCCTGTCGCGACGGTACGAGCATCCTGCTCAAGCTTGTCGAAACTCGGCCGAAGATGGCAAAGGATCAGACGTAAGTCAAACGCTTTTGTTCGCAGGACGCCATATGGCTCATTGGCTCATGAGATGTGCTAGGACGCGACCGTGGACCCCGTGCTGACCGGCGCGACGCCGCGCCTCACCACCGCCGACGCCGTCGAGATCGGCGTCACGCTGTTCGGCGTGCGCGCGAGCGCCGCGCGCGACCTCGGCAGCGAACGCGACCGCACGTTCATGCTCGACGACGTCGCGATCCTGAAGGTGTCCAACGCGGCGGAGTCGATGGACGTGCTGGACATGGAGGCGGCCGCCGCACTGCACGTCGCGGCCGTCGATCCGGGGCTGGGCGTCGCGCTGCCGCGACACCCGATCGGTTCGAGCGAGTTCCGGGGACAGTGGGGCGAGCACGCCGTGCGGCTCTACGACGTGCTGCCAGGCAACAGCCGGATCGAGGCGACGGAGCTGTCGGACGCGGCCCTGCGCGCGTGGGGGGAGACGATCGCGCGGCTCGGGGTCGCGCTGCGCGGCTTCACCCACCCCAGCGCGGTGCGCGTGATGGCCTGGGACGTGCAACACGCGCTCGACGCGCGCGCGATGCTGAGCAGTGTCGGCGAAGGCCGGGACGTCGTGGAGCGTGTGCTCGACGCGTTCGAGGCGCGGGTCACGCCGATATGGCCGCGGCTGCGCGCGCAGGTCGCGCACACCGACCTCACCGTCGACAACACGCTCACCGACGACGACGGGTTCATCACCGGCGTCATCGACTTCGGCGACATGGCGTACACGGCGCTGATCACCGACCTCGCCTCGGTGTTGGACTCCGTCTGCGGCGGCCGGTCCGGTGACGAGCTCTTCCGCGCCGCCCGGCTCGTGCTCGACGGCTACCAGCGGCGCGTGCTGCTGGAGGAGGCGGAGCTCGAAGCGCTCGGCGTGTGCTGGGCGGCGCGCAGCGCGGTGACGGTCGCGATCAGCTCTTGGCGCGTGGCGCAAGGGCTGGAGGAACGCGCGTGGGCTGAGCGCTACAACGCGGTCTCGTTGCAGACGCTGGCGACGATGGAGACGATCGGCTGGGACGCCGTCGCGCGAGCGCTGGGCGCGGAGGGGGCGCGCCGGCCCGACCCGTCGCTGGCGGCGCGACGGGCGAGCGCGTTCGGGCCCGCGGTCGACCCGCTGTTCTACGCCCAACCGATCGAGGTGGCCTCGGCCGAGGGCGTCTGGATCACCGACACGAGCGGCCGGCGGTTGCTGGACGCGTACAACAACGTCCCGTGCGTCGGGCACGCGCACCCGCGCGTGGTCGCGGCGATCGCCCGCCAGAGCGCGCGCATCAACACGCACACGCGCTACCTGCACCCGAGCGCGATCGAGCTCGCCGAGCGGCTCATCGCCACGTGCCCGCCGGAGCTCGACACCGTGCTGTTCGTGAACTCGGGCACGGAGGCCAACGACCTCGCGTGGCGGATGGCGACGATGGTCACGGGGCGGCGTGGCGGGATGTGCACGGCGTTCGCCTACCACGGCATCTCAGAGGCGATCGCGGCCCTGTCGCCCGAGGGACGGTTCGACGAACCCGCGCCCGAGCACGTCAGTACCTGGGACCCGTTCGGCGCCGCGTTCGAGGCCGGCCCATCGCTTGCAGCCGCGATTCTCGACGGGCTGGTGATGAGCGACGGCATCGCCGACCTCGATCCCGCGCGCGTGCGGGAGTGGGTGCGGCGGACCCGGGACGCCGGCGGGTTGTGGATCGCCGACGAGGTCCAGGCCGGCCACGGCCGCACCGGCGAGGCGCTGTGGTGCTTCGAGCGCTTCGGTGTCGTGCCGGACTTCGTCACGCTCGGCAAGCCGATGGGCAACGGGCACCCGGTCGCCGCGGTCATCACCCGCGGCGACATCGTCGCCCAGCTCGTCGGTCGCACGACGCTCTTCAGCACGTTCGGCGGCAACCCCGTCAGCGCCGCGGCCGCGCTCGCGGTGCTCGACGTGATCGAGGACGAGCGCGTGCTCGAACGCGTGCAGCGCGCGGGCGCGGCGCTCGGTGGCGCGCTGCGCGGACTCGGTCACCCGGTGCGCGGCGTCGGCCTGGCCTGGGGAGTGGACGTGCCCGACGCGCGCGGCGTGCGCGACCGGATGCGCGAGCTGGGCGTGCTCGTCGGCACCACCGGGCGCTCGGGGAACACGTTGAAGATCCGCCCGCCGCTCGCGTTCGACGAACGTCACGTTCCGACGCTCATGTCCGCGCTAGAGTCGAGCGTGTAGCACCGGACGAGACGCGCGCCGTACCCGGCAGGCAAAGACGACGCGCACCTATTGACCAATCTCGTCTTGGAGGTGCGTTTCGATGGCTTGGATCGTTCTCGTCGTCGCCGGCTTGCTGGAAACCGTCTGGGCGCTCGCGCTCAAGGAATCCGACGGCTTCTCGAAGCTCGGCCCGTCCGTCCTGTTCGGCGTCTCGGTCGTGGCGAGCATGGTGTTGCTGGCCTTCGCGCTGCGGTCGTTGCCGGTGGGCACCGGCTACGCGGTGTGGACCGGGATCGGCGCCGTCGGCGCCGCGACCGCGGGGATGGTGTTCCTCGGTGAGGCCGCGGTGCTGAACCGCATCCTCCCGATCGGGCTGATCGCGATCGGGATCGTCTGGCTCGCGCTCGCCGAGTAAGGGATAATCGAGCGGTGATCGGTCGTGAAGCGCAGCTTCAGGCCCTACGGTCCGCGCTCGAGGACGCCGCGGCCGGTCATCCCTCGGTCTGGCTCGTCGCGGGCGAGGCGGGCATCGGCAAGACGCGGCTGGTCGCGGAGGTCGAGGCGGCGGCGGCCTGCACAGTGCTGCGTGGCGAGAGCGTGGAGCTCGGCGGTGAGGAGCTCCCGCTCGGACCGGTGGTCGCGGCGCTGCGCGGGCACGGCGGACTGCCCGCCGCGGAGGGGCCGGGCGCGCTGTACGAGCTCGTGCTCGAGCAGCTCGGGCGGCTCGGCGAGGACGCGCCGGTCCTGCTGGTGCTGGAGGACATCCACTGGGCCGATCGCGCCACGCTCGCGCTGTTGGCGTTCCTCGCGCGCAACCTGCGGGCGGAGCGGATCGTCGTTGCCGCGACCTACCGCACAGACGACGAGCTCCGACCCGACCTGCGCCGGCTCGCGCGGGAGCTGGCCCGGCGGCGGGGCGTGACGCGGATCGCACTCGAGCCGTTGACGCGCGACGAGGTGCAGGCGCTGGTCGAGACGCTCGCGGGCACAGCGGTCCCCGCGCGCGTGGCGGCTGATCTGCACGCGCGCGCAGGCGGGAACCCGCTGTTCGTGGAAGAGCTCTTCGCGGCGCGCACGGCGACGCTGGCCGAGGCGGTCGCCGCGCGGGTCGAGCGGCTGGACGGGGCGATGCTGGCGACGGTGGCGGCCGCGGGCGGGCGCGCGTCGTTCGAGCTGCTGGAGCGGCTGTCGGTGGGAGTGGACGCGCTGCGGGCGGCGTTGGACGCGGGCGTGCTGATTCGTGATCGCGACGGCGGCGTCGCGTTCCGGCACGGGCTGCTCGGCGAGATCGTCTACGAGCGGCTGCTGCCGGCTGAGCGCGCCGCGCTGCATCGCCGGATCGCCGGCGAGCTCGAGGACGCCGCCGAGCGCGCCCACCACTGCGAGCGCGCGGGGCTGCGCGACGAGGCCCTGGCCGCGTCACTGCAGGCCGGTGCGGAGGCGTCGGCGGTGTTCGCCTACGACGCCGCGCTGTTGCACTACGAGCGCGCGCTGCGGCTCGGGGAGCGCTCCGCCGCGCTGCTCGCCGCCTCCGCGCAGGCGGCGCGGTTCGCGGGGCAGCCGGAGCGGGCGGTCGCGTTGTGCCGCGAGGCGATCGCGGGCACCGCGGATGACGTGGATCGAGCCCGCCTCTACGAGCGCCTCGGCGAGTTCCACTTCTGGGACGACGAGGCCGCGCTGGAGTGCTACGACCGCGGTCTCGCGCTGCTTCCCGACGACCCGGGCCTGTTGGCGGCGCGGGGCCACGCGCTGATGGGGCTGCGGCGCTGGGCCGAGTCGCGCGCGTGCTGCGAAGCGGGGCTGGAGGTCGGCGCGGCGCCGCGGATCACCTTGGGCGTCGTGCTCGCCCACCTCGGCGAGGCCGAGGCCGGCGAGGCGCATCTGCGCCGCGCGCTCGAGCTCGCCGCGGGTGGGGAGGAGACCGCGCGCGCGTACCTGCACCTCGGCGAGCTCCTGCGCGTGCGCGGCGAGTACGCGGGCGCGCTCGCCGTGATGGACGAGGGTGAGCGCGAAGCCGCTCGCGTCGGCCTGATGGGCTCGTTCGGGCAGTTCATGTACGTCAACGGCGCCGACGACCGGTTGCGCCTCGGCCGCTGGGACGAAGCGGCCGACCGCCTCGCGCGCGCCGCGCGCATGGAGCTCTCCCGCACGGCCGCGGCGTTGCGCCGCGCGACGGCCGGCCAGCTGCACGCGCTGCGCGGCGACGTCGCGGCCGCCCGGGCGGAGCTCGACGCCGCCGGTGACGACGCCCTCCCGAGCGAGTTCCTCGCTCCGCTCGCGGCCGCTCGTGCGACGCTCGCCCTGGCCGAGCGCCGCCCCGAGGCGGCCCGCCTGCATCTGACCGGCGCCCTCGGCCTCGTGCAGGACCCGCTCTACACGCCGCCGCTGTACTCGCTCGCGCTGCGCGCGGAGGCCGACGCCGCCGTCCCCGGAGCCGTCGACGGGCTGCTCGTCGCGCTCGACCAGTTGTTGGTGGGAGGCGGCGGTCCGCCGCCGCCGGGCGCTCGCGCGCACCGCGCGCTCGCCGCCGCCGAGCACTCCCGCGCACTCGGCGCGTCCTCACGCGCGCTCTGGGACGCGGCCGTCGCGGCGTTCGACGCGCTCGGCGAGCCGTACCCCGCCGCGTACGCGCGGCTCCGCCTCGCCGAGGCCGTCCTGCTCGCGGGCGAGGACCGGACGGCGGCGACCGCAGCGCTCCGGCTCGCGCACGAGCGGGCCGTTGCGCTCGGCGCCCGCCCCCTGGCCGACGACGCACTCGCGCTCGCCCGGCGGGCGCGGCTCGACCTCGCCGGTGCGGCGGCGCCGGCCTGCGCCGACTCCTCCGGGCTCACGGCGCGCGAGATCGAAGTGGTCCAGCTGCTCGCGGACGCGCTCACCAACCGTGAAATCGCCGAGCGGCTGTTCATCACCGAGAAGACCGTGTCGGCCCACCTGGCGCACATCTTCAGCAAGCTCGACGTGCACTCGCGGCTCGCGGCGGCGACGCGAGCGGATCGGCTCGGGCTCCTGGAACGGTCGAGCGCGCGCGGCGGAGTCCCTCCTCAGGGGTGAACCGAAACCCACCTTGTGTGCGTCGGGTTGGCGCGCGCGAGGGTAGGTCGGCACGGGCTCGCGACGGGATCGTGAAAGGCGTCAACCGCAGCCCTAGGAGGGTTGGAATGTTCCTCAATCGCGCGGGCGCCGTCGCGCTCATCGTCCTCTCCCTGGTCGCCGTCGTGAGCAGCAGCTCCGCGACCGCCCAGACGCACGCGCACACGCCGGCCGCCGCCGTCGGGTGATCGCCGGACTCGCGGAGGCCCGCACGGGTCTCCGCGAGTCCCCGGATCGGGTGCGCGGTTCGGGTGTGCGCCCGATGCGCGCCGCCCCGGCGCCGCCGTAGCGTCGGTTCTCCCCCCGCAGGCCCACCACCGCGCGCCACCCAGGCGCCCGGGCCTCCGCCGTCATGTCCCTTCACGTTCGCCTTCACGCGGCGTGCGCGCTCGTGCTGCTGCTCGGGCCCGCACCCGCATCCGCACGCGCCGTCCCGCTGGACGCAGAACGCGCCGCGGCGCGGATCGTCGACGCGTGGGCGGTGCAGCCGCGCGACCGCTGGGGCACGCCGATCGACCCCGTCAGCGGTCTCCCCGGCTACCGCTACAGCCAGGCGATGCTCGCGAGCGCCGCGCTCGGCCTTCCCGCCCCGACCGCGGAGCAGCGCGCATTCGCCGAGCACCTGCTGCTGTGGCTCTCCGCGCAGGGGCCGCACACGCCGCCGAGCGTGTTCGAGATCGGCGCCGCCGCGGACGCCTACACGCGCCTCCCGCCCTCCAGCCGAGCGCGCGCGCTGCTGCACGACTGGCTGAAGACCGCCCCGGCACGCGTCTGGATCAAAACGCCGCCGCGCAACCCGCTCAACCGCTGGATGGTCGAAGCCGAAGGTGCGCTCGCACGCTGCCGGATCGCCGGGCTGCCCAACCGGCGTGCGTTGTGCGCGTTGGGGCGCACGTTCGTCACGCGCACGTTCCCCGCCGCCGCGCGCCGCTGGACGACGGTCGGGCGCGATGGCCGTCGCGTGACGGTGATGAGCGACCCCACGGACAACCCGATCGCCTACCACCACCTCACCCTCGGCTACTTCGCTCACGCGCTCTCGCGGCTCGCGCGCGTGCCCCGCGCCGCGCGTCGGGTGCTCGTGCAGATGGCGCGCGGGACGGTCGCGATCACGGCGCCCGACGGAGACGCCGCCTACTGGGGCCGCAGCCAGGGAACGTCCTGGACGCTGGCGTTCGGCGCGTACGGGCTGCGGCGCGCGCAGCGGTTCACCACCCGCGCGGAGGCCGCGCGGTTCGAACACACGGCCCAGTCCCTCCTCTCCCGCTATCGCGACCGGCACGAGGGCGGACCGGTCGGCGTCGCGATCGTCCCCGCCTACCGCGACGACCCACTGACCCGCCACGTCGGCCTGGATTCCTACGCGAACGTCGCCACCTACGCCGGTCTGACCGCGATGGCGCTCAGCCGGCTCGCGCGCACGACGCCGCGCGTGCCCGCCCGTGCTGCGCCGTCGACCGGGCACGCGCAGGACCGGGGCAACGGCGCGTTCGCGACCGCCCGCGCGCGCGGGACCTGGCTCGCGGTGCGCGCGCACGGCCATCGCACCGGCGACCCGCGCTACGACTTCGGCCTCGTGGCCGCCAAGCACCGCACGCCGGCGGGCTGGCATGACCTCGTCGCCAGCCGCCCCGCCCCGGGCGCCCGGCCGGCGCCGGCCGGGCCGCTGCTGACGGTGGGCGGCGTCACCGGCAAGCCCGACGGCGAGTCGGTGGCCGTCGCGGCGAACGGCACCGTGACGGTGCGCGGTGGCTGGCGCGGGCCGGACGGCGCGTGGCTGCGGCGCGCGTCATTCACGTTCCGCCCGACCGCGACCGGCGTCATCATCACGCTGCCCGTCCGGGCGAGGGACGAGATCACCTACTGCGTGTTCGCGGGCGACCCGCAGCTCGTGGACGGAGCGGTCGTCGACCGCGGTGTGCGGACGAGCCTCTCGCTCGCGAGCTCCGGGACGCAGGAGCCCGAGTCGTATGCGTCGGCGTCGGATCGGCGACTTGCGCGTGTCGTGTTGAGCGGCGTCGTGCCGTCGAGCGGGGTCGCTCGCGTGGTGATCGAAACGGCAGGCGTGTGATCGTCGCGGCAGCCGTCAAGCTTCACCCGTGGTTCGTGCCACCACAGACGCCTTCGTCGGCCGGCAACCGGAGCTCGAGCAGCTCTGCGCGGAACTCGCGGAGGCCGGCCCGCGGGTCGTCCTGATCGCCGGTGCCCCCGGGATCGGCAAGACCACGCTCGTCGACCAGTTCGTCGCCACCGCCGACGCCCACGTGCTGCGCGTGAGCGGCGACGAGTCCGAGATCGACGTCCCGTTCGGCATCGTCGACCAACTGCTGCGCGTCGCGCATCGCCCGCCGCTGGCGCGGGCCGAGCAGGCGCACGTCGCCGCCGGCGCGCGGCTCTTGGACGTCTTCGCCGAGCCGGACGTGGTCGTCGTCGACGACGCCCAGTGGGTGGACGCGCTCTCGCTGCGCGCGCTGTTGTTCGCGCTGCGGCGGCTGCTCGACGAACGTGTGCTCGTGCTGCTGGTGGTGCGCGAGGATGAAGCGGCGCTGCTGCCAGAAGGGCTGCTGAAGGCGGCGAAGCAGCACGTGCACCTGGAGCCGCTGGACGTGGACGAGGTGCGCGCGCTCGCGGACGCGCTCGGCGTGCGGGTGTCGCATCCGGCCGCGCGGCGGCTGCGCGAGCACGGCGGCGGCAGCCCGCTCCACACCCGGGCCCTGCTGGACGAAGTCCCGGCCGACGTGTGGGAGCGCTCGGACGGCGATGCCCCGGCGCCGCGCCCGTTCGCCGCCGTCGTCGCGGCGCGGCTCCGATCCTGCCCGCGCGAGACGACCGAGCTGCTCGAGGCCGCCGCGGTGCTCGGGATGCGTGCGCCGCTCGCGACGGCCGCGGAACTCGCGGGTCTATCGGACCCGTTCCCGGCGCTCGACGGAGCGACCGCGGCGGGGCTCCTCGTGTTCGCGGACGGCGACGTCAGCTTCCCGCACCCGCTCGTGCGCGCGGCGATCCACCAGGGACTGAGCCCCGAGCGGCGCTCCCGCCTGCACACGGCGGCGGCGGTGACGGCGGACGACGAGGCCGGCGCGCTGCAGCACCGCGTCGCGGCGGCGACGGGCCCGGACGAGGCGCTCGCCACGGCGCTGGAAGCCCACGCCCGTCAGGCGGAGGCGCGCCACTCGTGGGCGGTGGCCGCCACGGCGCTGCAGTCCGCGAGCCGGGTGAGTCCCTCGCGCGCCGCGCGCGAGCGGCGGCTGCTCGACGCGATCGCGGCGGCGCTGTACGCCGGTGACGGTGCTCGGGCTCGAGCACTCGCGGAGTTGGCGACGGACTTCGAGGATTCGGCCCAGCGCGACGCGGTGCTCGCGTGGGTGGCGATGAGCGCGGGCGACCGCCTGGAGGCGCAACTGCGACTCGAGCGTTCGTGGGCGACCTGCGATGCCGCCGGCGAGCCGGCGCTCGCGGCGTGGATCGCCGAGCGGCGCGCGTTCCTGGCGATCATCACGCTCGATGCGCACGGGGCGGTCGAGTGGGCCGAGCGGGCGCGCGCGCTGCTCGCGCCGGACGATCCCGAGCGCGCGCGCACCACCTGGATGCTGGCGCTCGGGCGCTTCTACCTCGGCGAGGCCGAGACGGCGCACGCCGCGCTCGACGCGGACCGCGCCCGGTTCGGCCCGCTCGCGGGTGAGCAGAAGGACAGCCTGCTGCTCGCCGAAGGCGACGTGCCCCGCGCGCGGGAAGCCCTGTCGCAGCGGCGGCTGGAGCTCGGCCGCACCGGCTCGCTCGTGGTGCAGGCGCGGACGCTCGCCCGCCAGGCGCAGGTGGAGTTCCTCGCGGGCGCGTGGGACGACGCGGCGCTGCTCGGCGAGCAGGCGGTCGTGATCGCGACCGAGTCCGAGGAGGCCGCGGCGTGGTCGCTCGCGTATTGGGCGGCGATCCTCGTCCCGGCGGCGCGTGGCGACTTCGAGGTCTGCGACGCGCACCTGCATGCCCTTGCGGACCTCCCGATCGTGTTCGAGGCGCACACGGCCGCCGTGCAGCTCGCACGCGCGGAAGTCGCGCGGGCGCGCGGCGACCACGCCGCCGTGCTCGCCGCACTGACGCCACTGGAGGCGATGGGTCACCGTGACGCCATCGAGGAGCCCGGCCTGTGGCCGTGGCCGCACCTGTACGCCGAGGCGCTGATCGACACCGAGCAGCCGGCCGACGCGTTCATCGACCGCTACGCCGCGATCGCCCGCGCCCGCGGGGCCCGGCTGATGCTGGCCCGGCTCGCCCGGGCCCGCGGCGATTACGCGAGCGCGGACACTCCGGGCTTCCCCTACGAACAGGCGCTGACGGACCTCGCCCACGGCCAGGCGCTGCGCCGTGCGCGGCATCGGCGCGAGGCCGCCGCCCGGCTGATCGCGGCGCAGACCGCGCTGACCACGCTCGGCGCCCGGCCGGCGCTGGAGCGGTGCGTACGCGAGCTCGACGCGTGCGGGCTCACCCCGGCCAAACGCGGCGCCGACGCCGACCCCGCGCGGCTCACGCCGCAGGAACGCTCACTCGCGCGGCTGGCCGCCCGCGGATTCAGCAACCGCGATATCGCCCACGAGATGCTGCTCAGCGTCAAGACCGTCGAGCGCCACCTCACGCAGGTCTACCGCAAGCTCGGCATCGCGTCCCGCGCCGAGCTCAGTGAGACGACCCTCATACGAAGCTCCGCAGATCGAGGGTCACCCCGGTAGCGAACCGGGAAGCCGCGAAGTGATGCTTCGTGTTCGCTTCTGATCGAGGCGAACGCACATCGAGGAGGAGAGAGCATGAAGGGACGACGACTGGCCGCCGTGCTGGTCTTGGCCGCGTGCGGCGCTGCCGCACCGTCGGCGCACGCCGACGTGACCTACTGGCGCGGGCTCAACCCCGTCACCGCGCTCACGAGCGACACCTTCAAGGCGCCGCCGGACACCGACCGGCCGTGGGTGCGCTGGAACTGGCCGCCGGCGGCGGTGACGATCCCGCAGCTGGAGAACGAGCTCGAGCAGATCGCGTCGGCAGGCGTGCGCGGCGTGGAGATCGGCCAAGGCGGCAATCCCACCAACGAGCAGCTCACCGCGATCCTCAAGAAGGCGAACGCGCTCGGCATCACGGTCGGCCTGAAGTACGCCGGCGGCGCCCCGATCACGGGCACGTGGGAGAACACGAACGACTACACGCGCAAGACGCTCAACAACAGCCGCACGCTCGTCAACGGCGGCGAGACCTTCACCGGCGCGCTGCCCGGCACGGGCACCGTCGTCGCCGTGCAGGCGTTCAAGTGCGTGGCCGCCACGTGTCCCGCAACCGGCGTGCGTGAGATCGACCGCGCGTCGCTCATCGACCTCACGTCGCAGCTCACCGGCACCAACACCGACGGCTTCTTCGACGGCTCCACCGCGGGCACGCTCAACTGGACCGCGCCGGCCGGCGGCCAGTGGATCGTCGTCACGTTCCGCGCCGCCGCGCTGCAGAACGCGCCCGAGTTGCTCAGCACCCAGGGCACCGACGCGCTGATCGCCGGTTACGAGGCGATGTGGACGGACGAGATCAAGGCGCTGCTCAAGCAGAACCGCTCGGACCTGTTCGTGGACTCGCACGTCACCGACCCGTGGGGAACGGCGACCGAGCTCTGGAACAGCAACATCGAGACGGAGTTCGCCCAGCGCGCCGGATATGCGCTCAGGCCCGATCTCGCCGCGCTCTTCTACGCGGACTTCGCGTACAGCGACAAGACGGATGACCGCGTCCGCAACGACTTCTTCCAGGTTCGCAACGACCTGTTCATCCAGAACCGGGTCACACGCTTCCAGGCCTGGGCGAACACGCGTGGGCTGGCGCTGCGCCTGCAGAACGAGGACCCGGTCGTCGGTGGCGCCGAGCCGCCGTACCAGGACCAGATCGACGTCGCGCTCAACCAGGACCGGCCCGAGTTCGAGTCGCTCTCCGGTGCCGACCAGATCGACATCTACCGGCCGATGGCCTCCGCCAACCACTGGAACGGCAACCCGTGGTACTCGACCGAGTGCTGCGCGGTCAGCGGCGCGAACTACCTCGAGACGCTGCAGGACGTGCAGGTGCGGATGAACAAGGAGTTCGCCGCCGGCATCACCAAGCTCGTCTACCACATCTACCCCACCGACTACGCCTCGACGAGCTCGTACCCGGGCTACTCGAACTTCGGCGTGACCAGCTTCTCCGGCTCGTGGGGGCCGCGGAACCCGAACTGGACCGCTGACGGTCCGACGGTGAACACGTGGATGGCCCGCAACCAGCAGGTGCTCACCCAGGGCAAGGCGGACATGGACGTGGCCGTGTACCTGCACTCGTTCGAGTGGCCGAACCTGACGAACGTCAACACCGACGGCAGCTACTACGGCAACAAGCAGTGGGACGACACGGGCCTCGAGCGCGCGGGCTACACGTGGGACTACCTGAACCCGACGATGCTCAAGTCGCCGGAGGCGAAGGTGAGCGGTGGTGTGCTCGCGGCGGACGGTCCGTCGTACGGCGCGCTGCTCGTCAACTCTTCGATCAACACACCGAGCCACCCGGTCAAGACCGCGATGCCGATCCCGGTCGCGGAGAAGCTGCTCGCGTTGGCCAAGGACGGTTTGAAGGTGGTCGTCGTCGGTGCCGTGCCCAACCGGGTCGAGGGCAAGGTCGGCAGTGACGCCCAGTTGCGGGCGATCATCGCCGAGCTGCTCGCCCAGCCGACCGTCTCGCAGGTCGGGACGGAGGCCGAGGTGCCCGCGAAGCTCGCCGCGCTCGGCGTGCGTCCCGACGCCGCGCCCGCGGCCGCATCGGGCCTCGTCAGCGTGCATCGCGCCGACGCCGCCACGGACTACTACTTCCTCTACAACCAGGGCGCCGACGTGATCGACACGGTGACCTCGCGCAACAACGTGTTCGAGGACCCGGCGACCTGCCGGACCACGGGCACGATCGTCAGCCGCTGCGTCGGTGCCGGCGCTGTGTTCGACCAGTCGGTGACGCTGAAGGGCTCCGGCGTTCCGTTCCTGCTCGACACGGACTCGGGCGAGATCACGCCGATCGCGCAGTACACGGTGGGCGCCGGCACGGTGACCGTGCGGGTGAAGCTCGCGCGGGATGAGTCGACCGTGATCGCGTTGGCGCGCGCCGGCCGCTTCGGCGCCGCGCCGGCCAAGCACGTCGTGAGCACCACGGCGGACTCCGCCGCGGTCGTCGGCGGGACGAACATCGTCCTGCGCGACACGCAGCCCGGCACCTACACCGCGACGCTCTCGGACGGCACCACCACGACGGCGACTATCCGGTCCGTTCCCGCCCCGATCGACCTCACCGGCGCGGCCTGGCAGCTTGCGGCCGAGGACTGGAAGCCGGCGAACCCGCTCGGCACGCTCGGCGCGGCCGGGTCGGCGGTGACCAAGGACGTCGTCACCGTCGCGCTGACCGGCGGGCTGAAGCCCTGGCCGGACATCCCGGAGCTCGCGGGCGCCTCGGGCGTCGGCACCTACACGACGACGGTGACCCTCCCGGCCGCCGTCCCGGCCGCGACGCTGAGCCTCGGGCAGGCGGTCGACACGGTCAAGGTCACGGTCAACGGGCAGGACGTCGCGGTCGACCAGATCAGTGGCGTGGCCGAGGTCGGACCGGCGCTCAAGGCCGGGGCGAACACGCTGGTCGTGCGGGTGGCGACCACGTTGAACAACCGGCTCGCGACGCTCTTCCCGGCGGTCGTGACCCGCGGCCACACGCAGAACTACGGCCTGATCGGCCCGGTCGTCCTGACCCCCTCCGGGCAGGCGCCGGTGTACGGGCAGACGGACACGCCCGGGACGGTCGGCGGCACCGTGCCGGCGACGCTCGCGCTGTCGGTCGCTCCGGCCTCGTTCGGTGCGTTCACGCCGGGCGTCCTGCGCGACTACACCGCGAACACCACCGCCATCGTGACCTCCACGGCGGGCGACGCGATGCTGACGGTCAGCGGGCTCGGGAACATGACCAACGGCGCGTTCTCGCTGCCCGAGTCGCTGCGGGTGGAGCTGAGCAAGGCGAGCTGGACGGGGCCGGTGTCCAACGACAGCGTGGGCGTCGCCTTCAAGCAGCTCATCAAGGCGAATGATCCGCTCCGCACGGGCACGTACTCGAAGACCGTGACCTTCACGCTCTCGACGACCAACCCGTAACGCCACGGACCGGGGCGGGACTGGAGCCGCATGGCCCTTCCCGCCCCGATCCAGACCTTCATCGACGCCCAGGCCGACGCGGCTCCGGGCGACTACCGCGACCTGCGCGCGGTGATCTTCAACGGCACGCTCAAACGCTCACCCGAGCGGAGCCAGACGGACGGATTGCTCGCGATCGCGCGCGGTTTGATGGAGCGCGTCGGCGTGCGCGTGGACGAGGTCCGCACCGTCGATCACGAGATCCCGCCGGGCGTGTGGCCCGACATGACCACGCAGGGCTACGCCGGCGACGACTTCCCGGCGATCTACCGCGACCTCGTCGTCCCGGCCGACATCATCGTGCTCGCCGGACCGATCTGGCTCGGCGACCAATCGTCGATGACGCGCAAGATCATCGAGCGCCTCTACGCGTACTCCGGCGAGGTCAACGCGCAGGGCCAGTGGTCCTACTACGGCAAGGTCGGCGGCGCGGTCACGACCGGCAACGAAGACGGTGGCAAGCACGTCAGCGCCCAGATCCTCTACGCGCTCCAGCACATCGGGCTCAGCGTGCCGCCGCAGTCTGACGCCTACTGGGTCGGCGAAGCGGGCCCCGGCCCGTCGTATCTGGACCCCGAAGCCGGCGGCGAGCGCAACGCCTGGACCACCCGCAACACCGTCTTCATGACGTGGAACCTGCTCCACCTCGCGCGGCTGCTCAAGGACGCCGGCGGCATCCCGGCCTACGGGAACGACACGCGCGACTGGAACCTGGACCAGCCCGGCCACCCGAACCCCGAGTACCGCGGGGGTCTATAGCTGCTGCGCCGCCTCGACGGCGAGGTCGGTGTCGAAGGCGCCGAGCCAGCGGCCACGTTCGACGCCGTCCGTGTCGAGCAGGATCGCGCCCGGCTGGCCCGGGATGCGGTAGTGCTCCCACACCTGCATCGTCTCGTCGAACAGCATCGTCGGCGCGGTCATGCCATGGCGTTCGACGAACGCCGGCGCGTTCGCGAGCTCGTCGCGGCCGCCGATCGCGACCACGTCGAACGCGTCGGTCTCGGCGGCGAGCTGCTGGATCTCCGCGGCCTCGCCGTTGCAGACCGAGCACCACGGCGCCCAGAACCACAGCAGCGTCGGCTTCTCCGCGGAGGCGAGCTGGGTGAGGTCATACGGCGAGTCGTCCTCCATCCGCGTGACGGTGAGGGCGGGCACGGCGGACTCTGGTTCGTCGCCGCCGGTCGTGAGGACCAGCGCGACGACCACGATGGCGGCGCAGGCGAGGGCGGCTAGAAGTCGTTTCATGCGTGAATGGGAAGTCGGAAGCGGACGCGGGTGCCGACGGTGGCATCCTCGAGCCAGATCGACCCGCCGTGCGCTTCGACGATCGCGCGCGAGATCGCGAGGCCGAGCCCGGCACCCGGTGACTGGCGGGCCGCGTCGCCACGGTAGAAGGGTTCGAAGACGCGGTCGCGCTGCTCGGCCGCGATTCCCGCGCCGGTGTCGGCGACTTCGATCTCCACCCCGCCGCCCGCGTCCTCGACCCGCACGGTCACGCTGCCGTCGGGCGGCGTGTGGTGGATCGCGTTCTGGATCAGGTTGAAGAGCACGCGGCTGAGCTGCTCGCGATTGCCGCGGGAGCAGCCGACGGACCCGTTCAGGTGCGCGCGCACGGCCACCGAGCCGGCGTCGGCCGCGGGGCGCATCGCTTCGACGACGTCGTGGACGAGGTCACGGACCTCGAGCCGCTCCGTCGTCCACTCCAGCTCCTGCGCCTCCAGCCGGGTGAGGTCGAAGAGATCGTCGATCAGCGCCCCGACCTGGCGCACGTGCGTGTTCATGCGGCCCGCGTACTCGCGGCGCTTGTCCTCGTCGACGATCGAGTCGTCGATGGCGGTCGCGAGCAACCCGAGCGCCGTGATCGGCGTGCGCAGGTCGTGCGAGACGGCCGCGAACAGCTCGCGGCGCATGCGCTCCTCGCGGTCCAGGCGCACGATCATCGCGTCCACCTGGCGGCCGAGCCGCGCGATCTCGTCGTCCCCGGTCGGGGTGACGCGCACGTCGCGCCGGCCCTCGGCCACGGCGGCGAGCGTGGTGCGGATGGCGCCGAGATCGTGCAGCGCGCGGGCCGCCAGCCGGCCCGTCACCCACAGCACGAGCGCGCCCGCGTAGATGGCCAGCAGCACGGCCATCAGCCCGTCGTGGTTGGAGAGGAACATCTGCGAGACGAACAGCGCCACGCCCGCGGCGAGCGCGAGCACGCCGAGGGCCGCGATCAGCGCGAACTGCAGACGCAACCCGCCCGGCCGCCGGGTCGTGATCCACTCGCCGGCGAGCACGGTGGCGACCGCCAGCGGCGCGACGATCTGGAACGTCACCCACGCGGCGTGCGCGCCGAAGCAGACCCACACGACGGTGGGAATGGCGATCGACAGCGCCGCGGCGAGCGCTAGCCCGAGAAGCGGTACCCGACGCCCCATACCGTCTCGATCCAGCGCGGCTGCTCCGGTTCCGGCTCGAGCTTCGCCCGCAGCCGCCGGATGTGGACGGTCACCGTGGACGTGTCCGTGTAGAACGCGTATTGCCACACGTGGTCCATCAGCTCCTCGCGCGTGAACGCGCGGCCGGGGTGGCGCGCGAGGAACAGCAGCAGGTCGAACTCGCGGGAGGTCAGCGCGATCGGCTCACCGTTGCAGCGCACCTGCCGGGCCGTCGGGTCGATCTCGAGCGGGCCGAAGGTCAGCGTCGGCTCCTCCTCCCGCACGGTGTCGAACCGACGCAGCACCGCGTCCACGCGCGCGACCAGCTCGGCGGGCGAGAACGGCTTGACCACATAGTCGTCGGCGCCGAGCCGCAGCCCGGACACGCGATCGGACTCCCCGCCCTTCGCCGTGAGCAGGATGATCGCGCTGGAGCGGTCCGGCCGTTCGCGGATGCGGCGCATGACCTCGAGGCCGTCGGTACCGGGGAGCATGAGGTCGAGCACGATCAGGTCCGGGGAGCGCTCCGCGACCGCCGCGAGCGCTTCGTCGCCGTCGATGGCGACGCGCGTCTCGTAGCCCGCGCGCTGCAGGTAGGCCGAGACGACCTCGCCGATCGTCGGCTCGTCGTCGACGACGAGGATGGAACCGCGGACGTGCACGGCGTCCATTCTCACAGCGCTGACCGGTGTCGGAACGCGAGTTCAGAGAATGTTCACCGGCCACCCGGCTACGGTCGGCGCGTGGTCACCGACGAGGAGCTGCTGCGGCGGATCGCCGGGCGCGACGAGCGCGCGTTCGCCCAGCTCTACGAGCGCCACTTCGTGACGGCGCGGGCGACGGCCCGGCGCGTCTGCCCGGACCTGGCCGACGATGCGTTGCAGGACGCGTTCTTCGCTCTGTGGCGGGACGCGCCGGCGTTCCGGCCGCGCAGCGGCGGGGCGGCGGGCTGGCTCCACACGATCGTGCGCAACCGCGGGCTGGACCTGCGGCGGCAGGCCGCGGTGCGTGAGCGGCGCTGCGTGGCGGGCGAGACCGACGCGGTCTCGGCGTGGCCCGGACCGGAGGCGGTCGTCGCGGGGCGCGAGGAACGCGCACGGGTGCGGGCGGCCGTGGACGGGCTGCCGGCGCCGCAGCGCGAGGTGGTCCTGCTCGCCTACGTCGAGGAGTTGACCCAGATGGAGATCGCCGCGCGGCTGTCCGTCGCGCTCGGCACCGTGAAGGGCCGCAGCCGCCTCGCGCTGCGCCACCTGGCCCGCGAGCTCACCGCGTGAGCACGTCGGCGATGTCGAACGGCTGCGGGCGGTCGAGCTGCGCGAAGCCGCAGGACTCGGGGTCGCGATCCGGGCGCCAGCGGACGAACTGCGGCGGGTGCCGGAAGCGGGCGCCCTCGAGGTAGTCGCAGCGGACCTCGACGACGCGCTCGGGCTTGAGCGGGACGAAGCTCAGGTCCTTCTTGGGGTTCCAGCGGCTGCCGCCCTCGGGACCTTGTTCCATGTGTTCCGCCCAGTGCCACGGGTGTTCGGAGAAGGGGATGATCAGCGACTGGAGCTCGGTGAACAGCGCCTTCCGGCGCGCCATCGGGAACGCGCCGATCACGCCGACCGGCGCGAGGCCCGTCCAGTCGTCGGACCACTGCGAGCGCGGGGCTTTGTCGTCGACGTGCAGGCCGAGCAGGAGTGAGCCGATCGCATCCTCGTGCGCCTTGTGGACCCGGTACCCGGCGACGACGCAGTCCGCCGTGCGTACGTGCTTGATCTTCGTCATCACGCGCTTGTCGGGCTGGTAGGTGAGGTCGGGGCGCTTGGCGATCAGGCCGTCGAGGCCGGCGCCTTCGAAGCGCTCGAACCACTCGTGGGCGGTGTCGAGGTCCTGGGTGATGGGAGTGAGGTGGATCGGCGGCGTTGCTTGGGCGAGTGCCTGCTCGAGCCGTCGGCGGCGTTGTTCGAACGGCGTTTGCGTCAGGTCCTCGTCGCCCAGCGCGAGCAGGTCGAAGGCGACGAAGCTCGCGGGGGTTTCGGCGGCGAGCCGGTCGACGCGGCTCTTGGCCGGGTGGATGCGCTGCTGGAGCGCCCAGAAATCCAGGCCGGTCTCGCCGGCGATCACGATCTCGCCGTCGATCACGGCCCGCGGCGGGAACGCGCGCTTGACCGCCTCGACCACTTCCGGGAAGTAGCGCGTCATCGGCCGTTCCTTGCGGCTGCCGATCTCCACCTCGTCCCCGTCGCGGAATACGACCGAGCGGAACCCGTCCCACTTGGGCTCGTAGAACTGGCCGGGCGGGATCGCGGCGGCCGGTTTGGCCAGCATCGGCGCGACAGGCGGCATCACGGGCAACTGCACGTCTTGCAGGGTGTCAGTTCCCTTGCCCGCCGGGCCGGTGGTGCACGTTTCGGTGCCCGTTTTCCTCTGCGAATCCAGAGTCCGACACATATCCTCCTCCACATCCGGCCGGTTCGGTTCGTCATCGGAGACGCGCATGCCCGTGCGTGAACACACCGAGGAAGCGCCTGCGCGCGAAGCCCCCGCGGCCGCGCCCGCGGCGCCGCTCGCCGTCCCGACGGGCGGCGCGCTCAGCGTCGAGCAGCTGATCGGCCTCCAGCAGAGCGCCGGCAACGCCGCTGCCTCCTCGCACGTGAACGGCGGCGCGCCCCCGGCGGCCCCGCCCGCACCATCCGTGCCGGCGGGGGCGGGTGCGGCGACGCCCGCCGACGCGGCGATCATGAGCGGCCTCCGCGCCGCCGCGGGCGGGCGCACCAACGGCGCCGCTGAAGTCCGGCACGCCGTTGATGGTCACCGCGGTGGCGCTCGCCTTCACGCGCAGGC
>JAPDDQ010000774.1 GCA_027587225.1 Solirubrobacter taibaiensis
AAAATGACACTATTTTGTATGCTTTTTATGACTGTATTTTTAGATGGTGAGAAAGACCTGAGAGTTCTAGAAGGCTTTAGCAGTAAGAATATAGTGATAATTAAATAGTAATTTTTTAAAAAACAATTACTTTAATTGTGGAATAGAACAATCCCTTCGCAAAGGACACGGTTCACCTTGAGTGAATTGGCTCAGCATGTTTCGAATTTGTTGGAGTTGAAAGATTTTTTCATCTATCGCCGCGAGTTTTTCTTGAAAGATATTTTGCATTTGATGCGCAGGTATTTCTTGTTCTGAGGTCATTTCTAAAATTTGTTTAATTTCATTGAGTGAGAATCCCAAATTTTTTGCCGTTCGAATTAATAACAGTTGTTGCAAAGCTTGCTCTGGATAGTCTTTGTAGCCATTAGCGCAAGTAACTGATTGTATAAGCGCCATTTTCTCATAAAAACGAATAGTATCCTTACTTAATTCGCTATGTTTAGATAATTGTCCAATCAACATAATAAGACCTTTTTATTTTTGAGTTTTTATAAAA
>JAPDDQ010000775.1 GCA_027587225.1 Solirubrobacter taibaiensis
TAAAGCTGTTGATTTTCGTAATAAATATCGTAACGTAGATGTTTTATTGATAGATGATATTCAATTTCTTGCTGGAAAAGAACAGACTCAAGAAGAGTTTTTCCATACATTTAATGCATTACACGAAGAAAGTAAACAAATTGTAATTTCTAGTGACCGACCACCAAAAGAAATTCCAACTTTAGAAGATCGTCTTCGTTCCCGCTTTGAATGGGGACTTATTACAGTCATTACGCCGCCAGATTTAGAGACACGTATTGCGATTTTACGCAAAAAAGC
>JAPDDQ010000776.1 GCA_027587225.1 Solirubrobacter taibaiensis
TGAAGTTATGCTTTATATCGCAAATCAAATTGATTCAAATATTCGTGAATTAGAAGGTGCACTTATCCGAGTTGTAGCTTATTCATCTTTAATTAATAAAGATATTAATGCTGATTTAGCAGCTGAAGCACTTAAAGATATTATTCCAAATTCTAAGCCGAAAATTATCTCTATTTATGATATTCAAAAAGCTGTCGGAGACGTTTATCAAGTAAAATTAGAAG
The DNA here is from genome assembly GCA_027587225.1 of Solirubrobacter taibaiensis. Taxonomy (GTDB): domain Bacteria; phylum Actinomycetota; class Thermoleophilia; order Solirubrobacterales; family Solirubrobacteraceae; genus Solirubrobacter; species Solirubrobacter taibaiensis. Next base: position 225 of record JAPDDQ010000776.1, read on the forward strand.
ATTTTAAAGCGAAAAAACGCACAAA
>JAPDDQ010000777.1 GCA_027587225.1 Solirubrobacter taibaiensis
ATTTATATCGCGCAGATGTAGTTTCAAGTTGTACAGGAAGTTTGCATCAAGTGATCGGATATGCAGATGTTAAATCAGCATAGAAGAAACGGCGTTATCAACAAATGTTGATGGTGGATTTAGCAGTTCCACGTGATATTGATCCAAAAGTTGAGTCACTAGATAACGTTTATTTATATGGCGTAGATGATTTACAAAGTGTGATAGATGAGAATCTTGCACAGCGTCGTCAAGCTGCTGTTGAAGCAGAAGTGATGGTAAATCAATTAGCGACACAATTGATTACTCAACAAAAAGTTAAAGAGGCGGGCGGAACGATACAAGCCTACCGCCAACATAGCGAAGAAATGAGTCAAATTGAATTAGAACATGCCATGGATGCATTACAACATGGACATCCGCCTGAGCAAGTTCTGCAAGAGTTTGCTCATCGTTTGACGCAAAAATTGATGCATCCGACCTCCATTTTATTGCGTGAGGCGGCTAAAGCTGAGAGTCCTGATTATTTTGAATGGCTACAGCAGCATCTTCATGAAGT
>JAPDDQ010000778.1 GCA_027587225.1 Solirubrobacter taibaiensis
ATTTAGCCCTTGTGGCCGAAAAGGTTTCAAATATTAATACTGGTATTGGAGCAGACGGGATGATTTTAATTTGCCCTTCAGACGTAGCTCCGGTGAAAATGCGCATGTTTAATAATGATGGTTCTGAAGGAAAGAGCTGTGGTAACGGTTTACGCTGCGTAGCGAAATATGCGTATGAGCATAAACTAGTAGAAGAAACAGTTTTTACAATTGAAACGTTGGCTGGTATTGTAACGGCTGAAGTAACAGTAGAAGATGGTGTCGTGACATTAGCGAAAATCGATATGGGGGCACCGCGTCTAACACGTGCAGAAATACCGATGCTTGGTGAAGGTGAAACGCCATTTATTCGTGAAAACTTCTTATATAATAATCATCGTTATGCATTTACAGCTGTTTCAATGGGAAATCCGCATGCGGTTATTTTGGTTGATGATGTAGAAAAAGCACCTCTTACAACACTTGGACCAGTCCTTGAGACACATGAAATGTTTCCAGAGCGAGTAAATGTTGAGTTTATCGAAATTTTGAATGATGA
>JAPDDQ010000779.1 GCA_027587225.1 Solirubrobacter taibaiensis
ATCCAACTGCGAATAGAAGAACTACTATGAAAATACTGAGAATTTTCTTCATCTTCTGCCCCCAAATTAAGTGTTTTTTGTAACTAGTACCATAAGTGAAAATGGTTATCAATTACAACACCCAAATCATACTATGAGGATATTTTAAGTGTCAATATATTTTTAAAATTTTGACGAAAAATAACGAACTATACGGATTTTTATATATTATAGTCGCTATTTATGAAGAATAAGTCTCTTTACTAAAAATATTGGCGAATGTGGAAAGTTTAAATGGGAAAGTGGCTGTGTACGATAGTGTAATGTGTATTGTTAATAGTCTGTGGAGATAAGGCGAAAGTACAAGCAAAAGGAGAGTGAATCGCATGTAATAATTACTAGGATGTATGGAGGAAATCTGTGTTTTATCCCCAACTAGGCAAAGTATTTCTTTGTTATTTAGATAGGTGTTTTTTAAGTCGGTGATTGCGCTAAAAAGATCGAATGTAAAGGAAGTGATCAACATGTCTTCATGGAGCAATAACGTAAATGGATATTG
>JAPDDQ010000780.1 GCA_027587225.1 Solirubrobacter taibaiensis
GATGACAAAAAGTCAAAGTCAAGCGTGCCTTGACTTTGGCTTTTTTCACGAATGAGAAGCGATGTGTGAGGATCTTAAGTTTTTCGCTTTGCATACTGTAAGTGAGGAAACTTTGTTGCAAAGCACTTTCTTTCGGTGTTAAAATTACGTTTATGTGAAAGATTCGGGGGTTGTAAATTTATGAGTAAACGAGACTATTATGAGGTCCTTGGACTTAGCAAGGGCGCTTCAACAGATGAAATTAAAAAAGCGTATCGTCGTTTGGCTAAAAAATACCATCCAGACGTAAGCAAAGAAGAAAATGCAATTGAAAAGTTTAAAGAAGTACAAGAAGCATACGAAGTGTTAAGTGATGATCAAAAGCGTGCACAGTACGATCAATTTGGTCATGCTGGTGCAAATCAAGGATTCGGTGGATTTGGCGGCGGAGGAGACTTCGGCGGTGGCTTCGGTTTTGAAGATATATTTAGTTCTTTCTTTGGCGGTGGCGGCGGCAGACGTCGTGATCCAAATGCTCCGCGCCAAGGCGCTGACTTA
>JAPDDQ010000781.1 GCA_027587225.1 Solirubrobacter taibaiensis
CCAACTATAGCACCGATACTAGCAAGTGGAAGAAATGCAATCCATTCATTGAAAGAAAGTGTACCTTCCCCGAAATCAACAATAAAGGATCCACGATTATCAAGTTTACTCAGTAGTAAATAAACAGAAAAACCTGCGAAAGTAGTAGCTAAGTATACAATCGCTTTTTTTCCTTTAGAAAAAGCAGCAATTTCTTCCCCCTCATTTTCATTTGGTGCTAAATAACCGAATAATGGTGCGTTAAAAATGACACTTAAAGTAGCGCCAATTCCGATCTCGGTTAGCTCATTCATACCCTTTAAGGCAAATTTAAAGCGATCCCCTACCCATGTGCACAGTCCGCCTATAATTCCAACTAGTGCGGCTTCTGGACCAAGACTAGCACCGAAAATTAAAACAATAATCGCTGTTAAAGTAGCCCGATGGACAAAGCGATATTCGATTCGACCAGTTTTTTTATATTCAGCCATTACTTCAGGCATAAGGCGTGGGTATGTACCGAAATGTTTTTGTGATAGACCAACAAGGACCCCGCCA
>JAPDDQ010000782.1 GCA_027587225.1 Solirubrobacter taibaiensis
CACTCATTTAGCCGTTCTTTCGCCTCTTCATATTTATCTACATAATGCGTAATAACCCATAACACTTGTTCTTTTTGATCATAGACAAATACGTCATCAAATAATAAAAAGAAGATGTCAGGTATATCAATATCATCTTCCGCAAGAGAAGGCAGCTTTTCAATATAACGGATACAGTCATAACTGAAATAGCCAATTGCACCACCTTGAAAAGGCGGCTACTCTGGGTTATAGTCCGTCTTCCATTGTTCCATATATTCTTGCATTAAATCTAACGGATTCCCTCGTTTTATTGTTTCCTTACCACTTTCACTTATATGTAACGTTTCACCCTTCCCTCGGATTACCGCTACTGGGTTCAGCCCTACAATGTTATAACGACCGCCACGGCCGCTTTCTAACAAAATATGTTGCGATTTACCCTGAGAAAGAAATTTATATTGCTTAAAGAAATCTAACTGATATGGAATAGAAAGCGCTAAAGATTTTCTTCGTTGCATATCAACACCCCGTCTTCTTTTATCCCACCCTCTTAGA
>JAPDDQ010000783.1 GCA_027587225.1 Solirubrobacter taibaiensis
TGATAAGTTTGCGACTACGTTTGATTCGCCAGTTAATAACGCATCCAGTTGTTTAATTACTGTCTCATATTGCTGCACGCGAGATCCTGCATAACTTTCTTTAGTAAACATGGAAACAGCTCCTTTTTTATCGAGATGTGTAAAATATTAGCAAAATACGATGTATTTCACATGACTTTGTGGATTGAATATTAAAGGAATTTGGCTTAAAAGTCAAGAAATTTAAACTATAGCTGTTCAGTGAGGGGAAGTGAGCGCATGAAGCAGACGAAACAAAAAGTAATTGATGCGGCAATATCGTTGTTTAATACGAAAGGGTATGATGGAACATCGGTGCGAGACATTGCAAAGCGAGCGGATGTGAATGTAGCGAATATTTCATATTATTTTGCTGGGAAGCAAGGTTTATTAGAACAGCTTATTACTGATTTTTTAGAAGGATATATTCATGTGATTGAAATGTCGTTTGAACAGAGAGAGTATTTGTCGGCTAAAGATGTAATGGTGCAAATGGTGCGCGGGATTTTACGATATCAA
>JAPDDQ010000784.1 GCA_027587225.1 Solirubrobacter taibaiensis
AAGGGAGAAGATGTTACATTTCTTGTTCGTAGTAAACGGAAAAAACAATTAGAGGAAAGAGGACTTGTAATCCGAAGTGTTAACGGGGATTTTTCCTTTCAACCGAAATTAATAACGAAAGAAGAGAGAACTTCTCCATTTGATGTCATTTTATTTTCAACAAAAGCGTATCACTTAAACGAGGCAATTCAAGATTTGAAGCCGTTTGTTGGCGAAAATACTGTAATCATTCCATTGTTAAATGGTATCGCTCATTTATCGCTATTACAAAAAGAATTCGGCGAAGAAAAAGTAATTGGCGGTTTATGCTTTATCGAGACGACGTTAAACGATCAAGGAGAAATTGTACAAACTAGCGCTGCTAACAGACTTGTATTTGGAGAAATTAAGTCTCAAAATTCAGAGAGAGTAAAGCATATTTCTAAAGCATTTGCAGGTACGAAATCTAGTTTTGTTTTAAGTGAAAATATTACGCAAGATATGTGGCATAAATATTTATTTATTACTGTAATGTCAGGTGTGACAACGTTAATGCGT
>JAPDDQ010000075.1 GCA_027587225.1 Solirubrobacter taibaiensis
GGTGGCGGCACGGACACGGGCGCTTCGACCGGCGGCGGCGCCGACGCCGCCGGCTCGGCGGGCGGCGTGAGGTCCCCGGCCACGACGCCACCCGGCACCTCGCCGCCCAGCGCGACGTCGCCGGCCACCACCGCACCGGGCGACACGACCGGCGGTGGCGCAGATCCGGCGGGCGCGACGGGCGGCGGCGGGGTCGACGGCGAGGCGAGCGGGTCGCCAGGGGTGACGCCCGGCATCACGCTCGGGGGACCGGCGAACGGCAGGAGCGGGTCGGCGGCGGGTTGCACGCGCTCGGGGGACGGCGGGGTCGGCGTCTCGTCGGGCGCGCGCGGGACGATCGGCGGGCGGCTCTGCCGGGCCTCAGCGCCGCCGGCCGCCGAGGAGATCACGGTCTGGTAGCCGTCGCCGGCGGTCGGCTCCTCCTCCACCTCCGCGGGTTCCGGTGTCGGTTCCTCCTCGACCACCTCGGGCGTCGGCTCCGGGGCCGGGGCGGCGAACTCCGCCTCGGCGGCCGCCCGGACCGCCGCGGCGCCGCCGGGGTTCAGCTGCGCGGCGATGTCAGCAAGCGACATGTGCACGGGCAGCGTGAGCTCGCCCCGGAGTTGCTCGCCGGTCGCGGTCAGGCGGTGATCGGCGTCGATCAGCTCGAGGTCCGTGAGCAACGTGAGGTGGCGCTCACCCTGGATCAGCAGCGTGTTCTCGTTGTCCCAGCCGGCGCGGCCGAGGTAGGCCATCGAGCGGCCGAAGTCCATCGTGGAGATCCGCGTGCCGGGCGGCACGGACGCCAGCAGGCTGAGACCGATCGCCAGGCCGTGGAAGATCGAGTCCGTCATGTGACGCTCGCGCAACTGGCGGCGCAGCCACTCGGCCTGCTGGGGCGAGACGTCGAACACCGCGTCGGGGTCTTCCGAGCGCACGTAGCGCTTGCCGATCTCGGTCAGCTCTACGACCCCACGATCCTCCTTGACGAGCCCCGCGAGCCGCCCGAAGGAGATGAAGTGCCGCAGCCGCCCCAGCGCGTTCTCCAGCCCGGGCGGAAACAGCTCGTCGAGGTTGAACTCGGTGACGAACTCGTCTGTGCGCAATCGCCCGCGCTTCTCGATCGCTCGCAGGAGACCATGGGCGTCGCCGAGGCGCGTCGCGGGAATGGGGCGCATCCCGAAACCCTATTGGAGCCTTGACGGCGCGCGCGAGGACCCCCGCGCGCGCCGGGCAGCGTGCTTACTTGTCGTCGCCCGTCGGCACTGCGCCGTCCGTGGGCTTGGCCGCGGCCGCGTTGGCGGTCTGCGGCGGCTCCTTGGTCGCGGGCTTGGCGGGTGCCGCCGGCTTCTTCGCCGCCGACGGCTTCTTCGCGGCGGCGGGCTTCTTGGCCTCGAGCTCCGGCGGGAGCGTCGGCGTCGTCACGGGCGCGCCCGACGTACCGCCCCGCTTGGCGGGGGACGCGGCCTTGGGGGCCGGCTTCTTCGCCGTCGCCGTGGGCTTCGCCGCCGGGTTCTTCACCGCGACCGCGGGCTTCTTCGCCGTCGCGGGCGCGACGGGCTTGGCTGCCGCCGGCTTCTTCGCCGTCGCCGGCGCGACGGGCTTGGCCGCTGCCGGCTTCTTCGCCGTGGCAGGCGCCACGGGCTTCGCCGCCGCGGGCTTCTTCGCCGTCGCGGGCGCGGCGGGCTTCTTGGCCGTCGCGGGCGGCGCAGGCTTCGCGGCCGCGGGCTTCTTCTTCGCCGCCGCCGGTTTCTTCGCCGGTACCGCCGGAGTGGCCGGAGCAGCCGCGGCCGGCTTCTTGATCACGGGCTTGGACGCGGCGGGCTTGGTCTTCGCGCGCGGCGTGGGCTTCGTGGCACCGGTGGGCACCACGCTCTCGGTGGCCGTCGCGGCGGCGGCGTTGGCGGTGCCGAGCGGTTCGGCGTTCGGGCCGGCTTTCGCGACGGCACCGCGGCCAGACGGCTTCGGCTTGGCCTTGGCCTTCGGCTTCGGTTTACGTGCAGTCGCCGACTTGGGCGCGGCGGGAGCGCCGGGCTTGGGAGCGCCGACGGCATCCGGGGCGGGCGATGTCTCAGGCTTGGCGGCGGCGGGGACGGTGGTGTCGTCCTCGTCGCGCAACACCCGGCCCGCGAGACCGGCCGCCTTCCCGGCGAGCCCGGTGGCGGTGTCGATCAGCTTCTTCGGTAGCGATGGCATACGGGCATACATCCTGCCCGCCGCCTCCCGCACCTATGCGGCGAGCGCCAACTCCGCGTCGCCGCAGGCGATCGCCAGCGCCTCGGAGGCGGACAGGCGCGAGACGAGCTCACCGCCGAAAGCGGCTCGGAGCTCGCCACGCACGCGCCCGCTGACGGACACCTCGAAGTGCAACTCGAGCTCGTCGGCGACCGGGTGCTGCGCACGCTCCCACGCGGCGTCGACCTCGGCCAGCACCTCGGCGGGCAGGTCGAGCAGATCAGTATCAGCGTGAACGAAGCGAGGCATCAGGCGGGGTCTCCTACGAGAACGACGAGCTTGCAACCCCGGTAATCGACCCTCCCCCATTTGGGGTACATGGGGTCGACACCCCAGTCGTTACAGACCCGGCGGATGCCGCGCCACGAAGCCTTCCGTGGAGCGCATCTCGTTGATCCAGCGCGAGCCGGTGACGCGCTGGGCGGAGGTGTCGAAGCGAACGCCCGCCACCTCGAGGAAGACGTGGCCCTGGTTGCTGTAGATCGTGACCCACTTGCCCTTGCCGGGCTCGCCCCAGGACATCAGCGGACCGGACGCCAAAGGCCCGTCCAGCAGCCCCGCCGCGGCCAGCACGAACGAGACGGAGCCGGAGCAGTCGTAGCCCGTGTCCTGCCACTTGCCGTGCCCGCCGCCCCACTTGTAGGGCGTGCGCGCGATGCCGTTGCCGGCCTCGATCATCTTCTTGATCGCCTCGGGGGCCTCGAGCGGCGGCAGCGCGACGCCGCCTCCGATCGCGACTGCCCTGGTGACGGCGTTGGCCCCACCGCTCGTGGTGTTCTTGCCCCGGGCGGCGGAGGAAGCTTCGGTGGTGGGCTTGACGTCAGGCGCCGACAGGCCGGGGTCGGCCGCGACCTCACCCGCCGCGCTCGGCGCACCCGCGACCGGCGCGACGGACTTCGCGCGCGAGGCTTCGGGGAGCGGCGGCAACGTGATCTTCGCCTCGGGCGTGGCGGTCGCCACCATCGGCGACGACGCGGGAGCCGCGGCGACCGCCGCCGGAGCGACGGTCTCCTCCCCGGCGGCGTTGAGCGCGAGGTACCCGCCACCGAGCGTGGCGAGACCGGCGGTCGTGGCCGCGAGGGCGATCCGGAGCATCAGACTAGGATGCCGACGATCGCGTCTGTGAGAGGTAAAGAAACCCACCGAGGGTCACATCGGTGGATTCCCCGCACGACTTAAGACCCAATCGCTTGTTCGAGGTCTTCGACGAGGTCCTCAGGCGCCTCGACCCCGCAGGAGAGCCGCACGAGATCAGCCGGGACGGCCGCCGCGGACCCCTCGACGGACCCATGCGTCATCGCCTGCGGAACCTCGATCAGCGACTCCACGCCACCCAGCGACTCGGCCAGCGAGAACACCTTCGTGCGTGAGGTCAGCGCGACCGCGTCCGGGTGCCGGAACGACACCATGCCCGAGAACCCGGGCCAGCGCACGTCCGTGACGCCATCCACGCCTTCGAGCCACGCCGAGACCACGCGCGCGTTCTCGGTGTGCGCCGCCATCCGCAGGTGCAGTGTCCGCAGCCCGCGGTGCACGAGGAAGCAGTCCAGCGGCCCGGGCACGGCGCCCACCGAGTTCTGCACGAACCGCACGGCCTGGTGCGCCGCCTCTTCCCGCACCACGACCGCGCCCGACACGGAGTCCGAGTGCCCGCCGAGGTACTTGGTCGCCGAGTGCACGACGGCGTCCGCGCCGAGCTCCAGCGGCCGCTGGTACACGGGCGTCGCGAACGTGTTGTCGACCGCGACGAACGCACCGCCGGAACGCTCGATCACGCCCGCCACGTCGATCACCTTCAGGGTGGGGTTCGTCGGCGTCTCGATCCACACGAGCTTCGTCGTGGGCGTGATCGCCGCCGCGACCGCATCCAGATCGGTCTGGTCGACCATCGTGTAGTCGAGGCCCCAGCGCTTCAACACCTTGTCGACGAGTCGGTAGGTGCCGCCGTACAGGTCGTCCGGGATCACGACGTGGTCGCCGGCGGAGCACACCGCCGTGATCAGCGCGTGCTCGGCCGCCATGCCGGAAGAGAAGCACGACCCGAAACCGCCCTCGAGCTCCCCGATCGCCCGCTCGAGCGCGGCACGCGTCGGGTTCGCGGAGCGCGAGTAGTCGAAGTCCTCGACGAAGTCGCCGACGGCCTTCTGCACGTATGTCGAGGCCTGATGGATCGGCGGCACGACGCCGCCGTAGGTGGGCTCGGGCTCCAGGCCCGCGTGCACGGCCTTCGTAGCGAAGCGATAGCTCATGCGACCAGCGACTCCAAGAGATCGGTACGGGTGACGATGCCCACCGGGCGGCCGTGCTCGGACACGATCAAGGCCTGGGTGTCGCCCGTCAGGAGCTCCACCGCCTCACGCACCGGGTCGATGGTGGCCACGCCGGCGAACGGCGCCTCCATGACGTCCGAGATCGGCGCGCCCATCACGGCCGGGTCCTGCATCGCGGCCTTCAGCAGCCCGCGCTCACCGACGCTGCCGACGACCGTGTACGGATCGTCCGCGGACACCACCGGCAGCTGCGAGACGCGGTGCTCGTGCAGGAGCGTGATCGCGTCGCGGACGGCCTGATGCGTCTGCACGACGACGAACGACGGGATCTCCCCCGCGCGCGTCTTCATCTTGAGCACGTCGCCGACCGTCCGGTCCGCGCCGCGCTCCAGGAAGCCGTGCTGGGTCATCCACTCGTCGTTGAAGATCTTCGACAGGTAGCCGCGGCCACCGTCGGGCAGGATCACCACGACCAGCGCATCCGGGTCGGTGATCGACGCCGCGACCTCGAGCGCCGCGTGCATCGCGAGCCCGCACGAGCCACCGACCAGCAGGCCCTCGGTCTCCGCGAGCCGGCGCGTCGTCAGGAACGAGTCGCGGTCCGAGACCGTCACGTAGCGGTCCACCAGCGACGGGTCGTACGTGGTCGGCCAGAAGTCCTCGCCCACGCCCTCGACGAGGTACGGATGTACGTTCTCGTTCGAGTAGATCGAGCCCACTGGATCAGCGCCGATGACCTCGATCTTCGGGTTGCGCTCCTTCAGGTAGCGCGCCGTGCCGGTGATCGTGCCGCCCGTGCCCACACCCGCCACGAGGTGCGTGATCTTCCCGCCCGTCTGCCGCCAGATCTCCGGCCCGGTGCTCAGGTAGTGCGCTTCCGGGTTGGCCGCGTTCGCGTACTGGTTGGGCTGGAACCCGCCCGGGATCTCCCGCGTGAGCCGCTCCGCGACGCGGTAGTAGGACTGCGGCGAGGACGGGTCCACGTCGGTCGGGCAGACCACGACCTCGGCGCCGTAGGCGCGCAGCAGGTCGATCTTCTCGCGCGACATCTTGTCCGGCATGACCGCGATCACGCGGTAGCCCTTCAGGCGCGCGGCCACTGCGAGGCCCGCGCCGGTGTTGCCCGACGTCGGCTCGATGATGGTGCCGCCCGGTCGCAACTGACCGTCGCGCTCGGCGGCCTCGATCATCGCGATCGCGACTCGATCCTTGATCGAGCCGCCGGGGTTGAAGTACTCGACCTTGGCCACCACCTGCGGCGCGCAGCCCTGGGCGATCCGGCTCAGTCGCACCAGGGGCGTCTCGCCCACCGTCTCGAGGATGGAGTCCTTGATCTCGGATGTCGTCGCCGTGGGCGTCATGAAAGCGACTATAGGCCGGGCTGGGACTCAGCCGGCGTTGCGGGCTTGTATCCGATCTGCCCGCCGGGCAGCTCGGTCTTCTCGACCTTGCCCGCCTCGACGAGCTTGGCGAGCGTGTTGTAGGTCACCGCGCGCGAGATCTTCGTCACGCCGGCGAGCTCGGTCGCGCTCGCGCCGGGACGCTGGTCGACGGCCTGCAGCAGCGCCTCGCGGTTCGCGCCCCGCGGGGCACGCTTGACCGCCGCCGCCTTGCGAGCGGGCGCGCGCTTGACCGCCGCCGGACGCTCGCCGGTCGCGAACGGCGGCTGCGCCAGAGCGGCCTGGATCTGCTCGCGCTCGCGCAGCAGCGGCTCATGCTCCGCCAGGTCGCGCTCGATGTCCTTCAGCCGCTGTTCCAGGTCGCGCCGCAGACCGGCGATCACGTCACTCACAAGGCTCCTTCCGCCTAAGACCGCGGCGCAGCCTAGCCGCCTTCGAAGCCGAACTCCCCGGTCGCCTTACTCGATCCACCGCCCCCGCCGCCGGACTTGGCGGGCGCCGAGGACCCGCCGCCGCCGGCGCTCGCCGCGCTGGCCTTGACTTCGCCGGACGGTGTCGGCGCGGCCGGAGAGGAGGTCCCCTCGAAGTTGAACTCCTGCTTCTTCTTGGCCAGCGGCAGCTTGCGCTTGGGCTTGCTCGTCGTGCGCTTGACCTTCGGCGCGGTGGGAGGCGGCGTGGGTGTGGCCGTGGCCACGGCGGCGTAGGTGCGCGCCGGCAGCTCGACCTCGGCCTTCGCCGGCTTGGTCTTGACGACCTTCGGCTTCGCCGCCGCTTTCTTCTTCGGCGCCGGCGTGCTGGTCGGCTCCGGCCGATCGACGGTCGCGATGATCGCGGGCGCCGGCAGCGCGCCGGTCATCACGCACGCGCCCGCACCGGCGCCGGTCAGACACAGCCCGACGATGCTGGCCGCCGTCCCCAAGCGTCCGCCGCCCGTCGACGAGAGCTGGACCACCTCGGGCTTGGAGAACACGCGCGTGATCCACCCGAACGGCGCGAGCAGCGCGATCCGGCGCGTGCGCGAGAAGCGCATCTGGCGCACGGTGGCCCGGCATGCCGCGCAGTGCCGCAGGTGCGGCCGGATCGAGACCATCTGCACGCTCGTGGCCTTGCCCGCGGAGAGCGCCTCGAGCGTCGCTTCGTAGGCCGCGCACGCCTCGCCCGACTCGATCTCGCTGAAGACGTTGAGGAACCGCTTGCGACCCTCCGCGATCGAGCGGTTCACCTTCGTGTAGGACCACCCGAAGCGGCGCCCGATCTCGTCGTAGGACAGCCCTTCGGCCTTGAGCAGCAGCGCCCGCGCCTCGTCGGGCTTGAGCGCCTTCAACGCCTCGACCGAGCGCCCGACCCGTTCGCCGCCCGCGACGGTGTCGGACACCTCGCGCAGCCCGTCCGCCTCGCTCGCGTCGAAGTCGGTGTCCGCCACGTCCACGGAGGCGGCGCGCGCCTTGCGGATGGCCATCGCCTCGTGCTTGACCACGACGCGCATCCACGAGCCCTCCGAGGCCGGCTCGACCGTCTCCATCCGCCGCAGGTAGATCTCGAGCGCGCGCTGGTAGGCGTCGAGCGCGTCGTCGTGGCAGAGCGAAAACTGGTTGGCGACGCGCAGCAGCGCGGGCCCGTGCCGCCCCACCATCGCCTCCACCCTCTGCGCGCCTGCAGCCACCCCTGGCCCGCGCTCGCCCAACGCTGCCACCGCTCAACCCATCCTGTCCGTTGCCCTCAGCGGTATTGAGCCGGATTGCGGAGAAGTTCGCCCCCTCCGATCGGTCGAAAAAGCCGCAAAGAGCGAACTTAACGTCCTGCGATCATGGCCACATGCCCAGGGATCCGGAACTGACCGCCTACCTGACACGCTTCGCCGGCCAGGACGAGGTGCTCGCCCGCGTGGAGGCCGAGACCCGCGCGCTCCCCAACGCCGGGATGCTCTCGCGCCCCGATCAGGCCGCGCTGCTGACGATCCTCGCGCGCATGCTGGACGCCAAGACCGCCGTGGAGGTCGGCACGTTCACCGGGTACGGCGCGATCTGCATCGCGCGCGGCCTGGCCGAAGGCGGGCGGCTGACGTGCTTTGAGGTGAGCGAGGAGTTCGCCGCGATCGCGCGCGGGAACCTCGAGGCGGCCGGCGTGGCCGAGCGCGTCTCCATCACGCTCGGCCCGGCGGCGGAGAACCTGGCGAACCTGCCGGAAGAACCGCACATCGACCTGGCGTACGTCGACGCCGACAAGACGGGCTATCCCGCCTACTACGACGCGCTCGTCCCACGCCTGCGGCCGGGCGGCGTGCTCGTGCTCGACAACACACTGCTGGGGAACCGCGTGCTCGCCCCGGAGGACGAGCGCGCGCAGACGATGGCGGCGCTCAACGAGCGGATCGCCGCCGACGACCGCGTGGAGTCCGTGCTCCTGGGACTGTCCGACGGGGTTACGCTCGCGCGTCGCACGTGACCCGCGCGGCCGTCCTCATCACGGTCGCGGTCGCGCTGTTGTGGGTGTACGCGATCTCGCTCCCGCGTGAGCTCGGATACATCCCCGGACTGCTGCACGTCACCACCCCCGGACAGCTCCAGGCGCTCGGGGCGCAGCAAGCGGCCGAGGACCGGTACGAGGCGGCGCACTTCGAACGCGCGCGCCGAGGAGAGACGTCCCCGACCGCACCGGAGCGCGCCGCCAGGACCGAGGCGCAGCGGCTCGGCCCCGCCGCCGCACGAGCGCGGCTGGAGATCAAGACGGCGACGGCACGCGCCAACCAGGCGCAGGACGACGACATCGCCCGCGTCGGGCGCAACCGCACGCTCCTCGATGGCGCCTCGGTACTCGTCGCCCTCGTGTTCGCGTTCTGGGTGCTGACCGCGCTGCGCCGGAGGCCTAGCCTTCGACCTCGGAGGGCGCCTTGATCTCGCGCTTGAGGATCTTGCCCGTCGGCCCCTTCGGGAGCTCCTCGGAGAACCAGATCTTGCGCGGGTACTTGTAGGCCGCGACGCGCTCCTTGACGAAGGCGCGCAGATCGTCCTCGGAGGCGTCGCCCTTGAGGACGACCATCGCGGCGACCTCCTCGCCGAGCGAGTCGTCGGGCACGCCGATCACGGCCACCTCGGACACGGCCGGGTGCTCGTAGAGCACCTCCTCGATCTCGCGCGGGTAGACGTTGTACCCGCCGCGGATGATCATGTCCTTCTTGCGGTCGACGATGAAGTAGTAGCCGTCCTCGTCCTGCGTGGCCATGTCGCCGGAGTGGAACCAGCCGCCGCGCATGACCTCTTCGGTCGCGTCCTCGCGCTGCCAGTAGCCCTTCATCACGTTGTGGCCGCGGATGACGATCTCGCCCACGTCACCCTGCGCGACGTCCTTGTCGTCCTCGTCGACGAGCTTCATCTCGACGCCCTCGATCGGCGTGCCGATCGAGCCCGCCTTGCGTTCTTTGTCGGGGTGGTTGAACGACGCCACCGGCGAGGTCTCGCTCAGCCCGTAGCCCTCGAGGATGATGCAGTCGAACGCCTTCTCGAAGCTCTTCATGACCTCGACCGGCATCGCCGAGCCGCCGCTGACGCACACGCGCAGCGAGGACGTGTCCGCGGGGTCGTCCACGTTGAGCATCGCGTGGTACATCGTCGGGACGCCCTCGAGGATCGTCACCTGGTCGCGAGCGATGATCTCCAGCGCCTTCACCGGCTCAAAGCGCGGGATCAGTGTGAGGCACGCGCCGTGCGCGATGGAGGCGTTGAGCCCGCACGTCTGCCCGAACGAGTGGAACAGCGGCAGCGCGCCCAGGACGACGTCGTCCTCGGAGACGTCGATCAGGGTCTTGGCCGTCACGCTGCAGTTCAGGATCAGGTTCTCGTGCGTGAGCTCGGCGCCCTTGGGGGTGCCGGTCGTGCCGCTCGTGTAAAGAATCACGGCCGTGTCGGAGCTTTCGCGCGGCTCGTCGGCCTCTGAGCGCGGCGCGCCCATCACGAGCTCCTCGAACTTGCCCGGCTCGACCGAGATGACCTCGGTGCCGGCTTCCTCACCACCGACGTCGGCCGCTTCAGCGAAGCCGTGCCACGCGAACAGGACCTTCGCGCCGGAGTCCTTGAGGTAGAACGCCACCTCGCGGCCCTTGAGCAGCACGTTCATCGGCACCACGACGCCGCCTGCGCGCAGAATGCCGTAGTAGACGACGGCGAAGTACGGGACGTTCGGCAGCATGATCCCGACGCGTTCGCCGGGCTCGAGGCCCTTCTCCTTGAGCAGGCCGGCGATGCGCGTGGCACCCTCGTTGAGTACGGCGTAGTTGACGACCGTGTCATCGAGCTTGAGCGCGGGGCGTTCCGCGTGTTTGCTCGCCGTCTCGGTCAGCAGCTGGGCAAGGCTGGTCGGCATTCCCCGACCCTATCCTCATTTCGTTCCCCTAGGATCAGCGATTAGTGGGGCGATCAAACGTAACCAGCGCAGATGTGGCGGCCGCGGCCGGGGTCAGCCGGGCGACGGTGTCATACGTCCTCAACGGCGTCGACGCGCGCGTGTCCGAGGGAACCCGGGAGCGGGTGCTCGAGGCCGCGCGCACCCTCGGGTACACGCCGAACGCGATGGCTTCGGCCCTGCGTGCCGGGCGCACGTCGGTGGTGATCTTCGCGCTCCCCAACTGGCCGCTGGGCCCGGTGGTCGCCGAGCTGCTGAGCGGGTCCGTCGGCGAGCTGGACCGGCTCGGCTACACGCCGCTCGTGCACTTCGTCCACGCCAGCGGGCCGGACGGGCTCCAGCGCGCATGCGACCGGGTGCGCCCCGTCGGGCTCATCGCCCCGACGTCCGCGCTACCGCCGCTCGAGTTGCTGCGCGCGAACGGCACGCGCGGGATCGTGACGCTCGGCCCGCCGCCTGAGGAGGGCGTCCCTTCGTTCACGCTCGAGCAGGATCGTGTCGGCACGGTCGCGATCGAGCATCTGGCCGAGCGCGGCCACACGCACGTGCTGGCCCTCACGCCGCTCGGCAGCCAGCTGCAACCGCTCGGCGAGCTGCGCCTCGTGGGCGCGCGGGCCGCGGCGGCGCGGCTCGGCGTGACGTTGACGGAGGTGCCGGCCAACGGACTCGCGCGTGGGCTCGCGCGCAAACCGACCGCGGTCTACGCCTTCAACGACGAGATCGCGCTCGGCGCACGCGATTCGCTGCCCCCCGGCGTCGCCTTGATCGGCACCGACGACAGCCCTGCCTCCCGCCTCGCCCATCCGCGGCTGACGACGATCCAGCTCGGCACGTCCGAAGGCCACCGCGAGATGGCGCGCACGCTGCACGCGCTGATCGAGGGCCGTGACGTCGACGCGACCCCGGTCCTGCTCACCCCGCGAGTGATCCAGGGAGAAACCACATGAGCGTGCTCGACCGCTTCCGCCTCGACGGCAAGGTCGCCGTCATCACCGGCGCATCTTCCGGCCTCGGCGCCGCGTTCGCCACCGGTCTCGCCGAGGCGGGCGCCGACATCGCGATCTGCGCCCGCCGGGCGGAGAAGCTCGAGGAGACCAAGCGCAAGGTCGAGGCGCTCGGCCGCCGCTGCGTCGCCGTCACCGCGGACGTGGCCAAGCCGGAGGACTGCACGCGCGTGGTCGAGGAGACCGTGAGCGCGTTGGGCAAGGTCGACGTGCTGGTCAACAACGCCGGGCTCGGGACCGCCTATCCCGCCACGCGCGAGCCGCCGGAGGAGTTCCGCCGGGTGATCGACGTCAACCTCAACGGCTCCTACTGGATGGCGCAGGCGTGCGGGCGCGTGATGCAGCCGGGCTCCAGCATCGTCAACATCGGCTCGGTCCTCGGCTTCACCACGGCCGGGCTCCCGCAGGCGGCGTACGCCTCCAGCAAGGCCGCGATCATCGGCCTCACGCGCGACCTGGCGGTGCAGTGGACGGGCCGCAAGGGCATCCGCGTGAATGCGCTCGCCCCCGGGTTCTTCCCGACCGAGATGACCGAGCAGTACCCCGAGGGCTACCTCGAAGGCCAGCAGGAGCGGTTGCCTATGGGCCGCCCGGGCGAGGCCGAGGAGCTGACGGCGGCGCTGCTGTTCCTGGCCAGCGACGCCTCGTCGTACGTCACGGGCATCGTGGTGCCCGTCGACGGCGGGATGCTTGCTACCTAGAAAGGGGTAGCGCCGGTCTGCCGGCCGCGGCTAGGGTCGGCTGTGGTGCGCCTCGCCACGCTCACGTTCCTGTTGTTCCTGCTGCTCGCCGCTCCTTCGTCCGCGCAGGTCTCAGCCGTCACCGTCGACAACGCGTCCCCGTCCGCGGCGACCGCCGCGCGGACCGTGTACCGCGTCGGGCTCACGGTCGGCGCGCCGTTGACGAGCACCGACACCGTCCGGATCCACCTCCCCGGCGACTCGGGCCTCGGCCCGTGGAACGGCGGGACGTTGCGGGACGTGACTCGCGGCGTTGACGTCGGCACGTGCGCGGCCCCGAATATCCAGGTGACCATCTGCACGCTGTTCAGCAGCCAGACGGTCAACGCCGGGGACCGCCTGCTGGCCACACTGCGCGGGATCATCAACCCGCCCACGGTCGGCAGCCGCACGGTCGAGGCGAGCACGACCGCCGAGCCGGTGGCCGTCGCCTCGGCGCCCTTCGGCATCGTCGCCGCCGCGCCGGTCACGACGCCCGCGGTGACGATCGCGGCGCCGTCCGCGGCCGCCGGCGCCCTGACCCGGTACGTGCTCGGCTTCAACGTGTCCGCCAGCGGCGGGCTCTCGGGCGAGGCGGGCAGCGACATCACCGTGTCGCTCCCGTTCGGCACCACCACCGACGTCGCCACCTGGCAGGGCGGGACCGTCCGCGACGTCACCACGAACACGGACGTCGGCACCTGTCCACGGCCGTCCGGCCTGACGACCACGTGCACGTTCTTCTCCAGCGGCATCGTCAACGGTGGCGATCGTCTCCAGATCACGCTGCGGGGCGTCACGAACGGGACGGCGGGACAGAAGTTCGCGAGCGTGTCGACGTCGAGCGCCGCGACCACGGTGCAATCGGACCCGTTCACCGTCGTCGCCGGCGGCACCATCACCACGCCTACGGTGGGCATCGCCGCGCCCTCCGCAGCCACCGGCGCGCTCACGCGCTACGTGGTCGGCTTCAGCGTGTCCGGCACGGGCGGGCTGTCCGGTGAGGCCGGCAGCTCGATCAGCGTCACGCTGCCCACGGGCACCGGCGCGGACGTGGGCACGTGGCAGGGCGGGACGATCCACAACGTCACGACGGCCACCGACGTCGGCACCTGCCCGCGTCCGACCAACGACGTCACGCGCTGCGTGTTCTTCTCCAGCGGCGTAGTGAACGCGGGCGACGCGCTGCGGATCACGCTGCGCGGCCTGACCAACTCTGCCGCCGGGGGCAAGACGCTGTCGGTGGTGACGAGCACCGATCTCACGCCCGTCACGTCCAGCGGCTTCACGGTCGTCGCGGGCGGGAACGTGACCGCGCCCACGGTCAGCATCGCCGCGCCCTCGCCGGCGACCGGGGCGCAGACCCGCTACGTCGTCGGCTTCCGCGTCTCCGCCACCGGCGGGCTGTCCGGCGAGGCCGGCAGCAGCGTCACCGTCGACCTCCCGAGCGGCACCGGCACGACCGGCTGGCAGAGCGGGACGCTGCGCGACGTCACGCGTGCCGTCGACATCGGCGGCTGCCCGCAACCCACCGCGGGCCGTTCCCGCTGCACGTTCTTCTCCGCCGGCTTCGCGAACCCGGGGGACGAGTTGCAGATCGTCCTGCGCGGGCTCACGAACGCCGGCGTGGGCGCGCGAACCGTCGCCGTGACGACGAGCTCCGACCTACCGCAGATCACGTCGGACCCGTTCACCGTCACTGCCGCGGGGACGCTCACGGAACTCAGCGCGCGGTCCGAGCCGCCGCGCTCGATCCTGCGCATGCGCGCGTCCGGCACCGGCGGCCTGTCGGGTGAGGCGGGCAGCTCGATCCGCCTCACCTTCCCCGCCGGGACCTCGTTCGCGGGCTACCAGGCCGGGTCGGTCACCGACGTCACCCGGGCGACCGTGGTCGGGTTCTGCGGCACGCCGGTCGGCCTCGCGGTGACGTGCGGGTTCTTCTCCGCGGGCTTCGTGAACCCCGGTGACGTGCTGGAGATCGCGTTCCCGGTGCTCACCAGCGCACCTGGGACCATCGGCGCGAGCACCAGCTCGGACACCGCGACCGTGCCGGTCGAGCCGGGCGGTAGCGGAGGCGGCGAGCCCACGCCGACGCCGACCCCCTCGCCGACGGCCGGGCCGACCGTGGTGCCGATCGCCACCACGGTGCCCACGCCGGCCCCGACGGTCGCGCCGACGCCCACGCCCACGCCCACGCCCACGCCCGAGGGCGTCGTGCGCGGCACGGTCCGGATCAAGCTCCCGGGCTCGAACGCCTACACAGAGCTCGATCCCGGCGAGGGCATCCCGCTCAACTCCACCGTGGACGCCAAGCAGGGCGCCGTGCGGATCGGCCAAGCCGAGTTCTACGACGGCATCTTCAAGCTCACCCAGGACAAGGGCGTGACCGTCTTGACGCTGGTCGAGCCGCTGACGGGCTGCAAGACCGCCAAGCAGGCGAGCGCCGCCGCCAAGAAGGTCAAGTCCCGCAAGCTCTGGGGCAAAGGCAAGGGCGCGTTCCGCACCTCCGGCCGCTACAGCGCCGCAACCGTGCGCGGCACGACGTGGCTGGTGCAGGACACCTGCACCAGCACGCTCACGCGGGTCACCGAGGGCGTCGTGACGGTGCGCGACAACGTGAAGAAGAAGAACGTCGTCGTGCGGGCCGGGAAGCGTTACACGGCTAAGCCGAAGCGCTGAGCCGGTACTTGCGGACGGCCAGCGGCGCGAACACCGCGAGCAGCACGAAGCACCAGACCACGCTCAGCCAGAGGCTGTTGCCCATGTCGCCGCCGAGCCACAGCGCCCGGATCGCGTCGACCATCTGCGAGACCGGGTTGGCCTCGGCGACGTGGCGCAGGCCCGCCGGCATCGACTCGACCGGCACGAACGCGGACGAGATGAACGTGATCGGGAAGATCAGGATGAAGCCGACGCCGTTCGCCGCCTCCGGCGAGGACGCGCTCATGCCGATCACCGCGAAGATCCAGCTGAAGGCGTAGCCGAACAGCAACAGCAGGCCGACGCCGGCCAGGATCTCGGGGACGCTCGCGTCGAAGCGGAAGCCGATGATGAAGCCCGTAGTGAGCAGGACGGCGACCGACAGCAGGTTCGTCGCGACGTCCGCGAGCGTGCGGCCGGCGAGCACCGAGGCGCGCGCCGTCGGCAGCGAGCGGAAGCGGTCGATCAGGCCCTTGGTCATGTCCTCGGCCAGGCCGAGCGCGGTCGCGAACCCGCCGAACGCGATCTGCTGCACGATCATCCCGGGGATCAGGAAGTCGATGTAGTCGCCGTAGCCCGGCGTCTCGATCGCGCCGCCGAAGACGAACGCGAACAGCAACACGAACATGATCGGCTGGACCGTGAAGGCCAGCAGCATGTCCGGGTTGCGCGGGAGCCGCACCAGGGCGCGCTCCGCGAGCGTGAGCGTGTCGGAGATCATGCGGCCACCAGCTCTCGGGTCGTGGTCTCTTCTGCCTGCTCCGGGGCCTGGCCCGTGAGCGAGAGGAACACGTCGTCGAGCGTCGGCCGGCGGACCTCGATGTCCTCGGCCGCCACGCCCGCCTGGCTCAGCCGCCGCGCGGCCTCCATGATCGCTCCGGAGCGGTCCGCGACCTGCAGGCTCACGAGCCGGCCGTCCGCGTGCACAGGCTCCTCGCTCATGCTCTCGAGCGCGGTCATGGCCGCGAAGGACGCCGCGCCGTGGGTGAGCGTGACCTCCACGCGCAGCCCACCGACCCGCGACTTGAGCTCGTCCGCCGTGCCCTCGGCGATCACGTGACCGTGGTCGATGACCGCGATCCGGTCCGCCAGCCGGTCGGCCTCCTCGAGGTACTGGGTCGTCAGCAGCACGGTCGTGCCGTCGCCCACGAGCTCCTCGATCGCCTCCCACAGGTCGATCCGCGAACGCGGGTCCAGGCCGGTGGTCGGCTCGTCGAGGAACAGCACGGGCGGGCTCGCGACGAGCGCCGCCGCGAGATCCAGCCGCCGCCGCATGCCGCCCGAGTACGTCTTCGCGGGACGGCTCCCGGCGTCAGCGAGCGAGAAGCGCTCGAGCAGCTCCAGCGCGCGCCGCTTCGCCACCGCGCGCTTGTTGCCGTAGAGCCGGCCGACCATCGTCAGGTTCTCGATCCCGGTCAGGTTCTCGTCCACCGCCGCGTACTGGCCGGCGAGCCCGATCCGGGAGCGCAGCTTCGGCGCGTCCTTGACCACGTCCAGCCCGGCCACGCGCGCCTCGCCCGCGTCAGGCTGGAGCAGCGTCGTGAGCACACGGACGGACGTGGTCTTCCCGGCCCCATTCGGGCCGAGCACGCCCAGCACGGTGCCGGGCGCGGCCTCGAGATCGACACCGTCGAGGGCGCGGACGTCCCCGAACGACTTGACGAGGCCTTGAGCGCTGATGGCTGGCTCTTCGAATCTCATGCGGGAATCGTCTCGATCGTTTAGGCCAGTTCCTGTCCGCAACGTCCAAGACTCGTGCTAGCCGCACCCCAGGGTGTTGCGGCCACTACCTGTCCGCAACCTCGGGCATCCTTGACGGCGTGAGTGAGACCACTTCCAGCCGCCTGCTGACGCTCCTGTCGCTCTTGCAGGGCCGCCGCGACTGGCCGGGCCTGGAACTGGCGGACCGCTTGGAGGTCTCTCCGCGCACGATCCGCCGCGACGTGGAGCGGTTGCGGTCGCTCGGGTATCCGGTCGAGTCGATGACCGGCCCCGCGGGCGGCTACCAGCTGCGCGCGGGCACGGCGATGCCGCCGCTGCTGCTCGACGACGACGAGGCGATCGCGATCGCCGTCGCGCTGCGCACGGCCGCGGGCAGCAGCGTCGCGGGCGTCGAGGAGACGGCGGTGCGCGCGCTGGTGAAGCTCGAGCAGGTGCTCCCCGCGCAGCTGCGCCGGCGCGTGCAGGCCCTCCAGCGCGCGACCCAGACGCTGCAGGTCTACGGGAGCGGGCCGACCGTGGACCCGCAGTGCCTGACCACGCTCGCCGCCGCGGTGCGCGATCACGAGCGGGTGCGCTTCAGCTACACCGCACGCGACAAGGCCGGCAGCAAGCGCGAGGCCGAGCCGCACTCGCTCGTCAACGCCGGCCGGCGCTGGTACCTGGTGGCCTGGGACTGCGGGCGCACGGACTGGCGCACGTACCGGGTGGACCGCATCGAGCGCGTCGCGAGCACGGGCGCGCGCTTCGTCCCCCGCACGCTCCCCGCCCCCGACGCCGCCGCGTTCGTCCAGCAGGGCCTGAAGAGCTACCGCGCGCGCTACGAGGCGCGGATCACCATCCACGCGCCCGTGGCATCGCTCTCCAAGCGCTACTGGCTGGGCGATGCCATCGCGCTGGACGAGCACACGAGCGAGGTGCAGACGAGCGACGACAACCTCGACTGGCTGGCGATGCGGATCGCGATGATCACCGAGCCCTACGCGGTCGACGGCCCACCCGAGTTGCTCGACCGCCTGCGCGCGATCGGCGCCGGGATCGAGCGCGCCGTCAGCGACGGGGGCGCAGCAGCCGGCTGAGCTTCCGGCGCGCGCGGCCCTTGAAGCGCGACCGCGGCACCTGGCGCCCGTGCGGACCGGCCGCGCCGAACAGCTCGAACCGCGCGCTGATGCGCGTCCCGGCGGTCGCGTCGACCTCCACGTCGTCCGCGAGGTCGTCCATGAGCAGCACGCCGATCCCGAGGCCTGAGCTCTCCGCCGCCGTGCCGATGCCGACCCCGTCGTCGCTCACCACGACGTCCAGCGCGTCCCCGGTGCTCTCCACGTGCACCCGTACGCGGCCTTCACGCTCCGGGTACGCGTGGGCCGCGCAGTTGGCGACGGCCTCCGAGACCATCACGACGACGGCGTCGCGGTCCACCGGCACTTCCCGCAAAGCCTCGGCGACGGCCTTGCGGGCGACGGTCGCGCTCTCGGGCGTCGCGGGAAGGTCCAGATCGAGCAGAGGCTGAGGCATCGCCCGTTTCCTACCCGCCTATGGCCCGCGTCAGCGCTTGACGGTGAACGGGATCGAGGCCGACGTGCTCGTCACCTTGTCGCCGCGGAGGAGGCGGTAGGTCAGCAGGTACTTGCCGGGCTTGAGCCGCTTCCCGTCGACCTTCATGTTCCAGTTGAAGCGGTTCTTGCCCTGCTTCGCTGTGCCGAGCGGGACGCGGCCGATGACCTTGATCTTCGGCTGCTTGACGCCCAGGACGGTCTTCGTCCCGCCCGACCGCTTGACGACGAAGATGCCGACCTTGGAGCGGGCGTTGACGACGGTCGGCGACAGCGTCGTCACCTGGCGCACGCGGCAGGCGAGGTCGCAGACCACAGCGGGCGCGGCGGGAACCGGCGCGACCGACACGTTGCCCCAGATGTTCTGGAACGCGCGAGTCTGCGGGGACGGCGCCTCGGTGCCGAGGTCGACCGCCGGGTTGATGATCGCCTGGATGCCGGGCGTGAGGTCGAACACGTTCAGCTTGCGCCGGCCGGACACGGTGCGC
Organism: Solirubrobacter taibaiensis; assembly: GCA_027587225.1. Lineage (GTDB taxonomy): Bacteria > Actinomycetota > Thermoleophilia > Solirubrobacterales > Solirubrobacteraceae > Solirubrobacter > Solirubrobacter taibaiensis. The sequence goes on from JAPDDQ010000075.1 coordinate 18,466, forward strand.
ACGAACGCGAGCTGGTTGCCGTCGGGCGACCACGCCGGGAAGCGCTCGTCGCTGGTGGTCGTGATCGGCGCGGGCGCGCCCGTCGTGGCGCTGGCGGCCGGGTAGAAGATCGTGTGAATGTCGCTCTGGCCGCCGGAGATGACGCGGTCGAGGGCGACCAGATCATCGCCCTGCCGGGAGGTCGCGTGGCCCGCGTTGCCGTCCGAATCGCCGAAGTCGGTCGTCTTGAGCGTGACCGAGGCGAGCGAGGAGGTGTTGCCGGCCATGCCGACGATCGACAGCCGCGCCCGCGCGACGCCCGGCGCACCGGTGACGGGGTCGTGCGTGACCAGCGTGCTCATCCGCAACTCGCGAGGGGACGTGCAGTTCGGCGTGCACACCGTGTGGCCCTCGACCCGCTCGAAGAACGCGCCGCGGACGACCCCCACGTGCGGCACGAACACGTTGTCCAGGCTCGGGAGCGTCGTCGCCAGGTTGGACGTGCTCGTCGACGGCGTCGGGTTGAACTGGACGGCCCGCCCCAGGCGGGCGTCGCCGTCAGGCGTGAGGAAGCGCTCGACCGAGACGCCGAACGCGAGATCCGCCAGTGTCCCGGCGCTCCCGGTGCGCTGGAACGTCGGGCCCGCGCCGCCGGCACCGGCCCCGAACGGCACGAGCTGGCCCGCCTGCAGGTCGTAGAGCTGGATGCTGCGCTGCGGCGGCACGGTGAACGACCCGTCGAGCTGCGTCTGGATCCGCATGCGCGTGAACGCGAGGTAGCGCCCGTCCGCGGAGAGCGCCGGATGGAGCTCGTCCTCGGCCGTGTTCACGCCCGCGGGCAGCGTGATCGGCGCGCCCGTCGCCGCGTTCACGAGGCCGATCTGAAAGCCCTGCCCCGGCACGTAGTAGTCGTACGCGGCCTGCAGCTCAGCCGCCGACGCCGGCGCGGCCGCGAGCAGCGTGCCCGCGACCATCACCCCCACAACTCGCCCCACCATCGCCCAACCTCCGTGTCCGTTGACACGGGGGATGACGCGCGGTGAGGCGCGTTATTCCAATCAGTCGAGCAGCAACGAAAGGCGACGGTCCAGCGCGGCCGTCATGGCCTCGCGGATCGGGCCTTCCTCGAAGCGCTCGATGAGCTCCGCCATGAAGCCCTCGATCACGACCCGCTTGGACTGCGCGGCGTCGAGCCCGCGCGAGTTCAGGTAGAAGACCTGATCCGGGTCGATCTGGGCGATCGCCGCCGCGTGCGTGCAGCGCACGTCGTTGGCGAGGATCTCCAGGCCCGGGATCGCGTCCACGTGCGCCTTCTTGGAGACCAAGAGGTTGCGGCACTCCTGGAACGCGTCCGTCTGCTGCGCGCCCTCGTCGACCTTGATCATCCCGCGCCAGACGGCGCTGGAGCGGTCGGCCAGGATGCCGCGGAACGCGAGGTCGGACGTGGTGTTGGCCGCGCCGTGCTCCTGCAGCGTGTGGAAGTCCACGTGCTGGCGGGCGTGCGGCGCGTACGCGCCGGTGACGCGGGCGTGCGAGCCCTCGCCGGCGAGCAGCGTCTCCGTGAACACCTTGCCGTTGCCGCTGCCGAAGCCGGCCGTGACCCAGTCCAGGTGCCCGTCGCGCGCCACCTCGGCGCGCTGGGAGCCGAACACCCAGGTCTTCTCGTTGAGGTCCTGCGCGCCGACGAACCGCAGGCGGGCGTTCTGGCCCACGCGCAGCTCGACGATCGACGTCAGCAGCGTCTCGTTGTCGGTCGTGCCGGAGAGGTGCTGCTCCCAGACCTCGGCCTCGGCGCCTTCCTCGAGCACGATCAGCACGCGGCGGTGCAGCGCGCTGTGGTCGGCGTCCGAGATGGCGGTGAGGACGATCGGCTGCTCCACGCGCACGCCCCGCGGGACGTAAACGAACGCGCCGCCGGTCCAGCCGGCGTCGTTGAGGGCCGTGAAGACGTCCTGCTCGGCGTTGACGACCGTGCCGAAGTGCTCCTCGACGAGGTCGGCGTGCGTCTCACACGCGAGCGTCAGCGGGAGCACGAGCAGATCGTCGGGCGCGTCGCCGCCGTCGATCACACGGCCGTCGACCTGCCCGAGATGGTGCGCGCCCTCGGGCGCCTCGAGCAGCGTCTCGACGCGCTCGACAGCGCTGGCATCACCCTCGCCGGGCTGGACAGCGGTGAAGGCCGCCAGGTCGAGCTTGGAGATGTCCGTGAACTCCCACCCGGCCTTGCCCTTGAAGCGGGGGACGTCGAGCTCGGCGGCCCGGCGCGCCGCTTCGCTGCGGCGCTCCTTCAGCCACTCGGGTTCGCGGACGGTGGTCAACTCAGCCAATGGAGCCCTCCATCTGGAGCTCGATGAGGCGGTTCATCTCCACCGCGTACTCCATCGGGAGCTCCTTGACGATCGGCTCGATGAAGCCGTTCACGATCAACTTGCCCGCCTCTTCCTCTGAGAGGCCGCGGGCCATCAGGTAGAACAGCTGCTCCTCGCCGATCTTGGAGACCGACGCCTCGTGTCCGACGTCCACGTCGTCCTCGCCGATGCGGATCGTCGGGTACGTGTCCGAGCGGGAGTGCTCGTCGAGCAGCAGCGCGTCGCAGACGACCTTGGACTTGGAGCCGTGGGCGCCCTTGGCGACCTCGAGCAGGCCGCGGTAGGAGCTGCGGCCGCCGTCCTTGGAGATCGACTTGGCGAAGATGTTGGACGTCGTGTTCGGCGCCGCGTGGATGATCTTCGCGCCCGCGTCCTGGTGCTGGCCCTTGCCGGCGAAGGCGATACTCAGCACCTCGCCGTGCGCACGCTCGCCCGTCAGGTAGACGGACGGGTACTTCATGGTCAGCTTCGAGCCGAGGTTGCAGTCGACCCACTCGACCGTCGCGTCGGTCTCGGCGATCGCGCGCTTGGTGACGAGGTTGTAGACGTTCTGCGACCAGTTCTGCACGGTCGTGTAGCGGATCCGCGCGCCCGGCTTGGCGATCAGCTCGACGACGGCCGAGTGCAGCGAGTCCGAGCTCCACACCGGGGCGGTGCAGCCCTCGACGTAGTGCACGTAAGAGCCCTCGTCGGCGATGATCAGCGTCCGCTCGAACTGGCCCATGTTCTCGGTGTTGATCCGGAAGTAGGCCTGCAGCGGCATCTCGACGTGCACGCCCTTGGGGACGTAGACGAACGAGCCGCCCGACCACACCGCGGAGTTCAGCGCCGCGAGCTTGTTGTCGTTGGCGGGGATGATCGTCGCGAAGTACTCGCGGACGAGGTCCTCGTGCTCACGCAGCCCCGAGTCCATGTCCATGAAGATGACGCCCTGCTTCTCCAGATCCTCGCGGACCTGGTGATACACGACCTCGGACTCGTACTGCGCGCCCACGCCGGAGAGGAACTTGCGCTCGGCCTCGGGGATGCCCAGGCGGTCGAACGTGTTCTTGATGTCCTCCGGGACGTCGTCCCACGTGCGCGAGGACTTCTCGGACGCGCGGACGAAGTAGTGGATGTTGTCGTAGTCGACCTCGGCCAGCATCGGCGAGCCCCACGTCGGCTGCGGGCGCTCGAGGAAGTGCTCGAGGGCCTTCAGGCGGAAGTCCCGCATCCACTGCGGTTCGTTCTTGAACTCGGAGATCTGTTCGACGAGACCCTTCGTGAGGCCCTTGGGGGCCTTGAAGGCGTAGCCGGTTTCCGGGTCGTGGAAGCCGAACTTCGTCTCGTAATCGTCATTGATGCCGGCCAGCGCCTGCTGCTCGGCGATCACCTCGGGAGTAGCCATCAGGTCAGTCGACCTCCACTCGAATCACGCCGTCCTCGACGACCACCGGAAAGGTGTCGACGGGCACGTACGCAGGCAGGTTCAGGGGCTTCCCGGTCCGCAGGTCGAACCTCGACCCGTGCCGGGGACATTCAATCGCGCAGTCTTCTTCGTCCAGCTCGCCGTCGACGAGCTCTCCGTCGTCGTGTGAGCACCGATCCTCGATGGCGAAGATCTCGCCGCGGCAGTTGATCACGCCGATCTCGAGATCCTCGTACTCGACGAGCCGCTTGCCCCCAGGGGGAAGCTCGTCCAGCGCACAGATGTCGATGAGGGGACTCACGAAAGAAAACCGATTCCGGAGGTAGGGATTCTATCGACCGGGCTCAGCGGTAATTTCTAGACGCGATGGAGTCCAGGCCATTGATCGGCGTCACCACCTCTGAGGTACGGCGCGCGGAGCGTACGCGACCGTTGCCGGAGGGCGAGCCGCCGCAGCACGAGATGGCGCTCGGGATGCCGTACGTGCGCGCGCTCGCGCGAGCGGGTGCCGTGCCGATCGTCCTTCCGCCCCTCGGCATCGAGGTCGTCGAGGCGCTGCTCGCACCGCTCGACGGCATCTGCCTGAGCGGCGGGCCCGACCTGGACCCGGCCGCCTACGGCGCCAAGCCCTCGCCCGACCTCGGGCCGACGGAGCCGACGCTCGACGCGTTCGAGCTGGAGGTCGCGCGAACGGCCGACGCCATGGGCCTCCCGATCTTCGGCATCTGCCGCGGCGCGCAGGCTTTGAACGTCGCGCGCGGCGGCACGCTGTACCAGCACCTGCCGGCGGTCACCGACCAGTCGATCGACCACCGCCAGACCGCGCCCGGCTGGGAGGAGACCCACACGGTGCACGTGGATCCCGCGTCGCGGTTGGCGGGCATCCTGGGGACGGACGCGCCGTGGGTGAACTCGTTCCACCACCAGGCCGTGGACCGGCTGGGCCGCGGGCTGTACGCGGTCGCGTGGGCGCCGGACGGGACCGTCGAGGGGATCGAGGACCACGGCGACCGGCTCGTGCTGGGCGTGCAGTGGCACGCCGAGACGCTGGACCGGCCGGGCCAGCCGCACCCGCGGCTGTTCGAGGCGCTCGTCGCCTCGGCAAGCGGCCAGCGTCTCGATCTAGCCGCCTAGACGAGTCTGGCGATCGCGGCTCCGCTGTGCTGTTGCGGTGGGGCGCCCCACTCCGGTTGCTGCCAGCTCATTCGCCCACACTCGCCAGAAAACGTGAATTGCGGAGCGCCTTCTTGAGCTCAGCCCGTGCTTTCGGGTGAGCGTTCAGGCGGAACGGGCCGTTGGGGTTCGCGCCCTGGTTGTAGACCATCATCTTCACGCGCTTGTGGGCGTTCACCCAGCTGAAGAGCTGCTTGACGAAGCCTGGATTGTCCGCGCCCCACATGGCCCACTCGCCGAACACGAACGGCTTGCGCGGGTACTGCGCGTAGAAGCGATCGAGCTTCGCGAAGGCTGGAAAGCGGCTGTAGAAGTCGGTGCCGACCCAGTCCACGTACTCGTTGCCCGGCCAATACGCGGACGGCAGGTTGGCGGGGATGTTCGGCGTGCCCTCCGTCTGCGGCACCCACAGCAGGCTCAGCTGCGGCTCCGGCAGGTCCTCGTCGGCGCCGTTGACCGCCGGCAGCTTGAGCTGCTTCAACTTGGCGTTGATCGTGGCCAACGGACCGCCGCGCAGAATCAGGGCCGAGCGCCGCCACGCGGCCTTGAAGGCGGTGGTGCTGTGCGACGCGCCGCGCGAGGAGCCGTCCTTGTTGAAGGCGCAGTACGCGTTGTTGGTCTGGTTCATCTCGGCCATCAGCCGCACGTAGACGGGCTCGCCGGCCTCGGCGATGCGGGCGTTGAGCGCCAGCAGGTACGCGTCACCCTGGCCGCGGGCGATCCCACGCGGCGAGATCTCCTCCTTGACGCCGTAGTTCTGCGCCGTCGAGATGTGCAGCATCAGGCGCGCGTCGGCCCGCTCGGCGTAGCGGAACGTGTACTCGTTGGACTGGTTCCAGTACGTGAAGAAGCCGAACACCGCGGGGCGCTTACCGACCTCCTTGCTGAACTTCTCCACCGAGTTCGAGCCCGTCAGACCGGTGAACACCTTGCCGTTGGGCGGGCCGAACACCTGCGCACGAGCCGGCGCGGCGGCCACGAGCAGGACCAAGACGGCGAGCAGGGCGCGGCGCATTACGGGAACCTTCCCCGGCGGCGCGGACTAAAGTCAAGCTCCAGTGACGGACGCCCGCCGCGAAGGAACCCTCCTGTTGGCCATCGGCTGCGTGCCGTTTGCGGTCGGTGCAGTGATCTCCCGGGACGGCACATCGCTGATGCCGCCGTGTCCCTTCCGGGCGCTGACGGGGCTGCCGTGCCCGCTGTGCGGCGGGACGCGCGCGTTCGCCTGGGCCGCACGCGGCGACAGCGGCTTTCTCTCCTACAACGGCTTCTGGGTGTTCGTGGCCGTGGCGCTGATCGTGATGGGGCTGTTCGTGCTCGTCACGCGTGTACGGGTGATCGCCCCGTTGATGCGCACGCGGGCGCGCACCGTCGCGCTGATCGCGGTGCTGGGCTCCGCGGGCTGGATCTGGGCGCTCGCCGAGCGGGCGACGATCGTCCCGCCCAGCTAGGTCAGTTGTCGGCGAAGTAGATGGCGATCAGGCCCGCCATCACCAGCGTCAGCAGCACGCCGATCCAGCCCATCCACACGCCCCAGTTGGCCACGGCGCGACCGCCGAGCGCGCCCTCGGACGCGTCGATCCGGCGCTTGGCACGCGAGCCGAGCCACACCGCGACCGGGCCGACCAGCGGGAGCAGGATCACCGCGGTGATGCCGACGAGCAGCGAGGCGGTCGCCGCGCCCGGCGTGGGCGGCGCGGGCTGCCACGTCATCCGGTGCCCGTACTGAGGCTGCCCGCCGGGCTGCCACCCGGGCGGCGGTTGCCAGTAGCCCGCCGGGGCCTCGCCCTGCGGCGGCCCCTGCCATTGCGGCGGGACGTCGCCCGGCGCGTGCGCGCCTTGCCGCTGCGGCGGCGCGTCGCCGGCCGGTGATGCCGGTCCACCGGGCGGCGGCTGCCCGTGCGGGGGCGGCGCTTGGGAAGGCGGATCGTA
>JAPDDQ010000785.1 GCA_027587225.1 Solirubrobacter taibaiensis
AATTGATGAGCGACCAGAGGAAGTAACAGACATTGAACGTTCTGTTAAAGGAGATGTTGTAAGTTCTACTTTTGATGAAGTCCCAGAAAATCATATTAAAGTAGCTGAGCTTGTGTTAGAACGTGCGATGCGTCTTGTAGAGCACAAGAAAGATGTTATCATTTTAATGGATAGTATTACCCGTTTAGCTCGAGCTTACAACCTCGTTATTCCACCAAGTGGTAGAACATTATCAGGTGGTATCGATCCAGCTGCCTTCCATAGACCGAAGCGTTTCTTTGGAGCTGCACGTAATATTGAAGAAGGCGGTAGCTTAACAATTTTAGCAACAGCCCTTGTTGATACAGGATCACGTATGGACGATGTTATTTACGAGGAATTTAAAGGAACTGGAAATATGGAACTTCACTTAGATCGTTCATTAGCTGAACGTCGTATCTTCCCAGCGATTGATATTCGTCGTTCTGGTACACGTAAAGAAGATCTATTAATTCCAAAAGAACATTTAGACAAGTTATGGGGCATTCGTAAGACAAT
>JAPDDQ010000786.1 GCA_027587225.1 Solirubrobacter taibaiensis
CGAAATCTTTACCTGCACCAAATACATTTAATAGCACGATATCACGCACTAATCCCAAAACTCGAGATAACATCGTCATTGCACTGACAATAATAGTCGATCGCCACAATGCCATCGCATTCACCTACGGCTTATCTTTAAAAAGCGTTATTGTAATGAAACTCAAAATAGATTTCGTTGTGAAATCATAAATTGGCGGATATTTTTTCAGTTAATTTGGCTTGTGATAGTGCTTTTCGGAATCTTTGCCAATCAAAATAAGGACCTGGATCTGTTTTACGCATCGGTGCAATATCAGAATGCCCCGCGATATGATTCTGAATTTTTGGATAGCTTTTAGCTAGCATCAGCACAACATCAACAAGTGCTTGATACTGTGCGTCCTCGAAAGGAAGATCATCACTGCCTTCCAACTCAATGCCGATCGAATAATCATTACATTCTTTGTGTGCTAGATACCTCGAACGTCCTGCATGCCACGCACGATCATTGAACTTTACAAATTGAATCACTTCTCCAGTGCGCAAAATCACTAG
>JAPDDQ010000787.1 GCA_027587225.1 Solirubrobacter taibaiensis
CTGTTAAAAGAGGTACAACTTCGAATAAGTCACCGACAATACCGTAGTCAGCTACTTTAAAGATACTTGCTTCTGGATCTTTATTAATCGCAACGATTATTTTTGAGTTAGACATACCTGCTAAATGCTGAATCGCACCAGAAATACCACATGCAATGTATAAGTCTGGGGTAACAACTTTACCAGTTTGACCAATTTGTAATGAGTAATCACAGTATTCAGCGTCACAAGCACCACGAGATGCCCCAACAGCGCCGCCTAGTACGTCTGCTAACTCTTTTAATGGCTTAAAGCCTTCTTCACTCTTCACACCACGTCCGCCAGCGATAATAACTTTTGCTTCAGAAAGATCCACACCTTCTGCTGTTTTACGGACAACATCTTGAATGATTGTACGTAAATCTTTCACATCAACTGTAATAGAAGATACGTCACCGCTGCGAGACTCATCTTTTTCCAGAGTTGCAATGTTATTTGGACGCACTGTCGCAAATAAGATGCCGTCTGTTACAATCTTCTTCTCGAATGCTTTACCA
>JAPDDQ010000788.1 GCA_027587225.1 Solirubrobacter taibaiensis
TGTAATTTCCATCGTAACCGTTCCGTTACCACGAACTTGCGCGAAATCACGTACACGTCTTAAAAGACGATTCGCAATACGAGGTGTACCACGAGCACGTCTTGCAATTTCTAATGCAGCTAACGAATCGATTTCAACTTCAAATACTTCTGCTGTACGTTCAACAATCGCAGAAAGCTGATCTACTGTGTAGTACTCTAACCTTGAAAGTACACCGAAGCGGTCACGAAGCGGTGCCGATAATGCTCCAGCACGTGTTGTTGCTCCAACTAATGTAAATGGCGGTAAATCTAGGCGTACAGAACGTGCTGAAGGCCCTTTTCCAATTACAATATCAAGGCAAAAGTCTTCCATCGCAGGATACAATACTTCTTCAATTGATCTATGCAAACGATGAATTTCATCAATAAATAATACATCCCCTGGCTGAAGCGCTGTTAATACAGCAGCTAAATCTCCTGGTCTTTCAATTGCGGGACCTGAAGTTGTTCTAACATTAACGCCCATCTCATTGGCAATAATATTCGCAAGCGTCG
>JAPDDQ010000789.1 GCA_027587225.1 Solirubrobacter taibaiensis
AAAACGATTATAACGTTGCAGTTCTTTTGAGAATTCTGCAATTTTTTCATCTAAACGTAAGCTTGGGTCGAGTGTAACAGGAATCTCAGCCGTGCCTTCAGGAAGTCCTTTAGTGCGCATAAAGAGCACACCTGTAGTACGTGCTGATGCAGCACCACCAAATTGACGTAGATGTGCATCAACTTTTTCAGCTGTTTTACGTGGGTCTGCAAGATCAGCTGTACTGACTAATACGACTTGTGCATCTAGCGCTTGTGCAAGTGCGGCATTGATTTCACTAGCAAAATGATCCTGACCATTTGGAACAAGTCCTTCAACAATAATGACATCATGATTTGCAGCGATTTGACGATGTAAGGCAACTGCTTCTTCGAGTAATTCGTCAGTTTCCCCTAAAGCAATCAGTTGAGTTAACTTTTCATAAATAATCGGTTCAACTGACTTATGTTGAAAAAGGTGACTATACAGCGTAGTAGTACGGTCAATGGTGGTATCTGCAATTTGTGAAAAAGGTTTTAGAAACCCTGCCTTAATC
>JAPDDQ010000790.1 GCA_027587225.1 Solirubrobacter taibaiensis
ATTGCCTCAATAAAGATGTACAGTGCGATACCAACCAGTGTAATACCATTCAATGCAGCAGCCAGTATTTCAAAGCGTTGATAGCCGTATGTTTTATTTTTGGTAATCTGTTTTTGACCGATAAAGACTGCTGCAAGTGCAATACCAAGTGCAACAGAGTCACTCAGCATGTGGCCAGCATCCGAAATCAAGGCCAAACTATTGGTAATAAAACCACCTATAAATTCCACTGCCATAAAAATGGTAATCAGTAAAAAACTTATGGTCAGAATTTTTTTATTACTCGGGATATGGCTGTGGTCGTGATCATGATGATGACCACCATGACCGTGATGGTGTCCTGAGTGATCATGGTTGTGTTTATGGCCGTTACCATGACTATGCTTATGCCCAGAATGATCATGTTCAGAGTGTTTATGCTTGTGATCTTGTGTATGGTTGTGCGAAGACATTTTATAGCATTCCTGATTATGGCTCTAACTGACTACGCAATGGATGATTGTTGTAGTAATCACCGATGTGGAAGGTCAATAGA
>JAPDDQ010000791.1 GCA_027587225.1 Solirubrobacter taibaiensis
ATGCTCATTAATAGCTAATGTTTTCATAATCCATTGCCTGATAGAAATATTCTTTTTACAGTTTTCATCTATTAATATTTCTCAGAAACTATTTGATTATCACATTTAACAAAAAAACGAGTAAAACTGAATGACATAGTTTTACTCTTTTTCTATTACCTTATTTTATCATTCAATCATTGAATAGCCTCTGCCGTGTATCGTTTGAATATATCTCTCTTTCTTCTCGCACTTTAACTTTTTTCTTACATACCCAATATATAAGTCTACTACATTTGGATTTACTACTATATTATATCCCCATACTTGATTCAAAAGCATTTCACGGCTCAATATTGTGTTTTTATTCTTGATTAAAAATACAAGTAAATCGTACTCCCGCTTAGTAAGCGAGAGGTTTTTGCCACCTTTTTTCACAATATTGCTAGATGCATCAACAAAGAGATCTTTAAACTGAAAAAAGTTTATCTCCTTTTGCTGGTTACAATCACTTCTCCTTAAAATTGCTTGAACTCTTGCTACTAATTCTTCTTTC
>JAPDDQ010000792.1 GCA_027587225.1 Solirubrobacter taibaiensis
AATGTGGCTGTAGCAAAACATCCTGGGTTTGCAATTAAATTTGCTTTTTGAATCTCAGTCCTTTTCCATTCACTTAACCCATACACTGCTTTTCTAAGAATTTCTTCTTTCGCTGCTGGCCTTTTATACCACAGTTCATATGACGAAGGATCTATCATACGAAAGTCTCCAGATAGGTCAATTACTTTTAAACCTTCTGCTACTAACTTGGGCGTTAACTCCGCCGATACTCCTGCTGGGGTTGCTAGAAATACGATTTCTGCTTCTTTCCCTATTGTCTTCACATCAATTTCTTGTAACGTATGAACGAGAACATTTCGAAGATGCGGATATACATTTGTTATACACTCACCAACTTGCGAAAAAGAATGAAGAGATGCTATCGAAAAATATGGATGTTGTTCTAATAAACGAATTAATTCAATGCCCCCATATCCAGTGGCTCCAATAATTGCGACTTTCATAAGTTCCTCCTCAAATCGATTCTTTAAATTAAGTATGATTATAATATTGTATATTTATAGAGTCAATTAAA
>JAPDDQ010000793.1 GCA_027587225.1 Solirubrobacter taibaiensis
ATACAGTCGAATTTAATGTTAATTCCATCATACCACCTCTTTCATAATATCTGCATAGAAAAAAGGATGCGTGTGCACCCCTTCTTATCTTTTCATAACACTACTGAACCGCTACATGAGCAATCAATCTCATGTCGATATTTTCCTCCATTATAAACGAAGTATTTTATAAAAAAAACCCTTCTTGAAACATTTTATAAAATGTTTATATTTACACAACAAGAACACTTTTCTGAAAAATCTTTTCTCCCAATACATTAAAAGGTCGGCAAAAAAATTTCTACTTTCGTTCCTACTCCTACACTACTTTGGATCGTGATACTCCCTTGATGTTCCTTAATAATTTTATATGTAATCATTAATCCAAGTCCTGTACCAGTCTCCTTTGTTGTGTAAAACGCCTTGCCAATTTTTTCTAACTTCTCATTCTCTATACCAAATCCTTGGTCTTCAACAGAAATACACAAATGTCCTTGCGTTTTTTGATATGCACGGATATGAATTTCTCCACCCTCTGGCATTGATTCTATTCCA
>JAPDDQ010000794.1 GCA_027587225.1 Solirubrobacter taibaiensis
AAGACCGATGGGACCAATTTTATTCCAAGACCTAGGGTTACAACCTGCAAATGGTGTAGAGAAAATTGATGGAAACCGTCCTTTCGAAGTCATTTCACAAGAAGTATTACCTGACTTTGATGCAGATGCGATTTTCGTTGTTGTAAATAGAGATGACAAAGCAAAAGCAGCATTTAAACAACTTCAAGAAACACCAATTTGGAAAGACTTAAAAGCAGTTAAAGGCAAGCATGTATACATTATCAATGATCAACCATGGCTTGACTATTCTGCTTTAGGAAACAAAATGGCAATGGATGAAGCGGAGAAAATGTTTACGAAATAATATAGTTTTGTTATTAGGAAAGGCCCTCTAAATTTGGAGGGCTTTTTATTATTGTTAGAATAAACGGAAAATTATACAATGAAGTTAATTTCGTGTAGAGGAGATGTGCCAATGTCAGCGCTTATTGTAAGTATCCCGTTTATGAAACAGTTTATGAAACGAGGGGGTAAATAGGCTTGAATAATTATCCCCGTTATTTAATAAAGGGG
>JAPDDQ010000076.1 GCA_027587225.1 Solirubrobacter taibaiensis
CGCCCCGGCCGCGCCGCCCGTGTCGGCCACGCCGACGAGCCCGGCGACCACGGCGACGTCCTCTGCCGTCGCGCGCTCGCCCAGCACCGCGACCGCGCGCGCCGCCGCGACCGCGTCGGGCCCCAAGGGCCGCAGTCGCCGCTCCACCGTGGGCGCGACACCGCGTGCCCCGAGCTCCGCGAGCTGCTCCGGCGTCACCGCCCCGGTGCCGGCCACTTCCCGCGCGAGCACCGACAACAGGAGCGGGTTGCCGCCAGTGGCCTCGAGCGCGGCGTCCACGACGTCGGCGGGCAGCATCGCCGCGGCGGCCTCGCGGTCGAGTGGGCGGGGCCGCATGACGGTGGCGGAGGCGCGCAGCTCATCCAACAGGTCGTTCGCGGCGCCGGGCTCGTTCGGGCGCGTGGTCGCGATCAGGGCCACGCGCAGCCCGTCGATGCGGCGGGCGAGGTATTCGAGGAAGCGCAGCGAGGGGACGTCGGCCCAGTGCAGGTCGTCGGCGAGGAGCACCACGGGCACGGTGTCCGCGAGGTTCGCGGTCAGCCAGTAAAGGCCGTGCAGCACCGCGAAGCCCGCGTCCTCGGCGGGACCGGCGGCGGGATCGAGGACGACGCCGGCGTGCGCCGCGGCGCCGGTCATCAGCTCCGGCGTGGCCGCCCGGTCGAGCAATTGGTGGACGAGCCCGAACCCGAACCCGCGGTCCAGCTCGCTCGCCCGCGCGTGCAGCACCAGCGCGTCCTGCGCCGACTCCCGCGCCGCTTCGAGCACCGCGGTCTTGCCGATGCCCGCCGGACCTTCCAGCACGAGCACGGCGCCGGTGCCGTCCATGGCACCGGCGATCGTCCGCGAGACCGCGGCGAGCTCGTCCTCACGCGCCAGCAGGCCCCCAAGCATCCGCTTAGGGTACGGCGCGCCTCCCCTTACTTCTTCAGCGTGTAGCTCAGCGCGGCGCCCGCGCCCGAGATCGCGAGCTTGGCCGTCTTCTTGCGCTTGAGCTGCTGCTTGCCGGCCGCCGTGAACTTCAGCGTGACCTTGCCGGCACCGCGCTTGACCGTCACAGAGCCCTTGGCCACGGTCTTCTTGGCGTACTTCGCGGTGACCGTGTGCTTGCCGTCCTTGGCGCCGGTGAGCTTCAGCGTCAGGCCCTGCTTGAGCGCGGCTGCCAGCTTGGCCTTCGTGACGCTCAGCTTGGCCGTCGCGGGAGGCGGCGTGCCCGGAACGGGCGTGGTCGGGTTGCTCGGCCCCGGCTTCGTGCCGGGATCCTGCGGCGTCGGACGGGCCGCCGGCACGTCCGCCGGGCCCCAGGCCGGGCTCGTGGCGCCGGCGATCAGCAGCTTGCCGCCATCGGTGAACGCCGGGCACTCCGTCTTGACCGTGAACTTCGGCAGCGTGGCCACGTGGATGCCGTCCGCGGACTCGGCCCAGAAGAGCTTCGACGCGTCACCGGCGAACGTCGGGCTGGAGATCTTGTTGCCCTCCACGTCGACCGTCGCCTGCGCGCACCGCTCCGGGTAGTCGGGGTGGTAGCCGCCGACCGCGTTCGCGATGTTCATGACCGTGCCGCCGTTGCCGATGCTGGCGAGCGCGGACCTGTCCCGCGACATGGTGACGTCGTTGAGCTTGCCGTAGTAGGCATTGTCGACGAACCAGCGCTTGAGCCCGCTGTCGTCCGGCGCGCTCGGCGTCCACAGGACGGTGTCCTCGTTCGGGAGGATGTAGGGACTCGACAGCAAGACCGTGTCGTTGTCCACCCAGCTCGCGTCAATCCACCCCGACCGGCGCCTGAAGCCCGGCTCGTCCCACGCCGTCAGCCGGTTCGGGTCCGTGAAGCCGGTGCCGTGGTAGAGCCGCGTCAACGTGCAGTAGGGCGGCATGCAGTGCGGACCCTGAGTCTTGTACTGCCAGTAGTAGGTGTACGCGACCCGCGTGCCGTCCGGCGAGATCGCCGGGTCGAACGGCCCCTTGAACTGCGTCGTCGGGTCCGTCGAGGTCGAGACCGGCGTGCTGATGTCCGCGATCACGCGGCCGTCGCGCTCGAGGTGGCGGATGCGGTCGCCGCGCAGCGCGACCATCCGGCCGTTGTCGGCCTGCGACACGGTCGAGTAGCCGCCGTCGGAGGTGACCTGGTACTCCCGCGCACCGTCCGTGGTGGCGAGGAAGACGTTGCCGGCCTTGATGTACGCGATCGAGTCGGCCTGCGCCACCGCCGGCGCGCCGAGCGCCAGGGTGGTGAGAGCGGCGGCGATCCATCGCCGGCGGAAGGAGGGTGCGTCGTGCATGGCCGGCACTCTGCCGCCGCCCTCACGCCCCGGCATCAGGCACCCACCCCAATGTTGCCCCCGCCGTACCGGTTCGGGTGCGGAGAACCGAACTAGGCCGGGTCGTCCGGCACGAGCTGGCTCCCCGTCCAGACCGACCGCTGCCCGACCACCACGCGCTGGGACCGGAACCGGCGCAGGTTGATGAGCGCGAACCGGTGCGTCGGCACGAACGGCCGCAGCTTGTAGGAGGCCATCATGAAGTCCAGGTCCAGCTCGCCGAGCACCTCGAGCATCTGCCGCGCGTGCGCGTCGTCGATGCCCTCGAACGCCTCGTCCAGGACGAGCGCCCGCGGGCAGGCCAACGCCGCGCCGTCGAAGAACCCGGCCACGGCGGCCAGCAGCGGGAGTTGGAGCATGATCGCCCGCTCACCACCCGAGCCCGCCACCAGCTGCCGGTTGGTGAGCTTGCGCGTCGGCCCGCCGTCGCGCGTGATCATCACCCAGAACCGGTGCCACTCGCGGTAGTCCAGCGCCCGCGCGATCTGCTCGGACGTCGTGCCCTCACCGCGGTCGCGTTCGGCGTCGATCAGCTCCTGAAGGCGCGTCCCGAGCAGCGCCTGCGCGTCGGCGTCGAGCATCCCCGGCCCGCGGCCGAGCAGCTCCACGGTGTCGCGCAGCGCGTCCGATGCCTCGCCTTCGACTTCCCACTTCAGGCCCACGCGGATGCCGAAATGGGTGGGGCAGCGGGCGAGCACGCGGTTCGTGCGCTCCACCTGCTCGCGGACCTCGGCCAGCCGGACCGAGAGCGCGTCGGCAAGCCCGTCCACGATCCACTTGCGCATGAGCTGCTGCTCGGACTCGGAGATGCTCGCCTTCAGCGTCTCCAGCTCGGCGCCCAGCTGCTCGGCCAGCTCCTCCACCCGCTGGCGGCCGTGCGCGGACGCCACCGTGACGACGATCAGGTCGCGGTCGTCGCCCGGGTACTCCTGCGAGACGACGTACCCGCGCGACGGCGACAACGCGTCGCGCAGCGCGGTGATCTGCTCACTCACGCGGGCGGTGAGCTGGGTCAGCGCCTCCGTCGAGGCCGGTTCCGCGGCGAGCGACCGCGCCGCCAGCAGCGCGTCGTCGTCCAGTGCCACGAGCCCGTGCGCCGCCAGCGCGGTCACCGCCTCCACCGCGGCCTTGAAGCGCGCGACGGACGCGCTCACCCGCCCCGCGACGACCTCCACCTGCGTCTCGATCACGCCGGAGCGCTTGGTGAGCGACGTCTGCTCGGAGGCGAGCCGTCGCAGTGTCGCCTGCACGTCCTTGAGCTCGCGCTCGGTCGTGTCGAACTCGCCCTGGACGTCGAGCAGCTGCGGCCCCTCGATCTCGCGCACCATCTCGAGCTCGCCGGCGAGCCGCGTCCGTTCCTCGTCGGCCACCGCCGCATCGCGCTCGGCGCCCTCCAGCACCTGCGCACGGGCCGCCAGCCGCTCCTGCACGGCGCCGAGGCCGCGCCGGTCGCGCACGAGCCGGTCGGCCGGTGCGAGCAGGTCGCGGAGCTGCGAACGAAGCTCCACGAGCGCGTCGGCGAGCACTCGGCGCCCGCCCCGGTCGGGCAGGTCGTGCTCGCGCTGGAAGCTGCTCGCGGCCAGGCGCGCGTCGCGGCCCGCGGCGCGCGCGGCCGTGACCTCCTCCTCGGCTACCCGGGCCGAGGAGCGTGCGACCTCCACCGCCACCTCGGCGGCGTGGCGGCGGCTCCGCGCCGCCGTGTACTCGCGGTCGCCGCCGCGCAGGGCGCCGGCCTCGAACTTCGCCCGCTGCGCCGCCGCGTCAAGCGTGTCCAGCGCCCGCTGCTCGGCCTCGCGCTCGCTCTCCAGGTGCTCCGCGCGCTGTTCGAGCTCGGTCTTGCGCGCCAGTCGGCCCCGCTCACGCGCCGTCGCGCCCACCCAGGCCGCGGGCCGAACCTCGCGCCGCGCCCGGATCGGGCCCACCGCGCAGGAGCCGTCGAGCCCGAGGACGACCGCGCCGCGCTTGGTGTCCGCGTCGCGCTCGACCACGGCGACGCCCGCGAGCACCGCGCGCAGCGTCTCCACGTCGACGCCGACCGCCGCCGGGTCGACGATCAGCACGTCGTCGAGGCTGCGCCCGGACACCGCGCCGCCGCCCGCGAGCAGGAGCTGGCCGTCCGCGGCCTGCACGCCTGCGCCGACGGGCACGCCGGTCAGCAGCCCGCTCGCATCGAGCGCGGCCTCCAGCCCGTCGCGTTGGCGGGCGGTGAGTCGCTCGCCGAAGTCGACGAGCTCCCACAGCGCGGGCCCGCTCACCTGCGCGCGCCAGCTCGACTGCTCCGGGCTGCCGCTGAGCCCTTCCGCGAGCCGGTCGAGCTCCTCCTGCACCCGCGCGCGCTCCGCCTCGATGAGCCCGAGCCGGTGCTCGGTCTGCGCCCGCTGCGCCTGCGTGCGGTCGCGGTGCTCGTCGTGCGCGGCGGCGACGGGCGTGAGGTCCAGCGCGTCGTCGGCGAGGATCGGCTCGATGTCGCCGGCGTGCAGCTCGGTCAGGTCGGCGGCCCACCAGCGCACGAGCTCCTCCAGCGCCTCCTGCGCGGCGTCGGCGGACTCCGTGGCCTCCTGCACCTCGGCCTGCCGGCCCTCCAGCGCGGCGACGAGCGCCGCGGTGTGACGCTCGGCGCGCTCGAGCTCGTCGCCCGCCCGGTCCACGTCGGCGTCCAGCTGGGCGGCGCGGTGCAGCAGCTGCGCGCGGTGCGCCCGATCCTGCTCGAGACGCTGCACGTGCTCCGCCAGATCGGAGGCTTCCGGCCACGGCCGGACCGGCACGCCGCTCTCCGCGAGCCGCGCGTCCAGCGCGTCCTGGGCGGCGAGCAGCTGCGTCGCCGCCTCCTCGCTGTCCGCGGTGAGCCGGCGGACCTCCGCGAGCAGCTCTTCCCGGCTGGACTGCAGGTCGCCCACGCGGTCGCGGACCGCGGCGTGCGTGCGCTCGGCGGCCTGCGCGGCGGCGGTCGCCTCCTTCAGCCGCGCCGCCCCCGGGCTGTTGAGCTGGTTGCGGAGCGCTTCGCGGTGGCCTTCCAGGCGCTCGCGCCGCGCGTCGGCGTCGGCGGTCTGCACCGCGTGCGCGTCCTGGACGCGGGCGAGCTGGTCCTGCTCGGCGCGCAGGTCCGCCTGGGCCTGCGTGACCTCGCGCCGCTGGCGGTCGGCGTCGAGCAGGCGCGTGGCGCGTTCGTGCCCGAGCCGCGTCACGTAGCGCGCGTACACGTCCCCGAACGCCAGCGCCGCCTCGCGGTCCGCGACCAGGCCGTCGATCCGGCCGCGCATGCGTTCGAGCATGTCCAGCCGGTCCGCGCCCTCCTTGACCAGGGTGAGGTCCAGCTCCGGCAGGGAAGCGGTCAGCTGCTCGTCGAACACCTCAGGGTTGAGGACCTCGGCGAGCTTGGGACGGCGCAGCAGGAACAGCAGGTTGACCATCGACTGGTACGCGTCCATCGACGCGAAGCCGAACAGCGCGTCGTTGACCGCGTGGCGGTAGTCACCCGCGGTCGTGTAGGTGCGCCCGCTGGAGCCGAGCGCGGCCGTCAGCGCCCGCCGGCTGATGGGCTGTCCGTCGGGCGCGAGGTCGATCGTCCCGACGTCGCGGGCCGGGTCCAGGATGCGCTCCCCACGCAGCACGAAGAACCAGGTGCTGTCGGTCGTCTGGCTGCCACCCGACTGGCCGCCGGACGCGCCCATGCCGATCGTGACGTACTCCCCGCCGGCGACCTGCGCCTCCAGCCACGCGTAGCCGACGCGCCGCGTGTACACGTCCCCGAGCGAGAGGTTCCAGGCGTACGGGCGGCCCTGCTTGCCGGTCGTGTCGACCCGGTATTCGGCGATGTTGCCTTCGAGCAGGAGCGGATACGTGAGCTCGAGCGCGCGCGACTTGCCCACGCCGTTGGCGCCCTTGATCACGAGCTTGCCGTCCTCGAAGACGAACACCTCGTTCGCGTACTCGTAGAGGTTGATCACGCCCATGCGCGTGAAACGGCCACGGGCGGTCACAGCAGACTCTCCTGTACATCGATCGGTTCTTCGGTGGTGCCGACGGCCTCGCGGAAGCGGCCGAACGCGGGCCGCAGCTTCAGGGACGCGCCATCCGCGCGCAGCAGGTCCAGCGCGGCGAGCTGCTCGATCGCCTCCCGCGCCAGCGTCTCCTCCTGCTTGACGAAGTACTTCGGATGCGCCGTCAGCAGGTCACGGGCGACGCGGCGCACATCGTCGAGCGTGAACGCGCCCTGGCCGTGCTCGGCGGCGATCCCGGCGCCGATCAGCAGCGCCGCCTGACGGTCGCGCTGGAAGGTGGGGAAGCGCAGGTCGGTGGCCTCGCCCAGCGTCGGGTCGACCAGGATCGTGCCCTCCGCGCGGTGCTCGGCGACGAGGCCGGTGAGCGCGCACACGCGTTCGGCCAGCTCGCGACGCGTCTGGCGGAAGTGCGCGTGCTCGTCTCCCGGGAGGTCGGCGAGGTACACGGCCGGGTCCTCCGCGAGGCGGCGCGCGAGGCGGAGCCGGCGGTCGTCCTCGGCGGGGTCGGGCAACGCGCGGCGGCGCACGTCCTCGCGGCTCGCGTCCGCGATCAGGAACGTGGGCGCGAGCCGGTCCAGCCGCACGCGGTCGATGTTGTAGAGCGCCTCCACGGCGCGCTCGTCGCCGGACGCGAAGGCCTCGCGGTCGCCATCGACGACCTGCAGCACGCCGTGGTCCTCCAGCCAGCGGATCACGTCGCAGAACACGCGGCGGTGCGCGGCGACGGTGTAGTCGACGGTCTCGCCGTGGTCGGCGACCGCGCGGCGGACGTCGTCGGCGAGCGTGGAGATGAGCGCCTGCGGGCGGTTCGCGTCGCGTTCGAGCTCGGCCAGCAGGCAGAACAGGTTCAGATAGTGGGCGTAGCTGAACGCGGGCCACCAGTCCCGGGTGGGGCCGCTCTTGGACTCGGGACGGATGCGGGGCGCGCGCCCGCGGGGGTCGGCGCTCAGCGGCTGCTTGCGCAGGCGGGCCATCCCGCGCTCGGTGTCCAGCCGGTAGCCGAGCAGCTCGAACAGCTGCGTGGCGAGCGTCTCGCGCTCACGCCAGACGACCTCCATCAGCTCCGGCTCGTCCCGGCGCTCGAGCCAGCCGTCGCGCAGCAGCAGCCGGACGGCGCGCTGGCGGGCCTCCGTGGTGTCGTCGATCACGCGGGTGCCACCTGGAGCTGCAAGTCCTCGAGGTCCCATCGGCCGACGGCGGTGCGCAGCCGCGCCCGGCCGGGGTGGGAGGTGAGCGCGACCGTGAGCTCGCGGCCACCGTCGACGAACCGCCACGGCCCGCGGTCTTCAGGGCCGGTCGCGCGTGTGCCGGACTCCATGATCCACTCGTCCAGCGCGGCCAGCGTGTCGTCGTCGACGATGTCGAGCTCGGACAGGCGCCTGCCGTCGAGCGCGAGCAGGCGGGTGCGCAGCTGCGCCGCCGTCTTGGCTTCCTCGTCGGCCTCGAGTTGCGCGAGACGGCGGGCCTGCACGGTGTCCGGGATGCCCGGCGTGCGGCCCTGAGTGGTGCTGCGCGTGGAGGGCTGGCGCAGCGTGCGGTCCATCACCAGGCCCGCGACCGTCCACCACGAGTGCGCGGCGGGGTCGGCGAGCTGGTCCTCGTCGGGGTCGGGGACCATGATGTGCCGCGCGGGCGACATCCCGAACGCGAGGTGGAACAGCTCCGGGCCGGACTCCGGGTCTTCCACGAGCAGTTGCGCCAGGCGCCGGTAGTCGCTGGAGCGGTCCAGCCGGCCCGAGCGCTCGGTCGCCATCCGGTTCCACGTGTCCAGCAGCCAGTCGACCGCGCCGTTGATCGTGCGCCGCAGCTGCTCCCATGGCGTCGTCTCACCGCTGCCGACGAGCCAATCGTGCGCCTGGCGCCAGTCCTCGCGGACCGCGGCCGCGCGGAGCCGCGAGGCGTGCTCGGGCGCCTGCCGGTAGCCCGCGACCTGCCCGCCGGCGGCGACGATCGCGCCGATCAACGGCTCCAGGTGCGTCTCCACGGTCTCCGCCGCCACGGTGAACCGCGCGTGCGACTCGCGCTGCACCGGGTCGAAGTGCTGCAGGTGGTCCACGACGCGCGCCTTGTAGGCCAGGAACGGCTCGCGCTCGAGCCGCTCGCCGAGGGTCATCACCTCGCCCAGCTCGCGCATGAACGCCGAGATGCCCTGCACGGTCTCGGCGATCTCGGCGCGCAGCGTGATCAGCAGGTGCTCGCCGCGCTGGCCGTCGACCGGATGGACTTGGGCGATCGCGGCGAGCTCGTCGAGCGTGGCGGCGATCCGCCGCAGCCGCTGCTGCCCGAGTGAAGCGACCCGCCGCTCGAGCGTGAGTACCTTCTGGGCCGCTTCCCAGCTCGCTTCGCCCGCCGCCGTGATGTCGTAGGTGTTGCGGGCGCGCTTGAACTCCGCGGTGCTGCCGGCGCGGCCCGTGTCGGCCTGGCGGTCCACGGCCTCCCACTCGTGCAGCTGGTCGAGCGCGAGGATCAGCTCGTCCGCGGACGGCGCGGTGTGCGGCGCGGCCTGGAGCCACAGCGCGAGCAGGTCGCGCGGGGAGAGCCGCAGGCCGAACCGCCGCTTGTGCGCCACGAACAGCTCGATGATCTGGACGTACCGCTCCGCGTTCGGGGCCGTCAGGTAGCTGAAGACCTTGAAGTCGATCGGGCGAGACTAGGTGCCGCCTCGGACGATCCAGCAGGCCGCGTCGAAGCGGACCGTGTCGCCGTCGATGAAGGGCTCGAAGGCCGGGAGGACGGCCTCGAGCACGTGCTGTTTCGTCGCTTCATCGGCGTCTTGCAGGGCAATCGCGACCAGCCCGAGCCGGCTGACGTACGTCTCCAGCACGGCCTTGGGCATCGTGCACTCCACCTCGAGCGGATCGAGCGCGACGCCGTCCCAGCCCGCTTGTTCGAGGATTTTGCGGACTCTTCCCGGGTCGGCGAACGCGAACTGGCCCGCGTGCGGGTCGCGCGGCGGGATCTCGATCAGCGACGCGGCGGCGCGCTCGGCCGTCGTCATGAACGGGTTCTCGTCCCCGCCGCGCCACACGATGCAGCGCAGCTTGTCGCCCGCACGCCGCAGGTTCGTGAACGCCGCGACCGGGTCTGGGAAGAACATCACGCCGAAGCGCGAGATCACCCAGTCGAAGTGCTCGAAGTCGTGGGTCTGCGCGTCGGCGACCACGAACTCGAGGCTCGGGTCCCGCTGCCGGGCCGCTTCGATCATCGCTTCCGAGATGTCGGTCCCCACGGCGCGGTCGGCCGTCTTCGCCGCCGCGACGGTCGTGACCCCGGTCCCGCACCCGACGTCGAGCACGCTGCCGGAGAGCCCGTCGACGAGCGGCGGCACGAGTCCGGCCATCAACTGGTCGGTCACCGCCTGCAGCTCCACCCAGGCGCTCCCGCTCGCGCCCTTCCACCGGTCCTTCTGCATATCGCTCCTTATGCTCCGCCGATGGCTTACGAATACAAGACTGACGTCCTCACGCACGGCTTCCTCGGGCGCAAGGACGAGGAGCTCGACCGCGCGGAGCTGGAGAAGAAGCTCAACGAGCTCGGTGCCGAGGGGTGGGAGTTCGACAAGCTCATCGAGAACTTGGCACTGCACGGAGAGAAGGACGGCCACCTCTTGATCTTCCGCCGCGCGCGCTGAGCAGGATCGGGCGCTCGAACCCGTGCCAGCTCGCCGCGGCGGCGGCGATCGCCAGCACGCCGACGAGCAGGCACGTGGCCGCGAAGCCTGAGGGCAGCAGACCGCGGGCCTGCAGCGCGAGCAGGATCGGGTAGTGCCACAGGTAGATCCCGTAGGAGAGCGTGCCGAGGTAGGCGAGCGGGCGGGCTGAGAGCAGCCGTGGGGCGTGAGGGCTCGCGCACGCCACGACGATCGCCGCGAACCCGACGCCCGCCGGGAACGTGCCCCAGCCATGCGCGGCCGCGGCCCACACGAGCGCGGCGCCGGCGACGAACAGCGCGCGGGCGAGCGACCGCGGCACCTCCCGGCCTTCGACGAGCACCCGCGCGATCATCCCGACGCCGAACAGGCTGAACACGTCGAGCAGCGTCTGGCGCACCACGGCGGGCTCGGGCGTGAGATGCGACCACACCGCGCTCGCGACCGTCAGCGCGATCAGGACGGGCAACGGTCTGCGGCGGGCCAGCAGCGCGATCAACGGGACGACCGCGTAGAACGTGACCTCGATCGCCAGCGACCAGGTCGGCGGGTTCAGATGCCCGGCCATCGACGGGACGTAGTTCTGCGCGAGGACGGCGAACCCGAGCAGACGCCAGTCGGCGACGTAGCGCCAGTGACCGGTGCCGTACAGCAGCGCGACCGAGGCCGCGAGCGTCAGGTAGTACAGCGGCAGGATGCGGGCCGCGCGGACCGCGTAGAAACGACCGATCCGCGGCGGCCGGCCGCGCACCCACGGCCCGTACACGAGGAAGCCGGACAGGCAGAAGAACAGCGCCACCCCGAGCGAGAGCTGCAGCCACAGGTTCCACGGCGCGGGATGGCCCGAGTACTGCCAGGCGTGATGGACGACGACGCCGAGCGCCGCCAGCGCCCGGAGTCCATCGAGCGCCGGGCGTCGAGTGCGATCCACCCCTCCACCGTGGTCGCCGACCCTTGGAGTTCGCTGGGACCCGCCTTACGCGGAGCTGACAGGACCGGCGCAGAGCCCGCGCTCGGCGAGCACGTCGGCGATCCGCGGGATCGCGTCGATCGCCTGTACCCGGTCGTGCATGAGCAGGATGCCGCCGGGTCGCAGACGCTCCGCCGCGTCGGCGATCGCCTCCGCCGACGCGCCGCGAGAGTCGTGCGTGTCGACCGTGGCCAACACCTCGGTCAGCCCGACCCGCCGGGCGGCGGCCCGCACGCGCGCGTCGGTGGCCAGGTACGGCGGGCGCATCAGCGTCGGGGTCCGGCCGGTCAGGCGGCGCAGCACGTCCTGGGTCGCGCGTAGCTCCGCCACGACCTGCGCGTCATCGAGCCGCGTGAGCCGAGCGTGCGTGTAGGAGTGGTTCTCGACCCACATTCCCGCGCGCACGGACGCGCGCACGAGCTCCGGATGCGCGTCCGCGTGCGCGCCGACCACGAACAGCGTCGCGCGCAGCTGATGCCGCTCTAGCGCATCCAGCAGCGCGGGCGTCGTGGAGCGCGGCCCGTCGTCGAACGTCAGCGCGACGGACCCCGCGGAGCACGGTGCCGGCGCAGACCGCGGCGCGGCGAACACCGCCAGACAACACGCGAGCAGCACGACAAGACGCAACGCCGGCCAAGCCTACGGAAGGCGGTACGAAAACACGAAAGCCACCTGGCGAGAGGTGGCTTTCGAATAGCGGGGACAGGATTCGAACCTGTGACCTTCGGGTTATGAGCCCGACGAGCTACCTGACTGCTCCACCCCGCGGCGGACGTAAAAGAATAGCACTCGCTTCTGGACCGTCAAAGCCGCGGGAGCTCGATCGCGGGGCAGCGATCCATCACCACGCGCAGGCCCGCAGCCCGGGCTCGGGCGGCCGCGTCGTGGTCGATCACGCCGAGTTGCATCCACACCGCCTTGGCCCCGATCGCGATCGCCTCGTCGACGTGCTTGCCCACCGCCGAGGAGCGCCGGAAGAGGTCCACGACCTCGATCCCCTGGTCCGCCGGCAGCGCGTCGTAGCAGCGCTCGCCGAGCAGTTCTTCGCCGGCCTCCGGGTTGACCGGGATCAGGCGGTACCCGCGGCCCTGGAGCATCGACGCGATCCGGTGCGAGTCGCGCCACGGCTGCGGCGAGCAGCCCACGACCGCCCAGGTCTTCAGCTCGGTGAGCACGTAGCGGATGTCGTCATCCATCGAGCAGGCTCCTCAGACGCTTGGCGTTCCGGGGCGCGAACGCTTCCCAGTCGTTGTTGAAGTAGACGAACACCTCAGCCTCCGAGCGTAGGTCACGGAGCCGCGCTGCCCACTCCTTCAGCTCCGTCTCGGAGTAGTTCCCGCGCCGTCCGCGTCGCCCGTAGTGGAAGCGCACGAAGGACCAGTCCGCGGTCAGCTCCAGCGGCTGCCACGGCCGCTCCGGATGGTCGCCGAACACGAGCGCGCACCCGTACGCCCGCAGGATCGCGTAGACGTCGTCGGTGAACCAGGACTCGTGCCGGAACTCCCAGCAGTGGCGCCCGGAAGGGAGCAGCGCGCAGGCCTCGGCCAGCCGGTCCTCATCGCGCTTGAAGTTGCCCGGGAGCTGCCACAACACCGGCCCGAGCTTCGGCGACCCCACCAGCGGCTCGATCGCCGCGTAGTAGTTGGCGATCCCCTCCTCCATGTCGCGCAGGCGCTTGACGTGCGTGAGGTACCGCGACGCCTTCAGCGTCAGCACGAAGTCCGCGGGCGTCTGCTCGACCCACCCGGCGACCGCCGTGGGCTTCGCGAGCCGGTAGAAGGTCGAGTTCACCTCGACGGTCTCGAACTGACGCGCGTAGTACGACAGCCAGCGGCGCTGCGGGCAGCGCTCCGGGTAGAACGCGCCGCCGCGCCAGGAGTCGTATTGCCAGCCCGAGCATCCGATCCGCACCGGCCGGTTCATCCTGCGACCCTACCCACGACATGGCCCGTGTCTTCATCTCCCGGGACCTGCCGTTCCCGGCGCTGGATCGCCTGAAGGAGCAGCACGAAGTGGACGTCTGGGAGGAGCGCACGCCGCCGCCCCCGGACGCGTTCCTCGCCCGCGCGCAGGAAGCCGACGCGCTGTTGCTCACGGTCACCGAGAAGGTCGACGGCGACTTCCTCGACCAAGCGCCGTCCGTCAAAGCGATCGCGAACTGCGCGGTCGGCACCGACAACATCGACCTGGACGCCGCCAAGCAGCGCGACATCCCCGTGGGCAACACGCCCGGTGTGCTCACCGACGCCACCGCCGACATCGCGTTCGCGCTCCTGCTGGGCATCGCGCGCCGGATCAGCGAGGGCGAAAAGGAAGTTCGAGAAGGCCGCTGGGCGCCCTGGCACCCAGGCCACATGCTCGGCGGCGACCTCGCCGACTGCACGCTCGGCATCATCGGCTGGGGTCGGATCGGCCAGGCCATGGCGCGCCGCGGCGAGGGCTTCGGCATGAAGATCGTCCACAGCTCGCGCAGCTCCGGCATCAGCCTCGACGAGCTGCTGGACACGAGCGACTACGTCTCGCTGCACACGCCGCTGACGCCGGAGACCAAGCACCTGATGGGCGCGGCCCAGTTCACCCGGATGAAACCCACCGCGTACTTCATCAACACGAGTCGCGGCGGGACCGTGGACCAGGACGCGCTCCGGGAAGCCCTCGTCAACGAGGAGATCGCCGGCGCGGGGCTCGACGTCACCGACCCCGAGCCGCTGCCACAGGACGACCCACTCCTGACGGCCCCGAACCTCCTGGTGGTCCCGCACGTCGGCAGCGCCACCGTCCGCACGCGCTCGCGCATGGCGGACCTCGCCGTGGACAACTTGCTCGCCGCGCTCGCCGGCGAGGAGATGCCCAACCGCGTCGCATGAACCGGGTCGCCGCCGTCGACATCGGTTCGAACTCCACCCGCCTGCTGATCACGGACGGCACGCGCGAGTCGATCGTCACGCGCCTCGGGGAGGGCGTCGACGCCACCGGGGAGCTCGGCGAGGCGCCGATGCAGCGTGTCCTGGACGTCCTCGAGCGCTACCGGGAGCTGATCGACGGCGCACCGGCGGCGGCGGTGATGACCTCCGCGGTCCGGGACGCGGCGAACGGCGCCGCGTTCGCACGCCGCGTCGCCGACACCCTGGGCTTCCCGGCCCGCATCCTCGCCGGCGAGGAAGAGGCAAAACTCACATTTGCGGGCGCAATCGCACGCCGCAAAGAGGACGATCCGGTCCTGGTAATCGACATCGGCGGTGGTTCGACCGAATTGGTGATCGGCCTCCGCGACCAGGTCACGTTCCACGCCTCCACCCAGATCGGCGTCGTCCGGCACGCCGAGCGCCACCTGCACTCGGACCCGCCGTCAGCGGCCGAACTCGCCGCATTGCGCGCCGACGTGACGCTTCCCGCGCACCCGCGCGTGGGGAAAGCGATTGCCGTCGCGGGCACGCCGACCCAGTGCGCGGCGATCGACCTGGGTCTGGAGGAATACGACCCAGCGCGGATCGAGGGCCACATCCTCACCCGGACGCGTCTGACGGAGATGTACGAACGCCTCGCGCGCCTCCCCCTCGCGGAGCGGCGGCAGGTCCCGGGACTGGACCCCGCTCGGGCACCCGTGATCGTTGCGGGAATCGCCATCCTGCTAGAAGTACTGGCGTCCTTCGACCTCCAACAGGTCGAAGCCTCCGAGCACGACATCCTCTTCGGACTCGCGCTCTCAACTCTGGCCGACGCACCGTAATTGAGTCCAGAATGTCCGTGAATGGACATGTGTTCGATTGGCAGTCCAAAGGGTCAAGGTAGAGAATCTTGCCTGTCGGAACGGGCGGTCGTGCCTCCCGCCGCCGTCCGCCGACACATAGGTCCTGGCGATGCCGCATCATCGGCGCCTCCCGCCGTCGGGACCACCCAATAAGGCCCCATCAAGGCACGTACCCCTGCCCGTCCTGACGGGGCCACTTTGAAGCCGCCCGCCCCCGCCGCGGGCGGCTTCTTTTTAAGGACTCAAGCGAGGTTCGCGCTGCGCGGGTACGCCACGGTGGGATCGGTCGACACGTTCACGAGCGCCGGCTTGCCCGCTGAGAACGCGCGGTCCAGCGCGGGCCGCAGGTCGTCCGCCGCGGTCACGAACTCGCCGTGCCCGCCGAGCGCCTCCACCACGGTGTCGTAGCGCGTCTCCGGCCGCAGGTCCGCGGCCACCGACCAGCCGTTGTAGAGGAACTCCATCGGGTGCTTCTCGAGCGCCCAGATGCCGTTGTTGCCCATCACGCCGACGACGTTCACGCCGTGGCGGGCGAGCGTGTCGAACTCCATGCCGCTGAAGCCGAACGCGCCGTCGCCGAGCAGGAGCACGACCTGGCGGTCGGGATGGGCGAGCTTGGCCGCGAGCGCGTAGCCCGGCCCGCTCCCCAGGCACCCGAACGGACCGGGGTCGAGCCAGCAGCCCGGCTCGTAGGAATCGACCACGCGCCCCGCGAAGGAGACGAAGTCGCCGCCGTCGCCGATCACGATCGCGTTGCGGTCGAGCACCTGCGCGAGCTCGCCGTAGACGCGCATCGGGTGCAGTGGACCCCGTGGATCGCTCAGCTGCTCGCGCTCGGCCTCGCGCTTGGTCGTCTCCTCCTCGCGCAGCTTCGCCACCCAGCCCTTCGTGCTCGGGCCGTCGCCCAGCAGCCCGCGGAGGGACGTCGTGAGATCGCCGTACAGCTCGGCCGCCACGCGCCGCGGGTGCTCACGCTCGGGCTCGGCGACGTCGATCACGACCACCTCGGCGTCCTCGCTGAACGCCTTCCCGAAGCCGAGCCGGAAGTCCATCGGCACACCGATCACGAGCGCGACATCGGCCTCACCCAGCGCCGTCTTGCGCGCCCGCGCGAACGCGAGCTCATGGTCGGCGGGCAGGCAGCCGCGCCCGAGCCCGTTCAGGAACACCGGGATGCCGCGCCGCTCGACCAGCTCGCGCAGCGCTTCCTCCCCGCGCCCCCAGTAGAGGTCGGTGCCGGCCATGACCACCGGCCGCTCCGCCTCGCCGAGCAGCGCGAGCGCACGCTCGATCGCGTCGCCGTCCGCCTGCTCCGCGCGCGGCGCCTGGACCTCGAGCGCCTCGTCGGCCTCGGCCTCCGTGAACACGACGTCGAGCGGGAAATCGAGGAACACCGGGCCGCTGTACGGCCGGCCCGCGACCGCGAAGGCCTCGTCGACCAGCCCGGGGATCTCCGGCGTCGCTCCCGCGGTGGCCGCGAGCTTGACGATCGGCCGCACGAACGGCACGTGGTCGATCTCCTGCAGCGATCCCTGCCCCCAGCGGAACGCCGGCGCACGCCCGCCGAGCACGATCATCGGCGAGTGGTTCTGCTTGGCGCTCGCCATCGCGCTCATCCCGTTCGTGACCCCGGGCCCCGCGGTCAGCGCCGCGACGCCCGGTTGGCGCGTGACCTTCGCCCACCCCTCGGCCGCGAACGCGGCCGTCGCCTCATGGCGAGTGTCGACGATGTCGATGCCTTCGTCCTTGCAGCCCTCGTAGAGCGAGAACAGGTGGCCGCCCGAGAGCGTGAAGAGCCGTGTGACGCCGTGGGCCTTCAGGCGTCGGGCAATGAGGCGGCCGCCGTGCAGCCGCGTGGCTTCGTCGTCCATAAGCGCGGCGGAATCTATCCCCCCGGGCGGGGGGTCGCGCCGCCCGGTCCAATGACAGGGCGCGCATGTGTGATTAGCGTCACGGGGGTGAACGACGAGCCCACCCTCAGCTTCAGCGACGCCGACCTCGAGCTGCTGCTCGCCGAGGCGGACCGTGAAGACCCGATCCTGCGGGACGGCCGCCCGGGAAACCTGGAGCGGCCGCGCGAGTCGTTTGACTCGCAGATTCTCGCGGGCTTGGTCAGCCCCTAAGAGACGCGGCGGCGTGCAGGCGAGCGGTCGCCGCCGCGTCGCCTACTCGGTCCTCGCCCCAGAACACGCCTCGATCAACCCACAGCGCCGGCAACCGGTCCGCTCCCGCGCCGAGCAGACGGCGCGAAGCCGCCTCCATCGCGCCGTCGCGCCGCTCTTCCCGCGCGGCTTTGAGGCAGCCGTCGAGCCGCAGGCCCGCGGCGGCCGCCGCCTCGGTCAAGATCTCCAGGTCGTCCAGGTCGAACCCGCCGGCGAACGCGAGCCGCGTCGCCGCGAGCACGAACGCCCCACCACGACCCTGCTGGGCGGCGTAGTGCGCGACGCGCATGGCGGCCGGCACGGCCATCGGCCAGCGCTCGGGCCACTGGAGCGGAAGGCGCAGCGCAGCGGCGCGCTCTTCAGCGTGGTCGACGATCTCCTGGACATCGCCGAAGTCCGCGGGCATGGACGCGCATCGCAGCGTGCGGCTGCACGCCGGCGTCCATGTCACCTCATCAAACGCTCGATCGACCCGCTCCGCCGCCAAGTAGGTAAATGGCGACGCGAGGTCGAAGAGGAACTCCGCCCTAACGGCTTCCCCTGGTGTCTCCGGCCGGCGCCGCGCGCGGCGGTCCTCCAGCCGTATGACCTCACCCATTCCGTGCATCCTTGATCTCGTGTCGTTCCCCAGACGCGAAAGCAATAGCCCCCGTCGCAGCCATACAACGTTCGAACTGGCGGGAACTTGCGCTCGTGATCACATCCATGTCATCGGCCGTATATGTCGATACCAGCAACCTTCCGTCGTAAAAGCAGGTATTCTGCGCGCACTCTAAGGCCGCATCAGGGAGGCCTCTCATACCACCTGTCCCACCGCCCAAACGTCACCCATACGATCAGTGGTCGCCCGACGCGCGCGCCCTCGACCTCGTAGGTGACAAATGGACGCTGCTCATCATCCGTGATCTCGCTGCCGGTCCGCGCCGATTCGTCGAGCTCCAACGTGTGCTGCCCGGAATTTCCACCGAGCAGTTGCGTTCGAGATTGAATCGCATGGTCGCCGACGGCTTGCTCACGCGACAGCGGTACCGGGAGGTACCGCCGCGGGTCGACTACGAGTTGACCGAGCGCTCACGGGAGCTGATCCCGGTGCTGGGCGCGCTCGCGCGTTGGGGCTACGACTGGACGTGGAGCGCTCCGCGCCCCGGTGAGGACGTCAATGTCGGCGCCATCTTCCGCCTTGCGCCTGGGCTCCTCGAACCACCGGCCGGCCTGGAAGGGACGGTCGAGTTGATCGTGGAGGCCGACGGCGACCATCCGGAACGCCAATACCTCGTGACGCTGGGAGGCGGTCGCGTGGAGGTGTCCGAGGTGGGCGGTGCCACTCCCACGGCGTCCGTACGCGGGACGGTCGCGGCGTGGGTGCGAGCACTCGGCCCCGAGGGCTCCACCGAGTCCCTCCAGATCTCCGGTCGCGACGGCCTCGCCGGCGCGATCCTCAGCGGCTTCCTGCGCAAAGGCGCAGCCGCCGCTTCCGCCGCGGCCTAGTCCGCGCGCTGACCCCGCGGCACGCGCTGCAAGGCGCGTTGCCGCGGGTGTCCGCGTACGGACATTTAACGGAGCAACGCGGCGCGCAGCGCTTCCGACGTGACGCCCTCGACCCGTACGACCTTGTCGCGCGAGGTCTGTCCCCGGACCACTTCGACCCGCGACACTGACACGCCCGCCGCCTTGGCGAGAAACGCGCACAGCGCCGCGTTGGCCTTCCCGTCCACCGGCGGGGCCGTGACACGGATGACGATGGCGCCGGCGCGCTCACCGACGACCTCCTCGCGCTTGGCGCGCGGCTGCAGTCGAATCGCGAGGTCCGCCATGGAAATGCCCGGGGTGGGACTCGAACCCACACGCTCCAAAGAACAATCGGGTTTAAGCCGACCGCGTCTGACCAATTCCGCCACCCGGGCCGGGCGAAATCGTAGTAGGCGCCGCCACCCCTCCGCGGGGGATAGCCCCTCGGAACCCGGCGGGAGCGCGGCTACCCTGGGTCGGGCAACGCCGCAACTTCCCCACGCGCCGATGGTTCTTCCGTGTGGGCAACGTTCTGCCGCCGGCAATCAGTTTGGAAGCTTCCGCTCTACAGCACTCTGGCCTTCACGGCCGCTCGCCTCTGCTGCGCCTGCAGTCGGATGAGCGTCTCGTCGCCCTGATCCGGCGCGGGAACCATGGTGCGTTCGAAGCGCTGGTGGCCCGCTACCAGTCGCGGCTGCTGGCGTTCTGCCGGCACATGCTCTCATCGCGGGAGGACGCCGAGGACGTGCTGCAGGAGGTCTTCGCGGCCGCCTTCAACGCGATGCTCGCGGACGACCGTGAGATCAACGTGCGCCCGTGGCTGTACCGGATCGCGCGCAACCGCTCGCTCAACCACCTGCGCCGCACGCAGGCGGTGGGCATGGACTCGATGGACATCCACTTGTCCGAGGGCGGGCTCACGACCGCCGACAAGGTGCACAAGCGCGAGGAGTTCCGGCTCCTGATCGCGGACGTGCAGGATCTGCCGGAGACCCAGCGGACGGCGCTGCTGCTGCGTGAGATCGACGCGTTGTCGTACGAGCAGATCGCCGAGGCGATGGAGACCACGGTCCCGTCGGTCAAGTCGCTGCTCGTCCGCGCCCGTGTGTCCCTGGCCGAGGCGGCCGAGGCGCGCCTGCTCTCCTGCGACGAGGTCCGGATCGAGCTGGGCGAGG
Source organism: Solirubrobacter taibaiensis (assembly GCA_027587225.1). Lineage (GTDB taxonomy): Bacteria > Actinomycetota > Thermoleophilia > Solirubrobacterales > Solirubrobacteraceae > Solirubrobacter > Solirubrobacter taibaiensis. Next base: position 19,533 of record JAPDDQ010000076.1, read on the forward strand.
TCGCCGAGGGGCTGAAGCGCACCACCGCGCCGGTCCGCCGCCACCTGCGCACCTGCGAGCGCTGCACCGACTTCCGCAAGTACCTGCGCAGCAACAACAAGGCGCTCGCCGCCCTGTTCCCGATCGGGCCGCTGCTGCTGCTCAAGAAGCTCCTGATCACGCACGTCGGCACCACCGCCGCCGCCTCCGGCACTGGCGCCGCGGCCGCCGGCGCGGGCACGGCCAGCGCGGGCGCCGCGCTGCAGGTCGGGTTCGGCACCGTCGCGTCCAAGGTGGGCGCGGGTCTGGCCGCCGCCGCGATCGTCACCGCCGGCGCCGTCGAGGTCCAGCACGCGACCACGAAGCCCGGCGTCGAGAAGAACGTCGTGGCGAAGGTGGAGCCGAAGAAGGCCGCTGCCGCGCCGGCTGCCGCCGCGACCGCTCCGCCGGTCGCGGTCGCTTCCGTGCCGCAGCCGATCACGGCCACGGCCGAGCGCAAGATCACGCCGGTCGACCCGGCCGCCAAGAAGGACAAGGCGGAGCCGAAGGCCACCGCCACCGCGACCGCGAGCGCCACCCCGGACGCCAGCGCCACCCCGGCCGCCACCGGGACGGCGACGCCGGGCGCCGGCGCTCCCGCCACCGAAGGCCGTGGCGGCGACACCACCGCGCTGCCGACCGACACGCAGGGCACCGCCGAGCCGGGCTCGGGCACCTTCACGCCGCCCGCGGCACAGCCCACCCCGCCGCCGGCCACCGGCCCGGAGTTCGCGGTCGTCCCGACGCCGCCGGCCCCGCAGCCCGACCCGACCCCCTCGGCCACGCCCGAGCAGCCCGCGACGCCCGAGGCGCCGCCCGCTCCGGTCGTCACGCCCGCGCCGCAGGTCGAGTCGACGCCGACGCCCTCGCAGGCGCCGGTCGAAGAGACCCCCGCGCCCTAGACCGGCGAGGGCCGGGCGCTATCGCTGGTGGTCGCCGGCGCCGGCTGGGGCCGCAGGGTGACCGGTGGTGTGCTGGTGGCCCATTGGCGGTCGCCGGGTGGCGCCAGGCGGTGATCGGCGGCCGCCAGAATCGTGCGTACCGGCAGGAGCCGGTCTTCTAGTGAATTCTCGCGCCGAGCGGCACTTCGGTGTCGGGCGCGAGCAGGATCACACGGCCCTCCTCGTCTGAGGCGCCGAGCACCAGCACCTCCGAGCGCACCGGGCCGATCTGCCGCGGCGGGAAGTTCACGACGCCGACGATGCGCCGGCCTTCGAGCTCCTCGCGGGTGTAGTTCGTGATCTGCGCGCTCGAGCGCTTGGTGCCGAGTTCCTCACCGAAGTCGATCGTGAGCTTCCAGGCGGGCTTGCGCGCCTCCGGGAAGTCCTCGACGGCGACGATCTGGCCGACGCGCATGTCGACGGCGGCGAAGTGGTCGTAGTCGATGCTCATGGGCCCTCCGTGCCGAAGCGGAACGAGCGGTACGGGGTCTTGACCGCGCCGGAGGTGCCGACGTCGCGCGCCTTGCCGGCGCCGCCCGCGGGCGTGGCGAGCATCAGCAGCTTCACGCCGGTCCGGGAGCCCGGGACGGGCTCGGGCAGCAGCACGAGCCGCCCGTACATCCGCGGGCTGCGGCTCGCGCGGAACACCAGTGAGTAGCCGGCCGCACGATTGATCCGGACCTTGCCCTCTTCGACGAGCTCGAGGTTCGGGAACCGCTCCCTGAGCCGCTCGACCTCGCGGGAGGCTTCGCCGGGCAACACGCCGCCGACGTCGCCGGTGTAGGCCGGCAGCTCGAGCCGCTCGACGGTGAACTCGTCCTTGCCCGGCCGCTGCAGATGCAACAGCGCGTCGTCCTCCACCCGCTCCATGCCGTCCGGATAGCGCAGGTTGAACGCGATCGGCTCCTTGACGACCACCCGAGTGCCGCTTTCAGCTGACGCTCCGCCCGCGAGCAGGAAGATCGCCACCACGGCGAGCAGCGCCAGCGCCGCGATGGCGGCGATACGGAGGCGCTTCGGCAGGCCGGTGAGCTCTTCCTTGAGCGTGGGACGGTGGGGCGGGGCGACGAGCAAAGAATCAGTTGCCGATGGAGAACAAGGCCTCGAGGTCGTGCTGCGAGAACGCCTCGAAGGCCAGCATCGTCTCTGAGTCCTTGATGCCGTCCAGCTTGGAGAACTCGCCGGTCACGACGGCGTGGACACCCGCGGGGTCACGCACCCGGAGGATCGCGACGAAGTCCCACTGGCCGGTGACCGAGTACGCCTCGGCGACGCCTTCGATCTCGGCGAGCTGGCCGCCGAGGATGGGCAGCGCCTCGCGCTCAGCCTTGATCAGGACGACGGCGTGGGTCATTTGAGCTCGTGCGTGTCGCCAGGGTTGAGCACGTACACCTGCGAGAAGCCGGCGTTCTCGACGTCCTGCTTGAACGCCTCGGCGTCCGTCTCGACGAGCGGGAACGTGTCGTAGTGGATCGGGATCACCTGGGCCGGATTCACGAACTCGACCGCCGTGACCGCGTCGTAGCGATCCATCGTGTAGTGGCCACCGATCGGGACGAGCGCGAGATCGATCTTGTCGCCACGCCGGCCGATCAGCTGCAGGTCGCTGAAGAGCGCCGTGTCACCGAGGTGGTAGATGACGTGGCCGTTGTAGTTGATCAGCAGCCCGGCGGGCGTGTGCGCGGTCCCGGCCGGGGACACCGCGGTGTGCCACGCGGGCACGAGCTTGACCCAGCCCCAGTCGAACTGCACCGTGCCGCCGAGGTTCGGGTCGCGCACGTCGACGCCGCTCGTCGCGATCTCGGTGGCGAGCTCCACGATCGCCACGACGGTCGCGCCCGTGCGGGTCGCGATGTCCACCGTGTCGCCCAGGTGGTCGCCGTGGCCGTGCGTGAGCAGGATCACGTCGGCGGGGACCTCGTCGGGCTGCGCCGCGGCCTTCGGGTTGTGGTTGAGAAACGGGTCGATGAGGACATCGGCCCCGCCTCCGGAGAGGTGGAAGGCGGAATGACCCAGCCACCGGACACTTGCTGCCATCTAGCTGTCCTCCTTGTCGATCAGCTGGTGGGCGAGCTCGAAGCCCACCGCCGCCCCGATCATCATCGTCACGCGGATCTCCTCGGCCAGCAGCGTCTGCACGGCCTGGAGGCGCTCCTCGATGTCGGCCTTGCCGGCCGCCTCGAGCACCTGCGCGTGATGGGCCGAGTCGAACCACTCCGCCTCGTTGAGCGCGATGTTGAGGATCCGCTGCAGCGTCGGCGCGTTCTCCGCGACGAGGCGTTGGGCTTGCTCGAGCTGCGCGGGGTCGCTGAGCGCCTGAACGGCGACTTCGACCTCGGCGTCGGTGTACGCACGGCGTCCGGCCACTGATGGCCATCATACGAACGCCATGACGGTGCCCCTCACATCCTTGAGCCACGGCGCGGGCTGCGGCTGCAAGCTCTCCGCCGGTGACCTGCGTCCGATCGTGGCCTCGCTGCCCCGTCCGACGGACCCGCGGGTGCTCGTCGCGACGGACACCTCCGACGACGCGGGCGTCGTGCGGCTGAGCGCGGAGATCGCGATCGTGCAGACCGCGGACTTCTTCACGCCGATCGTCGACGACCCGTACGCGTTCGGGCGGATCGCGGCCACGAACGCCTTGTCCGACGTGTACGCGATGGGCGCTACGCCGGTGTCCGCCCTGAACCTGGTCGCCTACCCGCTGGAGACCTTGGGGCCGGACGTGTTGCGCGAGATCCTGCGCGGGGGCGGGGACGCGGTGGCTGAGGCGGGCGCGTCCGTGGTCGGCGGGCATTCGATCGACGATCCCGAGCCCAAGTACGGGCTGGCGGTCACGGGCGTCGTGCACCCGGACGAGGTGCTCACCAACGCGGGCGGCCGCGAGGGCGACGTGCTGTGGCTGACCAAGCCGCTCGGGGCGGGCACGATCGCGACGGCGATCAAGCGCGGCCTCGCTTCGCCGGAGCTGGTGGCGCGCGGGATCGACGTCATGACGACGCTGAACGCCCGCGCCGCGGTGCAGGCCCGCGCAGCCGGCGCGCACGCCCTCACCGACGTGACCGGCTTCGGCCTGCTCGGCCACACCCACGAGCTGGCCGCCGCCTCGGGCTTGGCGGCGGAGATCGACGCCGACGCCGTACCCGCGATCGAGGGCGTGCTCGAGTTGCTCAGCGACGAACGGGCGCTGGCGGGCGGCTCCAAGCGCAACCGCCGCGACGCGGACGAGTGCACCTCGTGGGGCTCCGTCGACCCGGCTCGGGCACGACTCGTGTGCGACGCGATGACGTCGGGCGGCCTCCTCGCCGCCCTCCCTGTGGGCGCCTCGGTCGACGGCTGGCGAGTCGGCCGCCTGGTCAACGGACCACCGGGTGCGCTCTCCGTGCTCTGATTTGACAGCTAGATACTCGATATATATAACGAGTATCTAGATGCGCTTTCCTCTCCTCGCACTGCTCGCGAACGGCCCGGCGCACGGGTATGAGCTCAAGCAGGCGATGGAGCAGCAGTTCGGGTCGGTGCTGCCGCCGCTGAACGCGGGGCAGATCTACACGACGCTCTCGCGCCTGGAGCGCGACGGGCTCGTGGACGACGACCCGGTCGCGCAGAACGGGCGACCGAACAAGCGCGTGTACCAGCTGACGGAGGCTGGGCGGATGGAGCTGCGCGGGTGGGTGGCGGACGCCACACCGGCCGCACGGTTGAAGGACGATTTCTTCGTGAAGCTGGTGCTCGCCCGGGCCGCGGGGATCGCGGACCCGCTCGAGCTGATCGACCGTCAACGCGCCGCGTACCTGCAGGCGTTGCGGGAGCTGGACGACGTCGCGACCGGCGACGACGTCTCCGCTCTGCTCGTCGAAGGCGCGGCCTTGCACCTCGAGGCCGACCTGAAGTGGCTCGACCTCTGCGAACAACGAATGGGGAGCTGACCCATGGAGCCCGTGATCGTCACGCGCGGCCTCACCCGCGAGTACGAAGGCGGCGTGCACGCGCTGCGTGGCGTCGACGTCTCGGTGGCCGAAGGCGAGTTCGTCGCCGTCACCGGGCCGTCCGGCTGCGGCAAGTCGACGCTGCTGAACCTGTTGGGCGGGCTCGATCGGCCTACCGCGGGCGAGATCTCGCTGGCCGGCCGTCGCGTCGACGGGCTGAGCGAGGCGCGCTGGGCCCACGTGCGCCGCGACGAGATCGGCTTCGTCTTCCAGTTCTTCAACCTGATCGGCAACCTCTCGGTGGCCTACAACGTCGAGCTGCCGGGCCTGCTCGCCGGCCTCTCGCCGCGTGAGGCCCGTGAGCGCCGGGGGGAGCTCTTGACCTCGCTGGGCATCGCCGAGCACGCCGACACGTCCCCCACGCGCCTCTCAGGCGGGCAGCAGCAGCGCGTGGCCATCGCCCGCGCGCTGATCAACCGCCCACGCCTGCTGCTGGCCGACGAACCGACGGGCGCGCTGGACTCCGCGAGCGCCCGCGAGGTGATGGCGGTGCTGCGCGAGGCCCACGACGAGCGCGGCCAGACGATCGTGCTCGTCACCCACGACGCGCGCGTCGCCGCCCGCGCGGACCGCGTCCTCGCGATGCGCGACGGCGCGGTCGCCCACGAGACCCGGCTCGAGCAGGGCGACACGAACTCCGTCGCCCGCCTGATGCAGCTGGAGGTGTGAGATGGCGCGCGACGACGACACGCCACGGGCCGGCACGGCCAGCGCGAGCGGCGTCGGCGGCCGCCGGGCGGGCGCGCTAAGGCGGATCGCTCC
>JAPDDQ010000795.1 GCA_027587225.1 Solirubrobacter taibaiensis
CTGCTAACTTCCATTTATCTTGATCCCTTTTCAATGTTACAATTTGATATTGTCCACTTTTTGTCCGCTCATATACATATAAATTTTTATGTTCTTCATCATACGACATTTTCGTTTCTGAATTAAAAGAAAACGGTGCTTCTTTTGCCGGAAGTAAATATTCACCACTTTGTTTATCACTTCTGCTATTTTCATCTGTAAATACTTGAAGGAAATTATCTGTAAAATACGGTGATAACGTCTCTATCATCTTATTCATCGGGAAATGCTTCCCACGAATTGAAAACTGGGTTTCATAGCCTTTTTGTATCGTTGTAAATACTTCTTTCCGATCGACTTCCACTTCCTCTTTTCCTAAAACAGTCGTAACACTATAACCAACTAGAAAGGCAACACATACAAATAGAACAAGCCATATTCCATATTTCCTCATTTTTTCACCTTCCTTTTAAAAGAACTTGTCTTTGTAGTATTCATTGTAACAATGATTATGCAAAGAAAGGACAGATTTCGTTCGTAAAATCTTTACAACG
>JAPDDQ010000796.1 GCA_027587225.1 Solirubrobacter taibaiensis
TGACGCTCATACTTATCTAAAATGTCATTAATGACCTGTTCTTTGGTATATCCGACCAAATCATTGTCTTGAGAACCTTCATACAAGAATGTTTCCAAACGATAGTAATATTGCTTACCACGTTTGCCTCGTTCACTAAATGTCGGAGCGATATAACGTACAGGCCAAATTTGATAGACAAAATTATGCTCATCTTCAATGAAAATCGTTAAGTCTAGGTGATACAACTTATCGTGGTATTCAGATTCGCCTTGATTAACCTCAACGTTCATCCCTCGTTTAATCAGTTCATCAGCAACCGTTTGCACTGCAGGTCTACATACATTGTCGAGCATACGCAATGTTTCATGGCTACCAGGATGATGCATGACACGTGAAAGGCGTTGTTTCCAATTTAGAATATCGACATTACCAACTACAGGTGCAGCATTTAAGCTACGACTAGCTTTACGATAATCTTCTAAACGGAGAGATTTATAGAGTCCAGCCATCACAAGCAGCATAACAAAGCTAAACGGTAATCCCATGATTAC
>JAPDDQ010000797.1 GCA_027587225.1 Solirubrobacter taibaiensis
ATTGCATCAAACATGCCGCCTGCTGTGTATGCTTCTTTCGTATTGCCCATTGTAGATAATAACAATCCTTTTTTACCGCTTAATAACTTTTCAATGCCGTTTTCACCGTAAGCATAAGCAAATCCATGGCTAAATACACGGTCAACGTATCCTTTTAAAATAGCAGGAAGTCCCGCCCACCACACTGGATAAATGAATGTAATGCTGTCAGCCCAAGAGATATGTTCTTGTTCTTCTTTAATATCTTCTGGTGTATTTCCTTGAGAAAATGAGATGAAATCGGAAGCGCCTAATACTGGATTAAAGTTTAATTCGTATAGATCGCGAACGCGTACTTCGTGACCTTTTCCTTCTAATTCACTTTTTACCGTTTCTAAAATCGCATGGTTGAAGCTTTCTGTATTCGGGTGTGCATAAACGATTACATGTTTCATTTTTCTTCCTCCTATTTGTGGATATGTGAATAGCTATTTGTATTTCTGTAACTATTATGGTTACTACTTTTATAGAAGTCAAGTAATACATATGTATGT
>JAPDDQ010000798.1 GCA_027587225.1 Solirubrobacter taibaiensis
ATATAGCATGGGCAAATAAAAGAAAAATATTTATTTCAGAAAATTTTATCAATAAATATATTGCGAAAATTTAAACAGTATCATATATTTATTAGTAGAGGCTCACTCATTGATTGCGACTTATGTCGAAAAATTGAATGAGCATTCATTCAAGAATAGGGGGAGAATTGGATGTTCCAAATTAAAAAGGCTGCTGTTCTAGGTTCAGGCGTAATGGGTTCGGGAATTGCGGCACACTTAGCTAATATTGGTATTCCGACATTATTGCTTGATATTGTACCACCTGCGCTTACGAAAGAAGAAGAAGCGAAGGGACTTACATTAGAACATAAAAGTGTGAGAAATCGTTTTAGTAATACGGCTGTGCAAAAACTATTAAAGCAAAAACCAGCTCCTCTGACAGTGAAAGGAAATTTAGCACTGATTGAAGCAGGTAACTTAGAAGATGACCTTGAGCGTCTAGCTGATGTAGATTGGATTATTGAAGTAGTAGTTGAAAACTTAGATATTAAAAAGAAACTATTTGAAAAAGT
>JAPDDQ010000799.1 GCA_027587225.1 Solirubrobacter taibaiensis
TTACTCTTTTCCCCTACCCTAGTTAATATCGTCTTCACTTCATGCTTTGTTAAATTTTGTGCTTCGTCAATGATAATGAACTGGTCTGGAATACTTCTCCCGCGTATATAAGTAAGGGCTTCTACTTCAATCGAACCCATTCCAGCTAAAATAGCATCTAACTCTCCTGGCTTTTTCGTATTAAATAAATACTCTAGGTTATCAAAAATTGGCTGCATCCATGGTCTTAATTTTTCTTCTTTTTCTCCTGGTAAATAACCGATATCTTTTCCGACTGGAACAATTGGTCTTGCCACAAGTAATTTTTTATATAACCCTAAGTCTTCTGTTTGCATAAGTCCCGAAGCTAACGCAAGTAACGTTTTTCCTGTGCCGGCTTTCCCCGTTAACGTTACAAGCGGAATATCTTCACGAAGCAACAATTCTAATCCCATAATTTGCTGCACGTTTCGTGGTCGTATCCCCCACACTTGTTCATTGTGAAAAATAAGTTTCTTTACCTTCTTCCCTAAGTGATCCACAATGCCAAGCG
>JAPDDQ010000800.1 GCA_027587225.1 Solirubrobacter taibaiensis
GTTAATGGTAATACTTCTAGCACAAGAAATGTCGATGGTATCATATAATTCGCTAAACTTTCTGAAACATAAGAAGGAATTTCTGAAAGATTAATCGGTTCCTTTTCTTCTGCAACGATATACGCAATGATGCGTTTATCATTTGGACGATCTTCTCGTACCATTACTACCGCTTGTTGAATATTTTCATGTCGTTGTAATACCGTTTCAATTTCAGCTAATTCAATTCGGAATCCACGAATTTTAATTTGATGATCTGCGCGACTAATGTACTCTAACGCACCATCACTACGCCATTTCACAAGAT
>JAPDDQ010000801.1 GCA_027587225.1 Solirubrobacter taibaiensis
CAAACCGTTCAGCTGTTAACTCAGGTTTTCCTAAATATCCGCTTGCAAGTCCTTCCCCTGCAATATATAATTCCCCAATAACTCCAGATGGCACTGGTTGTAACCCTGCATCCAATACATACACTTCTGTATTGCAAATTGGTTTTCCAATAGGAGGTATGCCCTTTTCACCTTCATCAATGTTCATGAAAGTAGACCAAATCGTCGTTTCAGTT
>JAPDDQ010000802.1 GCA_027587225.1 Solirubrobacter taibaiensis
GTGGACAAGACGTGATTATAGAGAAGCACGAAATTCAAATTGACCAAATTACTAGCGGTAAAGTGAATATCTTTACTTTCTATCGAAATAGAAAGCAAATTGATGATCATTTTTTACGATTGCAAGAACCATCGCTTACAGCAAACTACTTCTTCCATTTTCATTTTGATGCAGAGAGCTTGCATCTACTGCAGAAAGAGTTTCCGAGCGTATATCCGTACGACGGTAGTGAAACGATTCACGACTGGACGGAAAAGATGAAAGCTGAATTGCAACATCAGATCCAAACAGGAAAATGGAATAAACGCGTACGTATCGGTAATCGCATTCTAGATGTGGTGTTTACGTGGTGTGACGAAGATATAGTAGAGTGAAAAAGAAGCGGATGACGCTTCTTTTTTTTAGCGCTGGAATAAAACGAGCTTACCTGCAGTAGATGTGCAGCGATGTGTTTTTTCATACAATCCTTTTTCTCGTAAAATAGATTCACCTTTTGCTTTCGCTTCTTTTTCAGTTGCCGCCTCGAATGATT
>JAPDDQ010000803.1 GCA_027587225.1 Solirubrobacter taibaiensis
TGGATCAATTAGATTTCGCAGGTATTTTGATTCAAGTCATGGATATTGCGCGTCGATTCCATTTAGAAATCCCACCGCAACTGATGTTGTTGTTGAAAACCTTAGTCCATGTAGAGGGCTTAGGAACTGATCTTTACCCTCAACTTGATATTTGGAAATTGGCAAAACCGATTTTGACTGAATGGGTCAAAGCGAATATGAACCCAGTTAAAAATATCAAAGAGATTGGACAACAAATCCCAGACTTACTTTTGGGTGCTCAGGATTTACCAACTTTACTCATTGATAGTTTGAATGGTTTAAAAAACCAGTCGGCATGGCAAGACAAACAACTGCGCGAAATACAACAAATGCGTTTGCAAATGCAACAGCAACAACGTCGTAGCTGGATGTTTGGCAGTACGATGTTGATTATGTTAACGATCGCAATTATAAGCCCTTGGTTTGTTTCGATCATTCTGATCGTCTTAAGTAGCCTTTTGGCACTGTGGCGGATTGTGAAATAAGTTCCAAAGCCCTTGTACATACAAG
>JAPDDQ010000804.1 GCA_027587225.1 Solirubrobacter taibaiensis
CAAATGTTAAATCAACATAATAACTAGATTTTAATTTTCCTTAAAACAAAATAAACTTACCGCTTTCTATAACTATATAGAAAGCGGTAAGTTTATTTTACTAGGAATATCGGAATGAAACTCTGGTGTATACACAATAGAAAATGTATATCCCTGCTCAATAAATGATACTTCATTATGTTTACATTCAAAGGGAATATTATTTTTCTTAAAGTTATTTTGGATGCGCCGTAAAAATGCTGGATCCGGTGTTCCAAAAGAAACGTGTACTTTCGGTGGTAAAGCTTTCATCGCAATTGGAATCCAAGGTCGCTGCCACCAAGTCGCGACGATATATGCAGTGCCACCTATAACAAAGTTAAAAATATCCCCATCTTCCATCGTTTTCATATTTAGATTTGATTTTAACCATTCCGTAAAAACAGGTACACTTTTAACAGGAAGACCAATTTCCCTTACGTATAAAATGTTTAAAGGTGAGTGTGGTACTAATACATCCTCTTTAACATAACTATGTGCGATAATTTCGAG
>JAPDDQ010000805.1 GCA_027587225.1 Solirubrobacter taibaiensis
CAGCTTATTTTACAATTTGATAGAGATGGTAAAGTCATGGAATATACGGTGCATAAAGATTAAAGAAACTTGGAGGGAAGCTATATGTTATAGCTTCTTTTTTATTTTTCAATATGTCAAGGAAGGGGGAGAAGGTTTTTGAGTGGAATAAGGAATGAAAGCGGAGGTGATGCATATATATAGATGCATTGGGTGATTATTCGCCCGATTGCTGAGGGTTAATAATCAATAAGTACGGACAAAAAACCCACTGATGAAAGTTTCACTTTATCATATTGTATAAATGAAAAGGAGGTAAGACGGTGAAAGCAATCCCGACTGATGTCCTGAGTAAAGAATTGATGGAAAGAGAAGGAGTTATATCTATTACAGTAAAGGAATTTGAAAAAATAGAAGTAGCTGGAGTAGTAGTAGCTGGTCCAGCGGTTATTTTGATTAATCAAGATTAAGTACATACAAATAAAAAGCATCCATCTAGGATGCTTTTTATTTGTATGTAAGGATAAATATGATGGATAATTGTGTTACTGG
>JAPDDQ010000077.1 GCA_027587225.1 Solirubrobacter taibaiensis
TAGGCCCCCGAGTTGGCGGCGGGCGGCCACGTCGCCGGCCGGCGCGACTCGCCGCGCGGCCCGGCCGTGCTCGACCTCGGCGCGGGCACCGGCCATCACCTCGCCGGCGTGCTCGACGCGCTGCCCGGGGCACTCGGGATCGCGCTCGACACGTCGCGCCCCGCGCTCCGCCACGCGGCACGGGCGCACCCGGACATCGCCGCGGTCGTCGCCGACGTGTGGCAGGCGCTCCCGGTCGCCGACGCGGCGATCGACCTCGTGCTCGACGTGTTCTCGCCGCGCAACGGGGCGGAGATGGCGCGCGTGCTCAAGCCGGGCGGCGTCGCGCTCGTCGTCATCCCGACCGCCGAGCATCTCGCCGAACTGGCGGACCTGCACCAAGTCAACGTGGATCCCGAGAAGGTCGAGCGGTTGGAGCGGACGGTCGGTGCGCACCTGGAGCGGCAGTCCCGCGAGCTCGTCCGCTGGACGATGGACCTCACCGCCGAAGAGGTCGCCGCCGTGCTGAAGATGAGTCCCGCCGGGTCCCACCGGCGCGGGGGCGATCCGCCCCGCGCCGCGACCGTCACCGGGTCGGTTGAGCTGTGGCGCTTCCGCAGGTCCGATACACGCGCTTCGTCGTGACCGCCTTGCGGCCGCGGAGCTTCACGGTCACCCTCAGGGTCGCGCGGCCGGACCCGCGCCCACGCAGGTTCACGGGGACGCGCACGTAGCGGCCCGATCGCTTCGCGCCCCGCACAACCTTCCCGTCGAGCGTGGCGCGGATGCTGCGGACGCGAGCGTTCCGCGGGACCCGCACGCGGACCGTGAAGTTGCGCCGGCTCACGCACGGGCGGGGCGGCGTGGTCGTGGGCTGCGTGGCCACGGGCCAGACGGACTGGGACACGCGCAACGCGTAGAAGCCGCCGGTCCCGTCGCTGTACCAGACCTCGCGCCGCTCGGGCACGAACGTCGGCTGCGACATCGCGAAGCTGCTCGCCTGCCCGAGGTTCTCGGCCTTGGCCTTGGTCGGCGCGACGTAGTACGCGACCTCTTTCGGCGCGGTGAGCGTCGAGATGTCGAACAGCCGCAGCCCGGAGGCGATGAACGAGCACGCGACGAGCTTCGGGTCAACGCGCGTCGGCAGGTTGCAGTAGTGCGCGGCGTAGCCCTGCACGGGGTTCGAGGCGCCCGGGTCACCGGCCGCGGCCGCGTGCTCCGCGGGCTGGTTGACCTCCAGCCGCAGGTTCGCGATCACGCGCGGGCGCGTCTCGTCACCGATGTCGATGATGCGCGCCGCGCCGACCTCGTCGGCGCTGCCGGAGCCCAGCGTTGCCGCGTTGTACTCATCGAACTCGAGCACGTACGGCCGCCCGCCGGACGTGAACGGGATCGCGTTCTGCGGGATCGAGGCCGGCGTCCATGTGAGCCGGCTGATCTCGCGCACCTTCGGATCCGGCTTGCGCGCCTGGATCTCCGACGTGTCCATGATCAGCAGCGACTTGCCGGTCGGGTCGGCGACGTACGCGCGGTTGCCGTCACGCGAGAGCGTCATGCCGTGCGAGATGATCGCGCCGTGCCACAGCACGTGCGGGTCCTTCGCAACACTCACATCGATCGCGGTGATCGACTCCGTCGCGGTGCCGGTGGCGTAGAAGGTCTTTCCGTCCTCGGTGAACCCGCTCTCGTGCCCGAACCGGGCCAGCGGCTTCGTGAACTGCAGGACGGGCTTGCGACAGTCCTGCGACACGTCGTAGAGCGCCACGACGCCCGGCGCCGTCGCCGGGTTGCCGCTCACGGCGGCCAGCAACCCGCGCTCGCTGCTCAGGCTCAACGACTCGTGCGGCGAGAGCATCGGCACCTCGGTCAGCAGCGCCGTCTGACGCGGCTTGGCCGGGTCGCTCATGTCCAGCACGACGACCCCGAGTCCCTTGCCGTTCAGGTTCAGCGCGTTCAGCGGGAACAGCAGCGCGGTGTCGTAGTACGCGCACTCGCGCCCGGCCCGGTCCACGTAACGCAGGACCTTGAAGCCGCCGGACGTGCCGTGCCGGCTGACCAGCGTCATGTTGCACCACAGCCCGTCGGCCGCGGCGCCCGCGGGCACGCGACCCTGGACGCCGGGCTCGGGCTTGGAGCCGGGCTCGCACACCGCCCGCGGCGCGGACACGACGGGCGGCGCCTCTGGGTTCTGGACGGTGGCCTTCTCGGGCTGTTGCCCCTCGCCCTTGCCGAGCGCGAGCAGATCGTTGAGCGGCGGGATCTGGGCGACCACCGCGGGAGCGAGCAGGAGGACCGCCACCGAGGCGATCAGAACGATGCGGGCGACCACAAAAGTGGTCTAACACCTCGCGCGCGCGGATGCGTCACCAGACGTCATCCGCCGGTGCTGACCGTGGGCGCTTGATCTCGCGGACGACGGGGGTGGAAAAAGCATGTGAGGCGGGGCTGCGGCGGGTCATGGTGGCTCCGATCATTGGGGTTCGGAGATAGGACGACCCGGGGCGCCGGAACTCATCGCTGCCGGTTCACGCAACGCGCCCGAGACGAGCAGACCGAGCGCGACGAGCCCGCCGGTGGCGGTGAGCGCCTTCAGCGTCCCGACGTCGTCGGCGAGGAAGCCGATCAGCGGCGGCCCGGCGAGGAACGCGACGTAGCCGACCGTCGCCACGACGCTCACCCGGCCCGCGGCGTGGCGCGGATCGTCGCTGGCGGCGCTCATCCCGACCGGGAACCCGAGCGCGGTGCCGAGGCCCCACAGGATCGCGCCCGCCATTGCCACGGGCAGCGAACCGCCCCAGACGACGAGCGCGAGCCCGACGAGCGCGGCGAGCGAGAGCACGCGCAGCGTCGGCACGCGGCCGTAACGATCGAGCACCGCCGGGCCGAACCAGCGACCGAGCGTCATCGCAGCGAGGAACAGCGCGAAGGTCAGCGACCCGAGCGCGTCGGCCGCGTCGTAGCCGTCGATGGTCGCGACGGCGAGCCAGTCGTTCCCGGTGCCCTCGGTGAAGGCGGCGGCGAACACGAACACGCCGATCAGCAGCGTGCGCGGCTCGGTCCAGGCCTTGAGCGGGTTCCCGCGCTGCGTGGTCTCCTCGCTGTGCTCGACGGCGAGGAAGTCGCGCACGGCGAGCGGGCCGGCGATCGCGACGAGCGCCGCGACCGCGATCAGATGCGCCGTGGGGGAGACCCCCAGCGCCACCATCCCGGCCCCGATCAACGCACCCGCCACCGTGCCGACGCTGAACCCCGCGTGAAAGCGCGGCATGATCGCCTTCCCGAGTTTCTGCTCCACCGCCGAGCCCTCGACGTTCATGGCCACGTCCCAGGTCCCGTTGCCGGCGCCGAACAGGAACAGGCCGATCACCACCGGGAGCACGCCGACGGACTGGCCGATGCCCGCGGTGACCAGGCCGGCGGCCGCGACCAACGCCATCACCGTGATCGTGCGCGCGGCGCCGAGGCGGGAGACGACGAGACCCGCGAGCGGCATCGAGATGACCGAGCCGATCGCCATCGCCAGCAGCACGAGGCCGAGCTGGCGCGGGGAGAGCTCGAGGCTGTCGCGGACCTGCGGGATCCGCGAGGCCCAGCTCGCGAACGCGAAGCCGCTGAGGATGAAGACCGCGTAGACGGCGCGGGTGGCGCGCGTGACGTTCACGGGCGGACCACCTCGATTCCGGCCTGCTCGTACGGCGCGAGCGCCGCGGCGGAGGCATCGCTCACGAGCATGTCGATGCGCGCGGAGACGACGTACGGCGCGGCCGTCCCGAGCTTCTCCGCCGTGGCAAGCACGACGACCGTCCGCGACCGCTCGGCGAGCACGCGCATCACCTGCGCCTCTTCGCGCTCGCGCATGGTGAGCCCGAACTCGGGGTGGATCGAGCACGCGCCGACGACCAGCACGTCGGGCCGCAGCGTCTGGATCTGCGCGACGGTCTCGGCGCCGACGAGCGTCTGCGACGTCCGGTCCAGCCGGCCGCCGAGCACGATCACGTCGACGTCGGGCAGGTCGCGTAGGGCGATCGCGACGTCAGGGCTGGTGGTGACGACGGTGGCGCTCAGCTCGGGCGCGAACCAGTGGGCGAGCTCGAGCGCGGTCGTCCCGCCGCCGATGGCCACCACCTGGCCGGACTGCACGGCCCGGGCGCCGAGTGCGCCGACGACCGCCTTGCCGCCTGTGTCCTCGCGCGCGCGTTCCACGAAGCGGCGCTTGCCGGGCGCGGGGCGCACCGCTCCACCGTGGACGCGCCGGAGCTGGCCGGCGGTCTCGAGCTCGAGCAGGTCGCGGCGCACGGTGTCCACGGAGACGCCGAGCCGGTCGGCGAGCTCCGCGGTCATGACTGTGCCACGCTCGGCGAGGGCGCCGAGGATCGCGTCGTGACGGGAAGGAGCAAGCATGATGCCGCATATTACCGCAGCATCATGCAAGAAGCAGCAGAAATTTGCTCAGCGATGCGTGCCGCGACCTCGGTACCGCTTGACGGTGGCACCCTTGGGCACCTTGCCACCGCGTGCCTTGGTCGCGCCGGCGACCGGCGTGCGCAGATCCTCCCGGATCTGCTCGGCGGTGAGCGCGCCGTCGTAGATGCGGATCTCGTCGAGCCGGCCCGCGAACCATTCGCGCCACACGGCATTGCCGCCGAACCGCAGCGGATGCGTGCTCGTCCTCAAGCGACCGGTCTGGACCTGCGTCGAGACGAGCCGGCCGTCGGCGTACGTGCGCAGCGCCGCGCCGTCGTACGTCACCGCGAGGTGCGTCCAGCGGTTCAGGCGCGGGAAGAGTTTCGCGAAGCGCTCGGCGCCGGTCGTCGCGCGGCCGGAGCCGGCGTACAGGCCATAGGCGAGGCTGCGGTCGGTCTCCTTGAGCGCGAGCGTGCGGTGGCCGCTGTCGCGCGTGGGATTGACCCAGGCCTCGACGGTCATGCCCGTCGTGAGATCCAGCCCGGGACGGTCGGCGACCGTGACCCAGTCGTCCTTGCCGTCGAAGCGCAGCCCGCGGCCGAAACGACCCGCGGTGCGGACCGGCCCGGACAGGCGCCCCGCGTTGCGATTGCCGGATGCGTCGGCGGTGCTCGCGCCGGCTGCTTCATCGAAGCCCCACGCGCCGACGAGCTTGGCGCGCGGCAGGGGCGGGTCAGACGAGAAGACGTTCGGCGTGGGCGTGGGCGTGGGCGTCGCGGTCGCGGTCGCGGTGACGCTGTCCTCGGCCCACAACCCGCCCGACACGTGACCGTCGCTGTGCCAGTGCCCTGGCGCCGTCACCCACGTCTCCGGCAGCTCGTTCAGTCCCTCGGCCGCGGTCCACTGGCCGAGCTCCACGGCACCGGCCCCATGGCGCCAGACCAGCCGGCCGGTCGCTCCAGGTGGGTTGAACAGCGCGAGCCAGATGGGCTGGCCCGCTTGCGTCGGGACGGGAGCCGACAGCCGGGCGGTGTTCCACCCGCCGGGCGTAGGATCGTCGATCACGGCTTGCGCGAGGCGCGCGGCGGGCTCCCAGCTCGTGTCCGAACGCGTGTAGACGGCGAGCTCCACCCGCGAGCCCGTGTGCTCGGGGTCCAGGTACAGCCGCACGATGCGGGCCGTCCCGGTGACGTAGGCCGTCATCAGGTAGGCGGCGCCGAACCGCGGCGCCACCGAGGACTTGTCCGGGCCGACGTGTTCGGCTCCGGCCAGGCTGGTGCGCGGCGGCCGGGTGAACGACGCGCTGAACGTCGTCGAGCCGTGCTCGGGCGCGACGATCTCGTGCGAGTATGCGCCGCCGTCCGTCCAGCCGGTGAACGTCCAGAGCGCGTCCTCGAAGCCCTGCGGCGTCTCGGCCGCCAACGTCAACCGCGAGCGGGCGAGCACCATGTGCGTGAACGGGGTCCGCTGCGTGTCGCTGCCCAGCGACACACGCATCCCCTGTGGGTTGCTGTTGACCGTCACGTCCGCTTCGCGCGGGTCCAGGCGAACGGTCTTCGACGTGCGCAGGCCATCGGCGTCGACGGCGGTCAACGTCAGCAGCAGGTGAGCCGGCCACTCGTGGCTGGGGGTGACGAAGGAGCCGCGGTCGACCCCCGCGTAGTCCTGGATGGCGTGCGAGTGACAACTCTCCGGGTCCGTGCGCCCGCAGTGGCGCACGGTCAGCGACCACGTCAGCGCCGACGGGGGCAGCGCGTTGCCACGGCCATCGCGCGCGACCCCGGAGAACGCGCGCTGCTCGCCGACCAGCCATGGCGATCGGGGGACGCCGATTTCCAGCTCCGGCAGCTTGCCGACGGCCACCGTCTCGCTCCCGAGGCCCGTCCGGCCACTGGCATCGGTGACCCTCAGGCGCACGTTCACGAACCCGCGCCGCCTGTACTCCCACGACGGCTTCGCGGAGGTCGAGTCGTCGAACCCGCCATCTCCGTCGAGGTCCCACGCGTAGGTGATCGCCTCGCCCTCGGGATCGAACGAGCCGGTGCCGTCGAAGCGCACGGTGAGCGGTGGTTCGGTGCCTGATGGTGAAGTCGTGATCCGGGCCACGGGGTTCTGGTTGAAGGCCGCGATCCGGTGCACGCTGCCGCCGAAGACGTCGGGGTACCAGAGCGTGCCGTCGGGCCCTTCGGTGAGCCACGCGGGTCCGTCCGCGCCGGAGGCGAACGTCTTCAGCCGCGACATGTCCGGCAGCCCGTTCGTGCCCTTGGGCGCGAACCAGATGCACTGGCGCGCGTAGTCGGCGAAGAACAGCCCGCCTCGGTACGCCGCCGGGAACTGGTCGCCGGTGTAGAAGTGGACGCCGGAGATCGCCGAGGACGCCGTGCTGCACGGCTCGCCCGGAACGACCTTGGTCCCGGTGCTGTAGCTGAAGTACGGCGCGACGACCGCGCCGGCCCCGTCCGCGTAGAGGTCCTCGCAGCTCTTGAGGTTCTGCAGGTCGTAGGTCGCGTTGCGCTGCGGGCCTTCGTAGCACGGCCAGCCGTGGTTGCTCACGCGCCCGAGGTCCTGGAGGCGGTTGATCTCCTCGAACGAGCCCCAGCCCACGTCGCCCGACCAGATCTCGCGTGTCCCGGGCCGGAACGTGAAGCGGAACGGATTGCGGAACCCGTAGGCGATGATCCGCCGGCGGCGCTCATCGGCGTCCCCGGCGGCGGGATTGTCCGGTGCGGCTTTGCCCGTGTCCGGGTTCAGCCGCAGGATCGCGCCGTTCAGCGTGACCGGCTGCCCGGCGGGGCGCCGGAAGCCCTGCGACCGCAGCGCGCCGCCTTGCGAGTTTGGCGCGGTCAGGCCCGTCCAGGCGGGTCCGGGCGGATCGGCGCACGGGTTGTCGGTCTGCCCGAAGTCGGCGCGGTCGTACGAGGCACCGTCGCCCGCGCTCATGTAGAGCATCCCGTCAGGCCCGAACTCGAGGGACCCGACGGAGTGGCTCGCGTACTGCTGGCAGATGTCCTCGAGCAGGACGGTCTCGTCACCGGCGAGGCTCAGCCGCGACAGCCGAGCGTTGATCGCGCAGCCCCGGTCGTGGGCGCCGATCTCGTCCGGGCACGAGTCGCCCCAACGTTGCTTGAGCGAGCCGGGCGGGGCTCGGTCGTGCGCGTAGGAGACGTAGAGGAAGCGGTGCCCGTCCTCGTCCCAGCGCGGGTCGAGCGCCAACCCGAGCATCCCGCGATCCCAGGCGTCGAACACCGCCGGGCGCAGGTCGGTGAGTACGGTCGGCGTCGCGTCCTGCACGTCGTCGAACCGCCACACGATCCCGCTCTTGGTGGCCACGAACACCTGGCCGTCGGGTGCGAACCGCACCACGGTCGGTGTCCCGAGGTTCCTCCACACTGTCGTGCGCTCGAACCCCGGGGGCAACTCGATCTCGGCGGCCGCGGGCGAGGCGGCCAGCAGAAGACTCACCAATGGAGCGGCGAGCGTGATGCGAGTCCGCAGCACGGCTCAACGGTACGCTCGCCGCTCAGGAATGCCAAACCAAAATTCGGTGGTTCGGCGAACTTCCCGCCTTAGACGGTGGTGAGCTGACGCTCGGCGGCGTCGAGCACGCCGGCGCGGTTCTTGTGGGAGCGCTCGTACTCGCGCACCTGCTTGACGCGGGCGTCGTCGGCCTCGCCGAGCGCCGTGCGGACGTCCGCCACGGTGAGCTCGTCGTAGCCGGCCCACGGCTCGTCGCCGCGGAGCGTGTCGATGCGGTTGACGACCGTCGTGCGGTTCTCGTGCCGGCGCTCGTAGCTGTCGACCTTGGCCAGGTCGATCTGCGAGAGCTCGGGCAGGCGAGCGTTGATCTCGTCCGCGGTCAGCGAGTCGTAGCGCGCGATCGCGAGGTCGCTCTCGTCGGCCACGGCGCCCTTGATCTGGCCCTCGGCCTGCGCGACGCCCGGGACCTTGCGGGCCTGGCGCGCGCTGCGCTTGACGGCCTTGGCCGCCGCCTTGACGGTCTCGCCGGCGCCGGTCTCGGCGATGTCGTACGTGCCGTCGGCCACCGTGAGCTGCGGGATCTCGCGCAGGACGCGCTCGAGCATCTGCTCCTCGTCCTTGCGGATCGACGCGGCGAGCTTGGCCGTGGTGTCATCGCCGACGGCCTTGGCGAGGCGCTCGATCGCCGTGTAGGTGGCGATCTCCAGGGCCTCGGTCGCGCACGTGTCCTTGGCGTTCTTGAGCACCTTCTCCTCGCCGCCGGAACCGCGGACGAGGTCGTACGGCGTCTTGGCGAGCGCGACTGCCTGGCCGACCGCGGTCTCCACGACGCCGATGACGGCCGTCACCGCGCTCTTGCTCTGGCCGAGCGACTGCAGACGGCGGCCGACACGGTCGGCGTGGTCGCGCGTCTCGGCGAGGTGCGATTCGAGCGCGGAGCGGTAGGACCCGCGCGGCGTCATCGCGATCTGGCTCTGGAGCACGCGCACGAGCGCATGTTCGGTCGCGTGGGCTTCGTTCAGGTACTGGATCAGCTTCTGGGTGTCGGCGTGGGGCATACATCAGGCCTACCGTCAGGGTTCATCTCACAAACAAATGTTCGTGTCGTGTGACTGCACACACACGCGGCTGCGGTAGCGTCCCTGCGATGCCGCTGCTGCATCGCTCCGGCGATTCGAGTGAACCTCCGCTGGAGCCCTCGCGGACGATCCAGCTGCACGGCCAGCCCATCAGCTACGTCGAGATGGGCAGCGGACCGGTGCTGGTGCTCGTGCACGGCATCACCTCCAGCTCGAGGACTTGGGGCGCGGTGCTGCCGCTGCTCGCCGAGCAGCACACGGTGATCGCGCCGGACCTGCTCGGGCACGGCGCGTCCGGCAAACCCCGCGGCGACTACTCGCTCGGCGCGCACGCGAGCAGCCTGCGCGACCTGCTCATCGCGCTCGGGCACGAGCGCGCGACGGTGGTCGGGCACTCGCTCGGGGGCGGGATCGCGCTGCAGTTCGCCTACCAGTTCCCGGAGCGCCTGGAACGGATGGCGCTCGTATCCAGTGGTGGACTCGGGCGCGAGGTCAGCATCCTGCTGCGCGCGGCGACCCTGCCCGGCGCCGAGTACGTGCTGCCGGTCCTGGCCGGCAAGCCGGTGCGCGGGCTCACGTCGACCGGGCTGAAGGCGCTCGGCCGGCTCGGCATCCGCCCCAACGCCGACGGGATCGGGATCGGGGAGGGCTTCGGCTCGCTCGGCGACGTCGAGGCGCGACGGGCGTTCCTGCACACCGCTCGCTCGATCATCGAACCGTCCGGACAGCGCGTGAGCGCGGCGGACCGCCTGTATCTCGCCTCATGGCTCCCGACCCTGATCCTGTGGGGCGAGAAGGACCGGATGATCCCGGTCAAGCACGCCTACGACGCGCACGCGGCGATGCCCGACAGCCGGCTGGAGATCTTCGAGACCGCCGGGCACTTCCCGTTCAACGAGGACCCGGAGCGCTTCGCGCGCGTGGTCACCGACTTCGTCGCGACCACGGAGGCGCCACCGTTCGACGCCGACCGCCTGCGACGGCAGCTGACTAGACCCGACGAGCCCTGACCGCTTCCGAGAGCGCGGGCCCACGCGAGTCAAGCCACCGGCTGATGCGGTGGCCTTCGATCTTCACCGCGATCGCGCGCAGCCGGCCGGTGCGCGCTCCGCACTGGTTCGCACCCGGTTGTTCGACCAGCCGGAAGCTCCCGACCACGAAGCCGTCCGCGCGGCGCCACGTCTCCAGCAACTCGGCTCCACAGGTGAAATTGCGGTTGAAGTTCTCGATCTGCTTGCGGTCGGCCAGCTCGACCCAGCCCGACTCGCCGTTGGAGACGAGCGCGGGCACCTCGAAGTCCCGCGACGCCCCGCTCGCGTCGCGCACGCGCAGCTGCTCGCCCCAGTGGCGCAGGATCTCCTGCTCCTCCACGGAGACGGGCGTGCTCACCGCGCGCGGGTCGGCGGGCGTGGTCAGGGCGAAGCGGTCAGGCGTGGCGCCGCACCCCAAGGCGGCGAGGAGCGCTGGGAGAAGCAGCGACCAGGTGATCTTCGCGCGCATGCATACGAGATACCCGGCTCAGGCCACTTCGCGCAACCTCCCGCTCTCGACCTCGTACACGAACCCACGGATCGAGTCCTTCTTGGGCACGAACGGGCTCGCGTTGATCCGCCCGATCGACTGGCGGACGTCCTCGTCGAGGTCCGGGAAGGACTCCGCCGCCCACTCCGGCTTGACGCCCGTCTCGTCCTGGATCGAGCGCTTGAACGCGTCGTCGGTGAACGTGAGCATGCCGCAGTCGGTGTGATGGATGAGGATGATCTCCTCGGTGCCGAGCAGGCGCTGGGAGATCGCGAGGCTGCGGATCTCGTCATCGGTCACGACGCCGCCCGCGTTGCGGATGACGTGCGCGTCGCCGAGCTCGAGGCCGAGGATGGCGTGCACGTCGAGGCGGGCGTCCATGCACGCGACGACCGCCAGCTTCTTGCCCGGAGGCAGCGGCAGATCGCCCTGTTCGAAGGAGGCGGCGTAGGCCTCGTTGTTGCGCAGCAGGTCGTCGGTGACGGTCATGCTGCGCAAATTACCTTAAAGCCGGTCGGATTAGGCACAGTTGGTGAACTCGGTCGTGCGCGACTGTGCGCCGCCTTGCCGGTGATCGCCGCCGTTGCGCTCGATCTTCTTGATCGCGCGGGGGCAGGTAGCTCGACATCGTCATCGCCGGGCTCACGCGCCGATCGGTGTGGATGAACGAGGCGGCGCTGACGCGGCCGTTCCTGACCGTGCAGTCGGTGATCGGGGCGCCGGACGAGGCGTCCGCTCGGCGGCTCTCGGACGATCTGGGCGGTGAGCGGATCGCCCGAGGCCACGAAGTTCGAGACGGACACGGACGCGATCGTCGTGCCGGTGGACGACCTGAGCGACGTGCGCGGGCCGGCCGCGGTCGAGGACTACCTGCTCGACGATCTCGGCCTCGTGCGCACCGACGCGGAGCTCGACGAGCACGAGCACGCCCAGCGTCAGCGTGCTCGCGGTGCCGCGGACCGAGGAGCACGTGCTGGACCGGGTGGAGGACGCCGTCCAGCGGATCTGCACGCTCGACTGGAAGCTGCAGGACGTCGTGGTGGCGGTGGTGCGCGAACTCGACGATGCGCCTGAGGACGTCCTCGTCCGCCCAGGATAGGTGGTGACGCGGCCAGAGTTGGGTGTGCGAGCCCATTGGCGCGACGGCGGTGGTCCGCGATCTTGGGTGGCGTGTTCCGACCACGCGAGCGACCGCGACCGGAGGAGACGGAAGGGCATCCAGCGCGTTTGGAGAGCCGTCCCGGGGCCGTTGCTCGCACGACGCCGGCGGGGGTACGCCCTCGAGCTGGGGAGCTGCGAAGGCTGCCCCCGCCGGTCGTCAACCTCGCCTCAGCGCGGCGGAGGATGCGAGCGGCGTTGATCGTGTCGTGCGGGTTGTTCGCCGGCGCCCTCGGCTTCCTCGACCGTCTCGTTTGACACAGTTTCGGCGCGGTTTCGGTGCAATCGCGTCTTGATTCGCCGCGGCGACCGGCCGCAGAGTGGGGGGTATGCCCGCTCACTTGCGCCTGGCGAAAGTCGCCGGGCATACCCCCCGGCAAATCGCGGCCCGGCAACGCGATCTGATCACCACCGACCAGCTCCTTTCGGCGGGCCTTTCCGCCGCCGGGATCACGCGCCGCGTCCGGGCGAGCGAGTTGCGGCGGGTGTTCAAGGGCGTCTACACGTTCAGCTCGGCGCCGCTCTCCCGCGAGGCGAGGTGGCTCGCGACGGCCCTGGCCTGCGGCGAGAGCGCGGGCATCAGCCACTTCGCCGCCGGGACCCACCTCGGCGTCTCACGCTTCCACTCCTCCCTCATTGATGTCGTTTCTCCCCGAAAACGCACTCTTGACGGCGTCCGGGTCCACTTCACCCGAACTTTGCAACCGCAAGACATCACGACACACAAGGGCATCCCGGTCACCCGTTTCAGACGCCTCCTCGTCGACTTCGCCGACGTCCTCACCCCGTTCCAGCTGGCGAACGTCCTCCACAGGGGCGCGCTCAAAGGTCTCGTGCCGCCTGACATCCCGGAAGCCCCCGGTCGTCACAACACCACGACACTTCATAAGGCGTTCGCGCTCCACGAGTCCGGCTCCACGGGCACGCGCAGCACCGCCGAGGACGTCTTCCTCACCTTCGACCTCCCGGAACCGCTCGTGAACGTCGCCTACCTCGGCTTCGAAGTCGACTTCCGCTGGCCGGAACAGCGCGTCGCGGTCGAGGTCGACAGCCCGCCTCACGGCCGCCCCTACAACCGCGCGGCCGACGTAGGGCGCGACACAGCGCTCGACGCCGACCGGTACACCGTGCTGCGCTTCAGCGCGGACGACGTCCAGTCCTACGGCCGCCAAGTGGCGCAACGAGTCCGCGACGCCCTTTCCGTCCGACCCACCTCGTAGCTTCCCCGCCTCGAACATACGGCCCGCAGTCAAGGGGAAGTCCGGTGAGAGTCCGGCGCTGTCCCGCAACGGTAATGGCATCTCGAAGCCTAAGCCCGATCACCTGCTGTGGAGCCCGTTGGATCGTCCTCGGTAGAAGGACACCCGACGCTCGCGCGTGCAGCTACGTGCGTTCCTCGAGGCCTCCTCCCACCGATCGACAGGAGGCCCAAATGCAGACCACATACACGCTCGGCGCGCGCACCTTTGTGCTGGACCGCGCGAAGGCGGAGGCCGCGCTCGCGGCCAAGCGCGTCGTCGGCGGCCGCGAGACGCTGAGCTTCAACCTGCTCCCGTTCCGCTACACGTGGGCGTACGAGCTGTACCGCACGATGAAGGCCAATCACTGGGAGCCGGAAGACGTCCAGATGGCCAAGGACATCGAACAGTGGCGCGACGAGCGCGCGCTGTCGGAGATAGACCGCTGGATCGTCCGCATGGGCATCGGCTACTTCAGCGCCGCGGAGGGGATCGTCGGCGACAACGTCATCCACGTGGTCCGCGAGCTCGTGACCGCCTCGGAGCTCAAGCTCGTGCTCGGTCGCCACGCGCACGAGGAGAACATCCACGCGGACTCGCTGCTGTACATGATCTCGTCGCTGGGCATCGACCCGCACGAGGCCGAGGCGATGTTCGAGGACATCCCGACGATCGTGGCCAAGAACCGCTTCGTCACGGAGGTCTCCCACGCGCTCCGGCGTGACCTGGACATGACCGACCCCGAAGCGCTCCGGCTGCTCGCGAAGAACGTCTTCGTCTTCGGGCAGTGCATGGAAGGCACGCAGTTCTACGGCCTGTTCGGGATGATCCTGTCGCTCTTCCGGCAGGGCAAGCTGCCCGGCATCGGGACGATGTTCCGCTACACGCTGCGGGACGAGTCCAACCACATCGAGGTCTTCCGGCGCCTGCTCTTGGAGCTCGTCGCCGAGAACCCCGGCATCTGGACGGTCGCGTTCCGCGAGGAGCTGCGCGAGCTGATGCGCGAGGCGGTCACGCTCGAGCAGCGCTTCATCGCCGACTGCCTGCCGGTCGAGGGCGTAGGGCTCAACGCCGAGGACTTCTCGCAGTACATCGACTACGTGGCCGACCGCCGGCTCGTGAGCGTCGGGCTCGATCCGCTGCGCGACGTCGCGCTGGAGAACCCGCTCCCGTGGCTCGCGGAGCTGATGGATGTCCGCCGCGAGCAGAACTTCTTCGAGGGCCGCGTCACCGAGTACCAGAAGGCCTCATCGCTCGCCCTCGTGGCCGACGAGGAGCTCTAGGTCATGGTCATCGAGTTCGACGAGATCCTCCGCGACCTGGAGCTCAAGCGCGCCGCCGCGCTGGAGTCGTTGCCCGCGGTCACGCTTCCCGAGCTGGACGCGCCCGACGTGCGCGTCGTCGGCGAGGACGGCGGCGAAGCGCCGCTCACCACCCGGCAGCCGGCCGCCATGGTCGCCGACGCCCTCGCGGTGCTTGCCGCGGCCGAGCACGAGGAAGCGGACACCGCCGCGGCCCGCGCGATTGTCCGTGCGGTCACCACCGACGTCCTCGCCCGCCTCGAAGGCGCCACGACCGTCACGGTCCACGACGTCGCGACGCTCGTCGAGGCGGCCTTGATCGCGGCCGGCTACGTCGAGGTGGCGAAGGCGCTCGTCCTGCGCCGCGCGCTCCCGTCCACAGCGGCAGCGCCGGCCCTCGCCGCGCCCGTGCGGCTCATCCGCCGGTCGGGGGAGATCGCCCCATGGGACTCGGCGAAGATCGAGCGGGCCATCCGCAAGGGGTTCTTGTCCCTGGCGCTCGAGTCCGAGCCGGCCGTCGCGCTGGCCGCGCGGGTGGAGGAGCGCGCGCACGCGCTGGGCACCGCGTACGTGCCGATAGAGACGGTGCAGGACATCGTCCAGGAGGAGCTTGTCCTCGCCGGCCACATGCGCGTGGCCGAGCGCTACATCGTCTATCGCGCGGAGCGGGCGATGCTGCGCTCACGGGAGCAGGTCGCGCCCGCGGCGCCGCTGGCGATCCCGGTGGTGGAGGCCGACGGGCGCGAGCGCGACTGGACCGGGGCGGACTTGCGCGAGCGGATCGCGTTCGCCTCGATCGGGCTGGACCTGGAGCTGGATGCGGCCACGCTCGAACGCGAGCTGCGGCGCGCGGTGCGGCCCGGAATCGCCCGGCAGGACCTGCAGCGGCTGGTCGTCCTCAACGCGAAGGCGCTGATGGAGCGCGACGCGGAGTTCTCGCGCTTCGCCGGCCGCATCCTGCTCTCGTACGTGTACGAGGAGACGCTGGGCTGGGACATCGTCCGCGACGGCGTCGGCGCGCTGAAGGCCGCGCACGAGCGGGCGCTCGCCACGACGCTGCGCCACGGCGTGAAGATCGGGCGGATCGATCCGCGGTTGCTCGAGTACGACCTGCAGCGGCTCGCATCCGGCCTGGATCCGACGGCCGACCTGGACTTCGACTTCCTCGGCCTGCAGACGCTGTACGACCGCTACCTGATCGTGGACAAGACCGGCGCGCAGCCGCGGCGGCTCGAGGCGCCGCAGCTGTTCTGGCTGCGGGTGGCGATGGGGGTCTGCCTCGCCGAGCCCGGCGCCCAGCGGGACGCCCGCGCGCTGGATCTGTACGGGCTTTACCGCCAACGCCGGTTCTGCTCGTCCACGCCGACGCTGTTCAACGCCGGCACGCCGCACTCGCAACTGTCCTCTTGCTACGTCTACAAGATCGAGGACACGCTGTCCTCGATCGTCGGGCGTGGCATCGCCGAGAACGCGATGTGCTCGAAGTGGGCGGGCGGCCTGGGCGGCTCGTGGACGGCGGTGCGCGGCACAGGCAGCCACATCGAGTCCACGAACGGCGAGTCGCAGGGCGTGGTGCCGTTCTTGAAGATGCACAACGACCAGCTCGTCGCCGTCAACCAGGGCGGCAAGCGGGCCGGGTCAGGCTGCGCGTACCTCGAGGTCTGGCACAACGACATCCGCGAGTTCCTGGAGCTGCGTCGCAACACCGGCGACGAGCGCCGGCGCACGCATGACATGAACACCGCGTGCTGGATCCCGGACCTGTTCATGCAGCGTGTCGAATCCCGCGGGCAGTGGACGCTGTTCCGCTCCAACGATGTCCCGGACCTGCACGAGACCTACGGCGCGGCGTTCGAGCGCCGCTACGTCGAGTACGAGCGCCGCGTCTCCGCGGGTGAGCTCCACGGCGAGACCATGCCCGCGCTGGAGCTCTGGAAGCAGATGCTCAAGATGCTGTTCGAGACCGGTCACCCGTGGCTCACGTTCAAGGACCCGTGCAACGTCCGCAGCCCGCAGGACCACGCGGGCGTGGTCCACTCGAGCAACCTCTGCACGGAGATCACGCTCAACACGGGTCCGGACGAGACGGCGGTGTGCAACCTCGGCTCGGTGGTGCTCGATCAGCACCTCACGGCCACCGGGGAGATCGACCACGCGAAGCTGCGCGAGACGGTGCGGATCGCGGTCCGTGCGCTGGACTGCGTGATCGACGTCAACTTCTACCCGACCGACCCGGCGAAGACGGCCAACCAGCGCCACCGGCCGGTCGGCCTGGGCGTGATGGGCCTGCAGTACGCGCTCTACCGGCGGGGAGCGTCGTTCGCGTCGGCGGAGGGTGTGGAGTTCTCGGACGAGGCGATGGAGGCCGTCGCGTACTACGCCTACGAGGCCTCGAGTGACCTCGCGGCCGAGCGCGGCACGTACCCGTCGTACGCGGGTTCGAAGTGGGACCGCGGCTTGCTGCCGCAGGACACCGTGGACCTGCTCGAGGCCGAGCGCGGCGAGGCGGTCGAGGTGCCGCGTGGCGGGCGCCTGGACTGGGTGCCGGTGCGGGAGAAGATCGCCGCGCACGGGATGCGCAACTCGAACGTGCTCGCGATTGCGCCGACGGCCACGATCGCGAACATCATGGGCACCTCGCCGTGCATCGAGCCCACGTACAAGCATCTGTTCGCCAAGTCGAACCTGTCCGGCGACTTCGTGGTGCTCAACCCGTTCCTGGTGCGAGACCTGAAGGCCGCCGGCCTGTGGAATGCGCGGATGGCGGAGGCGCTCAAGGCCCACGAGGGCGACGTAAGCGCGATCGCCGCCATTCCCGCCGATCTGCGTGAGCGCTACCGGACGGCCTTCCAGATCGAGCCCGAATGGCTCATCGCCGCCGCGGCGCGGCGCCAGAAGTGGATCGACCAGTCGCAGTCGCTGAACCTGTTCCTCGCCGCGCCGGACATGAAGGCGATGAGCCACATGTACCGCCGCGCGTGGCGTGCGGGCCTGAAGACCACGTACTACCTGCGCACGCTCGGCGCCTCGACGATCGAGAAGGCCACCGTGGCCGCGCCGGCCACCGTCGCCGCGCCCGTCGGCGCGGCCCTCGCGTGCTCGATCGAGGCGATGCGCAACGGCGAAGAATGTGAGGCTTGCCAGTAGCAGGTAAGAACTTGCTCACGTTCGGCGGGTAACACAGAGGTCGTGCTCGAAGTCACCACGGCCGGTTGGGCCATCACGCTGGGCCTCATCGCCGCGCTCCTGATCCTGGATCTGGGACTGGCGGCGATGCGGCCGCATGTCGTCGGCTTCCGCGAAGCCGCGGCGTGGTCGGTGTTCTACATCGGTGTGGCGATCGCCTTCGGCGTGGTGTTCGGGATGGTGGCCGGCTGGGACTTCGGCGCGGAGTACTTCGCCGGCTACGTCGTCGAGAAGAGCCTGTCGGTCGACAACCTGTTCGTGTTCGTGGTGATCATGACCACGTTCGCGGTGCCGGCCGAGCACCAGCAGAAGGTGCTGATCATCGGCATCGTCGTGGCGCTGATCCTGCGCGCGATCTTCATCGCGCTCGGCGCCGCGCTGCTGTCGGCGTTCAGCTTCATGTTCGTGATCTTCGGCGCGCTGCTGATCTTCACGGCCGTGCAGCTGTTCCGCCACCGCGAGCAGGACCCGAGCATCGAGGACAACGCGCTGGTGGGCTTCGCCCGGCGGCGCCTGCCGTTCACCGACCAGTACGACGGAGGCAAGCTGCGCACCCGCGTGAACGGGCGCAAGGTGTTCACGCCGCTGTTCATCGTGCTGCTCGCGATCGGCAGCACGGACATCCTGTTCGCGCTGGACTCGATCCCGGCGATCTTCGGCATCACGCAGGAGGCGTTCATCGTGTTCGCGGCCAACGCGTTCGCGCTGCTCGGCCTCCGCGCGCTGTTCTTCCTCGTCTCCGGCCTGCTCGACCGGCTCGTCTACCTCTCGACCGGCCTGTCGCTGATCCTGGCGTTCATCGGGGCGAAGCTGATCCTGCACTTCGGCCACCTGCAGAGCGATGACATCCCGGAGATCGAGACGTCCACGAGCCTGGTGGTGATCGTCGTCATCCTCGTCGTCACCACCGTCGCGAGCCTCGTGAAGTCGCGCCGCGACCCGGACGCCCGCGCCCACGCCGGCTCGATGCGCGATCACTCCAAGCGGGAGCGAAATCAGTAGGAGATCCGGGAAGCGATCTCCAAGCGATCGCGCTTGGCGCCGGCGAAGCCGGCTGCCGCGTTCGATCGCCTAGCCGCGCTGGTTGGGCACGAGGAGCCAGAGCCCGAGATAGAGCAGGATCTGCGGCCCGGGGAGCAGGCAGGAGAGCACGAACAGCGTGCGCACCTGCCACGGCTTGAACCCGAAGCGGCGGGCGAGCCCGGCGCACACGCCGGCGATCATGCGGCCCCGCTTGGGGCGGACGAGCGCGGTGGTAGCCATGCCGCAAACGTACGGCGCGACCCTGTTCACAACCTAAGCGCGAAACCGGGCCGCGGCGTCCGGTAGGGTCCAGAAAATGGCAGCACGGCAGGGCGTGCTGGCGGCGATCATCGCGTTCACCGTGATCGCAGCGCCGGCGGAAGCGACCATTCGCAAGGGCTCGACCACCGATGCCCGTTCAGACATCAGAAACGGCGGTTCCAGCGGCCACGACATCGTGCAGGTCGCGGCCAACTCCGACGACACCGGAGGCGGTGCGGTCTCGATCGAGTTGGCGGCGACACCCGCCGCGAACGGGTATCCGGTCGGGATCCTCGGGACGAAGGCGTCCGACGGCTCGTGCAGTGACCCGGGCGTCGTCTTCCTCGGCAACGTCGGCGGCAGGACCGTGTCCTACGCCGCCACGGGCGGGACGGCCAAGACGGGCGTGATGAGGGTCGAAGGCAACGTGGTGACGCTCGCGTCGACGGAAGCACCCGACCCTGATCTGGCGCGCGGATTCGACTGCGCGATCGCCGGGATCTCGGCGAACCTGAGCATGTCGGCGTACTACGACGAGACCGGGTTCATCCCGCTCGCGGCTGAAGCGCCACCCGCGGCAACGCCGGCGCCCACGCCCGCCGCTCCCGCCCCGACCCCGGCACCGACGACGGCGACCACGCCGCCGGTCCCGGTCCCGAAAGAGGCCAAGCTCAACGTGACGCTGAGCGGGACGCCGTCGACGATCAAGCGCAACCGAACCATGAAGCTCAAGCTCAAGGTGGCCAACGCGGGCTCCAAGAAGTCCTCGAAGATCACCGTCAGCGTCGCGAAGGCGCGCGGGCTGTCCGTGTCCAAGGTGAAGACGCTCACGGCGCTGGACCCGGCGAAGAGCCGCACGGTCACGCTCAAGGTCAAGCTGAGCAGACAGGCAAAGACCTCGACCACGATGAAGGTCACGGTCAAGGCCGGCAAGCTCAAGCAGTCGAGCTCCGTCCTGCTGAAGATCGGCAAGGCGAAGAAGCTCGCGCCCAAGCCCACGACCCCGCAGGCGAAGAAGAGCCCGATCGTCGGCACCTACTGGTGGCGGACGGTGACGCAGATCGACTACGCGTGGGACAACCGCGCGCTGTACTTCGTGGACGGCGCCGCCGTCTACAGCGGCTTCCCCACGGGCGGCCTGCCCGCGACCTGCACGACGCCGCCGCAGAACCCGGGCGACGAGTTCGACACGCGCGAGGGCTGTCTGCCGTACACGTTCGACGAGCAGTCCGGCGCCGTCACGATCGGCGACAAGGCCGGGACGTTCGCCGACGGCAAGCTCACGATCGACGGCGAGGCATACATTCCGCTGCAGATCCCGGAGGCCGGCGCCCGCTTCGCGTTCAACGAGCACCGGCACTTCAGCTTCAGCGGCATGTGCGGGATGATCTTCGGCTGCACCACGACGCAGCAGTACCTGTCGATGGCGGCGGACGGCCAGTTCATCTGGACGCGGCAGTCGCTGACCACGGCCGGCGACCCGGGCGTCGGCCCGTGGACGGCGGTCGGCAGCTATCCGCCGGATCAGCACGGCACCTACGCGGTGCTGGCCGGCGGGAAGATCCAGCTCAGCTATGCGGACGGCACCGTGAAGGTGGAGACGTTCGCGGTCGACACCAACCGCACCACCCGCCAGCCCGACCCGCTGGGCGAGGGCGTGCTGATCGGCGAGGACAACTTCTACCCAAGTGAGCCTTAGCCGTTGGGGACGACGTAGTCGAACGTCACCCGCTTGGCGCCCTTGGTACCGCGCAGGCGGTAGGTCTGCGCGGCGTTCGGCTGCAGCTCACGCCACTTGAAGCCGCCCGCCGTGCGCGGCAGCTCCAGTGGCCCTTCGCCGCGCAAGGAGGCCTCGAACTCCGCCATCCACGCGTGCGCGGCGTGGTGCGCGGCCAGGCAGGTGGCGCCGGTGGCCTTGAGCTTGAAGACGCCGAACGTCTTCTTCCCGCCGGGCTCGAACGGGTACCGCAGGTCGCTGGAGGCGCAGCTGCGGGTCTTGGCCTCGGCCGCCGGCGCGGCGACGGTGAGGAGGGCGAGGGCGGCGAGAACGGGGAGGAAGCGGCGCATGGGTCGGCTGAGCCTACGGGCGCTCCGCGGGGCGGCGCGATAGGGGTGCCCGTACCCGCCCGGTCGGCCTCCACGAGGGTCCGTGTCCGCGTGCCAGACGGAAGCGAGTGGGTCAGACTCGACGGGGAACCCGTTCGCAGAGGCGATGACGGGAAACCGCCGGGCACGCGGACGCGCGGTCGTCTTTCCCTTCAGTGGCTCTGACCAAACACGAATCCGCTCACCGATCGCGGATCGAGATCGGACGCTTCGTCGCGCTAGTTTCGGGTGCCGGCGCCGGCCACGATCTCGGCCGCGATGTCAGCCGCGCGACGGCGCGAATCCCGCGCCGCGGAGCGCAACCGCTCGAACGCGGCGAGCTGGTCGAGGCGGTGGCGTTCCATCAGGACGCCGACAGCACGCTCGATCACGACCCGGTGCTCGAGCGCGTATTCGAGCTGCTTGACGGTCCGCTCCTGGCGCTGGGCACGCATCGCGGTGAGCAGCAGGCGCTCGATCAGCCGTGAGTAGGCCAGGAGCCCTTCGACCTCGCTGTCGGACCATTCGTGCGCCGTGTCGCAGTACGCGTCGAGTGAGCCGACCCTCGCGCCGCCGATGTGGATCGGAAGGCCGACGACGGCGCGCACAGTCGTGTCGCCGAGCTCACGGTGGAGCTCGGGCCAGCGATCGTCGGTCGTGACGTCCTTGGTCGTCACGACTTCGCCTGTGACGACCGACTGCACGCACGGGCCGGTGCCGGCGCGGGTCTCGGCCTCCTCGAGCTCGCGGCCGTGCCCGTCGCTGGCGGCCGCGTACTGCAGGAGCTGATCGTCGTCGATGAACATGACCCCGCTGCCACTCACACGGAACAGCTCCGCAGCAGAGTCGACAGCCTGCTGGATGGCCTCGACAAGTGGGGTCCCGCCCTCGAGTGTCTCGAGCTCGCTGAGCGCACGGTGAAGATCGTCGGCCGTTTCCACGGCCATGAGCTTATGCGGCGAGCAACCGACGACGCTGCGCGACGCTCTCCGGCGCGGTGCGCGGCGCGGTGTCGCGGTCACGCACGAGCCACGTCCCGTCCGGACGTCGGACCAGGCGCCCGGAGCGCTCCAGCGCGGCGGCGGCGGTCGAGACCGACGGTCGCCGCGCCCCGACGAGCTCGCCCAGCATCCGGTGGCTCAGGCACAGCGGCAGCAGGACGCCGTCGGCGGTCACGCGGCCCCAGCGCTCGCAGAAGTGGCGGATCACCGCGACGAGCCGCTCGTCCACGCGGGTGAGCTGAGCGATCGCCTTGACGGTCGCGAGCCGGCGGGCGCGGGCCTCGATCCGCTCCATCAGCATCGCTGCGACCCCCGGGTAGGTGGCCGCGCGGGCCATGAACGGGGCGTCGAGCAGCGCGACGCGGCCGGCGGCCAGCACGTTCCAGCGCACCTCGGCTTCGAGCAGTGCGGTGTCAGCTTGTGTTGACCACGGGCGGATGAGGTCGCCGGCGCCGAGCAGCTCGCTGCTGACGTCCCCGGCCAGGACGACCTCACGGGCGATGACGCCGCTCAGGACCAGCAGCCCGGCGTTGGCGGGCGAAGCCTCGCGCAGCCGGCCAACCTGCCACGGGCCGGTGTTCAGTGGAGCCCAAGCGGTGCTCAGCGCGGACCGCGCACGGGCGAAGGTCTCCGCGTCGAGCAGCGCACCCAGCTCGGCGTCGGCTTCCAGCAACAGCAGCCGCGGACGTTGCGGCGCGGCTGAATTGGTGGTGGGTTGAAGCACTTGACCCCTGTTTGTCGGATCGTCGTAACGAGGACCGATCGGCGGGGTCAAGGCCAACCGGTAGTTCACCGTAGCAACGCTTCGGCACCCCTGCGGAGGGATGTGTCAACGCCGCGAGGCACTACCAGTACGGGGCAATGGGCATGGTGGATCAGCGGCCCGCTCGTCCCGCCGGTGATCACGGCGCGGAGCGGCCCGTAGCCGCGCGAGCCGACGATCAGCAGGTCCAGCAGTTGGCTCTGGGCGGCGAGTGCGGCCCACGGGCGGCCGTCGAGGACGACGGTCTCGGCGGCGGTGCCCGCGACGGCGTCGTCGAGCGCGGCGCGCATGGTGGCGTCGATCTCGGCCTGCGCGGACGCCGGCGTGCCGTAGAGCTCGAGCGGGATGACGGTGATGGCCTGCACATGGGCCCCGTTTGCGTGGGCGAGTTCGAGCGCGGTCCGCAACGCGTGGTCGGCCTCGCGGGAACCGTTGTACGCGACCCCGATCGTCTCCAGTTGCGGGTCCAGGCGAGTGCGGAAGCCGTGTGGAGCGACGGCGACCGCGCACGGCGCGCCTCCGAGCAGGCGCTCGCCGGTGCTCCCGGGGCGGACTCGGCCGAGCCGGCCGGTGTGGGTGGACCCGACCACGATCAGGTCGGCCGCTTCGGCCTCGGCCAGCTCGTGCAGGCCCTGTGCGGCGGAGGGGGCGGCGAGCACGGCGGTGCGGATGCGGTCCGGCTCGATCCCCGGTGCGAGCAGCCCGGCCATGCGCCGCACGGTGGCGTCGCCTGCGGTGCGGTCGTGCGTGATGGCGGCGACGACCACGTCGCCGGTGAAGGTGAGGGCGAGTTGGCGGGCGAGCGCGACCGCATCCTCGGAGCGGGCGGTGGCGTCGACGCCGATCAGGGTGGTGCTCATACGCTGGAGCGTCGCGTCCGGGCGGCCGCGGGGAAACCGTGGTCCGCCGCGGTGTCGATCCGTGGATTCCCGCGGTTACAGCTCGACGAGCTTGTGCTCGAGCGCGTACCGCACGAGCTCCGCCCGCGTGGTGCGGCGCAGCTTCTGCTGGATGTGGGCGCGGTGCGTCTCGACCGTGCGCGTGGAGAGGAAGAGCTGCTGCGCGATCTCGCTGTTGGTGTGGCCCAGCGCGATCAGGCGGAGCACCTCCACCTCACGTTCGCTGAGGTCGTCGGGCGGGCCGGACGGCTCCACCGGCGCGATCGCGAGCTGTGCGCCCAACCGCGGGTTCAGGTACGTGTCGCCCTTGGCCGCGAGGCGGATCGCCTCCAACAGCTCCTCGTCGGCCGCCTCCTTGAGCACGAACCCGAGCGCGCCGGCCTGCAGCGCCTGGCGCGCGAACGCCGGGTCGTCCTGCATCGTGAGCACGACGATCGCGGTGTCCTTCGCGTCCGCGCGCAGGCGCGGGATGGCCTCCAGGCTCGAGCCGCCGGGCATGTTCAGGTCCAGCACGAGCACCGTCGGGCGGTGCGCCCGCGTCATCCGCTCGGCGTCGGGCACGGTGCCGGCCTCGGCGATCACCTGCAGGCCGTCCTCGTTGTCGATGAGCATCCGCAGGCCTTGACGGACCACGGTGTGGTCGTCGGCGATCACCACGGTGGTCTGATCGCGGTCTGCTCGCTCGGCGCGCACGCTGGAAGCTTGCCAAAGGTCGTCGGTCACGAGAGGGACGGTACGGGCGGTACCGGGGCCGCCGTCCGTAGTTTCCCGCGAACCTAAAGAGGGACAGTCCCTCTTTAGGATTGGGGTCAGGCTACGGATGGCGGGCCGGGTGCGCGGACGTACGGTGGCGCTATGACCACACAGCCGCCGCACATCGTCATCGCGGGCGGAGGCGTCGCCGCCATCGAGGCAGTGGCGGCGCTGCGCTCCCTCGCCGGCCATCGGCCGCGCATCACCGTGCTCACGCCGACCCAGGAGTTGCCGCCGCGGCCGGATGCGGTCGCCGCTCCGTTCGGGTTCGGGATGCCGAGCGCGCTGCCGTACGACGCGATCCAGCGCCATGCCCCGTTCGACGTCCACGTCGGGACGCTCGCCGCGGTGGAGCCGGAGGCGCGCCGCGTCATCGACGCTGCCGGGCGCGCGTTGGCGTACGACGCGCTGTTGGTGGCCGTCGGCGCGACGCCGCTGCCCGCCGTGCCGGGCGCGATCACGTTCGCCGGGCCGGCGGACGCCGCCGCGGTCGAGCGCGTCCTCGACGAGACGGCGCGGATCGCGTTCGTCCTGCCGGCCGGTTCGAGCTGGGCGCTGCCGGTGTACGAGCTCGCGATCATGGCCGCGACCGAGCTGCGCAATCGCGGGCGGGAGCCGGAGATCACGGTCGTGACGCCGGAGACCGCTCCGCTCGCCGCGTTCGGGCCCGAGGCCGGCGCCGCGATCACCGCGCTGCTGGAAGAGCGCGGCATCGCGCTGCACACCGGCACGCGGGCGGTGGCGGCCGCCGACGGGGTCCTGGCCGTCGAGACGCTCGGCCGCGGCGCGATCCGGGTCGGCGACGGCCACGAGCCGCGCCCCCGGGACC
>JAPDDQ010000806.1 GCA_027587225.1 Solirubrobacter taibaiensis
ATCAATTGCAGCGCAATTGGGTCTAACACGTGCGACGCTAAGACCAGACTTAGCAATTTTAACGATGGCTGGTTATTTAGAAGCACGTCCACGCGTAGGTTATTTTTATACGGGTAAAACTGGGGGGCAGCTATTATCTGAAGCTGTTAAGAAAATTAAAGTACAAGATTATCAATCTAGACCGGTTGTAATTGATAAAAATGTTTCCGTATACGATGCAATTTGTACGATGTTTTTAGAGGACGTTGGTACATTGTTCGTTGTAGATCAGATGACTCTATTAGTTGGTGTTGTGTCTCGTAAAGATTTATTAAGAGCGAGCTTAGGAAAGCAGGATTTAACCTCTCTTCCGGTTAATATTATCATGACAAGGATGCCAAACATTGCGATGTGTCGTAGAGAGGATTCTTTATATGATATTGCGATGGAATTAATAGAAAGACAGATTCATGCAATGCCAGTTGTAAAAGATACGAAACAAGGTTTAGAAGTGATTGGGCGAATTACAAAAACAAATATTACACGTGCGTT
>JAPDDQ010000807.1 GCA_027587225.1 Solirubrobacter taibaiensis
CTCCGGGGTCATATGAAAAACCCCTTGATATGAAGTGAACCCGAATAGTGGTACATGAAAAAAACACCTCCTGAATTCGCATACTAAGTATGCAAATTTAATGGAGGTGTTTTTCGTTTGAAGACAAGAGTTCATTACCCAGAAGAAACAAAGTGGAAAGTCATTGAAATGAAGAAAGAAGGTTATTCAAATCGTACAATTATGGAGAAACTCGGAATTAAAAATGTTTCCCAAATTAAGACATGGATGAAATGGTATCGTACAGATCAAACGTATCGTTTTCAACAACCTGTAGGAAAACAATATTCTTATGGAAAAGGACCAAAAGAGCTCAGTGAATTAGAACAGCTACGCTTAGAAAATAAACATTTAAAAACAAAATTACTTGTATGGGGAAAGTATCTAGAAATCGAAAGGGGTTGAAACCAGAAACTGTAGTTACTTTATGGAACGACTTAAGAACAAAACTAACGGTAAAAGAATTGTGTAACGTATTAGAATTACCCCGGTCTACATTTTATCGTTGGTTAC
>JAPDDQ010000808.1 GCA_027587225.1 Solirubrobacter taibaiensis
CTGACATAGAGTTTTCTGCATTTGGATCAGTACCCTCAGGATGTTTTCCTTTTAAGTCAGCGTTATTTAAGCCAGTAGCGTTTACAAATTTATATTTCTTTAATCCTAGCTTTTTAGCATGTTCATTTGCAAGATTTAAGAAGTTTTTCTCACTTCCTGCAAGAAGTTCTGCTAAAGCAATACTAGATCCA
This sequence comes from Solirubrobacter taibaiensis, assembly GCA_027587225.1. Lineage (GTDB taxonomy): Bacteria > Actinomycetota > Thermoleophilia > Solirubrobacterales > Solirubrobacteraceae > Solirubrobacter > Solirubrobacter taibaiensis. Next base: position 192 of record JAPDDQ010000808.1, read on the forward strand.
TTTGCAGAGAATATAACAATAGAATGATATAATTCTTTTACAGTATATTGACGTCCTTTTTCGAACGGTACATTAGAGAATTCATTATTACGAGAGACTTCATATGCGTAATCAGAAATATTTACTTTCGTATCCCATGTGATTTTTCCTTCTTTAATTGCTTCTAAAACAGCGTAAACAACAATTAATTTTGACATACTAGCAATAGCTAGCAATTCATCTGGATTTTGCTCGTGAAGTATTTTTCCTGTATCTGCATCAAATAAAAGTGCAGCAGCCGCCTCAATATGTATTTTTTCTTCCGCATGGGATGTTGTTACTCCTAAGGAAGAAATTGAC
>JAPDDQ010000809.1 GCA_027587225.1 Solirubrobacter taibaiensis
AGAGAAATCAGCTGGAATCGTAACAACCATATAGTACTTATCTTCTTTTAGCCCTTCATCAGCATTTTTATCTGATACGAAATGAAAAGCCAGTTCTTTATTCTCCTTTAAATTTTTTACAAAATCGTCTCCTGCATGAATTGTTTTTTCATCCATCGCAGCACCCTTATCTAAATTCACAACCGCAACAGGTAATTTATCTAATTTTCCGTACGGATCCCAATATCCAGCTAAAAAGAATCCTGAATAAATTAACGGAACGATTAATAAAAAAATTAAAGCGATACGTCCATGTTTATGGTGCCACATCGCTTTCCAATCTTTAAATATAAGTTGAATTCCTTTCATGAAACATACTCCTTCTCCTAATTTCACACCATTACAATGGTTTAACAGATTTACTATACACGTCACTTTCCATACTGTATAATACATCTTTAATTATCAATTCATTCCTTTTGGTCTATAGAAAGGAGATTCGAAATGGAACTGCTCCAGTTAAAATACTTTCAGACAGTCGCACGACTAGA
>JAPDDQ010000810.1 GCA_027587225.1 Solirubrobacter taibaiensis
GTGTAATTGCACAACTATTCATTTATTGGATTGGTCCATATGGAGGAAGACCTGTTCTTGAGCGATATGGAAAATATATTTTAATTCAGAAGAAACATATTGATTATGCTGAAGATTGGTTTAATCGTTATGGAACTGGCGTTATCTTTACCGCACGTTTTATTCCGGTTGTGCGTCATGCTATTTCGATACCAGCGGGTATTGCGAAAATGTCACATGCTAAGTTTATTACGCTAACTACATTAGCTGTTATTCCGTGGTCAATTGTGTTTGTATATTTAGGTTTTAAATTAGGAACAGAGTGGGAAAGTATTAATAAAGTTGCGGGGCCATATGTGAAATACTTTGCACTTGCTGCTATTGTTTGTGCAATTGGTTATTTTGTATTAAAAAAAATGATGAAAAAAAAATGATTACAGAAAAGGAATCTATGTCGACGTAGATTCCTTTTTTATTGGCATTTTTTGAAGGATGAAAGAATACGTTTAATATTTACCATATTGTGGCATACATATAGAAAAAGGGTGCTT
>JAPDDQ010000811.1 GCA_027587225.1 Solirubrobacter taibaiensis
GTTTTAATTCCCATCATGTAACTGATACCAATTACGAACGCACTATAACCTGCAAAATCAAAGAATAATTGCATGCTAGTAGCGTACATAAAAATCACATTAGATAAAAGTGTATCTTGATTGGCGAATACAGCCTTTACAAGATATGTTGTTATCAAGTGCGCGATTATAAATTTATACAGGAAACCTTGGAAAATACGGTTAAGTCCTGTATATAGTAAATTTTGATACTCCTCAGCACTAGGTGGCTTTTGAATATCTTTTTGGAATCTACGGTAACGATCGATAGGTCCACTTGAAATCGCAGGGAAGAATAAAACGAATTCCCAGAAATTAAAGAAGGAAAGTTCTTTAATTAAATTATCACGAACTTCAAAGACCATTTGTACAGCTCTAAATGTTACGTAAGACATACCTGCGAAAACAATAAAATGCAATTCAGGTACAAACGGCGCGACTTTTGCCAAAATAAGTGGCAAAATCGATAAAATAACAGCTATACAAAACATGAATGTACTATTATTTTGTTT
>JAPDDQ010000812.1 GCA_027587225.1 Solirubrobacter taibaiensis
ATTTTAATAGAAATAAATAAAACACTTGAATCAGTTGGAGCTCAAGTTGGATACCGTATACGAGATGAAATTTGTTTCTATATGGCATACAACGAACAAGGGAAGTTATTGTCATTCGATGAAGCGCTTGATTATCAAATATATCAAAAGATTTTACCGCGCCTTGCAGGGAGCGATGGCAGAACAGAAGAGGTATTAAAGCAGTTGTATGTATTATGTGCGAATGAAGAATATGATAGTGGCAACAATGACGCTTCATATGCTAAATATCCTCGTTCTGCTAACAAGCTGTCTCATATGTTAAGGAGGTTCGAGTATGATGGTTTCACCTCTTTCTGGATCTAATAATGAGATAGAGCTAGTTAAGATTGAAACAGAGGAGCTATCATTGACGATTAAAGGAAATCCTTATCATGAAAAATATGAGAGTTTAAAAGAATATCACGGTATGAACGCAGATGAAATGATGTATTTTCAGGTAGATGGGAAGGCAGAATCCGTTTCTGTATTTGATGCGAGATTGCAGAGAT
>JAPDDQ010000813.1 GCA_027587225.1 Solirubrobacter taibaiensis
CCGTGTGACAATCTTTTCGTTTCTACATAAAATTCATTATCTTCAAATACGGTACCTTCTTCTGTTATCTCCACAACTTCAAGTGGATATTTCACATGTGTCGTACTTACCGATAATGCCACTTCAATAAATTGTTTAATTCCTTTCGGTCCATACACCGTTAAAGGCGTAGTTCCTCCTTGAAATGAACGGCTACCTAATAAACCAGGCAATCCAAAAATATGATCGCCATGTAAATGCGTAATAAATATTTTTTCAATGCGGCGCGGACGTACAGATGTATGTAATATTTGATGTTGCGTGGCCTCGCCACAATCAAATAACCAAGTTTGTCCTCGTTCTTCTAACAATTGTAAAGCAATTGCTGAAACGTTCCTTCCTTTTGAAGGAACACCTGCACCAGTTCCTAAAAATACAAATTCCACTTTCTTTCCTCCAGCTCTAAATATACTCTATCTCTCATCTTACGGAATGTTATTTCAAATGGCAAATTGAATTTACATAACCAATCATCTAGACAACTATATAAC
>JAPDDQ010000814.1 GCA_027587225.1 Solirubrobacter taibaiensis
GTTATCACATTGACTTTCCATTTCATGTTGGCAATAGAAACAATGTCCACAAGAAACGTTGAAGGGGATGACAACACGATCGCCTTTTTTCACTTTAGTGACATCTGGCCCGACTTCTTCAACGATTCCCATTGGTTCATGGCCGATAATGTATCCTTGAGGTAAGGGCATGTTGCCTTGATATAGATGTAAATCAGAACCGCAAATAGCGGTTGAAGTAATTTTTACAATAATATCATCTTTTTTCTCTAATTTTGCATCATCCACTTGTTTAACCTGTACTTGGTTTGGTCCTTGATAGGTTACAGCTTTCATCTCATATCTCCTTTTGAATTATGTCTCAAAACATAATTTTATTTAATCTCTTGGTGAAATAGAAATCTTTCTTTTATTTACTGAAGGGAATTAGAAAGTATACATAGTGTTGTTATGAAAGTATGTTATATCAGTTATTCTTTCTTATATGTTTTGCCCTACTTTAAGAAAAAAATCAATTTTTATTCATAATCTAATTTCCATAAAAAGGATA
>JAPDDQ010000815.1 GCA_027587225.1 Solirubrobacter taibaiensis
TCTGTGGCAACAAAGGTTTTAATTTTAAGAAATGCTCTTTATCTTCAGCAAAATAGGGATCATAGACAAGAATATACTCCCGAGATGCGTCGACCTCATCCGCCTGAATCTGCATATTTTGATGAATAGATGCATCAAAAAATTCTGCATAACGACGATCTTCAACAACTTCTGGGTCAATCGAAAATTGTGGAACAAATGCCACAATTTTTTGCATATTCAACAAGTTTGAGTATTTTATTGCGGCATAGCCACCCATTGAACCGCCATAGCCCACTCGCTTTTCAAACTGTTCAAGAATTGGCTGAATCTGTTGTTGCATCTGCAACATGCTGGCCTTAGGAAACCATGTTTTTAATTTCGGCATTATACCGATGACATTGTATTCATATTTAATTAATGATTTTTCAGCATTGATGGACATTCCTTTGGCTCGACTAATCAAATCGCCAAAAGAAACCACTAATGTGTCGCTTGAAGCTTTCAAAAAAATAACGCGAATATGTTCATCTTCAAATATTATTTGCTT
>JAPDDQ010000078.1 GCA_027587225.1 Solirubrobacter taibaiensis
CTTGGCCCCCGCCTCCTCCGGCGGCGCCGCCGTCGCCGCCGCGCCGCCGGCCGCCGTCGTCGCGGCCGCGCCTGCGCCCGCGCTCTCCACCGCCAAGGTCGCCGCGCTGGCAGTCCCCCTCTTCGCGCTCTCCCTGCTGCCCTCGCTGGGCGGCCACACGAGCGTGCAGAAGCCCGTGGCGCTGCTCATGCCCGCCAACGTCATCCACGTGCTGGCGATGGCCGCGTGGCTCGGCGGGGTGGCCGTGCTGGTCTTCGCGCTGCGCGCCGCCACGGCGGGTGTCGCGCCGGAGCAGCGCACGCCGCTGCTCGCGACCGTCGTCGGGCGGTTCTCGACGCTCGCCGGGCCTGCGCTGGCGCTGCTCATCCTCACGGGCGTCGTCCAGAGCCTGATCGAGGTCGGCCGCTGGGGAGCGCTGCTGGACACGCCGTTCGGTCGCAGCGTGCTGATCAAGATCGCGGTGGCGATCGTCATCCTCGCCCTCGGCGCGTACAACCGGCAGAAGCTGGTGCCGGCGCTCAAGCGACTGACCGGCTCACCCGGCAAGACCGGCGTGCTGCTGCGGCGCATCCTCGTCGTGGAGCTGGTGCTCGGGGCGATCGCGCTCGGCGTGACCGGCGCGCTCTCGAGCTATGCGCCGTCCACCGCGCAGGCCACCGGCAAGCCCTTCTCGACGACCGTCAACGTCGGCCCCGCGCGCGTGGAGGTCACCGTCGACCCGGCTCGCGTGGGACCGAACGAGACGCACGTCTACCTGTTCGACCGCGAGACCGGCGCGCCGTTCGAGGGCACCGAGGAGCTCCGCCTCACCGCCGCGATGCCCTCGAAGAACATCGCCAAGATCGCGCTGGAGCCGAACGTCGCCGGGCCGGGCCACTACGTCGTGAACGCGGCGACCCTCGGTGTGGCGGGCGACTGGACGTTCGAGGTGACCGTGCGCGTGTCGGACTTCAACGAGTACGCACAGGCCTTCACCGTCCCGATCGAGGGGTAGCCCTCAGCGCACGGTGCGCCGGAACATCATGAAGCAGATCGCGGCGATGATCAGGGCCAGGATCGGCAGCCCGGCGCCGATGATGCCGACGATGGCGAGGATGAGGCCGGCGGTGCCGGCCAGGCCGAACGCTCCGGTGGCCAGCACGAGACGGTAGGCGCGCTGCTCGCGCTGCTTGCGGGTGGGGCGGGAACCGCCGCGGCGTTCGAGATCGCTCATCGTCGTTAAGGATGCCACGCCTGAATACGATCCCGCCCGGATGCCCGACCCACTTCTGCGTTCCCTGGCCGACGCCGCGCGCGCCGTAACCGCGGCCGAGACCGATCGCGACGTGCTGAACATCATCGCCGCCGCGGCGCGCGACGTGATCGGCGCGCGGGGCGGGGTGGCGCGGCGCGGGTCCAACGGCGCTCCGCCTGGCCCGCGGCTGGTCGCGCCGTTGATGGCCCGCGACGGCTCCAGCCTGGGGCTGCTGGAGCTGTGGGACAAGGACGGCGAGTTCACGCGCAACGACGAGGCGATCGTCATCCAGCTCGCGCAGATGGCCGCGAACGCGATCGAGACGCTCGAGCTGCTGACGCGCGAGCGCGCGGCGCGCGTGCAGGCCGAGGAGACCGGTCGCCGGCTGCTGCGCGAGAAGCAGCGTGCGGAGGCGCTGCACCGCGTCGGCCAGGCGATCGCGGGCCGGCTCGAGCTCCACGAGATCGTCCAGCTCGCCACGGACGCCGCGCGCGAGCTCACCCCCGCCCAGTTCGGCGCGTTCTTCTACAACGTGATCTCCGACGCGGGCGAGGCGTACATGCTCTACACGCTCTCTGGCGTGGACCGGAGCGCGTTCGAGCGGTTTCCGATGCCGCGCAACACCGACATCTTCTCCCCGACGTTCACCGGCGAGGGGATCGTCCGGCTCGACGATGTCCTGGAGGACTCGCGCTACGGCCACAGCGCGCCCTACCACGGCATGCCGGAGGGCCATCTGCCCGTCCGCTCCTACCTCGCCGTGCCCGTCATCACCTCCGACGGGGAGGTCGCCGGCGGCCTGTTCTTCGGCCATCCCGAGCCCGGCATGTTCAGCGCCGAGGACGAGCACATGGTGGCCGGCATCGCCGCCCAGTCGGCGATCGCGATCGAGAACGCGCGGCTCTACCAGGAGCGCACGCGCACGGCGCAGACGTTGCAGCGTGCGCTGCTCCCGCCGCACCTGCCCGAGATCGACGGCCTCGAGCTGGCCGCGACCTACCGCGCCGCGGGCGAGGGCAACGAGGTCGGCGGCGACTTCTACGACGTCTTCCTCCAAGGCGACGGGAGCTACGCGGTCGTCGTCGGCGACGTCTGCGGCAAGGGCCCGCAAGCGGCGGCGGTCACCGCGCTCGCCCGCTACACGCTGCGCGCGCACGCGATCGCCGGCCTGCGCCCGAGCTACCAACTCGCCCGCCTGAACGACGCGATGCTGCGCCAGCAGGCGCCCGGCTTCGTCACGGCGGCCCTCGCCCGGGTGGAGCTGACGGAGGCCGGTGCCCAGATCGAGCTCACCACCGCCGGCCATCCGCACCCGATCCTCGCGCGGGCGGACGGCAGCGCGGAGCCGATCGGCGACGTCGGCACGCCGCTCGGCATCATCGAACGCCCCGAGCTGCCGGAGATCACGGCCACGCTCGGCCCGGGCGACCTGCTCGTCTTCTACACGGACGGCGTGAGCGAGGCCGACGCGCCCCGCCGCATCCTCAGCGAGCACGACCTCGCCGCGCTCGTCGCCGAGAAGGCGGCCGAGGGCCCGCGCGCGGTGGTCGAGCACCTGGAGCGCACGGCGGTCGAGAATGCGGATGGCCACCCGCGCGACGACATCGCTTGCCTCGCGCTGCGCGTCGCCCCGCCCAAGCGCGTGTCCGAGCGCTTCGCGGCCACCCCGGAGGCCGCGCACGACCTCGCCGACGCGCTCGCTCCGATCCAGCCGGAGCTGGGCGAGCGCACCGCGATGGACCTCCGCCTGCTCGCCACCGAGCTCGTGGCCAACGCCGTCCGCCACACGGGCGTGGAGGCCGGGACGGTGGAGGTCGAGGTGCGGATCGCGCCCCGCACCGTCCACCTGAGCGTCATCGACGACGGCCCGGGCTTCGACGTGCCGGAGCGGCCGATCGTCACGCCCGACGGGCCGGGCGGCTGGGGCCTGTACCTCGTGGACCAATGCGCGGCGCGCTGGGGGATCGAACGCGCCGGTCGGCACCGCGTCTGGCTGGAGCTCGCGCGTGATCACGACTGAGGCCCTGGGCCCGGGCACGACGCTCGTCGCCGTCGCGGGCGAGGTCACGTTCTCGAATGTCAGCGCGCTCGACCGCGCGCTCACGACGGCGCAGACCGACGCGACGAACCTCGTCGTCGACCTCACCGATGTCACGTTCATCGACTCGAGCGGGCTGTCGTCCTTGATCACCGCGTCCGCGCGGGCCCGCGACCGGGCGGGCACCGTCGCGCTGGTGCTCGCCGTGGACGAGCCGCCGTCGATCTTCCGCTTCCGCGGCGTGGACCGCCTGCTCGCGCTCTACGGGAGCCGCGAGGCCGCGCTGGCCGGGCTGTCCTGACGGCGCCCGGACATCTTGGACGGCCGTCCAAACGACGGCTCGTCAATAGTGGGCACCCTTCCGGCACTGGTGCGAATCGGTCTCGTCCTCCCCGGTGGTGGGGCGCGCGGCGCATATGAGGCCGGCGCCCTCTCGGTCCTGCTCCCGGCGCTGGAGGCGCGCGGGGAGCAGGTCGAGATCGTGTGCGGGACGAGCGTCGGCGGCATCAACGCCGCGGTCGTGGCCGCGGTCGCCGCGCTCCCCGCTGAAGAGCAGGCACTGCGGTTCCTCGACCACTGGCGCTCGGTCCGCAAGGGCAACGTGATCCGGCCCGTGATCGGCATCGGCACGGGGCTCGGGCTGCTGCGGCTCGCGGGCGAGGTGCTCGAGTTGCCGGGGCTGCGCTCCGCGTCGTTGCTCGATCCCACGCCACTGGCACACAGCCTCGAGGACTGGATCGACTGGGACGCGCTGCACGCCAACGTCGCCGGGAAGCTGATGCACGCCGTGTGCGTCGTGGCCACCTCGGTGGAGCGCGGCGTGCCGGTCGGCTTCGTCGAGAGCGCGGCCAAGCCCCCGCGCTCGGACCGGGAGATCGAGTACGTGCACACGCGCCTGGAAGGCCAGCACGTGCGCGCTTCGGCCGCGATCCCGCTGCTGTTCCCGCCCGTCGAGGTGACCGCGCCGCTCGGCGCCGCCGGGCACTACGTGGACGGTGCCACGCGGCTCAATGCGCCGATCGCGCCCGCTCTGGCGTTGGGGGCGGAGCGGGTGATCGTGGTCGGCTACGAGCCGTTCGCGGGGGAGCCACGCACGACGGGCGCGGCCCCGGGTCACGCCCCACTCGCCCCGCCGCGGCTCGCGGACGTCGCCGCCAACGCGCTGGACGGCTTGCTGCTCGACCAGGTCGCACACGACGTGCGACGGATGCTGGCCGTGAACGCGTTCTTCGCCGAGCACCCGTCGACGGGAACGTCGCGCGCCGCCCGGGCCTACCGCGAGGCGCAGGGCCGCCCGCCGTACCGGCGCATCTCCTACGCGCTGGTCGCGCCGTCGCGGCGCGGTGAGCTCGGCGCACTGGCCGAGCGCGTGTTCCGCGAGCGCTACGGCGGGCTGAAAGGGCTGCGCTCACCCGACTTCGCGCTGCTCTCGCGCCTGCTCGGCGGCGGCGCGGCCGCGGCCCGCGGCGAGCTGCTGTCGTTCATCTTCTTCGACGAGGTGTTCATCGAGTGCCTGCTGGAGCTGGGGCGCGCGGATGCGCAGCGGTGGCTCGACGAGCACCCGGGCTTCTGGTCGGCGGACGCGGCCGCGGTGGGCTTCGACGCGCCGGAGGTGTCGTCGGAGGCGGTCGCGCTCGATGAGTTCCGCGCCCGGCGGCGCCACTAGGTGGTCGGGCCGCGCAAGACCGACTCACCCGAGTGGCCGGGGTCGCCGTCGCCCGGCTCGAGCGAGACGTCGAAGTAGCTGAACTGTCCCGGGTCCACCGGGAGCGGGAGCTTGAGCGTCGCCATCCCGTCCTCGCCTACGCGGAACGAGCCGAGACCGACGAGCTGCTTGTCCGCGCCCAGCAGCCACAGCTCGTAGAACTGCCCGTCGCCGCTCGGCTGGAGCCCGCTGACACGCACGCTGACGCGGTCGGACGCGATCCCGACGCGCCCGCTCGCAGCGGGGTCGACGTCGCCCACGGGCTGGAGCACGAGCCGCGTGGCCGGCTCCGGATCGCGGTCCAGGACCACACCGAGGCCGACGCCCGCCGCGAGCAGCGCCACGGCGCACAGCGCCGCGACCGCCGGGCGCAGGACGAGCCGGCGCCGGCGGGGCGCGGTCGGCTCCGGCAAGCCCGGCAACTTCAACGGTGGCGGCGAGGCCGCGTCCCAGTTCTCGGCTGGGAGCGCTTCCAGCCGCGCGACCACCGGGCGCAGCGCCTCGACCTCCGCGCGCAGGTCGGCGTCCTTGGCCAGCGCGCGTTCGAAGTCGGCCGCCCGCTCGGGCTCCATCTCGCCCAGGAGGTAGTCGGTGGCGTCGTTCACGCCTCCACCTCCAGCAGCTCTCGCATGCGTCGTAGCGCTCGGATCATCCGCGTCTTGACCGTTCCGAGCGGCAGGCCGGTCGCCGCCGCGATCTCCGTCTGGCTCTGCTCGAGGTAGAACCGGCGCCGCAACAGGTCGGCCTCCTCGGGCGGGAGCTGGTCCAACACGCCGACGAGCCGCCACTGCTCGTGCAGCTCGTCGATCCGCCCTTCCTCGGCGCCGTCGGCGAGCAGCACCGTGGCCGCGGGATCCCGCGGCTCCGGGACGCGCCGGCGCAGATGGTCGATGGCGCGCCCACGGGCCATCGTGAGCAGCCAGGCGAGCAGGGTCCCGCGCGCCGGGTCGTAACGGTCGCCGCGCTGCCAGGCCTCGAGGAAGACCTGCTGCTGGACGTCCTCGGCGGCGGCGCGATCGTTGAGCAGTCGCAGCAGGAAGCCGAACGTCGTGCGTCCGTGCAGCGCGTAGAGCTCACGCACGGCCGCGGGGTCGCGCCGCGACAAGCGCTTGACGAGGCGCCGCTCTGCCCGATCGTCGGAGGCCACGAGGACCCGCATCTTGCCATGCGCATTCCTACGTGGCGCATCGGCATTCGGTTGCCTGCAAACCGAACCTGGCGCAGCGCACGTAGGTGGGGCACAAACGTCATTCGACCCTTGGAGGAGTCCTTGACCAGGTCTTTCGTCGCCGCGGCCGCGGCAGGATTGCTGCTGGCCGCGGCGCCCGCTGCGCATGCCCAAACCCCGCTGGCGTCGGGCAGCACCACCCTGAAGTTGGACAGTGCGGTCGCGCGTACTTTGAGCGCGAACGGTGTCCGCGTGCGGCCGATCTCGCCCGCGCGCGCAGGCGTGTCCTTCCCGATCACCGGCGGGTCGCTCGACGGCGCCGCCGGCACGATCGAGCACTCCGGCGGCCTGCGCTTCTCGGCCGGCGGCAAGTCGCTCAGCGCCCGGTCCTTCCGGATCAAGCTCGCGCGCAAGTCGACGTTGAGCGCGCGCGTCGGCAGCGCGCGTGTGACGCTCCTGAACGTGGACACGAGCCGGGCCCGGATCACGCGCGTCGGGCTCGACACCCGCATCACCCGCGTGCGGGTGTCGCTGACCGGCGCCGCCGCCCGCGCGCTCAACACCACCTTCTCGACGCACTTGTTCCGCGCCGGACTCGAGCTCGGCAGCGTGACCGTGCGCGCGACGCCCGAGACCGTCGCACTCGCGTCCGGCACCACCACCGTCGCGCTCGACCCGGGCGCCGGCGCGGCGCTGCAGAGCCTCGGGATCGCCGCGGCACCGATCGGCTCGAGCTCGCTGGCGTTCCCGATCACCGGCGGAACCGTGAACGCGAAGACGTTCGCCGGGTCGATCACGCACAGCGGCGGGATCGCGCTCAGCCGCGGGGCCACGCGCGTGGAGCTCACCGACTTCACGATCGGCATCGACGACACGCCGGACCTGACGGCGGTCGTCGGCGGGCAGCGCGTCTCGATCCTGTCCGTCGACCTGTCCGCGCTGAAAGCGAGCGTGAAGGGCCGGCAGATCACGCTCTCGGGCGCCGGCCTGAAGCTCACCGCCGCGGCCGCGGGCGCGCTGAACCAGGCGTTCGCCACCACCGCGTTCACCGAAGGCCTGCTGCTCGGCACGGCCACCGTCCAAGCCACTGCGGAGTAGATGACCATGCGCACCCTGTTCGCCACCCTCGCCGCCTTCCTGCTGCTCGCGCCCGCCGCGGCACAGGCGCGGACCTACGGCGCCACGACGTTGACCCTGGACCCGGGCGCCGTCGCCGCGCTCACGAGCCTCGGCGTCACGCCGGCCCCGATCGCGCCGGCCACGGCGACAAGCAGCGGCGAGCTCTCGTTCCCGATCACCAACAAGCCGTTCGCCGCGCTGCTGTCGGGCACGATCCGTCACAGCGGCGGCATCTCGCTCACGGCCGGTGGCGTCACGGTCAAGCTGGAGAACTTCTATATCGACCCGCTGCGCCGCCAGCTCACCGCGCTCGTCGGCGGCGCGCGGGTGCCGATCCTGGCACTCGACTTCTCGCGCACGCGGATCGGGTTCGGCAGCACGTTGAAGGTCGGTCCGGTCGGCGGGGCGCTGACCGCGGTGGCCGCGGGGGCGCTCGACGGCGCGTTCGGGCTCCCGGCGGGCACGGTGCCGCCCGGGCTCAAGCTCGGCGACGCGACCGTGCGCTACCGCCTCTTCTGACAGAGATTGAGCTAGGCTTTCCATCGATGCTCGTTCTCGCCGATGCCGCCCTCGCCGTCACCCTCGTGTCGCTGGCGATCTGGGTCGTGCTCTTCCCGGTCCTCGTGCAGGGCCTGATCGCGTACGCGATCGTGCTCGCCCGCGGCGAGAAGCGCGAGAACGACGCGTACAAAGCGCGCCACAGCGACTAAGGGTGAGGTTCAGGGTGTTCCCCCATGTGGGAGCACCCGGTCGCGCTGAACAATCGCGGCATGCCCTCCCCAGAGACCCTGCTGTTCTTCGCTGCGACGACGCTGGTGCTCCTGCTCGTCCCAGGGCCTTCAGTGCTGTTCATCGTCGCCCGCACGCTTGAGCACGGCCGCCGCGGTGGGCTGACGTCGATGCTCGGCGTGGAGAGCGGCGCGCTGCTGCACGTGCTGGCCGCGACGGTCGGACTGGGCGCGCTGGTCGCCGCTTCACCGGACGCGCTGCTGGCCCTGAAGCTCGCCGGCGCCGCGTACCTGGTGTGGATGGGCGTTCGCACGCTGCGCGGGGCCGCGCAGGAGGCCACGCCGGCGGCGCGCGGCAAGCTCTACCGCCAAGGGCTGCTCGTCGACGCGCTGAACCCGAAGACCGCGATGTTCTTCGTCGCGTTCCTCCCCCAGTTCATCGATCCGACGGGCAATGTGGCCTTGCAGACGCTCGTGCTCGGGCTCACGTTCGTCGCGCTCGCCACGCTCACCGACACGGCCTACGCCTTGCTGGCGAGCACGATCCGCACCAAGCACCTCTCGAAGGTCGCCGGCACGGCCTACCTCGGCCTCGCCGGAACCCTCGCGCTCTAAGTCTCGACGATCGAGAACCGCTCCGCGACGACGTAGGTGTCGCCGAGTTCGAGCAGGGTGAGGCCGCCGCGGCCCGGGCCGGTGACGGTGAGGTTCGTGGCCACGCCGTGGTCGCCGGCGACGTGGGCGTAGCGGCGCAGCAGCGTGACGGGGCCGCTGGCGAGGCGGCCGTAGCCGACGGCCAGGCGCTCGGCCAGGCCGCCCTCCTCGAAGGCGATGTGCGCCCCCGCCTCCTCGTGGTGCGCGGCGCGCAGCGCGGCGACGAAGCGGTCCGGCTCCGGCGGGACGCCGTTGAAGGACAGCCCGCCGCGCTCGTCGGCGTACGGCAGCAGGCCGGGGTGCTCGGCGTGCAGGCAGGCGCTCGTGAACGCCTCGCTCGTCGCCTGCCAGCGCACGGCGCCATCGCAACGCAGCGTGCGGTTCCAGACGCGGTCCTTCCACGCGCCGAGGCGGACGTAGAGCTGGAGCGCGTCGCCGCGCACGCGCGTGCCGGCCACCGCGCCGACCGCCTGCACGCCCTCGTCGTGCAGCAGCGCCGGGATGTCCCCGAGCTCGCCGGCCAGCTCGGCCGGGCGCTTGAGCTCCGCCCGCGGCGCCGCGGGCGGCCCCGGCCACAGCTGGAAACGGTACGCGCCGCTGCGGCGCGCACTCCAGCGCGCACGGTAGGCGCCGTTCGCGATCCCCACCCGCACCGCGCCGACACCACCCGAGGCGAACGCGAGCGAATCGGACACCACGCGCAGCGAGAACTCGGCTACGTGATCCCAGGCCGCGAGGTCCAGCGCGGGCTTCGCGTTGTAGCCCTCGATCGCGACCGGCACGCCGAACTCGCCCACGTGCGGCATCCGCAGATCCACCCGCGCGGGGGCGTCGCTCCAGTGCCCGGCGCCGTCGAGGACGTACAGGTGCCCGAAGTCGTACGCGATCTCGATTTCGTCCGTCCACGCCGGCATTCGGCGCGAAAGGTAGTCACAGCCGGTCCAAGAGCTGAGCAAAATCGCTCGCGGGCGCGATCACGATGGTGTGCTCGGTCTCCTCGAGGTTGATCTTGTCGAGCTGCCCGTCCGCGCGCAGCCAATACAAGTTCGTGTTGATCGCGCCCGGCCCGCCGGCGGCCGCGAACCGCCGCGCGAGCTCGAGCATCGGGGTCAGCATCCGCACGGCGGCGCGGTCGCGGATCGGGTGCGCGAACAGCACGCCGCGGTTCGGGACGGCGATCAGCGTGCCGTGCTCGGCCTCCGGCGGGTCCAGCTCGCCCGCCCACAGCGCGTGCGTGGCGACGAAGAACGACTCGCCGCTGAGCATCAGCAGCTCAGAGTCCGCCAGGGCGTGACGCGTGAGCTCCAACCCCGGCTCGGCGCGGGTGTTCGCGAGCGCCGCGCCGAAGGTGGCGTCATCGTCGTCATCGCCGCGCGGGACCGACACGACGCGGTCCGGGAGGTCTTCCGACAGCACGAGCAGCAGGTCCTCGGCCGCGCGGCGGACGATCAGCTCGGTGGGATCGACGGTCGACTCCGCCACCAGGCGCACTTTCAGGCTCACCGCTCCAGTCTGACGCGTGCGAATTCCAGCGCGCGCTCGATCAACTCCTCCTGCTCTTCGCGGTAGAAGCCCGCGGTGCGCAGGCTCCAGAGCACCGCGACCCCGTCGCGCTGCTCGTAGACGAGGTGCCGGTCGGGGTGGCGCTCGCCGCCCGGTGGGGTCGGCGGTCCATCGTGCGCGAGCAGCACCGCGCCGCGGGCGCGCTCGGCCAGGCGCAGGTTGCGCTCGGCGGAATACACCAGCCGGCCGTGCACGCCGGGCGCGAGCTCACCGCGCATGACCGCGACGGCGCGGCCGGGGACGCCGAGGCCGGGGAACGCGCGCTGGTAGGCATCGGCGTCCTCCAGCGTCAGCCGCAGCCGCGCCGCGAGCTGCGCGTAGCCGTCGCGCCAGCCGGGCGTGACCTCGGGGTGGTGGGAGTGCGGCGCGGGCAGCGCGTCGGAGAACGGGCGCGGCTCGCTCGGCGAGGCGGCGGCCAGCGCGTCGGCGATCGCGCACGCGTCGCGCGTGAGCTCGTCCAGGTCCGCCAGGTAGCCGTTGCGGCGCACGATCACCGTGCCGCGCAGCACGTGCACCGCGAAGTACGGGTCATCGGCGTGGCGCGCGAGGATCGCGTCGATTCCCGGGTCCGGCACCGGGCCGTGCGCGCGCAGCCGCCAGCCGTCGGCGAGCCGCTGCTGGTGCGGGAAGTCGAACGGCGCGTGCTTGGCGCGACGGTCGATGCGCGTGAGGAAGTACGGCAGCGCCGTCTCAGGCACATTGATCGCGACCGTCGTCGTCGGGATCCACACGGCCTTGCTGTCGAACGCCTCCGCCGGGCTGTGGTCGGTGGGCGCGTCCAGGAACGCGCCGATGAACGGGATGTCCGTGCGGTCGGGCAGGCTCGGCATCCACCAGCGACCGAGCCGCACCTTCGTCGCGTGCAGCGTGCCGCTGATGTTCGGCCACTTGGTGACGGGCACCTCGAGCAGCTGGTGGAAGAGCACGCCGTAGCGCCCGCCGGGCAGGACGCCGCGCGCGACGTTGAAGCGGTACTCGGGGTAGCCCGGATCGGCGGCGGAGAAGGCCGCCGCGGCGTTGCGGTCGAGCCACTCGAGGCCACGCTCGGCGGCGTAGGCCTCGAGGCTGCACGCGGGGTGCCCGCGCTTGGCGTCCGCGACGTCCGCGGGCGCGAAGGCGGCGTAGCCGTGACTAGCCAACGCGCACCTTCTTCGTCGCCGTGGCGACCACCTTGCCGCGCGCGTCGAGCGCCCGCACCCGCACGGCGAACGTCCCGCGCGGGAGGCGCAGCGACCACGTCCTCGTCCCCTTCGCGCTCAACCACTTGCACGTCTTGGCGCGGCGCAGCTTGCCGGGCTTCGTCACGCACTTCTTAGCCTGGCGCGCGGCGATCTGCACGCGGGCGACGGCCCCGGTCGCGCGGCCGGCCAGCACGCGCTTCTTCGCCGCCCCGATCGTGACGCGCGGCTTCACCGGCGGCGTCGGGGTCGGGGTCACGGCCGGCGTGGGCACGGGCGTGGCGGCCGGGGTCGGGACCGGCGTGGCCGCGGGCGTGGGCGTCGGGACCACCTTCGGCGCCGGGTCGACCAGCGTCACCTTCGCGGGCTCGACGCTCGTCTTCTCCACCGCCTCGAACGCGCCGATGTCGCGGCGGGCGATCCCGTCACGGTCGCCGTCGACCGGGCGCGCCTTGTTGTCCACGTCGAAGCTCACGTCGGGTCCCGGCGTGCCCTGGTCGATCAGCGCGCTGCCGGAGACCGGCTCGAGCTCGCCGGCCACGACGCTCGGCATCCCGTGCCAGGCTTTCGACAGATCGACGTTGTCAGCGCCCGGCTGTGTGATCGGCCCCTCCATGCGCCCCGGCCGGAACGCGCTGCGCCGGAACTCCATCGCCGTGTCCGTGTACAGGTCCTCGCCGCGGCCGACGAGCACGCTGTCGCTCACCTTCAGCGGCGAGCCCTTCGCCCACAGCGCCGAGCCGCCGGTCGGGCCGTTGGCGAGCGTCGCGTGGCGGAGCGTGCCGGTGGACGAAAACGCCTCGAACGCGGCCAGACCGCCCCACAGCGCCATCGACTCGCCGCTGAAGTCCGGCACGCCGTTGATGGTCACCGCGGTGGCGCTCGCCTTCACGCGCAGGCGCTCGACCCGCACGGGCTTCGTCCACTCCCACGCCCGCAGGCCGTGCTGGCCCGTCAGATCCGAGTTGTAGACCTGCAGGGGCACGGTCGGCGTGCCCGTCGCGAGGATGCCGACCGAGCCGCCCGTCGACATCGTCGTCCAGACCGTGTTCAGCTGGCCGCCGCGGACCACCCGGAAGCCGACCTGGCCCTTCGTGCCGGGCGCGTCCGTCACGCCCACGCGGCGCACCTTGACCCACTCCGCCCGGGCGTCGATGCCGTACGCGCCGTTGACGGCCTTGGTCTGGATCTTGAGGTTCTCGACGAGCACCTCAGGCGCCTCGATCACGAGCGCGGCGCTGCCCGTGGACACGAGCTTCGCGCCGCTCTCGGGCCCGACGATGTCGACAGGGTTGACGGCCGGAATCGTCCAGGACCCGGTGTAGGGGCCGGCCCCGAGCATGATCAGGTCCTTGCCCGGGCTCGAGGCCGCGGCGGTCAGGGCGGCGTCGATCGACGCCTTCGGCGTGCCTTCACAGGAGACGCCGACGCAGTAGGTGGTCGCCGCGCGGGCGGAGGGAGTCACCAGCAGCACCGTGAGGAGCGCTGCGAGGAGGAGTCTGGGGAGCATGCCGCGGACCTTGCCGAGCGCGTCGCCCGGCCGCCACGGGAGCTCCCCCTAGCGTTTCCCCTAATTAAGCGAGGGTGCGGTTACCCGGCCTGGTCCGTCGAGGTGCTCGGGTCGCCGTCCACGGCCGCGGCCAGGCGCGGGCCGAGCTCGTCCATCAGCAGCGGCATGCTCAGCACGGACGGGAACGAGAGCGCCTCGTACACGCGGTCGTCGGCGAGGATGAAGACGTCGCGCTCTTCCTTGCGCACGTTGAGCTTGGAGTAGACCGGGTCGTTCTTGAGGTCCTCGACGCTGCGGTCGCCGTCCGCAAGCCAGACGAGCGCGTCGACGTCGACCGCGTCGAGCTTCTCCTCGGACAGGTTGCCGCCGAACTCGTCCGGGAACGCGTCGGCGAGCGCCTGCGGGTAGGTGAAGCCGAGCGCCTCGAGCGTCTGGGTGCGCACGTCCTGCGGGCCGTAGACGAAGACGCCCTGGTAGTCGGTGATCTCGGCGGCGGTCTTGCCCTTGAAGTGCGGGTACTTGGCCGCGGTGCGGGCGATCAGCTGCTCCGTGTCGTCGACGAGCTGCTGCGCCTTCTCGGCCTGCCCGACGGCCTTGCCGGCGGTGAGCTGCTCCTGCTGCCAGGTGGAGCCGAAGTCGACCTTGTCCTTGGGCTGCGCGACGACGGGCGCGAGCTTGGAGAGCGCGTCGTACTCCTTCTGCGTGATGCCCGAGTAGACGCCGAGGATGAGGTCCGGGCGCTGCGCGGCGACCTTCTCGATCTGGATGCCGTCCGTGTTGGTGAGCACGGTCGGCGGCTCGGCGCCGGCGAGCTGATTCGTGGCCCACGGGAAGATCGCGCCGGGGTGCTTGCCGAACCACTCGGTGGTGGCGACGGGCACGACGCCGAGCGCCAGCAGCGCGTCCTGGTCGCGCAGGCCGACGACGACCACGCGCTCGGGCTGCTTCTCGATCGTGGTCGAGCCGTACTTGTGCTCGATCGTGACGGGGAAGGCCCCCGTGTCGGTCTTGGACTGCTCGGCGGGTGCCGAGCCGGACTCGGTGCTCTCGTCATCGGAGCCACAGGCGGCGAGGAAAAGGCCGCACAGGAGGGCGGCGAGGAACGACGTCAGGCGCATGAGTTAGGTCACCCTAACAACCTCCGTGTTAAGGTCGCTGCGCGAAATGGCCGCCCAGACGGTTCCTGCTGCGCGCGCGAAAGGCGGCCGCTTCACGCGTGGCGCCGGATTGGCGATCGCGCTCGGCCTGTTGGCGTTCGCGGCACTGCTCAGCCTCGCCGTGGGCGCGCGTTCGATCCCGCTCGCGGACGTCGTCGACGCGCTGCTGCACTCCGGCTCCTCGCAGGATGAGGCGATCATCCGCAACCTGCGCGTGCCGCGCACGCTGCTGGGCATCGCGGTCGGCGCGGCGATCGGCGTCGCGGGTGCGCTGATGCAGGCGCTGACCCGCAATCCGCTTGCCGATCCCGGCCTGCTGGGTGTCAACGCGGGCGCTTCGGCCGCGGTCGTGGTCGCGCTCTCCTTGGGCTTGGCGGGCGCGGCGAGCTCGGTGTGGTTCGCCTTCATCGGCGCCGCCGCCGCGTCGATCGCGGTGTACATGATCGGCACGGCGGGGCGCGGTGGCGCGACGCCCGTGCGACTCGCGCTCGCCGGCACCGCGATCACCGCGGCGCTCACGGCGCTGATCTACGGCATCGCGCTCACCGACATCAAGCTCCTGCAGCAGTACAACTTCTGGTCGGTGGGCGCGCTCGGCGGCCGCGGCCGGACGCAGCTCGACGCGGTCGTCCCGTTCATCGCCGTCGGGCTGTTCATCTCCTTCGCGCTCGCCCGCTCCCTGAACGCGCTCGCGCTCGGGGACGACTCCGCCCGGGCGTTGGGCACGAAGATCGGCCGCACGCGGATCGGCGGCGCGGTCGCCGTCGTCCTGCTGTGCGGCTCGGCCACCGCGGCGGCCGGCCCGATGTACTTCCTCGGCCTCACCGTCCCCCACGCGGCGCGCGCGCTGTGCGGTCCCGACCAGCGCTGGATCCTCGCGTACTCGGCCGTCCTCGGCGGGGCGCTGATGCTCGTCGCCGACGTGATCGGGCGCGTGATCGTGCGCCCGAGTGAGATGCCGGCCGGCGTGATGATGGCCGTGATCGGCACGCCCTTGTTCATCGCGCTCGTGCGCCGCAAGCGGATCGCGCAGCTGTGAGCGCCGTCGCCGTACCCGGGCGGGTCGTGCGCTTCGGCGAGGCCGTCTCGCTGCGGATCCGCACGCGGTCGGTCGTCGTCGGGCTGATTTTGACCGTGCTGATGCTCGCGCTCTCGATCTACTCGATCGGCACCGGCGAGTTCCAGATCTCACCCGGGACGGTCATCAGCGCGCTGCTCGGCAACGCGGACGGCGGCTCGGAGTTCATCGTGCGCGAACTGCGGCTCCCGCGCGTGCTGTGCGCGATCCTCGTCGGGATCGCGTTGGGGATCTCCGGCGCGGTGTTCCAGTCCTTGACGCGCAACCCGCTCGGGTCGCCGGACATCGTCGGCTTCCCGCAGGGCGCGACGGTGGGCGCATTGATCGTGATCACGATCATGGCCGGCTCCGGGCTCGCGGTCACCGTGGGCGCGTTGCTCGGCGGCGCGATCACGGCGTTCGCGGTCTACGCGCTGGCGTTCAAGCGCGGCGGGACATCGGGCTTCCGGATCGTGCTGATCGGGATCGCGATCTCCTACCTGATGATCTCGATCACCGACTACCTGCTCGCGCGGGCCCGGATCGAGGAGGCGCAGGAGGCCACGCGCTGGCTGCTCGGGTCCTTGAACGGGCGCACCTGGGACGACGTCAGGCCGCTGGTGATCTCGCTCGTGGTTCTGGCGCCGCTGGCGATCCCCGCGGGCCGCGCGCTGCAGGCGCTGGAGCTGGGCGACGACGCCGCGCACGCGCTGGGCATGCGCGTGGAGCGCTCGCGCTTGGCGTTGGTGGCGCTGGCCGTCGGGCTCGTGTCGGTGACGACGGTCGCGGTCGGGCCGATCGGCTTCATCGCGCTGACCGCGCCGCAGATCGCGCGCCGGATCACCCGGACCGCGGGCCTGCCGCTCGTATGCTCAGCGCTGCTCGGGGCGGTGCTGTTGCTCCTGTCGGACCTGGCCGCCCAGCGGCTCGTCCCCGACCGGGCGCTGCCCGTGGGCGTGATGACGGGCCTGTTCGGCGGGCTCTACCTGGCCTGGCTGTTGTCGATGGAGTGGAGAAAGGGACGACGCGGATGAGCTCGGCACCTCTGCGAGCCGAATCGTTGACGCTGGCCTACGACGCGCGCGTCGTCGCCGAAGGGCTGTCCGTCGACATCCCCGAGGGCGCCTTCACTGCGATCGTCGGGCCCAACGCGTGCGGCAAGTCGACGCTGCTGCGGGCGCTGGTGCGCATGCTCAAGCCGAAGGCCGGCAGCGTGTTGCTGGACGGCGTCGAGATCTCGTCGTTGCCGACCAAGCAGGTCGCGCGCCGGCTCGGGCTGCTGCCGCAGTCGTCGATCGCGCCGGACGGGATCACGGTCGTCGACCTGGTCGCGCGCGGGCGGCATCCCTACCAGCGGTTGCTGCGCCAGTGGTCGCAGGAAGACGAGCGCGCGGTCGGAGAGGCGATGGCGGCGACGCACATCGAGGAGATCGCCGGGCGGCTTGTGGATGAGTTGTCGGGCGGGCAGCGGCAGCGCGTGTGGATCGCGATGGCGCTGGCCCAGGAGACGCCGTTGCTGTTGCTCGACGAGCCGATCACGTTCCTCGACATCGCCCACCAGGTCGAGATCATGGACCTGTGCGCGAAGCTCCACGTCGAGGGCCGGACCTTGGTGGCCGTGCTCCACGACCTGAACCACGCGTGCCGCTACGCGACGCACCTGATCGCGATGCGTGACGGGTCGATCGTCGCCGAAGGCCCGCCGTCGGAGATCGTCGACGCTGATCTGGTCGAGCGCGTGTTCGGGTTGAAGTGCCTTGTCGTGCCGTGCCCCGCCACCGGGGCGCCGATGGTCGTTCCGGCTGCGTGACGACGACGGGCCGGGAGCTCCTCCGCGGCGTTCTGCGGGGCCATCCGGGGCGTGTCGGACTCGCCGCCGGGCTGCTCGGCGCGCATCAGGGGTTCGAGGCCTTGGTGCCGGTCGTGGTCGGCGCGGCGATCGACGACGCCGTCGTGCCCGGTGACTTCGATGCGTTGCTCCTGTGGGTGGGCGTGCTGGCCGTGCTGTTCGCGTTCCTGTCGACCGCGTACCGCGAGGGCGCGCGCGCCGAGGAGCGCGCGACCGAGACCGCCGCGCACGAGCTCCGGATGCGATTGATGCGGCGCGTCGTGGACCCCCGCGGCGGCGGCGAAGGCGGCCTGCTGCCCGGGCAATTGCTCTCGGTCGCAACCGCCGACGTCCAGGCCGCGGCGAACGTGATCGCGGGGCTCGCGTACGGCGCGGGCGTCGTCGTCGCGCTGGTCGCGGGCACGATCGTGTTGCTGCTCACCTCGTGGACGCTCGGCCTGGTCGTGTTGATCGGGCTCCCCGTGATCGTGTGGGCGGGTGGCCGCCTCGGCGGTGTGCTGAGCCGCCGCGCCGCGGGACAGCAGGCCGAGGCCGCGGACGCCTCCGGCGTGGCCGCCGATCTGGTGACGGGCCTGCGCGTGCTGCAGGGGATCGGCGCCGCCGACGCGGGCGCCGAGCGCTACCGCGTCGCGTCCCAGTCCTCCCTGGTTGCGACGCTGAGCGCCGCCCGCGCCGAGATCGCGTTGGGCGCGACGGCAGTGTTGGTCGGCGGCGTCGCCGTGGCGGGCGTCGCCTGGGTCGGCGCGAGCCTCGCCCTGGACGGCGAGATCTCCCTCGGCCAGGTCATCGCCGCCGCGGGCGTCACCCAGTTCATGGTCGGCCCCTTGACCCGGCTCGCCTGGGTCGGCGGCCTCCTCGCCCGCGCCCGCGCCTCCGCAGCGCGCCTGGCCGAGGCCTTCTCCGCCCCGCCCGCGGTCCCGGCCCCGACCGAGCCGGTCACCGCTCAGTTCGACGGCGCACTCCAGATCCAGCTCAATCACCTTCACGTGCCCGCTGGGGCGGTGTTCGGGGTCGTCACCGACGACGCCGCGCCGCTCCTCGCGGTGCTCGGGCGCGAGGCGCCCGGGCGCGTGGAGGTCGCTGGGGTCGACCTCGCGACGCTCGACCCCGCCGTCGCGCGCGCGACGGTCGTGGTCGCGCCGCACGAGGCGACGCTCCTGTCCGGAACGGTCCGCGACAACGTGCCGGGCGCGGCCGAGGCGGCCCTGCGCGCCGCCGCCGCGACCGACGTGATCGACGCGCTCCCCGACGGCATCGACACCGAGCTCGCCGACGCGGGCAGCTCGCTCTCCGGCGGCCAGCGCCAGCGGATCGCGCTCGCCCGCGCGCTCGCGACGGAGGCGCCCGTGCTCGTCCTGCACGACCCGACGACCGCGCTCGACGCCGCCACCGAGGCCCGCGTCGCCGCCGCGCTGCGCGATGCACGCGGCGGCGCGACGACGATCCTGGTCACCACGAGCCCGCTCCTGCTGGCCGCCTGCGACACGGTGGCCGTGATCCGCGCCGGCGAGGTCGTCGCGCTCGCCCCGCACGCCGAGTTGCTCGAGGACGAGACGTATCGGGAGACGGTCGCATGAGGTCGCTCCCCGTCGCCACCGGCCGCGAATGCTGGGCGGTCGTGCGCGAGCTCCTCGCGCCCCACCGCACCCGGGCGATCCTCGCGACGGTCGTGCTCGTCGCGGCCGCCGCGGTGGGGCTGCTCGGCCCGCTCATCCTCGGCGAGATCGTCGATCGGGTCGACACCGGCGAAGGCAACCTCACGTGGCCCGCGGTCGCGCTGCTCGTCGCCGCGCTCGGTGAGGCGCTGCTGTTCGCGGTCGGGCTGGTGCTCATCTCCTACCTGGGCCAGCCGATCCTGGCGACCCTCAGGGAGCGCGTCGTCGCGCGGGCGCTCAAGCTCCCGGCCGAGCAGGTCGAGCGCGGCGGGCGGGGTGACCTGCTCAGCCGCCTCGGGGACGACATCGCCGTGGTCTCCGAAGCGGTCGTGGAAGCGTTCCCGCCGCTCGCGGCGGCCAGCCTCACGTTGCTGCTCACGTTCGCGGGGCTCGCGACGATCGATCCGCGGCTCACGCTCGCCGCGCTGCTCATGGTGCCGGTCCAGATCTGGGCGGTGCGCTGGTACGCGAAGCGCGCCGGACCGGCCTACGCCCAGGAACGGGCGATCAGCGGTGAGCGCGCGCAGGCGATCCTCGACGTCGTCGGCGGCGCGAAGACGATCCGGGCGCTGGGGCTCGACAAGACGGCGCTGCCGCGCGTGGAGGCGCGGTCGCTGTCCAGCGTCGCCGCGGTGATCCGCACCATCCGCATCTCCACGCACTTCTCCTCGCGCCTGAACGCGGCGGAGTTCGTGGGCACGGCATCGGTGCTCGTCGTCGGCTTCTTCTTGGTCGATTCCGACGCGATCACGGTCGGCGCCGCGACCGCCGCCGCGCTGCTGTTCATCCGCACGTTCGACACGTTCAACATCGTGCTCGGGACGATCGACGAGGCCAACCGCGCGCTGGCCGCCCTGGCCCGCCTCGTCGGCGTGCTGCAAGTCCCCGAACCGCCGCCGCCCGCGCCGCATGACGGCGCGCACGTCTCACTCAACAAGATCCGCCACGCCTACGACGGCGGCCCGCTCGTCCTGCACGACATCGACCTGCACATCGAGCCCGGCGAGCGGGTGGCGATCGTCGGCGTGTCCGGCTCCGGCAAGACGACGCTGGCCAAGGTCGTCGCGCGCTTCCACGAACCCACCTCCGGCACCGCCGAGATCGGCGACGTCGCGCTCGTCACGCAGGAGGTGCACGTGTTCGCCGGCACGCTCGCGGACGATCTCCGGCTCGCCCAGCCCGACGCGCCCGACGCGGCGCTGCAGCACGCACTCCACGCGGTCGGCGCGGACTGGGCGCGCCTGGACACCGTGGTGGGTCTCGGCGGCGTGGAGCTCACGCCCGCGCAGGCGCAGCAGCTCGCGCTGGCCCGGCTGCATCTGAGGGACCCGAAGATCGCCGTGCTCGACGAGGCCACGGCGGAAGCGGGCAGCGCGGGCGCCCGCGCGCTGGAACGGGCCGCGGACACGGTCCTGCGCGGCCGCACGGCCCTCGTCGTCGCGCACCGCCTCACGCAGGCCGCGCGCGCCGACCGGATCATCGTGCTCGACGCCGGGCGCGTCGTGGAGGAAGGCACCCACGACGCGCTGGTGGAGCAGGACGGGACCTACGCGGCGCTCTGGCACGCGTGGTCCCAGGACCGCTAGCCGCCGATCATGGTTTCCGGTGACTGACCGGCGACCGCGTCTTTGAGCGCCGGCGTGAGGTGCTCGAGGATGTACTGGAACGACAGCGGCGTCGTGAAGTACATCGCGCCGCTCAACGTCGGGTCGGTGTAGACCGCGGCCTTGTTCTTGACCGCCTCGAGGAACTTGAAGGTCGGCACCTTCTTCAAGTTGGCGATGTCGCTCTCCTTCTCGGTCGCGAACACGATCACGTCCGCGTCGATCACGTCCAGCCGCTCCTCGGACACCGCGACCTGCTCGCCCGGGTTCTTCGCCAGCGGCGTCAGCTTCGGGTTGATCGTGAAGCCGAGGTAGGAGAGGAAGTCGGTGCCGAGCCCGTCGGGGTAGACGTAGATCTCACCGTCGTAGAACGCGTTCTGGCTGAACGTCGCGGTCTTGCCGGCGAACTCCGGGTGCTCGGCGGCGACCTTGGCGTAGCTGTCCTTGACGCCCTGGATCAGCTCGGCGCCCTTCTCGGGCATGCCGAGCGCCTTGGCCACGACCTCGACCTGTTGGTCCCACGGCGAGAAGTACTGCGTGCCGCCCTTGGGCGTGCCGACCGTCGGCGCGATCTTGGAGAGCTGGTCGTAGGTCTTCTGCTCCAGCCCCGCGTTGACCCCGATGATGAGGTCCGGTCGCAGCGTCGCGATCTTCTCCAGGTCGAGCCCGTCGGCCTGGGAGAGCACCTCGGGCTTCGCGTCCCCGAGCGCTTCCTGCGCCCACGGCCACACCGCGTAGGGCTGCTCGCCGTACCACTCGGTCGTCGCGACCGGCTTGTAGCCGAGCTGGAGCACGATGTCCTGCTCGGTGAGCCCGACGACGACGATCCGCTCGGGCTTCTTCTCCACCGTGGTGGTCCCGAACTCGTGCTCGACGGTTTGCGGGAACGTCGGTTCTCCGGCCGCGGGTGTGCTCGCCGCGGTGGTCGGCTGCTCTTCGGTGTCGGATCCGCAGCCCGCGAACAGCAGCGCGGCGGCGGCGGCGAAAGCCAGAATCAAACGCATTAGGGCACCCTAACTAACGTCAGGCTGCGTGCGCGTCGCCCTCATCAAGTCCTAATGCGGCGGCCAGCTTCCCGCGCCCGTTGATGCCGAGCTTGCCGTAGCTGCGCCCGAGGTGGACCTCGACCGTCTTGAGCGTCACCCACAGCGTCTCCGCGATCTGGCGGTTCGTGAGCCCTTCCGCGGCGAGCTGCGCGACCCGCCGCTCGGCGGGTGTGAGCGCCTCGACCCCTTCGAGCCGCTCGCGACGCGGGCGCGCGCCCGAGGCGTCGAGCTCGGCGTGCGCGTGGCGGGCGAGCAGCGCAGACTCCGTACGGGCGGCGAGTTCGAGCGCCCGCTTCAGGGGCTCGCGCGCCTCGACCCGCTCGCCACGGATCCGCAACCGCGCGCCGAGGTCGTGCAGCGCCCAGCCGAGCTCGCGTCGCAGCTCCGTGCCTTCGAGCGCCGCGACCGCCTCCCGGAGCGTCGCGATCGCCACCTGCGGCTCGTGTTGCGCGAGCGCGCGCCGGCGCAGCGCCATGCCCAGTGAGCCCGGGCGCTGCGCGGCCTGTGCCGCGGCGACGTCATGCGCCATCAGCTCCAGCGCCTCCTCCGGCTGCCCGGACGCGGCGAGCACCTCCGCGAGCCGGAGCCGCCCGAGCACCGCGTTCGGGGCTGTCCAGTCGCGCGCGTCGCAGAACGCGACGACGCGGCGCAGGTCCGTCTCCGCCTCCTCCAGCCGGCGCAGCAGGAAGCGCACGCGGCCGCGCGTGGTGAGCACGAACGGCTCGATGAACGTGTGCGCCGCCGCGCCCAGGTCGACGTCGACCTCGGCCGCCGCCTCCTCGAGCTTGTCGAGCTCGATCAGGTTCTCGGCCAGCGCGGCGCTCAGCGCCGGCACGGTCGTGACCATGCCCTGCGCGCGGATCGCCTCCAGACCGCTGCGCGAGCGCGCGGCGCCGAGCGCGACCGAGCCGAAGTCCCGATGCCAGTAGCCCCACGCCTGCTCGACGAACAGGGTCGCGGCGAACAGGCCCTGCTCACGGACGGCGCGGTCGCCGGCCTCGAGCGCCCGCTCGGCGCCCCGCGCGTCCTCCGCGAAGCGCAGCGCGTGCGTGACGAGGTTCCAGGTGGAGCTGGCGGGCCCGACCGTGGCGAGCAATTCGCCGCCCGCCAGCGCGCGCTCGGCGAGCGGGACCAGCTCGTCGGTGGGCATCCCGCGCAGCGCGCCGTCGTTGGCCGCTGCGGCGAGCGCCGCGATCGAGGGCGGGTCCTGCTCCAGCCCGCGCGCGATCCGGGCGCGGAGCCGCGTGGGGTCCGGATCGGCGAGCAGCAGCGCTTCGAGCAGGCCGGCTTCGAGCCGCAGCTTGAGCGTCGGATCGGCCGCGTCCTCGGTGGCCTGTTCGAGCTCGGCGACGGCCGCCACCGGATCGGTGTGCACGAGGTGGTTGGCGAGGGCGGCGTGGGCGCGCGCGGCGGCGTCGCCGTCGAGCCCTTCGGTCAGCAGCGCGCGCAGGCGCTCCGGCCCGGACGGTCGCTGCGCACGGACTTCCAGCTCGCCGAGCTCCAGCGCGATCTCCACGCGGTTCGCCGGCGCCTCCGCCAGCGCACGGGTGAGATGGTCGGCGGCGAGGTCGGTGGCACCCTCCGCCGCGGCCTCGGCGGCCGCCGCGCGCAGGTCCTTCAGCGCCGAGCGCGCGACCCACAGCAGGAACAGGTACAGCACGGCCAAGAAG
>JAPDDQ010000816.1 GCA_027587225.1 Solirubrobacter taibaiensis
ATGCATCTCGATAATGATATTGGAAGTTTGCTTTTTGCTCTTTCGTAAATGGGAATGTATTAATTAGTAAACTGTTATCAAATGATGTAACAGCCTTTAATCGTTGAAAATATTCTTTATCATTCTTTGAAACGCCTGATATTTTCGCAAATAAAGAAGGAATATAAATGTGTTTATTTTCAACAAAGAATGTCGGGCGTATAAACGCCTTTTCTTTCGTAATTAAAAAGAGTTCATCATATGTTGTTTTTAACGTACGAGCTACAGGCGTATAGGAACGGAATTGCCACGGCTTGTACAGCAGTGAATTATCGTGGTGAAGTACTTGTTCAATTTCTTTCGAAGCTTGATACGCTACTGTTGCAACACGCTCACGGCGACGATCAGGGAATGGTTCAAGCGAAATGCGACTTGAATGAGATACAACAAAAGTTCTTCCCTCTTCATCAATATTTTCAAATCCATCTTTTCCTTCTGGGTGATAATAAAGCACATCACAACCGAGCATAATAAGAAAGTATAAGAAATA
>JAPDDQ010000817.1 GCA_027587225.1 Solirubrobacter taibaiensis
TCCACTGCAAAATGTGGTGTGAAACTATTAACTCAAAATTTATGTACTGCCTACGCTAAATATGGAATACGTATTAACGCGGTGTGCCCTGGTTATATTGACACCCCTTTACTAGGTAGTGTTAATCCTCAACAGAAAGAATATTTAGCTTCACTTCATCCACAAGGCAGACTTGGAACACCAGAAGAAGTCGCTAAAGCTGTCTTATTTTTAGCAAGTGATGATGCTAGTTTTGTTAACGGCACAACACTTCTTGTTGATGGAGGCTACACTGCACGTTAATTTAAAAATTTTGAAGCACCCTAAAAAATATATAGTCTTCAACAAGAAAAAGCGCCATCACAAGTGACGGCGCTTTTTCTATGTAAGAGCAACTAGAAGATATCCTTCTAGCCTACTCCCATTTATAAGTCCAAAACTGTTCAAGTTGCAGCCATTTTAATGTTGCTGCATCTTTGTTTTTTATTTTTGCATGCGTGTCTTCAAGCATTGCTTCTGTTTGTGAACGGTGCGCACCTAATGCAGTTAA
>JAPDDQ010000818.1 GCA_027587225.1 Solirubrobacter taibaiensis
CCAGTTCTTTCTCCAATCTTAGGATGGATTGGCGTATTCATTACAGGTTCAGTAGTTTCAAGTGGTTCTTTATTCGCACCACTTCAAGCAGTAACAGCAGACCAGTTAAACATCGTTCCTTCTACACTCGTTGCCTTAAACGTAGTAGGTGGTACAATGGCAAAAATGGTTTCACCACAATCTGTAGCAGTTGCTTGTGCCGCAGTTGGGCTAGTTGGTAAAGAATCTGCTCTATTTAAAACAGCAATGAAATACAGTTTAATCTTCTTAGCTGTTATTAGCTTACTTCAATTAAACGCTGTATTTAATATCTTTTAAAAATAAAACACCGATCCAAGTGGATCGGTGTTTTTCACATTACATTTTTTTATTTTTTAATAAAGAAGCTCCAGCAATTTCAGGGTGAGTCATTTCGAATGGATCTAAAATAATATCCAATTCCTCTTCTGTCAGTACACCATGTTCTAAACATAACTCCCTAACAGATTTTCCTGTTTCAATTGCTTCACGTGCAATACGAGATGCTGCT
>JAPDDQ010000819.1 GCA_027587225.1 Solirubrobacter taibaiensis
GTTGACGAAATGATCTAGGACCTACATATTTCATCGCGAGTGGTATAAGTTCGACACTAATCATAAGGAAACACATTCCGAATATCGCTTCAATATAGAATCCGGCCCCAACAGCAATACCAATACCAGAAGCACCCCAGATCATAGCGGCAGTCGTGAGCCCTGCAATGCTATCGTTGCCTCTTCTTAAAATTACGCCAGCACCTAAAAAACCAATTCCTGATACAATTTGAGCGGCAAGTCGAAGTGGATCCATATTCATATGATCGGTATGTGGTAAGTTATAAGCTGCTTTAATAGAAACAATCGTTAGGAGGCAACTAATAATAGAAATAACTAAACACGTTTTTAAACCAAGTGGTTTCCGTTTTAATTCACGTTCTAAACCAATGGCAAATCCTAAAATAGCCGAGAGACCTAGTTTGATTAATAAATCGGTATAGTCCATATATATTCCTCCTTGTATGATATGCTATATGAATAAAACGTTTATTATAGAAAGAAACGTCTTTTGATAGAGTAACTTTA
>JAPDDQ010000820.1 GCA_027587225.1 Solirubrobacter taibaiensis
ACACGCTTGTACCATTTCCACTTCCATTAATTGATCACATGTTAATCCAAATAAGCGTGAAAGCATACCAATACCACCGCCAAGTGCTAATCCAACAATTCCAACGCTTGCACTTGTACCAGCAGGAATTGTAACACCGTAATTCCAAAGTTCTTTATAAACAGTGCCAAGATTTGCACCAGCCTCAATTGTTGCTGTTAATTTCTCTGTATTAACAGTAATGCGATGCATTTCACTCACATCAATAATAAGTCCTTTATTTAAAAGAGAAAAATTTTCATAGCTATGACGTCCACTTCTTAACCGAAATGGTATATGACGTTCACGTGCCCATTTTAAGGCGTTACAGACATCCTTGTTATTTTGACAAAAAACAATAATACAAGGGAGTTTTGGAATACTTAAATTTAAATTCATTCGGGCTACGTCGTAGTCAGGATCTGTGGGAACAACGATACGACCTGTTAATTTTGTTTGCTTGAATTTATTACTCCTTTCTAAAATAATCAGAGTTTTTTATTAATATAT
>JAPDDQ010000821.1 GCA_027587225.1 Solirubrobacter taibaiensis
AGCTGAGAAAATTACAGCAGCGTTATTTAGCGGAGATATTAAATCGTTAACAGCTGATGAAATTGAACAAGGCTTTAAAGAAATGCCAACATTTCAGTCTTCAAAAGAGACGAAAAACATCGTAGAATGGCTAGTTGATTTAGGAATTGAACCATCTAGACGACAAGCGCGTGAAGATATTAATAACGGAGCGATTTCTATGAATGGTGAGAAGGTAACAGATGTGGGTACAGATGTTACGGTAGAGAATTCATTTGATGGACGATTTATTATTATCCGTAAAGGGAAGAAGAATTACAGCCTTGTGAAGTTAGGCGAATAGTTTGTGTGAAAGGATGGGAGTAGGAAGAATACTTCCATCTTTTCGTATACACAATTTGGACATAAAATAATCAGTAAATTTAGATAATTAAAAGGGTTATACGATTCTTCTGCCGAATAAATAAGTTAGAGAAAATTACGGATAAAGTGAAACTTTAATCAGTGGGGGGGGATCATCCCCACGGATTATTAGTTGAACCAATCGTG
>JAPDDQ010000822.1 GCA_027587225.1 Solirubrobacter taibaiensis
GCCTTTTATGCCATTTGGTTTAGATGGTGTAATGGCTGGAGCGGCTACAGTATTCTTCGCATTTATAGGATTTGATGCAGTTTCAACAGCGGCAGAAGAAGTGAAACGTCCGCAACGTGATTTACCAATTGGTATTATTGCATCGTTATTAATTTGTACAGTTCTTTATATCGTTGTTTCGCTTATTTTGACAGGAATTGTTCCATACGGCCAGCTAAATATATCAGATCCAGTTGCTTTTGCACTTCAATTTATTGGACAAGATGGTTTAGCGGGGGTAATTTCAGTAGGAGCAATTACAGGAATTACAACAGTAATGCTAGTTATGATGTATGGGCAAGTTCGTGTTTCTTATGCGATGAGCCGAGATGGTTTACTGCCGAAGCGTCTTGCTAAAGTTCATCCGAAATTTAAAACGCCATTTTTAAATACAAGGACAACGGGAATTATTGCGGCACTGATTTCAGGATTAATAGATTTAAATGTTTTAGCACATCTTGTAAATATGGGTACATTGTCAGAATTTGC
>JAPDDQ010000823.1 GCA_027587225.1 Solirubrobacter taibaiensis
CCTTATCCAATGCGCAAACAGTTCGTTTATGGCTCGAAAAAGCACTTGGACAAGAATCACAAATTTTAAAGCATCATTTTATTGGCGTATCTACCAAAGCAGATAAAATGACAGAATGGGGTATTGCAGCCGAAAACCAATTTTTGCTCTGGGATTGGGTAGGCGGTCGCTATTCACTTTGGTCATGTATTGGTTTACCGATTGCACTGACAATTGGTGTTGATGGCTTTAAACAACTGTTAGCTGGCGCATATGCAGTAGACCAGCATTTTCAGACGGCACCTTTCGAACACAATATTCCTGTATTAATGGGCTTATTGGGTGCGTGGAATAATAATTTCCTTGATATTCAGACTCATGCAGTGCTGCCCTATGATGGACGTTTGAAATATTTCGCCTCTTATTTGCAGCAGTTAGAAATGGAATCGAATGGTAAATCGATTCAACGCGATGGGAAAAAAGTAGATCTAGACACTTGTCCGATTATATGGGGGGAAGTGGGACCAAATGCGCAGCATGCTTTTTAT
>JAPDDQ010000824.1 GCA_027587225.1 Solirubrobacter taibaiensis
CAAATTGAGAAAAGGACAGCGATAAGCCGTAAAACTCTTGAAAATGTTGCATATAGCCAAGAGACATTATAATCTTCTGGTGAAATAAAGAAATCGAAATATGATACGGGCGTTAATAGAACATTTGGTGAACCATCAACGAAAATTGCAATTTTCCCATCAATTAGTGCTTTTGTAACTCTATCAGTACGTTCTGTATTGATATAGAGAGGGAAAATTGATTTTTCACCCATTAATTCTTGTATATAAGCACTATCATTAATTTGATCATACTCAAGAGCGCGTAATGATTCATCGAGAAAATCTACATTATCTTTTTCAGCGAGGTTGTCTAAATACATCATGACAACTTTTGTTTTGGAAAACTCGCCGATAATCATTTCTTTTGTTTGTAAATCCAAAACAGGAAGACGTTTTCGAACTAAATTAATGTTTGTATCAATATCCTCTACAAAACCTTCTTGCGGACCAATAACAGTTGATTCGTTTAAAGGAGGGGTTGGTGCACGATAATTATCAATTGCAAT
>JAPDDQ010000825.1 GCA_027587225.1 Solirubrobacter taibaiensis
TGAAGGTTTGATGGGTGTCATTCCGCCTAAAGAAAAACGTGGATTGGTCATGATTGACCCACCATACGAAATCGAACGTAAAGATTTCCCTCAGCTAGTTGAGCTGTTACAAGCTGCACATAAAAAATGGCCGACAGGTGTTTTTGCTGTGTGGTATCCAATTAAAGATCGCGCGATGATTGGCCGTTTTGAGAAGAAAATGTTTAAGACTGGTATTCGTCGCCAATTAATTTGTGAAATTTGCGTATGGCCTGATGATACGCCAGTTGGATTAAATGGTTGTGGTTTATTGGTGATTAACCCACCTTGGAAATTTTCAGAAGATGCTGATCAGGCATTACAATGGTTGTTCCCTCATTTGCGAATGAGTGAAAATGGTGGTCATGCTGCAGTGCGTTGGTTGGTGGGTGAATAAGCCCATCAATGTCAAACTATTCTCGAGGAATTGAAAATAATGACAAATTCTCCTAAGTCAGATTCTGATTTGAAGAAAGAAGAGCTTTCTTTTGATGGGATCACCTTTGAAG
>JAPDDQ010000079.1 GCA_027587225.1 Solirubrobacter taibaiensis
CGCTCCCGCCCAGGTCGCGCACGGCCTCGCCGCGCGGGCCCACGCCGCGTCCGCCCACGCCGCGCCCGCCCACGCGGGCCCCCTCGCGGATCGTCCCGTCGACGCGGGCGACGCGCTCGAGTTCGTGCTCGCCCTCCAGGCGCGCGTGCGGCTCGACCAGCTCGACCCGTCGGAGTCGGTCGACGAGCTCTTCCAGGGCGTGTCGTCGCGGCGCAACCAGGTGCTGATCGACCTCGGCCGCGAGTTCGGGCTGTCCGGCGCGGAGGGCGTGCAGCGCCTGACGATCGGTGAGCTCGTGAAGTCGTTGCGCGAGCAGGGCGCGGCGTACCGGTTCCCCGGGCCGTACCTGAAGGACGCGCTCGCCACCGGCCTGACCCGCGCGGGCGTGCCGCGCACCGACCTCGGCCTGCCGCCCGGCCTCACCGAGCACGTCTTCGCGCGCGTCGCGCTCGACACGCGGCCCGGTCCGTCCGCGCGCGGCGGCGAGCTTGCGCGGCTCAGCTCCGGCCCCGACGTGCTCGACCGCGCGCGGGCGCTGACGTCCGCCGACCTGAAGGTCCCGCTCGCGCGCCCGGCTGCCTCCGAACTCGTCGCCGCTCCCGTCGCCGTGGCGAACCCCGCGCTCGAAGACGCGCTGCTGGACTCCGCGCGCACGCTGGCCGACGCGCTCGGTCGCCCGTTCGCTCCGCCCGGCGAGCCGCTGACCGACACGGATCCGGACAAGGACCGCCTGGCCGTCCTCGACGCCGAGCTCGGCCCCGAGCGCGCGACCGAGATCGCCCCGCGGTTCGACGCCCGCCGCCACGTGCGCTTCACCTCAGCCTGGGCCAGCGCCCGCTGGGACCTCGTCACCGCTTACCACGACGCGCTCGCCGGCCGGCGCGATCCAGCCGCGGAGATCGACCGCCTCGCCGCGCACGCCGGTGAACCGGCGGTGGCCGAGACCGCCGCCTACCTCGCCCGCACGCTCCCGGCGTTCGAACGGGTCATCGCGTCCGACACGTGGACGGCGCTGCCCCTCGACGGCGCGCGCCCCACGGTCAAGATCGATGCGACCGGCGTCCCGCGAACAGGCATGGAGCCTGACGAGACGCGGCCGATCGACCTGCTCCGCGATCTCCCGGACGAGCTCATCGCGGAGCTCGCGGTGTCGCTGAAGGTCTCGCCGGACCTGCGGCACGAGACGGCGCTGATCACCGGCGCGGCGCCGAACTCGCTCGGCGCGGAGCTGGCGCGCAGGCTCCTCCGCGGCGGCGCCAAGGTCGTGATCGCGACCTCGTCGCTCACCCCCGAGCGGCGGCGCTTCTACCGCGAGCTGTACCGCACGAGCGCCGGCCCGCAGGCCGAGCTGCACGTCGTGCCCGCCAACCTCGCGTCGTTCTCCGACGTCGACGCACTCGCGCAGTGGCTCAACCACCCGGGCGGCGGTCGCCGCGGCCGCGACGACCTGCGCGTCGATCCGCTCACGCCGACGATCCTCGCGCCGTTCGCCGCGCTCTCCACCGCCGGAGACGCGAACGAGGCGGGCGCTGCGTTCGAGACCGCGATCCGGCTCCAGCTGCTCGGCGTCCAGCGACTGATCGGCCAACTCACGCCCCGCACGGTCCTGCTCCCGCTCTCGCCCAACCGCGGGGCGTTCGGCAGCGACGGCCCGTACGGCGAGACGAAGGCCGCGCTCGAGGTCCTGCTCAAGCGCGCGAAGGCGGAGCCGTGGGGCGCGAACACGACGATCATCGCGCCGCAGATCGGCTGGGTCCGCGGAACGAACCTGATGCGCGGCAACGACGCGATCGCGCCGCTCGTCGAGGATCGGCTCGGCGTCCGCACGTTCTCCACGAGCGAGATGGCGTGGCTGCTCACCAGCCTGCTCGTCACCCACCGTGCAGGCGCGATCGACCTGACCGGCGGCATGGCGCAGATCGACGACCTGCGCGGTGCGCTGCAACCGCTCGCCGACGAGCTGCGCGACCGCTCCGCCCGCGCCGCCCGCGCGCACACGCTCCGCCAGGCGATCGAGCCACGGACCCACACGGTTCAACTGCACGCGCTACCCAGCCCGGGCACCGACGCCGCTCCGCACACGCCGCAGCCCGCGCCGCCACACGACCTCTTGCCCGAGGACCTCGTGGTGATCGTCGGCACGGGTGAGCTCGGCCCGGGCGGCACCGGCCGCAGCCGCTTCGCGCTGGAGCTCGACGAGCTCGACTCGCCGGGCGTCGTCGCCGAGCTCGCGTGGTTGACCGGCCTCGTCAGCTACGAGCTCGAGCACTACCGCGGCCGCTGGATCGACAGCGCGACCAAGGAAGAAGTGCGGGAGGAGGACCTGCACGCGCGGTACGCCGACGCGGTGGCGCAGCGGATCGGCGTGCGGGCGCTGGAATCCGACGGCACGATCGACGCGGACGGCCACACCGTGCTCGCGCCGGTCACGCTCGAGCAGCCGGTCACGTTCACCGTCGACAGCGAGGACGAGGCGCGCTCGTACGGCGGGGAAGTCCGCCGGGACGGCGACCGCTTCCACGTCACGATCAGCGGCCAGATCCGCGTCCCGCGCATCGTCGCGCAGACGCGCCGCGTCGCCGGCCAGCTGCCGACGGGCCTCGACCTCGCGCGGTTCGGCGTCCCGAACGATCTGATCGCCACGGCCGACCGGATGGCGCTCGTGAACCTCGCCGCCACGGTCGAGGCCTTCGCGGACGCGGGCATCGAACCGCAGGAGCTGCTCGACCACGTCCACCCGGCCAACGTCGCCAACACGCAGGGCGCGGGGATGGGTGGGATGGCCTCGCTGCGGCGCCTCCTGCTCGACCACCTGCTCGATCAAGAGCGCCAGAACGACCGCGTCCAGGAGTCACTCGGCAACGTCGTCGCCGCGCACGCCGTCCAGACCTATCTCGGCTCCTACGGCCCGATGATCCACCCCGTCGGCGCGTGCGCGACGGCGGCGGTGAGCCTCGAGGTGGCGTACGACAAGATCGTCGCCGGCAAGGCGCTGGCCGTGCTCGCGGGCGGCTTCGACGACCTCACGCCCGAGGGCATGATCGGGTTCGCGGACATGGGCGCGACGGCGTCGAGCGAAGACCTCGAGGCGATGGGGCTTGCGCCGGAGGAAGCGAGCCGCGCCAACGACACCCGCCGCGCCGGGTTCGTCGAAGCCCAGGGCGGCGGAGCGCAACTGGTGGTCCGGGGGGATGTGGCGCTCGCGCTCGGCCTGCCGGTCCGCGGCGTGCTCGCCTACGCGGGCTCGTTCGCCGACGGCCTCCACACGAGCATCCCGGCCTCCGCCCTCGGCGCGCTCGCGGCCGCGCGGCCGCTCCAGACCGCGCTGCGCCGCCACGGCCTGACCGCCGACGACATCGGCGTCGTCTCCAAGCACGACACCTCGACGGACATGAACGACCCGAACGAGGCCGACCTGCACGACCGGCTCCAGACGGCGCTCGACCGCACCCCGGGCAACCCGCTGCTCGTCGTGTCCCAGAAGACGGTCACCGGCCACGCCAAGGGTGGCGCCGCTGCCTGGCAGCTCGACGGTGTCCTGCGCATGCTCGAAACCGGCCGCGTGCCCGGCAACCGCAACCTGGAGAGCGTCGACCCGCTCATGCGCGACAACCGCCACCTGGCGCTCGGCGACCGCCCGATCACGCTCGCGGAGCCACTGCGGGCCGCGCTGATCGCCAGCCTCGGCTTCGGCCACGTGTCCGCGATCCTCGCCGTCGCGCACCCCGACACGTTCCACGCGGCGATCGACCCGGCGCTGCGCGACGACTATCTGCAGCGCGCCGGGCGCCGTCGCGCCGAGGGTGTCCGCCGCCGGCTGGAGATGCGCCTGGGCAAGCCGCCGGTGGTCCGTCGCGCCCGCGAACTCGACCGCGACGCCGAAGCGGCGCTCCTGATCGACCGATGACCGTCGGCATCGATCTCGTCGACGTCCCGGGCTTCGCACAGCAGCTCGAGGACACCGCGTCCGGCTTCGTCGACTACACGTTCACGCCGCGTGAGCAGCGCGTCGCCCGCGACCCGCGTCGGCTGGCCGCGCGGTTCGCGGCCAAGGAGGCGTTCATCAAAGCCTGGTCGGGCTCGCGCACGCACCAGCCGCCGCTGCTCGGCAGCCTCGACCTGCGCGAGATCGAGGTGGTCGACGACGGCTACGGCCGCCCGGCGCTCGCCCTGCACGGCATGCTCGCCCAGATGGTCGGCCCGTGCAGCACGAGCGTCTCGCTCAGCCACGACGGCGACGCCGCCATCGCCGTGGTGCTGTTTCAGTCCGGCACGTAGTGGCGCTGGTGGTCGGCCGGGTCCACCCAGACCCGCATCACCCGGCCTGAGCCGGGGTCGATGAACCGTTCCTTCGTCGGCACCCATGCGGGATCGGCGGCGTCGGCCTCGCCGTGGCGGCGACCCCATCGGCGCCGCTTCGCGGTCTCCGGCGCGAGTGGCGGCAGGTCGGCCAATGCGAGATCCAGCGACCCGCCGAACGTGAGGTCCAACCGGCGATCGAGCTCTGTCGCGTCCAGCCGGTCAGCCGCATAGTGGCGGCCGAGCACGGTCGCGACGTGCTCCTGCTCAGGGCTCGGCACGCTCGACCACGACCGCCGTCCCGTAGGCGACGACTTCCGTGAGCCCGTTGCCCATCTCCGAGGAGTCGAAGCGCATCGCCAGGATCCCGGTCGCCCCGAGCAGCTTCGCGTTGGCCACGAGCCGGTCGACCGCGTGTCGCCGGGCGTCCTCGAGCAGGTCCGTGTACTGGGACACCTCGCCGCGCTTGAGCGACTTGAAGCTGGCCGTGACTGTGCGCGTGAGGCCCATGCTGCGCACGACAAGCCCAAACGTCACCCCGAGATTCTCGACGACCCGGAACCCGGGCAGCTCCTGCGCGGTGGTGATCGGCAGCTCCACGTCGTTCATGGTTTGCGAGCCTATCGGCATGCGCTTCGAAGACGACCTCGCCCTCGACGCTGATGGCCACGGCCAGATCGCGGCAGGTTGGGAGACCGCACGCGGCCCGCACGGCGGCTACGTGATGGCGTTGCTCGCGAGCGCGATGGAACGTGCCGCGGGGCGTCCGCCGCGCTCGCTGACCGTCCACTTCCTGCGCCCGCCCGCGATCGGCCCGGTCCATGCGACCGCCACCGTCGAACGCGCCGGCCGGGCGATGACGACCGTGCTCGGCCGGCTCGAGCAGGACAGCAAACCCGTCGCGCTCGGCCTCGGCGCGTTCGCCGACGCGTACGGCGGACCCGACGGGGTGAGGTGCCGATGCCCGCCGTCCCACCGGCCTCGCCCGACCAAGCCCCGCTCCCGGGCGCGCCGCCATTCACGCAGCAGCTGATCTTCCAGCCGCGCTTCGGGGCACCGCCGTTCACCGGCGCGGACGAATCGGTGGTGGGCGGCTGGATCGGCTTCAAGGACGGGCGGCCGCTCGACGGCCCCGCGATGTGCGTGATGGCCGACGGCTACTACCCCGCGATCTGGCCTCGCCTGACCGAACTGCACCCCGCGCCCACGATCGACCTCACGATCCACTTCCGGGCCCCGTTGCCCTACACCGGTCCGGTGCTCGCCCGGTTCACGTCCAAGCTCGCGCGCGACGGCTACTTCGAGGAGGACGGCGAGCTCTGGAGCCCTGACGGGACGCTCGTCGCGCAGTCCCGTCAACTCGCGCTCCTGCTCGGTGCACCCGCGGCCTGAAGGCGCGCGAAGAAGCGCGGCGGGTCGCGGAGGACCTGCGCCTTGGTCGTGCGCAGCACCCGCTCGCCCGCGACTTCCAGGTCGGCCTGACGCTCACGGTCGTCGTGCTGGGCAAGCACGTCCGAGTGCCAGGCGCGGCTGTCGACCTCGACGATGAGGCGCTGCGGTTTCCACCAGAGGTCGGGGATGTAGTTCGTGCCGGGGTACGGCACATTGACGAGCGGGTGTTCGAAGCCGGCCTTCAGGACGAGGTCGAGCACGACGTCCTCGTTCCCGCTGGCGGTGGGCGCGGCGCTGAGATCGATGATGCGGCCGATCACGCCGGTGCGCGGGAGGAACTCGAGCTCGGCCTCGGTGAACTTCGCTGCTCTGAGGGCGCGTTTGACGACGGCCTCGTCCTCCTGCTTGGCGAGGTCGACGATCGTGCGCAGGCGCGGCGTCGTGGGGATCTGTCTGACGAGCTCGTACTCGATCACGTCAGAGCGGTGCGTCCTGATCGTCGGGCGCGTGCGTTTGGTCGGGGCGGTCACGTCGATCGGGCGGCCGTTGTACTTCAGCCAGCCGCGGTGGCAAGCGGCGGCGTAGTGACTCAGCACCGCTTCAGGTCCGCCCGCCTTGACCGCGGCCAGGAAGCGGCCTTCCGTGGTGACGTTGCGATGACCCAGGGCGTAAACACCCCGGTGAAGGAGGTGCAGGTGCCCGCGCGCCACCATGCGCTGGACCTGTTCGGGGCTCAAGCCGCAGCGTCGCATAGCGACTTCAACTGACCAATCGCTCGACATGCGGGCACGATCGCGCAATCCGCCGTCACGGAACAAGACGCGTTTGCACCAACTCTGTGCCGATTTAGCGCTCCCGCTGCCGGCTCTCTCTCAAACGCTCGCGGAACTGCGCCCCGCACCGCTGCAGCGCGGCCTGCGTGCGCGGACAGTGCCGCAGCTTCGCCCGCTCGGCGAGCGCTTCGGTTTCCCGGTCGGATGTCGGCACCCGGAGCTTCTCCTGCAGGGATGGCGGGGGAGTCGGGATCGGCGTCGCGACGGGCGGAGGAGTGGCGCTGGGGGTGGCCGCGGTCGTGGCGGCGGCAACCGGCGTCGCCGCGGGCGTCGGCTTCGGTGCGACGCGCCGCTTCGGCGTCTTCGGGCGCTCCTTCACGACCGTCGGCGCCGGGGTGGCGGTGACCGCCGGCGTGGCCGCCGGGGCGGCGGCGAGTTCACGCACGACCGGCGCCTCAACGCTCAACGAGGCGAACGCACCCGCGACGCACAGTCCCGCGCACGCGCGGCCCGCGGCCGTGCCGGTCGCGACCTCGAACCCGCGCTGGAAGAACTCGGCCGCGCGTGCGAACAACGGCGCGGGCACCAGCGCCCCGACCCGCGCGCGCAGTGACCGGCGCCCGCGGGAGACGAGCTGCTTCGCGTTCTCGGCCTCCACGTCCAGCTGCGCGCCGATCTCCGCGTACGAGCGATCCTCGAGCGACCGCAGCAGCAGCGCGTCGCGTTGACGGCGCGGGATCGTGCGCAGCGCGCCGAGCACGGATCGGACCCGCTCGCGCAGGACGAGCTCGTCCGCGGGATCGCACGCGACGCCGACCTCGGGCGGCTCGGCGTGCGGTGCCTCACGTTGCGCGCGCAGCACGTCGACCGCGCGCCGGTGCGCGACGACATGCAGCCACGCCTTCGGATTCGCGGGCTCCTCGCCGGAGACGAGGGCGCACGCCAGCGCATCCTGGACCGCGTCCTCGGCGAGCTCGCGACCGAACCGGCGCTCCAGGGAGCGCACGACCGCGTCACGGTGAGGGGAGAAGAGGTCGGTCATCCAGTGAAGTCGTGCCGCCGGCCCCGATCGTGACACGAGATTTTCGGCGTCACGCTCGTGCTGGCCACACCGACTGAGAGGCATGAAGAAGCTCCTCGTCACCACCGCCCTGATCTTCGCCGCCACGACCGCGCCGGCCGCGGCCGCCGAGTCCACGCTGACCGGCACCGTCGAGCTGAACACGGGTCACTCGTTCACGTGCACCTGGACGCAGGTCCCCGAAGGCGAGGACTGCCTCGCGATCGTCGGCGACGCGCAGGACGAAATCGCACTGCTCCAGCGCCACGGCGCTACGAGCGGCAAGTTCACGGTCGTCACGCCGCGGTTCGGCACCATCCACCGCACGGTGACCAAGCGCGCGAACGGCACCTGGCTCATGCGGGGCGTCTCCCGGAGCACGCCGGAGGGCTGGGGCTTCGTGTGCGGCGGTGAGCCGCTGCGCTGCGCCATGTGGGAGGGTGGCACCTCCAAGACGATCGCCAAGGCCACGAAGAAAGTCACACGCAAGGCGTGAACTTTTCCGGCCACAACTCGCCTAGTAGGGCGTAGATGGCCCTGACATTCCACACCGATGCGGCGGTGGACGCCGCCGACCTCGCCGGTCCGCCGCAGCGCTTCCACGCCGTGGTGGAC
Organism: Solirubrobacter taibaiensis; assembly: GCA_027587225.1. Taxonomy (GTDB): domain Bacteria; phylum Actinomycetota; class Thermoleophilia; order Solirubrobacterales; family Solirubrobacteraceae; genus Solirubrobacter; species Solirubrobacter taibaiensis. Next base: position 8,140 of record JAPDDQ010000079.1, read on the forward strand.
CGGCACTTCGACGCCGTCGCCGCGTTCCTGGCCCGTCGCGTCGGCCCGGACACCGCGCAGGACCTCGCGCAAGAGGTCTTCGTGACCGCGTTCCGCAAGCGCGCGAAGTTCGATCCCACGTACGGCAGCGCTCGTCCGTGGCTGTTCGGGATCGCCAACAAGGCGATCGCGAGCCATCGGCGGGAGGAGCGCCGTCAGCTCGAGCTCCTGCAGCGCGCCGTCGCGCTCCCCGAGCCACCGGCCACGCCCGCGGACGGCCTGGACCCCCACCTGTACACGGGTCTCACCGCCCTCAACCGCCGTGACCGCGACGCGCTCCTGCTCCACGCGTGGGGCGAGCTCAGCTACGAGGAGATCGCGCACGCGCTGAACGTGCCCCTCGGCACCGTCCGCTCCCGCATCCACCGCGCCCGCCGCCAGCTCACCGCTCACCTCGGAGGCGACCGATGACCGACACCCTGACCGACGCGCAGCTCGCGAGCGCCCGCGCGCGCACCCACGAGCGCATCAACGACCTGATCGTCACGCCACCCCGGCGCTCCCGCAAGCTGCCGGCGCTCGCGCTCGCCGCCACCGCCGCGGCGGCCGTCGCCGTCGCCTTCGCGCCCGGCGGATCACCGACACAGCCGGAGGTCGCCACCGCGGCGACCGTCCTGCGCGACTTCAAGCCCCAGCCGCTCCCGACGCTCGCCGCCGGCGAGTACTACGCCGTTCGCGTCGTGCAGCGAGAGGCGGAGCATCCGGAGCAGGCGCTCGATCTGCGGTACTGGGCCGACGCCGACGGGAAGGGCCGCGAGGTCACGCTGCTCGACGGCAAGGTCCGGCGCGCCCCGGCGATCGAGCCGCCGCCGCCCGAAATCGTCGAGTCGGAGTCCAAACCACCCGCAGGGCCCGACTGGCCCACCGAGGCTGCCGACCTGCCGGAGTACCTGCGTGGCCTCGCGCACCAGACGATCCCGCCAGGTAGCGAACGACGGGAGCCGACCACGCGCGACTATGTCCTCGCGGCCTCCCAGATGGTCACCGACCCGCAGGGCACACCGCCCGAGGTGCTGCGCGAGGTGTTCGACTTCCTCTCCGGTCTGCCGGGGATGAGGCTCGTCGGCGACGTGATCGATCCGCTCGGCCGGCCCGGTAAGGCCGTCGCGGCCAACGGCGATCCGCAGATCCACGAAGGCATCGGCGTGGAGTTGATCGTCAACCCCGAGACGGGCCGGCCCCTGGCGATGGTCCACTACCGCGACGGCGACGTGACCAAGCCCTGGCTGGAGACCATTCGGACCGAAGGCGTGACCAAGGACACGCAGACGCTGCCCTAGCCCCAGGTGCGCTTCGGCGCGTCCAGCTTGAAGCGCCACAGCGCGATCCCTGCGAGGGCGGCGGTGAACGCGGCGAGCACGGCCAGCGGGCCGAGCACGTCGCTCACGCCGCCGCCTTCCAGGATCACGGTCTGGTAGGCCTCCATCGCCCAGTAGACGGGGGAGATCGGGGCGAGCGGCTGCACCCATTCGGGCAGAGAGTCGACGGGCACGAAGCCGCCGCCGAGTCCGCCGAGCGCCATCGCCCCGAGGTTCGTGACGGCGTTCACCTGCTGGATCGTGGACAGCGCCGCGGCGGCCGCCAGTCCAGCGACCAGGACGAGCAGCCCGAACAGCGCCGCGATCAGCACCACGGCGAGCCACGACCCGCTGACTTCCAGGTCCAGGAACAGCACGCCGAAGCCGAACAAGACGACGTGTTGGGCGGCGACCAGCAGCCCCGGCACAGCGAGCTTGCCCGCCAGCAGCCGCCGCCCCGAGAGGCCCGCGGCGCGCAGCCGCGGCCACGTACGCCAGCCGTGCTCGCGGAAGATGGCGAAGCCGACGACCGCGATCCCGAACGACGCGAACACGCACGCCATCCCTGGGACGGTCTGCGCGGAGCCCGGCGCGCCCTCGAAGCCGTTGCTCGCCAACGTCGAGCGCATCGCGTCGCTGAGCAGTGTCATCAGCACGAGCGGCATGCCGACGAGCACCGCGGCGGGCACGGGGTCGTGGCGCAGGAGCCGGAGCTCGTTGCGGATCACTCAGCCGACCTCCGCCCGGTCAGCGCCAGGTAGGCGGCTTCCAACGACGAGCGGATGACCTCGGCTCGGATGACGTCGTCGCCCAGGCCGTGCAGCGACGTGCCCGGGCGGCGCTCCACCCGCCCGTCCGTGTACGTGATCTCGATCACCGATTCGGCGTGCTGCGCGATCAGCTCGGACACCGCTCCGGTGGCGATGATCCGCCCGGCCTCGAGCAGCGCCACGCCGGCGTCGAGCTCCTCGACCTCGGGCAGGTAGTGGGTCGTGTAGACGACCGCGGCGCCGTCGCCGGCCAGGTCGAGCACGGCACGCAGGATGGCGGTCCGCGTCTGCGTGTCCGCGCCCGCGGTCGGCTCGTCCAGCAGCACGAGCTTGGGCCGGTGCACGACCGCGATCGCCGTGTGCAGCCGCCGCTGCTCACCGCCACTCAAGCGCCCGGCGGGCCGGTCGGCCAGTTCGGTGAGCACGAACGGCGCCAGCAGCCGCTCCGCCCGCCGGCGCGACACGCCGTAGAGCTCCGCGAACGCCCACAGGTTCTCGCGCACCGTCAGCGACGGGTAGACGCCGATCTCCTGCGGCGCCAGCCCGGGCCGCCCACGCACGCTCACCGCACCCGCGTCCGGCTTCAGCAGCCCCGCGGCGATCGAGACCAGCGTCGACTTGCCGGCGCCGTTGGGCCCGAGCAGCGCGACGACCGAGCCCGCCGCGACGGAGAAGTCGACGCCGTCGAGCGCCACGCGGTCGCCGTAGCACTTGACGACCCCGGCGAGCTCGAGGCTCAAGCCGAGACCCGGCGCCGCCGGGCTGAGAGCCGCTCGAAGTCCGTGCGCTCACAGACCATGAACGCCGCGCGCTTGTCCGGCAGGTCGATCTCACCCTGCTTGCGGAACCCGAGGAACGCGAGCAGCGAGAGGAACTGGTGGTTGCGGACGTCGGGCTCGCCGACGATCCGCAGCACGCCGGGCCGCTTGAACAGGAAGCGCACGACGGCGCGCCCGATGGCCACGGAGTAGCGGCCGAGGTGCTCCTCGTCGCCGATCAGCACGTGCGCGCCGATGTCGCCCGGCAGGATCGGCGCGTGGGCGCCGAGCACGTCGCGCGCCGGGTCGTAGATCTCGATGTAGCCGACCGCCATGTCGTCCACGTAGCCGAGCAGCGGCGAGCGGGCCGGGTCCTCGTTCTGGCGCACGAGGTAGTCGCGAATCCAGTCCTCGGGCCAGTCCATCGCCCAGAACGGCACCACGTGCGGCTTGTGCATCCACGTCCACAGCAGCTCGGTGTCGTACTCGGGCAGCGCGGGGCGCGCCCACAGGCGCCGGTCCAGCGCGGGCTCGTGTTCGACGTGGACGGCGAGCTCGGAGTGGCTGCTCATGGCGCCAGCGGATTCTCGATCCAACCGACCGCGGCGGCGACCGGCCGCGAGGCCGCGTCGTTGTAGCCGCGCTCGAGCATCCGGACCCGGTTCAGGCACAGCTTCACGAACGCCGGGGCTTCCATGTCGAACAGCGCGAAGCGGTCCTCGAGCTCCGGGAACCGCGCCTGGTAGCGCGCGACGGCGCGCTCGCCGAGCGCCCAGAACGCGCTTTCGGAGAAGCCCAGGCGGTCCTCGAGGATCTCCGCCAGGTATCGGTGCACGCACACCAGCAGCCCGCCCTGGATCCACTGCACGAGGATCGCGGCCTCCACGCCGTCACCCAAGGCCGCTCGTACGTCCTCGGGCATGTCCGCGAGCTCCGGCAGGGGATCGCTCGACACCATCATGTCGTCGACGAAGTCCTTGACGACGAGCCGCGCCGGCGCATCGTCGCGCAGCACGAGCATGCAGTTCTGCGCGTGCGGGGAGAAGGCCGCGCCGTGGCGGTAGAGCATGTGCAGCAGCGGCGGGAGCGTCACCTCGTGCAGCCGCGCGACCCACTCCCGCACCGACAGACCAGACCGCTCGATCAGCGGCTCTACATAGGCGACACCGGCCGGGTCCCTGTGCAGCAGCGCCGCGAGCGAGATCGCGCGCTCCTCCGGCGCGAGGTACGTCTCCACCGACTCGCGCCAGATCGCGCCGAGCAACTCGGTGTGCTGGTAAGGCACGTCGGCCACCGCTTCGAACGCCGGGTGCGCGACGCTCACGGACGCGACCTCGCCGAGCAGGATGACGCCCGTCTCGCGCAGGAAGGCGTCGCTCAGCACCCGCTCCTGCAGCCACTCGCTCAGCCGAGGCGCGGCGAGCGTGCGGTCGCGCGGAAGGCCGCGCCACACCGACGTGTTCAGGATCGAAAGTGCGAGCTTGAGGTGATGACGCCCGGGGTGATCGGCATCCGCGAGCGTGCGGATGGACTGCTGGGGCAGCCAGCGCCCGCCGCGCTCGCCGAGGAAGCGGATGCGCCCGCGCGCGATGTCACCCGCGTAGAGCTGCTGGATCCGGTGGTCCCACTGCCACGGGTGCACCGGCACGAGGTCGGACAACGCCTGGCCGCGCCAGTCCGCGTCCTCTACCTGCAGCCAGTAGATGGGGACGGCGCGGTGCGCCTCGGGGGCGTACCGGCGCAGATCGGTGGAGGAGAAACCCACACGACCCTTCGACGCCACGATCCACGGGTGCCCACGCAGCTCGCTCTCGAGCTCGATCGCGTCCAGGTCGAGCAGCTCGGCCGCGGGCGCGCCGCGCTCGAGCTGCTGAGCGTCGGACACCAGCGTGGACGCGATCTCGCCGATCAGACCTGCGGTGGTCGACGGGTCCACGCCCAGCGCGGGCGCGCCGACGGCGACGATCATGTCCGCGTCCGGGAGCGGGATCTCCACGCCTTCGGCGGTCGCGCGCAGTGAGTCCGGGGCCACGCGCGCGTGGCCCATCGAGCGCCGGCGAGCGGTGTAGTGCAGCGTGAACCGGCCGAGCGTCAGCGTCCACTCGTCACCGTTCACCTCGGGCGCGAGCAGCTCCTCGAACTCGAGCTCGGTCAGCAGCTTCGCGATCAGCTCGCGGTTCGCCCGTTCCCAGGCGGTCATGCGGCGCTTATGCCGAACGACTGGAACACGTTGCGCTCGCGCACCGCGTAGACCTCGCGCCCGGCCAGCGCGTTGACGATCACGGCGTTGCGGTGGGCGCCGAGGCCGAGGTCGGGCGCACCGACGCCGTGCGTGTGCAGCTCGCCGTTCTGCACGAACAGGGTCGAGGGCGATCCGTCCGCCAGGCGCAGACGGTAGTCCAGCTCCACCACGGGGCGGCCCGCCGTATCGCGGGCCAGCAGGTGTCCCGGGACCGGGATCGGCGCCGGCTCGTAGCCCGTCGCGAGGATCGTGACGTCGGCCTCGTGCGTGAAGTCGATGCCCTGGTCGAGCTGGTGGAAGCTGAGGTGGCGGCCGTCGACGCCGCGCAGCTCGCAGCGCGCCGAGTAGCGCACGTCGGGCTCGCCGTCGATGCTGCGGGTGTAGAGCAAGTCGAAGATGCGCTCGCTCGTCTCCGCCGACATGCCCTTGTAGAGCAGGTCCTGGCCGGCGCGCAGCGCGTCGCGCTTGTCCTCGGGCAGGGCGTGGAAGTACGCCGTGTACTCGGGCGAGAAGTGCTCCAGGCCGAGCTTGGAGTACTCCATCGGCAGGAAACCCGCGCTGCGCGTGAACCAGTCCAGGCGCCCGCGGCCGTACTCGAGCACGTCGGCGAAGATCTCGGCCGCGGACTGCCCGGAGCCGATCACCGCGACCGAGCCCGCGGCCAGCGCCTGGTCACGCACGTGCAGGTACCCGGACGAGTGCGTGACGCCCGTGGCGAACTCCGGCAGCGACGGCAGGCAACCCACGCCGACCACGACGTGCTTGGCGCGGTACTCGACGCCCCTGGCCCACACCGACCAACCGTCCGGGGTAGGCCGGATGGCGTCGACGCGGTGGCCGAAGCGTACGCTGCTCAGCTGCTCGGACACCCATCGGCAATAGGCCTCGAACTCGCGCCGCAGCACGTGGAAGTGCTCGCGGAAGTAGAAGCGGTACAGGCGCCCCTGGCCGTGCAGATAGTTCAGGAACGAGTAGCGGCTCGTGGGGTCGGCGAGCGTGACCAGATCCGCGAGGAACGGGACCTGGATCTCCGCGTCGGGCAGCATCAGGCCTGGGTGCCAGACGAAGCTGTCCTTGTCGTCGAAGAACAACGCGTCGACGCCTTCGACGGAGTCCAGCAGCGCCGCCAGCCCGAGGTTGAACGGGCCGAGGCCCACGCCGATCACGTCGTGCTGCTTCATCGCTCCCACACCACCAGCGCCGCGCGCTTGTTCGGGAGCTCGAGCTCCATCTGGATCTCGCCGCCGAGCCCGCGGCAGAACGCGAGCATCCGCCCGTTGCGGACGTCCGGCTCGCACACGGTGCGACCCTCGTTGCCGGCCACGATCTGGCGGACCAACGCGCGTGGGAGCCCCGTTCCGGCGGCGTGCTCGTCCACGAGGATGTGGAAGCCGCGGTCGTCGGGGTGCGCGGCGTAGTGCTTGGCCAGCGGATCCTCGACGACCCAGTACATCTCCACGTACGCGAACGGGTCGCCGTCGGCGTAGGCCACCCACGGCTCGAGGTGACCCAGGCCGGCCATGTACGCGTCGATGTCGCTCAGTTCTCCCCACCACTCGGAGACACGCGGCTCGGTCATCCAGGCCTCGAGCAGCGGGTAATGGGACTCGTCCGCCCGGACCAGCTCGATCGTCGGGATCAGCGGATTCGGGATCGTCACGTAGACGGACTGCGTCGAGATGTCGCCGACCAGCTCGTCCATGTCGTGCAGACGCGTGCGCAGGTTGGCCTTGCACGGCCAGGTGGCGTCGTCGAGCAGGCGGTCCAGCAGCGTGTGCGGGTAGCGGCCGCCCTGCTTGCGCTCGCGGGCGAGCGTGTCGCGCAGGTCTTTGAGCAGCGTGCGTTCGTCGATCCCGCCGCCGGCGCCGAGCGCGTCGATCACGCCCAGCGCGTTGTTGAGGAACGGGTAGTAGACGAGCCGTTCGTCGGCGAGCGACTCGGGGAAGATCGACTCGGCTGCCTCGCCGTGGTGCGGGAGGATCTCGCAGACGTCCTGGTGCGCGGCCTCGCGGTGGAAGTAGCCCTGGCTGTCGCGGACGAGGGCGTGTTCCGGCATGCCGTCGTTGAGGCGGAGCAGCGTGTTCTGCTGGTGCGGCTCGTACGTGAGGCCGACGTCCAGATACAGCCGGATGAGGCTGACGATGAGCGTCTCCAGGTAGGCCTGGAACCACTCGCGTTCACGCCCGGCGGCCAGGTTCGCGAGGCGTGAGCGGCCGCCGAACGGATGGTCCTGGCAGAGCGTGGTGAGCGAGGACACGTCGCCTTCGAAGTGGTTCTCGCGAAACAGGACGGAGAAGCCGTCGTGCTCGGGGACCTGCAGGAAGGCGGGGTCGTGGATGACGGTCAGGTGCGGGGCGGCGGCACGCGTCTGCTCGCCGACGATCGTCTCGTCCAGGCGCTTGGCCTCCACGGCACGGCGCAGCTCCTTCGGGAGCGTGACGCGCATCGAGTTGGTGACGCGCGCGTGGAGGCTGAACTTCAGCTGGTACGGCCAGTCGTGGTTGTAGACCGTGCGGACGGAGCTCGTGGGGGTGACCGGGGCGCCCTGCGGCCCGAGGTCGATCACCGCGCCGGACGTGAACAGCCGCGACGCGGCGCGCGCGAGGAAGCCGGCTTCCCATGGATGGACGGGGACGAGGATGCGACCGTGGGGTGCGCGTTCGCCGCGGAGCTGCTCGGCGAGCTGTGGCGCGGGGGTGCCGGTCGCGCTGTCGTGCACGACGTGGGCGGCGTCCACGGACAGCCAATGCAGCGGGAAGTGCGGCTGGAGCTCCGGCACGAAGGGCGCGAGCCGGCCGCTCAGGCCCTTCGGCGTGGGGTGGAGCGGGTGGCCGAGCACGAGCGCCTGCTCGGTCTCGATGAATGAGAGCGGCGCGGGCGCGAACAGGCGGTCCAGGTCCGGCGTGCGGGCCTCCACGTACCGGCGCACGCAGTCGACGCTCGCGTCCACCCGGTCCAGTAGCGCCTGCGGCGAGGTGCCCGGGTCCAGCTGCTGGCTGATCCGGCGCGCGAGCTCGGTCGGGGACACGCTGATCGCGCCGAACCGATGGTGCAGCGTGTCCGACTTGTGCAGCAGCTCCGCCTCGACGCCGAGCTCGGAGAAAATCGCGCGGTCCTCGCGGAACGTCGCACTCCCGCCCTCACGCAGAAAGCAGTTCAGCAGCGTCGTCGTGGCCGCCAGAGCAGCGGCATCCTGGCGTGGCGGAGCAAGCAACCCGCCGAATCTTAGTAAAGGTGCCTTAACGCATCAAGAATCGGCGTCACGACGGACATACAGCCCGCGCGCGGCACGATCGGCGATGAACTGCTCGCCGTCACCCGAGATCAAGATCTTGCGATGGCCGGCGGCGGGTTGGATGTCCCGCACCTCGACCTTGGCGCCCGGCTCGAGGCCCTCTGCCGCGAACCACGAAAGGAGGCCACCGTCCTGCTCGGTGAGCCGGACGATCTCGCCCGAGTCGCCCGTCTGCAGGTCAGCCAGGCTGACGAGCTGCCGGCTCTCCTCGCGGTCCTGCTGCGCGGCGACCGGCCAGCCGTGCGGGCACCGCTCCGGATACCCGAGCTTCGCGTGTAGCCGCTCGACCATGTCGTCCGTGAACCCCGCCCCGACGCGCGACGCGTGCTCGTGCGCCTCCGCGGGGTCGTAGCCCAGCATGTCGGTCAGGAACCGCTCCACGATCCGGTTGCGCCGGACCACGCCTTCAGCCCGCTGGGTGCCGGCTTCGGTCAGCACGAGCGCCCGGCCCGTGCCCTTCTCGAGCAGCCCTTCGGCCATGAGCCGCTTGAGCATCTCGCCGACCGCCGTCCGCGACACGCCCAGCGCATCCGCGACCCGAGCCGCGATCGCCGCCGGGGCCTTCGCCGGCTCGTACACCCCGATGGGGGAGACGAGCAGGTGGATCGCCTCAAGGTAATCGTCGATCGAGTGTCCGTGCGGCTTGCTCATCCTGCACAAGCATAGTGCTCGGATTCTGACCTCACCAAACTTGGCACTGGTTGTTAGGGTTGGTTGACGTATGCGACGGACCCTGGTTTCGATCTTGGCCGCAGTCGGCGCGCTCGTCGCCGCGGCGCCCGCCTCAGCCGGCACGATCACGCAGCCGAACGCCTGCTTCTGGAGCATCCACTCCCGGTGGGAGCAGCAGAACATCGATTGGGCGGGAACCGCGACGCCGAATCCGCTTGCGCCCGGCTCGGGGGCGACGCTGACCGGCACTTCCGCGCATGTGCGGCTCCCGGACTGGGTCACCACCTACGGCGATTTCTTCAACGCGGGGGTCAATGAACTCCCGACGAAGGTGTGGATCGCACTCACCGGCGAGAACACCGTGCAGGGCGTCCAGGTCGTGGCACTGGACACGGTCGCCCGCACGACGGTGACCGACAACCCCGACGGCACGCGCTCGATGACGCCCATTGAAGTGACCGTCCCGCTGCCGGACACGGCCTGGACCGCCGGCGTCGTCGGCGCGGCGGCCTTCCGGCAGGCCGGCCCGGGGACGCTGCCGCCCGTTCCCGTTGGGCGTGACGGGGCGAACGTGACTCCGAAGGGCAGCGTGTTCATCGCAACCGCGACGCCCGGGGGAGTGCCGATTCAGCTCGATTGCCAGCCCGGCCAACCCGTCAACGACCGGCTCGCCGTGGCGCCAGTCGGCGCCGGAAACTTCGAGTCCGTTCCGGTCCAGGCCGGGGCCGTGGCCATCCCCGCGCCGAAGGCCGTGCCGGCGCTCTCGCTGCGCACGACGGCGCTGAAGGCCAAGGGCCGTCAGATCAAGGTCGCGCTCTCGTGCACGGCCGCGGACTGCCACGGCGCGTTGACGCTGAAGGCCGGGTCCAAGTCGGTCGCGGCCAAGAAGTCCTACTCCATGAAATCCGGCGCGAGGCAGACCGTGACACTGACGTTGACGAAATCGGCGCAGAAGGCGCTCAAGCAGAAGCAGTCGCGGAAGGTCACGCTGCGCATCACCGCCACCGGCGGCAAGACCATCACGAAGCAGTTCACCTTGCGATGAAGCCATTTCTGACTGCCCTGTGCGCCGCCGCCCTGCTCGCCGTTCCGGCGACCGCGAGCGCCGCTCCTAAGCGCGTGATCGCGATCGAGTGGGACACCGTCGAGAACCTGCACATGCTGGGCATGGCACCGGTCGGCGCGGCCGACATGAAGGGCTATGACACGTGGGTCGCGGCGCCGCGGCCGAAGGGCATGAAGGACGTAGGGTCGCGGCAGTCGCCGTCGATCGAGCGGATCGCGGCGCTCAAGCCGGACCTGATCGTCGTGCCCGACTACCGGTCGACGAAGAACCTCGAGCAGCTCAAGCGGATCGCGCCGGTGCTGGTCACGCATCCCTACCCGTCCAGCGGTAGCCAGTTCAACGCGATGGTGACGGACTTCCGGCGCCTGGCCGTGGCCGTCGGGCGCAAGGATCGCGGCGAGCGCGTCCTGCAGGACCTGAGCAACTCGCTCGCGCGCGCCAAGAAGAAGCTGCGCTCGAAGGCCGGCCAGCAGGTCGCGATCGCGACGCCGGGCGGCACGTCCAGCGCCCCCGCGATCCGCATGTTCAGCCAGAACTCGCAGACCGCCGACGTGGTCCGCCGCCTCGGCCTCAAGGACGGCTGGACGGGGAACGCGCGCTACGGCTTCTCGACGGTCGGCCTCGAGGCGCTCAGCCGCGTCAACGGCTGGCTCGCGTTCGTGTACCCGCCGCAGTTCGAGCGTCAGGTCTCCGGGATCACGAAGACCTCCGCGTACAAGCGCTTGCCGGTCGTCAAGGCCAAGCGCGTGCGCACGCTCGGCGGCACCACGTGGCTGTTCGGCGGGCCGCGCTCGACGATGCTGTTCGCCGACCGGCTGGCCGCGTCCCTGTCGCGATGACCCCGCGCGCGGCGGCGTTCGCCGCGGCCGGTGTGGCCGTGGCGATCCTCGCCGGCCTGCTCGACATCGCGCAGGGCCAAGGCGACGTCCCGCTCGCTGATGTGTGGAGCGCGATCTTCGCGCGCGGCGACTCGCTCAATGACGCGCTCGTGCTCGACATCCGCCTGCCGCGCGCGGCGGCGGGGGTCGTCGCGGGCTTCGCGCTCGCCGGCGCCGCCATCGTCCTTCAGGCGATCACGCGCAATCCGCTCGCCGAGTCGGCGACGCTCGGCCTGTCCGCGGGCGGCGCGCTCACGGTCACGCTCGTGGCGGCCTACGCGAGCCTCGCGCCCGGCGCGCCGACGATCGCCGTCGCGTTCGTCGGTGTCGCGCTGGGCACGGCGCTGATCGGCGCGATGGCCGCGGCGGGCGGCGGTGGCATCCGGCTCATCCTCGCCGGCATGGCGGTCGGTCTCGCGCTGGCGGCGGGCTCGGCGGGGGTCCGGCTCGCGCGTGAGACCGAGACGAGCGGCCTGTTCCTGTGGGGCGCCGGCTCGCTCCTGCAGAACGGCTGGGGACCGTTGCAGGCGGGCGTCCTGATCGGCGCGCCCGCGCTGCTCGGCGTCCTCGCGCTCACCCGCTCACTCGACGTCGCGGTGCTGGGGGAGAACACGGCCCGCGCGCTCGGCCTCAACTCGACCTTCACGCAGATCGCGGCGGTCACGCTGGCCGCGGTGCTCACCGCGGTCGCCGTGGGCCTTGTCGGCCCGATCGCGTTCGTCGGCATCCTCGCCGGCGGCCTCGCCCGCGCGGCGCGGACGAAGGGCCACCTCGGCGCGCTCATGGTCGCGCTGCCGTGGGGCGCCGCGATCCTGCTCGCCGCCGACGTCGCCGGTCGCGCCATCACCGGCCTGGACACGGAGACGCCCGCGGGAGTCGTGTGCGCGCTGATCGGCGCGCCGGTGCTGATCATCGTCGCCAGGCGGCTCCGGGGCGAGGTCGGCAGCGGCCTCGAGACCCGCGCGAGCGCCGCGCGCTGGCGCCCGAAGGCCGCACTGGTCGCCGCCGCGTTCCTGCCCCTGGCGATCGTCGGCAGCCTGTGCCTGGGCGAGATCCGGATCGGCCCCGCGGAAGTCCTCAGCAGCATCTTCGGCACCGGAAGCCCGCTGGGGGAGATCGCGCTCGAATCCCGCGCGCCCCGCCTCGCGGTGGCGTTGCTGGGCGGCGCCTGCCTCGCCGCCTCCGGCACGGTCCTGCAAGCCGCCGTCCGCAACCCCTTCGCCGGCCCGGAGCTGGCGGGAGTCGTGGGCGGCGCGTCCGTCGGCGCGTTCCTCGTCCTGCTCGTCTTCCCGGATGCCCCGACGCTCGTGTTGCCGTTCGCGGCCTTCACCGGGGCGTTGATCGCGATGGGCGCCGTGCTCGCCCTCGCCGGCGGCAGCTCGCCGACGCGCCTCGCGTTGATCGGCCTCGCCGTCACCGCGGCGTGCTCCGCCGTGACGGCGCTGATGCTCCTGCACGCGCAACCCGCCGCGGCGACCGCGATCACGTGGCTGACCGGCTCCACGTACGCGACGAGCTGGAGCGACTTCCGTCTGCTCGCCGTGCCGACGCTCATCCTCCTTCCGCTCGCGTTCCTCTCCATCCGCCGCCTGGACGTGCTGATGCTCGACGACGACCTCTCCAAGGCGCTCGGCCTGCAGACCACCAAGACCCGGGCGCTGTTGCTCGCCGCGGGCGCCGCGCTGGGCGCCGCGGCCGTCGCCGTGTGCGGGGCGATCGCCTTCGTCGGCCTGCTCGCGCCGCACGCCGCTCGCCTCCTCGCCGGTGGCAACCACCGCCGCGCGCTGCCGATGGCGATGGCGCTCGGCGCGCTGCTCCTGGGCCTAGCGGATACGGTCGGGCGCACCGTGTTCGCCCCGACCGAGATCCCGAGCGGCCTGGTCGTGTCCCTGATCGGAGCGCCGTACCTGGCCGTGCTGCTGTGGCGGAGCCGGACCGTATGAGCCTGCGCGCGGAGCAGCTCCGGGTCGGTTACGGCGAGCGCGACGTGCTCCTGGGCGTCGACGTCCCGCTTCCGCCCGGCCAGATCACGGCGATCGTGGGCGCGAACGCGTGCGGCAAGTCCACGCTGCTGCGGACCTTCGCCCGGCTGCTGAAGCCCACGGCCGGCACGATCCTGCTCGACGGCGCGGCGATCACGTCGCTGCCGACGCGGGAGGTGGCGAAGCGGCTCGGGTTCCTGCCGCAGTCACCGGTCCCGCCCGAAGGCCTCACGGTCGAGGACCTCGTGCACCGTGGCCGCTTCCCGCACCAGAAGCTCGGCCGCCGCACCACCGACGAGGACCGCGCGAAAGTCGACTGGGCGCTGAGCGCCACCGGCGTCGAGGACTTGCGCGAGCGGCCACTCGACCAACTCAGCGGCGGCCAGCGGCAACGGGCCTGGATCGCGATGGCACTCGCCCAGGACACGCCGATCCTGCTGCTCGACGAGCCCACCACCTACCTCGACCTCGCCCATCAGCTCGAGGTGCTCGATCTGCTCGTGGATCTCAACGAGCAGGGCCGCACGATCGGGATCGTCCTGCACGACCTCAACCACGCGTGTCGGTACGCGCACCACCTGGTGGCGCTCAAACGCGGCGAGGTCTATGCGGCGGGTGCGCCAGCTGAGATCGTGGACGAGGTGCTCGTCAAGCAGGTCTTCGGCCTTGATTCGCGCGTGATTCCGGACCCCGTGACGGGCACGCCGATGTGCGTCCCGATCGGGCGAACGGTGTCAAAAGCGCCCGCGACGACGTAGAACCAGTGTCCCGAGTCGGAAGTTCGCGGGCACCTACCGGGCGTCTCGCCGCGCCTGGCGGCCGCCGGCGATCCCACACGTACACCCGGTATGCGCTGGAATCACCGGCGGGCCCAGCCACGACGATCGGGCCCGCTATGCGCGCGCCAACTTCCGACTCGCAACACTAGGGACATGCGGACGGACGCTGAGCTGCTGCGGAGCTATGACCCGGAGGCGTTCGGCGAGTTCTACGAACGCCACGTGGGGGCCGTGACCGCGTACCTCGGGCGTCGGACGCGGCAGCCGGACGTGCTGTTCGACCTGCTGGGGGAGACGTTCGCGCGAGCGTACGAGCACCGCCGCCAGCATGAGCCGCGCAAGGGCCCGGCGATCGCGTGGCTGCTCAGCACGGCCCGGTACGTCGTCGCCGACTCCGAGCGGCACGGCCAGGTGCCGGACACCGCCCGCGCGCGGATCGGCATGCAGCCGTTCCTGCTCGGCGAACCGGCGCTGGCCGCGATCACCGAACGCAGCCGCACCGACCTGGCCGAGGCGCTCGCCGGGCTGCCCGAGTCCCAGCGCATCGCGGTCTACCGGCGGGTGCTGGGCGACGACGAATACGCACCGGCGCCCCCGTCGATCGGTGTCTCGGCGCTCGTCAAGCGCGACCCGGAGGCCCGCAAGGCCCGCGACCCGTTCGACCTGCTCGGCGAGCGGTTGTTCGTCGCCGCGGGCGGGCGCGTGGAGCGCCCCCGTCGCACGCTGCTCGCCGTCGCCACCGTCGTGGTCGTGCTGTTCGGCGCGGGCCTCGCCGTCGCGGCGCTGCGCCTGTCCGGCGACGAGGAGCGCAGCCCGACCCCCACGCCGACACCGACCGAGACACCGACCGCCGCGCCGCCCGACCCGACCGCGACGGCCACCCCGCGGCGGCCGCGCTCCCCGCGCGCGCAGCC
>JAPDDQ010000007.1 GCA_027587225.1 Solirubrobacter taibaiensis
CGGAGCCGTCCGCTCGCGTGGATTCGTCGCGAGCGGACGCGTCCGCCCCGGCGGGCACCGCCGCCGGGGCGGACGCCACCGCTCGCTCCAGAACCACGTCGCGGTCGTGCTCCGCGTGCAGCAACTCGATGTCCGGCACCGTCATCCGCGCGAGGCCGGTGAGCACCGCGGCGTGCGCGGGCGCGACCTCGAGGAACCGCCCAACGAGGCCCGCGAGCGCCTGCTGGCACTCGATCCAGCGCACCGGTGAGGCGAGCTGCAGGGCGAGCAGCTCGACCACGTCGTCGCCCGGCGCCAGCGGCCGCGCGAGCACGTTCGGCACCCAGCGGCCGTACAGCATTGACGGGTCGATGCCCGCGGCCTCCACGTGCGAGCGGAACGCATCCACGGCGCCGCGCAGCGCGGACGAGTGGAAGGGGATGTCGATGCCCGGCACCACGCGCGCGTCGCGGCCGAGCGCGGCGATCGCGTCGGCCGTGCCGACGATCGCGTACTGGCGGCCGGGTGCGTTGTGGTTGACGACCTCGACGTCGCCGGGGAGCCCGTCGAGCGACTTCACGACCGCGAGCCGGTAGGGCGAGGAGCCGTCCGCCGCGCGTGGAACGTGGTTCTGCATCGCGAGTCCGCGCTGCCACACGAGGCTCAACGCGGCTTCGAGCGAGAGCGCGCCGAGCGCATGCAGCGCCGCGAACTCCCCCACGCTGTGTCCGGCGGCCACCGTCAGGTCGCCGATTGCACCTTCCGCCCGCAGCTCCGCGAGCTGCGCGGCGGCGAGCGCGACCAGCGCCGTCTGGGTGAACTCGGTCCGGAACAGGACGCCGTCGGGGTGCCGAGCGACCCGCCCGTCCGCGAGCCGGAGCTCGCGCGGGTTGTCCTCGACGACTTCGAGCAGCGAGAAGCCGAGCGCTGCGCGGGTGTGGGCATCGGCGGACGCCCACGTCGCGCGCGCGGCACGCGAGCGAGCTCGGCCTTCCGACCCGAGCCCCGCTCGCTGGATCCCCTGCCCGGGGAAGATCAGCGCGGTCGGCGGACCGTCGATGACCGCCTCGGCGAGCGCGACGTCCACGTCGTTCGCGCGCACGCGCACCTGCACGACCCGGCGTCCGTCGACGATCGCCGACCGTGACGCCTCGAAGTCCAGCGCCGCGCCGAGCGACACCGGCGCGAGGAAGCTGACCCGCCACTCGCGCAGCCGGGTGGCGTCGCCGTCGCACAGCTCGTCGACCACGAACGCCGACGCCCGCGCCGCCGTCCACGCCCCGTGCACGATCGGCCGCTTGAGCCCCGCGAGCCGCGCCGCGAGCACCGACCGATGCAGCGGGTTGCGATCCCCGCCCACGCGCGCGAACGCGTCCATCGAGGCGGGCGCGACGTCGTCGCCGACGGCGAGCGTGAAGGCTGGCCGCGCGTGCCGCTCGGGACCGGGCGTCGCGAGGAGGTCGAGCACGGCCGCGACCGGGTTCGCTGGGGCCGGCGTGGCCGGGCCTGACGTGGCGGCAGCCGCCGAGGCCGGCGGCGACTGGTCAGTTGTTCGGGCTGTGCCCGAGGGAGTGACCAGTGGCTCGGCGATCGTCGCGATCTCGCCCGTGCCGCGCGTCACCGTGCCCGTCGCGGTCCAGCGCGGCCCGCCCGCACGCGGCACGTCCAAGGTCGTCTCGGCACGCACGTGGAGCACGTCGCCGGCGGACAACTCAGCGTCCAGCTTCAGCCACGGCTGCTCGGACAAGAAGTCGGCGTCGCCGGCCTCGCGCAGGGTCAGCTCCACGTCGTGGAAGTCGTGGCGGCGCAGCTCCACGTCCGTCGCGGCGGCGTCGCCGAGGATCGCGAGCTCGGCCTCCACGGTTGCGACGAGGCCGCGGGCGCTCTCGACGCGGGCGCGGCAGCGCAGGCGCGTCGGGGCGCCGACCGGGTCGTGCAGCTCGACCAACCAGGCCGACGCGGCACCGCTCTCCCCCGGCAGCGGCGGCCAGGCCGGTCCCGGCGTGACCGCGTGCGTGGCGTGAACGAGCTCATGGAACCGCGCGGCCAGGTCTGGCGTCGCGAGCAGCGAGCAGATCGCGGGCCAGGCCAACGTCCAGGCCAGATCCAGCGGCACGCCGTCGTGCGCGGCGCCGGTCGCGGCGCGGTAGGCGCGCGGGAGCTCGGCCGGGCAGGTCCAACTGTCGCCCGGGTCCAACGCGGAGATCGCGAAGGCCGCGCGCGCCTCGTCGCCGCCGACCTCGAAGACGGCGCCGTCACGGACCGCGAAGCGTAGGGCGAGCGTCCCCGCGGTCACGACCACGTCCGGCCCCGCGGGCTCGATGACGACGCTCTCGAACGGCGCCTCGGCGGGGCGCACGGTGATCACGTCACCGAGCTGGTCGATCGCGTCGCCGGGGGCGACGAGCCGCCACAGTGGGTTCGGCAGCGTGCGGCCGTCCGCCGTCACCACGCACTGGGCGGCGAGCAGCTCACCGACGACGCCGCCGGCCCGCAGGGAGGCCAGCGGCTCGGGCGCCGGGCCGGGATCGGACAACCGCGGGCGCGACACCGGCGGCGAAACCACCCGCGCGATCGCCTCGGCCTCGAACCGCGCCAGCAACTCGGCGACGGGCTCGTCAGCGCGCTCGATGCCGGCCACCGCTTCCGGCCCAGGGATGACGAAGACCTCGTCCACACCGAGCCGGTCGTCCTGTGCCTGCCAGAGCCCGTCGGCCATGTACCAGCGCCGCACCTCCCCGTCGAGCACGGGCACGAACGGCACGGGCTTGCCCGGCCGGTCGCACACCTCCAGGAAGAACTGCGCGTCGGCGGGATGCAGCAGCGTCCGCGCGGCGACCACTTCATCCAGGACGGGCTCAACCGGGCCGGAGTCCACGGCCGCGAGCCGCGCCGCGAACCGCTCGTACAGCGCCTCGTAGCGGGCACGCCACGAGGGATGGCCCCACTCGCCGTCGTCGTAGCGCCGCCCGCGCCCGATCGCGCACCGCTCGCGGAACCGCGCCAGGACATCGCCGTAGGTCATCGCCGCCAGCTCGCCGAAGTAGGGCTTGGCCGTCAACGCCAGCGCGGCGATGATCTCGTCGCGCCGCGCGAGCACGGCGACCTCGTCCCCCGCGACCGACTCCAGCAGGTGCCCCGCGCGGGAGGCGGCGTTGTCGAGCAGGTGGATGTCGGCGTTGAGGTTCGACCGGGCGCTCGTCACGCCGCCGTCCACGCCCCGCCGCGGCACCCACCCCGAGGCGCCGGACGCGGCGACCAGCGCCGCCTTCACCGCCGGCGAAGCGGCGGCTTCCAAGACCGCCATCGCCGCCGTCCCGATCAGCACCGCGTCCACAGGCATCACGCCCACGCCGTGCGCCAGCGCCCACGTCCCGTGCAGCAGATCCGCGGCCCGCGCGGGCGTGCCGATGCCGCCGCCCGCGCAGATCAGCACGTTCTCGCGCCGGCGCAGCTCGTGGTACGTGTCCAGCAGCAGCTCCTCGAGGTCCTCCCACGAGTGATGCCCGCCGGCGCGCCCGCCTTCCAGGTGCGCGGCGATCGTGTGGTGTGGCGCGGCGTCCGCGATCGCCAAGAGCTGGCGCACCTGCTCGGCCGTGCCGGGCTTGAACGCGTTCACGCGCATCCCGACACCCGCGAGCGCGTCGAGCAGCGTGATCGCCTCGTCCACATCGGGGATGCCGGCGGACACGGTCAACCCCGCGAACGGCGCTCCCGCGCGGCGCGCGCCGAACAGCAGCGCGTCCTCGGAGATGTGCAGCCCCCACAGATGCCGGTCCAGCAGCAGCGTGTTGAAGACGACCTCGCGGCCCGGATCGAGCAGCCCCGCGAGCTCCTCCACCCGCAACGCGAACGTGCGGCGGTCCGGCTGCCCGCCGCCCGCCAGCTCCGCCATGTAGCCGGCGTTGGCCGCGGCGGCGACGATGCCGGCGTCGACCGTGGTCGGCGTCATCCCCGCGAGGATCACCGGCGGCCGGCCGGTGGCGCGCGTGTACTTCGTATCCAGGTGCCCACCGGCGATGCCCGGCGCGAACGCGGCGTACGTCACGTCGCGTCCCGCGGGCGCAGCGCCCGGGGACGTCAGCACCCGCCGCCCTTCAGGTGAGGCCAGCGCGAGCACGCGCACCCCGCTCCCGCGCAGGTTCTCGCCCGTCATCCGCGCGACGGCGGTACCCGGGCCGAAGTCCAGCACCCAGTCCACACCCAGCGCACGGATCTCGTCCGCGACCGCGTCCCAGCGCACCGGATCGACGAACTGCGCTCGCGCGAGATCACCGACCCCGCCGAGCACCGGTGCCCAGCGCTCCCCGGCCTCCGGAGCCTCGAAGCGCGTCAACGCGTCGGCCAGCGCGGGCGAATGGAACGGAACGTCGACCGGTAGCGGCGTCCACTCGAAGCGCAGCGGCGCACCCCCACGCTGCCCTTCGCGCCGCGCGGCCGCTTCGGCCTCGGCAACCGACGCCAGCCGCGCCCGCACCACGTCGAGGTCCGCGGGCGGACCCGCGAGCACGATCCGTGTCCGCGTGTTGACCAGCGCCACCGACACGGCCGCGGGCAACAGCGGCTCCAGCCGCTCGAGCGTGATGCCCTCGACCGCCGCCATCGGCGACCGCCCGACCGCGGCCGACGCCATCTGCAGCCCTTGGACGGCCGCGCTTCGCAAGTGCCGCGCGAGCAGCGCGTCGTCGATCACGCCGCCCGGCGCCTCCGCGACCAGCGCCGCCGCGAGCAGGCCCTGCGAATGTCCCGCGAAGCCCACCACAGAGCCGATTCCCGGCCCGAGCGCATCGGCGAAGACCGCCCGCCAGAGCAACGCCTGCGCCAGCAGCGACAGCGGGTAGGAGATCGCGGCGCCGCGCAGGTACGCCAGCGGTGGTGCGCCGTCGGGGTCCATCACCCACGCGGCCACATCGGTGCCGTGCCGATAGGCGCCGCTCGCGAGCCCGAAGTCCGAGGCCGCCACCTCGCCCAGGACGTCGCTCGCCAGCTCCGCGCCGCTCAGCAGCTCAGGCCGCTGCGCCAGCAGCGTGGCGAGCTCGTCGAGCACGTCGACGCCCTGACCTGCGAACGTCACGACCGCGCGCACCTCATTCGCGGCCAGCCGTGCGGCAAGGCTCACGGCGGCGGCCCCGTTTGTGGCGGCGGATGTGTAAGGACTGGCGATCAGCGACATGTCAAGACCACTTGCCGACAGACGGCAAGTCACTAGATAATGCACATCTAAGCGTAATCCGATCCTCCCCGTCGGAATTTGTTAGGGTCCCCTAAGAGCGGCCCTCACCCCGGGGGTCGCCAAGGTCATCCCGGAGGGCGGGCAAGTGAGCACCAGCGACAGGAACACGGCCGTGCGGAGGGGCAGCGCCGTTCCCTTCCGGCAGCACGCCTCGGTTACGTGCCCGCCGCCCGCGGCGCTCGCCGCATCGATGGCCTGGGAGCTGGGCGATCTGGACCCCGAGCGGGTCGAGCGCGCCTACGACGCGCTGCTCGTGGCGACGCCGATCGAGCTCGAGCCGACCGCCGAGGACCAGCTGCGCGCGCTGGGCGAGGCGCCGCTGCGCGCCGTCGGCCACGGCGGGCCTGAGGCCCTGCTGCTCGACCGCGCGCTCGAGCGCGGCCACGGCCATCCGATGCTCATCGCCGTCCTGCTCGCGGAGCTCGGTCGCCGCGCCGGCGTGCCCGTCGGCGTCGTCGCCGGCGCCGCGGGCCACTTCGTCGCCCACCAGCGCCTCACCCAGGCGCTCGTGCTCGATCCGTCCACGGGTCAGCTCGTGAACGCGGACGGGCTCGGTGTGCTGCAGTGGCGCTGCGGCCACCAGGTCGCGGCCGAGCTGCTCGACGAGCTGCAGCCGCGCTACGAGCGCATCGGCGACCTCGCACGCGCCCTGCACGTCGCGCGCATGCGCACCACACTGCCGTTCGAGGACACCGAGGACGCCGCGTTGCGCCTCAAGCAACTCGCCGCACGCTTGAACTAGCTTGCCGCAGGCCCTGCATGTCGGCGCACGCGCCGAGCCCGGTTGGCTGACCTCTGCCGCGGTCGCCGGCCCAAGTCTGCACGACGCGCTCGCGATCGTCGGCCGCGCCCTCGACACCGACCGGCCCGACATCCAGGGCCAGCGCGTGATCGAGCTCGTCACGTGGTGGCTCGCACTCCCCCTCGCGCACGCGCTGCTCGACGGCCAACCGCTGCCTGACCTCTCACCTGAGAACACGCGCGTGTGGGTGCACGACGACGCGGCGCCCGAAGGAGCCGGCGCGCTGATCCTCGAGGAGCGCACCACCACGCGTTCGCTGAACGCGCTCGTCGACGCCCACGTGTCGCCGCTCGTCGCCGCGGTGTGTGCGCACACGCGCCGCCCGGCCAGGGCGCTGCAGCGAGGCGTCGACGACCGCATCGCCGGCGCCCTCATCTTCGTGGCGCAGTCACGCGGCGAGGAGCCGCGCGGATGCGAGCTCGCGCGCGAGGCCTATCCCGACATCGATCTGCGCACGCTCGAGTTGCCGGGCTACGCGCTGACCGTGCACGTGCGCTCGGGCTGCTGCCTGTACTACCGCATCCCCAAGGCGAAATGCTGGGGGTGCCCGCTGCTCAAAGACGATGAGCGGCGGGCACTGACCACCAGCTAGCGCGACAGCGTCAGCTTCTTCGACAGCGTCTTGCCCGATGCCGGCTTGACGTCGAGCACCACGGACGTCCGCTTCTTGCCGCGCACGTACTGCTTGCCCGCGCTCGAGAGCGTGAGTCGCACCGTGACCTTCTTGCCGGCGCCGACGGTGTACTTCACCGACTTGGTCAACGTGACGAACTTCTTCTTGACTTTGACGGCGCTGCGGAGCACGACCGTGCCGCGGCAGGTGGTCTGACCCGTGCACGACAGCGACGTCGACACACGGTTCGACTTCACCTTCAGCGACTTGGAGGCCACACCCGCCACACCGGCCTTCGGCGTGGGCGTCGGGGTCACCTGGGGCGCGGCGGTCGGGGTCGGCGCCACCGTCGTCGGTGTCGCAGTGACCGTCGGCCGCGGCGTGATCGGCGTCGGTGGCGCACCCGGACGCAGGATGCGCGCGAACGGGTACGGGTCCGTCAGCGACGTCCGTGTCAGCACGAGTTGCCGCGTGACCCCGTTCGCCGTGGCGTCGAGTGTGATCACGCGGCTGCCCGCGACATCGATGCCATCGCCCGTCGCGGCCGTCCACGTGGTGTCCGGCAACGGGAGCGTGAGTGTCACGGGCCCGGCGGCGGCGACCGCCAGCGTGTCTTCGACGTCCACGGCCTTGGTCGCCTCGACGCTGCGGGCGCCCGCGAGGGCGATCGTCCCGCTCACCTCGACGCTCGTGGCGTTGCCGAGCCAGGCGTCTCGCTGGCCCTGGGTGAGCCGCAGCCGGAGCACGCTGGAGCCCAGCGTGGCCGCGGCCCCGGAGGCCGCCCGCGGAGGCCCGGCACCCGTCAGCAGATCCGCGTCCACGGCGCCGGCCAGCGGCGTGGCATCGACCGTCCCGCCGTACCCGGGCACGCGGAACTGGCCCAACACGCCGGGCAGCGCATCCGTGTGCGTCTCGCCCTGGTCGACCTGCTGGCCCTGCAGACAGTCCAGGTACAGGTGAAACAACTCGCCCGACGGGAACGTCAGCGCGGCGTCCACGTACAGGCTGCCCCGCGGGCGGAGCGTGCTGCCGTCCGGGCGCGCCGGAATCGGCCCGAGGCTCTCACCGAGTGCCTGCCGGACCGCGACTTCGCCGCCCGTCGCCGTCCACGACTGTGCCGGGATCGGTGCGGCCTCCACCCAGATCGAGGACCGCGTCTCGTCCACGAGCCCACTCGGCGCCAGCACGACGTTCGTGCGGGCCACGGTCGTGAGCGCGATCGGCGCGGTGACACCTTCCGCCGTGTTCGTCGCCTCCAGCGCGAGCCACGCCTTGACGGGGAGTTGCCCGTCGCCCAGCGGGATCATCGACGACTCGTAGGCGAACGAGACGATCCACGACGGGAGGAGGGCCGACACGGTGCCGCCTGAGTACCGCACCGTGTCGCCCACCGCGAGCTGCGCCCCCGGCGTGAGCTCCGTGCCGGAGCCATCGGTCAACCGCCCATCGAACACCAGCGGAACCGGGCGCCAGTAGCGGTCGTAGCTGTACTGGCATTGGTTCTCGAACTGGGACGAGGCGGTGCTGCTCGCCGGCGCCACAAGGGCACCGGCGAGCAGGAGGAGCGCAACTGCTGCCCGACGCATACGGCTAGGAGCGCTTGAGCGTGATCGTCTTCGTGATGGCCGAGCCCCCGCTCACGGGCGTGAGCGTGACCTTGACCTTGACCGACTTGCGCTGCTTGAGCAGGGTCTTCGC
Organism: Solirubrobacter taibaiensis; assembly: GCA_027587225.1. Classification (GTDB taxonomy): domain Bacteria; phylum Actinomycetota; class Thermoleophilia; order Solirubrobacterales; family Solirubrobacteraceae; genus Solirubrobacter; species Solirubrobacter taibaiensis. The sequence goes on from JAPDDQ010000007.1 coordinate 8,326, forward strand.
GGCCTTGCTCAGCGAGAGGTTGACGTTCGAAGCGCCCGCCTTGAGCGACACCGTCTTGGTCGAGGCGACCGTGACGACCTTCTTGGTCTTGCTCTTGCCGACGGCGTACTTGCCGACCGTCTTGGCCGAGACCTTGTAGCTCACCGCGGTCGTGTTCGGGTTCGTCAACGCGAGCTTGACCGCACCGGTCTTGGACGGCTTGACGCTGCTCGAGCCGCCGAACGTGGCCGGCTTCATCACCGTCGGCTGCGGCACCGCTGCAGGCAGCGGGGCGGTGGCGATGGCCGGGGGCGCCGTGTAGGCGAACCCGAAGCGGCCGCGCAGGCCGACCGGCTTCTGCGCGCCGCCCTGGTTGGTGAACGTGCCCGGCGCGGCCGGGTCACCCAGCAGCGGGTCCGGGGTGACCGGGTCCGCGTCCAGGAAGAAGTACGTCGTCTGGTTGGCCGAGATCTGGCTGTTGACGAGCGAGACGGCGCCCGGGATGCAGTCGTTGCTGGCGCCGTAGGCCTCCGTCCCGGCGCGCACGAAGACGCTGCCGAACGGGCGGATGTTCAGCGGCTGGTTGTAGCCGACACGGTCGTAGCCCTCGGACTCGATCTGGACGATGCCGAGCTTGCCCGGCTGCGCGACCGTGAACTCGACCGGGCCGGCGCCCGTGGGCGTCCAGCGCGTGCCCTTGAGCGGCAGCACGACGGGCGCGATCGTCGCCGTGACGGCGTCGTTGGCGTAGTTCGCGGGATTGCCCGGGGCACCCGGCGTCGCATCCGTGATGTCGATGCTCCACTGGCCCTTGACGGGGATCGTCTGCGTGCCCTCGACCGTGTTGGACGCGGCGATCGTGACCCACGCGTCGAGCGGGAAGTCGCTCTTGCCCGTGTGCGAGATGTAGCGGTGCGCGAGACCGAGGGTCGGCGTCGCGTAGTAGAAGGTCGTATTGAACGGCGTGGTGGCCGCGCGGACCTTGGGCGGCTCGCCCGGGAAGTCGATCTTCTGGACGTAGGTGATGACCTGCGCTGCGCCGCTGCCGGTCGTGTAGGACCAGTAGTTGGCGCCGCCGTCGCCCGGGTTCGCCCGGACCGACAGGGTGCGCGTGGTGTTCGCCTCTTGCGTATACGGGATCAGCTGGCTGTAGCTGGAGGTCGCGCCACCCGTGCGGCGGTACATCTGCTCGGCCACGCGCGTGTCACGGAACTCGAGGCTCAGCTGCAGATCCTGCAGCGCGAGCGGCTGGCCGGGCACGGCCGTGAGCGGCGTCGCCACGGTGCGCGACACGTCGATCGCGAGCGAGTTCAGGATGGCGTTCGGCGCCGGCGGATCGTCGGCCAGCGCGCCGCTGTTCAGGTATGTCGCGAACGGACTGATGCACGACCAGCCGTTTCCGGCGGGCGCTGCGGCAGCCGGGCTCGCGGCGACGACCGTGGCCATGGCCACGACCGGTACAAGCATTATGCGTCTCATTCACTGCTCCGACTCGGGGGCCGGAATGGCCCAAGGACTTTGTGGGAACAGGAGTCGACGCCCGCGGTGCCAGGCGTACTTCCCCCTCGTTGTCAAGCATCCTTGCCAACTGACGGGCGTATCCTATTACACCTGCGCAACGTCGAGGTATGGCAAGTCGAGCTGGAGCAGGACGAGCCGCTGGTGGCGCGGCTCCGCGGGCTGTTGTCCGCCGACGAGTGTGCACGTGCTGACCGGCTGAAGCGCCCGGGACACGGCGCGCGCTGGATCGTCTCGCGTGCGGCGTTGCGGATCCTGCTCTGCGCGCGGCTCGGGTGCGTGCCCGAGGAGGTACCGCTGGACGTCGCCGAGCACGGCAAGCCGTTCGTGGCCGGCACGCGCCTGCGGTTCAACCTCAGCCACTCCGGCACGCTGGCGGTCGTCGCGGTGGCTGAGGACCTCGCGGTGGGCGTGGACCTCGAACGGCCGGGGCGCAACGCCGCCGCCGTGGAGCGGACGCTGTCCGCCGGCGAGCGCGCGAGCGGCGACGACCTGCTGCAGCTGTGGTGCCGCAAAGAGGCGTGGGCGAAGGCCATCGGCGGTGGCCTGGGCTGGGCGCCCGAGGCCTTCGACACGACACGGGTCGACGGCTATGCGCTGGCCGACCTCGCGCTGGCCGGTGGCTACGTCGGCGCGCTGGCTGTGGAAGGCCAGGACGCGGCCCACACGCTCTGCCGGCTGACCTTCTGAGGCACCCACACGCGGAGCGGGCGCTCGGCGAACGCGTACGGCACGAGGGTCCCCTCCTCCAGGCAGAGCACGAACGGGCCGCGCTCGAACGCGACGTCGCCGCGAATCGAGGGCACGCGCGGGTCGGCCTCGACGACTCTCAGGCTCATGTCGAGATCGAGCGTGTTGTGGCCGGGGTCGGCGTCCACGTAGCCGGGCGCGACCGGTCGGCCGTTGAGCTGCGCGTGCGCGCTCCAGGCCGGGACACGCAGGCGGACCGGGCGATCGGCGTCGATCTCGATCCGCCCCTCCCACGGGTACTCCGTGCGCACGTGCGCACCTCCCACCGTGCCGGTCGCGTACTGGTGGATCGTCAGCAGGCCGTCCTCGGATTCGGTCGCGAGGTACGTCTGCAGCGAGGCGAGCAGCCGCATCAGGTTCGGCGGGCAGCACGCGCAGTCGAACCACGGGCGCCGGTCCGGAGTGCCGTGGAGCGTGTTCCAGTAGCTGTACTCGGAGCGATCGAACGCGACCCCGACCAGCACCCCGTTGTAGAGCGTCCGCTCGAGCAGGTCGGCGAAGCGGACTTCGCCCGTGGCCTGCAGCAGGCGCCAGTTCCAGAACACGGAGGCGATCGCCGCGCACGTCTCGGCGTAAGCGGAGGCGGGCGCGATCTCGAAGGGCGCGCCGAACGCCTCGTGCGCCCGGTCGGACCCGACGCCGCCGGTGATGTAGGTCTTGCCGTCGACCATGTCCTCCCACGCGGCCAGCAGCGCGTCCAGCGGCTCGGCGAGCTCGGTGAAGACGTCCGTGGCGCCACAGTTGAGGTACAGCTGCCGCACGCAGTGACCCTCGACCACGGTCTGCTCGCGCACGGGGACGCGATCGACGAGGTAGGCGGAAGACCCGTAGCGCTGCGGGAGCGTGCCGTGGCCGCGGCGGTCGACGAACGCCTTCGCCAGGTTCAGGTACGCGCGCTCGCCGGTCGCGCGGTAGAGCTTCACGAGCGCGAGCTCAGCCTCCGGGTGCCCGCAGAAGCCCGGGCGGTCGGTGAACCTGGCGACCAGGTGGTCGGCGACGCGGCGGGCGACCGGCAGCAGCGGCGGGTGCGCGAGGCCGGCCTCGATCAGGTGGCCCATGCAGTAGATCTCGTGCTCGTCGGCGAGGTTGCGGTAGCGCTCGTGGCCCGTGACCTGGAAGGCCGTGTCGAGGTAGCCATCCGGCGCCTGCGCCGCGACGAGCAGCGCGGTGACCTCGTCCGCCATCCGCTGCAGATCCGGTGACGGCGCGTTGCGCAGCTCCCACCCGAGCGCCTCCACCCACTTGTGCAGGTCAGAGTCCTGGTAGACGAGACCCCGGTGCGTTCCGCTGCCGGTGGCGGCGGCGCGCAGGTTGTCGAACGTGCCGGCCTCGCGGATCCGCCGCTCGCCGTCGGGGATCAGCACGTCGCGGTTGAACTGGCGCCGCCCCGCCCAGAAGCCGTCGTCGATCGTTGCCCTCATCGTGCGCGTGGCACCGTCAGCGCCACGAGGCGGGAGACGACGACCGCGATGTACGCAACCCCCACGAGCTGCTCGATCATCACCAGGGCGCGCGCGAACGGGTCGATCGGCACGACGTCGCTGAGCCCGGTGCTCGAGAGCGTCGTGAAGCTCAGGAACAGGAGCTCCATCCACGTGCGCTCGCCTTCAGGGTTGACCGCGGCGATGAAGCTCCCCGGCTCGATCGCCTGCCACACCACGAACACGTAGGCGAAGCCCCAGGCCACGAGCGTGAACGTCGCCCCCACCGCGAACAGCTCGTCGCGGGTGATCACGTGGTCGGCGAGCATGTACCGGATCAGGCCGTAGGTGGCGTAGAAGTACAGGCCCGCCTCGAGCGCCGCCGAGTACGGGAACAGCGCGTCGGAGTCCATGACGGCCTGGATGATCAGGAGGATCGTGGCCGGGACGCCGAGCATCAGGCCCACCCACGTCCAGGTCGGCGACGCGCGTACGGCGAGGATCACGAGCGCGAGCACGGTGATCCCGAACGCGCTGAAGACCGCACGGCTGACGCCGTCGCCCTCCAGGAAGGGATAGATGAGCACGCCCGCGAGCTGAACTCCCAGCAGCACGGCGGACGGTTCCCGCTTTATGAAGCGCAGCACGCCCGGCACCGTACCGCCTGAGCTAAGGTCACCCGCCGACATGCCTGAGGGTCTGGAGATCAAGGAAGGTCCGTACGGGCGCGGCGTCTTCGCCACGCGCGCGTTCGCGGCCGGTGAAGCGCTCGAGCACTGCCCGACACTCGAGCTGCCCGGCGACGAGGTCGTCGGCCAGCTCGGCGACTACGTCTTCGGGTCCAACGAGAACGAGGACGACGTGATCCTCCTCCTCGGTTACGGCATGCTCTACAACCACTCCTCCGAGCCGAACTGCGAGTACATCCAAGAGGCGCCGCGGGTGATCATGTTCCAGACGCTCCGGGCCGTCGAGCCCGGCGAGGAGCTGTTCATCGACTACGGCGAGGAATGGTGGTCGACGCGCAACCGGGAGCCCGACTGATGAGCGACGCCGACGCCCGCCAAGACCTCCTCGACGCCCTCGCCGAAGCCATCGGCGAGCTCGGCCTGGCCCTCGCCACTTTGGGCGAGGCCTACGAGCTGCTCGACGAGAACACCCAGGACCGGCTCGAAGAACAGCTCTTCGGCCCCGTCCAGAAGGGCTACGGGCGCGCCCAGCGCACCTACGCCGCGTTCGCCGAGCGCAAGCGGCTGCCCAACCGGACCTTCACCGAGCCGTCCGCCGGCATGCACTCCCGTGACCCGCGCGTCTACCTCGACCGCGCCATCGAGGCCATCATCGAGGGCGAAGAGCGCCTGATCGAGCTCCAGGACTCGATGATGCCCGTCACCTACGGCGACCCCGAGCTCCGCGCCGGCCTCGCCGAGGTCCGCGAGTTCGTGGCCGCCGCGCGCGAGCGTTCGCACGACTTCATGCGCACGCTCGGCCGCTGAACCTAAAGGTGCCTGGCACCTTTAGGTTCGCGACCGGTTGCGTTACGGGTTGGTGGTGCTGAGGGTGAAGGTCAGCGTCTTGGCGTAGGTGCCGGTGCGCAGGCCTTCGCTGGCGAGGATCGTCTGGGAGTAGCCGATCGTCACCTCGTCGTTGGACACCGGGCCTGTCCAGGACGCGAGCGTCGCGGGCAGGGCGGTGAAGGCGCCCGCCGGGCCGGTGGCCGGCGAGGAGCCGTTGAGCTTCAGGGGCTGGTTGAGGGCGAACGCGCCGTTGACCAGCTTGCCGGGAGCGGTGGTGGAGGCGTCGGCGACGGACAGCGTCGCGTCACCGGCGGTGGAGATGACCTTGGCCGTCGAGGACGCCGTGTACTCCTTGCCGACGCCCGGGAGGAACGGGCCGAGCGCGGCCGGAGTGCCGAGCGTGAGCGAGAGCGTGGCCGGGACGTTCCCACCGACGTCACCGTCGGACAGGCCGCAGACGGCGGTCTGGGTGGCACCCTGGTCGCTCTCCGAGGTGGCCGTCAACCGCACCGTGCCGGTGGACGACGCGCCCGGAGCCTTGGTCACGTAGACCGGGACCTTGACCGTCTCGCCGAACTTCGCGGCGGCGAGGGCGTTGGTGATCTTGGCCGTCCAGCCCGTGCCGGTGGCCGTCGCCGACAGGCGGTAGATGTCGCTCGTCAGGAACGCGGACGAGTCCTGCGGGTGTGTGCCGGCGGGGATGGCGGCCGCGGCGCCCGTGTTCTTGAGCGAGAAGGTGCAGGTGGACCACGAACCCGTCGACACCTGCTCGGAGCCGGCCGAGGCCAGCGCCACGCCGCGGGTCTGCGGGCCCGCGCCGTCCAGGGACTTGACGGCGACCTTGTAGTGCAGGATGCCCTGCGCGTCGGTCTGCTTGTCGACGACGTAGAAGTGCAGACGGTTCTGCTCGTCCGTCCACTCGTAGGACGAGCCCGAGTCCAAGCCGGCGTTGAAGGACGCGTCGTTGAGCTGACGCTCGTCGCCCTTGGTCGCGATCTTCGGCGTGCCGTCGGGCCGGACGAAGTCGACGTGGTTGATGTCCTCCGGGTGCGAGTCGATGACCCACGCGAAGCAGCTGATCTGCGGCGCGCCGCAATTGGACGAGCTGTTCTTGACCTTCGTGATCAGGACGCCGTGGCCCGGCGCGAAGGAGTCCGAGCCGATCTGCTGCACGGCCTCCATCGTGTAGGCGTTGTACTTGCCGCTGATGGCGCCGGTGGTGGCGTTGCGGGTCACACCGTCGCAGCGCCACTCGGCGGCCACGGTGCACGGCGTCGAGTTGTCACCGGTGGTGCCGTCGAGCTCGATCCGCACGCCCGCGACGTCGCCCGCGGAGTGCGGGACCTCGCGCGCGGTGACGTCCGCGACCGCGACGCCCGACTGCGCCAGGCCGTTGCGGTTGAGGCGCATCAGGTCGGAGTCGCCGACGAAGTTCAGGAAGCGCTTGTTGCGGATGTTGTGCTGCGCGCCGAGCGAAGAGCCCTGCGTCGGCGGGATCAGGAAACGGGTGTGCGGACCGCCCGGGCCGTTGAACGTGCCGCGGCTCATCATGTCCCACATACCGGTGAAGCCCCGCTGCTGCACGGCGCCGTACGGGTTGCCGTAGTTGTCCGGGATCGACAGGTTGTGCGAGAGCTCGTGGGCGTAGGTGGACATGCCCGAGCTCTCGCCCTCGATCGAGTTGTTGCCCGAGGCGCTGGGCCAGATCGATGCGGCCGAAGCCCAGGAAGTCCAGTCGACGTACCGGGTGAGCGCCCAGTTGGTCTGCGCCGGCTCGAAGGCCTTGGGGCCGAACGCGTCCGGCACCTCCTCCTTCGTGTTCCATTTCATCTCGCCGAACTCCTGCCAGGTGCCCGACTCGTCCTGGCCGGCGGCGAGGTAGAAGATGTTGTCGTACTCGGCGACCTTCGCCGCGCCGACGTCCGCCTGCCAGGCGGCGCGCGCGTCCGTGCGGAAGTTCTTGTTGCACGGGAAGTTGACCGCGTCCGGGCAGTGGGCCGCCTGGCCCGCGCCCCCGAACTCGGTCATGAAGTACTGGTAGGAGCGGCCCGGCAGCTTGTACGGGCCGAACGCGTCGAGTTGGACGCCGTAGCGACCGAACGAGTCCTCCATCCAGTACCGGTTCATCGTCTGGAAGTGATTGTCGGCCGACGGCGTGTTGAGCCAGTTCTTGTAGAACTCCGGCACCTGCGCGCGCGGAATGTCATGGCCCGCGGTGGTCGGCGTGCCGAAGGCCGTCCCGCCCACCGGCTGGGAGACCGTGAACGTCTTGTCCTGGAAGTCGGCGGCGACCAGCGCGACCTTCCACTTCTTGACCGACGGCTGGACGCTCGGATCGGAGTAATCCGTCCCCGGCAGCGCCTTGTAGTCGTTCCACGTGAGCTCGTCCTGCCAGGACCAGGCTTGCGGATCGATCGGTGCGGGAGCACCATCCGCCGCGAGCGCGACCGGCGACACGGCCAACGCCAGCACAGCCGCTACCCCAGCGGCGTGAAGCACCTTCATCTGTCGAAACCCTCCGTATAGACCCTGGGGCCGGCCTCGTGCCGGCCCCACGTGCGATGCCTATCGCAGGGGTCAGGAAGGGACGATGAGACTGCGGTACAGCTCCGACGTCTGTTCAGCGATCGCCGGCCAAGCGAAGGATTCGACCGCGCGCTTGCGGCCCGCGACGCCCATCGCCTTCGCCCGCTCCGGGTCGGCGATCAGCTCGTTCACGCGCGCCGCGAAGTCGGTGGCGAACACCGCAGGGTCGCGGGGCGCGCCCGTGCCGTCGTCGCCCGGCTCGATCGGGACGAGGAAGCCGGTCTCGTCGTCCACGACCACTTCGACGATCCCGCCCGTCGCGGTGGCCACGACCGCGGCCTCGCACGCCATCGCCTCCAGGTTGACGATCCCGAGCGGCTCGTAGATCGACGGGCAGGCGAACACCGTCGCGTGGCTGAGCAGCTGGATGACCTCCGGCTTGGGGATCATCTCCTCGATCCAGAACACGCCCTCGCGCGTGGCCTTGAGGTCTTCGACACGCGCCGCGATCTCCGCGCCGAGCTCGGGCGTGTCCGGCGAACCCGCACACAGGACGAGCTGCGCGTCGGGCGCGAACTGCTTGACCGCCTCGAGCAGATACACGACGCCCTTCTGGCGCGTGATCCGGCCCACGAACACCACCGATGGCTTGTTCGGGTCGATCCCGTACTTCTCGAGCACGTCCGTCGCGGGGTCCGGCTTGTACTCGTCGGTGTCGATCCCGTTGTAGATCACGTGCACGCGATCGGGGTCGATGTCCGGATACACGCGCAGGATGTCGCCCTTGGTCCCGTTGGACACCGCGATCACGGCGTCCGCGTGCTCGAGCGCGCTCTTCTCGGCGTACGACGACAGCCGATAGCCGCCGCCGAGCTGCTCTTCCTTCCACGGCCGCAGCGGCTCCAGCGAATGCACCGTGGCGACGTGCGGGATCCCCCACACGAGCTTGGCCAGGTGCCCGCCGTACTGCGCGTACCACGTGTGCGTGTGCACGATGCCGGCGTCTTGCGCGCCCGCGGCCATCGTCAGGTCGATCGACAGCGAGCGCAGGGCGGCGAGCGCCGGCGCGTCGCCCGACAGCGCGTCCCAGGCTTTGTGGGGCACGTCGCCCACGCCCCAGCCGTGCACGGTGACGTCCTCGAACGCGCGCAACTCGCGCGCGAGGTACTCGACGTGCACGCCCGCCCCGCCGTAGACCTCCGGCGGGTACTCGCGGGTGAAGAGCGCAACCTTCATTCGGTGACTCGCATGCCCTTGGGGATCACGACGATCCCGCCCTCGGACACGTGGAAGCGCTCGCGGTCCTTCTCGGGATCGACGCCGATCTCCACGCCCTCCCCCACGTAGACGTTCTTGTCGAGGATCGCCTTGCGCACGACCGCGTTGCGGTCGACCTCCACGTCGTGCATCAGGATCGAGTCCTCGACGAGCGAGTACGAGTGCACGTGCGCGAGCGGCGACAGGATCGAGCGGCGCACGGTGCCGCCGGAGATGACCACGCCGGCGCACACCATCGAGTCCAGCGCCTGCCCGCGACGGCCGTCCTCGTCGAACACGAACTTGGCCGGCTGCGTGATCCCCGGCCACGTGTGGATCGGCCAGTCGTGGTTGTACATGTTGAAGATCGGGTGGACCGAGATGAGGTCCATGTGCGCGTCGTAGTACGCGTCGAGCGTGCCGACGTCCCGCCAGTAGCCGCGGTCGCGGTCGGTCGCGCCCGGCACCTCGTTGGTCGAGAAGTCGTAGACCTGGGCGTCGTTCTGCGCCACGAGCGCGGGGATGATGTTGCCGCCGAGGTCGTGGTTGGACGTCTCGTCCGCGGCATCGGCGGAGACGGTGCTGATCAGCGCCTCCGTGGAGAAGATGTAGTTGCCCATCGAGGCGAACACCTCGTTCGGCGAGTCGGGCAGGCCGACCGCGTCCTTGGGCTTCTCGCGGAAGCGGGAGATGTCGCGTCCGTTCGCGGCCGTCTCGATCACGCCGAACTGGTCGGCCTGCTCGATCGGCGCGCGCAGCGCCGCAACCGTGACGCCCTTCCCGCTGGCGATGTGCTGCTCGAGCATCTGCCGCGGGTCCATGCGGTAGATGTGGTCGGCGCCGAAGACGATGATGTGCTCCGGCCGCTCGTCGGCGATCAGGTTGTAGTTCTGGTAGATCGCGTCGGCGCTGCCCACGAACCAGCGCGGCCCGAGGCGCATCTGCGCGGGCACCGGCGTCACGTAGTTGCCGAGCAGCGGCGACAGCCGCCACGTCGTCGTCACGTGCTTGTCCAGCGAGTGGCTCTTGTACTGCGTGAGCACGACGATCTGGTGGAAGTTCGCGTTGACGAGGTTCGAGAGCGCGAAGTCGATCAGGCGGTAGTTGCCGCCGAACGGCACGGCGGGCTTGGCCCGGTCCGCGGTGAGCGGGGCGAGGCGCTTGCCCTCGCCGCCGGCGAGGACCATGGTCAACACTTTGCTCATCCGAGGATCCCCCGTGCGTCATCGATGATCTGCTGCAAGTGATCCTCGCCCTTCAGGCTCTCCGCGTAGAGCTTGTAGATGTCCTCGGTGCCGGACGGGCGGGCCGCGAACCAGCCGCTCGCCGTCGTGACCTTCACGCCGCCGATGGCCGCGTCGTTGCCCGGCGCCTTCGTCAGCACCGCGGTGATCTCGTCGCCCGCGAGCGTCTTCGCGGTGATGTCCTCCGGCTCGAGCTTGAGCAGCTTCTCCTTGCGCTCGGCGTCGATCGGCGAGTCCACGCGCTTGTAGGCGGGCGCGCCGTGCCGTTGCGTGAGCTCCTCGTAGTGCTGCCCCGGGTCCTTGCCGGTCTTGGCCGTGATCTCCGCGGCCAGCAGCGCGAGCAGGATGCCGTCCTTGTCGGTCGACCACGGCGTGCCGTCCTTGCGCAGGAACGACGCGCCGGCGCTCTCCTCGCCGCCGAACCCGAGCGTGCCGTCGATCAGCCCGTCCACGAACCACTTGAAGCCGACCGGCACCTCGACGAGCGTGCGACCGAGATCGTGCGCGACCAGGTCGATCATGGTCGAGGACACCAGCGTCTTGCCGATCCCGACGTCCTGCCCCCAGTCGCGCGCGCCGCCGAACAGGTAGTGGATGGCGACCGCGAGGTAGTGGTTCGGGTTCAGCAGCCCGGCGCTCGGCGTGACGATGCCGTGGCGATCGGCGTCCGGGTCGCAGGCGACGGCGACGTCGAACCGGTCCCGGTACTCGATCAGACCGCTCATCACGTACGGCGACGAGCAGTCCATCCGGATCTTGCCGTCGTGGTCGAGCGGGACGAACCGGAACGTCGGGTCGACCTCCTCGCTCACCACCTCGAGGTTGAGCTGGTGGCGCTCGGCGATGGCCTTGAAGTACGCGACCGACGCGCCGCCCAGCGGGTGCGCGCCGATGTGGACGTTCGCGTCCCGGATGGCGTCGATGTCGATGACGTTGGGGAGATCGTCGACGTACGCGGACACGTAGTCGTGCGGCGTCGTCTTGGCCGGGGCCGTCGCGATCCGAGCCGTCTCGGCGAGCAGCTCGTTCGCCACGCCCTCGATCGCCTTCGTGATGTCGGTCCCGGCCGGGCCACCCGACGGCGGGTTGTACTTGTAGCCGCCGTCCTCGGGCGGGTTGTGGCTCGGCGTGAGCACGATGCCGTCGCTGCCGGGGTGCGTGAGGATCGCGTGGCTGAGCGCCGGCGTGGGTGTGTAGCCGTCGTCGGCATCCACCCGGACATCGAGCCCGTGGGAGGAGAAGACGCTGACCGCCGTGTGGAACGCGGGCTCCGACAGCGCGTGCGTGTCGCGCGCGACGAACAACGGCCCGGTGATCCCGGCCGCTTTCCGGTGCCTCGCGATCGCTTCGCTGATGGCCAGGACGTGGGCTTCGGTGAACGTGCCCTTGAGCGAAGTGCCGCGATGGCCGGACGTCCCGAAGGACACCGGGCCGGACGGTGGACGGTGATATGCGGCGTGCAACTCTTCGAGATCGACGAGCTGGGCGGCGTCTGGACGGGTGCCGGCGGAGGGACTCACGCGGCGAACGATGCCACGTGCGGCGATAGGGTGCGCGCATGCGGCAGCTGACCAGCCTCGATGCGCAGTTCCTCGCGTTGGAAAACGCACGCCAGACGGGGCACGTCGGCAGTTTGGCCATGCTCGACCCGTCGACGGCACCCGGCGGTTCGTTCGGCTGCGGTGAGGTGACACGACTCATCTCCGAGCGCGGCACGCAGCTCCCGCCGCTGCGGTGGCGCCTCGCCGAGGTGCCGCTCGGGCTCGATCATCCCTACTGGGTCGAGGAGGCCGAGATCGACCTCGGCTACCACGTGCGTGAGATGGCGCTCGCCTCGCCGGGTAGCGACCAGCAGCTCGCCGACCAGGTGGCGCGGATCATGGCGCGGCCGCTGGACCGGGCGCGGCCGTTGTGGGAGCTGTACGTGATCGAGGGGCACGAGTCCGGGCTCGTGGCCGTGCTGACGAAGATCCATCACGCGGTGATCGACGGGCTGTCCGGCGCCGAGATCATGGCGCTGCTCCTCGATCTCACGCCGGAAGGGCGCGAGGTGGAGCAGCCCGAGGAGGACCTCGCGGACCCGTCGCCGTCGACGGCGCAGATGCTCGGGCTCGGGCTGATGGGCCTGCCGCGCTACCCGTTCCGGATGCTCAAGGCCATCCCGAAGGCGATCCCGAACCTCGACCAGACGGCGTTCGGCGTCTTCCCGGGCATGGGCACCGTGTCGCGCGTGGCCGCCAAGTTCGTGCGCGACGGCGTGGACCGACCGGATCTCGTGGCGCCGAAGACGAAGTTCAGTGGACGGATCTCGCCGCACCGGCGGTTCGCGTTCGGGCAGCTCCAGCTCGAGGACTTCAAGGCCGCGAAGAACCGGCACGGGACGACCGTCAACGACGTCGTGGTGAGCGTGGTCGCCGGCGCGGTGCGGCGGTGGCTCGTCGAGCACGACGACCTCCCGGACGTGCCGCTCGTCGCGCAGGTGCCGGTGAGCGTGCGCACCGGCGACCAGTTCGGCACCTACGGCAACCGGATCCTGCTGATGGCGGCGCCGCTGTACACCGATGTCGAGGACCCGGCCGAGCGGCTGCAGCGCACGCACGAGGCGCTGTCGGACATGAAGGAGCGGCGCGGCGCGCTGCCCGCGATGCTGCTCCAGGACGCGAACAACTTCATCCCGCCGGCGGTCTTCGCCCGGGCGGCGCGGCTCACGTTCGCGTTCTCGACGTTCCGGGCGGGCCGCAGCGCGTGGAACATGGTCATCTCCAACGTCCCCGGGCCGCAGTTTCCGCTCTACATGGCCGGGGCCAAGCTGATCGCCAACTACCCGGTGTCCGTGATCCTCGACGGCATGGGGCTCAACATCACGGTCATGAGCTACATGGGGCACATGGACTTCGGGATCGTCGCCGACCGCGACCAGATGCCCGACGTGGACACGCTGCTGGACTACATGCGCGAGGAGCTGGCGGCGCTATGACCCCGGACAACCTGCGCGAGGTCGAGGAGGGCGTCACCCGCGACCTGCGCGACCGCCAGACCTACGCCGGCTATCTGGACCTGGACCGGCTGCTCTCGGCCCAGCATCCGTTGAGCGAGCCCGAGCACCACGACGAGCTGCTGTTCATCATCCAGCACCAGACGAGCGAGCTGTGGATGCGGCTGATCATCCACGAGCTGGACGCGGTGCTCACCGCGCTGTCGATCGACGATCTCGGCCCGGCGCAGAAGGGGCTCGCGCGCGTCAAGCAGATCCAGCGCCAGCTGTTCGAGCAGTGGGGCGTGCTGGCGACGCTCACGCCGTCCGAGTACGTGAAGTTCCGCGGTGTGCTCGGGGATGCTTCCGGCTTCCAGTCGCTCCAGTACCGGATCATCGAGTTCCAGCTGGGCAACAAGAACCGGCAGATGCTCGAGGTGTTCTCCCACTCCGCCGAAGAGCGGGCGCGGCTCACGGCCGTGCTGGAGGCCCCGTCGCTGTACGACGAGTTCCTGCGGCACCTCGCGCGGCGCGACTACCAGGTACCCGAGGATCTCTTGAACCGCGACTTCTCCGAGCCGCACCGCCGCCGCGAGGACCTCCTCCCCGTGTTCAAGGCCATCTACGACGCGCCCAAGCGCGACTGGGAGGCCTACGAGATGTGCGAGGCGCTCGTGGACGTCGAGGAGAGCTTCCAGCTCTGGCGCTTCCGGCACATGAAGACCGTCCAGCGGATCATCGGCTTCAAGCGCGGCACCGGCGGATCGAGCGGGGTCGGCTTCCTGCGCGCCGCGCTGGACCTCACGTTCTTCCCCGAGCTGCTGGACGTCAGGACGGAGATCGGGCGCTGAAGAAGCGACCAAGGGCGTCGCCGACCGCCCGGTGGTCGTTCTCCATCGGGATGTGACCGGCGTTCGGGATGCGGATGAGCTCCGTGTTGGGCTCGTTCGCCGCGAAGATCTCGGCGTAGGTGATGGGCTGGAAGGGGTCGTCCTCGCCCCAGACCAAGAGCTTGGGGACCGGCGACTGCACGAGCCGCTGCGTGTACTTGGAGTCGGCGGCGCCGGCCAGGGCGAGCCACGACTGCGCCTTCACCGGGTCGCCCCAGGGCGAGAGGTAGTCGGCCTGCTCGCGCTCCTCGGACATGCGGCCGAACGCGACGTACAGCGCTTTCCTGCGCCACTCGAGCAGCTCCTCGACCGTGACCGCCGCGGCCACCGCGGGGTCGCGGAACCGCTTGACGCCGTCGACGGGCCACGAGTCGTAGGTCACCGAGTTCACGAGGGCGAACCGGGGCACGGTGCGCCGGCCGTGCGCCGCCAGGTGCTGGGTGACCGCCCCGCCGATGTCGTGGCCGGCGACCAGTAGCTCGTCGCCGGCGCCCAGCGCGTCCGCGAAGCGCTCGACCCACTCGGCGAGTGCCGGCACCGTGGCCGTCTCGAGCGTGAGGCGTCCGCCGGAGCGTCCCGCCCCCGGGAAGTCCACGGCGACCGCGCGCACGCCGTGCTTGGCGATCGTCGACATGACGGGCGCCCAGACGCGGCTCCAATACGTTCCGTGGAGCAGCAGCACCACCGGGCCTTCGCCCGCGGACAGGAAGCTGATCGGGACGCCGTCCACGGTGATCTCGGAGCGCATGCCGACAGCCTTGCGTGTGGCGCGGCGGATGTACAACGACGGTTCGTGGCCTCACGATCACGCTTGCTGATCACGACCTCCGGGCACGAAGGACGTGTCTATTCAGGGGAGGCAGGACCATGCGTGCTTTGCGGTGGATCGTGGCGGTGGCGACGGCGTTCGCGCTGCTCGCCGGACCAGCATCGGCTGCGGACGTGGAGCGGGTGGACCTCGTCACCCACGTCTTCCCGGAGACGGGGCACCGGGTCGTCTCGGTGGCGGTGCGCTACGACGGTCCGGTCTCGCCCCGAGGTACCTCGTTCTCGGTGACGGCCACGATCGACGGCGTCACCGCTCCGCGCACGGTGACGGGCGTGTCCAGCGGTCCTGACCGACGATCGCTGATCGTCGCGCTCGATCCCGCGGACGCGAATGCGGGTGTGAACGGCAACAGCGCCGACGGTGCGACGGCGCCCCGCAACCTCGTCGGCGCCTACTCGGTCACGCAAGCGGGCCAACCGTTCACGTACGAGAACGACGGGGTGCTGAACCCGGTCGTCGACGACTTCGAGCGGCGCTCCTTCACGGACGCCGCGGGGACGCGGCTGGCGTTCCGGCTCTACCGGCCGAAGCCGTCGCGTGAGCGCAAGGTGCCGCTCGTGCTCGTCCTGCACGGCGGCGGTGAGACCGGGTCACCGCAGGTCACGCCCGCGAACACGACCAACATCACGGCGAACCGCAGCGCGATCGTGTGGGCGACGCGTCGCGAGCAGGCCTACGTCGTCGCACCGCAGCTGCCGGGGCGGCTGTCGCAGTGGACGGAGCCCGCCATCCAGGCCAACGTGATGGCGCTCGTCGACCAGCTCGCCAAGCGGTACCCGATCGACCGCGACCGGATCTACCTCACCGGGCTCTCGCGTGGCGCGCGCGGCGCGATCGAGTTCTTGGCCAACAACCCGAGGACGTTCGCGGGCGCCCTGCTCGCCGCTGCGCGGGCGGAGAACGACGACGTCTCCGAAGTCGCGAAGTTCGCGCGCGTACCGATCTGGTTCACGCACGCCGCCGACGACCCGGTCGTGCCGTACCAGGGCAGCGTCGACCTCGCGGCCGCGTTGGAGGCGGCGGGCACGCGCGTGGTCCGCGGGGAATGGGCGGGCGACAACTCGGCCGGCCCGGCGCAGGATCGCGCCGCCGAAGCGGCGGCCCGACGCCTGCTGCAGCGAGCCCGCGGCGCGTCGCTGTTCACGACCTACACGCCGGGCACCGTCGCCGTCAACCCCCACTTCTCGTGGGGGCCGACGTACGAGACGGACGTGATGCTCGACTGGCTGTTCGCTACTTCAAGGTGACGCTGACCGTGGACTTCGCGCTGCCCACGGTGAGGGTGAGCGAGGTGCTCAGCGCCTTCTTCTGACGTTTGAGCGCCTTCTTGGCCGCGGACGTCGGCTTCAGGGTGGCCGCGAGCTTGCCGCCGGCGCACTTGGTGGTGCCGGTGGCGAGCGTCGTGCCCTTGAGCTTGAGCTTCTTCGCGTTCGCCTTCGAGAGCGCGAGCGTGACCTTGCCCGAGACCCCGGACGTGCACTTGCCGCTGACCTTCAGCCCGCTCTTGACGAACGTCTTGAGGTTCGTGGTCCTGGGCTTGTCGAGGCTCGCTGACGGTTTGGCCTGAGGCACCGGCGTGGGCACGGCTGTCGCCGCCGGGGTCGCCGTGGCGGCGGCCGGCGGACCGGGCGTCGCTGTGGCCGTGGCAGCAGGTGGCGTGTCGGGTGCGGTCACGACGACCGAGCCCTTCATGGTCGCGTGCACCTGGCAGACGAACTGGTACGTCCCGGCTGCGTCGAATCGGCAGTTGCCGCCCCAGGCGTCAGGCCGGAACGTCCGGTTCAGCGGCGGCGCCGCCTTTCCGGCGTCAGGCCCCGCCGTCTGGGTGCACGCCGCCGGTTGCGTCCCGTTGAAACTCACGTTGTGCGGCTGGTTGCCCCCGCCTGTCGGGAACGTGAAGTTCACCGTCGCACCTGGCGAGACCGTCACGGTGCTGTCGGCCGGATCCGCGCTGGCGCTGTCCTGGAACCAATTGCCCGCCGGTGTCTTGCCGAAGTCGTCATGCGCCACGATGCCGGCGCCGGGCGGGACCGTCACGACGGGTGTCGCGGTGGCCGTCGGCGTCGCCGTCGGCGTGACCGTCGGCGTGACCGTCGGCGTCGCGGTGGGTGTCGCCGTCGGCGTGGCGGTGGGCGTGCCGGCCACGACTTCGATCGTTCCGGTCATAAACGGGTGCGCGTCGCACAGGAACGTGTACGTGTCGGCGACGTTGAACCGGCACTCACCCGCCCAGCCCGCGCTTGACGGATAGGTGGGCAGCGGCGGCACCGGCCCGGGCGGCGTGCCCGCGGTCTGCGTGCACGAGGTCGGCGTGCCGGCCGTGAACCTCACGTTGTGCGGCAGGTTGCCTTCCGGGTACGCGAAGGTGACCTTGCCGCCGGCCGTGATCTGCACGGTGTTGTCACCCTGAGTTCCGGCGGCATCCTGGAACTCGAGGTCGTTGACGACGAAGGCCGCGTCAACGGGCGCGGCGTTGCTCTCGCCCCACGCGAACGTGGGAATGAACACGGCGACCACCATGGCGCTGACGAGCCATGGCAGGACTCTCCTCCTGCGGCGATTCAACGGGACCCCCTCCCGGAAGAAACAGACTCTTCCAGGGTATCCAGCTTTTGCCCGTTTCTAACGCAAAAGCTCGTCAGTCGCCGAACATGGCGCGGCTAGGGCTTGAAGTCGATCCACGCGGCGCTGATGGGCGAGTCGAGGTCCACGCCGTCGGTCGCCCACACCTGCAGCCGGTACCGCGCGGCCTTGGTCTGCAACCGCTTGGGCAGGTTGACGTTGATGTTCAGCTTGCCGGGTTCCTCGACGGTCACGCGTTTGGTGGCGACGATCTTCTTGCCCTTCTTGAGTCGCACCGTGACGACCACGGGTTCCTCGACCTCGACTCGAGCGCGCGCGCCCTTGTCGGTCGGTGTCGCTTTGAGCAGGTCGAGCGTGGGCGGGATGTTGTCGCCCTCTTCGAAGACCGTCGGCGCCGTCGTGTCGTTGACGAGCGCGTTCGGGTCGGGCGGCTCCTCGCCGGTCTCCCACGGCTTGCCAGGGTCGACGGGCGGGCCTGGATCGGTGGTGCCGACGCTGATCACGCCGTTCATGCCGCCCGGCGTCAGACCGCCGTGGATGGAGCAGTAGAACTGGTAGATACCGGTGGTGTCCACCACGGCGCTCGCGGTCGGCACCTCGTAGGAAGCGCCGAGCCGGGTACCGGACCCGGTGGTTCCGGGCGCGACGAGCCAGATGTCGTGCACCGCGGCGTTGGCGTTGCCGGGCTGCGTCAGCCGCCACGTGACGGTGTCGCCGACCTGCGCCGGGAGCGTGTCGGGCCACCACACCGTGCGGAAGGAGGGTGAGTCGTACGCCTGCACGAAGCGCGTGACCGCGGCGTCCGCGGTCGCGGGGACCAGGGCGAACGCGGCCAGGATGGCAATGAAGAGCCGCTTCATGCCACGACCTCCATCTGCCCCATCATCGACATGTCGCCGTGCTCGGCGGCGTGGCAGTGGAACACGTACAGGCCCGCGTAGTGGTCGAAGTACGGCCGCACGACCACGGTCTCGTTCGGATACACCGCGACCGTGTCCTTCCACCCCCGATCGCCCGGATGCGGCGCTTTGCCGTTCATGCTGACGATCTTGAAGTGGTACCCGTGCATGTGCATCGGGTGCGTGCGGTTGGACAGGTTGCGCCACGTCCACAGCTCGGTGGAGCCCTGGCGCGGACGGCAGTCGATCCGCATCTCGCTGAACCCGCCGCCGCCGATCTGCCACACCGAAGCGCCGCCGGCGAGCCCCTGGAAGGTCAGCGGCCACGAGCGCTCGGCGTTGACCTCCGGCAGCTCTTCTTCCTCGCGCATCAGCTTCGGGATGCGCGCTTCCTCGGCGGACCCCCGCACCACGTCGAAGCGCATCACCGCGCTGGTCGACGGCTCGCCGCCCTGGTTGTGCAGGATGACCTTCGAGCCGACGCCGAACTGGCGGAAGTCCACGATCACGTCCACGCGCTCGGCCGGCTCCATCGGGATCTCCTTGCGCCGCACGGGCGCGGGGAGCAGGCCGCCGTCGGAGCCGATCTGGATCATGTCGCGCCCGTTGCCCAGCTTGAGCACGTACGCGCGCGCGTTGGACGCGTTGAGGAAGCGCAGGCGGTAGAGCCGCCGCTCGACCTTCATCCGCGGCGCGACCGCGCCGTTGACCAGGATCGTGTCGCCGCGGAAGCCGCGGTCCAGATCCAGCCGGTAGCGGAACGAGCCGTCCTTGTTGAAGGAGCGGTCCGTGATCATCAGCGGCACGTCGTAGTCGCCCTGCGGCAGGTCCAGATGGTTGTCGTCCGGATCGTCGAGCAGGTAGAACCCGGCGAGCCCGGCGAACAGCGTCTGGGCCGTCTCTCCGTGCGCGTGGTCGTGGTACCAGAGCGTCGAGGAGTGCGCGACGTTCGGGTACTTGTACAGCCGCTCCTCGCCTGTGGGGATCGCGTCGTGCGGGTGCCCGTCGAACTGCGGCAGCGTCACGCCGCCGTGCAGGTGCACGTTCAGCGAACGACCGCTCTGGTTGCGCTGCAGGACCTGGACCTCGCGCCCACGCCGAGCCTTGATCGTCGGCCCCGGGAAGCCGCCGTTGTAGCCGAGGATCGGCGTCTGCAGCCCGGGCAGGATGTCCGCCGTCCCGGGCTTCATGTCGAAGACGTACTCCTCGAGCTTCTTGGTCGCCCGGACCGGCCGGGCGACCGCCGGGATCGGCAGATCGCGCTGGAACGGCTCGAACGGGCTCGCGAGCTGCGAGCGCAGGTTCGCGCTCGTCTTGCCGCGCGCAGCCGTCCCGCGCTTGTCGAAGTCGAAGGAGCAGACCAGGGCGAGGGCGCCGGCGCTGTGGTAGAGCGCCGACCGCCGGGTCATTCCGTCACGTTCCCAGTCCATCAGCCCCGCCCCTTGCCCTTCAACGTGATCGTCCGTGTCGCAGTGGTGGTGCCGATGGGTCCGGCGAGCCTGAGCGTGAGCGTCACCGGCAACGATTGCTTGTAGCCCTTCAACGCTTTTCGGGCTTGCGCGTTCGGCTTGAGCTTGACCGTGAAGCGGCCGTACTGGTTGCAGGTCGCGTCGGCCGTCGAGATCTCGAACGTGCTCTGGCGCTTCTTGGCCTTCACGCGCAGCCGCTTGGCGGCGATCTGGTTGCCGACCGACATGGTCATCGTGCCCGTGCCCGCGGAGACGCAGCGGGACTCGACCGTGAGCTTGTTGTCGAGGAACTTGGCCACCGTCATCTGCGCCGTCTTGGGCTTGTCGATCGCGGCCCACGGCTTCGGCACGCGCGCCGGCACGATGTCGCGCGGCGGTTCCGGCGTCGCGGTCGGCGTGGGCACCGGGGTCGGCTCCGGCCCGGACCCGACCACCACGCTGCCGCTCATCTCCGTCGGATGGGTCTGGCAGACGAACGTGTAGGTGCCGGGCGTGTCGAACGTGCACTCCCCGCTCCAACCCGGCGGCAACGCGTTCTGCGGCAGCGGCGGCGCCACCGGGAAGATGACGACGCCGGTCTTCTGCACGCACGACGTCGGGGCCGTCGCGAACACGACGTTGTGGGCCGTCGTACCGGCACCGACCGGGAAGCTGAAGTCCACGGTCCCACCGGGCGCGACCGTCACCGAGTTGTCGTTGACGTCGCTGCTCGCGGCGTCCTGGAACCAGTTGCGGAGCGGACTCGAGCTGTCGTGCGCCACGATCCCCGGCCGCGGAGCGACCGTCGGCACGACGGTCGGCGTCGCCGTCGGCGTGGCCGTGGGCGTGCTCGTCGGGGTCGCGGTGGGCGTGGGCGTCGGCTGACCGGCGGCCGTGACGATGACCGTGCCGGTCATCTCCACCGGGTGCGTCCCGCAGACGAACGTGTAGGTGCCCGCGGCGGCGAAGGTGCACTCGCCCACCCAGCCGGGCGGCTGCGCGAAGTCGGGCATCGGCGCCACCTGGTCGTTGTCCGGGAGCGGGAGCGTCGGCGACACCGTCGTCTTCACGCACGTCTCGGGCTTGGACGCGGTCCGGAACTCCACGTTGTGGAAGTTGGAACCGGCCGGGTAGTCGAACGTGACCTTCCCGCCCGCCCGGATCGTCACTGAACTGTCGCTCGTGTCCGCGCCCGCGGCGTCCTGGAACCAGTTGCGGAGCGGGCTCGCGGTGTCGTGGGCGGAGATCCGGCCGGTGGTGGGAGCCGTCGTCGGCGTGGCCGTCGGGGTTGCGGTGACGGTCGGCGTGGCCGTGGGCGTGCCCTCGGCGTGCACGACGACCGTGCCCTGCATCCCCGTCGGGTTCACGCCCGAATGGAACTTGTAGGTGCCGGGCGCGGTGAACGTGCAGTAGCCGGCCCAGCCGGGCCCCTGCGTCCACCACGGCAGCGTCGTGCCGTAGCCCCAGACGGGCCCGGCGGTCTGCACGCAGGTGGCGGGCTCCAGGCTCCCGCGGTCCCACACGACGTTGTACTCGCCGGTGCCGGCCGGGTAGCTGAAGTTCACGCGGCCGCCGACCACGATGTCCACCGTCCGGTCTTCCGGATCGGTGACGTCGGCGTCGCGGAAGCCGCTGTCGGAGACGACCATGTTGGCGACCGGGAGCGGGTCAGCCGCGCCACCGAGGGCGAGGGCGGGGGCGCACACGAGAGCGAGCAGCGCGCAGATGATCCAGGGCAGTGAGCGCTTCATGGCGTGGTGGTGGAGAGCGTGAACGTCAGGGTCTTCGCGTACTGGCCGGCGCGGAGCGCGTCGGTGGCCGCGACGGGTTGCTGGAAGCCCAGCGTGAGTACGGCGTTGGCTATCGGCGTCGCCCACGTCGCCAGGCTCAGGGGCGTGCCGGACACCGCCGCGTAGGCCGCGGTCGTGCCCGCGCGGGCCCGCAGCGCCTGCGGCATCACCGCGGCGCCGTTGACCAGGCGGCCCGGCGAGGCGGCGTTGCGATCGGTGACGGTGAGCTGCGCCGAACCCGCGGTGGAGATCACCGTCGCGGTGGTGGACGCCGTGTAGGTGGCGGTCACGCCCGGGATCATCGGCGCGAACGCGGCCGGCGCGCCGAGCTTGAGGCTCAGCGTCAGCGGGACCGTCGCGATGATGTCGACGTCCTCCTCCGCGTTGGGCAACGGGGGGATCACGAACTCGATCGTCTTGCTCACCCGCTCGCCGTCGGCGTAGATGACGGTCAACGTCGCCGTCACCGGCCCGTCGTCGGGATACGTGTGCGTGACCCGCTCGCCGGTCGCGGTGCCACCGTCGGAGAACGTCCACTCGTAGGCGACGCCGCCGGAGCGCCCGGCGTCGAAGTCCACGGTGGCCGTGTCCGGGCGGATCGCGTAGCGCGGGTCGGGACCGGGCGTGTCGGCGCCGCCGGTGTAGCTGAACCGCCACACGCCGGTGGAGCTGCCGAGCCCGAGGCGTGAGCCGGACGCGGCGGCGACGTACAGCGCGCCGTCGGCCCCGAAGTCCAGGTCGATCATCCGGTTGGCCCCGAACAGGCTGGCCGGGACGATCCCGTACAACGAGTCGGCCGCGACGGGCTGGCCGCCTTCGGCCTCGGTCTCCGGGTCCATCAGCAGCGCGTGGCGCACGTTGCCGGCGCCCGCGAAGTCCGCGAGGAACCAGCGGCCGTCCCAGTAGGCGGGCCACGTGCCGGCCTTGGTCTGCGCCGGGCGCCGGTAGGTGCCGCCGCTGACGATCGACTGGCTGCCGCCGAGCGCCCACGGGCAGCGGCGCGCAGTGTCCAGGCCGGTGCTGGTGTTCGTGTCGTTGTAGACGGCGACGCCGGCGGCGTTGCGCGGGAAGTCGTAGCAGCCGCCTTGCGGGCCGTACCAGACGTTCACGGGCTGCGGCGGGGGAAGCATCTTGTGGCCGGTGTTGAACGGCGAGTCGTTCGGGACAGGGTCCGCGGACGAGCAGTTCCAGAACGCGCTGGGCGCGCCGTCGTCTGAGTCGGCGCCACCGCGGACCGTGCCGGCGGGCGTGTCGGGCCAGCCGAGGTTGGCGGCGCCACCGCCGCCGATCGCCGGCAGCGTCGCGCGGTAGCTGAAGCGGTTGCCGGCCGCGCAGTACGGCCAGCCATAGTTGCCGGCGCCGGTGATGCGCGCGGCGCTCTCGGTCTTTGCCGGACCCCACTGGACCGCGTTGTTCTGCTGCTCGGTCCCGGTCCACGCGGCGGAGACCACGTCCGTCTTGGGATCGACGTCCAGCGAGCGCACGTCGGACACGCCCATGGCGAAGATCTCCGGCTTGCTGAGCTTGTCCTCGGGGAACGTGTCGCTGAGCGGGAACAGGTTCGCGCCGTTGGGCGAGCCCTCGCTCGGGACCAGGTAGGTCTTGTTCAGGCCGGGCACGGGGCCGGGGTCGGGCAGCGGCCGGATCCGCAGGATCTTGCCCTCGTAGGCGTCGGTGTTGGCCGCGGTGCCGCGCGCGTCGCTGATGGAGACCTCGGCCCCGGTGCCGGGGACGGTGTGCTCCGGGTGCGCGTTCGTGTAGCCGCCGCGGTAGGCGTTGCTCGCGCCGTCGATCGTGTCGCCGGTAGCGATGTAGAGGTTGCCTTCGGAGTCCCAGTCCATCGCGCCGCCGAGGCGGGAGGCGGTGTAGACCTGGGTCATCCAGTGGAAGATCACGCGCTCGGACCCGGCGACGAGCGTCTTGGTCTGCGGGTCGAAGGTGAAGCGCGAGAGGCGGCGCTCGCCCATGCGCGCGAGCCGGTCCAGGCCCGGGCCGAGCTGCTTGGCGGGGTCGGACGTCGCCGCTCCCGCCTCCCCCTTGGCATACGGGTGGTACTGGACGTAGATGTACGGGCGGCCCGTGGTGAAGCCGGGGTCGAGCGTGAGGCCGAGCAGGCCGTGCTCGGAGCTCTCGCCGCGCGCGCCGAAGACCTCGAGGTCCGCGACCTTGGCGATCCCACCGGACTGCTCGAGCACGTGGATCGTGCCGCAACCCTTGCCGACACCCGGAATCGTCCAGTCTGTGGTCTGCGGCATGCCGGCGAAGCAGGTCGCGCGGCCGGAGTAGAACACGCGCCCGTCGGCGGCCGTCGCGAGCGCGTTGATCTCGCCCGTGTTCGACGTCAGGCCGTCCGGGTTGGGCGGCGTGAGGCGGGTCGCGGCGTAATTGGCGTCGATCGTGGCCTTGCAGTTGCCGCGCGACATGCCGGCGGACCACTGGATCGCGCCGAGCAGCTGACGCGTGACCGCGGGCTCCCCGTAGGCGGCGGCGGTGCCGCCGAGCGCGGTGTAGAAGGAGCGGCCGGCGCCGACGTCACGGCACCAGGAGACGGCGCGCTCGTTCTGGGGCTGGATCCGGTTGTCCGTGCCGGTGAAGCGCGTGACCGCGTCGTTGGTGACCGACGTGCCGTCGGGCAGCGCGCCGAAGCGCACGCGGGCGACGGTGTGCACCTGCCCGGTCGGGTTCACCGCCCACTTGTAGTACGTGTCGGTGTGGCCCTTCCACACCAGCGGGTTCGAGCGGGTCGCGGGATGCACGCGGTCCAGGAACTCGACGTCCTGCGGGCTCGTGCTCGACGCGGTGGTGCGGGTGTCGCCGGTGAGGCCGATCAGCGTGTCGAAGAACGCCTCGCCCTCCTCCAGCTTGGCCGTCTCGCCGATGCCGACGAAGCCGCCACCCGCCACGACGTAGTCCTGCAGCGCGGCCTGCTGGCCGCCGTCGAGGACGTTGCCGGCGGAGTGCACGAACGCCACCGCGCGGTACTGCGACAGGCTCGCCGTGCTGATCGCGGCGGCATCGCTCGTCACGTCGACGGTGAAGCCGTTCGCGGCGCCGAGCGCCTGGACGGCCGCCGCCGCGGGTGCGGAGGCGGCGTTGGCCGGGCCGGCGGTGCCGGTGAACACGAGCACCTTGCCCGCGTCGGCGGAGGCCGGTGCGGCGCACGCGAGGCACGCGACAACGGCGGCCAGCAACGAGCGACGCCCGGTACGGATGTGCTTGAGGGCGTGGATCATGGCTGGGTCGTGGAGAGGGTGAACGTCAAGGTCTTCTCGTAGGCGCCGGCCCACAGCGGCTCGGTGGCACCGATCCTCTGCCGGAAGCCGATCGCGACCGGATCGCTGGCGACGTAGGACGGGTACAGGAGCAGCCGCAGCGGCGTGGCGCCGATGGGCGCGAACGCCGCCGTGGGCTGCGTCGCGTTGGTGGCGCGCGCCTCGAGGGCGTTGACCAGCACGTGGGTCGCGTTGACCAACCGGCCGGGCTGGGCGCCCTGGTCGACGACGGTCAGCTCCGCGGTGGCGGCCGACGTGGTGATCCGCGCGGAGAGCGACGCCTGGTACTCGGTGGCGACACCCGGGATGAACGGCGGGAACGCCGCCACGCCGTCCAGGACGAGCCCGAGCACCGTCGGCACGGTGCCGGACACGGTGCTCTCCTCCTCGACCGCCGTCGGCGTCGGGGTGACGGTGGGCGTCGGCGTCGGCGTCACGATCGCCTCGATCCGGAACGTGCGGGTCGCCGGCGTGGCGTCGACGGTGCCCGCCGCGTTCTTGGCGCGCACGAAGAACGTGTAGTCGCCCAGCGCGGACGCGGTGTACTGCTGCGGTGACGTGCACGCGGCGTACGTGCCCACGCCGGCCGGCGTGTCCAGGCGGCACTCGAACGTGGCGCCCGGCTCGCTCGTGAACGTGAACGTCTGCGTGGTGGCGGTGATCGGACCCGACGGACCACTGGTGATGGTGGTGTCGGGCGCGGGCGCGACGACGGCGACGGTGAACGTCCGCGAGGCGGGTGTCGCGTCGACGTTGCCTGCAGCGTCACGCGCACGGACGGCGAACGTGTGCTCACCGTCGGCGAGGTTCGTGTACGCCTGCGGCGAGGTGCACGCCGCGAACGCCGCGCTGTCCAGGCGGCACTCGAACGTCGCGCCCGCATCCGGGCTCATGAAGCCGAAGGACGCGGAGTGCGTGGTGATCGTGCCCGTCGGGCCGCTCGTGATCGTCGTGTCCGGCGCCGCCGTGTCGACGGTGAACGTGCGCATCGCGGGCGAGCCGTCGATGTTGCCCGCGGCGTCACGCGCGCGGACGGAGAACGTGTGCTCGCCGTCGGCGAGGCTCGTGTACGCCTGCGGTGACGTGCAGGCCGCGTAGGCGGCGGTGTCCAGGCGGCACTCGAACGTCGCGCCCGCATCCGGGCTCGTGAAGCCGAAGGACGCGGCGGTCGCGTTCGTCGTGCCCGTCGGGCCACTCGTGATCGTCGTGTCCGGCGCCGCCGTGTCGACCGTGAACGTGCGCGTCGCCGGTGACGGGTCGACGTTGCCGGCCGTGTCGGTCGCCCGCACCAGGAATGTGTACGAGCCGTCCGCGAGCGGACCGACCGCGCGCGGCGAGGTGCACGCCACGTAGGTGCCGGTGGCCGAGCCCGGGCCGTCGAGGCGGCACTCGAACGTCGACCCGGCCTTCGAGGCCTCGAACGTGAACGACGGCGAAGCGTTGTTCGTCGCGCCCGTCGGCCCGCCGGTGATCGTGGTGTCCGGGGCGGCGGTGTCGACCGTGAACGTGCGCGTGGCCGGGGAGGCGTCCACGTTGCCCGCCGCGTCGATCGCGCGGACGGCGAACGTGTGCTCACCCGCCGCCAGCCCGGTGTAGGTCTGCGGCGACGTGCAAGCCGCGAACGCGGCCGTGTCCAGGCGGCACTCGAACGTCGAACCCGCTTCGGAGCTGGAGAACGTGAACGTGGCCGTGGGCACGCCGATCGTGCCCGTCGGGCCGGAATCGATCGTCGTGTTCGGCGCCGTCGTGTCGACCGTGAACGTGCGCGTGGCCGGCGTGGCGTCCACGTTGCCCGCGGCGTCGATCGCGCGGACGGCGAACGTGTGCTCACCCGCGGCCAGGCTCGAGTACGCCTGCGGCGACGTGCAGGCCGTGAACGCGGCCGTGTCCAGGCGGCACTCGAACGTCGCGCCCGGCTCCGTGCTCGTGAACGCGAAGGACGCGGAGGCCGAGCTCGTCGGCCCGGTCGGGCCGCTCGTGATCGTCGTGTCCGGCGCGGCTGTGTCGACCGTGAACGTGCGCGTTGCCGGTGACGGATCGACGTTGCCGGCCGTGTCGATCGCGCGGACGGCGAACGTGTGCTCGCCCTGGGCCAGACCCGTGTAGGCCTGCGGCGACGTGCAGGCCGCGAACGTCCCGCCGTCGATGCGGCACTCGAACGTCGAGCCGGCCTTCGTGGAGGTGAACGTGAACGAGGCGCTCGTGCTGTTGGTCGGACCGGTCGGGCCGGACGTGATGGTCGTGTCCGGCGCGGTGCTGTCAACCGTGAACGTGCGCGTCGCGGGCGTGGCGTCGACATTGCCGGCCGCGTCGATCGCGCGGACCGCGAACGTGTGCTCACCCGCGGCCAGGCCGGTGTAGGTCTGCGGCGAGACGCAGGCCGTGAACGTGCCCGTATCCAGGCGGCACTCGAACGTCGAACCCGGGTCAGAGCTCGAGAACGTGAACGTCGCCGTCGTGACGCCGATCGTGCCCGTCGGGCCTGAATCGATCGTCGTGTTCGGCGCGGTGGCGTCGACCGTGAACGTCCGGGACGCCGGCGAGGCGTCGACGTTGCCGGCGGCGTCCGTCGCCCGGACCAGGAAGGTGTAGGTGCCGTCGGCGAGCGAGCCGAGGATGCGCGGCGACGTGCAGGTGCCGTACGTGCCGGTCGCGGCGCCCGGGCCGTCGAGACGGCACTCGAAGCTGGAACCGGTCTCGCTCGACGAGAACGCGAACGTGGCCGAGTTCGTCGTGATCGTGCCCGTCGGGCCCGAGTCGATCGTCGTGTTCGGCGCCGTGGTGTCCACCGTGAAGGTGCGGGTGGCGGGCGTCGGATCCACGTTGCCGGCGCTGTCGCGGGCGCGGACCTCGAACGTGTGCTCGCCCTGGGTCAGATTCGTGTACGCCCGCGGCGACGTGCACGACGCGTAAGTCCCGCCGTCCAAGCGGCACTCGAACGTCGAGCCCGGCTTGGTCGAGGTGAACGCGAACGACGGCGAAGCGTTGTTGGTCGCGCCGGTCGGGCCGCTCGTGATGGCGGTGTCCGGCAGCGACGTCTCGACCGTGAACGTCCGCGAGGCGGGCGACGGGTCCACATTGCCGGCCGCGTCGGTGGCGCGCACGAGGAACGTGTACGTCCCGTCCACGAGCGGACCGAGCGTGCGCGGCGAGGTGCAGCTCACGTACGTGCCGGTCGTCGCGCCGGGGCCGTCGAGCCGGCACTGGAAGGTCGAGCCGGTCTCGCTGGAGGAGAACGCGAACTGCGGCGAAGCGGTGTTGATCGTGCCGGTCGGGCCGGAGTCGATCGTCGTCTCCGGCGCGAGGAAGTCGACCGTGAACGTCCGCGTGGCAGGCGTCGGGTCCACGTTGCCGGCCGCGTCGATCGCGCGCACCGAGAACGTGTGCTCGCCGGAGGTGAGGCCCGAGTAGTTCTGCGGCGAGGTGCACGGGGCATACGCCGCGGTGTCCATGCGGCACTCGAACGTGGAGCCGATCTCGGTGCCGGAGAACGTGAACGACGCCGAGCCGGTGGTGACGACGGGCGGCGGGCCCGTGTTGATCGTCGTGTCGGGCGCGGCCGTGTCGACCGTGAACGTGCGCGACGCGGGCGTCGCGTCGACGTTCCCGGCGCCGTCACGGGCGCGGACCTCGAACGTGTGCGCGCCGTCGGCGAGGTTCGAGTAGGCCTGCGGCGAGGTGCAGGCCGCGAAGGCCGCGGTGTCCAGACGGCACTCGAACGTGGCGCCCGCTTCGCTCGTGAAGGCGAACGAGGCCGAGTTGCTGTTGATGGTGCCGGTCGGGCCGCTGCTGATCGTGGTGTCCGGCGCGACGGTGTCGACCGTGAACGTCCGCGTGGCGGGCGTCGGATCGAGGTTGCCCGCGGCGTCACGGGCGCGGACCTCGAACGTGTGCGCGCCCTGCGCCAGCGCCGTGTACGACTGCGGCGAGGTGCAGGTCGCGAAGGCCGCGGCATCCAGGCGGCACTCGAACGTCGACCCCGCTTCGGTGCTCGTGAAGGCGAACGACGCGGACGTCGTGTTGATCGTCCCGGTCGGGCCGCTCGTGATGTTCGTGTCCGGTGCGGCCGCGTCGACCGTGAACGTGCGCGACGCGGGCGTCGCGTCGACGTTGCCGGCGGCATCGATCGCCCGCACGAGGAACGTGTACGAGCCGTCGGCCAGCGGGCCGAGCGTCCGCGGCGAGGTGCAGAGCGCGTATGTGCCCGTGGCCGAGCCGGGGCCGTCCAGGCGGCACTCGAACGTCGAGCCGGCCTCCGAGGACGAGAACGTGAACTGCGGCGACGCGTTCGTGATCGTGCCGGTCGGGCCGGAGTCGATCGTCGTGTTCGGCGCCGTCGCGTCGACCGTGAAGGTGCGGGTGGCGGGAGACGCGTCGACGTTGCCCGCGCCGTCGGTGGCGCGCACGTTGAACGTGTAGGCGCCGTCGGCCAGCGAGCCGAGGATGCGCGGCGAGGTGCACGACTGCCACGTGCCGGGCGTCGCACCCGTGTCCAGGCGGCACTCGAACGTGGAGCCCGTCTCGCTCGAGGAGAACGTGAAGGTCGGCGAGTTCGTCGTGATCGTGCCGGTCGGGCCGGAGTCGATCGTCGTGTTCGGCGCCGCCGTGTCAACCGTGAACGTGCGCGTCGCGGGCGACGGGTCCGGGTTGCCGGCCGAGATGGCACGGACGTGGAAGGTGTAGGCGCCGTTGGCCGTGGTCGTGTAGGCCTGCGGCGTGGTGCACGCGGCGAACGTGCCGTTGCCCGCCGGCGTGTCCAAGCGGCACTCGAACGTCGAGCCCGGCGCCGTGGAGGTGAACGTGAACGACGCTGAGGTGCTGTTGGTGAGCCCGGACGGGCCGCCCGTGATCGTCGTGTCCGGCGCAGCGGTGGAGACCGTGAAGCTGCGCGTCGCGGGCGTCGCGTCCGTGTTGCCCGCGGCGTCGCGGGCCCGGACGTTGAACGTGTACGAGCCGTCGGCGAGCGGGCCGACCGCCCGCGGTGACGTGCACGCGACGTACGTGCCGACCGTCGAGCCCGGGCCGTCGAGGCGGCACTCGAAGGTCGAGCCCGTCTCCGTGCTCGTGAACTCGAACGACGGTGACGCGTTGTTGATCGTGCCCGTCGGGCCGGCCGTGATCGTCGTGTCGGGCGCCACGGTGTCCACCGTGAACGTGCGCGACGCGGGCGTCGGGTCGACGTTGCCGACCGCGTCGATCGCGCGGACGAAGAACGTGTAGGCGCCATTGGCCGTGGTCGTGTACGCCTGCGGTGACGTGCACGTGGCGTACGTGCCCTGGCCGGACGGCGTGTCCAGGCGGCACTGGAACGTCGAGCCGACTTCCGTCCCGGAGAACAGGAACGACTGCGAGGTCGTGTTGACGGTGCCGGATGGCCCGCCGTTGATCGTTGTGTCCGGTGGTCCGGTATCGACCGAGAAACTTCGGGTGGCGGGTGTGGGATCAGGTGTCCCGGCCAGCACCGCTCGCACGTTGAACGTGTAGTTGCCGTTCGCGGTGGTCGTGAACGCCGCTGGCGACGTGCACGCGGCGTAGGTGCCGTTGCCCGCCGGTGTGTCCAGCCGGCACTCGAACGTCGTCCCGGTCGCGGGCGTGGACGTGAAGCCGAAGGTCGCGGACGTGGCGTTCGTCGGGCCGCTCGGGCCGGACGTGATCGAGGTTTCCGGCGGAGTCGGCGTCGTGCTCTCCACGACGATCGTGCCCGTCATCTGTGGGTGCGCCGAACAGACGAATGCATACGTGCCGGGGGTGTTGAACGTGCAGCGCCCTGCCCAGCCCGGCCCCTGGAGGTAGGTGGGCAGCGGCGGCACCGCGCCGTACACGGTTCCGGCGGTCTGCGTGCACGAGGACGGCTGCGGCCCCGGCGGCACCTGCATGCTGACGCGGAACTCGACGTTGTGGACGCTCGCCCCCGTCGGATAACCGAAGTTGACCGTGCCGCCAGTCTGGATCGTGACGCTGTTGTCCGTGCGATCTGTGCTCGTCACGTCCTGGAACCAGAAGTCGTTCGCGACGGTCCCGTCCCTGGCCACGATTCCCGGAGCCGCAGGCGGCGTGGGTGTGGGCGTGACCGTCACGGTCGGGGTCGCGGTCACCGTCGGCGTGGGCGTCGGCGTCGCCGTGCCGGTCACGACCACCTCGCCGACCATGTCCGGGTGCGCGTCGCAGTAGAGCGCGTACGTGCCCGCGGTCATGAACCGGCATTCGCCCGTCCAGCGTGATTGCGGGAAGTCAGGGAGGGGCGCCGTCGTGTTCTGGTCGATCACGTCGCCCGTGAACTGCGTGCAGGAGCTCGGTTGCTCGTTCCTGAAGACGGCGTTGTGGAACATGTTCGCGTCTTCGCCCTGGATGAAGCTGACCTTCTCCCCGGCGTTGATCGAGACGGAGTTGTCGCCCTCCTCGCCGCCGGCGTCCCGGAAGAACGCGTCGCCGACGAGGAACGTCTGATCAGCGGGGGCGGCGGCGGTCGCGAACTTGACCGTGGACGGGGCGGCGGGCGCGCTGGCGACCGTGGGCGCGGCCTGCTCACCACGTAGAGCGGCGCCGGACGCGAACGCGGGAATCGCGATCAGCGCAGCGATGACGCACGCCAGCCATGGCAGAACCGACCTCTTCACGACCCTCTCTCTCCCCCTCAGGACCCTACGAACCGGAACCGCAACCCTATGACGGCCGGCAGACGGAAGTCAACCCACTTCCATCGATCGGGCTGGGTGACTTTCGTCGAATGAGTTCAGATGTCCGCGCAACGATCCGCGATCAGACCACCGCGGTGGCCTCGATCTCGACCTTCGCCGCCGCTTCCATCAGTCCGCTGACCTCGACGACGGCCATCGGCGGGAAGGTCCGCCCCATTACCGAGCGGTACGCCGCCCCGACGTCCTTGATCGTCTCCAGATATTCGTTGCGCGAGGTGACATACCACGTCAAACGGACCACGTGTTCCGGTCCGGCGCCGGCTTCAGCGAGCACGGCGACGACGTTGCGCAGCGCCTGCCCGACCTGCGCGGCGAGCGCATCGGACACAAATGTGCCCGTCTCGTCCCAGCCGATCTGACCAGCCACGAACACAAGCCGCCCCGAGGCCTCGACGCCATTTGCATACCCTCGCGGCTCGGGCCAGCCCGGCGGCTGCAGGCGCCTCATCCGCGTTCCCGGAGGACGTTGCGCTGGACTTTGCCCGTCGGCGTGCGCGGGAGCGTTTCCAGGAACTCGACGCGGCGCGGGTACTTGTACGGCGCGATCCGCGCCTTCACGTAATCCTGCAACACGCTCGCCTCCACGGTCTCCGTGGTGACCACGAACGCCTTCACGACGTGCCCGCGCGCCTCGTCGGGGACCCCGACCACCGCGACCTCCTTCACGAGCGGGTGCTCGAGCAGCGCGGTCTCGACCTCGAAGCCGCTGATGTTGTACCCGGAGCTGATGATCATGTCGTCCGTCCGCGCCTGGAACCAGAAGTAGCCGTCCGCGTCCATCGAGAACGCGTCGCCGGTGAGGTTCCAGCCCTCGCGCACGTACTTGCTCTGACGCGCGTCGTCGAGGTACCGGCAGCCGGTCGGACCGCGCACCGCCAGCCTCCCCACCTCGCCGGGCGGGAGCGTCTCCATCGCGTCGCCGACGATCCGCGCCTCGTAGCCGGGCACCGGCCGCCCGCACGAGCCGGGCCTCGCCTCGCTCGCCGGGGAGCCGATGAAGATGTGCAGCATCTCGGTCGACCCGATCCCGTCCACGATCCGGATGCCGGTCTTCTCGAACCAGGCGTCCGACACGCCTGCCGGGAGCGGTTCGCCTGCGGACACGCACGTGTGCAGTGAGTCCGGCAGCTCCTCCTTCAGCAGCGCGCGGTACGCGGTCGGCGCCGTGAACAGCGTCGTCACCCGCCGCGCCCGCAGCGTGTCGAGCAGCTGTGGCGGCGAGGTCGGCGCCGTCGACGCGCCGAAGTAGAGCGGGAACAGGAGCGAGGCGCCGAGCCCGAACGTGAACGCGATCGGCGGCGAGCCGCTGAAGACGTCCGCCGGCTGCGGGTGCAGCACGTGGCGCGCGAACGTCTCGCACGATGCCAGCAGGTCGCGATGGAAGTGCACGCAGCCCTTGGGATCGCCGGTGGTCCCGCTCGTGAACGCGATGATCGCGACGTCGTCGGCGGCGGTGTCGCACGCGTCGAACCAGCCGCGGGTCGGCAGGTCCTCGATCACGCGCACGTCCATGACGTCGACCTCGCCCGCCAGGTCGCGCGCGACGAGCGCCTTGGTCACGTTCGCCTTGGCCACGACCTTGTCGATCTCGCGCGCCCGCAGGAGCGGCATCGTGGCCACGACGATCCCGCCCGCGAGCAGGATCCCGAGCCAGCACGCGATCGCCTCCGGCGTGTTGGGCGAGTGCAGCAGCACCCGCTCCCCCGGCTCGATGTTCAGCGAGCCGGCCACCGCGTCCGCGCGCTCGGCCAGCTCGGCGTAGGACCAGCCACCAGCGATCGCCGTGCCCTCGTGCTTGAGCAGCTCCTCCGCCGCGTTGAGCCGCTCCGGGTAGTCGAGCAGCAGCAGGTCGGGCCACTGCTCGCGCGGTGGCAGCCCGTCACGGGCGAACGTGTCCATCTACTTGAGCACCTCCCTGGCGATGACCAGCTGTTGCACTTCCGACGCGCCTTCGTAGATCCGCAGCGCGCGGATCTCGCGGTACAGGCGCTCCACCACCTGGCCCGACGTCACGCCGAGCCCGCCGAAGATCTGCACGGCGGCGTCGATCACCTGCTGCGCCGTCTCGGTGGCGTGCAGCTTGGCCATCGCCGCTTCGCGGGTGACGCGCTCGGCGCCGTTGTCCTTCGTCCACGCCGCGCGATAGACGAGCAGCGCGCTGGCGTCGATGCCCAGTGCCATGTCGGCGAGCTTGGCCTGGATCAGGGGCAGCTCGGCCATCGGCGCGCCGAACAACTGCCGCTCCTTCACGCGCGCGAGCGTCTCGTCCATCGCCCGTCGCGCGAACCCCAGCGCCGCGGCGCCGACGGTCGAGCGGAAGACGTCGAGCGTGCCAAGCGCCACGCGCATCCCCTTGCCGGGCGGGCCGATCGGCGTCGCCGGCGCGGCGTCGAAGCGCAGCGTCGCGAGCGGGTGCGGCGCGATGACGTCGATGCGCTGGACGACTTCGACGTGCTCGGCGTCGACGACGTACGCGCTGATGCCCTCGGGCGCCCGCGCGAAGACGGTGTAGAAGTCCGCGATCCCGCCGTTGGAGATCCAGGTCTTCGTGCCCGTGATCCGATCACCGTCCGCGGTCGTCCGCATCGCGGCGACGTCGCTGCCCGCCTCGGGTTCGGAGAGCGCGAACGCGGCGATCTGCTCCCCGGCCGCGACCGCGGGGAGGTAGCGGGCGCGCAGCGCGTCGTCGCCGAACAACGTGATCGGCCCGGCGCCGAGCCCCTGCATCGCGAAGGCGAAGTCCGCGAGCGCGTCGTGGTAGGCGAGCGTCTCGCGCGCGAGGCAGAGCGTGCGCACGTCGAGCGGCTGCGCGACGGTGTGCTCCAGCCAGCCGTCAGCCAGGCCACGCACGAACGCGCGGCACCGCTCGTCGAGGTCCGTCTCCGTCACGGTCGGGACCTGCCACGCGAGGTCACGGTGACGTTGTTCGAAGAAGGGCCACTCGAGCATGTCAGTCGCCCTCGAACACCGGCCGCTCCTTGGCCAGGAAGGCGCGATACGCCCGTTCGAAGTCCTTGGTCTGCATGCAGATGGCCTGGGCCTGCGCCTCGGCTTCGATCGCGGCCGGCAGCGACATGTCCCACTCCTGGTCGAGCATCGTCTTGGTCATCGCGTGCGCGAAGTTCGGGCCGGCGGCCAGCGACGCCGCGAGCTCCGCCGCCGCGGCCTCGACGTCGTCCTCCAGCCGGTTGAAGAATCCCCAGCGCTCGCCTTCCTCGGCGCCCATCGAGCGGCCGGTGTAGAGCAGCTCGGCCGCTCGCCCCTGCCCGACGATCCGAGGCAGCATCGCGCACGCGCCCATGTCGCAGCCCGCGAGGCCCACGCGCGTGAAGAGGAACGCGACCTTCGCGCGCGGCGAGCCGAGCCGCAGGTCGGATGCGGTCGCGATCATCGCCCCCGCGCCCACGCAGACGCCGTCGACGGCCGCGATCACCGGCTTGCCACAGGCCTTGATCGCCTTCACGAGGTCGCCCGTCATGCGCGTGAAGCGCAGCAGGCCGGGCATGTCCATCTCGGTCAGCGGGCCGATGATGTCGCGCACGTCACCGCCACTGCAGAAGTTGCCCGCCTCGCCCGCGATCACGACCGCGCCGACCGCATCGTCGTAGGCGAGCGTGCGGAAGTGATCGCGCAGCGCGGCGTAGGACGCGAACGTCAGCGGGTTCTTGCGCTCCGCCCCGACGAGCGTGACGAAGCCGACGCCGTCGCGCACCTCCCACCCGAACTCAGCCACGTCCGGACCCTCCTTGCGCGCGAGGGCGAGCCCCCTGGGCGAGCCCTCGCCGCGACGCGAGCCTCCTGGCGAGTGTCGCCCTCATCCCTGGGCCCCCATCAACAGGCTCTCGCCATTGATCGCCCCCGCTTCGTCCGCGGCGAGGAACCGGACCGCGAACGCGACCTCCTCGGGTTCGATCAGCCGCCCCAGCGGCGACATCGCGACCAACGCCGCCTCGCCGTCCTTGCCCGTGCGGGCCTCGATGTTGGCGATCGTGGCGTCGGTCATGTCCGAGCGCACGTACGCGGGGCACACGCAGTTGGCGGTGATGCCCGTCCCCGCGAGCTCCGCCGCGAGTGCACGGGTGAAGCCGAGCACGGCGTGCTTGGAGGCGGTGTATCCGCTCGTGTAGCGCGAGCCGTGCACGGACGCCGCACTGGCGACGGTCACGATCCGTCCGCGGCCGCGCTCGCGCATCCCCGGCAGGACCGCGCGCGTGCACAGGAACGCGCCGGTGGCGTTGACGCGGATCTGCCGCTCCCACTCGTCCAACGTGGTCTTGTGGACGGGCGCGCTGGAGGACACGCCCGCGTTGTTGACCAGCACGTCGACCTCGAGCTCCCCGAGCACGCTCGCGACCGCGGCCTCGTCGGTCACGTCCATGTCCGCGCTCCCGAGCGCGATGACGTGGTCATCCGCGAACGCCGCGGAGATCGCCGCGCCGATCCCGCGCTTGCCGCCCGTCACCACGACGGTCCTCATGCGAACTCCCTCAGCGGCATCCGCCGCACGTCCTTGCCGGTCTGCGGCTCACGCGCGCCGGATCGGTACTGCGGGATCCATTCCATCTTCACTCCTTGGTCGGCGGCGGCGTGCAGGGTCCAGTGCGGGTCCCACAGGTGCGGCCGGGCCAGCGCGCACAGGTCTGCGCGGCCGGCGAGGATGATCGTGTTCACGTCGTCGTAGCTCGAGATCGCGCCCACGGCGATCACCGGCAAGCCGACCTCGTTGCGGATGCGGTCGGCGTACGGCGTCTGGAACGAGCGCCCGTAGGCGGGCTGTTGCTCGGGCACGACCTGGCCGGTCGAGACGTCCGCGATGTCGCAGCCCGCCTCCTGGAGCCGCCGGGCGAGCGCCACCGCGGCGTCGCCGTCGAAGCCGCCGTCGGCCCAGTCCATCGCGCTGATGCGCACGGACATCGGCTTGTCGGCCGGCCACGCTGCGCGGCACGCCGCGAACACCTCGAGCGGGAACTTCGCGCGGTCTTCCCCGTACTCGTCGTCGCGCACGTTGAGTAGCGGCGACAGGAACGAAGACAGCAGATAGCCGTGGGCCATGTGCAGCTCGAGTAGGTCGAAGCCCGCCGCCGCGGCCCGTTCCGTCGCCGCCACGAACTGCGCGCGCACGTCGTCCATGTCCGCACGGGTCATCGCGCGCGGCGTCTGGTGCGCGGCGTCCCACGGAATCGGCGACGGCGCGATCAGCGGCCAGTTGCCCTCGTCGAGCGGCTCGTTGTCGCCCTCCCACATCAGCTTCGTCGAGCCCTTGCGACCGGCGTGCCCGAGCTGCGCGCCGATCGCGCTGCGCGAGTGCGAGTGCACGAAGTCGACGATCCGCTGCCACGCCGCGGTGTGCTCGTCGCGGTACAGCCCGCCGCAGCCGGGCGTGATCCGCCCTTCGGCCGACGTGCAGATCATCTCCGTCATCACGAGCCCGGCGCCGCCGAGGGCGCGCGCGCCGAGGTGCACGAGGTGGAAGTCGCCCGGGGTGCCGTCGACGGACGTGTACATGTCCATCGGCGAGACGACCACGCGGTTGCCCAGCTCCAGCTCCCGCAACCGGAAGGGCGTGAACATCGGCGGCGCGGCCGCGACGGAATCCACGAACTCCGGGTCGCGCAGCTTGAGCTCGCCGAACGTGATCCGGCGCGAGCGCGTGAGCAGGTTGAACGCGAACCGGCGCGGGTCCTGATGCACGTAGCGGCCGATCCCTTCGAACCACTCCAGCGAGCCCTGCGCCGCGCGCTGGGTGGACTCCACGATCGGCCGGCGCTCGGCCTCGTAGGCGTCGATGTCGCCCTCGCGCACGGCCCACGCGAGCGAGATCGCGTCCTCCATCGCCAGCTTGGTGCCGGAACCGATCGAGAAGTGCGCGGTGTGCGCCGCGTCGCCGAGCAGGACGACGTTCTCGCGCCGCCAGACCGGGTTGCGGACGGTGACGAAGTTGATCCAGCGCGTGCGGTTCTCGATCAGCCGGTAGCCGAACAGGTCCTCGCACTGCGCCTTGTCGAGTTCTAGGCCGCTGCTCTCGACGATGAACGTGGAGCGCGAGTCGCTGTACGGATACGCGTGCACCTGCACGACGCCCTGCGGTGTGTCGGCGATGATGAACGTGAAGGCCTTGAACACGTGGTCGGTGCCGAACCAGGCGTACGTCGCGCGACGCTGGTCGAGCTCGGGCTCGAAGCCGTACCGGGCACGCAGCGTGGAGTTCACGCCGTCGGCGGCCACCACCAGGTCGCCGTCCAGCTCCGTTACCTCGCTCCGGAAGCGCAGGTCGACGCCCAGCGCGGTGGCGCGCCGCTGCAGGATGCCGAGCAGCGCCTTGCGGCCCATCGCGCTGAATCCATGACCGCCGCTCGTCACGACCTCGCCGCGGTAGTGCACGTCGATCTCGCTCCAGCGCACGAACGACGCGGCGATCTGCGCGTAGGACTCCGGGTCGGCGGCCTCGAACGCGGCCAGCGTCTCGTCGCTGAACACCACGCCGAACCCGAACGTGTCGTCGGGCGCGTTGCGCTCGTGGACCACGACCTCGTGGGACGGGTCGAGGCGCTTCAGGAGGATCGACAGATACAGCCCGCCGGGTCCTCCACCCGCGATGGCGATCCGCATGGCTTGACCCTACTGACGCCACATATCCTCTGCCCCCACATGGCTAGACCCGTCACTTTGATCAGCGGCCAGTGGGCCGACCTTCCCTTCGAGACGCTCGCCGAAAAGCTCGGCAACTGGGGCTTCGACGGCATCGAGATCGCCTGCTGGGGCGACCACTTCGACGTCGACCAGGCGCTCGCGGACGACGCCTACGTCAAGGGCCGCCGCGAGATCCTCGAGCGCAACGGCCTGAACGTCTGGGCGATCGCCAACCACCTCCTGGGTCAGGCGATCTCCGACCCGATCGACGCCCGCCACCAGGCCGTCGTGCCGCCCGACGTGTGGGGCGACGGTGACCCCGCGGGCGTGCAGCAGCGCGCCGCCGAGAAGATGAAGGACACGGCGCGTGCCGCGGCCAAGCTCGGCGTGACGACCGTGACCGGCTTCACGGGCTCGCCGATCTGGCACATGCTCTACAGCTTCCCGCCGAACGACTTCGCCGAGATCGAGCGCGCGTACGAGCAGTTCGCCGAGCAGTGGAACCCGATCATCGACGTCTTCGACGCTGAGGGCGTCAAGTTCGCGCTCGAGGTCCACCCCACCGAGATCGCGTACGACTTCGTGACCACGCGCAAGACGCTCGACGCGCTCGACAACCGTCCCGGGTTCGGCATCAACTTCGACCCGAGCCACTTCGCGCACCAGTTCCTGGACAGCGCCGCGTTCGTCACCGACTTCGCGGACCGGATCTACCACGTGCACGTCAAGGACTCGATCAAGCGCCTCGACGGCCGGCGCTCGATCCTCGGCAGCCACCTCAACTTCGGCGAGGAGGCACGCGGCTGGGACTTCGTCTCCCCCGGCCACGGCGACGTGGACTTCGAGGCGCTGTTCCGCGCGTTGAACCGGATCGGCTACGAGGGCCCGCTCTCGATCGAGTGGGAGGACTCGGGCATGGACCGCGACTGGGGTGCGCCGGACGCGCTGGCGTTCGTGCGCCGCACGGACTTCTCGCCGTCGAACGTCGCGTTCGACGCCGCCTTCGAGCGCAAGTAGTCAGCGGCGGACGGACATGAGATAGGCGATGTGCGCACGCATCGCCTTCTCTGCCGCCGCGGGCTGCCGGCGGCGCACGGCGCGGGCGATGTCCCGGTGCTGGCGCAGGATCTCGTCCGCGTCCACCACGGTGCCGATCTCTTCGATCAGCCGCGGCTGGAGCACTTCGAGGATCCAGTCGGTGAACGACAGCAGCAACTCGTTGCCGGCGGCGCGCGCGAGCGCCTTGTGGAAGCGCGTGTCCGCGGCGTTGAACGGCGCAGTGCCCGGCGCGTGACCGGTCTGCTCCTCGATCGCGGCGAACAACTCGGCGGCCGCCAGATCCGTCGCGTTCGTGGCCGCGAGACCCGCCAGCGGCACCTCGAGGAACATCCGGGCGTCGAGCAGCTGGTCGAGCGAGACGGACTCCGTGGCGAGCATCATCGAGATCGACTCGCTCACGTTGCGGCTCATGCCCTCGCCCGGGGTGCGGGCGACGAAGATGCCGCCGGAGCGGCCACGCCCGACGCGGATCAGGTGCGAGGAGGCGAGCAGGCGTAGGCCTTCACGCAGCGTCGGGCGGCTGACGCCGAACTCCGCCGCGAGCTCCTGCTCGGTGCCGATCCGGTCGCCTGGGCGCAGGCCCTCGCGCTCCAGGTACCGGCGCAGCTCGAGCGCGATCTGATGGCTCGCGTCAGCGCTCGCGGGCGCGAAGCGCGGCTCCGGGACCTCGGACGCGGTCACTCGATGGCTTCCGCCATCAGGCGGCTCCGCAGGAACTCGAGCGCCGTGTCGAACTCGTCCATCGCCGCGGTACCCATCCGCGCGGCGCGGGCGTTGACGGCGAGCAGGGTCGCCACCGTGGCGTCCCCCACGATCCGCGCCTGCAGCGAGTCCGGCGCGATCCCGAGGTCCTTGGCCAGGCCGTGCGCGACGAGCCCCACGACCGGGAGCATGTAGCGGCGCTGGAGGGCCCAGAGGTCGGGGTCCGACACGATGGCGGTCTCACGCAGGCGCGCGAAGTCCGCCTCGTCGTTGTCGCTGGGGCGCACGAGCCCGCGCGTGGGCCCCTGCTGGTGCTCGTCCTCGCTCAGCAGCCACTCGCGCATCACGGCGTGGACCGGCGTGTCGTCCGGTCGGTGCGCGAGCCGGGCAGCGAAGCGCTCGATCGCCGACTCGTACTCCTCGAAGACGATCCCTTCCTTGCTCGGGAAGTACGTCGACACCGTGCGCGGCGCCACGTCCGCGGCCTCCGCGATGTCGGGGATCGTCGTCGCGTGGAAACCGTCGCGCGCGAACAATTCGAGCGCAACCCGGGTGATGGTGGCTCGCGTCCGATCCTTCTTGCGCTCCCGAAGGCCTGGGGACGTCACGGTCCGGATAGTACCCGGTCAGCGCAATTCGATGCAACTTTGCGAGCAACGGCAACTTTGCCAGTGCTTGCAGCGTTCTACACTGCCGGTTGCGGACCAGTGACCGCGTTGATTTGCCTGACCTTGATGAGAGCCCGACACGACACGGTCTCTAGGAGTACGTTGATGTCCGAGGCTCTCCGGAGCATGTCCACAAGTTCCCATCTGCAGCGCGTGAGTGCGTACAGCGCGCTCCTGGCCGAGGCGTTGGACTTGGATGTGGACGTGCTGCGAGTGGCGAGCCGACTGCACGACGTCGGCATGGCCGGCGTGCCGGATTCGGTGGTCACGAAACCGGGCCCGCTGACCGCGGAGGAGCGGCGGGAGATGGAGGAGCACGCCGAGGTGGGCTGCGCGCTCCTCGGCGGCTCAGGCGTGGAACTGCTGGAAACGGCCGCCGAGATCGCGTGGACGCACCACGAGCGGTGGGACGGCAACGGGTACCCGCGCGGGCTCGCGGGCGAGGACATCCCGATCAGCGGACGGGTGGTCGCGGTCGCGGACGCGTTCGACGCACTCACGACCGACCGGCCCTACCGGCCCGCCGGAACGGTGGACGCGGCGATCGAGACGTTGCGCGCCGAGCGCGGCCAGCAGTTCGACCCGGCCGTGATCGGGGCCCTGATCGAGCGGCTGGACGACGTGGTCGAGGTGCTCGAAGCGTTCCCCGCACCGCCGAGTGAGCGCGTGGAGCCGATCAAGGTCGAGGACGGCGCACCGATGACCTTGCAGGCCGCAGCCGCGACGCTCGCGATCTCCCCTTCACGCCTG
This sequence comes from Solirubrobacter taibaiensis, assembly GCA_027587225.1. Classification (GTDB taxonomy): domain Bacteria; phylum Actinomycetota; class Thermoleophilia; order Solirubrobacterales; family Solirubrobacteraceae; genus Solirubrobacter; species Solirubrobacter taibaiensis. The sequence goes on from JAPDDQ010000007.1 coordinate 49,730, forward strand.
CGCCGCTGGGCCGACGAGGGGCGGATTCCCGCCGTGCGCACGGCCGGCGGGCATCGCCGCTTCCCGATCGAAGCGGTGCGCCGGCTCGCGGCCGAGCGCGGCGTGCGCCCGATCGTCCGCCCCGTGAACCCGCCCGAGACGCCGCTGCCGCTGCTCACCCAGTCCGTCGTGGCGCACGGGCGTCAGATGGCCGCCGCGGCCGCCTCGGCCGTCTATCGCGAGGGCCCGCCCGGCTGGTTCGCCTCCGACGCGGCGCGTCCCGAGCTCGACGACTGGCTCGAGACCCTCAAAGAAGGGTGCCGGAAGGGTGTGTACGCGCCCGTGCTGCAGGCTTCGGATGCGCTGATGCGCCGCGCCCATTCCCACGCCGCCAGCCTGCTCGAGCGCCACGCGTTCTTGGAGCGCTTCGGCCAGGTGGCCGTCCGGACCCTCGTGCGGGCCGGCGCCGATCGCACGGAGATCGCCTCCACGCGGCGGCTGTTCACGTCGCTGCAGCAGGCGCTGCTGCAGACGCGCGACTAGATGTGAACTTCGGCGAGCGCTGACGCGCCAACCCGCGTCCTGGCCGCGATAGGTCCGACAGACGTAAAGGCGGGACGCGACAGGGGTCGAGTGCATTCCCCAAGTGGACGGGTAACGCTTTTGTATGACGGAACCGCACCGGCCACTGTCGGTCGTGACCGGCGCCTCGAGTGGGATCGGCCTGGAGCTGGCGAGAGCGTTCGCCAAGCACGGGTTCGACCTCGTGGTCGCCGCCGACGGCAATGACATCCACAGGGTCGCGGCAGAGCTGAACGCAGAGGCGGTGCAGGCCGACCTCTCCACCCCTGACGGTGTGCATGAGCTCCACGCGCAGATCCGTCACCGGCACGTGACGGTGCTCGCGCTGAACGCCGGCGTCACCGCCCGCAGCGACGACCTCAACCGCGAGCTCGAGCTCGTCGATCTCAACTGCCGTTCGCTCGTGCACCTCGCGCGGTTGCTGACCGCCGAGATGGCCGCGGCCGGCCGCGGCCGTGTGCTGATCACGGCCTCGATCGTCGAGGCCTTCCCCGGCCCGCACCAGGCCGCCTACAACGCCAGCAAGGCGTTCGCGCGTTCCTTCGGCATCAGCCTCCGGCACGAGCTGCGCGAGCACGGCGTCAGCGTCACGGTGCTCGAGCCGGGCCCGACGGACACGCCCATCTTCGCCAAGGCCGATCAGGACACCACGCTCCTCGCCACCGGCATGCCCAAGGACTCGCCGACCGACGTCGCGCAGCAGGCCTTCGAAGCGTTGATGGCCGGCCGTGAGACCGTGGTCGCGGCCTCGATCACGTCCAAGGCCACGCAACTCGTGTCCCGCATCCTTCCCGGCGCGGTGACGGCACGTGTCACCGGCCTGCTGACGAAACCGCGCTAGCGGGGTCGCACCGCGATCGTGACGCGGCTGACGGCGACGAGGCGGTCCTCGCCGTCGGTGTGATCGACCTCCCACACCCACGTGGTGCGGCCGCGGTGGCGAGCGCGAGCGCGCGCGGTGATCCACTCACCGCGCGCCGGCTTCAGGAACGAGGTGTCGTTGGAGGAGCCCATCGCGGCGAACCCGTCCGGGTGCACGACGGCGACGGTCGCCTCGGTGGCGATCATCTCCGCCAGAGCGGCGTACGCCCCGCCGTGGACGAGCCCGAACCGCTGGCGCACACGATCGGCGACCGGAAACCGTGCGACCGCCTCGCCGTCCCCGATCGACACGACCTCGAAGCCGAGGACGCCGTCAAGGCAATCGGACTCCTCGACGACCTCACCGCCGACCTTCGGCATCCCTACGGGCAGATGATCACCTCCGCGCTGGGGCGGTCCGCGAACAGCCCCTCGACGAACGCGCTGCGCCGCTCCAGCGCCGCCCGTTGATTCACGTAGCCCTTGTCGGTGATCTCGTTGGCGTCCAGCGACGGCGGCTCCGCCAGCAGGACCACGCGCTCGACGCGCGTCGAGGACGCCGGGTGCTCGGCGTTGTAGGCCTGTAGCCGCTCGCGGACGAACGCGTGCACCTTCGGCGACTGCACGAGCGTGTCGGGCTCGCCGTCCGGCGCTCCCGCGATGTCTCGCGCCGCGCCCAGGTTCAGCCACGCGAGCAGCCCGACGTAGTCGCGGTCATGCCCGCAGACCACGGCGTCCATCAGCAGCGGCGAAGCGGCGGCAAGTGCGCGCACACGCAGGTTGCCCACCGAGACGAACGTGCCCGTGAGGAGCTTGAAGTCCTCCACCACGCGCCCGTCGAACACGACGCCCCGGTTCGGGGCGTCCGGGTCCTCGAGCTTGGCCGCGTCGCCGGTGCGGTACCAGCCGTCCTCGTCGAACGCCTTGGCCGTCAGGTCAGGCTGGCCGAGGTAGCCGGGCGTGACGTTCGGCCCCTTCACGCGCATCTCGAGCTTGCCCTCGACGGGCGCGAGCTTGAGCTGGACACCGGGCACGGGGACGCCGATCACGCCCGCGCGGTCGATCGGGAAGTGCGCCGCCGTGGCCAGCGGCGACGTCTCCGTCAGCCCCCACGAGGAAGTCATCATCACCGGCTCTCCGCGGGCCATCTGCGACACCGCCTCGAGCCGCGTCCACAGGTCCTGCGGGAGCGCGGCGGCGGCGTAGAAGATCAGGTCCAGGCGCTCGAAGAACTTCGCGCGCAGCACCTCGTCGCGCTCGAGGAACGGCAGCAGCGCGCCGTAGCCCGCGGGCACGTTGAAGTAGATCGTGGGCGCGATCTCCGTCAGGTTCTTCACCGTGATCGGGATCAGCGGCGGCGCGGGCCGGCCGGCGTCGATGTAGAGCGTCCCGCCCCGCTTGAGGATGAGGTTGAAGTTGTGGTTGCCACCGAACGTGTGGTTCCACGGCAGCCAGTCGACGAGCACCGGCGGCGTGCCGGACGTGAACGGCCAGATCTGGGCGAGCGACTGCTGGTTCGCGCACAGCATCCCGTGCGTGTTGATCACGCCCTTGGGCATCGCCGTCGAGCCCGAGGTGAACAGGATCTTGGCCACGCTGTCGGGCCCGACGGCCTCCAGCGCGTCCTCGACGGCCATCGTCGGCTTGGTCGCGACGAGCTCGCTGAAGCCCGTCGCGCCGTTGCCCTGCGTGAGCACGAGCTCCGCGCCGCCGAAGTCGATGGCCGCCAGCACACCGCCGAACGGCCCGGCGTCGGACGCGTACACGAGCCCGGGCTTCACGAGCGCCGCGATGTGCTTGACCTTGCCGTAGTCCTGGCTCATCAGCGAGTAGGCCGGGGACACGGGCACCACCGGCACGCCGGCCGTCAGCGCGCCCAGCGTCAGCAGCGCGTGATCGATGCTGTTGCCCGACAACAGCAGCACCGGCCGCTGCGGGCCGAGGCCGCGGTCGATCAGGGACTGCGCGACGCTGTTGGCCTTGCGTCCCGCTTCGCCCCACGTGAGCTCGACCCAGTCTCCCTCTGGGCCACGCTCCGCCAGGAACACGCGGTCGGGCACTTCCCGCGCCCAATGGCGCAGCAGCCGGCCGAGGCTGGCTTCGTACGGCTCGAGTTCCATCTCGGACTGCAGGATCAGGCTGCCGTCCGGCGCAGCGGTAGATCGAATCCTCGGCGGGGCCAACGCCGGCTGGACGATCGTCATCTCTCTCCCTCCTGTTGCGAACCTCAGGGCCGAACATACAGCCCGCGCGCCCTACGCTCGACGCACCACGACCGATTTCTGGTCGGTGTAGTAGTCGAGAGCCTCTGAGCCGTGCTCCTTGCCGTAGCCCGACGCCTTCAGGCCACCGAACGGGAGCTCGTCGTAGACCTTCGTGCGTGAGTTGATCCACGTGTAGCCGCAGTCGAGTTCGGCGGCGGCGCGCTCGGCGCGGTTGAGGTCGCTCGTCCAGACGCTCGACCCCAGGCCGAACGGCGACGCGTTGGCCAGCTCGAGCGCCTCGTCGAGATCGCGCACGCGCCAGATCGGAAGCGCCGGGCCGAAGACCTCCTCCACCGCCATCGGGGAGTCCTTGCCGGGCTCGACGACGACGGTCGGCTCGTGGAACCACCCGGAGTCCAAGCCGTCAGGCCGGCCGCCGCCCGCGACGATCTCGCCGCCGCTCTCGGCGATCTGGCGCTCGAGCTGATCGCGCTGGCGCTCGGAGTGGAGCGGCCCCATCTGGCTGTTCGGGTCATCACCCAGACCCAGCCGCAGCCGCTTCGCCTTCGCCGCGACGGCGTCGATGATCTCGTCGGCGACGCTGTCGAACACGTACAGGCGCTTGATCGCCAGGCACGCCTGCCCGCAGTTGTAGAAGCGGCCCATCGCGGCGGCCGACGCGGCGGATTTGAGGTCGGCGTCGTCGCAGATGATCATCGGGTCGCTGCCCCCGAGCTCCAGCGTGACGCGCTTGGAGCCGACGGCCGCGAGCGCGGACACGCGCTCGCCGACCGGCGTCGAGCCGGTGAACGCGACCTTGCGGACGAGCGGATGCGTGGCGAGCGCCTCACCGGCCACGGCGCCCGTGCCCGGCAGCACCTGGAAGACGCCGTCGGGCAGCCCGGCGGCGGCGAAGATCTCCTGCAGTCGCAGCGTCGTGAGCGGCGTGGAGTCGGCGGGTTTGGCCACCACCGTGTTCCCGCACAGCAGCGCGGGCCCGAGCTTGTTGCACAGCAGCGTCGTCGGGAAGTTCCAGGGCACGATCGCGGCGACGACGCCGAGCGGGCGGCGCAGCACGCGCGCGTCCACGTCCGTGTCCACGTTGTGGATCGAGACCGCGCGCACCTGGCGCGAGAGCCCGGCGTAGTGCTCGAGCGTGTCGGCGGCCTTGTGCAGCTCGATCTTGGCCTCGCGGATCGTCTTGCCCTGCTCGGCGACGAGGATCGGAACAAGCTCGTCGACGTGGGCCTCGAAGGCCTCAGCCAGCGCGTGGAGATGCTTCCCGCGCTCCGCGTACCCGAGCCGACTCCACTCCCGCTGGACCTCGTGCGCGCGTCGCACGGCGGCGTCGACGTCCTCCGGCGTGGCCGCCGGGACGGACGCGACCGACTCACCCGTTCCCGGGTTGACGATTTCAAGACTGGTCATTGACCCCGCTCAAGTTAGACGATACGCTCTCGCTCGTCAACATGATGTCTCACGTTGGAGGAACCGTGGAGGTCGTCGCGCCCCGCACCGAGGACGAGGTCCGCGCGCATCTGGCCGCCGGCAAGCTCGTCGAGGGTCTGCAGCACATGTCGCCCGAGTACCTGAAGGGCATCCGGCGCATCCTCACGGTGTCGGCGGACACCGAGCTCGTGTCCGCCCCCGCGTACCTGCGTGCGGCCGCACACGCGCCGGCGCTGAACAACTTCGGCTCCGCGGTCTCGATCATCCAGGACGAGCTCGCGCACGCGCACATCGGCTACCGCCTGCTGGGCGACCTCGGCGTGGACATGCCGGCGCTGATCTACGAGCGCGAGGCGAGCGCCTTCAAGTACCCGTACGCCTTCGACATCCCGCTGGACTCCTGGTACGAGCTGGTGCTCGCGAACGCGCTGTACGACCAGGCCGGGTTCGTGCTGTTGTCCGACGTGCACCAGTCCTCCACCTTCGGGCCGTGGAAGCGCGCGCTGGCCAAGGTCGACAAGGAGGAGACCTTCCACCTGCGGCACGGTCGCACCTGGGTGAAGAAGTTCGCCGCCGACCCGGATCACAAGGCGAAGCTGCAGTCCTCGCTGGACTGGATGTTCATCCTCACGCTCGAGTGGTTCGGGCTGCCGGACGCCCAGAAGCGGCACGGCATCCAGCTCGAGTACGGCTTCAAGGGCAAGACCAACGACGAGCTGCGCCAGGACTGGATGGGGCACGTCGTGCCGTTCATGGACGAGGTCGGGTTGCGGGTGCCGGCCCATTTCGACGAGGCGTCGCAGCGCTACGTCATCGACTGCCCGTTCCCGCAGCAGTTCGACTCCGAGAAGAAGGAGTGGGGCGGCGTCGAGATCGGCTGGGACGAGGTCATGGTGCGCTGGAAGGGCCGCGGGCCGATGAACGAGACCTACGTCGCGAAGCTGCAGAAGGGCTACCGCGGATGACCGTGGAAGCGCGTTTGTGGGAGGCGCTGACCGAGGTCGAGGACCCGGAGATCCCGATCTCCGTCGTGCACATGGGGCTGATCGTGGCGATCGACTACGCCGACGGCGTCGTGGACCTCAAGCTCACGTTCACCGCGATGGGCTGCCCCGCGATGGAGTTCATCCAGGACGACATCCGCGAGCGCCTGCTGCAGGAGGATGAGGTGGACGAGGTCCGGATCGAGATCGTCTGGGACCCGGTGTGGACGCGCAAGATGATCCGCGAGGAGGCGCGCGAGACGATGCGCGGCCTGGGGATCGTCGCGTGATCTGGGAAGTCTTCGCCCGCAAGGCCTACGAGGACCCGCTCCACCACGTCGGGACGGTCACCGAGTCCGACGAGGACCTCGCGCTCGTGTCCGCGCGCTCGATCTACGACGAGCAGCCGTGGATCCACATGATCATCGTGCCGCGCGACTCGATCCGGGAGGCGATCAAGCCATGAAGATCCTGCTGGCTTCCCTGGCCGACAACAAGGCGGCCCTGGGGCGCCGCTACGCGGAGTGGGCGGTGTCCGCGCCGACGCTCGAGTCCGCCGTGGCCGCGGCCGCGATGGCGCAGGACGAGCTCGGCCACGCGCGCTCGACCTACCCGGTCCTGAAGGGCCTGGGCGTCGAGGCGAACGAGGACGGCTTCGGCGGCGACAAGCGGCTCGCGCTGCTGGACGACGAGCTGCCGGACTGGCACGCGTTCATCGCCGCGAACCTGCTGGTCGACGGTGTGCTCACGACGTTCGTGGCGTCCTGCGTGGACTCGTCGCTGGAGCCGATGGCCGCGCGCGCGAAGAAGATCCTCCAGGAGGAGGGCTCGCACCGCGCGCACGGCGAGGCGTGGGCACGACGGCTGCTGCGCGGCGACGACCGCGACGCCTTCGTCGCCCGCCTGCTCGAGACGTGGGAGCACGCGGGGCGCTGGATCGGGCCTGACGACGACGCGGAGATCACGGCGGCCGTGGAAGCCGGCGAGGTGTCGCGCGACGCGGCCGCGCAGCGCGAGCTGGTGCGCGCCTGGCTCGTCGAGTTGCTCGCGCGTGAAGGGGTCCAGATCGAGCTGCCGTCGCTGACCTGGGACGCCTGGGACGCCGAGCGCCGCCGGTGGGACGCGTGACCTGCCCGTTCTGCGACTCGGCGCAGGTCGAGCGCATTGCCGCGTGGGGCGGGCAGATCATCACATCCCAATGGCGGTGCGTCGCGTGCAGCTCCTACTTCGAAGCCATCCGCGAGGACTTCGACGAGCCCACTACGGCGTCTGCGTCGACAGCGTGAAGGTCAGCGTCTTCGAGTAGCTGCCGGTGCGCAGCGCGTCATTGGCACCGATGCGCTGGGTGAAGTCGATCGCGACCGAGTCGTGCGACACGGGGCCGGTCCACGCGGACTTCGAGAACTGCACCAGCAGCGGCTCGGGCAGCGAGAAGGCGCCGTTGCTCAGGTGGCCGGGATCGGAGACGGTGAGCGCCGCGTCGCCGGCGGACGAGGTGACGTCGGCGATCGTGCCGGTCGTGTACGTCTGCGCGACGCCCGGGGTGAACGCGCCGAAGGACGGCGCCGTGCCTAGCGTGAGCGCCAGCGTGGCGGGGACCGTGCCGCCGACGGCGCCCCCGACGACGTTCCTGTTCTCCCACAGCAGCGCCTCGGTGCGCTGCGGCGTGAGCGTCTGCTTGCCGACCCAGTTCACGAAGGAGCCGGTCGGCAGGTAGTCCGTGCCGAGCAGGAAGCCGCGGTTGAGCGAGGTGACGTCGATGCTGTAGTCGCCGGGCGCGCCGTTCGGAACGGCGATGGCCTTGATCGCCTCGATGTCCTTGGGGGTGCTGCCCGGCGGGAGCTCGATCGTCGTCGCGGCCGGGAGGTCGCGCTCGATCGAGATGCTCGCCGAGTTGTGGTGCGACGTGTACCAGACGCCGCCGACCTTGGCCGCGAGCGCCGTGCCCGCCCAGCTGCCCGCGCGCGGCGGCGTCGCGTAGCGCGTGGTCTTCGCGACCTCGGCGAAGAGGTAGTTGCGCTGATCGGACATCGCCAGCGTGGCCGGATCGGCGATGGCCTCGATCCGGCCTTCGCGCGCCACTTCCTTGGCCATCACCAGGTAGGACCACGGGTGGGCGTCCATCATCGCCTCGCGGGCGCGGTTGGGCGGGAGCACCTCGTCGGTCGCGAGGAAGAAGCGGTAGCCGGTGGACGTGGCCACATCGGTGACCGCGGTCATGTTGTTGTTGGAGGAGGAGACCTGGATCAGCGGGTGGTCGTCCTCGCGGACGCCGTTGAACGCCTCGGTCCCGTGGTTGAGCGCCTGGAAGGCGTCGGTGATGCGGTTGCCCTGCGCGTCGACGGTGACGCGGTAGAACCACTCGATGTCCGTCGTGCGGCCCCAGCGCGCCATCAGCGACGGCGTGTTGGTGCCGCCGTCCTCGTTGGACCAGATCACCGTGTACTCGATCACCCGGTTGCCCTGGGCGTCGGCGCTGGCCACGTGGTAGGCGAGCATCGGCACGTCGGTGTTGGCGTTCTCGAACGCGCCCGGGATCTCTGGCAGGTTGCGGCCGTAGAGGATCGGGGCGTAGCGAGCGACGACGTCGCCCTCCGGCGCCATCGACGGCTTCATGCTCGTCACCTCGGCCTGCAGTGAAGGCGATTTCGCGGCGTCGACCTTGACCGTGATCTCGTGCTTGCCGGCGGAGACGCGGCCGAGCGCGAGGTCGTACTCGAGCGGCACGGCGCCGTTGAACGTGACGACGTTCGTGACCGGCTTGCCGTCGACCGCGACCTCCAGCATCGCGGACTCCTTGCCCGCGGTACCCCACTCGGTCCCGGGCGCCGAGGCGGTCAGGGCCAACTTGGCCTCGCCCGCGTAGGCCGCGGTGAACTCGGTGCGCGCGATCGGCTCGCCGCTCTGCGCGTGCGCCGCGGCCGGCGCGAACAGCCCGATGCCGAAGACCGCACACGTGAGCGTGCGGACGACGGTGTCCCTGGATGCATTCATGATCTGCATGGCGGGCGGCACGCTATGGCCGCCACCGCGCGCTCGTGTTACCGACTCGGGAGCGCGAGATCGGCGACGCCGACCGCGAGCAGGCCGCCGAGCTCGGCGGCGGCGACGGGCCGGGAGAAGTGGTAGCCCTGCGCGACGTCGCAGCCCAACTCCTCGAGCAGCTCCAGCGCCTCCTGGGTCTCGACGCCCTCCGCGACGACGCGGATGCCGAGGGCGTGGCCGAGCTCGATCGTCAGGCGGACGATCGCGACGTCCAGCTCCATCACGAACGAGCGGTCGATCTTGAGCTCTTGCACGGGCAGCCGGCGCAGGCGCGCGAGCGATGACAGGCCGGTGCCGAAGTCGTCCAACGCGAGCTGGCAGCCGAGCGCGCGCAGCCGGCCGAGGATGGCGAGGATGCGCTCCGGGTCGGCCATCGCCACGTTCTCCGTGATCTCGAGCACGAGGCGGTGCGCGGGCAGGCCGGCCTCGTCGAGCGCCGCCCTGACCGCCGTGGGCAGGTCGGGGTCGAGCAGGTCCGTCAGCGACAGGTTGACCGCGACCGAGACGTCCCACACGGCGGCCTGACGCACGGCGGTGTGCAGGACGTGGCGGGTGAGCTCGCGCATCAGCCCGAGGTCCTCGGCGAGCGTGAGGAACGCGTCCGGGAACAGGAGCCCGCGGGTCGGGTGGCGCCAGCGCACGAGCGCCTCGACGCCGACGATCCGCCGCTGCCGGATGTCGGCCTGCGGCTGGTAGAAGACCTCCAGCTCGCCCGCCGCGATGCCCCGGCGCAGATCCTCGCCGAGCGCGAGCTGGTCGCGCGAGGGCTCGGCGCCGCCCGGCCGGTAGAGCTGGAAGCCGCCGCTCGCGCGCTTGGCGGCGTACATCGCGATGTCAGCGCGCTGCAGCAGCTCGGCGGGCGTGCTCGCGTGCTCAGGCGCCAGCGCGCCGCCCATGCTCGCGCGGATGTGCAGTTCCAGCCCGTCGAGCTCGAACGGGCGCACGAGCGCGGCGTCGATCTGCGCCGACGCCTGCGCGAGCCGGTCGCCGTGCGTGAGCACCGCGAACTCGTCGCCGCCGATGCGGGCGATCAGCAGCGCCTCCGGCAGGGCATCCACCATCCGCTCGGCGAAGTCGATCAGCAGGCGGTCGCCGACGTGGTGGCCGAGGCCGTCGTTGAGCGCCTTGAAGCGGTCCAGGTCGATCGCCAGCAGCCCGACGGGCTCCCCCGTCTCGAAGGCGCGCGCCAAGTGGCGGTTGAAGCGGCGCCGGTTCGCGAGCCCGGTGAGCTCGTCCGTGATCGCCTGGCGGCGGGTCTCCAGCAGCGTGAGCGTGTGCCGGAACGTGACGCCGGTGCGCACCATCCCGAGCAGGATGCCCACCGCGGCGAACGCGGATGGCGCGAGCGGCAACGGGGCGAGCAACACGCCGAGGTTCACGGGCGCCGCGATCAGCGGCACGAGGAACATCGTCCAGTCGGCGCGCATCGGCGCGCTGCCACGCGTGGTCTGGCGCGCTCCCGACGCGAGCAGCAGGATGCCCAGCACCCAGAACGCGCCGACCCACATGATCGTCTGGCCGTAGCGCGGGAGTAGGAGCACGTAGGCGACGTCGGCGGCCGCGTACAGCGCGAGCGCGCCGGCGATCCGCTCGAGGCGCTGCCAGCCGGTGACGGCGATCGCGGTGACGAGGAACGCGAGCAGCACCGTATCCGCGAGCGGGTACGCGAGGTTCACCAACGCGGCGTCGCGTGTCTGGCCGTCGACCGACCCGATCACCGCCGGGATCACGAACGCCACGCCCAGCCCGGCGACCGTGACCAGGGCGGTCGCTCCGTCGAGCACCAGGGTGCGGGTCAGGTGCCGCAGCCGCGAGCGGGTCATCAGCACGAGCCCCACCGCGGCGGCGGGATAGAACCCGAGATAGAGCGCGTCGACCACGGACGGCTGCGGACGGCTGACCGGGTAGAAGACCGCGCGCGTGAGCTCCCCGAGCGTCCACAGCACGATGCCGACGCCGAACGCGATCCACGCGCCGCCGTCGCGGCGGCCGCGACGCAGGCACACGACCGCCGCCGCCAGCAGCACGGCCGTCGTCACCACGATCTGGAGTATCGACACCACTTCCCCGCGTGATCGGCGCGCGCGGCCCGACCTTCAGCGGCGCCTCCCCCTCACGACAGCGCCGCGTCCGCGGCGAACAACGTGCCCATCACCAGTGCGCAGACCACGGGCACGCTGACGAGCCAACGCCAGCCGACGAACCGTCCGGCCACGGCGAACACGCTCAGCGCGAGCGCGCCGCCGATCAGCACGCCTTCCACGAGCGCGAACCCGACGCCCAGGCCGATCGCCTCCCCCACCGTCGCGGGGTCCGCGGGATCGGCCGCGTCAGCGCCCACGAACACGCCGATGAACGCCACCGCGGGTACCGCCGCCCACAACGCGAGCGCAGCGATCCCCGCTACGACCCGGGCGACAACCATCCCCCGAAGATAAAGGGGTCTGACCCCTTTAGGTTGCGGTCGCCCGGCGCGGCGGCGCCGCACCCGCGTAGCGCCGCCGATCCGCACCTAAAGGCGACCTAAAGGGTCTGACCCTTTAGGTCGCGGCGGTGAGCGCGCGGGGGCCCTCGCCGGTGTAGCGGGCGGTCGGGCGGATCAGGCGGCCTTCGCGCTTCTGCTCGAGCACGTGCGCCGACCAGCCCGCGGTGCGGGCGCACACGAACAGTGGCGTGAACAGCTCCGGCGGGACGGCGGCGCAGTCGAGCACGACCGCCGACCAGAACTCGACGTTCGTGGCCAGGACGCGGTCGGGCTTGCGCTCGGCGAGGGCGCTGAATGCAGCGGTCTCGAGCGCCTCGGCGGCCTCGAAGCGCGGCGCGTGCAGCTCGCGGGCGGTGCGGCGCAGCACCCGGGCCCGCGGGTCCTCCGCCCGGTAGATGCGGTGACCGAAACCCATCAGGCGCTCGCCCGCGTCGAGCGCGTCGCGGACCCACCCGGCGGCGTCGCCGGTGCGCTCGACAGCGTCGAGCATCTTGAGCACGCGGCTCGGCGCGCCGCCGTGGAGCGGGCCGGAGAGCGCGCCGACGCCGGCCGACAGCGCGGCCGCCGCATCCGCGCCGGTCGAAGCGACCACGCGCGCGGTGAACGTCGACGCGTTCATCCCGTGCTCGGCCGCCGAGACCCAGTAGGCGTCGATCGCCCGCGCGTGGACCGGGTCGGCCTCGCCGCGCCAGCGCACGAGGAACCGCTCCGCGAGCGAGCCGGCGTCCGGCACGGGGACCGCGGGAAGATCGGCGCCGCGCGCGGACTGCGCGGCGAAGTCGAGCGTGAGCGCGGAGATCCACGCGAGCTCGTCGCGGGCGCGCTCGTCGGTGATGTCGATGAGCGGCTCGAGCTCCGCGCCGAGGGCCGCGATGGCCGCTTGGACGTCCGCGCGGGTATCGCCCGTGCGTAGCGGCAGGTCTCGGGGCGCGGCCGGGGCGAGCCCGGGCGCGGGCGTGCCGTCGACGAGCAGGCCCCAGACGTGCTCGAACGGCTCGCGGCCCGCAAGCTCCTCGAGGTCGACGCCGCGGTAGCGCAACGCGCCGCCCTCGCGGTCGGGCTCGGCGATCGTGGTGGCGAAGGCGACAACGCCTTCGAGGCCGGACTGGACTTCGCTCATGCGGTCTTCTCCCGTTGCCGCCGCCGGTGGCGGCGGGCCTTCTCGACGTTGCCGCAACCGCGGCTGGAGCACCAGCGCCGCCCGGCCGCCGGCGAGCGGTCGAAGAAGCGGGCGCTGCAAGTCGCTGACGCGCAGACACGCACGCGCACGGTCTCGTCGGCGCCGAACATCCGCGCGGCGTCGCGCGCGATCAGGCCGAGGGCGTGCGCGACGGGATCGACAGGATCGGCGGCGCGCAGCACGACCGAGCCGTCGTCCGCGCGCACCGCCTCCTCCCCCGCGACGGCCGCGGGCACTTCGCGCGCGATCACCGTGAGCGCCGCGTCAGGCACGGGCCGGCCGGCGAGCACGGCGGTCACGCCCGCGTCGATCGCCTCGCGCAACTCCCGCGCGCGCACCAGCAGCGCGTCCGAGACGACCGGCGGCGTGCTCAGCAGATCGGCGGCGACGAGCCACTCGCCCAGGTCCTCGACCGTCACGAGCGTCTCCACGCGACGCCGCCAGCGCTCGCGCAGCGTGTTGGTGAAGTCGAGCGCGGGCCGCCCGCCGAGCCAGTACCACCAGGGCGCGCCGCGCTCGAGCGGGAGGGTGAGGTCCTCGGGCAGGTCCATAACCATATGATTGCCGCTATGGAGGTTACGCGCAAGCACATCACCGTCGTGACCGGTGGCGCTCGCGGCATCGGCGCGGCGATCTGCACACGGCTCGCGGCCGAGGGCCACGACGTCGTCATCGGCTACCACTCCGCCGCCGACCGGGCGCGCGAGGTCGCCGACGCGGTCGAGGCCGCCGGCACCCGCGCGGTCACCGTCGAGCTGGACACGGCCGACCCGGCCGGCGTCGACCGCCTCTTCGACGCCGCCGCCGAACTCGGCCCGATCACCGGCCTCGTCAACAACGCGGGGATCGTCGGCCCGGTCGGCCGGCTCGTCGACCTCGACCCGACCGCCTTCGACCGGGTCTTTGCCGTCAACGTCGTCGGCGTGCTGCTCTGCGCGCGCCGCGCCGCTCGCGACATGCTCGAGCACGACGGCGGCGCGATCGTGAACATCTCCTCCGGCGCGGCCACGCTCGGTAGCCCGAACGAGTACGTCCACTACGCGGGCTCGAAGGCCGCCGTGGACGCGATCACGATCGGGCTGGCGAAGGAGCTCGGCCCGGACGGCATCCGCGTGAACTGCGTCGCGCCGGGCACGATCTGGACCGAGATCCACGCAGACCCGGACCGCCCGAACAAGGTCGCGCCGCGCGTCCCGCTCCGCCGGGCCGGCCAGCCCGAGGAGATCGCGGGCGCGGTCGCGTGGCTGCTCAGCGACGACGCGAGCTACACGACCGGCGCGATCCTCCGGGTCACGGGCGGTACCTAGCCCACGTAGTTTGGGATGTCCTCGAGCAGGCCGGGGTGGGTCGGTTCCCAGCCGAGCAGCTCTCGCGTGCGGGCGCTGGAGGCGGGAACGTCCGCGGCGAAGAACGGCCCGAGCCAGTCGAAGTGCTCGGGCGCGACGGACGCCGTCGCGATCCCGAGCGCCTGCCCGATCGCCTCCGCGATCTGCAGCGCCGGGATGCCTTCCTCCGCGGTCGCGTGGATCACCGAGCCGGCCGGCGCGCCCTCCATCGCCAGCCGCACGAGCCGCGCGGCGTCCAGCCGATGGACCGCGGGCCAGCGGTTCGCGCCATCCCCGACGTAGCCGGCGACGCCCGTCTCACGTGCCTTCGCCACCAGCACCGCGACGAAGCCCGGGTCGCCCGGGCCGTGCACGGTCGGCGCGAAACGCGTCACGATCGACCGCACCCCGCGCTCGGCAAAGCCCAGCGCCGCCTGGGCGCCCGCGATCCGCGGGTGTGAGCTGGGGTCCGCGCTGTCCTCCTCCGTGGCGACGCGCCCCGTCGCCAGGCCAAGCGTGCCGGAGGCGATCAGCAGCGGCCGGTCGGTTCCCTCCAGCGCGCCGCCGATCGCGGTGATCGCGGCGAGGTCGGTCCGCGCGGCCTCCCCCATGCGCGAGAAGTCGTGGTTGTAGCCGAGGTGCACGACGCCGTCCGACGCCGCCGCGCCCGCGACCAGGCTCTCCAGGTCGTCGAGCTCACCGCGGTGGACGTCGGCGCCGAGCGCGCGCACCCGTTCCGCCGACGCCTGCGACCGGGCCAGGCCCACGACCTCGTGCCCGGCCTCGATCAACTCCGCGACGACCGCCGAGCCGATCCATCCCGACGCTCCAGTGACGAAATATCGCATGTCAACGCTCCTTCGATGTCACAACGTGACATCAAGCTAGCACGTCGATGTCACACCGTGTCATCACTACACTCTCAGGCATGGCCCGCTGGGAGCCCGACGCGCGCGGACGCTTACGCGCAGCCGCGATGGACCTCTACACCGAGCGCGGGTACGAGCAGACGACGGTCGCGGACATCGCCGAGCGCGCCGGGCTCACCGCCCGCACGTTCTTCCGCCACTTCGCGGACAAGCGCGAGGCGCTG
Organism: Solirubrobacter taibaiensis; assembly: GCA_027587225.1. Classification (GTDB taxonomy): domain Bacteria; phylum Actinomycetota; class Thermoleophilia; order Solirubrobacterales; family Solirubrobacteraceae; genus Solirubrobacter; species Solirubrobacter taibaiensis. Next base: position 64,916 of record JAPDDQ010000007.1, read on the forward strand.
TTCGCCGGCTCCGCCGCACTGCAGGAGGGGCTCACCACCGCGGTCGCGGAGGCCCCGGACTCCGCCACACCGATGCAGGCCGTCGCCGCGGCGCTCGACGCCGTCTCCCCGATGCTCGGTCACGACCGGGAGTACTCCCGCCGCCGGGGCGCCGTGATCGCGTCCACCGCGGAGCTGCGCGAGCGCGAGCTGATCAAGATGGCCACGCTCGCCGCCGCGCTCGGCGAGGCCCTGCGCGAGCGCGGGGTCGCCGAACCGGAAGCCAGCCTGGCGGCCGAAGCGGGCATCGCCGCCTTCCGCGTGGCGTGGGAGCAGTGGCTGAGCATCCCCGAGGACCGCGACCTCGGCGACGTGATGCGCGACTCGCTGAGCCGGCTCGAGGCGCTCGTCGCGAAGCGCTAAGCCGCTTCGAGCAGCTCGCCGACCACGCCGACGAGCTCGTTGCCGAAGAACGGCTTGGAGCGGAACGCGTCCCGGCCGGGCCGCAGGCGCTGGAGCTGCTCCGGCTCCGGCTTGGTCCCGCTGAACATCAGCACCGGCACGTCGCTGAGGTCGCGAAGACGCTCGAGCGTCTCCCAGCCGTCGAGCTCGGGCATCAGCACGTCGAGCACCACGAGATCCGGGCGGGCCTCGAAGAAGGTGCGCAGCCCCTCGCGACCGTTCTCGGCCGTGAGCACTTCGTGCCCAGCACGCTCGAGCAGCATCCTGAGCGTGACCGCGAGGTCCGGCCGGTCATCCACCACGAGGATTCGGTGCGCCATGCCCCTGATATTGGGACCGCACGGTCCGGGTGCAACTCGACATTGGTCCAGTCCCCAACGAATGGCCTACCGACAACGCCGCGGGCCGCCTGACCCGGCCGGCGGACGTCGCGCTAGGACTGGTAGTCGCGCATCCCACGCGCCACCGGTCCGAGCTGGCGGTCGAGCCGCAAGCTCCCGGCCGCCACGGCGACCAACATCAAGACGTACCCGGTGACGCCCCCCACCCAGCGGCTGAGGGCGAACATCAGTACGAACGCGGTGAGCCAGACCAGGGCTCGCCACGGAATCGCGGGCATCGACAGACGTCGACGGCGCGGCTGTGGTTTGAATTCGTCGGGCAGCCCCCACCCTGCTCCGGGATCTTCGACCAGACCAACGAACATGCATTCGAGGGTACCCGCCGCTGGACGCCGTTCACGCAATGTCAACAACGTCCACCAGGCGCGAGTTGGACCGCCCGTCGGTTGACGGTGGCCCGCGTCGCGGCTAGTCCGTCGAGGCTGTGACAGTCCGCACGTAGTAGGCAAGTTGCCTACTGCCAAACGCTTGCTTCTGCGCAATCATGATCAGACCGACCAAATTTGCTGCAAGGTCCGTCTACCGCGTTACCGTTGCGATTGATGACGGATCTGCTCCATCAGGACACGGGCGTTCACCTCGACCTCGATGGTGGATCGCTCACGATCGCCGACGCCGTGCAGTTCGCCCGGCACGGCGGCCGCGCCACGTTGTCGACTGCGGCGACCCGCCGCGTCGAGGCGGCGCGAGCGCTCAAGGGAGACCTGATCGCCCGCGAGATTCCGATCTACGGCGTCACGACGGGCTTCGGCGACAGCGCCCACCGCCAGATCGCGCCTGAAAAAGCCGCTCAGCTGCAGCAGAACATGCTGCGCTTCCTGGGTGCCGGCACCGGGCAGATCGCCTCGCCCGAAGTGACCCGCCTGACCATGCTCTTCCGCGCCAACTGTCTGGCGAAGGGCAACTCGGGGGTGCGTCGCGAACTGATCGAGCAGCTACTCACGTTGCTCAACCACGACATCCTGCCGCTCATCCCCGAGCGCGGCTCGTGCGGCGCGTCCGGTGATCTGGTCCCGCTCTCCTACGTCGGCCGCGCACTCGTCGGCGAGACCGAGGTGAGCTACGAAGGCGCGACCCGTGAGGCGTCCGACGTGCTCGCCGAGATCGGCCTGGCGCCGCTCGAGCTCGAAGCCAAGGAAGGCCTCGCGCTCACCAACGGCACGTCGTTCATGTCCGGCTTCGCCGTGCTCGCCGCCAACGACGCGCGCGAGCTCGCGTTCGTCGTGGACCTGTGCACCGCGATGGCCTCGCAGGCGCTGCTCGGCAACCACGGCCACTTCAACGCCTTCCTGTTCGAGGCCAAGCCGCACCCGGGCATCATCCAGAGCGCGGCCAACGTCCGGATGCTGCTCGACGGCTCGGCGCTCACGCACGACGCCGAGGAGATCGTCCCGCTCGAAGGCGCGGGCTTCCGCGAGCTCACGCGCTCCGTTCAGGACAAGTACTCGATCCGCTGCGCGCCCCACATCGTCGGCGCGCTGCGCGACACGCTCGAGTGGGTGGACCGCTGGATCGAGATCGAGATCAACTCGTCCGACGACAACCCGCTCTTCGACGTCGCCGCCGGCCGCGTCCAGAGCGGCGGCAACTTCTACGGCAGCCACATGGCGCAGGGCATGGACGCGATGAAGATCGCCGTCGCCAACCTCTGCGACCTGATGGACCGCCAGCTCGAACTCGTGGTGGACGAGAAGTTCAACGTCGGCCTGACGCCGAACCTCATCCCCTATTTCGAGCCCGACGACTTCGAAGCCGGTCTGCACCACGGCTTCAAAGGCATGCAGCTCTCGTGCTCGGCCCTGACGGCCGAGGCGTTGAAGCTGTGTAACCCGGCGAGCATTCATTCGCGCTCGACCGAGGCCCATAACCAGGACAAGGTCTCCATGGGGACGATCAGCGCGCGCGACGCCCGCTCGATCGTGGAGATCGCCCAGCACATCGCCGCGATCCACCTGATCGCGCTCGCGCAGGCACTCGACCTGCGCGGCGTCGACCAGGCCAGCCCGAAGGTCCGGGAGGCGCACGCGATCATCCGCGCCCGCGTCGCCCCACTGGACCGCGACCGCCGCATGGACGGCGACATCGCGGCCGTCGTCGAGCTGATCCGGTCGGGCGAGCTGAGCAGCGTCCTGGCGTAGGAGGGGTTGCACCGGGCGGCCCTCGTCTGGGAGGGTCGCCCTGTGCGCTATGCCGTTCTTGTCGTACTCGCCGGCCTCATGCTGGCGAGCAGCGCGAGCGCCGCACCATTCACCATCGGCACCGGCTTCAAGCCGAGTGTGGCCGTCGACGCGGCGGGCACCGCGTACATGGCCTGGTACGGACCGGAGAGCGGGACGACGTCGCTGCAGTTCTGCCGCGTGCCGCGCGGCGCGACCGCGTGCGACCTGACGCGGACGATTCCTGCGCCCGGCACCTCGCTCAGCCGTCCCCACGTGTCGGTGAGCGGCGCGGTCGTGCGGATCGTGCAGTACCGCTACAGCGTGCTCCCGCCGCAGGTGTTCGTCTTCACGTCGGTCGACGGCGGCAACAGCTTCGACGCCGGCCGCAGCGCCGGGCAGGCGCCCTTCGACGAGGCCGTGTTCGGCCCGGGCGACACGATCACGGGCGCGACGAACGCGTGGCAGAACGGCGGCGTGATACAGCAGCTCCCGCTCTCCGCGGGCTCGGCCGGCGCGAGTTGGGCCCAGCTGTACGCGACCGACCACCTGTACAACGGCACGGTCGGGCTGACGCCGGCGTCGACGCTGTTGGCGATCTTCACCGCGAACGTCGCTGACGCCTCCTACAAGCTCCACACCGGCGCCGGCGACCCGAACAACGCCGCGACCTGGGGGCCGGAGGTCGCGATGGGCTACGCCGACTATCCGCGGCTCGCGAGCGGCGCGCCGGGGCTCTTCGTGCTCGCCGGCGACACGAATCGGAACATGTTCGTGCGCCGCTGGAACGGCGCGGGCTTCGACGCCCCGGTGACCATCGGGCCAGGCGACGCGAGCGAGTCAGACCTGTACGTGGACGCCGGCGGACGCCTACACGCCGTCTACCCGCGCCTCGACGTGCAGGGCAACCACCTGCAGCACTCGGTCTCCGACGACGGGGTGACCTGGCAGTCGGGCAGCGTGTTCGTGCAGGCCGGCGAGGAGTCCGCGCTGCGCGTGGCCGCGGCCGCCGACCACGTCGGCGTCGCGGTCTGGAGCACCAGCGGCGTGATCTCCGCGTCCGCGGTCGGTCCCGGCGCGCCGGTCGTCTCTCAGCCACCGCCGCCGCCTCCCCCACCGGCGGACCCGGTGCCGGAATTCGCCAAGACCGTCGTCGTCACGCCGTCCGGGACGGTCCGCGTCCGGCTGAAAGGCAGCTCGCGCTTCGTCGCGCTCACGACGCTCGACGACGTCCCGTTCGGAGCGACGATCGACACCCGGCGCGGCGCGGTCGTGCTGCGCGCGCGGACACGCCGCGGCGGCCCGATCGAGACCGTGCGGCTGTTCGACGGCATGTTCGCCATCAGCCAAAGCGGCAACGTCGTGAACTTCACGCTCAACGAGCCGCTGGCGAAGTGCCCGAAGCGCGCGAGCGCGGCCCAGAAGAAGCCGAAGTCGCGCAAGCTCTGGGGTGACGGCAAGGGCGCGTTCCGGACCAGCGGCCGTTACAGCGCAGCGACGGTCCGGGGCACGCGCTGGCTCGTCCAGGACACGTGCAAGGGCACGCTCACGCGCGTGACCCAGGGCAGCGTGTCCGTGCGCGCAGGCAAGAAGACCGTGATCGTGCGGGCTGGACGGAAGTACACCGCGCGTCCTCGTCGCTGAAGCTACCTTGCGCGGCGTGCGTGTCGCGCTCGCCGGTCTGATCTTCTTCGCGTTGGCGGTCCCGGCCCGCGCGGACACCTGGGTGCCGGACGACCCGGCCGATCCGGACGTGCTCGCCGAGGTGAGCGCACCGGACGGCACCGCCGCGACGAGCTCCAAGGTCGAGGAGTTCGGGCCGCTGTACGTGCGCGTCCGGCTCCCCGGCCGCACGTGGGGAGAGGAGGTCGCGATCGGCGATTCGGTCGGCGCAGCGGACGTGGCCGTGGCGCCCAGCGGCTGGGTGGCGGTCGCGTGGAGCGACGACGGCCTCGAGGAGACGCACGTGGCCGTCTTGCACCCGGACGGGCGGCGCACCGAGCAGCGGCTCGAGCGCAGCCGCAGCGAGGAGGTCACCGTCGCCATCGACGCGCGCGGCACCGCTACGGCTGCTTGGCAGTCCGGGGACGGGATGCGCGCGACGGACGGGTTCTCCACGCCGGAGGCCGAGAACTTCGACGTGACGGTGAGCCCGGGTGGGCGCCGGCTGCTCTCCTGGGAAGCGTCCGCAGGCGTGCTCGCCCGCGTCGATGGCGAGCCGCCGCAGCTCGTCGCGCCGGACGCGGGGGTGACCGAGATCGAGTCGGAGATCGGCGAGGACGGCGCGGCGTTGATCGCGTACCGCGACCTGGTCTCGCACGGCGTGGCCGTCGTGGACCGCGCGGCCGGCGGCGCATGGATGCCGCCGCACGGGGTCACGGCGGGCCGCACGAGCGAGCCCCTGTCCAGGACGGAGCCCAACGGGGTGTCCACGGTGCTGGCGGTGGACGGTCGCGCCGCGGTCGTGTGGTCGTCGCCCGGCTGGAACAGCCGGGTGTGGGCCGTCGCCGGACGGGCCGGCGGCGCGTGGGATCCGCCGACGCCGCTCTCCTTCCCGCTCCGGTTTGCGAGTCCCGCGGAGGCGACCGTCGATGCGGCGGGCAATCCACGCGTGCTGTGGGCCGAGCAGGCGGGTCCGCGCGGCGCGAAGGCGGTGGTCGATGCCGTGCCCGACACCACCGCGTTGGGCGCCGAGCTGACGCTCCCGCCGCGGCTCCCCGCCACGGACGACGGCTCCCTCACGATCGTCGCGCGGGCCCGCTGCGCGAAGGCGTGCGAGGTCGGCGTCCGCAGTGGCAATCGCATCGCCGCGCGCACGTTGCGGGCCGGGGAGACCACGACCTTCCGGCTCAAGGCCGGTGACATCCGCCTGCTCTACCCGCGCAACCGGCGCCGGGTGCAGGTGGAGCTCGGCGCGGCGGATCGCTCCGGGCACGACCGGGTCGTCAAGCGCACGTTCACCGTCCGCGTGATCCGGCGACCGATCCGGTCCTTCAAGGTCGGTCCGTCGCACGATTTCGTGATGGGCTCGCGCGCGGGCAACCGAGCCGTGGGCCGGCTCGTCAACGCGCTGCTCGAAGGCCTCGCGAGCGGCGACATCCGCACCGAGCGTGAGTTGATCCGTCGATACCAGGCCGGCGCGCGGATCGTCGATGACTTCGACGGCGGGATCGACACCGCGGTCGGCGACGAGATCTTCGCGGTCGTGATCGTCCCGTTCGCGCTGAAGGGGTTCTCGGCCGAGAGCGTGCTGGGCTCGTGAGGGTCGCGGTGGCCGTGCTGTTGTTCCTCGCGCTCGCCGCCGATGCCCGCGCCGACGCGTGGATCCCGATCCCGCTCGGCGACCACCGCGTCGACCCGCTGGTCGCGGCCGACGGGACCTCCGCGCACGTCGACCGGTACACCTCCCCGCTGAGCCTCGTCGTGCACCGGCCTGGCCAGGAGCCGACGGTGATCGACCTCTCGAAGCAGGCGTTCGAGACTGACGCGGCGGTCGCACCCGGTGGGTGGGCCGCCGTCGCCTGGACGGACACCGAAGGCCGGATGCAGGCGGCCGTCCACCGCCCCGACGGCACCGTGATGCGGCGCATGCTCGATCGCGACAGCGTCAGCCGTCCGGTGATCGGGATCGACGGGACCGGCCACACGCTCGTCGGCTGGGTCGGCCGGGCAGGAGAAGAGGACACCGAGTGGGTCGGCCGCTGGGCGGGCGGGCCGGGGCTCGCGCGACAGCCCGATCTGCCCGGAGCGATCGCGGTCGACGTTGCGGTCAGTGCCAGTGGCCACCGGCTGCTCGCGTGGACGACCGACACCGGGACGTTCGCGCGCCTGAACGACGAGCCCGCGGTCTCGCTCGGCGCCGCGGGATGGGACGACCTGGTCGCGCGCGTCAACGACGCGGGCGCGGCGCTGGTCGCCGCCAACGTCCGCGCAGAAGGAATGTCGATCGCCGAACGTCCCGCCGGCGCCGGCTGGACACCGCTCCGTAACCGCTCCGGCGGGTACCGCATCCTGCCGTACCTGTTCGACGACCAGCCACAGCTGTTCGCGGTGCTCGCCCCGAGCGGCCGCGCCGCGGTCACCTGGCTCACGCGCCGTGAGAGCGGCCAGTCGTTCCGCGTCGCCGCCCTCGGCGGCACGGTCGGCGGCGTGTGGGGCCCGGCGACGCGGCTCTCGTCCCCCGTCCGGGACGCGCACACGGCGACCCCTGTGCTCGATCCCGCGGGCAATCCGGAGGTGGTCTGGGACGAGGGCGGCGTCTTCCGCGCCGCGCGGCACGACCTCGCCGCCCTGCCCGACACCGTCCCGTTACGCGCGACCGCGAAGCTCTCCGCGCGCGGCACCCGTGTCATCGCCCGCGTGCGCTGCTCGAAGGCGTGCGACGCGGGGCTGAGCATGCGTGATGGCAGCAGCGAGGCGAGAGCGATCCGCGCGAACCGGACCTCGGAGGTACGGCTCAGGATCGAGCGCAGGCGCCGCGTCCGCGTCACGCTGGTGGTCGCGGACCGGGCGGGCCACACCCAGCGTTGGACGCGAACGTTGCGCGTACGCTGAGCGACCCCGTGCGCTCGCTCCTCGTTCTCGCGCTCTTTCTAGCGGTGGCCACCGCGGCGCACGCCGACGCCTGGGTACCCGCGGACCCGCCACGGGACGAGCCGTTCGCGCTCACGGCGGCGGATGGCACCGCCGTTCGCGTCAACCAGGTGGACCTCGCGCCGCTGAGCATCGAAGTCCGTCCTCCGGCGGGCTCGTTCCGCGAATCGACGCTCGTGGGTGAAGAAGTCGAGGACGCCGACGCCGCGGTCGCGCCCGGCGGGTGGGCCGCGGTCGCGTGGCAGGACCTCACCTCCGGACTGCGGCTCACGGTCGTGCGGCCGGACGGCACCAGCACGGAGCGCAAGCTCGACGGCACGCAGGCCACGGCCCCCACCGTGGGGATCGACGCCTTCGGCAACGTGACCGCGGCGTGGCTGACGCCCGCCGGACTGCAGACGACCCGCGGGCTCGTCGCCCCGCAGGCCTCTGCGGTCGACGTCGCCGTGAGCCCGAGCGGCCGACGCCTACTCACCTGGGGCACCGAGACGGCCGTGTTCGCGCGCGCGGACGACGAGCCGATCCAGCAGCTCGGGGCGGCTTCGCTCCCGTCCCGGATGACGGCGGAGATCGCCGACGACGGCGCGGCACTGGCGGCCTTCCAGGACGGTCCGACGGGCGCCGTCACCGTCGTCGACCGGCCGGCCGGCGGGGCTTGGAGCGCGCCGCACGCCGTGTCCGGTCTGTATCCCGCAGTCCCGCGCTCCTTCGGAGACGACTTCAACTATCTCTCGACCGTGCTCACGGCGGACGGACGAGCGGTGGTCGCCTGGGAGCACTCGCGCGGGCCGAGCCTCGGCGTCTTCGGCGTCGGTGGACGCCCCGGAGGCGCGTGGGGCCCGCCCACGCCCCTCTCCTCCCCGATCCGCGACGCGGGCGCCATGCAGGCCGGTTTCGGCGCCGCCGGCGATCCGCACGTGCTGTGGGGTGAATCGGAGATCGGGGAGCGAGGCGCGAAGTGGGTTGTGGGCGCCACGCCTGACGCGGTGCCGCTGGACGCGCAGCTGACGTTGCCGGCCCGCCGCCTGTCGACCCGCACCGGCGCGCTGGAGATCACGGCGAGCGTCCGCTGCGCCAAGCCGTGCGACGTCCGTCTCAGCGCCCACCGCTCATTCACCTCCGACACCCGCGCGCTGCCCGCGGGGCGCACCACCCGGCTCCGGCTGCGCTTCACCGACATCCAGGTGCTGTACCCGCGCGATCCCCACGTGGCGAAGGTGGAGCTCGCGGTGGCCGATCGCGCGGGCCACGTGCAGCGCACGAAGCGGACCTATCGGGTGCGGGTCATCCAACGCTCGATGCGCTCGTTCCGGGTCGGGCCGTCGCGGAAGTTCGGCACCGGGAGCCGCGCCGGTGACCGGGCCGTCGGCCGGCTCGTCAACACGATGCTCGAAGGCCTGCACACGCGCGAGATCCGGACGGAGCGCGAACTGCGGCGCAAGTACCAGGCGGGCAAGCGCGAGTTGGAGCGCGCGGGCTACGACCTCGGGTTCGACTCCGCGACGGAGCGTCAGATCCTGGCCGTGCTCGAGGTGCCGCTCGCGCTCAAGGGCTACTTCGCGCACCGGGTTCTCGGCGTGGACTGAGCGGGTAACGCGGCGGAGGTGCGCCCCCTCCTCCTCGCCGCCCTGCTGCTCGTGTGCGCGGCGCCCGCGCGCGCCGACGTGTTCGTGCCCGCGGATCCGGCCGGCCCGGCCGATGCGCACTGCGTCGATGCGGCCGGCGACGTGGTCGCCGTCACCCGCAAGGTGCGGGAGGGCTGGGTGATCGAGGCGAGCGTCGGCGGCGGGCCCTGGCAGCGCCTGCTCGGGGCGCCGGTCCGCGCGCTGTACGGCTTCTGCCCGTCGGTCGCGGCCGCCGCCGACGGAACGGCGGTGATCGCGGGTGGTCAGCCGATCGCGCGGATCGCCGTGCGTCGCCCCGGTGGCACGTTCGGGACGGCGAGCGCGCTCGGCCGGACCGGCTACGACGTCGCGCTTGCGGCCGCTCCGGGCGGCTGGGTGACCGCGGCCTGGACGCGCACCGGAATCCGCTCGCTCAACAGCGCGCTCAACGCGCTAGTGATCGCCCCGTCCGGCGCCGTCACCAGGGCGGTGCTCGACCGCGGGCAGGGACTCGGGGGGCCGCGTGTCGTGCTCGGGCCCGACGGCACCGCGACCGTCGCGTGGAACAACCAGGTCACCCGGCGCTTCGCCGAGTTCCGCGGCGGCGCGTGGGGCGCGCCGATCGAGCTGGAGGGCGGCTCGGGATCACGCGCCGGCGACGGTGGCCTCGCGCTCGCGGCCACGCCGAGCGGCCGTCGCCTGTTCGCGTGGGCGGCCGATGACGGCATCCGCGTGCAGGCCGACGGCGAGCCGCTGGCGGTCGTCCTGCCGGTCACGGACGGCACCGCCGTGGCGGGCGCGCTCGCCGACGACGGCTCCGCGATCGTCACTGCGACCGGCCTCGCGAACACGACCGAAGCGGCCGACCGCGGGCCGGGCGGGGCGTGGTCGGTCCCGCACACGATCTCGACCGGCGAGCGCACGACGGACTACACCGACACGCCGGGACCACCGCCGTTCAGCGTGGTGGTCGCGCCGGGCGGACGGGCGGCGGCGGCATGGCTCGCGGGAGCGCAGATCGCCGCCGCCGGCGGACAGGCGGGAGGCGCCTGGGGCGCAGCCACGCCCGTGTCCCTGCCCACACGCTCGGCGTACGCGTTCGATCTCTCGCTTACCGGACGGGAGCCCCGCCTGCTGTTCGGCAGCCCCGACGGCGGGCCGCTGCGCGGAGCGCTCCTCGCGGCGACCGCTCCCGTCGACACGTCCGCGCCTACGTTCAGCGCGCAGGTGCCGCGCCGGCTGCCGGGCACGAAGACCGGCCGGATCACGTTGCCCGTGGCCGTGCAGTGCGAGGAGGCGTGCGACGCTCGCATCGAGGTGGATTCCGAGACCTACGCGGTGCGCGCGCTCGGCGCCGGCGAGCAGACCGCGGTGCGCCTGTCGACGCGGCTGGACATCGGGCGTGCGGGCGACCGGCGAGTGGCCTTCCGGATCATCGCCGGCGACCGCGCCGGCAACGTGACCCGCCGCCGCGCGAGCGTCCGCGTGCGCGTGCTCGATCGCCCGATCCGGTCGTTCAAGGTCGCGCTCGATCACGACTTCGGCATGTTCAGCGCCGCCGGCGACCGCGCGGTCGCGCGCTTCGTCAACGACATGATCGACCGGCTCGCGCGCGGCGAGCTGAAGACCTACCGCGCGTTCCGCAGGCTGTACGACGCCGGCTTCGATCGCATCGAGCGCGCCTATGACGAGGCCGGCGATACCGCCGTGCGCGACGCGATCGCCGACGCGCTGTATGTCCCCGCCGCGCGTGCCGGCCTTGACGCCGAGACCCTGTTCGACGGTTAGCCGGGACGGCGCAGGTCAGCCGCGGCCGGCGAGCGCCGGCTCCGGGGGTGCGTGCTTGCGCTCGAGAATCGCGCAGATCTCCAACAGCAGTTCGAGGAACTGGCCGACCGCACCGCACGGCTCGCTCTCGCGCAGCCAGACGGCGCCGATGCTGGCCGCGGCGAGCACCTCGCTCAGGTCGATCGCGGTGATCCGCGGGTCGGCTTCGGTGACCGCCAGGCGCGGCACCACGGCCGCGCCCACGCCCGCGCCGACCAGCGCTTGGACGGTCTGCGGCGAGTCCGAGCGGAAGACGATGCGTGGCTCGCCGAGCTCTGCCGCCTGTACGCCGACCATCCAGGGTTCGACCTTCCGGGATTGGGAGGCGATCAGTGGCAGCTGCCCGATCTGCGCCACCGTCGGCGGGTGCGCGCTGCGCGCGATCGGCGCCCCGGCCGGGACCAGCAGCACCCACGGCACCGACATCAGCCGGCACGCTTCGAACGGGCCGGGCTCGATCGGCAGGTGCGCGAGCGCGAGGTCGATGCTCCCCTTGCGCACGAGCTCCAGCAGCGGCGTGTCCGTGACGGTCTCCCGCGATGCGACCCGCACGCCGGGGTGGCGGCGCCCGAACGCGACCAGCGCCGGGGCGAGGATGCGCGTCGGGACACCCGCGAAGAAGCCGACCCGCACGTCGCCGGAGCGGCCGCCCTGGAGGTCGCCGATGTCGGCCTTCGCGGCTTCGATCGTGGCGAGGATCTCGTTCGCGTGGTTGAGCAGGAGCTCACCCGCTTCGGTCAGCTCGACCGGCTTCGGTCCCTGGGAGCGTTCGATCAACCGCTCCCCGGTGAGCTGCTCGAGGTACGCGATCTGCCGGCTGATCGCGGACTGCGCGTAGCCCAGCCGATCGGCCGCCCGACGGAACGACCGCTCCTCCGCGACTGCGGCCAACGCCGCGAAGTGGCGCAGCTCGATGCCCAACCAGCTGTCTCGTCTCACCGTTCGGACTAGGTGCCCTCACGGTTGATGCTCTCAACATCGGTGCGGTGCGATCGAGCGGTTCGAGCCGTATTTCGGTCCGCCTGCGGACCCGATTGGCCGGTTATGCCGCTGGACGGTGAGGCTTTGGGACCGGCTGCGTCCAGATTGCGACCGTCGTGGAAGGTTTGCGGCTGAGCAGCAGCGTCGGCACCAGTGCCAGCAACGCTCCGGCGGCCGCCACCGCGAACGCGACCGTGTAGCCGGCCGCCTGCCCGTCGTGGGCGACCAGGATCGTCGCGGCGAGCTGCGCGCCGATCGCCGCGCCGGTGGTGCGCATGATCGTGTTCATCGCGCTCGTCACGCCGGTCTCGTGCGGCTGCGAGTGGTCGATCACGAGCGCCCCGATGGCCGCGAGCGCGAACGCCATGCCCGTGCCCATGATCGGCATCCAGAGCGCGAAGACCAGCTCCGTGCCGTGAAGCGTGGCCAGACCCGCGAGGCTGACCGCGCCGAGCGCCAGCCCGATCCGCAGCGGCAGCGTGCGCCCGTGGCTGGTGCCGAGCCGGCCCGCGATCGGGCCGGCCGCGATCATCGCGAGGCTGAACGGCAGCAGGATGAGGCCCGCCTGGGTCGGCGTGAGCCCGAAGCCCGCCTGTGGTGATTGCAGGAAGCCCGGGACGAGCACGAAGAACGCCGTCATTGCGAAGCCGATCAGGATCGTGCTCGCGTTCGTCGCGGCCATCCCGGGGCGCGCGAGCGTCTGCAGGTCGACGAGCGGGTCGTCAGTGCGTCGCTCGATCTGGACCCACGCGATGGCTGCTGCGATCGCGGTCGCAAGCAAGGCGACGGTGACGGCGGCCCCGCCCGTGTCGCTCAGCGCGAGCAGCAGCGTGGCGAGCGTGATGGACAGCGCCGCCGCGCCCTTGTAGTCCGGCTTGGCCGGCGTCTTCGTGGCGGACTCCGGCACGAACCGGATCACGAGCGCGGTGGCCGCGTAGACCGGGATCGCGCCGATCAGGAACAGCCAGTGCCGGTCCAGGTGCTCGACGATCACGCCGCTGAGCACCAGGCCCATCCCGCCGCCGATCCCGAACACGCTCGACACCGTCCCGATCGCGACGCCCACCTTCTCGGCCGGGAACTGGTCGCGGATGATCCCGAACGCGAGCGGGAAGATCGCCGCCCCCGCGCCCTGCAACGCCCGGAACCCGATCAGCACCTCGATGTTCGGCGCCGCCGCCGCACCCAGCGACGCCGTCGCGAAGATCGCGAGCGAGATCACCAGCATCCGCTTCTTCCCGTGCGCGTCCCCGAGCTTCCCGATGATCGGCGTAAGCACGCTGCTCGACACCAGAAAGCTCGTCACCAGCCACGTCGTCCACTCCGGCGACGTGTGGAACTCGCGCTCGAAGAACGGCAGCGCAGGCACCACCAGCGTCTGCATCAGCGCGAACGCCACGCCCGCGACAGTCAGCAGCGTGAGCGTGAGCTTGTAGTTGGCGCGGGGCACGTCTCAGAGATTGCCGCCCGCTGAGCGCTGCGACCATCGTGCACCCCAGTGAGCCCAGGTGCGGCCACCCGCCGTGCCCCGTCGGTCCACCGCCGTCGCCCCGCGCCCCGCGCCCCGCGCCCCGCGCCCCGCGCCCCGCGCCCCGCGCCCCGCGCCCCGCCCGCGCCTTGGGCCGCCGCGCCCGCGTCGCTTTCTTCGCCCTCGGGCGCGGCGCCGAAATCGCCGATCCGGCCTTGCGCCGCCAGCCGGTACGCGGCCGCGGCGCGGCGCAGCGACGTCGCCGCCTCCGGCCACGAGACCGCCGGGCCGAGCGCGGCCAGGTCGTCGCCCAGCGCGCTCTCGAGCGCCTTTCTCCGCCCGGGGCCGTCCGGGTCGGGGAGCATCACGGCCGCCAACCCGCTGACGGCCGCGCCGACCGCCCCTGGGCCGAGCCGCCGGGCCAGGCGCGCGGCGACGTTGTCGAGCTCGTCCGTGGCCTCGGGCTGCTCGGCCTCGCCGACGACGATCGCGGCGACGCGGCGGGGGAGCGTCCAGCCTGCGGACTGGGCCGCGGTGCGCAGGGTCTCTTCGGCCGCGGGCGGCTCCTGCACGAGCAGGCGGACCAGGCCCCGGCGGCGGCGCTGGGACTCGCCGGCCGCTTCGGACTGCGCCTCGGCGAACCCGGCCGCGCTCTCGGCGGAGATCTCGTCGATGTACGCGAACATCGCCTCGCCGAGGTCGTACAGGGCGTCGGGCGCGAAGCCCGCACGCGTGCCGGCCTCGACGAACCGCCGCCAAGCGAGCTTCGCCCCGACGCGGTAGGCGGCGAGGAGGGCGTCGAGCGTCCGTCCCGCGCGGTACTCGCCCGCTCCGAGGCGGACGTACGTGTCACGCGCGCTTGACTCCGATTTGGGCGCGGCGCCGCCGAGTACGTCGACGAAGCGGTTCAGCGCGACCTCCACGCCGAAGCGCACGACCTCGCCGAACCGGCCCTCCATCGCGCGGGCGTAGTCGGGCACTTCGCTCGCGATCGCGGCGATCATGTCGTCGGCGAGCTCGGGCAGGGTCTCGCGGAGCGCGTCGGTCGAAGACGAGGTCAGCGTCGCCATTTGTCACGAGGCTACAGAAATCGCTGACGGTAAGTGTGGCGACGTGCCAGGAACTTTGGGGTCCCTAACGGGTAGACCTTCGGACCGTGACGCGGAGCCATCGAGTCTTGAACCTTGCAGGAGTCCTGCTGCCCTTCTTGGGCGTCCTCCTGGCAATCGTCCTGCTGTGGGACACGCTGGTCGACTGGACGTCGCTGACCGCCCTGGCGGGGATGTACGTCCTGACCATCATGGGCGTCACGGTGGGCTTCCATCGGTTGTTCACGCACCGTTCGTTCGCTACCTACAAACCGGTCGAATACGTCCTCGCCATCATCGGCTCGATGGCGGTCGAGGGGCCGGTCATGAACTGGGTGGCCGATCACCGCAAGCACCACGCCCACACCGACCAGGAGGGCGACCCGCACACCCCGCACGGACACGGCAGCGGGCTCAAGGGCGCGGTGACCGGCCTCTGGTACGCGCACATGGGCTGGCTGTTCGACCACTCCGGCACCAGCGAGCACACCAAGTACGCCCGCGACCTCCACGACGACCGCGGAATGCAGCGCATCCACAAGACGTTCGCCCTGTGGGTCGCGATCGGCATCGCGATCCCGGCGCTGTTCGGGTTCGCCGTCAAGGGCACCCTGTGGGGCGCGTTCGAGGCGGCGCTGTGGGGCGGGCCGGTGCGGATCTTCCTCGTCCACCACGTGACGTGGTCGATCAACTCCGTCTGCCACTTCTTCGGCCGGCGGCGGTTCGCCGTCGACGATCACTCGACCAACGTGGCCTGGCTCTCGCTGCTCTCGATGGGTGAGTCCTGGCACCACAACCACCACACGTTCCCGCGCTCGGCCTTCCACGGCCTGAAGGCCTGGGAGCGGGGGCTGGACCCGACGGGCTGGGTGATCCGCGGGATGCGGCGCGTGAAGCTGGCCTGGAACGTCGTCGAGATCACACCCGAGCGACAACAGCAGAAACTCGCTTAGTAGTTTCAGCGCATGTCGCAGCCAACCATCGTCTTGGTCCATGGTGCATGGGCCGACGCCTCCAGCTGGAACCCGGTCGCCACCGAGTTGCAGAGCCAGGGCTTCACCGTCCTGGCGCCGACCAACCTCCTGCGGTCGGTGACGATCGACGCGCCGTACGTCAGTTCGTTCCTGGCCCAGCGGACCTCCGGGCCGGTCGTGCTCGTCGGCCATTCCTACGGCGGCTTCGTGATCTCCAATGTCACCGCGGAGAACGTCAAAGCGCTTGTCTTCGTCGACGCGTTCATCCCCGACGAGGGTGAGACCGTGTTCCAGATCCTCGGCGGTTCGGGGTCGGCGTTCGACATCCCGGACCCGAGCGTCGTGTTCGACGTCGCCGGCTATCCGGGTGCGCCGGAGGGCGACGCCGAGGCGTTCCTGAAGCCCGAGACCGTCCACACCGCGTTCGCCCAGGACCTGCCCGAGGCTGACCGCTGGTTGATCGCCGCGGGCCAGCGGCCGATCACGCTCAGCGCCAACGCCACGCCTTCCGGCTCCGGCGCCTGGAAGACCCTGCCGAGCTGGACCGTGATCGGCACCGAGGACAAGGTCATCCCGCCGGCCACGCAGCGGTCGATGGCCGAGCGCGCGGGCTCGACCATCACCGAGGCGCCCGGTTCGCACGTCTCGATGGTCTCTCAGCCTCAGGTCACGATCGACGCGATCCTGGCCGCCGCTGAGGCCTAGCTAGCCCTCAAAGACGTCGTCAATGAGCTTGCGGATCTCATTGGCGGCGTCCTGAATCCGCTGCGCGAACTCGCGCCGGTCGGCCTCCGAGATGTCTCGCTCGCCGGCCAGCACCTCCGCGAACCCGGCGACGATCGTCAGCGGCGTGCGCAGGTCATGGCGGAGGCGCCGACGCGCCTCGGCGTCCAGCACGAGGTCGTCTTCGCTCACGAGCGTCCGGGCGACGAGATGAAGCCCTCGCGGAGCGCGATGGCGATGGCGTGGACGCGGGTGTTGGCCTCGAGCTTGTTCATGGCGTTGCGGATGTGGGTCTTGATCGTCTCAGGCGACAGGAACAGGCGCTCCGCTACCTGCTCGCCGGTCAGGCCCTGCGCGAGCAGGTCCATGATCTCGCGCTCGCGCTTGGAGAGGCCCTTCTGCTTCTGCGTGCTGCGCTGGGAGAGTAGGGCGGG
Source organism: Solirubrobacter taibaiensis (assembly GCA_027587225.1). Lineage (GTDB taxonomy): Bacteria > Actinomycetota > Thermoleophilia > Solirubrobacterales > Solirubrobacteraceae > Solirubrobacter > Solirubrobacter taibaiensis. The sequence continues at coordinate 81,606 of JAPDDQ010000007.1, forward strand.
GCGCAGACGCGGGTCCACGTACGTGCCGCCTTCGGCGACGGTCCGCAGCGCGGACGTGAGCTCTTCCTGGGTGCCGTCCTTGAGCGCGTAGCCGCGCGCGCCGGAGTCCAACCCGCTGATCAACAGCTCGATCTCGCTGGAGCCGGTGTAGAGCACGACACGCCGCTCGGGATCGGCGTCGAGCAGCTGGGCGGTGAGGTCGATGCCGGACTCCTCGCCGAGTCGGATGTCGACCAGCGCGACATCCGGTTGCAGGCGTTCGATCAGCTCCCGTCCGTCGCTCGCGGTGCCGGCGGTGCCCACCACTTCGATCCCGGCGCGGGCGAGCAGCAGCTCGAGCCCTTCGCGGAGGGCTTGGTGATCTTCGATCAGGACTAGTCGAAGCGACATGCGGAATCGCGCAAAAAGCGCGGGAACCCAGCATAGGTCTTCGCGCGTCACTCTAAGGTGTGGCGCAGTTTGGCGAAGGACACGGAAAAGCTCATCCGCCAGCTGTCGCTGATCTCCTACTTGATGGCAGAGCGGCGGCCGGTAACGGCCACTGAGATCAGGCGCGACGTGGAGGGCTACTCGGACATGACCGAGGATGCGTTCGCGCGACGTTTCTACGCGGACCGAGCCGAGCTCGACGCGCTCGGCATCCACCTCAGTGTGGACAAGCCCGCGGACGGGTTCTCCGAGCAGGAGAACTACTCGCTGGCGCCCGAGGCGTTCCATCTGCCGCCGATCGCGTTCACCGACGCCGAGCGTGCCGCGCTGCAGACGGCGCTCACGCTGCTCGACGGTGAGTTCGCGTACGCCGAGCCGCTGCGGCTCGCGCTGCAGCAGATCACCTGGGGGCGGCCATCGCCGCTGGGGTCGGACTCGCGCCAGACGATCGGGCTCGGGATCACCGCTTCGGCCGGCGGCGGGGAAGTCTCAGCTCGCCTGGCCAAGATCGACACCGCGATCTACCGCCGCAAGCGCATCGAGTTCGAGTACCACACGATGGAGACCGACCAGACCGCCCAGCGGCGCGTCGATCCCTACCACCTGCTGTTCGAGGGCGGGCAGTTCTACCTCGTGGGCTACTCGCACGAGCGCAAGGACGTGCGCGTCTTCCGGCTCTCCCGGGTGCGCGGCAAGGTGGCGTACGCGACCAAGGCCGAGCACGACTTCCAGCGCCCCGAAGACTTTGACCCGCGTGGCTTCGCGAACCGCATCCCGTGGCAGCTCGGCGATCCGGCCGGGGTGGCCGAGGTCGAGATCCCCGAGGACCTGGTCTGGTACGTGGAGCGCCAGTACGGCATGTACGGGACCTTCGAGGGCAACGTCTACAAGACGCCGTACCGCAACGGTCGGCTGCTGATCTCCTGGGCGCTCGAGTACGGGTTGCGGATCCTCGGCCCGCCGGAGCTGGTGGATGAAGCCCGCACGCGCGTGGACCGCATCATCGAAGCCCATCGCGGCGAGCCCGTCCCGGTCGTTCCGAGCCGCACGCCGCCGGTCACGCCGCCCGCCGAGTCCAACGGGCGCGGGCGCAGCGAGGCCGCGATCCGGCCGGAGCGCTTCGCGCGGCTGGTGACGCTGGCCACGGTGCTGATCTCCGCCGGCCGCAAGCGCGACACGCTGCTCGTGGCCGACGTGTGCGAGCAGCTCCAGCTCTCCCCGCAGGAGCTGCGCGAGGACGTCGCGGTGCTGAACGTCGTCAACTTCGGCGGTGGCGCGTACGTCATTTACGCCGAGGTCAAGCCGACCGGCGAGATCGAGGTCGACGTCGAGCCGTACTCGGACACGTTCGACCGGCCCGCCCGGCTGCTCCCGATCGAAGGCAACGCGCTGGTCGCGGCCATCGACCACTTGAAGGTGGTCCACGCCGACCTGCAGTCCGCGCGCCAGAAGGTCGTGGACGCGCTCGGCTTCGACCCGGTGGAAGAGGGCCTGCACATCGTCTCCACGCGCGTCGACGAGGGGATCATGCACACCATCGAGCGGGCGATGCACGACAACCGCCTGCTCCAGCTCGAGTACTGGACGCCGTCGAGCGACCGCTACTCCGAGCGCTCCGTGGAGCCCTACGCGATGATCAACAGCCGCGAGGGCTGGTACGTCGCCGCCTGGGACCTCAAGAACGAGCAGCTGCGCCACTTCCGCCTGGATCGCATCAAGGGTGCGCAGGTGGAAGACAAGACGTTCGAGCCGCGCGAAGGGCTCAACCCCGCCGCCGACATCGGTGGCTGGCCACGCACCGGCCGGATCGGCGGCTCTCGCTCCGCCCGGGTGAAGGTCAGTGCCGAACAAGCGCGCTGGACCCGCGAGCAGCGCACCGTGTTGACGGAACTCGAAGGCGACGAGGTCGTCGTCGAGTACACGTTCAAGGGCCTCGACTTCCTCGTCCGCGAAGTCTTGAAGGAAGCGGGCGACGCGGTTGTGCTGGAGCCCGCCGACGCCCGCGAAGCCGTGCTGGTCGCCGCCGAGGCCCTGATCGCCCGCGCCACATGAACCGCCGCGCGGCGATCGCGATGTCGCCGGGCGAGGTGCTCGACTTCCTGGAGTCGGAGCGCGTGGTGACGGTGGCGACGATCGGGCGGGACGGGTGGCCGCACCTGATGCCGCTGTGGTTCGTGGTGCGCGACGGGGAGTGCTGGGGCTGGACCTACGGGAAGTCCCAGAAGGTGCGCAACCTGGAACGCGACCCGCGCTGCACGCTGCAGGTCGAGGCCGGTGAGAGCTACGGCGAGTTGCGGGGGGTGATGATCAAGGCGCGGGCCGAGATCGTGCACGACGCCTCCACCGTTGCCGAGATCGGCAACGCCCTCTCGGCGCGGTACGGCGACGGGTCGCCCGTCGACGCGCGGGTGGCGGCGAAGCGGGTAGCGCTGCGGTTCGGCGTTCAGTCCGTGGCGTCGTTCGATCACCGCAAGCTGGGCTGAGGGAGCGCCAACGCGCCACCCGGGCACGCGAACCGCGAGTTCGGACCGTATAGCGGTCCGAACTGATCACTCGCGTGGCGAACGACCGTCCCTCGGCGTGAAAAGACGTGAACGCCCAGGCGTTCACGCAGTGCGGGGCACCCGCCTCACCCGTAATCAGCGCGGGCGTGCTCGCAGTTGACGTTTCAGCGCCCTCGGATCGCCTCGAGCGCGCCGTCGAGGTGCGCGCGCAACACGGCCTCGGCGGCAGCACGGTCGCCGGCGGCGACCGCGGAGGCCAGTTCGCCGTGCTCGCGGATGCTGCGTTCGCGGCGCTCGACGGAGCGGGCCGTGGCGGCGGCCATGCGGCGCTGGCGGTCGCGGAGCGAGTCGTAGAGGGACAACAGGATCTGGTTGTTGGTGCCGGCGACCAACGTGCGGTGGAACGCGCGGTCGGCCTCGATGAACGCGGGGATCTCGAGCCCGGCCTGGGCGGCGACCGACTCGGCGAGCGCCGCCGCGACATCGCCGGGGCGCTCGATGATCCGCTCGATGGCGTAGCGCTCGATCACCCAGCGGGTCTCCATCACGGCCTCGGTTTCTGAGGCTGAGACCGGGACGACCAGGGCGCCGCGCTTCGGGTACAGGCGCAGCAGGCCTTCGGCCTCGAGCTGGCCGAAGGCGGCACGGACCGGGGTGCGGCTCATGCCCACCGCTTCGGCGATCTCACCCTCGCTGATGAGCTCGCCGCCGGGAAGCGAGCCGTCGAGGATGCGGTCTTTGACGTGCCGGTATGCGCGCTCGGAGGCGGACATGCGCGGAGCCTACGCATACTCGCGGCGTACGTCATGCATACATGTTGGATACTATGCGCGTACATGACTGCGGCTTGGCGGATGTGGGCGTTGGCTGCGGCCTTCTATCTGGTGGCGATCTTCCATCGGATGAGCCTGGGGGTGGCGTCGATCGACGCGGCGGAACGGTTCGGGGTGACGACGAGCACGATCGCGGTGCTCTCGACCGTGCAGCTGGGCATGTACCTGGTGTTCCAGATCCCGGCGGGCGTGCTGTCCGACCGGATCGGCCCGCGGCGGTCGCTCACGCTCGGCCTGCTGGCCATGGGTCTCGGTGAGTTGCTGTTCGCGGTGAGCCCGTCGATCGAGCTCGCCGTGCTCGGCCGCGCGCTCATCGGCGCCGGTGACGCCTGCATGTTCCTCAACGTCCTCCGGGTCGCCGCGCACTGGCTCCCGGACCGCCACTACGCGCTCGCCGCGGCGCTGACCGCGGCTTGAGGCGCGTTTGGCCAGCTGCTCTCGACGGCCCCGCTCTCAGCCGCGCTCTCCGGGATCGGCTGGACGCCGACGTTCGCCGCCAGCGGGATCCTCACCGCTGCGCTCGCGCTGTTCGCCGTGAGCCGGATCCAGGATCGCCCCCACCCCGCGGAGCCAGAACTCGCGCCGGGCGGCATCGCCGGCCGCATCCGGACGGTCGCGCCCGCGCACCCGCCGATCCTGCCCGCCCTCAAGCGCGCGTGGCGTTCTCCGGGCACCCGGCACGGGCTCTGGGTGCACTTCACGCTCAATGCCCCGTTCGTCACCCTCACGGGCCTGTGGGCCTACCCCTACCTCGTCGAGGGGCAGGGCATCGCGCCCGCCACGGCGGCGACCATGCTCGCCGGCAGCGTGGTGGTCTTCGGCGTCTCCGCGCCGCTGCTGGGCATGCTCGTCGGCCGCCGCCCGCACCTGCGCGGCGCGCTGTCCAGCGGCGTCGCGCTCACGACGGCGACCGGTCTCGCCGCGCTGCTCGGCTGGCCAGGCGGCCACCCGCCGCTGGTCCTGATCGCTGCCGTGCTCGCCGCCGCGGCGTTCGGCGGCGCCGCCAGCATGCTCGCGTTCGACCTCGCGCGCGAAGGCGGCGGAAGCGCTTCGAGCATGGTCAACATCGGCGGGTTCGGGTCCGCGATCATCGGCCAGGCGGCGATCGGGCTGCTCGTCTCGATCCACCTGGACTACCGGCTCGCACTCACGCCGCTGCTGGCTCTAGCCGCATGGGGAGCCGTCCAGACGGTCCGCCACGCTAGCCTGCCGCTGCCATGGAGCAGCTCAAGGGCCTGATTCTGTCGGGCGGCAAGGGCACGCGCCTGCGCCCGATCACCTACACGTCGGCGAAGCAACTCGTCCCCGTCGCGAACAAGCCGGTCCTGTTCTACGGGATCGAGGCGATGGCGGCCGCGGGCATCCGCGAGGTCGGCATCATCATCGCGCCGGAGACCGGCGACGAGATCCGCGAGGTCGCCGGCGACGGCTCCCAGTTCGGTGTCGAGATCACGTACATCCCGCAGTCGGAGCCGCTCGGGCTCGCGCACGCGGTGCTGACCGCCGAGCCCTTCCTCGGCACGAGCCCGTTCGTCATGTACCTCGGCGACAACCTCCTGCAGGGCGGGATCGAGGAACTCGTGACCGCGTTCCGGAAGAACCAGCCCGAGGCGCTGATCCTGCTCACCAAGGTCCCGGACCCACAGAACTTCGGCGTCGCCGAGCTGGCCGAGGACGGCAGCGTCACGCGCCTGGTGGAGAAGCCGTCCGAGCCCGCGACCGACCTCGCGCTCGTCGGCGTCTACATGTTCACGCCGCGCATCCACGAAGCCGCCAAGTCGATCCAGCCGTCCGGCCGCGGCGAGCTGGAGATCACGGACGCCATCCAGTGGCTCGTCGACGCCGGCGCGCCCGTCGAGTCGCACGTCGTCCGCGGCTGGTGGAAGGACACCGGCCGCCTCGCGGACATGCTCGAAGCGAACCGCCTCATCCTCGAGACCGTCGAGCAGAAGGTCGACGGCCGGCTGGTCGACTCGACGATCGAAGGCCGCGTGGTGGTCGAAGCGGGCGCGGTGCTGGAGCGCAGCACCGTCCGCGGCCCGGCGATCATCGGCGCCGGCGCCCGGGTCATCGACGCCTACGTCGGCCCGTACACCGCGGTCGGCCGCCACTGCACGATCGATTCCTCCGAGGTGGAGCACTCGATCCTGCTCGAGAACTCCTCGGTCACGGGCTTGGACGGCCGCATGGAGTCCAGCCTGCTCGGTCGCGACGTCGTGATCGCCCGCGGGCAGTCACAGCCGCGCGCCTACCGCTTCATGGTCGGCGACTCGTCCGAGATCGGAATTCTCTAACTACGCCGCGCGCGACGCGAACCACGCGCCGCCGCCCAACGCCCGGTCGTACCCCGACCAGGCCGAACCCTCAGGCAGCTCCTTCTCCAACCGGTCGAAGGAGCCCAGCCGGCCGCCGAGGTTGTCCAGCATGTGGACGAGCGTCGCCTCGCGCGTGCAGGGCACGACCGGCGAGCCGTGCTCGAGCTGGCCGTGGTGGCTCAGGATGATGTGGAGCACGGCGACCGCGAGCTCGGACGGGAACGCGGGCAGGTCCTCGATGATCCGGCGCACCCGGTAGTACCCGAGCGGGATCTCGCCCTGGAGCTTGCCGAGGTCCGTCATGTCGATCGCCAACGGGTCCGACGTGTAGGCGTCCAGCTTGCCGATGTCGTGCAGCAGCGCGCCCGTGACCGCGACGTCGCGGTCCACGCCGCCGAACGTGGCGGAGATCGCGCTGACCCCCTGAGCGACCGTCAAGGAGTGCTCGAGCAGCCCGTGCCGGTAGGCCTGGTGGAAGCGCTTCGCGGCCGGCGCCTCGCGGAACTGCTCCCACGTCGGGGTGCCCACGCCGAACACGCGGTCCAGCAGGCCGCGCAGATGGCTGCACTGGATCGTCGCGATCAGCGCGCGCAGGTCGGCCTCCATCCGGTCCACGGGAATCCGCGGACCGTCGAGCAGATCGTCCAGGTCGTACTCGCCGGGCTTGGCGTCGCGCACCGAGCGCACGTCGAGGCGCCCGCGCGGTTCCACGGTGCCGACGACACGCACGCACGACCCCGCCGCGATCGGGCACGGCGCCGCTTCCAGCGTGCCCGTCCGATCTCCGAGCACGACGCGCCGCGCGTCACTCGCGCGGACCATCAGGACCTGATCGATCTCCTGCCCGGGTGTGAGGTCGCGGACGCGCACTGAGGGGTGAACCCTAGGTCCAGGGTCGGACGAAACCGTTCAGCGGGGCGGAAGCTGGCGGTACATCGGCGCCGGTGTCCCGCCGTAGAACGCCACGGCGCGCTTGCCCAAGGCGTTCGTGTCCCGCCGGTTGGAGACCGCGCTGTACGCGATCGCGAAGCCCGGGACCATCTTGCCCGCGAGCTTCTTCGCCCCCGATTTGCTGACCATCTTGACCAGCTTGGACGCGAGCGCCTCGTCGCGCTGGAGCTTGGAGCCGACGTAGTGCTCGGCGACCGTCTTGCCCGCCCCGTCCAGCGCCACGCGGGCCCCCGCGGGGTCGTGGTACAGGCCCGTCAGCGCCAGCAGTTCGGCGGGCCGCATCGGGTCGCGCGGGTCCCACCCGTACCCACCCGCGATGAAGAACACCATCCGCGCCTGCAGCCACGCGAGCGCGACGAGGTCCGGCACGATCGTGAAGACGCCGCCCGCGCCCATCGCGGCGCCTTCGGCCGAAGCGAGGTGGACATGACGTTTGCGCGCCATCTCTCCCATCGCCACCGGGTGCATTCCCATCACGTTGCGCTGCCTTTCGGCCCACGTGGCGGCTGGCGGACCGAACGCATCGGCGGCCGCGAGGGCCAGATGTTCGGGCGCCCGTACCGGATCGGCCCGCAATCGCTCCAAGAGCGAGGCGGGCGGAGTAGTCGACTCGTCCGCGTCGCGCATTTCGTCCAACATAGTTGACCCGGTTTGACACCGTGTCATCGACTGCCGATGAGCGGGTATGCCTCTGCACATGCCCCCTGTCATCGAGCACCGCGTCGAGCTTGCAGGCCATGTGACGCGCGCGCTCGAAGTGGATGGCGAGGGACCCGGGATCGTGCTGCTGCACGGCTGGAACCACTCGGCCGACACGTGGCGCCCGCTGCTGACCGAGCTCGCCGCGCGCGGACGGCGCGCGATCGCCGTCGACCTGCCCGGTTTCGGAGAGGCGACACCGCTCGCGCCCGGCGCCCTGCTCCCGCAGCTCGACGCCTTCGCCGCCGAGCTCGTGACCGCGTGGGCGAACGGGAACCCCGTGGTGATCGCCGGCGCCTCGCTCGGGGGCCTGATCGCGCTGCGGCTCGCCGAACACCCGGGGGAGCTCAAGCTCGCCGGTGTCGTCCCCGTCGCTCCCGACGGACTCGAGGTGCCGTCCTGGTTCGACCCGATCGAAGAGGACCCGATCATCCGCCGGCTGCTCTCGCTCCCGGTCCCGGTGCCGGGTGAGCTCGTCCGGCGCGCCCAGCGCGGGGCGCACCGCGGCATCGCGTTCAGCGACGCGCAGAGTGCGATCGTGGCCACGTTCGGCCGCAGCGGCGAGACGCGTGCGGATGTCGCCGCGCTGCTCGAGTCCGGCCGCGAGCTCGCTCCCGAGCTGCTGAACGCGCCGTTCGACCTGGTCGGGATCCGCTGCCCGGTGCTGCTCGTGTGGGGCGCCTACGACCGCGGGCTCCCGCACAGCGACGCGCGGATGGCGTTCGGCGCGCTGCCCACCACCGAGGTCGAGCTGATCGAGGGTTGTGGCCACCAGCCGCAGCTCGAGGCCACTGGTCGACTGGCGGAGTTGCTGCTCCCTTTCGGCAGATAGCTTGCAACGCTGGAGGTCCGGCTAGGCTTTTCGGTCTATGCGCCGGACCTTGCTGCTGACCTTCGCTTCGCTTCTCCTCATCGCTCCGACGGCTTCGGCGCAGGACAAGCGCATCGCGCCCGGTGTGGCCGCGGCCGGCATCGACGTGTCGGGCCTGACGCTGCCCGAGGCGGCGAACAAGATCGCCTTCCTGGCGAACACGCAGATGAACAGCCCGCTGTCCTCACGCGTTGCGGGCCGTCGCTTCCTGATGCGCCCGAAGGAGGTCGACTTCAAGTTCGACGCGGCCAAGAGCGCCCGGCGCGCCTACAACGCCGGCGCCACCGCGGCGGGCGCGCCCGTGAACGTGCCGCTGTACGTGACGTTCAAGGTCGCCAAGGTCCGCACGTACGTCGACAAGGTCGAAAAGGGCATCGCTCGCGCCCCGCGTGACGCGCGGGTGGACATCAAGCTGACAAAGATCGCCAAGATCGAGCACCGCGACGGGCGCACGATCGACAAGAAGGCGCTCGAGGCGTCCGTCATCGCGACGCTGAGCGATCCGGCCGCCGTCCGCAAGCTCACCCCGGCGCTCGTGGCCACCAAGCCCAAGATCACGACGGGCAGCCTGGCCAAGGCCTACGGGACGATCGTCACGATCGACCGTGGCAACTTCAAGCTCCGCCTGTTCAAGAATCTGAAGCTCTCGAAGACCTACGGGGTGGCTGTCGGCGCGCCAGGTTATTCGACGCCCACCGGCCGCTACACGATCGCCAACAAGGCCGTGAACCCGGCCTGGACGGCACCCGATTCGCCGTGGGCCGGCGCCTACCGCAACGAGGTCGTGCCCGGCGGCAGCGCCGAGAATCCCTTGAAGGCGCGCTGGTTGGGCATCGTCGGCGGCGTGGGCATCCACGGCACCGGCGCCCCGGGCTCGATCGGCTCGCGCGCCTCGCACGGCTGCATCCGGATGACCGTGCCGGACGTCATCGACCTGTACCCGCGCGTGCCGGTCGGCTCGCCGGTCTTGATCGGAAACTGACCGCACAGGTTGTCGCGGCCGGATAGGGTCGCGCAAGCATGCAGGAATTGCAGACGGAAGTGGACCGCCTCGCGGAGATGGCGCAGGCGGAGGGACGGCTCGGGCTGGACACGGAGTTCATGCCCGAGGGCCGGTATAAGCCCCTGCTCTGCCTGGTGCAGATCGTGGTCGGCGAGCACGTCGAGGTGCTGGACCCGCTGACGCAGACCTTCGACCCGACGCCGCTGGCGGAGATCCTCGCCGACCCGGCGATCGAGATCGTGCTCCACGCGGGTCGCCAGGATGTTGCGATCCTGCGACGCGAGTGGAAGACGACGTTCACGAACGTCTTCGACACGCAGGTCGCGGCCGGCTTCGCGGGCTTCTCGGCCCAGGCGGGGTACAACGGCCTGCTCCACGACGTCCTGCGCATCCGGCTGCCGAAGACCGCGAGCTTCACACGCTGGGACGCGCGCCCGTTGACGGAGGAGCAGATCTCCTACGCGCGCGGCGACGTCGAGCACCTGATGCCGCTCGCGGACGACATCCAGGCGCGGCTCACGGACCGCGGCCGACTCGAGTGGGCGCGCGAGGAGTGCGTCGCGATCGCCGAGGCCACCGACGAGCGTGACCCCATGGAGGTCTGGCGCCGGCTCCCGCGCGTGAGTGGGCTCGACCCGAAGGAACGCGCCGTCGCGCAGGCCATCACGGCCTGGCGCGAGCGCACCGCCGCCGCCGAGGACCGCCCGGTGGGCGCGGTGCTGCGTGACCCGACCGTGGTCGAGCTGGCCAAGCGCCAGCCCTCCGGCCGCCGCGACCTGTCGCAGATCCGCGGCATCACGCCCGACGTGGTCCGCCGCCGCGGCGACGACGTGATCGCCGCGATCGAGGTCGGCAAGAACGCGGAGCCGATCAAGCTCGAGGAGGGCGACCGCTCGCCCACCGAGGCCGTCGACGGCCCGACGATCGCGCTCGCCGAGTCGCTGGTGCGCACGCGCGCGCAGGAGGCCGGGCTGGCCTACGAGCTGATCGCCGCCCGCGCGGACCTGTCACCGATCGTGGTCGCCTCCCGCCGCAAGCAGACCGAGCCGGACGTCCGCACGTTGCGCGGCTGGCGCCGGGAGCTCGTCGGCGACGAGCTGCTCGAGCTGCTGGCGGGGCACCGGACGATGCACGTCGGCCAGGGCGGCCGCGTGACCGTCACCCCCGTGGACTGAGGCCCAGCATCACGGTCCCGAGCAGCTCGACGGGGTCGCCGAACGCGGCCTCGTCGCCGCCGCCGATGATCAGCCGGTAGATGAACGGGCCGACCATCAGGTCGACCGCCACCTCCGTGCTCACGTCCTCGCGGATCTCGCCGCGCGCCTTGGCGCGCTCGACGATCGCGCGCACCACGCGCCGGCGCGGCTCCACGAGGTGCTCGTGGAACAGCGCGTGCATCTCCGGCTCGCCGACGACCTCGCTCAAGAGCCGCGGCATCAGCGTGAGCGCGCCCGTCCGCGCCGCGCCCTGCAGGACGCTCTGCGCGGTGGCCGCGAAGTCGCCCTGCAGCGAGCCCGTGTCGTCGGGCAGCGGGATGTCGGAGTTCAGGTGCACGATGGCCGCCGCCACGAGCTCCTCCTTGGAGCCGTAGCGGCGGTAGATCGTCGCCTTGCCGACGCCGGAGCGCTCGCGGACCTTCTCCATCGTCAGCGCGCGGTAGCCGCTCTCGGCCATCAGCTCGAGCGCGGCTTGCAGGATGGCTTCGTCCGCCTCGGCGCTCCGGGGCCGTCCGCCACTCACGCGGTGACGGCCTTCCCGGCCGGCATGCGCCTCTCACCCGGCAGGAACACGGCCGCGATCAGCGCGCCCGCGAGGGCCACGCCGACGGCGACCAGCGTCGCGGTCTGCATCCCGTTCACGAACGCTTCCTGGCCCGCCGCGATGAGCTGCGGGTTGCCCGTCGCGAGCGCGCCCGCAAGCGAGTCGCGCGCCATCTCGGGAGCACCCGCGATCGAGTCCATGTCTCCACGGTAGCCGCTGGCCAGGAGCGATCCGAGCACCGCGATCCCGAGCGCGCCGCCCGCGACGCGCGTGGTGTCATTGATGGCGGAGCCGACGCTCATCTTGGCCTCGGGCAGCACGCCCATGATCGCGTCGGTGGCGGGCGCCATCGCCGTCCCGATGCCGTAGCCGAGCAGCACGAGCGCTGCGGCGATCAGCCCGTAGCCCGACGTCGCGTCGGCCATGGAGATCAGGTACATGCCGCCGGCGACGAACACGAGTCCGAGCGGGACGACGATCCGCAGCCCGAGCTTCTCGGTCAGCTTCGTCGAGGACGGGCCCGCGAACACGAGGCCGGCGGCGACCGGCAGCGTCTTGATGCCGGCGTCCAGCGCGTCGTAGCCGCGCACCATCTGCATGTACTGGGTGAGGAAGAAGATCATCCCGAACAGCGCGAAGAACGCGAGCGAGATCGCGGCGCTCGACGCCGTGAAGCGCGGGTTGCGGAACAGCTCCATGTCGAGCATCGGGGACGGCGCGCGCCGCTCCCAGGCGACGAACGCGACGCCGACGGTGAGCGCGACGGCGAAGGCCGCGAGGACGCCGCCGTCGGTCCAGCCGCGGGCGGGCGCCTCGATCAGACCCCAGATCAGCGTCGTCAGCGCGGCGAAGGAGAGCGTGAAGCCACGCAGGTCGAGCTTGGGGGCGCTCGCATCAAGGCTCTCGGGCACGAGCCAGCGCCCGGCGGCAAGCGCCACGAGCACGATCGGCAGGTTCACGAGGAAGATCCAGGCCCAGCTCGTGTGCTCGATCAGCCAGCCGCCCGCGACCGGGCCGATCGCGATGCCGATGCCCGAGACGCCGGCCCAGATGCCGATCGCCTTCGCGCGCTCGTGCGCGGGGAAGGTCGCCACGAGGATCGACAGCGTGGACGGCATGATGAACGCGCCGCCGACGCCCATCAGCGCGCGCATCACGATCAGCAGCTCTGGGCTGGTGGCGAGGGCGGAGCCGAGTGAACCGAGGCCGAACACGGCCAGGCCGAACGTCAGCGCGCGCTTGCGGCCGAAACGATCGCCGAGCGAGCCCGCGGTCAACAGCACGCCCGCGAAGACCAGCATGTAGATGTCGACGATCCACTGCAGCTGCGCGGAGGACGCGTCGAGATCGCGCTGCAGCGTGGGCAGCGCGACGTTGAGGATCGTGTTGTCGAGCCCGATCACGAGCAGCGACAGGCAGAGGACGGCGAGCGTCCACCAGCGGCGGGGGTCGAGCGCTTCGCTCGAAACGAGACTGTTCCGTTTCATAACGGCAAAGTACCGCTGAGAGATACGAAACGCAACTGTTCCGTCTCGATACTCGTGGTAGCCGCACCCGATTCCCTCTTAATGAGCCCGTGGGGAAGCCCTTAGGGAAGTTTGAGGCTTGACTTACCGCTTCCTTGAGGAAGGGGTCCACCATGGTTTTCGTGATCAACGTCGTGGCCGACACCCTCCCGACCCACCTGGCCACGACAGCGTTTACGTCTCGACCCCTCTCCTGAGACGTAGGCAACCCTCATAACGCCGCGGCGCTCGGAAACCCTCTCCTCCGAGCGCCGCGGCGTTACCCCTTTAAGGACCGCTAGAACGCCGTGTACTGCACGGCGCTGAGGTCGGCGAGGTTGCTCGAGAGCACGCCGAGGTAGGACAGCGTGTAGAGCCGGCCCCCGATGACGAACGTGCGCTGGATCGGCACCTGCCCGCGTTCGGCCGTCTCGTGCTTGAGCTGGCCGGCCACGCTCAGCGCGTTGGGCTCGATCTTCACCGCCGCCGCGCCCGTGAAGGTCGGGCCCTCCTCGTCGTAGCCCTCCAGCGGGATCACGGCCAGGTTCGACGGCGCCCAGTACAGGAACGCGTGCGGCTCGTTCTCGATCGGCGTCGAGCCCGGGCCGAACGGCAACAGCGCCACGCGCTGCGGTGCGGCCGGGTTGGAGACGTCGAACAGCGAGGCCTGCACGTCCTCCCCGTCCCGCCCGATCCCGAGCAGCCGGCCCTCGCCGACCGGATGCAGGTAGGCGGAGTAGCCGGGGATCTTCAGCTCACCCAGGACCTTCGGCGCCGTCGGGTCGCGGAGGTCCAGCGTGTAGAGCGGGTCGGTCTCGCGGAACGTGACGACGTAGCCCTGCTCGCCCATGAAGCGCACGGCGTAGATCCGCTCGCCCTTGCCGAGCCCCGTGACGGAGCCGATCCGCACGAGCCGGTTGCCCTGCTGGTCGAGCACCGTGACCGTGCTCTGGCTCTCGCGCTCCGCGCCCGCCGCCCAGGAAGGCTCCTCGGTCGTCGCCACGCGCAACTTGCCGTCGTGCTCGGAGAGCGCGTAGTTGTTGAGGATGAAGCCGGGTACGACGCCCGTGGCCTGGTAGACGGTCTTCGTCGGGTCGGTGGTGTCGAAGCGGTGGATCTCGGTCTGCATGCCGTCGGGCACGTCGCCGCCGGTCTCCAGCGCGCGGAAATAGCGCTGGCTGGCGACATAGAGCGATCCGGCCGAGCCGTAGACCACCTGCGCGCCGGCCATCACGCCGTCGCGGTCGAGCGAGTACATGCCCTTGTCCAGGTCGATCGTGAGGATCGCCAGCACGCCCAGACCGGAGAACTGCGCGGGGTGCGTCACCGCCTGGCACGGCGCGAGGTTGCGCCGGAACGTCTTGCCCGAGAGCTTGCTCTTGAGCACGGTGCGGCCGAGGAAGTCGCGCACGCCGGCCTCATCCGGCTCCTCGATCAGCTGCGGCTGGGCGTCGATCACGAGCCGTGCGACCGAGCCGTTCTGACGCGCGTCGACGAAGTTCCCGGGCACCTCCATCGTGCGCAGCACCTTGGGCGCGGCGCTGACGTCGATCTCGGTCACGATCGTCGCGGCCGCGGTCGGCGCGAACTCCGGAATCGGCTGCGGCCCGGCGCCGCTCTTCGCGGCGATCGCCAGCACGCGATCCCCGCGCAGGAGCAGGACGTGGCCGCCACCGTCGAGCTTGAGCGTCCCGGTCACCGTCCCGCTGGCGACGTCGACCACCCGCAGCGTCTGGTCGGTGACGACGAAGATCCGGCGCCCGTCCGTCTTGAGCACGTCCGGCTCGTCGACGCCGAGTTCCTGCACGTTGGTGCCGGAGAAGTCCGGGACGGAGCCGCCCGCGGCGCCCTCGCTGGAGACGGGCGCGGCCGTCGGGACGTCGGCCTTGCGCTTGATCGGCGGCATGATCTGCGGCGTCGTGACCGCGTCGACCGGCATCGGCGCCGCGCGGCCGGTCACGCCCGGGCGCCCGCCCGTGCGCTCGGCCCCGGCGCGCGCGTAATCGACGAGCTGGGTGCAAGAGGCGAAGGCCTTCAGACGCGGCCGTTTCGCCGCTTCGGCCACTCCCGCCCACCCGAGGGTCAGCAGGACAACCGCCGCGAGGAGTCTCATACGGTGAAGGTACTCAACAGGCGCCAAGTTGCGACCGATACTTGCGCATCGTCGCCTTGGTCATGTCGCCGTGCGTCTGGTTGCGCATCCGCTCGACGTTCTCCTTGTGGAACGGCGAGGCGAGCGACTCGCTGTGCCCGATCACGTTCTTGGTCGCGATCCCGTAGCGGCAGCGCAACCAGCGCGTGAGTCGCAATGAGGCGGCGAGTTGACGCTTGTTGCCCATCACGTCGCCGTCGCTCTTGCCGACGTGCTCGATCCCGAACGAGGTGTAGTTCAGGCCGACGGTGTGCCGGCACATGATCGAGCGCGGGACGAGCTGGTAGATCGTGCCGTCGCGGTCGATCACGTAGTGCGCGCAGGTGTTCGGATACTCGTTGAAGGACGGGTCCGGGTGGTTGGGCGCGAACGTGTTGTAGGTCTGCTGGAAGGTCGCCGTGACCGTGTAGTGCTCGACGATGACCTTCGGCTCGCGGAGGCGGTAGGAGTCGATGTCGTAGTGCCGGCGCGCGTACGCCGCCATCTGCTCCTTGCGCTCCCGTGGGAACGGGATCGGCTTCTGCACGATCGTGGGCTGGGGCGCCGCGGCGGCCATCAGCACGGACGTGATGAGCGCAAGCACGGTTCCAATTTGACAGGTAGTCACTAGCGGAGGAACCTCGAACCGGTCCAGCGAGTTCCTCAGCAGGGGAGAGATGCACGTGCCCAAGTTGCGCGCCTTCGCGGCGGTTGCCGCGACGATCGGAGCCCTCGCGGTCGCACCGGCGTCCGCCAACGCGGCGTACTGGGTGGGCCTCGGCGACTCGTTCGCCGCGGGTCCGTTGATCCCGAGTCAGACGCTCAGCCCGCTGGGGTGCCTGCGCTCGACGAAGAACTACGCGCGGCTCGCCTCCGCCCAGCTCGGTGTGTCGCTCAAGGACGCCTCGTGCAGCGGCGCGGAGACGGCCGAGATGACGACGCCGCAGAGCACGTACGCCGGAACGAATCCGCCGCAGTTCGACTCGATCGCCGCCGACACGCGGATCGTCTCGCTGCAGATCGGCGGCAACGACATCGGCTTCACCGAGATCCTCACCGAATGCCAGACGGCGAACCCGTTCGGGCGCCCGTGCCAGGACAAGTACGTGCGGGGCGGCCAGGACGAGCTGCGCAACCGGATCGCGGCGACCGCGCCCAAGGTGGGCGCCGTTCTGGCGGGGATCAAGGCCCGCACCAGCGCCAAGATCCTGATCCTCAACTACGAGGCGCTGCTGCCCTCGAGCGGCTCCGGCTGCTGGCCGCAGGTGCCGATCGCCTGGGCCGACGTGCCGTACGTGCGGGGGATCCAGCGCGCGCTCAACGACATGATCGCGAGCGAGGCGAGCAAGGCCGGCGCGAAGCTCGTGGACACGTACACCGTGAGCCTCGGCAAGGACGCGTGCAAGGGCTCGGGCACGCGCTGGGTCGAGCCGCTCGTGCCGGGCAACGCCGCGGCGCCCTTCCACCCCAATGCCCGTGGCATGGCGGGAGTGACGCCGGCGGTCGTCGCCGCGGCTCGCTGACGAGCTACTTCTTGCGGAGCTTGGAGGCCGCGGCCTTCACGCTCTTCTGCGCGAGCTTGGCACCGTCGACGTCCCAGCGAACGCACTTCTGGCCGTCGGCGGTGCACACGCGCCCGAAGTGCATGGGCTTGCCGTCGATCGTGCCCTTGCTGCGGATGAGCCAGGTGCCGTCGGCGCGCTTGGAGTAGGCGATGTTCATGTCCGCGCCGTCGAAGACGGTGTGCTGGTCGGCGCGGACGCCGCCCGCCTCCTCGATCGCCTCGAACGCCACCTGCGGGTCGCTCTGGAAGCGCAGGCACTGACGGTCGTCCTCCTGCGGCTCGCGCCATTCACACGCGAGCGTCTTCAGGCCGGTGCCCGCCGCGTCGGCGATCGTGATCTCGGTCTTGACGAGCCGCAGGTCGGCCTCGGTGACCGGCGCGGTGCCGGCGGGCGCCTGCGCGCTCGCGGAGGCGGTGAGTGTGGCTAGCGCGATAGCGGTGAGGATGGGGATTCGCATACCTTCCACGTCGCCCGCGAACCCGCCCGGTGTCGCGTCTTCGAAATGTTCGAGAAGTTGCGACACCTTCCCCCGGATCCCACGACTGCCGTCTGGATGTCAGACGACCATGAGCACGATCGACGGCTCGCGGAACGTGCGGGGGACGGCGATGAGCGCGCGTTCGCCGAGCTCGTGGAGCGCCACCGCAAACCGCTGCTGCGCTACGTCGCGCGCCGCTTCCGTCCCGAGCTGGCCGAGGACGCCGTCCAGGAGGCGCTGCTCTCCGCCCACCGGGCGCTGATCGGCGGGACGCGCCCGGCCGACGTCCGCGCCTGGCTGTCCACGATCGCGTGGCGGCGCGCTTTAGACCTCGCGCGGCGAGAGCGGGAAGCGCTGCCGTTGGACGCCGGGGTCGCGGCCAAGATCGCGGACGACCCCGAGGCGCGCGCGATGCAGGCGCACGAGCTCGACCGCGTCGTGAGCGCGATGAGCGAGCTGCCCGAGCGCCAGCTCACGGCGCTGAAGTTGAGCGCGCTCGAGGGGCGGTCGCTGGAGGAGATCGGCGACGCGCTGGACGTCGGCGCCGAGACGGCGAAGTCGCTCGTCGCCCGCTCGCGCCGCACGCTCACGCACCGCTTGGCGGCGGCGGACATGGACTGCGGCGAGGCGCGCGTGGAGATGGAGTCCGCGGCCGTGCGCGGCGTGCGCCTCTCCGGCACGGTGACGTTGCACCTCGATTGCTGCCGCGCGTGCGCGCGGGCGCACCGCTCGATCCGGCGCCGCCGGCGTGTGGCGATGCTGATCCCGTTCGGGCTCATCTGGCGCACGGCGGGCATGCGCGACAAGCTCCGTGACCTGATCGCGCTCAACCCGATGTGGGAGGCGCAGGCCACGGCGGCGAAGATGTGCACGGCGGCGTGCCTGACGGCGGTCGGAACGGGCGCCGTGGCCGCGCCGACGGTGACGGTCGCCGTCCCGCTGGTGGTGAAGACGGCGACGCCGACGCCGATGGTCGCGCAGGTGGTTCCCGCCAAGCGCAAGAAGCGGCCCAAGCCGAAGCCGACGCCGACCGTCTCGCCGGCGCGTGCCACTCCCACGTGGACGCCGACGGCGACGCCGACCCCGACGGTTGCGGCGAAGCAGCAACGGACGAAGGCGAAGCTGCCGAGCGTCGCCATGGCCGGGAGCGGCGAGTCCGCGCCGACGGTCGTCAAGCCGAAGCCGACGCCGACCCCGGAGCCGACGCCCGTGGCGACACCGACGCCTGAGCCTCCCGTGGCCACGCCGCCGCCGGCCGAGACGCCGGTCGCGACTCCCACCGGTTAGTTTCCGGCGGCCGCGACGTTTCATCGCCATGGCCGCCATGAGCATCGACGAGACCACCTTCAACACCGCCCTCGACCGGCACCGGCGCGAGCTGCACGTCCACTGCTACCGGATGCTGGGCTCCTTCGACGAGGCCGAGGACGCGCTGCAGGACGCGTTCCTGCGCGCGTGGAAGGCGCGCGAGAGCTTCGCCGGCGGTGAAGGTCTGCGCGCGTGGCTGTACAAGATCGCCACCAACGTGTGCCTGGACTCGCTGCGCGCGAAGAAGCGGCGGGCACCGACGCAGGGCGAGATCCCGTGGCTGCAGCCCTACCCGGACCGGCTGCTCGACGAGGTCGCGCCGAGCGAGGAGGAGCCGGACGCCGTCGTCGTCGCGCGCGAGACGATCGAGCTCACGTACATCGCCGTGATCCAGCTCCTCCCGGCGCGCCAGCGCGCGGTGCTCGTCCTGCGCGACGTGCTCGAGTGGTCGGCGGTTGAGACGGCGGAGATCCTCGACCTGAGCGTGCCGGCGGCCAACAGCGCGCTGCAACGTGCCCGGGCGACGCTGAGCGAGCGGCTGCCGCAGCACGACGCCGAGCGCGCCGAGCTCAGCGCAGACGAGCAGCGGCTCCTGCAGGGCTTCATCGCCACGCACGAGAGCGGCGACTGGGCCGCCGCGGCGGAGCTCATGCGCGAGGACATCCGCGTGTCGATGCCGCCGCTCACGGAGGTGCACAACGGCCGCGAAGCCATGCGGCCGCTCATCGCGAAGGCGACAGCGATGGGCGAGTGGCGGCTCGTGGCCACGCGGGCGAACCGCCTGCCGTGCGCGGCCTCCTACCTGCGCCGACCGGGCGACACGGTCTTCCGCGCGTTCAAGCTCGACGTGCTGCGGGCGAGCGACGGCCAGATCGCCGAGATCATGACGTTCGGCTCCAAGTTGTTCGGCGCATTCGGGCTCCCCGATGAATTGGCCGATGTGGCACGGTCTTAAGCCTCATGTTCAAGGACACGAAGGCTTTCAGCGGCTTCGCGGTGCCCGACATCGCGGCCGCGCGGACGTTCTACGGCGACACCCTCGGGATCGACGTCACCGAGGAGCACGGCATGCTCACGCTGCGGCTCGCAGGCGGGCGGGACACGCTGATCTACCCGAAGCCGAACCACGAGCCGGCGAACTTCACGATCCTCAACTTCCCGGTCGACGACATCGACGCGGCCGTCGACGAGTTGCTCGAACGGGGCGTGGACTTTGAGCTCTACGACGGCTTCGAGCAGGACGAGCGCGGGATCGTCCGCGACGACGGCGGCCCGCCGATCGCCTGGTTCCGTGACCCGGCCGGGAACATCCTCTCGGTGATGGAGCTCGAAAGTTAAGGGCGGCTCCCCGACTGACAGGCGCGGGTGCAGGCTCCAAGCTCCCGCGCCATGCGAATCCTCCCCATTGCTCTCGTCACCTTCCTCGCCCTGGTGGGCACCGCCCAGGCGTCCGTCAACCCGCCGGCCGGACACGTGCCGTTCGACGCCGGCTTCGCCGTCGGTGTCCAGACCTACAAGTGCGATGGCGCGGCCTGGGCCTTCACCGGCCCGCGCGCGACCGTCTATGCGTTGCACGGCAAGCTCGACCACTACGCCGGGCCCACCTGGGAAGCGCGCGACGGCAGCAAGGTCGTGGGCGCGAAGGTGAGCGAGGAGCCGAGCCCGATCGGCGCCATCCCGCACCTGCTCCTGCGCGGCGCTTCGACCACACCCGGCCAGCTGGGCAAGACGTCGTTCGTGCAGCGCCTGGCGACGACCGGCGGCGTGGCCCCGGCCGCGTCCACGTGCACGAGCGCCACCTCCGGCAAGGTCGCCGAGGTGCCGTACACGGCGGTCTACACGTTCTGGCGAGCCATCCGCTGACAGAAGGTCCGGCGCGTCTGCTTATCTGCCCCGTCCGATGTCAGTCGACAAGCTTCAAGAGGCCGAGGAACAGGTCGCGCAGATGCGCGAGGAAGCGGCGCGCGACGAGCAGGACGCGCTCCGCGAGGACCTGCGGCGCCCGCCGCTGGACGAGACCGCCGCCAAGGCGCACCGGCCGATCACGGCGCCGCTGGCGCACGTGCGCACGATGACCAACATGCGCACCGGGCCGCTGGAGGACATCCACGAGCTCGCGGTCTCCATCCGCGAGACGGGGCTCCTGCATCCGCCGCTCGTGCGCGAGACGAACGAGGATGAGCAGCCGTACGAGCTGCTCGCCGGTCAGCGCCGGTTCGCGGCGATGAAGCTGCTCGACGACGCGGACGAGGCGCGGGACTGGCGGTTCACGATCGTCGACGGCGTCTCCACCCGCGAGGCGCTGACGATGCAGTTCGCCGAGAACTTCCACCAGAGCAAGCCCGAGCCCGTCCAGTTCGCCCGCGCCGTGCGGCTGATCATGAAAGAGGACGAGTCGCTCACCGCCGCCGAGGTGTCGCGGATCGTGGGCGCGCCCGTCGACTGGACGCGCAAGTCGCTGAAGCTGCTGGAGCTGCCGGAGGGCATCCTGGCGCGCGTCGAACGCGGCGACCTCTCCTTCACCACGGCTGACTTCGTGCGCCGCCAGGTGGCGCGCGGCGCGGTCACCGAGCAGAAGGCGCAGGAGCTCGTGGAGGCGCACGCGGAAGGCGGGCTCTCGAGCACGGAGCTGAAGTTCGGCGCCGGCTACGTCCCGCCGCCGCCGAAGGACTACGAGGAGACCTCCGCCCGGTTGGACGCCGCGCGGCGGGAAGCGTCCAAGCCCGCGCCGCGCGAGGAGCGCGACGAGGACTGGTCGGACGCCTCGCCGGGCCCGTCCGAGCCGGCACCGGCGATGTACGACGGGCTGGGCGACGCCGAGGTCGACGCGTTCGTGCTCGGTGCGTTCCTGCACCATTCCGCGACGCCGCGCACGAAGAAGCTGCTGCGGATCACGGGCGAGGCCGACGCGCACGAGTACGCGCGCTCGCTGCGCCCGCACGAGCGCCTGCCCGCCCTGCGGTCCTTCGCCCGCGAGGCGATCGACGCGATCTAGCCCTACTCTGCGCCCCATGGGCGCATGGGGACCCGGGAACTTCGAGAACGACGAAGCCGTCGACTGGATCAGCGACGCGCGTGAGAGCGGCGACCCGCAGTTCGTGGTGGCCGCTCTGACGAAGGTGGCGGACGCGCGTGGCTTCATCGAGGCGCCTGACGGGTGCGCGGCCCTCGCCGCGGCGGAGGTCGTGGCGGCCGCTTTGGGCCGCCCGCCCGGTGTGCCGTCGAACGAGCAGGTCGAGGAGCGGCTCCCGATGCTCTCGGACTTCGCCGAGGGCGCCACGGAGAGTGTCGTCGAGGTCGCGGAGCTGATGCCCGAGCTGGCCGACCAGGCCGACCTCGCCCGTCGCGCGCTCGTGGCCCTGCTCGACCCTGAGAACTCCGAGCTCTACGGCCTCTGGGACGACGCCGACGCCGCGGACTGGCTCGCCGTGCTCCAGGACCTCGGCGGGCGCCTCGCGCCGTAGACACAGCGCAAGAACGTTCAAGACGCGCGCGGTCTGGCGAGCGAGACTGCGCGGCGATGGGTGTCACCGACTTTCCGACCAAGATCGCCGTCGTCGTGCGCGACGACCTCGCCACCTGGCAGCGGCTGAACATCACCGCGTTCCTGATGACCGGGATCGCCGCCACCGGGCCCGAGGGCACCGTCGGCCCGAACTACGAGGACGCCGACGGCGTCCAGTACCTGCCGATGCTGCGCCAGCCCGTGTTGGTCTACGAGGCGAGCGCCGAAGCGCTGCGCAAGTCCCACCGCCGCGCCCTCGAACGCGACGCCGAACTCGCGATCTACACGCACGAGCTGTTCGCGACCGGCCACGACGACGAGAACCGCGCCGCGGTGAAGGCCGTGCGTACCGAGGATCTCGACCTCGTCGGCCTCGCGATCCGCGCCCCGCACCGCCAGGCCGACCAGATCCTCCGCGGCCTCAAGCGCCACCCGTAGCCGCGCCCCACTCCCGCGCGCCGTGCCTCCACTGCGTGCGCCGTCTCGCGCCGCCCCCCTAGGCCCGCGCGTAGCGCGCGGGCGTGATCCCCACCATGCGCCTGAACGTGCGCGTCAGGTGCGCTTGGTCGGCGAACCCGCACGCCAGCGCGACCTCCACCGGCGGCCGTCCCTTCGCCAGCAGCTCGCGCGCGGCGTTGACGCGCAGGTCGGTCTGGAACGCGTGCGGCGGCAGCCCGGTCTGGTGCTTGAACCGCCGCACGAGCTCGAAGCGACTCAGCCCGGCCACATTCGCCAGCTCCGCGAGCGGCACCGGCTGGTCCCACCGGTCCCTGAGGTGCGCGACCGCGCGGCGCACCGCGGCATGCTCGACCCGGTCGCCGGCCGGTTGCGGTCCGGGCTTCAGGTGCGGCTTGAGCGCCTCGATCGCCTCCAGCACCGCCTCGTCGCGTGCCAGCCCGGTCGGCTCGGTCGCGAGCGCCCGGTGCGCGCCGAGCATCGCGGCCCTGAGCGCGGCGTCCTTGAACACCACCCAGCGCGCCGCCCGCGGCGCTGCCCCGTCCCGCTCATCCCAGACCGACAGCACCTCCGGCTCCAGGTACAGCACCTTGTACGCCCAGCCCTCCGGCACGGCGGGCACGCCGGTGTGCACCGCCTCCGGCTCGAGCACGAAGCACTCCCCGTCGTCGGCCCGCTCCTGCCGCGCATCCACCTGAAACGCGGCTGCACCCCGCTCCATCACCGCGATCGTCCACGTCGGATGACTGTGCGGCCGGTACTCGTGGCGCTCGAAGTTCGCGTGCAGCGCCTCGACCCCGTCGAGTCCTTCCGGTCGATACCAGCGCACGGCCTCAGCCATGCCGTGAAGTCTAATTTCAGGGCGTTCCCCGGATTGCGCCGCCGCCGCCGAGCGGAGATGCTTGGCGGAATGCTCGCCGCCCTAGCCGCCGCCCTGATACTCGCCCCCTCGGCCCCCGCCGCCCCGGCCCTGTGTACCGCCGACGTGATCGAGACCACGTTGACGGGCGCCGGCCACGAGCTCGACGAAGGCGTCAACCTCGTCCGCTGCGGCGACGTCACCGGCGACGGCGCCACGGACGTCGTCTTCACCGTCGCCAGCGGCGGCACGGCGGGCGACACCCACTTCGGCGTCATCCAGGGAGGCGCCGACGGCGCCGGGGAGGTCGTGCTCTACAAGGAGGGCTACGGGGTCGGCATCGCGCGCCACAGCCGTCGCTCCTTCGACGTCCTCCAGCCGTACTACCGCGCCACGGACGCGAACTGCTGCCCGAGCTCGTTCCGCCCGACCCGTTACACCTGGACCGGCACGCGCTTCAAGACCAAGAAGCTGAAGTCCGTGAAGAAGGCCCCGGCACGCTTCTACCGCTGAGGGACGGACGCGCTGGGCGCCAGCGATGGCGAGACCGAGACTCGAACTCGGGACACCACGATTTTCAGTCGTGTGCTCTACCAACTGAGCTATCTCGCCGCGGGCGCTTAGGCTAGCGCGTCGGAATTGTGGTGCGGGGCAAAAGGGCCCGTCGCGGCGCCCGCAGGATCTCCTGCAACGATTTACGAAACATTGATCACGTGCCGAAATAGGGGCTGTGATCGTTGTTTTCGCTGTACTCATCGCCCTGTTCGCCGCGCCTGCCGCCCAGGCCCAGAGCGGTGGAGCGGCCGCTCCGACGGCGCAGGGGTTCACCGCCTCGCCGTCGACGGTGACAGAAGGCGCGGCGGTCACGTTCGCGTTCAACGCGACGCCGAAGGCGCTCGTGCGGGTCGACTTGATCGCGCCCGGCAAGCCCGCGGTTCGAGCCCGGCTCGGACGCGTCAACGCGACGGGCACCCTCAAGGCGACGTGGACGGCCACGCTCACGCCGGGCCGGTACACCGCACGTCTCGTGGTGACGGTCCGCGGGTCCAAGCAGTACTTCCGCCAGACGCTCACGGTCGCGCCGAAGGCTGCTCCCGCTTCCGCTCCCGCGCCGCCGGCGACGCTCACCGCGACCGGCTCGAAGACCTTCCCGGTCCAGGGCCCGTTCACCTTCGGCGGTGATGGTTCGAAGTTCGGCGTCGGTCGCACCGGCCACTCGCATCAGGGCCAGGATCTTGCGGCCGCGGAGGGAACGCCGGTCGTGTCGCCGATCGCCGGGAGCGTCTATCACGTCGCCTACCAGGCCAAGGGCGCGGGCTACTACGTCGTGATCGCCGGCGTCGACGGTCGCCACTACGTCTTCATGCACCTGCAGGCCGGCTCGACGGTCGTGGCCAAGGGCGCGACGATCGCGGCGGGTCAGCGGCTCGCGAACGTCGGCAACACCGGCGGCTCCGACGGCCCGCACCTGCACTTCGAGATCTGGGTCAACGGCTGGTGGGCGACCAAGGCGTCCGCGCCGATCGACCCGCTGCCCGAGCTGCAGGCCTGGGCCGCCGCGAAGTAAGCGGACCCTCATTCGCCTCTCACAGGCGGCTTAGCGGGCGTCGGGATCGTGCCCGGCCATGACCTCCGCCGCCGCCCTGCTGCTCTCGCTCGCCACGATCGATCCGACGATCGTCGCCGTCAACACCGAGCGCGCCCGCCACGGGCTGAAGCCGTTCGCCCAGCACACCGTGCTCGAGCGCAGCGCGGACCGCTTCGCCGCCCGCCTCGTGCGCACGAACCGCTTCGCCCATGAATCACGCATCCGCGTCCCGGCCGGCCGGTTCGTCCGTCTCGGCGAGGTGCTCGCGCAGGGCGGGCGCACGTTCACGCCGGCCGACGCCGTCCGCGCCTGGATGAGCTCGCCGCCGCACCGGCGGATCCTGCTCTCCCGCAAGTTCACGCACGCGGGCGCGGGCGCGGCGGGGTCGACGATCCGCGTGATGCACTTTGGAGCATCGTCCTCATGAGCGCGGTCGAACCGCTCTTCGAGAGCGGCTCGTTCAAGTTCCCGCACTTCGGGGACTGCACGCACGACGGGCAGCCCGACTCGCACGGGCACTCGCTCACGAGCCGGTAGGCGTCGCTCACCAGTCGCTCGAACGCCTCGTAGCCGCGGCGCGAGATCCCGATCCCGCCCGGATGGCCGTCGTAGATGAAGATCGTCGGCCCGCCGGTCTGCGGGTGGTAGTTCGTCGAGAGCCCGCCGATGTCCCAGCGGTCGCACATGGCGAGCAACGGCAGGACGGCGATCTGGGAGTGCTCGGCGGCGTGCAGGGTGCCGACGTCGTCGTTGTCGAGCTCGTACCACAGCGCCTGCGTGCCGAACGACGTCTGGGGCAAGTCCAGCGGGATGAGATCCATCGCCTCGTGATCGTTCAGGCGCCGCCGCTGGTAGGCCAGCACCTGCTCGGTGACCACGACCGTCCCGAAGCTCAACCGCACGCCCAACGACGTGCGAGTCGCCAGCACCTCCGCGATCTGCGTGTCCGTCTCGCGCTTGGGCTGCGTGTACCAGTTCCCGTCGAACGGCTTCACGAACGCGCGCCGGTCGTCGAGCTGCAACGCCGCGACCTCGAACGTGCGCCCGCCGTGCAGGTAGACCGCACCCTGGTGCACCGTGGACGGCGCGGGCCCGGCGTCGACGTTGCCGATCACCTCGCCGGTCCCGCCGTCGATCACCGACACGGGGTCCATCCCCGCCGACCGCAGCGACACGCCGCCCGCCGGGTACTCGTCGGCGCGCCGCGGCACGTACGTCCCCTCCGGCCGCAGCCGCAGGTCACCGTTGCCCACCAAGACGTCGGCCGCCTCGTGCCACTCCGGCCCGAAGATGTGCTCGTCCTCGTAGGACAGCGGTCCCTCGTGCGCGGCGCACAGCAGGTGGGCGGCGAACAGCTGCTCGTTGTGCGGGTCCAGGATCGCCGCCTCGACCGGGCGCTCCAAGAACTCGTCCGGATGGCGGCAGAAGAACTGATCGAGCGCGTCCTCCCCGGCCACGTAGATTGCCAGCCCGCGCCCACGCCGTCCCGCGCGCCCCCACATCTGCTTCAAGGAGGCCACGGTGCCTGGGAAGGTGACGCAGATCGCCGCGTCCAGCGCCCCGATGTCGATCCCCAGCTCCAGCGCGTCCGTGGACACGACGCCGAGCAGGTCGCCGTTGGTCAGCTTGCGCTCCAGCTCACGCCGCTGCGCGGGCGTGTAGCCGGCCCGGTAGGGCGCGATCCGCTCGGCCAGCTGCGGGTAGCCGCGCTTGCGCAACTCGGTGTCGGCGAACTTCGCCATCAGCTCGACGCCCTTGCGCGACTTCATGAACACGATCGTCCGCGCGCCCTCGATCACCAGCCCGACGAGCAGGTCGGCCGCCTCGGACAACGCCGAGCGCCGCCGCATCGTCTCCTCGTCGACCACAGGCGGGTTCCACATCGCGATCGTGCGGCGCGTGCCGGGAGATCCGTCGCGGTCCACCACGCGAATCTCCTCCAGCCCGGTCAGGCGCTCCGCCAATTCCCGCGGGTTCGCCACCGTCGCCGAAGCCAGCAGGAAGCGCGGCACCGTTCCGTAGAACTCGCAGATCCGCCGGAGGCGCCGGATCACGTTCGCCACGTGCGAGCCGAACACGCCGCGGTACACGTGCGCCTCGTCGATCACGACCACGGCCAGGCCGCTGAAGAACCGCTCCCACTGCGCGTGGTTCGGGAGGATCCCGATGTGCAGCATGTCGGGGTTGGTGAGGACGAGGTTGGCGCGCCGTCGCAGCTCGGCGCGGTGCTCGCGTGGCGTGTCGCCGTCGTAGATCGCGGGCTGCAGGCGCTTCATCCCGAACGCGTGCAGCGCCCGCGCCTGATCCTGCGCAAGCGCCTTCGACGGGTACAGGTACAGCGCCCGCGCCATCGGGACGGTGGCGATCGTCTGCAGCGTCGGGAGCTGGAAGCACAGCGACTTGCCGGACGCCGTGCCCGTGGTGACGATCGTCGGGCCCTCGAACGCCGCCTCCAGCGCCTCGGCCTGATGGCCCCACAACGAATCGACGCCGCGCCGCGCCAGCGCCTTGACGACGTCCGGGTGCAGATCGGCCGGAATCGGGACCACCGTCCCGATGCGGTCGTGCTCGTGCGCCTCGCGCACGAGCCGGTCGTCTACACGGCCGGAGGCGAGTAGCCCGTCCCAGGGCTCGTGGTCACGGACGACTCCCACGCCTCGATCCTAGGCGTGCGCGCCCACTGCTTGCCGATCGTATCCAGCAACATGGGGTAAACGATCGCGAGCCGGAACGGCTTGATCGCGGCCAGATAGGCGCGTCCGAACCGCCCGGCGGGCTTTACGAGCACCGCCATCTGGGCGTTGTGGCCGTCATCACTTGGCACCCAGCCGATGTGCAGCAGCCCGTGGACCGTCTTGTTGGCGATCTCAGCCACCCACTCGTCCTCGGTCAGATAGACCGACCGGAAGATCGGCTTGCCCTGCGTCTCGTCACGCCCAGGCACGGCGCGGATGTCCGGTCCACGCGGTGCGTCCCGCAGATGCGCCGGCAGCCGTTCGCGCAAGGAGGCCACGCGCTCGTCCAGGCCGTCGTCCGCCTTGTCCCACCCGAAGATCCGACCGAGCTGCCAGCGCAACGCGAACAGCGCGCGGAACGGCAGCGGAAAGTCGCTGGGCTCGCCGCGAGTGACGAACTGCTCGACCAGGCGCGGGAAGTCCTCCTTGCGGCCCGGCGTCGGGAGCGCCCACACGTCCTCGAGCTCGAAGTCCGGCGCCAGCGCGTGGACCAACCACGGATACGACGTGTGCGCCTCGTCGGGAAGCCTCATCGGTACCTCCATACAGTGGTGTACGGACTCAACCGTACAGTACTGTACGGAGCATCGCAACCAAGGACGACTGGACTCGAGCCGCGCTTGACGCGATCGCCGAAGGTGGCGTTGCCGCCGTTGCCGTCGACCGGCTGACGAAGGTCGTCGGCGCCACCCGCGGCAGCTTCTACTGGCACTTCAAGGACCGCGGCGAGCTCGTCGAGGCCGCGCTCGCCCTCTGGGAACGCCAGTACACGACGGACCTGATCCCGCTGGCGGAGGCGGTGAGCGACCCCTACGAGCGCCTGCGGGTCCTGTTCGCCCGCGTCTACGAGCCGGTAGCGCTCCCGATCGAGGTCACGCTGTCCAAAGCCGCGGCCGACCCGCTCGTCGCGCCCGTGTTCGCTCGGGTGATGGCGGCGCGGATCGCGCTCCTGCGCGACATCTTCCTCGGCCTCGGTCTCGAGCCGGCCGAGGCCGAGTCCCGCGCCTGGCTCGCCTGGGCCTTCTACGTCGGTCACCATCAACTCGGCGACAACGAAGCGCGGCCGGAGCGCCTGGACCGCATCGTCGCGCTGCTGGCTGGGGCCTAGCACCGATCGCGGGAGCATCTACCCGCGCCGATACCCGACGCATGCCCAGCAAGCTCACCCTGGCGACGGCCGGCGCGGTACTCATCCTCGCCGTCCTTCCGCCCTCCGCTCACGCGACCGACGTCTGCAACGAAGCCGAGAACTCCCACCGCGGCGGCTACACGGTCAACGGCGGCCCGGTCGACCCGAATCCTCCGGCCTTCCTGCGCGGATCCCAGATGCGCGTCGGCAAGGGCAACGCGGGCCTCGTCAACGCCGCGCAACACTCCCCGGCGCTGCGCACGTGCGGGCCGGACGGCTCGGGCGGAGGCGGCGGCGGAGACGACGACCCGATCTTCGACGTGTGAGCTAGATTCCGGGCGCATGTCGGCCGCGCTGCGCTGCGTCTTCTACGCCCCGGAGATCCTCGATCCCGCCTCGCGGCTCAATGACCTGGCGCTCGAGGCGTGTGCCCGCGCCGACGTGCAGGTCTACGCGCTCGCCGGCGACGAGTCAGCGGTCGAGGTCGGCGGCGAGCTGCACGACGTCGCCACCGAGGACGGCTCGGTGGCGTTCGTCATGCGCGCGCTCGGCCTCACGGGCGAGCAGTGCATCGGCGTCGGGGCGGCCCTGGCGGGCGCGCCCGTCGGCACGGTGTGGGTGAGCCCGCTGGACCTCGAGATCCGCGGCTCCTTCGTGCGCGTGGCCGAGGAGGAAGACGACCTCCTCTACCAGGCGGTGATCAGCGAGCTGGCGCAGCGACGCTGAGCGCGAACAGACCCTCCGGGTCGGTCAGGAACGCGCGTGAGCGCAGGCCGGCGGCGGCCAGGTCGGCCTCCAGCCGCTCACGCGTGAACTTCGCGCTGATCTCCGTGCGCAGCTCCTCGCGGTTGGCGAAGTGCACGCCGAGGTCCAGCTTGCGCACGTTGACCACCATCGGCCGCAGCGCGCGCAGCCGCATCTCGATCCACTGCTGCTCGCGGTCGTAGAACGCGACGTGCTCGAACGCTTCGAGGTCGAAGTCGGCGTCCAGCTCACGGTTGATCACGGCCAGCATGTTGCGGTTGAACGCGGCCGTGACGCCGGCGCTGTCGTTGTACGCCGCCTCCAGCACCGCCGGTGCCTTCACGAGGTCGGTACCGAGCAGGAGCGCGTCCTGCGGCCGCAGCGCCCGCGCCAGGCCACGCAGGAACTTGCGCCGCGAGCCGGGCGGGAAGTTGCCGATCGTGCCGCCCAGGAACGCGATCACGCGCGGGCCCTCGGCGGGCGGGAGCGCGTCGAGGTGGCGCTCGAAGTCGCCCACCACGCCGAACACGCGTACGCCCGGGTAGCGCTCCAGGAGCATCTCCGCGCTCTCGCGCAGCACCACCTCGGACACGTCGAAGGGCATGTAGCGGTCCAGCGTCCCGGCCTCGCGCATGGCGTCGAGCAGCAGCAGCGTCTTGGTCGGCACGCCGCTGCCCAGCTCCACCAGCTCGGCCATCCCCGTCATCTCGACGATGTCCGCGGCGTGCGTTTCCAGGATCTCCCGTTCGGTCCGCGTCGGGTAGTACTCGGGCAGCTTCGTGATCGCCTCGAACAGGCGCGAGCCCTCGGTGTCGTAGAAGTGCTTGGGCGGGATCTCCTTGAACGGCCGCGTCAGCCCGTCGAGCACGTCGAACGCGAGCGTGCGTTCGTCCGCGCCGAGCCGCGACACGATCTGGATGTCCTTGAACGCCGTCTTCATCGCGCGATCCTGACTCCGGCGAAGAGCTGCCGGCGTTCGGGGAGGTCCCAATTGCGGAACTGGTTGGAGGCGACGCGTGGGTGTGTGGCGACGGAGCCGCCGCGCAGCACCCGGTAATGATCGCCGAAGAACACCTCGGAGTACTCCCTATACGGGTGCGGCGTGAAACCCGGGTACCCGGTGAAGTGACTGCTCGTCCACTCCCACACGGCGCCGACCGCGTCGAGCAGCGGCGCGGCCTTCTCCCACTCGGCCTCGGTCGGGAGGCGGGCATCGTGGGCGCGGGCGAACGCCTCGGCCTCGTGATGGGTCACGTGCATGACGGGCGCGTTGGGCGCGCCGCCGGGGTGCGAAGTCACCTCATGCTCGGAGCGCCACGCCCAGCCGGCCTCCGACCAGAACTCGCGCGATGCGTAGCCGGTCTCGGCCCAGGCCTGCCACGTCGCATTGGTGATCGGCGTGCGGCCGATCGTGTAGCGGCCGGTGGAGCTGGCGTGGCGCGGACGCTCGTTGTCGTAGGCGAAGCCGTGCGCGTCCGAGCCGAGCTCGAACGGGCCTTCCGGCACCTCGATCATCTCCAGCCCGGAACCATCCACGTTGTCCGGTCCGTGAAATGACGGTGGCGTTACACCGGCGAGCGCCATGGCCTGCAGCATCGTCTCGGTGTGCTGGAGCTCGTGGCGGATGACCAGCTCGGTCAACTCGCCCACCGGCGCCTCCAGCGCGCGGGCCCGGACTTCGGCCATGTAGGCCAGCAGCGCATCCCCGCGCAGGAACTCGAGGTCGCCGCGGACCGCCCGTGGCGTCTCGAACGCGTCGTAGAGCGCCGCCAGGTCGTCCCGCAGCAGCTCACGCCCAGCTACGCGGTGGTTGAGCCACAGGTCCTCGTACGCCGCCATGTGCCCGAGATCCCAGCTCATGGGGCTCATGATCGGGTTCAGCGTCGAGTTGAGCTGAGCTTCGTCCAGGTGGGCGACGAGCGCGAACGTCCGCTCCCGCACCTCCGCCATCACGACGTGCAGTTCTTCCGCCACGAGACCGAACATACACGGATCGTATGTTCGATTTAGGTCACCGGCTGACCTAAATCAAGCGGCCGAACCAGCGCAGCGAAAGCCCGCCGGCGGCGATGAGCAGGAAGATCGCGCCGCCGGCGAACGCCGCGGTGACTTCTTCCTTCTCCGAGCGCGACGAGAGCCGCGTGCCCAAGTTGGCGTAGATCTCCTTGACCTTGTCGGCTTCGTCGGCCTCGTACTGGCGGCCACCCGAAAGCCGGGCGATCTCCTTCAGCGTCTCGGTGTCCGGCGGCACCTGCACGCGCTGCAGGAACCCGAACGAGTCGCGCAGCTCGACCTCGCCCGCGGGGGTGCCGAGCGCGATCGCGTAGATCGGGATGCGCAGGCGCCCGGCCTCGCGCGCGATCTCCAGCGGGTCGCTCGAACCGGACGTGTTCTTGCCGTCCGAGAGCAGCACGATCACCGACGGGAGCCGGCGCACGCCGGTGCCGGCCGCGTCCGGGACGGGCGAGCGAGCGGCGACGAGGCCGCGCTCCAGGCCGTCGCCCATGGCGGTGCCGCCCTCGGCCACGAGCTGGTCCAGCGCGCCCTTCATCTGCGCGCGGTCGGTCGTCGGCGCGACGCGCTGCTCGGCGTAGTCGGAGAACGTCACGAGGCCGAGCCGGAACGTCGACGGCACGCGCTGCGTCAGCGTCTTGGCGGCGTCGACGGCGGCCGTCAGGCGGTCCGGGTGGACGTCAGTGGCGTTCATCGAGCCGCTGATGTCCGTGACCATGATGATGTTCGCCGCCCGCTGCGGGGCCGCGACCGTGCGCTGCGGGCGGGCGAGCGCGACCACGAGCGTGGCGAGCGCCAGCAGCAGCAACAGCGGCGGGAGGTGGCGGCGCCAGCCCGGCCGGGCGGCGACGAGGTTCGGCATCAGCGCGGGGTTCGCCCACGCCGCGGACTCCCGCCGGCTCCGCCGCTGCAGCGACCCGTAGGCCAGCATCGCGAGCGGGATGAGGATGAAACCGGCGAGCAGGATCGGTTCGGCGAAGCTCACTTGCGCGCTCCCATCCGGTTCGCGACGGCCGCGCGGCCCGGGTTTCCGGCGCGCAGGGCGGCTTCGTTGCGGCGCAGGTGCCCGGCGAGGACCTGCAGCCAGTCGCCGGCGGTGGAGAGCACGAGGTGATCGGCGCCCGTCCGCCGGATCGCTGCCCGGACGTCGTCGCGCTCGGCGGCCGCGGCCTGTGCGAAGCGCTGGCGCACCTTCTTGCGGCGCGTGTCCACGTGCACCTGGCGGCCGCTCTCGGGGTCGATCAGCCACAGGTCGCCCGCCGGGACGAGCTCCTGCTCGCGCGGGTCGACGATCTCCACGCACAACACGCCGTGGCGGGCGCGCAGCTGCTGCAGCGGCGGCTCCCAGTCGCGCGGGCCGCGGAAGTCGCTGACGATTACAACCAGGCCGCGCTGACGGCCGATCGCGGACGCGCCCTTGAGCGCCTTCCCGAGCGAGACGTCGACCTGAGCCCCGCCCTCACGGCGGAGCTCCGCCAGCAACCCGAGCAGGCCGTAGCGGCCCTGGCGGGGGCGGATGATGCGCGTGTCGCCGGCGCCGAAGCCGAGCACGCCGAGCCGGTTCCCGCGCCGCGTCGCGACGTGGCCGACGGCGAGCGCGACGCCCTCGGCGACGTCGGCCTTGCGGCGATCGGCGGTGCCGAACTGCATGCTCGCGGACACGTCGAGCACGAGCCAGGTGGTCAGCGCCCGCTCGCCGACGTGCACGCGCACGTACGGCTCCTGCAGGCGCGCGGTGGCGTTCCAGTCGATGTGGCGGACGTCGTCGCCCGGGTGGTACGGGCGGATCATCGCCAGCTCGGTGCCCTGGCCGGTCTGCGGCGTCAGGTGCTCGCCGGGGATGAGGCTCTCGATCCGCTTCATCACGGCGATGTCGAGCGAGCGCAGGACAGCCTGCGGCACAGGACCCGGGCCGGGCCGGGCGGGCGTGCGGTCCTCGGTCACCAACCTCACGGCAGACGCGCTCCCCGTGCGAGGCCGAAGCCGGCGCCGATCAGCAGCAGCACGAGTGCGGCGCCGGCGAAGGCCGACGTCACCTGCTGCTTCTCCTTGGTCTTCGTGAGCCGCGTGCCGATGTTGCGGTACACGGCGGCGAGCCGGTTCGCGTCGGCGGTGGCGAAGAACTGGCCGCCCGTGTCGCGCGCGATGTCCTGCAGCGTCAGCAGGTCCGGCGGGACGCGTTCGGTGTTCGTCACGCCCGTGTTCGGGTCGGTGTGCGTGAGCGTGCCGTTCTGGCTGCCGAGCGCGACGGTGTAGACCGGGATCTTGAACTTCTTGGAGTCCTGGACGACGTCGATCGGGTCGTTGCCGCGCGTGCTCGAGCCGTCGCCGAGCAGGACGATCGCGCTCGGGAGCCGGCGCGACCCACCCAGGCCGTCGGGCACGGGCACGCGGGCGGAGTTGAACGCGAGCTGGAGCGCGTCGCCCATCGCCGTCGCGCCCGCCACCTGGAGGCTCTGGATCGTGGTCTTCACGCGCAGGTGGTCGGTCGTCGGCTCGGTCAGCTGTTGGGCGCTGGAGCCGAAGCCGATCACGCCGATCCGGAACTCGTCCGGGACGGCGTCCGTGAACGTCACACCCGCCAGCTGGGCCGCGGCGAGGCGGGTCGGCTGGACGTCCGTGGCGAGCATCGATCCGCTCGTGTCGAAGACGAGCAGGACGTTGGCCTCACGACGCTCGGCGTCGACCGTCCGCTCCGGGCGGGCGATCCCGACGAGCAACGCCGCCAGGGCGAGCAGCGCGAACACCGCCGGGACGTGGCGCGTGTACGAGCGCCCGGCCACCGCGGCCAGCAGGTCGACGTTCGTGAACGTGACCGCGTACTTGCGCCGCCGTCGCTGCATGAGGGCGTACAACACCGCGACGAGCGGTACCGCCACCAGGAGAAGCAGCAGAAGCGGCGCTTGGAACGTCATGCGCCGTAATAGACCCCGCTGCCCCGCTCCTGCGCGAGCTCGATGCGGGGCATCGGAACGCGCTCGAGGACGTCGTCGAGGACGCGATCGGAGTCCACGCCGGCCGCAAGGGCCTCGTAGGTGAGCACGATCCGGTGCCGCAAGACGTCGCGCGCGAGGTCACGCACGTCGATCGGCAGCATGTAGTCGCGGCCGCGCAGCAGCGCGAGTGCCCGGCCCGCGTGGATCAGGTTGATCGAGCCGCGCGGCGAGGCGCCGAACTCCACCCAGTTCTCCTCGCCCGGATCGCGCGTGGCCGTGGTGAGCGCGACGGCGTACTCCATCACGCGCCGGTCCACGTAGACCGTGCCGGCGGCGCGCTGGTGCTCGGCGAGCTTCTCCGGGTTGAGGACCTCACGGGCGCGAATGCCGGTCTCCAGGCTGCGCTCGACCACGGAGACCTCGTCGCGGTGCGTCGGGTAGTCGACGACGAGCTTGAACATGAAGCGGTCGACCTGCGCCTCGGGCAGCGGGTACGTGCCCTCGGACTCGATCGGGTTCTGCGTCGCGAGCACGAGGAACGGCGCCGGGACGTGATGCGTCTCGTGGCCGATCGTGACCTGGCGCTCCTGCATCACCTCGAGCAGGGCCGACTGCACCTTCGCGGGCGCGCGGTTGATCTCGTCCGCGAGCAGGAAGTTGCAGAACACCGGGCCGAGCTCGGTGTCGAAGCCGCCGCTGTCCGGCCGGTAGATGCGCGTGCCGACGAGGTCCGCCGGGACGAGGTCGGGCGTGAACTGCAGGCGCTTGAAGCTGCCGCCGAGCACGTCCGCCACGGTCTTGACCGTCAGCGTCTTGGCCAGACCCGGGACGCCCTCGAGCAGCACGTGGCCGCCGGCGAGCAGGGCCACGAGGACGCGCTCCAGCATCGCCTCCTGGCCCACGATCACCCGCTTGATCTCGAACAGCGCCGTCTCCAGCGCGTCGTGGGCTTCACGCGAGGGACTCGGCTCTTGGCGCGAGTCGAGCGCGTGGAGCCGCCGGTCCTCGTGGGTCACGGGTGCTTCTCCTGGGTGTGCGTGCGGGTCATCGGCAGTTCTGGGTCGCCTGCGTCTCGGGACGCGTTCCGAGCTGGATGGTCAGCGTACGTTCCTGGCCGCCGCGCACGACCACCACTTTGGCCTGTTCCCCGGGCTTGCGGGCGGTAACCGCGGAGGAGACGTCCTCGGAGGACTTGATGTCCTTGTTGTCGATCTTCGTGATCTTGTCGCCCGGCTGGAGGCCGCCCTGGGCGGCGGGGCCGTTGGCGACGACCGAGTCCACGAGCGCGCCGGAGCGGTCCGGCGGAGTGCCGTTGCGCACGCCGAGGTACGCGCGTTCGACCTTCCCGCCGTCCTTGATCAGCGGCACGACGAACTTCACGGTGGAGACCGGGACCGCGAAGCCCACGCCGGAGTTGGAGTTGCTCGAGCTGCGGATCTGGCTGTTGACGCCGATCACGCGGCCGTTGCCGTCCAGCAGCGGGCCGCCCGAGTTGCCGGGGTTGATCGCGGCGTCCGTCTGGACGGCGTCGGCGATCGGGTAGCAGTTCGGGGAGTCGATCGTGCGGCCGAGGCTGGAGATGATGCCCGTCGTCACGGTGCCTTCGAGGCCGAACGGTGAGCCGATGGCGATCGCCTGGTCGCCGGGCTCCAGCGTGGTCGAATCGCCCAGCTCCAGCGGCTTCAGGCCGCCCTTGACGGCGCCCGGGTCGACCTTGAGGACGGCGAGGTCGCTCGACGGGTCCTGGCCCATCAGGCGCGCGGGAATCGGCTCCGGGTTGCCGCCGATCACCACCTGGAACTGGTTGGAGCCTTCGACGACGTGGTCATTGGTGACGATGTGGCCGTCGTCGTCGAGGACGAAGCCGGAGCCGGTGCCGGTCTGGCCCGCCTGGATGAAGACCACGCCCGGGGAGACGCGTTTGTAGAGCTCCGAGATGTCCGCGGGCGCGCTGCCCTTGTCATCGTCGTCGGAGTTGTTCGCGGTGGGCGGCGATGGTGCGGCCGCCGACGTGGAGGACGAGGGCGCGTCGTCGTCGATCAGGCCGCCGACGGCCAAAGCCGCGACGACCGCGCCGACCGTGACAGCGCCCGCCAGGAAGGAGACGAAGGAGCGCATAGCCCACGCATGAGAGCGCGACTTCCTAAAGATCGCATGGTCTTCTGTGATTCTTACGTTGGGAACCGACCTTTCGAGAGCTGATGACCCGCGTCCTGATCGTCGATGATGAACCCGCCGTCCGCGCCGCGCTGGACCGCGCGCTGCGCCTGGACGGCTACGACGTGACGCTGGCGGCGGACGGGCGCGAGGCGTTGGACCGGCTGGCGGACACGCGCCAGGATGCGGTGATCCTGGATGTGGCGATGCCGGGCGTGGACGGGTTGGAGGTCTGCCGGCGCCTGCGCGACGCGGGCGATCGCACGCCGGTTCTCATGCTGACCGCGCGCGACGCGATCGACGACCGGGTCGCCGGGCTGGACGCGGGCGCCGACGACTACCTGGTGAAGCCCTTTGCCTTGAAGGAGCTGAAGGCGCGGCTGCGGGCATTGTTGCGGCGCGCGGACGGCGCTGCGCCCGAGGACGGGTCCGTGCTGCGCTTCGCCGATCTGACGTTGGACCGCGGGGCCTGGGAGGCGCGCCGGAGCTCGCGGGTGCTGGAGCTCTCGCGTACGGAGTTCCAGCTGCTGGCGTTGTTCCTGGAGCACCCGAAGCAGGTGCTGACGCGCTCGCAGATCTTCGAGCGCGTGTGGGGCTACGACTTCGGGTCCTCGTCCAATTCGCTGGGCGTCTACATGGGCTACCTGCGCCGCAAGACCGAAGAGGGCGGCGAGTCGCGGCTCCTGCACACGGTGCGGGGCGTGGGCTACGTGCTGCGGGACTGATGTCCTCGCTTCCTCTGCGTCGCCGCATGACGATCGCGGTGGCGATCGCCGTGGCCGTGGCTGTCGCGCTGGCCGCGCTCGTGGCTTATTTGGCGGTCCGCGGGGCCCTGCGCGGTGAGGTCGACCGGGCGCTCGAGCAGCAGCGCGTCATCCCGCCTCCGCAGGGGCCGCCCGAGGGTCGCTTCGGGCGGCGGTTCGGGCCGCTGCCGGCGCGGTTCGGCGGGCCGACGCCGTACATCCAGATCATCGACGCCGGCGACATCGTGGACGTCCGTGGCAGCGAGCAGGTCGAGATCCCGGTCCAGGACCGTGCCCGCGACGTCGCCGCGGGCGTCGCCCAGCCGTTCTTCGCCGACGTCGACGTGAACGGGACGCACACGCGCGTGCTGACCGCGCCGGTCGGCGGGGGCTTCGCGGTGCAGTTCGGGCGCTCCTTGGAGCCCGCCGACTCCGTTTTGGCCCGGTTGC
Source organism: Solirubrobacter taibaiensis (assembly GCA_027587225.1). Classification (GTDB taxonomy): domain Bacteria; phylum Actinomycetota; class Thermoleophilia; order Solirubrobacterales; family Solirubrobacteraceae; genus Solirubrobacter; species Solirubrobacter taibaiensis. Next base: position 119,274 of record JAPDDQ010000007.1, read on the forward strand.
GGTTGATTCTGCTGTTCGTGGTGTTCGGCGGGATCGCGCTCGCGGTGGCGCTGGGCCGCCTCGTCTCGCGCAACGTGGTCGCGCCGATCGTGCACGTGACCGACGCGGCTCGCCACATCGCCGCCACCGAGGACCTCGGTCGCCGGATCGAGGTCGAGACCCACGACGAGGTCGGCGAGCTCGCCGAGCACTTCAACGCGATGCTCGACACGCTGGAGCGGAGCGTCGCCGCGCAGCGGCAGTTGGTCGCCGACGCCTCGCACGAGCTCCGCACCCCGATCACCTCCTTGCGCACCAACATCGAGGTGCTCGCGGAGTCCGAGGCGCTGCCTCCCGACGAGCGCGCCCGCCTCTTGGCCGACGTCGAGGAGCAGACGACCGAGCTGGGGATGCTCGTCGCGGACCTGATCGAGCTCGCCCGCGGCGACGAGCCGAGTCGCGAGCGCGAGGACGTCCGCCTAGACGACCTCGTCCGCGAGGCCGTCACCCGCGCGAAGCGCCACGCCCCGTCGATCGACTTCCGCGCGGAGCTGGAACCGGCGGTCCTCGACGGCACCCGCGAGCGCCTCTCGCGCGCGGTGAACAACCTGTTGGACAACGCCGCCAAGCACTCCCCACCCGGCGGCATCGTCGAGGTCGAGGCCGGCCCTTCGGGCGTTCGCGTCCGCGACCACGGCACCGGCGTCGACCCCCAGGACCTCCCCCACCTCTTCGACCGCTTCTACCGCGGCGCCTCCTCCCGCGGCCGCCCCGGCTCCGGCCTCGGCCTCGCCATCGTCCGCCAGGTCGCCGAACAACACGGCGGCACCGTCCGCGCCACCAACACCCCATCCGGCGGAGCCGAATTCACCCTCGCCCTCCCCGCCGCCGCCCCGGCCTCGGCCTCGCTCTGGCAAACCTAACGCCCAGATAAAGGGTCTGACCCCTTTAGGTTCGGAGAGGGGGCGAGAAATGGTCGTGGCGGCCTATGGCAGGCATGCCTCGACCCCCGCGTCCCGAACTCGCCGGCGGGATCCATCACGTGTATTCGCGCGGCGCCGCCAAGCAGCCGATCTTCCTCGATGATCTCGACCGCAACCGGTATCTCTCGCTGCTTGCCCGAGTGATTCGCCGCATGGGCTGGCGGTGCTTGACGTATTGCCTCATGGGCAACCACATGCACCTGCTCATCGAGACGCCACAGCCCAATCTCGGCCGCGGCATGCAGTGGCTCCACGGCACGTACGCGCAGGCGTTCAACCGTCGTCACGCGGCCGCCGGACACGTCTTCGGCCGGCGCTTCGAGTCCAAGAGCGTCCTCACCGACCCACAGCTCTGGATCACTGCTGCCTACATCGCTCGCAACCCGGTGGAGGCCGGATTCTGCTCCGCGCCCGAGGCTTGGCCGTGGAGCAGTCACCTCGGAATCGTCACCGCCAACTCCCCCTCCTGGCTTGACGATCGACGGCTCCTGTCGTACTTCGCCCAGGACGGCGGCGACGCCCTCCGCACCTACCTGGAGTTCGTCACTGCGCTCCCCAGCAAACCTAAAGGGGTCTGACCCCTTTAAGTTGGGCGCATGACGGTTCCAGAGCGGCCGGTGCTGGTCGCGCCCGACAAGTTCAAGGGCACGTTCAATGCGGCGCAGGTGGCGGCGGCGATCGGGCGGGGGTTGGAGAAGGCTGGGCTGATGCCGCCGGATCTGTGCCCGGTCGCGGATGGTGGGGATGGGACACTGGACGCGTTGTTGCCGCAGCTGGGCGGGGAGCTGGTCGCGAAGACCGTCGTGGGGCCGAAGGGCGAGCCGGTGCGGACCGGGTTCGGGCTGATCGAAGGCGGTGGGACGGCGATCGTCGAGATGGCGATGGCGTCCGGGCTCGCGCTGATCGGCGAGGAGCTCGACGCGTGGGGGGCGACGACGTACGGGACCGGGGAGCTGATCGCCGCGGCCGCGCAGGCCGGGGCGGCGGTGATCCTGGTGGCGGTCGGAGGGTCGGCGACGACCGATGGCGGTGCTGGGGCGATCGAGGCGATCGAGGCGGCCGGCGGGATCGGCAAGGCGAAGATCGTGATCCTCACGGACGTGCGGACGCCGTGGGAGGACGCGCCGAAGGTATTCGGGCCGCAGAAGGGCGCGGACGAGGCGATGATCGTGCGGCTGGAGAAGCGGCTGGACGAGCTGGCGCCCACGCTCAAGAAGGACCCGCGGGGCGTGCCGATGACCGGCGCGGCCGGTGGATTGTCCGGCGGGCTCTGGGCGCAGTACGGCGCGGCGCTGGAGCCGGGAGCGCCCTTCGTGCTCGACGCGCTCGACTTCGACGATCGGATGCGCGCGGCACGGGCGGTGGTCACCGGCGAAGGGCGGATGGATGAGCAGACGTTGCAGGGCAAGCTCGTCGGCGAGATCGGGACGCGGACGCGCCAGGCGGGCGTGCCCCTGCACGCGATCGTGGGTCGCGACGACCTCGACGGGTTCGGCAAGCGCATGATCGACCTGCAGATGGTCCAGGAGGCCACGAACCTCGAGGAGATGGAAGCCGCCGGCGAGCGCCTCGGACAGGCGCTCGCCAGCGGTGAGGCCTAGCTGTCTACGGGTTGGTGGTGGAGAGCGTGAAGGTCAGGGTCTTGGCGTAGGTGCCGGTGCGGAGCGGTTCGTTCGCGGCGATCGGCTGGGAGAAGTCGATCGCGGCGACCGCGTTGGAGACCGGGCCGGTCCAGGCGTTCGGGGTGATGGCGACGCCGAGCGGTGAGGCCAGGGAGAACGTGCCGTTCGCCAGACGACCGGGCTCGCTCACGGTCAGGGACGCGTCACCGGCGGTGGAGACGACCGTCGCCGAGGACGAGGCCGTGTAGACCTTCTCGACGCCCGGCGTGAAGGCGCCGAACGTGGCCGGGGCGCCCAGCGTCAAAGACAAAGTCGCCGGAACGGTGCCGCCGACATCGCCCGGGACGTCCTTCTGCTCGCCGCGGCAGCGGCGCGTGTCGGCGGCCGCAAGCTTCGGGCCGGTGAGCCCGGGGGCGGCCTTGTCGCCGAGCAGCGTCTCGAGGCGATCCGCGAAGTTCGTGAACATGCCGTCGACGCCGAGGTCGAGCATGCGCTGCAGGTCGGCGACGTTGTTGACCGTGTACGGGTGCACGTTCAGGCACGCCGCGTGCGCGAGGTCGACGTTCGCCTTGGTCACGCCGCCGAAGGACGGGCCGATGCCGACCCCGTACTCACGCACGGACTGGATGCTGGCGGCGTTCAACGTCCCGAGGAAGACCAGCGGCAGGCGCGCGTCCAGCGCGTGGACCTTGCGCAGCGAGTCGGCGCTGAAGGACTGGATCAGCACCTGCCAGTCCTTGACTGCGGACTCACGCAGGTCGTACTTGTCCAGGAGCGCCAGCAGCTTGGGCTCCATGTCGTCCTCGGGGGACGGCGTCTTGGTCTCGATGTAGTAGTTGACCGTCTTGCCGTACTTCTGGAAGACCTCTTCGAGGGTTGGGATCTTCTCGCCGGTCCACGCGCCACCGGCGAACTTGCCCCAGTCGCCCGCGCTGCAGGTCTTGAGCTGCGCGAGCGTCTTGGTGTCGACGCGGCCGGTGCAGTTCTCGGCCGGACCACGGACCGTGCGGTTGAGCGTGTCGTCGTGCATGACCACGAGCACGTCGTCGCTGGTGATCTGCAGGTCCTGCTCGATGTAGTCCGCGCCCAGCTGCAGCGCGAGGTCCCAAGCGGCGAAGGTGTGCTCCGGACGGGCGTCGGAAGCGCCTCGGTGCGCGATGTTCAGCTGGACCGCCGAGGCCTGCGCGGGCGCAGCCATGGCGAGGGCCAGCAGCCCGAGGGCCAGTGTCTTCTTCATGGCCGCGAGCCTTGACCAGCGCGCCACGATCCATGTGACCGGGTAGTGAAGCGTTGACGGATTCCCACGGGCATGGCAACTTCGCGCGGTCTTGTCTGTTGTTCGCTGTGCCGTGCTCGCCTTTCTCATCGCCTTGATGCTCGCCGTGCCCGCCGCCGCTCAGGCGCAGGACACCGGCACCTACTCCTCCGCTGCGCTCGAGTGGGGGACAGCCATCGCCTGGGTCGACTACAACGCCGACGGCAAGGGCGATTACTGCCGCCTGACGGCCGCCGTGGAGCTGCAGTGCACGCTCGCGACCGGCCGCGGATTCGGCGGCACCGTCGCGACCCCGGCGCTGGACGCCGGCTATCCCGAGCAGCGCCTGTGGGGCGACGTGGACGGCAACGGCGGCGCCGACTACTGCCGGCGCGTCGACAGCCCGTCCAACCAGCGCTACCAGTGCTCGCTCGCCTCGCCTGAGGGCTTCACCTTGCAGTCCGCGGGGCAGACGCTCGAATGGGGAGACGTCAACGGCACTGCGCTCGCCGACGCGACCGGCGACGGCAAGGCCGACTTCTGCCGCGTGACCACCAACCAGGCGATCTGCTCCCCGTTGACCGCCGACGGCTTCGGGCCCGGCTTTGCCACCCCGGTCGACCCGGGGCCGGTGGAGGGCCGCGCCTGGGTCGACGTCAACGCCGACGGCAAGGCCGACTTCTGCCGCGTGCTCTCCTTCCTGACGTGCTCGCTTGCCGGGGAAAACCGGTTCGACGGGACGCTGTCCTCCGGCACGCTGGACCTCGGGTACGCGCCTGGTCGCTCCTGGGCGGATATCGACCGCGACGGTCGCGCGGACTACTGCCGCGAGGTCGGCAACGGCGGCGCTGATCAGCGCATGAGCTGCACACTCGCCACGGCGTCCGGCTTCGGCACCAGCTTCGTCTCCCAGCCGCTGGAGTGGGGCGGAGACCACGCCTGGCAGGACTTCAACGGCGACGGCTTCAAGGATTTCTGCCGCACGGTGGGCGCGGCCCCGTCGACGCAGCTGTTCTGCACGCTGTGGACGCCGGCCGGGTTCGGCACCACGATCGCGTCCGGCCCGACCGACGTCGGCTACCCCGGCGGCCGGGCCTGGGTGGACCACAACGGCGACGGCAAGGTCGACTACTGCCGGCTCGTCGGAGCGGGCGGAACGGACCAGCGCGTGGCCTGCACGACGTCGGTCGGCACCGCGTTCGGCCCGGTGCCCGAGGCCGGCCCGCCGCCGCCTCCGCCGCCGCCCGCGCCGCCGGTCAAGAAGACCCGTCTCGTGGTCACGCTCTCCTGGGACCACAAGGTCAACGGCCGCTACACGCGATTCACGCGGCTGCAGGTGAAGGGCGTGCCCGCCGGCGCGAAGGTCAAGGTCACGTGCAAGAAGGGCTGCAAGCGCAAGGCCTACACGCTGACCAAGAAGAAGCGCGGGACCGTGTCGCTCATGACCCTGGTCCGGAAGAAGCGGCTGCGGTCCGGGTCGACCATCCGCGTGGTGGTCAGCCGACCCGGCAACCTCGCCGCCATCAAGACCCTGAAGATGCGCACCCGGAAGGCGCCCACCGTCAAGACCGGTTAGCCCGCCCGTTCCGCCGCCGCCACGCCCCGCACCGCCCAGGCCAGGAACACGGCGCCGAGCGCGATCGCGATCCCGAACACCAACAGCGGCTGGAAGTCGCTGCCGGAGATGAGGTCCCGTCCGCCCTCGATCAGCGGCGTCAACGGGTTCAGGTGCGCGACCGCCTCGACCCAGCCCGCGAGCAGGCTCAGCGGCACGTACACCGGCGCGAGGAACAGGATGATGAACACCGGCATCTGCATCGCCGGCCCCGCCTGGATCGTGCGCAGCCGCAGCGCGACGCCCGCGGCCCACATCGCGGCCGTGAAGTTGACCAGCAGCGCGAGCACGACCAGTCCGAACAGGTCCACGCCGTTGCCGTCGATCTGCATCCCGCTCGCCAGCGCCACGACGAACAGCAGCACGCCGACCGTGACCGCCCGGATCATCGCGCCGAGCGTGTACCCGGCGAGGATGCCGAGCCGGCTCGGCGCCGCCAACATCAGCCGGCGGGAGAAGCCGCTCTCGAAGTCGGAGGCGATGCCGAACCCCGTGAACACGCCGCCGAACGCGGAGGCCTGCAGCAACACGAAGACGAACTGGAAGGCCGTGTAGCCCGACGGGAAGTCAAAGCCCGGCACGTTGCCGACGCTCGACAGCCCGCCCGCGAACGCGACGAAGAAGAACAGCGGGAAGATCAGCGAGGGCAGCAGCAGCTGCGGGTTGACCGCGACCTTCTTGGTGGAACGGTAGGCGACGCCATACGCCACGTCGAGGAAGCGTTTCATCGCGCCGCCAGCCGCGTCCGCAGGGCGTTCGTCGAGCCGACGACGCCGATCAGGGCGATCGCCGCCGCGAACCCGAACCCGAGCAGCAGCGCCTGCGCCTGCCAGCCGAAGATGATCAGCGACCGCAGGCCCTCGAACAGGTACGAGACCGGGTTCCAGGTCGCGACGATCCGGAACCAGTCGTGCTCGATCAGGTCGCGCGGCAGCGAGCTCGACGACAGGAACAGGAACACGAAGAACAGCGGGAACACGCCCTGGACCGCCTCGCCGGAGCCGGTGCGCAGCCCGATGAACGCCCCCAAGGAAGCGAACGCGAGCGCGATCAACAACGCGAGCAGGAAGAGCACGACCACGCCGAGCGGGCCCGATTCGAAGTGCAGCCCCGCCGCGAACCCGACCGCGAGGTAGATCACGCCGCTGATCAGCGCCACGACCATCACGCCCGCGAGGTGGCCGAGCAGCATCGCGGCGCGCTGCATCGGCGTCAGCGCGAGCCGGTTCAAGAAGCCCGTCTCCACGTCGCGCGCGACGGCGCTCCCCGCGTTGATGGACGCGAACAGCGCGCCCTGGACGAACGGGAACGCGATCGCGAAGTCCAGGTAGCTCTCCGTCGGGAAGCCGGGAATCATCGTCGCGGCGTCGAGGCCGCTCACGTTGATCCCCATCAGGATCAGCGGGAACAGGATCGGCGGGATGATCATCGCCGGTTGGCGCAGCGTCTGCAGGACCGAGCGCCGCGCCATCTCGTAGGTCTGGAGCGCGAGGCCGTTCACGCGGCGACCGGCTCTTCCGCGGTGCTCACGTCCAGCTTGCGGCCGGTCTTGGCCAGGAAGACGTCGTCCAGCGACGGCTGGTGGAGCTGCAGGTCGGCGATGCTGAGCTCGGCGGCGTCGAGCGCACGCACGACCTCCGCGAGGTTCTCGCCGCTCTCCAGGCGCACGGCCGCGGCGCCGGGTGGCGCGGGGACGACCGAGCCGAACCGCGTGAGCACCTCGGCCACCGCGTCGCGTTCGGCGCGTTCGGTGGGCGTGACCTCGACGGACGGGCGCCCGATCTCGGCCTTCAGGGCTTCTGGCGTGCCCTCGGCCACGATCTTGCCCTGGTCGATGATCCCGACGCGATCGGCGAGCACGTCGGCCTCCTCCAGGTACTGCGTGGTGAGGAAGACGGTCACCCCGTCCTCGCGCGCCAACCGCGCCACCTCGTCCCACAGGTCCGCGCGCGACGAGGGGTCCAGGCCGGTGGTCGGCTCGTCGAGGAAGAGCACGCGCGGATGATGGACGAGTGCGAGCGCGAGATCGAGCCGGCGCTTCATGCCGCCGGAGTAGCCGCCGACCTTCCGGCCGGCCGCGTCCGTCAAGCCCATCCGCTCGAGCAGTTCGTCACCGCGCTTGCGGCGCTCGGCCTTCGGCACGCCCTGCAGCGTCGTCTGCAGGCGCATGTGGTCGAGGCCCGTGAGCAGCGGGTCGAGCGCGGCCTCCTGCAGCGCGGCGCCGATCGACGCGCGCACGGCGGCGCCTTCGCTCCGGATGTCATGCCCGGCGACGCGAGCCGTGCCGTCCGTCGGCGGCAACAAGGTGGTGAGCATCAGGACGGTCGTGGACTTCCCGGCCCCGTTGGGGCCCAGAAAGCCGTAGATCTCCCCCGGCGCCACGGCGAGGTGGATCCCGTCCACCGCGCGCGGGCCGTTCTTGAATTCGCGGACGAGACCCTCGACCTCGATTCCAGCAGTCAGCGACATATCGGTAAGCCTACGGATGCGCCGTAACGACGCGGCGTCAAGTGGGTACGTAGCCCTATGCCGCTGCGGCCTCAGCTTTCTCTGCCCACTCCCGGCTCGCGCCGGGCGATCGTCGTCGGGGCGGGCTCGTTCGGCACCGCAGTGGCCGTGCTGCTCGCCCGCGGCGGCTTCAAGACGACCCTGCAGACCCGCTCGGCAGAGCAGGCCGCACGGCTCGAGGCCGACCGCGAGAACAAGGCCTATCTCCCCGAGGTGCCGCTGCCGCGCGAGCTGCGCGTGGAGCCCATGTCCGCGGGTCTCTCGCGCGCGGACTACGTCTTCCTCGGCGTGCCCTCGAAGGGCATTGCGCAGGTCATCGAGAACCTGCACAAGAGCGGGCTGCCGGCGCGCACGCCGGTGATCTCGATGGCCAAGGGCCTCGTCCCGCCGGACGGCCTCTCGCCCACGACGCTGCTCAACCAGGTGTGCGGCGTGGATCGCGTCGGCTGCCTGGGCGGCCCAGCGCACGCGCGCGAGATGGTCACCGAGGGCGCCGGGCTGGTCGCGGCCTCCACCAACGTGCGCCTCGCCGCCGCGGTCGCGCAGGTGTTCGTGCGTGCCGGCGTCGTGTGCGAGCAGTCCAACGACCCGGTCGGCGTGGAGCTGGCGGGCATCGCCAAGAACGCCGCGGCGCTCGCGGCGGGCGCGACCGAGGTCCAGGGCCTGAACGCCGCCGGCGCGGCCGCGGGCCACATCTTCGCCGAGGTGTGGCGCTACGCCGAGCGCCAGGGCGGCAAGCCGGAGTCCATGATCGGCCTGGCGGGCACCGGCGACCTGCTGGGCACCGCGCTCGCGCCCCAGTCCCGCAACCGCCGCGCGGGCGAGCTGCTCGGCCAGGGCGTACCCGCGTCGGAGATCCCGGCCCGGATCGGCCAGGCCGTCGAGGCGCTGGACATGGTTCCGCTGCTGGCCACCGCGCTACGCCGCGCGCACGTCGAGGCGCCGGTCACGACCGCGCTGCACGGCCTCATCTCCGGCGAGCTTCCGCTGGAGGAGTGGGTCGCGAAGGTCCGCACCACCGTCCCACCGCCCGCGGCGCGCGACTCGGCGTGGAAGCGCACGGTCGCCAGAGTGCGCCGCCGCGCCGTGACGGACTCGGTGCGGCGGCCCAACGCGAGCTAGCTCTTCAGCTGGTCCATCGTGCACTCCTCCGGCTTCTTGTCGTCGCGCCAGCGGACGAGCTTGGTGCCGTGGCGGATGCGGTCGTTGGAGGTGTGGTCGAAGGTGATCTCGATCACGAGCTCGGGGCGCAGCTCGACCCATTCCAGGTCGCGGGCGTTGTCCCAGCGGCTGGGATCGCCGGCACCGCGTTCGCCCGTCTCGTAGGGCGCGAGCTTGGCCGGCAGCGTGCCCTTCTCCTTGCGGCTGATGCCGGAGGTGTGGCCGACCGTGCGCAGCGTCCCGTCCTCGTCGTGGAGGCCGAGGATCAGCGAGCCGACCGTGCCTTCCTCCTTGCCCGGGCGCCAGCCCATGACGACGGCGTCGATCGTGCGGACGCGCTTGATCTTGGACATCCCGACGCGCTTGCCAGGCTCGTACTTCGCGTCCTGGCGCTTGGCGATCACGCCCTCGCGGTCCTCGAGCCACGGTTCGGCCTCGGCCGGGTCCTCGGTGGTCGGACAGAGCTGGAGCGGATCGGAGATGAAGGCGACGAGGCGGTCACGGCGCTCCCGTTGGGGGAGGCCGAGCAGCGATTCATCGTCGACCGCGAGCAGGTCGAAGGCGACGAACGTCGTCGGCGTCTGCTCGGCGAGCATGTTGATGCGCGTCTCGGCCGGGTGGATCCGCTGGCCGAGCGCGTCGAAGTCCTGGCGCCCTTCGGCGTCGAAGAGCACGATCTCTCCGTCGAGGATGTACCGCCCTTCCGGGAAGGTCAGCTCGGGGAAATACCGGCGCAGCGGCTTGCCGCTGCGCGACTGGAGATACACGTCCGTCTCGTCGACGAACGCGATGGCACGGAAACCGTCCCATTTGGGCTCATACGCCCAACCCGGGCCGACCGGCAAATGCTTTGCGGGGCGGGCGAGCTGGGGGAGCAGTGGTGGCTTGTGCGGCAGCGCCATAGGCGCTCGCAACCTTAGGGAATCCGCGAAGCGATTCCCAAGCGAATCCGCGAAGCGATTCGCCTATGACAGGGGAGAGTTCTCGCGGAAGCCGGGACGATCCTCGGCGGCGAAATAGCTTCCAACGGCAACGGCGGCGATAAGAGCGATAGCGATCATGCCCCTAGTATCGGCGCTTGTGCATCATTGTTTTAGGCTTGGTTGACTAGGCGGTCGATAGGCTCAGCCTATGAGGCTGGAGCAGCTCGAATACTTCCTCGCCGCGGCCGATCACGGGAGCTTCTCGGCGGCCGCGCACGCGCTGACGATGGCGCAGCCGAGCATGTCGGAGCAGATCCGCCGGCTCGAGGCCGAGCTCGGCGTGCCGTTGTTCATCCGGGCCGGCAAGGGCGTCCAGCTCACCGACGCCGGGCGGCTGTTCCGGCCGCATGCGGAACGGGTGCTGGCGGAGGCGCAAGAGGCGCTCGAGTCCGTGCGCGAGGTACGCACGCTGGTGTCCGGCACCGTCGCGTTCGGGTTCTTCGGCGGCGCCCACCACTCCCTGCTCGTCGGGCTCGTGGCGCGGTTCCGCGCCCGGTACCCGGACGTACGGGTGCGGGCAATCGGCCAGAACTCGGCCGAGGTGGCCGACGACGTCCGCGAGGGGCATCTGGAGGCCGGGCTCGTGATCCTGCCGATCGAGGATCGCGGGCTTGAGGTCCATCCCGTCCGCCGCGAGGAGCTGTTCTACATGTCCGCCGATCCCGAGCGGGTGATCGAGCCGATGACGATCGAGCGGCTCTCCGAGGCCCCGCTGATCCTGTACGACGCGCGCTGGGCGACCGGTGACCCGACCCGCGTCCAGTTGCGCGAGCGGGCGCAGACGGCCGGGGTGCGGCTCGAGCCGCTGATCGAGGTCGAGTACATGACCGCCGCGTTCGACCTCGCCGCGCGCGGGGTGGGCGACACGGTCGGGCTGCCCTCGATGCTGCGAGCGCGCAAACTTCTCCAGGTGGCGTTCGACCCGCCGCTGTACGAGACCTACGCGTTCATCACGCGTCGCAACGCGCGCCTCTCCCCATCCACCCGTGCGTTCATGGACATGGCCGAGAAGGCGCTGGGCTGAGGCAGATACGATCAACGCATGGCCGACGCGACCGTAGCCGAAGAGGAATATCTCCAGACCATCTTCTGGCTCCACGAGGCGGGCCTGCCGATGACGGGCGCGAACGTCGCGCGGGCCATGCAGCTCTCCGCGCCGACCGTGCACGAGATGGTCGGGCGTCTGGTGAAGGACGGCTACATCACGCGCGCCACCGACAAGTCGATCTCGTTCACCGATGAAGGCCTCGAGCAGGCCCAGCAGGTGGTCCGCCGCCACCGGCTGATCGAGCGCTTCCTGACCGACGTGCTGAAGATCCCATGGGACGACGTCCACGAGGAGGCCGAGCGGCTCGAGCACGCGATGTCGCCCGTGCTGGAGGCGCGCATGATGGCCGCGATCGGGGACGCCAAGACGTGCCCGCACGGCCACCCGATCGAGCCGGGCACGCGCATCGAGGGTGTGCCTCTGGGCGACTGCGAGGTCGGCGCGAAGGTGACCATCCTGCGCTTCGAGAACGAGGCCGAGGATCTGCTGCACCTGTTCAAGGCCGAGGGCCTGGAGCCGGGGCACCACGGTGAGGTCACCAGCGTCGACGACGAGCAGATCACGTTCGTGCTCGACGGCGTCGAGGGCTCGCTCACGCGTTCGGTGGCCGAGACCGTGTCCGTGCTCGCCGACCCGTCCCCGCCGCCGCGGATCGCCCTTCCCGAGCAGCTCGTGCTCGGTAAGGAACGCTACGGACGCTGATAACGGATCCGACTTGGGTGCAGCGGGGTGCAAGGCGATGCTGAGTGCATGGCTTTGAACCCCGTGACCACTGACACCTTCACCGCCGAGGTCCTGGAGGCGGACAAGCCCGTGCTCGTCGACTTCTGGGCGACCTGGTGCCCGCCCTGTCGGGTGATGTCGCCGATCCTCGACGAGATGGCGGGCGCGCGCGACGACATCAAGATCGTCAGCGTCGACGTCGACAACGAGCAGGAGCTGGCCGTCCAGTACGGCGTGCTCGGCATGCCGACCTTCATGCTCTTCGACAACGGCGCGCCGATCGCCAACCTCGTCGGCGCGCGGCCGCGTAAGCGCCTGGAGTCAGAGCTCCGCGAGGCGCTCGAGCAGCAGCCGACCGCCCGGTGACGCCCCCGCTGCGGGCGTGAGCAGCGACAGCCGGTGGCGCGGTGGGTCCTTGAGGTCCGCCGCGCCGACGACCGGCCCCGGCCGCTCTAGCCAGGAGGCGGGAACGAGCCCGACGCCCAGACCCTCGCGCACGAGGAAGCGGACCGTCGCCGGGTCGCCGACCTCGAACAGCGGCAGCGGGCTGAACCCCGCGCGCTGCGTGGCGTTCATGACCGTGTCGCGCAGCGCGGTACCCGGCTCGGCGAGGATGAACGGGCGCCCGCGGAGCTGATCGAGCTCGATGGTGGTGCCGGCCAGCTCGTCGTCGACGGGCACGGCGGCGCGCAGCGGCTCATCCTCGAGCGGCGTGACCGTGACGCCCGGCGGCGTGTCGGTGAGCGCGAGCACGGCGACGTCGACCGTGCCCGCCTGCACGAGCGCGACGAGTTCCGCCGCGCTGCCCTGGCGCAGCGCGATCTGGATGTGTGGGTGCTCGTGGTGGAAGGCGGCGAGCGCGGCCGGGAGCCGGGGCGCGTCGGCCGCCGTGGTGGCGACGCGCACCACGCCGCGCGAGACGCCCGTGTGGCGATCCATGTCCGCCCGGGTCTGGGCCACCTCGGCGAGGATCTTCTCCGCGTGGACGAGCAGGTCCTCGCCCGCGGACGTCAGCTCGACGCCCTTGGACGTACGCCGGAAGAGCTGGAGACCGAGCTCCGCCTCCAGCCGCCGCACCTGCTGGGAGAGCGCCGGCTGGGTGACGTAGAGCGATTCGGCCGCGCGCGTGAAGTGCCGGTGGCGCGCGACGGCCGCGAAGTACTCGAGCTGCCTCAGCTCCACGAGCTCGACAGTTTCAGGTCTGCCACGGAGCGACCGGCCTCCAGGACGAACTCGCCCGGCTCGCGCTGCCAGGCGCCGTCGGCCCAGTGGTCGAAGGCGCGGGGGGAGAGCGGGACGTCGACGATGACCTCCTCGCCCGCGGCGGCCTCGACGACGGCGAAGCCGACGAGCCAGCGCGCTGGGCGCTCCACGGCGCTGTCGGGCTTGGACGCGTAGATCTGCACGACTTCGCGGCCGCCGCGCGTGCCGGTGTTGGCCAGCCGCACGCGCGCGCCGTCCATCGCCAGGTAGCGCCACTCCGAGTAGCCCAGGCCGTGGCCGAACGGGAACAGCGGCACGACGTCCCCGCGGTAGCCGACCTTCAGGCCCTCGCTGTACGTGAGCACGCCGTCCACCGGCTGCACGGATGGCAGCCCGTCCTCGGACGCGGGCCAGGTGGTCGGGAGCCGGCCGCCGGGCTCGACCGCGCCGAGGATGACGTCGGCGATCGCGTTGCCCGCCTCCTGCCCGCCGAACCAGGTGAGCAGGACCGCGGGCGCCTGCTTGATCCACGGCATCAGCACCGGGGCGCCGGCGTTCACGACGACGACGGTCTTCGGGTTGGCGTCCGTGACGCGTCGGATCAGCTCATCCTGCGCACCCGGCAGCGCCAGGGACGACCGGTCGAAGCCCTCGCTCTCGACCTCCGGCGTCGTGCCGACGACGATCACGACGAGATCGGCTTCCCGCGCCAACGCCACCGCGTCCTCGAGCCCGGTGTCCGGGAACGGCGGATCGTGGTTGAGCTGGAACGCCGTCACGCCCTCGGCGCGCAGCACCACGTCGACGGTCTGACCGGCTTCCACGGTGATCGGGACGCCACGCTGTGGCGGCGCGAACAGCTGCTCGCCCGGGTCGGCGTCCGGGCCCAGCGTAAGCTCCTCCTCCAGCACGACCGTGCCGTCCAGGGTGAGCGTGAACCGCCCGACGCCGGAAGCGCCGATCACGTGCTCGCCGGCCGCCTCGGCCGTGATCGTCGTGCGCACCTCGACCGTCCGCGGGTCGCCGAACCAGATGAACTCGCCCGTCTCGCGCTGCTCGGTCCCGTCGAGCATCGCGGTGACCTTCGCGACGGGGAGCCGCGTGTGCGCCTTCACGCCGGGCGCGAACGCGACCTCCGCGTGCGGGAGCGCCGCGCGTAGCCCTTCCAGTGGCGAGACGGTGTACGGCGGGTAGACGGTCGCGCTGCCACCGCCCAATGTGCGCGCGTCGGCACCGTTCGGGCCGATCACGGCGACCTTGCGCAGCGATGAGCCGGTCAACGGGAGCAGTGACCCGTGGTTGCGGGCGAGCACGAACCCGTCGGCCGCCGCGGCCCGCAGCTCCGCGGCGATCTCCGCGTCCGACCACGCCGTGGCGTCCTTCGCCGACACACGCTCGGCCAACGCCACCAGCCGCGCGACGCGCACCTCGACGTCCGGCGGATCGAGCGGGCTGTCCGGCCCCGGCATGGCGAGATCCACCGCCGCGTCGGCGCTGCGGGTGGCGCCCCAGTCGGACATCACGACGCCGTCGTAGCCCCATTCCTCGCGCAGCAGCGATTGGATCAGCGGCGAGTCGGTCATCGTCGTCCCGTTGACCCGGTTGTAGGCCGCCATCACCGCCCACGGATCGGCGGCCAGGATCAGCTCGAACGGGAGCGCGTAGAGCTCGCGCAGCGTCCGTTCGTCGACGATCGCGTCCAGCGTGAAGCGCTCGGTCTCGGAGTCGTTGGCCACGAAGTGCTTGACCGTCGCCGCGACGCCCTCCTCCTGCAGCCCGCGCACGAACGCGGCCCCGATCGCCCCGGTCAGGTACGGGTCCTCCGAGAAGCACTCGAAGTGGCGCCCGCCGTACGGCGTCCGGTGCAGGTTGACGGTGGGGGCGAGCAGCACGTCGACGCCCTTGCGGCGGCACTCGAACGCCAGCAGCCGGGCCACGCGCTCCACCCGCGCGACGTCCCACGAGGCCGCCAGCGCGGTCGGCGCCGGCACGTTCGCGGACGGCGAACGCTCGTCCCACGTCTCCCCCCGCACACCGGCCGGCCCGTCCGACACCACGATCCGCCGCAACCCGATCTCCGGCGCCTCACGCAGCGACCAGAAGTCCGCCCCCGTCAACAGCCGTGCATCCATGACTCGTCAGTATGGACCTGGTGAAGGCGCTGATCTTCGACGTGTTCGGCACGACCGTGGACTGGCGCGGGAGCATGATCCGGCACACGGCGCGGTTCGGGCTGCCCGAGGAGACGGCGGACCGGTGGCGGGCGCAGTACCAGCCTCAGCTGGAGACCGTGCGCAGCGGCCGCCGGCCGTGGGTGAACCTGGACGTGCTGCACCGGATCGGGCTGGACATCGTCCTGGCCGAGCTGGGTATCGACCTTCCCAAGCCCTATCGCCACACGCTCGTCCGGGCGTGGCACCAGCTCGACCCGTGGCCCGACGTCGTCGCCGGCCTCACCACCCTCAAGGAGACCTACATCATCGCGCCCTGCTCGAACGGCCACATCGCCCAGTCCGTCAACCTCGCCAAGTACGCCAAGCTGCCCTGGGACGCGATCCTCGGCGCCGAGATCGCCCGCGCCTACAAGCCCGACCCGCGGGTGTACCGGGCCAGCGTCGACGCGCTCGGGCTCGGCTACGACGAGGTGTGCATGGTCGCCGCCCACAACGACGATCTGACGGCGGCCCGCGCGGCGGGCCTGCGCACGGCGTTCGTGCCCCGCCCCACCGAGGACACGGAGCCGACGAGTGACTGGGACATCGTGGCCCCGACGTTCAAGGAGCTCGCGCGATGAAGCACCTGATCGCGGGCTGGGCCACCGTCATCGTCTTCCAGTTCTTCGGGGACGACGTGCTGTCGAAGTCGAACCTCGAGTCGGTGCCGATCGCCACGCTGCTGCTGGTCTTTCTGCTGAGCGTGATCCTGTGGTGCGCGTACGGCGTCATCGTCGCCGCCGACCACCTGGCGGAGATGCTCGGCGAGCCGTTCGGGACGCTCATCCTCACGCTCAGCATCGTCGGCATCGAGGTGATGCTGATCAGCGCCGTGATGCTCGGCGGCGACGCCCCCACCGTCGGTCGGGACACGATGTTCGCGGTGATGATGATCGTGCTCAACGGCGTCATCGGCCTGGCGCTCGTGGTCGGCGGCCTCAAGCACCACGAGCAGGACTACAGCCTCCCGGGCGCGTCCGCGTTCCTGAGCGTGATCATCCCGCTGGGCGTGATCGCGCTGATCATGCCCGCGGTCACGACCTCCACGGACGCGGCGACGCTGAGCACCACGCAGGCCATCCTGTTCGCGGGCGCCACGATCGTCCTGTACGTGTTCTTCCTGCGGATCCAGACCGGCCGGCACCGCGACCTGTTCATCCACGGCCCGTCCGATGAGCACGAGGTGGAGGAGCTCAACGCGCGCACGGTCACCAAGTGGGTGGTCCTGTTGCTGGCCGCCGCGCTCCCGATCGTGCTGCTCTCCAAGAGCCTGGACAAGGTCGTCACGGCCGAGATCAAGGCGTTGGGCGCGCCGGTGGCGCTCAGCGGCGTGCTGATCGCGCTGATCGTGTTCACGCCGGAGGGCATCAGCGCGCTGAAGGCGGCGTCCAAGAACCAGCTCCAGCGCACGGTCAACCTGTGCCTCGGCGCGTGCCTCTCGACGCTCGGCCTCACACTCCCGGCCGTGCTGATCATCGGCCTGATCACGGGCCAGCAGGTGATCCTGGGCCTCGACCAGACCGGCATCGTGCTCGTCGCGCTGACGCTGCTGCTCAGCGTGGTGACGTTCTCCGGGCCACGGACGACCGTGCTCGAAGGCGGCGTCCACCTGCTCGTCTTCTTCGTCTACATCGTGCTCGTGTTCTCACCGTAGAGTTGGGCCGTGCCTGACGAAGTCCTGCTGCTGGAGCTGCTCGACCGGATCGCGGACACCCTCGGCACGGACACCGCCGCGTTCCTGCTGCTCGACGAAGCCGGTGAGTCGCTCGTGGCGACCGCCGCCAAAGGCATCGAGGAAGAGGTCGAGCAGGGCGTCCGGATCCCGGTCGGGCGCGGCTTCGCGGGGCGGATCGCCGCCGAGCGCCGCGCGATCTTCATCGAGGACGTCAGCCACGCCGACATCCTCAACCCGATCCTGCGGGAGAAGGGGATCCGCTCGATGCTCGGTGTCCCACTCCTGGTCGAGGGCAACGTCATCGGCGTGCTGCATGTCGGCACGCTCGTCCCGCGCCTGTTCGACGCAGTCGATGCCGAGGTGCTGCAAGCCGCCGCCGACCGCGCCGCGGTCGCGATCGAGCGCGCGCGGATGCTCCACCAGCGCGGCGTGGTCGAGGTGCTCCAGCGCAGCCTCGTGCCGGAGGAGTTGCCGACCGTGCCCGGTCTGGAACTGGCGGCGCGCTATCTCCCGGCCGTGCGGCGCGGTGGGATCGGCGGCGACTGGTACGACGCGTTCACCGTCGGCCGGGGCGGGATCGCGCTCGTCGTCGGCGACGTGATGGGCCACGGCATCGGCGCGGCCGCGATGATGGCCCAGATGCGCACGGGCCTGCGGGCCTACGCGCTCGACGGCCACACGCCGGCGGGCGTGGTGGAGCGGCTCAACCGGCTTCTGCTCACGCTCGGTCAGCATCAGATGACGACGCTGGCCTACGCCGTGGTCGACCTCGAACGCGAACGGGCGACCCTCGTCAGCGCCGGCCACCTCCCGCCGCTGCTGCGCGGGCCGGGTGGGGAGACCGTCGTGCTGGCGGTCGACGGCGGTCCGCCACTCGGCGTCTCCTCCGCCGCGACGTTCCGCGAGACGCGGTTCGACTTCCCGGCGGGCAGCACCCTGCTGTTGGCCACCGACGGCGCGATCGAGGTGCGCGGCGAAGGCGTGGAGGCCGGGCTCGAGCGTCTGCGGGCGCTGTTCGAGACGGCTGAGGACCTCGGCGAGCTGTGCCAGGCCGTCGCCGCCGGAGCGGTGCGCGGCGCTGCCGCCGACGACGACGTGGCCGTTCTGGGCGCGCGGCTGGAGCTCCTGCCCGAAGCGCTGCAGACCACCTGGCCCGCGTCGGCCGAGACGCTGGCGGCGATGCGCCCGCTCCTCCGTCGCTGGCTGGCCCGATGGGGCGCGGCCGAGGACGAGAGCTACGACATCATCGTGGCCGTGCAGGAGGCATCGGCGAATGCCGTGGAGCACGCGTACGCGCCCGGGGCGGCAACCTACGAGGTGGCCGCGACCTGTGAGGACGGGGTCATATCGTTCGTGGTCCGCGACCGTGGCCGCTGGCGGACCCCGCGCGGAACGCATCGCGGGCGCGGAATCTCGATGATGCGAGCCTTGATGGAGACGGTGGACGTGACCCAGGACGAGGACGGCACGCAGGTCGTGCTGCGCCGGACGCTCGGGCGGGCGGCGTGAGCGATCTCGCGCGGGTGGCCGCGGAATGGCACGGCGACACGCCGGTGGGCGCCGTCACGGGTGAGATCGACGCCTCCAACGTGGCTGACGTGGGCGTCGCGCTGCGCGGGCTGGTGACCAACGAGTCGTCGGTGCTCGTCGTCGACCTCACGCCCACCACGTATCTCGACAGCGCCGGCATCAACCTGATGTTCGCGCTCGGTGACGAGCTCGGCGCGCGACAGCTGCAACTGCGGCTGGTCATCAAGCCCGGCTCCTCGATCGCCCGCATGCTGGCGATCACCGGGCTCGACAAGACGTATCCGACCTATCCGACGCTGGCCGCGGCGCTGAGCGCGTAGACCGCGGGCGAGCGGCCGACGACGGCCTTGAACGCCTTGATGAAGTGGGCCTGGTCGAAGTAGCCGAGGTCCAGCGCCATGCTCGCCCAGTCGGCGTCGCCGTCGGCCATCCGCTCGGCCGCCTCGTGCAGGCGGATGCGATCCAGCACCCACTTGGGCGTGACGCCGACGTACTCGCGGAACAGGCGTTGGAGCGTGCGCTTGGAGTAGCCGGCGTGGGCGCACAAGTGCTCGACGCGGGTGATCTCGGGGTGCTCGAGCATCGCGGCGTGCAGCTCGTTGACCTCGGCGATGCGCGGGTCGTCGGTCCAGCCGTGCCGTCTCAGGCCGTGCTCGATCTCCTCGAACGTGGTCGGCCGCAGGTGGTCGAACACGGTGTCGGCCAGGATCACCTCGTCGGTCAGCGTGACCGCGGGCACGGGGAGGAAGGCGTGGAAGCCGCCCGGGCGGAACTTGGTGGCGATCACACGGCCGCTGCCGGTCAGCTCTTGCCGGAAGCGGCCGGTGAACACGCCGTGGATGGTCGGCGGGTCCTGGAAGGCGATGTTCACGCTCGGGTGGGTGACGATCTCCTGCGTGAACGGCTCCGTGAGATCCCACTCGACCATCCAGTGGCGGTCGATCAGATGGGCGAGATCCTCGGCGGGCTTGGCGCGGGTGAGCCTGAAGTGCCGGCGCGCCTGCTCAGGCTCGAGGATCCCGCGCTGATCGTCCACTCACGAAACGCTAGCTTCCGCCACCATCGCCGCGTCGGGCTTGATGTGCGGCGCGCGGATGGCGCCCACCAGCAGGTTGGCCACGGCCAGGCCGCCGGCGATCAGCATCCCGCGTTCGAAGCCCGCCGCGAGGGCGTCGGCCTGGGCCGCGCCGGCCGCGAGGGCGTCCCCAGTGCGCGTCGTGGCGGCGGTGGAGATGAGCGCGAGGCCGAGCGCTCCGCCCACCTGGAAGGCGGTGGTGATGATGCCCGAGGCGGCGCCCGCGTCCTCGTGCGGGACCTCGGCCACGGCGGCGATCTGGTTCGCGACGCCGACGAGCGGGAGGCCGAGGCCGAACACGATCAGGCCGGGGAGCAGCCCGCCCGCGTAGCCCGAGTCGACGCCCGCCTGGCTGAGCAGCAGCAGCCCGGCGGCGCCGACCGCGGTCCCGCCGAGGTAGGCGGCACGGGTGCCGAAGCGGGTGACGAGCTGCGCGCCGATCACCGCGGAGGCGATCGCCGCGATGCCCATCGGGACGAAGTGCGCGCCGGCCTGCAGCGCCGTGTCGCCGTGCACCTGCTGCAGGAACAGCGCGGTGAGGAAGAACATGCCGAGGAAGGCGCCGCCGTTGAGGGCGAGGGCGATCGCGGAGACGCTGAGGCCGCGGACGCGGAACAGGCGCAGCGGGACGAGCGGGTCCTTGGCGCGGGCCTCGACCACGACGAACGCGGCGAGCAGGATGACGGCGGAGCCGAACAGCGCGAGCACCTGGGCCGAGCCCCAGCCCGTGGCGTCCGTGCGGATCACGCCGCCGACGAGCGCGAACAGGCCCGCGGTGCCGAGCACGGCCCCCGCGATGTCGAAGCTCGAGTCGGTGTGCTCACGCCGGCTCTCGGTGATGAACGCGGGCGCGGCCAGCATGGCGACGGCGGCGACGGGCACGTTGACGAAGAAGATCCACTCCCAGCCGAGCGAGTCGACCAGGACGCCGCCGGCGACGACACCGAGCGTGCCGCCGATGCCGGCCAGCGCGCCCCAGACGCCGAGCGCGATGTTGCGCTCACGGCCGGCGGGGAAGGTGACGGTGAGCAGCGCGAGTGCGGCCGGGGAGAGCAGCGCGGCGCCGATGCCCTGGATGGAGCGCGCCGCGATCAGCGTTGTTTCTGACGTGGCGAATCCGCCCGCGAGCGAAGCGGCGGTGAAGAGTCCGAGGCCGATCAGGAACAGCCGACGGCGGCCGAGGATGTCGCTCATACGACCCCCGAGCAGGAGCAGGCCGCCGAACGTGAGCGTGTAGCTGTTAACCACCCACTGCAGGCCCTCGGCGCTGAAGCCAAGGTCGGTCTGGATGGCCGGCAGCGCCACGTTCACGATCGTGACGTCGAGGACGACCATGAACTGAGCGATGGCGAGCACCGCCAGCGCCAGCCATCGTGATCTTGAATCATTCATTCCGTGAACGGTCATGGGACAAGACCATACGCCGCTACGATGAATGATTCAAGTCATGAATGATTCTCCCGAGACTCTAACCTGCGGCGACATGCTGCCCCGCGGAACGCTCAGCCGATCGGCCCTGTTGCTCGTGAAGCTGGGCAACGAGATCGCCGCGCGCGCCGAAGACCCGCTCGCCGCGATCGGCCTGAGCGGGCGCCAGTACATCGTGTTGGCCGTGCTCAGCGAGGACGCTCCGCCCTCGCAGCAGGAGCTCGCCGGGCTGTGCGGCCTGCTCCCGGCGCAGATCGTGCCCGTGATCGACGAGCTCGAGCGGCGCGGTCTGGTGGCGCGGCAGCGCTCAGAGGCGGATCGCCGCCGGTCCGTCGTCACGCTCACCAAGGCGGGAACCGACGCGCTGGTGCAGGCGGACGCGCTCGGCGACCGGCTCGTCGCCGACCTCGACGAAGAAGCCCGCCAGGCCGCGATCCAAGCTCTGTCGCGTTCTTACAATACGGCTCCGTAGCAGCGACTTAGGGTGGCTCACATGTCTGTGAAGCCGATTCCCGCAGGGTTCCACTCCGTCACCCCGGTGCTCGCCGTCGAAGGCGGCGTCGAGGCGCTGGGCTTCTACGAGCGCGCGTTCGGCGCCGAGATCCGCCTCAAGCTCGTCATGGGCGGCAAGCTCATGCACTCCGAGCTGCAGATCGGGTCCTCGATCGTGTGTGTCAGCGACTCGTTCCCCGAGTACGGCTCGGTCGCGCCGTCTGCGGACGAGCCGGTCCCGGTCGCATTGATGATCTACACCGAGGACACCGACGCGCTCTATGCCCGGGCAGTCGAGGCGGGCGCTACGGCGGTCAACGAGCCGTCCGACACGTTCCACGGCGACCGCGCCGGCTCCCTGCGCGACCCGTACGGTCACCGCTGGATGATCTGCACGCACATCGAGGACATGGACGAGGCCGAGATGCAGCGGCGGACCATCGAGGCGATGTCCTAGCTGGCATTCTCGGCGCGGCGCTGAGATAGTCGCGCTATGGAGTCGAAGGTTGCTCGCCGCGCGGCGAGATTGCTGGCCGCCGCGCTTGCGGTAGGCGCCCTGGTCACCGCGATCCCGGGCCTCGGCCTGGCGCGGATGGTCGAGGCCGTGACGGGCTACGCCGAGTTCGGGTACGCGCCCGAGCAATGTGCGATCAAGACGACGAGCGCGCGAGCGATCAACGGCGACCCGGTGCGGGTGTGCCAGTACGACTTCAACACCACGTCCGCGTTCTTCGGCGGGCACGAGGGCTGGCCGCTGCTGGACTCCAGCGCCGAGTTCCACTTCTCGCTGCCTGACGCCGGCATCACGTTCGCCGCGTGCTGCGAGGGCGACGACGTGTTCCCGGCCTTCTCGACGCCGGCGTTCGGTCCGGTGGTCGCCGGTGACCCGCTGTCCGGCGCGTCCACCTCGACCGCGATCCACAACGGCACCAAGTACGCCGACGTCGTGGAGACCGCCCGCGTCCGCGGCACGGGCGCCGACGGCTACACGCTGACGTACGCCGTCACCAACACGAGCGGTGCGCCGCTGCGGTTGCGTCCGCTCGTGGACATGACGGGCTACGGCTACTACCCGCCGGCGATGTCGGCTACGGCCGGACCGCGGATCCTGACGCTGCGCAGTGCCGACGCCGGCGGCGTGGTCACGCTCGGTGAGTCCGCGGTGGACGGGTCTCCGGCGCCGACGAGCTACACCGGCGGCGCCTACGAGGAGATCTGGGAGTACGACGACCCCTCCGGTCCCCCGCTCGACAACACCTTCCACCCGATGAGCGACGAGCTCTGGGGCTATGAGACGCGCGCGGCGCTCGCGTGGCCGATTCAGACGCTCGCCGCGGGCGCGACAGGCCGCTGGAGCGTGAATGTCGGGCTCGGTCAGCCACGCGAGGTGCAGCTCAAAGCACGTGCGGGCGAGCCGCAGGCTGGCGGGACGCTCACCGTCGACGCGTCCGTGATCGACGAGCGGGGCGTCGCGGGTGGCCAGTTGCGGTGGCTGGCGAGCGGGCGCACGGACGCGACCGAAGGTGTCGCAACGCTGGATGCGGCCGGTCGCGCGGCGCTCACGCTGCCCGTGGGCGACGGCGGGACGTACGTGGTCGCGTGGTACGACGTCAACCGCAACGACGAAGTCGACATCGACGAGGCCGTCAACTACGGCGAGATCTGGGCCACGCCGCGCCCGGGTGTGGACCCGACCCCGACACCGTCGCCGATCCCGACGGCGGAGCCCGACGACGAGCCCGTGCCGACGGCCACGCCGACCCCGAACCCGATCGTCCGAGCCACGCCCACCCCGCCGGCTGCCGCTCCGCCTGCCGCGGTACGGCCGACGAGCGCCCTCGTCTCGATCGCCTTCAAGCGCACGTACAAGGTCAAGGGCTGCGCCAGCAAGACGGTCCAGCTCCAACTCAAGGCCGGCACCAAGGTGTTGGTCAAGCGCAACGTCAAGCTCAGCAAGAAGTGCCAGGCCAACACGACGTTCCGCGTGGAGCGGTCCAAGCTCGGCAGCGCGAAGAAGGTCACGATTCAGCTGAAGTTCAAGGGCAAGACCAAGCGCTACACACTCTCTGTCCCGGCTCAGCAGCTCTCGCGGACGGCCAGCGCCCAGTCCGCGGTCTGCGCGGCGAGCCTGAAGTCGGGCGGCGGCTGCAACAGCAGCGGCGCCGAGTCCGCGGCGCTCTGCAAGCTCTCGGCGGCGCGGGCGCTGCCCGGCAGGACGATCAGGTCGCTGTCGGGCTCCGGGCGGATCGCGGCCGCGGGCAGGTGCGCGGAGTAGGCGATCACCGGCACGTGCCGGTAGGTCACGGCCGACAGCGGTGGACAGCGCTCGAGCGCTTGCGTGAAGGCCGGCTGGCGCGTAAGGGTGTGCAGGTCGGCCTGCAGCGCCCGTCGCTCACGTGAGTCGGCCGCGGCGTCGCGCAGGCCGGTGACGGTGGCGGGGATCGCGACGATCAGGCACACGATGGTCGCGATGCGCGCGAGCGTCGGCGTGCGCGTGGTCGCGACTCCGGCGGCCAGGATCGCGAGCAGCGCGGCGGGCGGCAGCAGGTAGCGGGCGAGGAGCGGCAGGCCCGCGGCGCCGATGGCCACGAACGTCGCGAGCGTGAGGAGCAGCGCGACGAGGATCGTCCGGAAGCGTGGGGAAGGCCGTTCGGACAGTGCGACGAGCGCCGCTGCACCGGCCAGCAGCACCGGCAATCCGATCACGGCGCTGATCAGGCGCGGGACCAAGAGCGGAGCGAGCGGCGCGCTGCGCGGACGGTTGAGCTCCTCGGCGAGCGCCCGCGTGCCGGTGAGCGAGTGCAGCGGGTCGCCCGTGGCGAGCAGATCGGCGAGGCACCAGATCAGCGGGGCGGCCAGCGCGAGGGCGAACCCGGCTGGCCGGCGCCACCACACCGCGACCGCGAACGCCAGCAGCCATGCCTCCGGCCGCAGCAACCCCGCGAGGCCGAGCAGGACGAGGGCGAGCACGAAGCGCCGCTTGAGCACGGCCGCGAGCGCGAACAGCGTGAAGGCGAGCGCGGGGATGTCGATCGAGCCACGCAACGTGGCGGCGAGCAACGCGGGCCGCGTGAGCAGGAGCGCGGCTGCGAGCCCGCCCACATAAAGGGGCCTGGCCCCTTTATCTTCGAACAGCTCGCGCGCGAGGGAGAAGGCGGCGACGGCGACCGCGCCGAACGAGATCGCGACGAGCAGGCGCAGTGCGTCTGCGCTCGCGGGACGGCCGAGCGGCGCGACCAGCAGGGCCGCAAGGTTGGCCAGTGGGTGCGGGGTCGGGGCGAACGGCGACTCCAGCGTGGGGGCGTGGCCGTCTGCGAGCTCGTCGCCCCAGAGCAGCGCGTACGCGAGGTCGTAGCCGTCGTGGCCGCGCAGCGCGAGCCAGACGAGCAGCCCGATCGCGACCGCCGCGGCGACGCTAAGTGACGCGGGAGACGGTCTGGTCCACTTCGCGGTGGACGCCGCGTTCGACGAGGTCGCGGAGCCGGTCGATCGCGTCATAGACGTCCACGTAGCGGGTGTAGAGCGGGGCGATGCCGAGCCGGACGGAGTCGGGGCCGCGGAAGTCGGGGATGACGTCGGCGCGTTCGATCAGGGCCTTGCAGATCGGCCAGGCCTCGGGGTGGCGGAGGGAGACGTGGGAGCCGCGCAGGTGTGGTTCGCGCGGGGTGCCGAGGGTGAAGCCGAGCGGGTCGAGCCACTGGTCGTGGAGCGCGATCAGCAGGTCGGTCTGGGCGATCGACTTCTCGCGGAGGGCGTCGATGCCGGCCTCGGCGGTGATGCGGACGCCCTCCTCGACGGCGGCGAGGACGAGGATCGGTGGGGTGCCGGCGAGGAAGCGCGTGATGCCGGGCGCGGGCTCGTAGGGGCGCTCCATCTCGAACTGGCGGGCTTGGCCGAACCAACCCTGGATCGGGGTGACGAGCGTGTCCGGCTCGCGGACATAGAGGTAGCCCGTCGCGCCCGGGCCGGCGTTGAGGTACTTGTAGGTGCAGCCGACGGCGTAGCGCATGGCGCTCGCGTTCACGGGCACCGCTCCCGCCGAATGGCTCAGATCCCAGATGACGCTTTCCGGGAACGCGCTGATGTCGGCCAGCGCGCCGCTGCGATAGGCGACGTGTGAGAGCACCGTCAGGGCGTCCTCGGGCACGTCGGCCGGCTGCGGGCCGAGCAGCGGGTCGACCTCGAAGATCTCCAGCTCCAGGCCGCGAGCGCGGGCGATCCCCTCCAAGACGTAGCGGTCGGTCGGGAAGTTGTCCTGGTCGGTCGCGAGCTTTGCGTAGGACTGCGCGTCGAGGATCGCGTTGACGAGCTTGAACAGGTTCACCGTGACGCTGTCGGCGACGAGGGTCGTGCCCGGGGCGGCACCGATGACCTCGGCCACCGTGTCGCCCGCCCGGGTGGGCGCCTCGATCCAGTCGTGCCAGCCGCCGACCAGCTCGCTGCCCCACTGGTCGATCACGCGGTGCAGGCGCTCGCGGGTGCCCTTCGGCAGCCGGCCGAGCGAGTTGCCGTCCAGGTAGAGCTTGTGCTCGTCCTCGATCACGAACCGGTCGCGGAACGGCGCCAGTGGGTCCTGAGCGTCCAGCCGGAGCGCGTCTTCGCGGGTCAGAGCCATGCCAGCACCGCCTTCCAGAGCGGGTTGTCCGGGTCGATGTGGCCGAAGTGATCCTCTTCGGGCTCCACGATCAGTGCCGCGCCGCTCGCCTCGGCGAACCGCTGCGAGATCTCCACCGGCACGATGTCGTCCAACCCGCCGTGCGTGAGCAGGGTCGGGACGCCGAGCGGGAGCCGTTCGATGGGCGAGGCGACGCTCGTGGGGTGCTCGCCGAGAAAGCGGTCGACGACGCCGTCGGAGAGCTTCAGCTCCCGTGCGCGCTGTAGGTCGAGCACGCCCGCTTGGGAGACCACGCCGGTCACCCGGACTCTCGTGGCGGCGTAGGCCGCCAGATGCCCACCGGCACTGTGGCCGATCGCCACGACGCGGGAGCGATCGACCGGCAGCGTGTCGAGGAACTCGATCGCGGCGCAGACGTCGTCCAGCGTCTCCGGCACGCCGCCGCCGTTGCCGAGCCGGCGGTACTCGATGTTCCACGCCGCCCAGCCGCGCGCGGCGAGATCCTCCGCCAGCGGCTCCATCAGGTCCAGTCCGTACTGGTCCTTCCAGAACCCACCGTGGATGAGCACCGCGACCGGCCCCTCGCCGTACAGCACGCCGTACTGCGAGGGGTCGTCGCCGTACCTATGAAGCTGCGACTCCAAGGGAGCGGAGTGCCTCCGCGAGCTTGGTGATGCCCTCGTCGATCTGCTCCGGCGTGACGCCTGAGTAGGCGAGGCGGAGCGTGTTCGAAGAGCCACCGAAGTCGGTGCCCTTGACGAACTGGACCTCGCGCTGGCCCGCGGCCTTCTCGAGCTCGGCGACGTCGACGCCCTCGGGCAGCTCGACCCACATGAAGTAGCCGCCGGACGGGTTGGCGAACTTCGCCTCGGGGATCTCCCGCTGGAGCGCGGCCACGACCGCGTCCTTGCGCGCCTTCAGCGCCGTCTTGACGGTCTCGACGGCGCCGTCCATGCGGCCGGAGCGCGCGAACTGGTTCACGATCGACTGGGCGACCATGTTCGGTGAGATGTACGTGTTGGTCGCGATCGTCTGGATCTGCTTGATCACGGCCTGGGAGCCGAGCAGGTAGCCGACGCGGATGCCGGGGCACACCGTCTTGCTGAACGAGCTCGCGTAGACGACCTTGCCGTCCTCGTCGCGCGAGAACATCGACGGGATCGTTTCGCCCTCGAAGCGGATCGAGACGTACGGATCGTCCTCGAAGATCGTGAAGTCGTGCTCGACCGCGAGCTCCAGCAGGCGCGTGCGCTTGGCCTGCGACAGCGTGTAGCCGGCGGGGTTCTGGAAGTTCGGGATGATGTGCGCGAGCTTCGGGTGCACCGCCGTGGCGAGCACTTCCTCGAGGCCTTCGATGCTGATGCCGTCGTCCTCGAGATCGACGAACCGGACATCCGCGCCGCGCGCACGCAGGTTGAGCAGCGTGCGGTCGTAGGTCGGGTTCTCGACGATCACTGCGTCGCCCGGCTGGACGAGCAGCTCGAACAGGAACGCGTCGGCCTGCATCGACCCGTTGGTCACGAGCACCTGCTCGACGGGCACGCCGTGCTGCTCCGCGATCCACTCGCGCAGCGGGACGTAGCCGACGCTCGTGCCGTACGCCGTCGTTCCGGCGGGGTCGTTCTCGAAGGCGAGCCGGGAAGCCTCTTTCAGGCCTTCCACATCGACGATGTCGAGTGACGGTGCCCCACGGGCGAAGGAGATCGTGGCCATGCCCGCCAGACTAGCGGCGTATGGAGTACGTGAGCCGTGCGCTTGAGGCCGTCCAGGGCTGGCGCGAGCCCGCCCCGTCGCATCCGGCGCTGCAACCTGACGCCGAGCGGTTCGAAGCCGCCTGGAGCGAGTTCGCCGAGCGGATGGGGACGAACTATCCGTTCCATCACCCGCGCTACGCGGGACAGATGCTCAAGCCGCCGCATCCCGTGGCCATCGCCGCCTACACCGCGGCGCTGCACGCGAACACGAACAACCACGCGCTCGACGGGGGCCCGGCGACGTCCGCCATGGAGGTCGAGGTCGTCGAGTGGCTGGCGGAGATGTTCGGCTTGCAGGGCGGGATGGGGCACCTCACCTCCTCCGGCACGATCGCCAACCTGGAGGCGCTGTGGGTGGGGCGGGAGCTGCACCCCGGCAAGGCCGTCGTCTACGGCGCGAACGCGCACTACACGCACTCGCGCATGTGCGCCGTGCTGGGCGTACGCGGGATCGAGGCGCCCGCGGACGTGGCCGGGCGGATCGATCTCGACGCGGTGGAGGAGCTGTGCCGCGGCGGGGACGTCGGGACGGTGGTGGTGACCGCGGGAACGACCGGGACCGGGACGCTGGACGACGTCGCGCGGGCCGTCTCCTTCCGGGAGCGGTACGGCGTGCGCGTGCACGTCGACGCCGCGTACGGCGGATTCTTCACGTTGCTGGCGGACTCCGGCCTGATCGACGGGGGTCCGTTCAAGGCGATCGCCGGCGCGGACAGCGTGGTCGTGGACCCGCACAAGCACGGACTGCAGCCCTACGGGTGCGGCGCGATCCTGTTCCGCGACCCGGCCGTCGGGCGTCTGTACAAGCACGACTCGCCCTACACGTACTTCACCTCGGCCGAGCTGCACCTAGGCGAGATCTCGCTCGAGTGCTCGCGGGCGGGCGCGGCGGCCGCCGCGCTGTGGCTGACGTTGCGGTCGCTGGACCTGGCGCCGATCCTGTCCGCCGGCGTGCGGGCCGCTCAGGCCTGGGCGGAGCTGATCCGCGGCTCGGACGTGCTCACGCTCCACCGCGAGCCCGAGCTCGACATCCTCACCTACTTCCCGACCGCTTCGAGCGCTTCGGAGATCGACGCCGCGTCCGAGCGGGTCCTGCAGAACGGCATGGACTCCGACGATCCGGTGTTCCTGTCGACCCTGCGCATCTCTGCCGACGCCTTCGCGGCCGCCCATCCGGACGTGGAGATGGACGCCGACGGCGTCCGCGTCCTGCGCTCAGTGCTGATGAAGCCCGAGCACGAACCGCACGTGCCGTGGCTGCATCAGCGCGTCAGTCAAATCGCGAGACGGTGAGCGCGAAGCGGCCCGTGAAGGCCGTGCCGCCGATGCTCCGGACCAGCGGTCCGGGGCCGGCGGCCGAGCCGACGACGACGGGCTTGGAGCCGGCGACGTCGACCGCGTCGAACCGCGTGTAGACCGGGCTGCCCCCGGGCGGCACGCCGAGCACCGGGAACGTCAGGCCGCCGTTGCCGAACTTGGAGTCACGGGCACCGCTGGCGCGCAGGCGGACCAGCATCGAGTCCGGCGCGCGGCCCGTGCCCGCGAGCACGATCCGGCCGGAGCGGTCGCGCACCATCGCGGCGATGCGCAGGTCGCGGCCCGAGCGCGACACGCGCACGATGCCCTTGTTGCCGAACGTGGTGTCGAGGGAGCCGTCGGCGTTCAGGCGGATCACCGATCCGCGCGCGGTGCCCGCGGCGGTCGCGTCCGTGCCCGCGACGAGGGTCGTGGTCGTCGGGCCCTGGCGCACGGCGGCGGCGCCGAGTCCGGGACCCGTGCCGGGGCTCAGGACGTGCGTGACGGCGCCCGTGCCGCCCCAGGTGGGATCGAGCGCGCCCACGGCATTCAGCTTGACGACGGTGAATGAGGCGGCGCCGGTTTGGACCGTGTAGGTGAGCGTGCCGTCCGTGCGGATGAGCAGGCCCGTGACGCGGCCGGCCACGCCCAGCGCGGGGTTGGCGAACGCCGGGTCGGGCGTGCCGTCGGGCAGCAGGCGCATCACGTACGGCGCGCCCGCGCTCGATCCCGCGAGGTAGACGACGCCGTCGCGGTTCATCGTCATCGCGCCCAGCTCGGCGTCGGTCGGGCCGCTGAGCACGTAGCCCTGCCCCGCGCCGAAGCTCGGGTCGATCTCACCGCTGGGCAGCAGCCGCAGCGTCACGAAGCGTGTGGAGCCGTCGGCGAGGCGCAGCGTGCCGGAGGCGACGACGCGCCCGTCCCGCACGGTCTGGATGCCCTTCACGCCGTCCAGCGACGTGCCGGGCAACGCCGGGACGACCTGGCCGCGCGTGCCGAACGTGCTGTCGAGCGAGCCGGACGCGCGCAGCTTGATCACGAACAGCTGGCCCGCGGCCGCGCCGCCCGCGAGGATCCGGTTGCCGGAGAGCACCTTCACCGCGTAGCCGACCGCGTCCGTGTCCGCCGCCTTCAGCGTCACCGTGCCGCGGCGGCCGAAATCGCGGTCCGGGTCGCCCGCGGCAGCGTGGGCGGACGCCGGGAGGGCGAGCAGCAGCAGAAAGACGGTGACGAGCTTCATCGGGGCCTGTAAACGCATCGTGGGCGCGAAAGGTTCGCACCCACGATGCGTGAGGGTTCTACGCGGTCTTCAGCGACCCTGCGATCTCGGCCGCGATCTGGGCGACCTCGGTGGGGGTCTTCCCGACGCGCACGCCGTTGGCCTCGAGCGCTTCCTGCTTGGCCTTGGCCGTGCCGGCGGTGCCGGAGACGATCGCGCCGGCGTGACCCATCGTCTTGCCGGGAGGTGCCGTGAAACCGGCGATGTAGGCGACGACCGGCTTGGAGACGTTCGCCTTGATGAACTCGGCCGCCTCCTCCTCGGCGGAGCCGCCGATCTCGCCCGCCATCACGATCAGCTCGGTCTCGGGGTCGGCCTCGAACTCGGCGATGATGTCGATGAACGACGAGCCCGGGACCGGGTCGCCGCCGATGCCGACGATGCTCGAGTTGCCGAAGCCGGCCTGGGCCAGCTCGTTGCCGATCTGGTAGGTCAGCGTGCCGGAGCGCGAGACGACGCCCACGTTGCCCTCGGAGAAGAACGACGCCGGGATGATGCCGACGTTGGCCTTGCCCGGCGACAGGATGCCGGGGCAGTTCGGCCCGACCAAGCGCACGTTCGGGTTCGTGGCGAGGTGGTTGTAGACGCGCAGCTCGTCGTGGGCGGGGATGCCCTCGGTGATCGCGATGATCAGGCTGATCCCCGCGTCCTCGGCCTCGAGGATCGAGTCCGCCGCGAAGCGCGGCGGCACGAAGATCATCGCCGTGTTCGCGCCGGTCTCGGAGACCGCGTCGTGGAACGTGTTGAACACCGGGATGCCCTCGACGTCCTGGCCGCCCTTGCCGGGCGTGACGCCGGAGACGACGTTCGTCCCGTAGTTCTTGTTGTTGAGCGTGTGGAAGGTGCCCTCACGGCCGGTGATGCCGGAGACGCACAGCTTCGTGTCGTTGTTGACGAGGATGGCCATCAGCCTGCGAGCTCCACGACCTTCTTCGCGGCGCCCAGCATGGTCGCCTCCGTGTACACGTTCGGGAGGTTGGCCTCGGCGAGCAGCGCGCGGCCTTCCTTGTCGTTCGTGCCGTCGAGACGGACCACGAACGGGACGGTCGGGTTGATCTGCGCGAACGCCTCGATCAGGCCCTTCGCCACCTCGTCGCAGCGCGTGATGCCGCCGAAGATGTTGAACAGCACGGCGGTGACGTTCGGGTTGGAGAGGATCACCTCGACCGCCTGCGTGATCGCCTCGGCCTTCGATCCGCCGCCGGCGTCCAGGAAGTTCGCGGGCGAGCCGCCGGCCTGGTCGACGACGTCCAGCGTCGACATCACGAGGCCGGCGCCGTTGCCGAGGATGCCGACGTTGCCGTCGAGCTTGACGAACGTGAGCCCGCGCTCGCGCGCCATCTGCTCCTGCTCGTCCTCGGCCGCCGTGTTGCGCAGCGAGGCGTTGTCGGGGTGCCGGAACAGGCTGTTGTCGTCGAGCGTGACCTTCGCGTCGAGCGCCGCGACCTTGCGGTCGGCGGTCACGATCAGCGGGTTCACCTCGACGAGCATCGCCTCTTCCTTGACGAACGCGTCGTAGAGCTTGGCGAGCAGCGCACCGAGCGGCCGGATGACGTCCGCGTCGACGCCTGCCTCGAACGCCAGGCGGCGGGCGTGGAAGTCCTGGAAGCCGAGCAGCGGGTCCACGTGCAGCCGGACCAGTGCACCTGGATCCTTCTCAGCCACCTCTTCGATGTCCATGCCGCCCTGCGTGCTCAGCATCACGAGCGGACGCTTCGCGGAGCGGTCGAAGACGATCGAGGCGTAGTACTCGGCGGCGATGTCGGAAGCCGCCTCGATCCACACCTCGTGCACCGTGTGGCCCTTGATGTCCATCCCGAGGATGGCCTTCGAGTGCGTCTCGGCCTCTTGGCGATCCTTCGCCACCTTGATCCCGCCGGCCTTTCCGCGGCCGCCGATCTGCACCTGCGCCTTGACGACGCAGGGATACCCGATCTCGTCGGCCGCCGCGACGGCCTCCTCGACGGTGGTGGCGGGGGCGCCGCTGGGCACCGGCACCCCATGGCGGGCGAACAGCTGCTTGCCCTGGTATTCGAGTAGGTCCATTGGCGCGGGGGATGTTACGAACGCGCACGCTCCGACGGTTGACCGTTGACGAGTGGGGCGCTCTCGTTCCCGCGCGGGAGGGCGGCTGGTCCGGCTTCCAGCAACGGTTTGATGAGGTCCATCGGGAGCGGGAAGATGACCGTGGAGTTGTCTTTGCCGATCTCGCTGATCGTCTGCAGGTAGCGGAGCTGGATCGTGGTCGGGTTCTTGGAGATCACGTCCGCGGCCTCGCCGAGGCGGGCCGCGGCCTGGAACTCGCCCTCGGCGTTGATGATCTTCGCGCGACGCTCGCGCTCGGCCTGGGCCTGACGGGCCATCGCGTGCTGCATCGCGGGCGGGATGCCCACGTCCTTGATCTCGACGGTGCTGACCTTCACGCCCCAGGGCTCGGTCTGCTCGTCGATGATCTTCTGCAGCTCCTCGTTGAGCGTCTCGCGCTCGGAGAGGAGGCTGTCGAGGTCGGCCTTGCCGAGCACGCTGCGCAGCGTCGTCTGGGCGATCTGCGACGTCGCCTTCAGGAAGCTCTCGACCTGGACGACGGCGCAGTTGGGGTCGACGACCCGGAAGTAGACGACGGCGTCCACGCGCACAGGGACGTTGTCGCGGGTGATCACGTCCTGGGGTGGGACGTTCAAGGTCACGGTGCGCAGCGAGATCCGCACCATGCGGTCGATCGCGGGGACGAGCAGGACCAGCCCCGGGCCTTTCGTGGCGATCACGCGCCCGAGCCGGAACACGACCGCGCGCTCGTACTCGCGCAGCACCCGGACGGACGCGGCGGCGAGTCCGAGGACCACCGCCAGGACGAAGATCACGGTCACCAGCGCGGCCTCGATCACGGTGCCACCTCCCATTCCTCGGCCGGACGCACGGTGAGCGTCAGACCGTTGACGTTCTCGACGACGATCGGCAGCCCGCGCTCGAGTGGCGGGTCGCCTTCGAGGCCCCAGCTGCGAGCGCGCCACAACGCGCCGTCGACGAAGACGGCGTCCTCGCCGCGGGCCACGCCGACCCGACCGATCAGGCTGTTGGACACGCGCAGCCGCCTCGTGGCCAGCGCCTTGCGGACGATCAGCGCCAGGATCAGCGCTCCGGCGAGACCGACGGCCAGCCCCGCGATGACGGCCACGAGCGTGGCGGAACCGGCGGAGGAGAGCAGCAGCGCGACCCCGGTGGCGAGCGCCACCACCGCGCCCGAACCCAGGAGCCCGTGGCTCGGCACGTGAGCCTCCGCCGCCGCCAGAGCGGCGCCCGCAAGCACGAGCGAAAGGCCGAGCGCGAACACGTATTTCTCCTGCTTTCCAGGTTACTCCGGGATCGCGCGTGAGGAAATGTCATCATGCACGGCCGCGATGCCCCTCCCTAAAGAAGTCACGTTCGTCACCTTCGATGTCTACGGCACCCTGATTGATTGGGAGACCGGGGTGTACGACGCTTTTGCCAAGGAGGCGGAGAGGGACGGCTACACGCTGTCGAAGGAGGAGCTCGTGCCGCTCTTCCTGGAGACGCAGCAGGAGATCAAGAACGGCTCGTACGAGCTGTACGCGGAGGTCCTTCGCCGGACCGCCGTGCAGATCTCACGCCAGCTCGGCTGGCCGCTCGAGCCGTCCCGTTCCGGCTTCCTCCCGGCCTCGGTTTCCCGCTGGCCGCCGTTCAAAGAGACCAAGACGCAGCTCGACCGCTTCGACAAGAAGTACGAGCTCGGTCTGATCTCCAACGTCGACGACAAGCTGCTCGGGGAGACCCGGCGCTACTTCAAGAACGACTTCGACCTGGTGGTCACGGCCCAGCAGGTCCGGTCCTACAAGCCGGACCCCGCGCACTTCAAGGAGGCCGAGCGTCGTATCGGCACCAAGAAGGGCTGGGTGCACGTCACCTCGTCGTACTACTACGACGTGGAGCCGTGCCTGAAGGCCAAGATCCCCGTGATCTGGGTCAACCGCAACAAGGAGACGCTCGACGCTTCGCAGAAGAAGCCGACGGCCGAGGTGAAGACCCTCCTCGAGGCCGCGAAGCTTCTCGGCGTGGCTTGAGAGCAGTCGCTCTTCACGAGGACGTCATCGCCGTCACCTCCCGCGCGTTCGCCACAGGCAGCGTGCTGGTGCGCAGCGGCGGCGAGGCGTTCCTGGTGGACTCGCCGGTGTTCCCGGACGAGTTGGAGATCCTGCCGGGGATCGCCGCCCAGTCGCAGTTCAACGTGGTCGGCGTCCTCGCCACCCATGCCGACTGGGACCATCTGCTCGGTCGCTACGCGTTCCCGGAGGCGCCGCTCGGCGCCGCCGAGTCGACCGCCGCGCGGCTGATCAACGAGCCGGGCGCGGCGCAGCGGGCGTTGCGCGACTTCGACGACGAGTTCTACGTGACGCGCCCGAAGCCGCTGTCCCTGCCGGGCGCGCAGCGGCTCGACACGCCGGGGTTCATCGACATCGGTGAGGAGACCCTCGAGGTCCATCCCGCGGACGGGCACACCGTGGACGGCATGGCCGTCTGGGTGCCGTGGGCGCGGGTGCTGATCGCCGGCGACTACCTCTCGCCCGTCGAGATCCCGATGATCTCCGAGGGCGGGTCGGTGTCCGCGTATCTGGCCACTTTGAACCGGCTGGAGCCGTTGGTGATCGAGGCCGAGCACGTCGTCCCGGGCCACGGCGGCCCGATCGACGCGCAGCGCGCGCTGGCCATCCTGCGCGAGGACCGGGCCTACCTCGAAGGGCTCCCGGACACCGCGTTGCCGCTCGCGCGCCGCACGAAGGCGCAGCGCGCGATTCACGAGAAGAACCTCACTAGGTGCTGATGAGCGGGATGCCCGCGAGGGCGAGCAGGACGCCGACGCGCTGAATCGGCACGAGGCGCTCGTGCAGGAAGACGTAGGCGAGCGCGACGGTCACGACCGGGAACAGGCCGCCGAGCACGGCGACGAGGCTCAGCAGGCCGCCGGTGGTGGCGATCGCGAACGCGGTGTTCGCGCCGGTGTCCAGGAGACCGATGGCGCCGAGCTTGGGGAGCTCTTTGAGGGGTGCGCGGGCGGCGACGCGCCAGGCGAGGACGCCGAGGATGACGACGCCGACCACGCGCGCGGCCGCAACGCCGCCGAGTGAGTCGTGGTCCGCGGCCTCGCCGATGAACACGAGCGCGAGGCCGATGAACAGCGCGGCGACGATCGCGAGCTGGATCGCCTTCTTGGCGTCGATGGCTTTGGTGTGCGCGGGTTCGCGGCTCGCGAGCGTGACGCCGGCGAGCGCGATTGCCATGCCCGTCCACTGCAGCGCGCTCGGCCGCTCACCGTCGATCAGGACGCCCGCAAGCACCGGCACGATGGCGGAGGTGGCCACGATCGGGGCGATCACGGACATCGTGCCGAGGGCGAGCGCGCGGTAGAAGGCCAGGATCGCGACCGAGCCGACGACGCCGGACAGCGCGCCCGGGAGGAACGAAGCGGCGTCGACGCCGCGGATCGCGAGGATCAGCGTGAGCGCGATGAGCCCCGCGGCCTGGCCCACGAGCGCGACGAGCACCGCCGGGTGCGCGCGGCTGGCCCGGCCGGCCAGGAAGTCGGCCGTGCCCCACAGCAAGGACGCCAGCAGCGCGGCGGGCGCGCCGCTCACGGGCGACGCTCGCCTGACGGCTCGCGTCGCTGCGAGTACTTGCCCAGAGGGCTCGCACTCGCGCGTGCGGAAGGTTGCGGCCTCACGTGTTCGCGGCGTCCGCGGCGGCCTTGTAGGCCGGCTGCTCGCGACGGATGAGGTCGGGGTTCGTGCCCTTGACGTGCACCAGCTCGAGTGTGAGCAGCTGGAGTGCGATCGCACCCGCCAGCAGCGGGTGGCCCTCGGGCAGCGCGTCGAGCGTGACCGTCGGCATGCCGAGCTCGGCGACCGCGCGCTTGACGTCCTCGGCGCGGGCGTCGCGTTTGGCCGCCGCGCTCGGGTCCACGCGGATGACGACGATGCCCGTGGTCGAGTCCGCGGCGGGCAGGTGGCCGTGCAGGACCTTCTCGATGCCGAGCGGCGTGACCGGAAGGTGCAGGCCCTCTTCGATCTTGAGCGCGAGCTCGCGGGCGGTGATCTCGTCCAGTCCGCTGCCGGTGACGATGAGCCGGTCGACGGAGGCCAGCGCGCGGGCGGCGTCGGCGAAGCGGGCGCGGTGTTCGAGCGTCTCGGCGATCACACGCGAGCAGGTCTGCGCGTCGGCGGTGCCCGAAATGGCGGTGAACGCGAGCAGCGGCGAGACGTACCCGACGGTGTGGCACCACGAGGTGTCGACGAGCGGTGTCGCGATGACGATGTCGGCGGGTGCCTCGTCCGGCTTGGCGGTGATCAGGATCGTGCGGGCGCCGTTGTAGACCGCCGCCTTCATGGCGTTGAGCGTCGCGGCCGTGCCTGCCTCGTGGGAGACGGCGATGCACACGCCGCCGTCCTGGGGATCGAGCGACGCCTCGAACGCGTCGCGGGCGATCGCGCCGGGGATGAGCGCCGCGCCTGCCATCGCCGCGTGCTCGGACGTGCCGCAGCCGACGATCACCACCGGCCCGCCCTCGCGGATCGACTCCGCCGCCTCGAGCGCGGCGGACGAGGCCAGGATCGGCTCGACCAGCCCGGCCTCGGCGTAGATCATCTCCTCCATCGCCCACGGTGGGCCTGCGCGCAGCTCCGGCATATCGGACATGGCGGAGACGGTACCGTCTGAGTGGTCTGCTGGACAGAGCCACTTTGATGCCGACGAACCGTGCCACTTTGGAGCTCTTCGCCGCCCTGGATCGCTCGCGGCCCGAGCCGCTGCGCGCCCAGCTCGAGGACGCGATCTGTGCCGCGATCACCGGCGGCGGGCTCCCGCCGGGTACCCGCCTGCCGGCTTCCCGGTCGCTCGCCGAGTCCCTGCACGTGTCGCGCGGGGTGGTGAGCGAGGCGTACGCGCAGATCGCCGCGGAGGGCTGGATCGAGGTCCGCCATGGCGCCGCGCCGGTGGTCCGCGCGGTGCCGGCGAACATAAAGAGGGACAGTCCCTCTTTATGTTCGGTGGTGGCAGAGGCGCCGCGGTTGGACCTCACCGCGACTGCGCCGGATCTCTCCGCCTTCCCGCGGCGGGCGTGGGCGGCGGCGCTGCGCAAGGTGCTGGCGGAGATGCCGGACGCGGCACTGGACTACGGCGACCCGCGCGGGGACGACGAGCTCCGTACCGAGCTCGCGGCGTACCTCGTCCGCGTCCGGGGCGCGGCGGCGAGCCCTGAGGATCTGGTCATCACGTCCGGCTACACGCAGGGGCTGTGGCTCGCGTGCCGGGCGCTCAAGCGCCGGGGTGCCACGCGCGTCGCCGTCGAGGACCCGTCGCTCGACGACGCCTGGGGGACGATCCGATCCGCCGGGCTCGAGGTCGTCGGGGTGCCCGTCGACGAGCACGGGATCGATCCGTCCCGCCTGGACGCGGACGCCGTGCTCGTCACGCCCGCGCACCAGTTCCCGACCGGCGCGGTGCTCTCGCCCGAGCGCCGGCGCGCGCTGCTGGCCTGGGGCGGGATCGTGCTCGAGGACGACTACGACAGCGAGTACCGCTACGACCGCGCTCCCGTCGGCACGCTGCAGCGGCTCGCGCCGGATCGGGTCGTCTATCTCGGTACCACGTCCAAGACGCTCGCGCCCGCGCTGCGGCTGGGCTGGCTGCTCGCGCCCAAGGACCTCACCGAGGCGATCGCCCAGGAGCGGTGGGCGGTGGACAGCGGCGGTCCCGCGATCAACGCTCGCGCCTACGCGCGGCTGATCGCCACGGGCGAAGTCGACCGCCACCTGCGACGCACCCGCCGCGAGTACCGCGAGCGCCGCGACCTGCTGGTCGAGGCGCTCACCCGGCAGCTCCCGAGCTGCACGGTCGACGGGGTCGCCGCCGGCCTGCACCTGCTGCTGCGGCTGCCGCCGGGGACCGACGAGGACGCGGTGGTGCGCCGCCTCGCAGAGCGCCGCATCCGCGTCAACGGCCTGAACACGTACCGGCTCGCCCCGAAGGACGAGCCGGCACTGGTCATCGGCTATGGCCGACTCTCAAAGCCCGCCATCGCGGGCGCCGTCGATCAGTTGGAGCTGACCGTGTAGCCGCCGACCTGCGCCGCGATCAGCTTGATGTTGTTGACGGAGTTGAAGTCGGCGCTGGCGAGCCCGTCGTCCTTGCACTGCAGGTGCAGCTTGTCGGTCTGGCCGGGCGGGACGTAGGCGAGCCCCATCATCGACAGGTTGGACCGCTCGCTGTAGTCGTCGCTGACCTCGGTGGTCGCGATGTCGTGCACCGTCTCGGCGCCGGAGCTCGCCTTCTGCAGCAGGCGGCAGGTGTGCATGGACCACAGCTCGAGGACCGGCATCTCCGTCAGGTACACGTTCGCCTTGCCGGAGAGCATGAACATCCCGGAGGGCATCTCCACGGTGGCCAGCGTCGTGTAGCCGTTGCCGATGGTGTGGCTGCCGTTGCGGAAGTGCCCGCGGGCGAACGAGACGCCGGCGGGGCCCTGCGGCCCGGTGGCGCCCTTCGCCCCGGCGGGACCCTGCGCGCCGGTGGCGCCCTTCGGGCCGGCCGTGTTCCAGCCCATGATCTGCTCGGTGGACTTGCAGCTGTTGCCCGAGGCCTGGAAGTCGATCAGCCGCAGGGCACCGCTCGTGTTGGCCATGCAGGCGCTGTAGACGCCGGTCTGGTTGTTCGGGATCGCGGCCTGGGCGGACCCCGTGAGGCCGAGGGCGAGCAGGCCGGCGAGCGCCAGCGAGGAGCGGTTGAAGCGCATGGGGAGTTCCTTGGTTCGTTGGGAGGAGTGCGACGTCGGGAAGACTCGCCGGTACGCGCGGCCACTGCGTCGGGGATCGACCCTGCACTTTTCGTGGCCAACCGTCCCCCTCAGGGTGCGGTTCTCCGCACCCGTTTAGGATGCGCGCAGCGTGCGCGAGTTGCTGGAACGCGAAGAGGATCTGGCCGAGCTCGACCGGGCACTCACCCGTGCTCGCGCCGCCACGGGCCAGGTGATCGCGGTCGAGGGACCGGGCGGGATCGGCAAGACGAGCCTGCTGACCGCCGCCCGCGCCGAGGGCCGCGATCAGGGCATGCTCGTGCTCCACGCCCGCGGCTCAGAACTCGAGCGCGCGTTCCCGTTCGGCGTCGTCCGTCAGCTGTTCGAGCGCGCCGCGGCTGAGGACCGGCACTTCACGGGCGCGGCGGGTCTTGCGAAGCCGATCTTCGACCTCGCCGAGAACGCCGAGGAGTCCTCCTACGCCCGTCTGCACGGCCTGTATTGGCTGTCCGCGAACCTCGCCGCCGAGCAGCCGCTCGTCGTCTGCATCGACGATGCGCAATGGGCGGACGAGCCGAGCCTGAACTTCCTCGGCTTCCTGCTGCGCCGCCTCGAAGACCTCCCGATCGCGCTGCTCGTCGGCACCCGCCCCCGGGCCGAGCAGGAGTCCGACAGCCTGCGCGGGATCGTGACCGACCCCGCCACGCGGGTGCTCCGGCCCACCGCGCTCAGCAGCGACGCGGTCCGCGACTGGGTGCGCGGTGCCGTGGACGGCCAGGCCGCCGACGGCTTCTGCCGCGCCTGCCACGAGACCACCGGCGGCAATCCGTTCCTCGTGTCCGAGCTCCTGCACGAGGTCACGCACAAGCGGCTGAAGGCCACCGAGCAGGAGGCCGCCACCGTGCGCGCGCTCGGCCCCGAGGCGATCTCCACCGTCGTCCTGCAGCGCCTCAAGCGGCTCCCGTCGGACGCGCCCGCGTTGGCCCAGGCGATCGCCATCCTCGGCGAGGGGGCCCGGCCGAACACCGCGGCCCAGCTCGCCGGACTCGACACGACGACCGCCGAGACCGCGCTCGACGCGCTCTGCCGGGCCGACATCATCACCCGCGAGGCCGACCGGATCGGTTTCGTGCACCCGATCGTCCTCTCGGCCATCTACAACGACCTCCCGGTCCACGTCCGGGCCGAAGCTCACCACCGCGCCGCCCACCTGCTGGCCGAGCACGGTGCCGCGCCGGAAGAGGTCGCCTCGCATCTCGCGTTGACCACGCCGCGCGCCGACACGTGGGCGGTCGAGGCGCTCCGGGCCGCCGCGCAGCGCGCGCTCGTCCTGGGGGATCCCGCCACCGCGGTGGCCTGCCTGGAGCGCGCCCTAGAGGAGCCGCCGCCGGAGCCGACGCGCGCGGCCGTCCTGAACGAGCTCGCCCGCGCCGAGGCCCAGTCCGGCCGCCCCGCCGCGGTGGAGCACTTCCGCGCGGCGATGACGCTCGCGGCCACGGCGCACGAGCGCGGCCAGATCGCCGTCGGCCTCGCCCGCGCGCTGAAGTTCCGCGGCGACTCGCCGTCCGCGCTCGACGTCCTCCGTCACGCGCTCGCCGAGCTCGACCCCGGCCCGCTGGCCGAGGAGCTCGAGCTCGAGCTGGTGTCTTCGGCCTACATCAGCCTCGCGGCGCGTCCGCTGCTCGCGGCCGAGATCGCCGCCATCCAGGCCCCCGCGGCCGCTGACTCCCGGCTCGATCGCCTGCACCTGATGGCCAGCGCGTTCGAGACCGTGATCGCCGCCGGCCCGTGCGAGCGCTCCGCGGA
Organism: Solirubrobacter taibaiensis; assembly: GCA_027587225.1. Taxonomy (GTDB): domain Bacteria; phylum Actinomycetota; class Thermoleophilia; order Solirubrobacterales; family Solirubrobacteraceae; genus Solirubrobacter; species Solirubrobacter taibaiensis. The sequence continues at coordinate 160,317 of JAPDDQ010000007.1, forward strand.
GCTGGCCCGCAAGTCGCTCGGGCCCGACCAGCCCACGGACGTGAGCGCCGGCGGCCACGTGTTCGTCACCGCGGCCACGGCGCTGATGTTCTCCGAGCGCTACGACGAGGCCGAGCGCGCCTACGACCGCGCCGTCTCCGACGCCCGCCGGCGCGGATCCAGCGTCGGCTTCGTGGCTCCCGCCAGCCTGCGCGCGCTCCTGCACTACCGCCGCGGCGGCCTGTCGGAGGCGGAGGCCGATGCCACCGCGGCGCTGGACCTGCGCAACGACGTCCAGGGCTCGCAGGGCTACCTCGCGTGTGCGCTCAACGCCCTCGTCTTCGCCCGTCTCGAACGCGGCGACGGCGACCACGAGCTGCTCACGCTGGCCGACGACTTCTTCGCCACCCAGCCCACCGAGGACCTCCCGTACAGCCAGGCGATGCACGCCCGTGGCTGGCTCCGGGCCCGGCTCGGCGACGCGGAGGGCGGGCTGGAGGAGCTGCTGGCCTGCGGTGCGCGGGAGCAGCAGTGGGGCGTCGCGACGCCGCAGATCATCGCCTGGCGTTCCAACGCCGCCGAGGTGTGCCTCACGCTCGGCCGGCTCGAGCAGGGCCGCGAGCTCGCCGACACGGAGCTCCGGCTCGCCCGCCAGATCGGCGCTCCGCGGGCGATCGGCGTGGCGCTGCGCGTCGCCGCGCTGGCCGAGTCGGGTGAGCGGCGGATCGACCTGCTCACCGAGGCGGTCCAGACCCTCGAGCGCAGCGAAGGGGCACTGGAACTCGCCCGCGCTCGGATCGACCTCGGCCGCGCGCTGGTGCGCGCCGGCCGCCGCGAGGCTGCCCGCGACCATCTGCGCACCGGGCAGGAGGTCGCGCTGCGCTGTGGCGCGACGCTGCTCGTCGAACGCGCCCACCGCGAGCTGCTCGCCACCGGCGCCCGGCCACGGCGCACGGCCGCCGCCAGCCGCGACGACCTCACCCCGTCCGAGCGCCGCGTGACGCAGATGGCGGCCGAAGGGCTCACGAACCGCGAGATCGCCCAGGCGCTGTTTGTCACGGAGAAGACGGTCGAGACCCACCTGGGACGTGCGTTTTCCAAGCTCGGCGTACGCTCGCGCAAGCAGCTGGCGGAGGCACTGGCGGAAGTCGCCTGAATGACCGCAATCTCCGGCCCCCAGGCGCGTTACAACCACCAGTGGACACGCACACCGAGACGATCGACGTCGGCGCGCGGGTGATGGCCAACCAGGCCCTCCCCGAAGGCGTCGCACAGGGCACCAAGGGCCTTGTCGTCGGTCAGGCGGGCTGGATTCAGCGCCGCTGGCGCGTCCGGTTCGACGACGGACCCACCGTCGACGCGCCGGAGTACGCGCTCGAGCTGTGTGCGGGCCGCGGTCGCTTCAAGCGCGGGTGAGCTTCCAGCGCGACCGGCTGACCTGGCTCGCGTACGCGCTGCTGGCCTGGTTCGCCTACCTGCAGGCGGCGCCGGGACTGGTCGTCCCGTACCTGCGGGCGGAGCTGGACATCGGCTACACCACCGGCGGCCTGCACGTGGCGGCGTTCGCGACCGGGAGCATGGTCGCCGGGCTCACGGCCACGCGGATCGAGGCGGCTGTGGGTCGCCGCGCGCTGCTGTGGGGCTCCGCGGCCGGCATGGCCCTGGGCGTCGCCGGGCTCGCGGCGGGGCCGGTGGCCGCGGCCACGGTCGGCGCGCTGCTCGTGGCGGGCTTCGGCGGCGGGTTGCTGCTGGTCACGGTCCAGGCGCTGCTCTCCGACCACCACGGCCCGCAGCGGGCGATCGCGCTGACAGAGGCCAACGTGTTCGCGAGCGCCGCCTACGTCGTGCTGGTCGGCGCCGTCGCGCTCTTCAGCTGGCGCGTCGCGCTGTTGACCAGCTTCCTCGTGCCGCTTGCCCTCTTCCTCAGCTCGCGCACGGTCCCGATCACCGCGGCTCCGCACGAGACCGAGCAGCACGGCCGGCTCAGCGGCGCGTTCTACGTGGCCGCGGCGATGATGTTCTGCACCGTCGCCGCCGAGTGGTGCATCACCGCCTGGGGCGCCAGCTTCGCCGAGGAGGCCGCCGACGTTTCCGCCGACACGGCCGTCGCGCTCATGTTCGGCTACTTCGGCGGCGTGCTCGTGGGTCGCGCGAGCGGGGCCGTGCTTGCGCGCCGCTTTGCCGCCTCCCGCCTGTTGGCGGTCGCTTTGGTCGTGGCCGCGGCGGGCTTCGCGATCTTGTGGCCGTCCGGCAGTTCGGCGCAGGTCTTCGCCGGGTTGTTCGTGATCGGCATCGGGCTCGGGAACCTGTTTCCGTTCGCTTTGGCGGTGACGGTGGCACTGGCGCCGGATCGGGCGCAGCTGGCTTCGAGCCGTGCTGTCTTGGCCGGTTCAACCGCTGTGTTGGCGGCGCCTTTGACGATCGGGGCGCTGGCTGACGCCACGAGCATCACGAGCGCGCTGTTAGTGGTGCCGGTGATGTTGGGGTTGGCTGCCGTCGGGTTGGCCGCGATTCGTGCGAGCTGACCAACTGCTCATCGAGGGGAAGGGGAATGGCGTTTGGGCTCGCGCGGCGCGAACGTCGGGGTCCGGGCTCCGCGTGGCACGGTCGAGACGTCGTGCCGCTCTCCGTCGAGTTACGGGCCACTGACATTTCGTGGGGCGCCACGCTCGTCCGCCGGCCTCCCGCGGATCTCGCGGAAACGAACACGCGTTGCGAGGGGGTATGCCCGGAAACCTTCGCGTGAGGAAGGTTTCCGGGCATACCCCCTTGGTTCGGAGCGCGGTCGTGATCGGTCTTGATCGATCGGACGTGGAGCCGGAGCCCGGTCCCCGATGTTCGCGCAACGCCGCGGAAACGCCGCTCCCCCTCCCTCGATGAGCCGTTCTATTCCACGAGGTCGAAGCCACCGGCCAGGACCGCGTCGAGCCGCCCCGTACGCCACCCGCGCACGGCGTCTCGAACCAGCGGCGTAGGCCGCTCGCGGTAGCGCCGCACGATTGTCGTCCGATCCTGCCCCGACCCATCCTCGGCGGCCGTGATCGTCACCCGCACGCGCCGGCGGTCGTAGCCGCCGCGCCCGTCGGGGATCTCCAACACATGGAACCCGTCCTCGGGCGCCAACGTCCGCAACGCCGCGAACCCTGAAACCGTCGCGTCGAAGCGGAACTTGCGCCCCGGCCGTTCTTCCACGACCTCCAACCGCATGCCGCGTTCGTGGGCCCACGCCCGGTACATCGCCGCTATCCGCGGGCCGAATTCGGGGTCGCCCTCGACCCGGACGCGAGCGTCGGCGGGCTCGCCCGCGGCCAAAGCGTCCAACGCCTCGCCGAGCAACAGCAGCCGCTGGGCGGCGCGGCGGACGATCGCGGCGGGCGGGCGGCGGGCACTGCGCACGCGGTTCAGCAGCGACTGGGCGGAGCGCAGGCCGGACTCCATCCGGTCGCGCAGCTCGATCCCGGCCAGCACGGCAAGACGTCCCTCGTCCTCCCAGAACCCCGGCTCGGCCATCTGCGCGAGCAGCGCGTCCTTGGCCGCGACCTCCGCTTCCACCCGCGAGCTCACGTCCGCGTAGGCCGCTTCGAGCAGATCCAGCCCCGCACCGCCTTCACGGGCCAGCGTGCGCAGCGTCGTCTCGGCCGGGGTGGGCGCGACCTCCTCCGGCGCATCCGGGTCCTCGAACGTCACCTTCAGGCCGTCGCGCCCGGCGCGGACGAACAGGAACTGGTCCCCGCTGGGCACGTCGTGGCCGGCGATGGCGAGCGCCAAAGGCGTGAGGAAGTGCCGTTCGACGGCGCGCTTCAGGGGCCGCGCGCCGAGGTCGGGCGTGAAGCCCGCGTTCAACAGGAACTCCAGGGCGGAGTCGTCGAACTCCACCGCCCACTGCCTCGAACGGAGCCCGCGCCGCGCCAGGACGGATTCCAACTCAGCCGAGAGGATCTCGCGCATCACCGGGCGCGACAAAGGCCGGAAGACGACGGTGCGGTCGATCCGGTTGACGAACTCGCGCCGGAACGTCTTGGTCACCGCCTGCTCGACGCTGCGGGCGACGAAGCCGCCGGCCGCCGGCGAGAACCCGATCCCGGCGCCGGTCGGGATCGTGGCGCCGAGGTTCGAGGTCATGATGATCACGGCGTGGCGGAAGTCCGCGGCCTCGCCGCGCGGGTCACTCAGCCGCCCGTCGTCGAACACCTGCAGGAACAGGTCGAAGACGCCCGGATCGGCCTTCTCGAACTCGTCGAGCAGCACGACCGAGAACGGCTGCTTGCGGATCGACGCGACCAAGGACGCGTCCTCGGGCTCGCCGGTGCCGAGCAGGCGCCGCGCGCTGCCCTCGTTCTGGTACTCGGACAGGTCGATCCGGATCATCCGCTCGCTGCTGCCGAACAGGTACTCGGCGAGCGCCTTGGCGATCTCGGTCTTGCCCGTGCCGGTCGGGCCGACGAACAACAGCACGGCCAACGGACGCGTGGGATCGGTGAGCCCCGCCTTCAGCAAGGCGATCCGCTCCACCATCAGGTCCACCGCCTCCGGCTGCCCGACGACGCGCGCGCCGAAGAAGCGCCGCAGGCCGTCCACGTCGAGCCGCTCACGCTCGTCGAGCATCGTCAGCGGCATCCCGGAACGCTCCGCGACGCTCTCCAGCACGTCGTTGACGCCGTACGCGTCGCCGGCGCGGCGGCGCGTGGCGTCCAACAAAGACAACACCGACCCGGGCAGCGCGCCCGGCAGGAAGTGGCGGGCGAGCGCGAGCGCCTCGTCGGCCACCACGGCGTCCGGCGCCACAGCGCGGGCGAGCTCGCGCGCGGCGGCCTCGGTGGCGGGCTGGATCCGCAGCGGTTCGAACGCGCTCCGGACGGTCGGGCGCTCCCGCAGCAGCCGCTCGTAGCCCGCGGGGTCGACCTCGCCCGCGATGTGCAGCTCCGCGCCTTCCATCCCCTGCAGGACCATGTCGAGCAGGCCGGTGCGGCTGTGACGATGCGTGCCCGTCCACAGCAGCTCCTCGAAGCGCGGGATGATCCACAGCACGGGCGCCCCGTCGAGCGCCTTGATGATCCGCTGGACTTGGGCCTCGAGCTCGCCGATGTAGCTCTGGCCCGCGTTGATCTCGGTCGCGCCCGCCTCGAACACGAGCCAGCCCTTGCGAGCCAGCCCGGCGCCCAACGCCCGCAGCCGCGCCGTCCGGCCGGAACCCGCCTCGCCGACGACCAGCACCGAGCGGTCGGCGTCGATCGCGCGCTGCAGCGCCTGAAGGTCGCGGTCGAACGCGTCGTCGCCGACGATCGCCTCGTCGAGCGCCTGGGCGGCGGCGTCGTCGTGCACACGGCCGATCCCGTCGAGCCGTCCTCGCACCTGGCGGACGCCGCGGCGGCGGGCGAGGTCCTTGCGCACGCTCGGGTCCAGCGCGTCGCCGAGCACCTCGACGAGCGCGAACACGTCCTCGAGCCGGTCTTCACCGATCTCGCCGAGCCGGACGTCCTCGTCGCGGCGCTCGATCAACTCGCGCAGGTCCTTCAGCGGCGAGCGCAGCCAGGCGTCACCGGTGGCGACCAGCAGGCGGGAGACGAGTCCCTCACCGACGCGGCGGTCGAGCGCGCGGAGCAGGAAGCTCGCGTACGCGCCACGGGCGCCGGGCACGAGCAGCAGCAGCGTGCCCTCCTCGCCGTCGCGCTGGGCGAGCGCCTCCAGCGCGACGAGCGCCGTCATGCGGTCGCCGCGCACGAGCGCGAACAGCGCCTCGTCGTCCTCCTCGGACGCGAGCCGCACGGCCTCCTGGAACGTCGGGTTCGCCAACAGCGCGGCTGCCCGGCGCTCGGCCTTGGGCAGCGCGCGCAGCGCCGCGAGGAGCTCGTTCACCGCAGCTTGGCGAGCTCCTCGTAGAGCGCCCGGGCGGCGGCGGCGCCCTGGTCGAGCGCGACGAGGCGGAACGACTCGTTCGGAGCGTGCAGGTTGTCGTCGGGGAGGCTGAAGCCGGACACGATCGCGGGGATGCCCCGCTCGGAGAACGCGGCCAGCACCGGCAGCGTGCCGCCTGAGCGGATGAGCGCCGGAGCGACGCCGGTGGACCGCTCGAGCGCGCGGACCGCGGCCTGGAGCGCCGGCAGGGCGGGATCGAACGCGCTCGGCTCCGCCCGGTCGGTGGAGATGGTCAACTCGGCGCCGTCGGGCAGTGCGTCGCGCAGGAGCCCTTCGAGGTTCGCGGCGATCACCTCGGACCGCTGGTCGCCGACGAGGCGCACGGACAGATCGGCGGTCGCGACGGGCACCACGATCGTGCGCGCCTCGCCGCCGTGCACGCGGTGCACGTCCAGCGACGGCTCCGCCGTGGTGCGGACGTAGAACTCCTCCGCGGCGGTGGCGTCGGAGGGACGGGCGCCGACGCCCGCGAGCTCGGTCTCGCCGGTCGGGAGCGTCGCCCACGAGTCGATCTCCGCCGGCGACGGCGCCTTGACGCCGGCGCGGAGCGGCTCCGGCAGTTTGCCGTCGGGGCCGGGCAGGACCGCGGCGAGGATGGCGTGCAGCGCGTGGAACGCGTTCAGGGCGGCGCCGCCGTACATGCCCGAGTGCGCCGTCTGCGTGCCCGTGCGGACCTCGAGGTGGGCGAACACCATCCCGCGCGTGGCGAGCGTCAGCGCGGGCCGGTCGGCGTCGACCATGCCGGAGTCGAACACGATCACCGCGTCGGCGCCGCGCGTGTCGGCCCGCACCCAGTCGCCGACATCGTCGGAACCGGTCTCCTCGGCGCCTTCGATCAGCACGCGGATGTGGACGGGCAGCGCGCCCGCCTTCGCCAGCTCACACGCCACGAACAGCAGCGGGAGGAAGTTGCCTTTGTCGTCGGTGGCGCCGCGGGCGTAGAGGCGCTCGTCGCGGATCGTCGGCTCGAACGGGGGCGAGTCCCACAGCTCGAGGTCACCCGGGTCCTGCACGTCGTAATGGCCGTAGATCATCACCGTCGGCGCGTTCTTCTTGGCCGAGCGCAACTCACCCACGACGAGCGGCGCTCCGCCCGGCGTGGCCACCATCTCCGCCGAGCCGCCTGCGCGGCGCACGCGCTGGATGGCCCAGGCGGCGGCGTGACGCAGCGACTCCTCGTCCCGCGCACCCGCCGAGATCGACGGGATGCTCAGCCAGTCCTTGGCCTCGTCGAGCAGGTCACCCACCCTTGATCACCGCCAGCGTGTCGCCGGACTTGACGGCGTCGCCTTCGGTGATCGGCAGTTCGGCGATGGTGCCCGCCTTGTGTGCCGTGATCTCGTTTTCCATTTTCATCGCCTCGATAATGCACACGAGCGCGCCTTCTTGAACTTCGGCGCCCTGCTCGACTAGGACCTTGAACACGTTGCCTTGCAGCGGGGAGGTGAGCGCGTCGCCCCCGCCGCCACCGCTGGAACCCTTGCGCTCGCGCTTCTTGGAAGGAGCGGCCTTCGGCACTGCGGCTTGATTGGACGAGCCCGCCTCGCCATGAACGACGACCGCGAAGCGCTTGCCGCTGACCTCGACGACGTACTCGCGGGCAACGATCTCTGCTTCTTCGTCCGTGGGTTCCGGCTTCGGGACGGCGAGCGACTTGAGCCACTCCTTGTCCTCGATCAGGTCGCGGCAGGTCTCGCCCTTGGCCCACTGCTCGGAGGCCATGATCGCCTTGTGGAACGGGATCAGGGTCCTGACGCCTTCGATCTCGAACTCCTTGAGCGCTCGCGCCATCCGGCGCGTGGCCTTCTCGCGGTCGGCGTCCCACACGATCAGCTTCGCGACCATCGGGTCGTACAGCGGCGTGATCTCGCTGCCGGCGAGCACGCCCGAGTCCACCCGCACGCCCGGGCCACTCGGCTCGCGGTAGTGCGTGACCGTGCCCGGCGCGGGCGCGAAGTTCTTCGCCGCGTCCTCGGCGTTGATGCGGCACTCGATCGCGTGCCCGTGCCAGCGGATGTCGTCCTGGCCGAAGGAGATCGGCTCGCCGGCGGCGATCATGATCTGCTCGCGCACGATGTCCACGCCGGTGACGGCCTCCGTCACGCAGTGCTCCACCTGCACGCGGGTGTTCATCTCCAGGAAGAAGTACTCGCCGTCGTCGGACAGCAGACCTTCGATCGTGCCCGCGCCGCGGTAGTCGACGGCGCGCGCGGCGTCGACCGCGATCTTGCCGATCCGTTCGCGCAGGTCCGCGTCCACCAGTGGCGCCGGGGATTCCTCGATCAGCTTCTGGTGGCGGCGCTGGATCGAGCAGTCGCGCTCGCCCAGGTGCACGACGGTGCCGTGGCCGTCGGCGAGCACCTGCACCTCGACGTGCCGCGGGTCCGGGAGATACCGCTCCAGGTAGACCGTCGCGTCGGAGAAGAACTTCTCGCCCTCGCGCGCGGCGCCCTCGAACGCGTCCTTGAGCTTGTCCGCCTCCAGCGCGACGCGGAAGCCCTTGCCGCCGCCGCCGCCCGCGGCCTTGACCGCGATCGGGTAGCCGATCTCCTCCGCGATCTTCGCCGCGTCCTCGACCGTCTCGACCGGATCGGTCGTGCCGGGCACGATCGGCACGCCCGCGTCCTGCATCAGCTCGCGCGCCTTGGTCTTTGAGCCCATCGCGTCGATCGCCGACGCGGGCGGCCCGATGAACGTCACGCCGGCCTCCTCGAGCCGCCGCGCGAACGCGGCGTTCTCGGCCAGGAACCCGTAGCCGGGGTGTACTGCCTCGGCGCCGGACTCCTCGATGACCTCGAGCAGCTTGTCGACGTTCAGATAGGACTCCGCCGCGGGCCCAGGCCCGAGCAGATAGGCGTGCGTCGCGCGCTTGACGTGCTGCGCTTCGCGGTCGGCCTCCGAGTAAACGGCCACCGACTCGATCCCGAGCTCGTCCAACGCTCGGATCACTCTCACCGCAATCTCGCCGCGGTTGGCGACCAGGACCCTAGTAAACATGGGGGCGCGTGATCCTATCCCCAGCCCGCCTCGTCCTGGTCCGCCACGGCCAGTCGACCTACAACGCCAGCGGCCATCTGCAGGGCCAGACCGACACGGCGCTCTCCGATGTCGGCCGCGCCGAAGCCACGGCGTTGCGCCCTTTTCTGGCCCGTTTCGAGCAGGTCGTCACGAGCGATCTAGTCCGCGCGAGCGAGACCGCGGCGCTGCTCGGCTACCCCGACGCGACGCGTGACCCGCGCTGGCGCGAGATCGACCTCGGCGGCTGGGCCGGTCGCCCGATCGCCGAATTCCCCGACGAGCAACAAGGGGCCTGGCGAGGCGGTCCGCTGCACGCGGCCGACGGAGAATCGTGGGCGCGGTTCCTCGCGCGGGTCGGCGGTGCGGTCGACGCGCTCGCCGCCGCGGGTGGCGACTGGCTGGTCGTCTGCCACGGCGGAGCCATCCGCGCGGCGCTCACCCACATCACCGGCGCGAACCCCCGCACGGTCATCGGGCCGCCCAACACCAGCGTCACGGTGCTGCGCCCGCCCTTCGTCGAACGCTACGCCTGGACGCCCGCTTTGTAAGCGATGTGACGGCCCCTCTTTTCGGCGCAAGTTCTCACGCGAGGGTGCGTTCCAGAAGACACAGTCGCTCTCATCACTGGGGCCTTTGATGGGCGGCTCAAAGTGGGAACCGGCCGGCCGGCACAATGGGGCCGCCGTGTCGGCCGGTTACCCCCCACCTTCACCCCCGGGAAACCCACCCCGGATCGCGATCGACACCCTCAAGCCTCGCCGCCCGTACCCACGGGCTGACCTCCGTGGGTTGTCCCTCCCCTGAGGGCGGCGGGGTGGTGTCGACCAGGAACTGCTCGATCGCGGCCATGATCGCGGCGGCTTCCTCGGGCGAAGCGGCATCCATGCGCTGAGCGTATGACAGGATCGCGCCATGCGCTCCGCCGTCCACGGGGCAGTGGCTGCCCTCCTGCTCCTCGCGCCTGCCGCCGCGGCCGATCCGGCCGGGAAGTCGACCACTGACGAGACGATCCAGGCCGTGTCCGGCTCGGGCTACGTCGCGCTCCAGCGCGCGTCCGGCGAGGACCATGGGATTCGGCGGCATCCGTCGGCCCGCGCGGCCGAGAATCGCGACGAGACGCGGCGCTCGCTGGCGTTCTTCGGGCAGCTCACCGACCCGCAGATCGCGGACGAGATGTCGCCCGCGCGGGTGGACTTCCTGGATGCCGCGGGTGGGCAGATCAAGTCCTCGTGGCGTCCGCAGGAGGCGGTCGGGCTGCAGGTCTTCGACCAGGTCGTGCGCAACGTCAACGCCAACCGGACGAGCGAGATCCGCGACGGGAGCGGCAAGAAGGCGAAGCTCGGGTTCGTCGTGACCACCGGCGACCTCGCGGACAACCAGCAGCTCAACGAGACGCGCTGGTTCAAGACCGTGCTGGAAGGCGGGACGGTCGATCCGTTCTCCGGCAAGGCGATCAGCGCGTCCAACCCGTGCGCGACGGACGCCACTACCGCCGCGGCGCTCAACGCGGCCGTGGCCGCGCGGCAGTACACGGGCGTGGCCGACTACGACGACTATCCCGGCGTTCCCGGTGAGCGCTACAACGGCTTCTGGGACCCGGACGTCGCGCCGGGCGGCGGCCCGTACGCCGTGTTCCCGCGCTACCCCGGCTTCCTCGAGCGCGCCCAGCAGCCGTTCACGGCCGCCGGCCTGGACGTGCCGTGGTACATCGCCCGCGGCAACCACGACGGGCTCGTGCAGGGCAACGCGCCCGCGAGTGTGGATCTCTTCCGCACGATCGCGACCGGCTGCCTGAAGGTGTTCCCGTCCGCGACGCTCGACCCCGCGGCGTTCAGCGGCGCCGACGAGGACGAGGCGTTCCGCCGGATCGGCGACCCGGCGTTCATCCAGACGCTGCTGGCCGGCGCGAAGACGGTCCCGCCCGACCCGGACCGCCGGATCCTCTCCACCACGGAGTACAAGCAGGAGATCGGCGGGTCGCACGGCTACCGGCACGTCGAGGCCGCCGAGCGCAAGGCGTCGGACGAGAACGCGACCTACTACTCGTTCCGGCCGCGGAAGGGCGTCGAGCTCATCTCGCTCGACACGGTCGCCGAGGGCGGCGGGTCGACCGGCAACCTGGACCACCCGCAGTACCAGTGGCTGGAGCGCAAGCTCAAGGCGGCGCAGAAGGCCAAGCGGCTCGTGATCGCCTACGGGCATCACACGCTCGCGACGATGAGCAACTCCCGCAAGGACGAGGACGCGGGCTCCTGCGCGCCGACGCCCAAGCCCGGCTGCGACGCCGACCCGCGCCGCTCCTCACCGATCCACCGCGGCACGGCCGGCTCGGCGAGCGTGAAGGCGCTGTTGCTGAAGTACCCGAACCTGGTTGCCTATGTCGCGGGCCACACGCACGACAACCGGATCGACCTGATCCGCAAGGGTCGCGGCGGCTTCTGGCAGATCAACACGGCCTCGCACGCGGACACGCCGCAGCAGAGCCGGCTGATCGAGGTCATGGACAACCGCAACGGCACGCTGTCGTTGTTCACGACCGTGCTCGACCACGCCGCGCCGATCGCCGCGCCCGCGCCGGGTACCGCGGCCGCGGGGTTCACGGAGACGCAGCTGGCGAGCGTGTCGCGGGTGCTGGCCTGGAACGACCCGCAGGCCGAGCGCGGCGCGCGCGGGCGCACGCTGGACCGCAACATGGAGCTCGTCCTGCGCGACCCCCGACTTAGGTAGGGGCGGGAATCGACCCGCGCCCGATGTGGCGCGGGTCGGATCAGCCGACGATGAGGGCATGTCCAGCGCCGCCAAGGTCTTTGCCGTCGTCGCCCTGATCGTCCTGCTCAATGTCGGCCTCCGGTTCGTCGACCTGCCCTCGGTGGACATCAGCCTGCCGAACATCGACGTGCCGGACTGGCTTCAGTGGGCGAACAAGGTCAAGAACGTCCTGCTGCTCACGCTGCTTGTCGCTGTGGTGATCGGGGGCGTCGTGAAGGAGACGCGCAAACCCGATCGCTGAGGTGCTCGGCGTCGCGGGCAATCCCCGCGAAGCGACCCGAGCCCCAGGTGTGCAGCCACGGGAGGCCGACGACGTAGAGGCCCGGCACCTCGGTCACGCCGCGGTGATGGACGTCGGGGTCGAAGCCCGGTACATCGACGAACGACCAGTCGCTGCGGAAGCCGGTGGCCCAGACGATCGTGCTGATCGCCTCGGCTGCGAGCGTGCCTGAGCCGTCGGTGGGCGGCGTCCACGGCGGCGTGTAGCGGGGCTCCTCCGGGGCATCGATGCCGTTCGCCGTGATGTAGCGGTCGATGCCGTCCTTGATCCGTTCCATCGTCGCGTCGGCGGCGTCGAGGTTGGCCGGGAGGTCGCCGGCGAAGTGCAGCGTCCCGTCCTCGACGTGCGTGAGGCGCCCGTGGAGGTACAGGCCTTCCGCCGCGAACGCGCGTAGGTCCAGGTCGTGCCCGCCGGCGCGGCCGGTCACGTAGTGGTTGGCCTCCTTGCGCGTGGCCTTGCCTTGCGGGTGGTCCGTCACCGCCAGGTCGTAGTGGCCCATGTCCTGCAGCCAGGCGACGCAGTCGCGGCCGCGGTAGAAGCGGGCGACGCGCGGGGCGGTGCCGACCGCGAGGTGCACGGTGCGCCCCGCCAGGTGCAGGTCCTCGGCGATCTGCGCGCCGGACTGGCCCGTCCCGACGACGAGCACCGGGCCATCCGGGAGCGACTCGGGGTTGCGGTAGCGGCTGGAGTGGATGCCGGGCAGCCCGTGGTCGGGGATCAGCGGGACGTGGTAGCCGCCGACCGCGAGCACGACCTGGTCGGCGGTGAGCGTGCCGTGGCTCGTCTCGACCTCGAAGCCGGGCCGGATGGCGTGGACGGTGACGCCCTCGTAGATCGGCTTGCCGGTCGCGTACGGCTCGACGTAGGCCAAGATCTCGTCCTTGACCATGAAGCCGTCGGGGTCGTCGCCCGGGTACGGATGGCCGGGGAGCGCGCACTGCCAGTTCGGGGTGACGAGGCTGAACGCGTCCCAGCGAGCGTCGCGCCAGTTGTGCAGGACGCGGTCGCGTTCGAGCACGACATGGTCGACGCCGCGCTGCATGAGGCAGTGGCTGACGGCGAGGCCGGCTTGGCCGCCGCCGACGATGATCACCTCGTGGTGACCGGACAGGCGGTCGGGCGCGGGGAAGCGGACGCGCGTGGGGGCGCGGCGCATCCGCGTGACTTCGACGAGGCCGGGTCGCGCGGCGCGTTCGATCGCCTCGATCTGGGCCGCGGCGGCGGTGCAGGCCATCCCGAACACCTCGACGACGCGCTGGCTCGCGGCGTTGAGGCCTTCACGCGTGCGGCGCAGCAGCTCGTGATGCGGATAGCGGCCGCCTTCGGTGAGGTAGCGCTCGATCGCGGTCGACGGGGACTGGCAGCGCTGCTCGGTCCCGTCCGCCCAGCGGAGGGTGAAATCGACAGTGGGCATGGCTTAGAACGGGATCGGTTCCGCGGTGCGGTAGACGTCGGGCCGCAGGTCGCGGATCGGGGACAGAGCGCGGCGGGCGCGCTCGACCGTCTCCTGCAGGTCGAGGGTGGTGATCGCGAGGCCGGGTTCCGGGCCGGTGGACGCGATGACGTCACCGTTCGGGTTGCAGATCCGCGCGCCGCCGAGGAAGTGCAGCCGGCCGAATACGCCGGTCTGGTTCGCGGAGGCGAGAACGAGGGAGTTCTCGGCCGCGCGGGCTCGGTCCCACAGCTCTGCGCGGCGCCACTGGCGGTCCTCGGTGAGGTCGTCCGCGGGGTTGGTGGCGCTGCGCGGCCAGGCGCTCATCGTGCAGAGCAGCTCGGCGCCGTCGAGCGTGAGCGTGCGTGCGGCCTCCGGGAAGGCCTTGTCGTAACAGATCAGCATCCCGATCCGGCCGATCGGCGTGTCGAACGCGGCCAGGCTGTCGCCGGGCGTCGTGATCCGGCCCTCGTCGAGCGGCATGTGGATCTTGCGGTGAAAGCCCAGCAGCCCGTCCCCGCTCACGCACGCCGCCACGTTGTGGCGCGCGCCGTCCTCGCCGGCCTCGCAGAAGCCGACGCACACGACCATGTCCTGGGCCAGCTCCATCACGGTGCGGAGCTCCGGCCCGTCGGGGTCGAGCGCGGGTGGCGGCTCGACATCGCCGCTGAGTGATTCGACGTAGCCGCCGAGCGCGGCCTCCGGCAGGACGAGCAGTCCCGCGCCCGCGGCTCGGGCTTGATCGATGAGGGCGGCGATCGTCGCGTAACTGCGCTGCAGGTCGCGGTTGAAGGGCGCCGCGGCGGCGGCGAGGGTCAGCATGCGCGTCCCAATCCGGTCGGGGCGCTCGCGAGCGCCGTGGTCAGTTCGCCGTCGGGCCAGCGCAGGCGGACGCCGGATTCGGCGGTCAGCGTGCCGCAGCGGGCGGTGACGGTCTCAGGTGCGGTCGGGGCGTTCCCGGCCGCGACGACCGCGAAGCCCGGGAAGCAGGTGAGCCAATCCGCGAGGGCCGCGTCGGGCCGCGGGATGGCGGCGACGTCGATCGTCGCGCCGGTGCCGGACGCCTCCGCGAGCATCCCGATGGTGCCGACGAGGCCCGCCATCGAGACGTCCTTGGCGGCGCGGGGCTGCGCTCGGCGTACGGCGCCGAGCATCGACGCGAGCGCTTCGTGGGAGCGGCCCGACGTCGAGTCCCACTGGCGGCCCGTGTAGCCGGGACGCCAGCCGCCGGTGAGGTCCGCGCACACGTGCAGCGGGTCGCCGGGGCGCCCGCCGCTCGCCGCGACGGGACGGTCGGTGCGGCCGAAGCCGGTCACGGACAGCGCGGCGGGAACGCCGAGGTGCGTGTGACCGCCGAGGACCGGAAGGCCGAACGCCTCCGCTCCCGCCTTCACGCCGCGCAGGATCGCCTCGACGTGGACCGTGTCGCGCCCGCCGACGGTGTCCAGCGCGCCGGTCGGCTCCGCACCCATCGCCGCGAGGTCGTGCGCGGTGACGAGCATCCCGCACCAGCCCGCCCATTCCGGGTCGCGCTCGACCATCGCGGGCACGATCGCGTCGGTGCAGGCGATCACGTCCGTGCCGGGCACGGGCACGCCGTCGTCGCCGAGCCAGCGGTCGCGCGGGAGCAGCCCGTCGAGCAACCCGCCGAGCGGATGCTTGACGGCCGCGGCGTCCGCGAGCCGCGTCAGCGGGAAGCGCATCAGCGCGTGCGGCGCGCCGGCCACATCGAGCGCGCGGACGCGCTCCCATCCGAGGCGCGCGAAGAACCCGATCAGCCGCTCCTGTACGTGCGCGTCGAACCGCAGCGCGCCGGCCGCCGCGGCGCGGGCACACGCGGCCTGCACGAGTTGCGCGCCGATCCGCCCGTCCTGCGCCACGAGCCGGGAACCTCGCCACCAGCCGAGCGCCGCGTCCTCGGCCTGCACGCGCACGCCACCCAGCACCGCGCCGCCGAGGTCGACCGCGACGAGCACGATCGTCAGCGGGTCCAGGTCCGCCGCGTCCTCGTCGTGGCCGGCGAACAGCCCTTGCTCGTCGACGAACGCCCGCCGCCGCATCGCCCGGTAGGCCGCGCGCTGCGTCGACGACGCCTCGACGACCAGCGGCGACAAGCCGCGGGCGGGTGGCGGCGCGACCGCACGCCGGGCCGGTGTGAGGACTCCGCGGGCCTGCCCACGAAGCGCCGGCTCACCACCGGCGGCCGCGCCATTTCTAAAGAGGGACAGTCCCTCTTTATGTTCGGGCGCCGGACCGGCCAGCAGCTCGAGAAGATCGCTCATCCGCCTGCCGCCCCGAGTGCGGAGCAGGCGCCGCAGGCGGCGCAGCCCGCGCCCTGGTCGGCGCCGCGCATGCCGGCCGTGGCCAGCGCGCTCGCCACGCGCGTCGTGACGCTCAGCAGCGTGGCCGGGTCCGGCGCGGGCACGCCGTCGCGGTGTGCGAGCGAGCCCACGAGCGGGCGGTACGGGACGACGAACGGGTACACGCCGCGGTCGATCAGCGCCTCGGCGTCGGCGACCAGCTCGTCCGGGTCCTCGCCGAGGCCGACGAGCAGGTACGTGGACACGCGGTTGCGGCCGAAGACCGCGACAGCGCGCTCCCACGCCTCCCAGTAGCGGGACAGCGGCACGGTGGCCTTGCCCGGCGTCCACTTCAAGCGCACGTCCGGGTCCATCGACTCGATGTGGATGCCGATCGCCTCCGCGCCCGCCTGGTGCAGCGCGTCGATCCACTCCAGGTCCAGCGGCGGCTCGATCTGGACCTGGATCGGGAGATCGGGCACGGCGGCCTTGACCGCGCGCACGCACCGCGCCAGGTGCTTGGCGCCGCGGTCGGGGCCGTTGGAGGTGCCGGTCGTCATCACCATCTGCGCGACGCCGTCGAGCCGCACGGCGGCCGCGGCGACCTCGGCGAGCTGCTCGGGGAACTTCACCTGCGTCGTGGCGCCCGCGCGCAGCGACTCCTCGATCGTGCAGAAGCGACAGCGCGTGGACTCGTGCGTGTACCGGATGCACGTCTGCACGACGGTGGTGGCCAGTACGTTCGTGCCGTGCAGACGGGCGAGCGCCTCGTACTTGACGCCGTCGGCCGTCTCCAGGTCGTAGAACCGCGGGCGCTCGATCGGCTCCACCATCGCGTCCTCGACCACCACGCCGTCGCGCGTGAGCCGACCGCCTTCATCGAGCGCGAAGGGGGACTCCGGCGCGAGCGGCAGCGTCGCTCCGCACCCGCCGCGCAGGGTGAAGTGCCCGTCGTCGGAAGGCCCGGCGCCCGCCCGCCGGCGGACCGGTGGGGCGGCGCGCAACCCGCGGACCGCGAGCTCGGTGCGGAGCGTCAGGTCCATGCGCGCCTAGAACATCCAGGTGGTGTTGATGATCGCGCCCTTGCGCGAGTATTCGATCATCGCGTCCTGCATGTCCAGCGGATGGCAGGGGATCACGCCCTCCATCAGGTCCTCCTCGCGGGCGCCGTGCAGCGCGAGGCCGAGCCGGCAGGCGAACACCTTCCCGCCCTCCTCGATGAACTTGCCGAGCTGGTTGTTCTCGTTGCGCATGCCCGGGAACAGCTCGGCGCCGACCGTCGGGAAGCCGCGCGTGGCGAGGCAGTTCAGCGACCCGATGCCGAAGAAGTACAGGGCGCTCTCGAAGCCCTTGCGCTGCGCGCGGATCGCCAGCAGCACGGCCACGAAGCTCACCGACGACTCGTGCGCGATGCCGTGGACCATGCCCAGGTACGTCTCGCCCGGCTCGGCCTGATAGTCCGGGAAGACCTTCGTCGCCCCGTAGATCGAAGCGCCCGGCTCCTTCACCGGGTGCGGGATCTCCATCAGGCTCGCGATCTCGCTGTCGCTGAGCTTCGGCTCTACCGCCATGTGAGTTCCTCCGTTGCCGTGGGGAAGGTCAAGATCGCGGTTCATCGCCCGCTTCCCCACGGACCGCCGGTCCGGGGTTTTCGACGGGTGGTTGGGACCGAGAGTCCGGATCCGAGACCGTTGGTCGGGAGAACCCGACGCTCACCCTCGGTAGAACCCCACGGTGGCCGACGTCGAACGCCTAGGGAGCGCCCCGCGCGACGTCCTGCAGGCGCTGCTGGAGGCGGTCGCCGACGCGGTCTACCTGGTCGACCCGGACGGCCGCGTCGTGTTCGCCAACCCGGCCGCGCTGCGCCTGCTCGGCTACTCCGCGGAGGAGGAGCTGCTGGGGCGCGTCAGCCATCCCACGATCCATCACTCGCATTGGGACGGGTCGCACTTCCCGCAGGAGGAGTGCCCGATGCTGCGCCCGCGGCTGACCGGCGAGACCGTGCGCGTCTACGGCGACTGCTTCTGGCGCCCGGACGGGTCCAAGTTCCGCGTGGCCTATTCGAGCGCGCCCTTGGCGATGCCGGAAGGCCGCGGCGCGGTGGTCGTGTTCCGCGACGTCACCTCCCGGATGGAGGACGAGGCGGCGGCGCAGCGGGCCGCGGTGGAGCACGCGCGGGCGGCGGAGATCCACGCGTCGCGGGCCCGCATCGTGGAAGCCGCGGACGCCGAGCGCCGGCGGCTCGGGCGGGATCTGCACGACGGCGCGCAGCAGCGGCTCGTCCGCGTCCTGCTGGCGCTGCGGATGGCGGGGCGCGGCGCGGACGACGAGACGCGCGAGCTGCTCGACGGGGCGGCCGCGGAGGCTGACGCCGCCATCGCCGAACTGCGGGCGCTGGCGGCCGGCATCCACCCCCAGATCCTCACCAACCGTGGGATCGCGGCGGCCGTCGAGTCGCTCACGGGGCCGCTCCCGCTGCTCGTCGAGGCCTCGATCCCGGAGACCCGGTACGCGGCGAGCGTCGAGGCGGCGGCGTACTTCGTGATCGCCGAAGGACTGACGAACGTGCTCAAGCACGCGCAGGCCAACGTCGCGCGCGTCACCGTTCGCGACGAGGGCGCGTGGCTCGTCATCGAAGTCGCCGACGACGGCCGCGGCGGGGTGGACGTCGCCGCCGGGTCGGGCCTGCGCGGGCTGGAGGATCGCGTGGCCGCGCTGGACGGGACGTTCGAGGTGGCGGACGGCCCGGTCGGCACGCGATTGCGCGCGCAGCTGCCGCTCACGTGAGAGGATCGCGCGATGCCCGCCCCGCGCCCCCTGATCGCGATCGTCGGAAGCCTCGATCCCGAGCGCGCTGACGATCTCGGGCTCACCGACCTCGCCGGCGCCGAGGCGGCGTGCCAGGCGCTCGGCCGCGAGCTCGCCGCGGCCGGGATGAACGTGCTCGTGTACTCGGCGTCCTCGAAGTTCGTCGAGGCCGCGGTCGTCGCGGGGTACGTCGCGCAGGGCTCGGCTCCGAAGCAGTCGATCCAGGTCCGGCTGCCCTTGGAGGCCGCGAAGCAGCAGTTCCCGGAGCAGCTGGCCAGCGCCGAGTTGTTCGACGTCCGGCCGGACCCGAGCACGGACTGGCGTGATTCCTACTACCGCTCGCTGCAGGAGACGGACGGCGTGATCCTGCTCGGCGGCGGGAACTCGACGTACGTGACCGGGATGATCGCGCTCGCGTTCAGCATTCCGATCGTCGCGCTGACCACGTTCGGTGGGCAGTCCAAGCAGGTGTGGGACGCGCTGCACACGGCCGAGAGCGATGTCGAGCGCGAGGAGATCTCCGTGATGGCGCGCTCGTGGGACGACGCGCAGGCGGCGCGGCTCGTCGCGTCGCTCGCCGGGCAGGCGAAGCGGCGCAGCGAACGGCTCCAGAAGGACGAACGCGCCAAGGCCGGGGCGGACCGGCGCGCCACGATCGGCCTGTTGGTGGGGCTCGTGTTGCTGGCGCTGTGCGGCGTCGCGATCGCGATCGGCTACTCGCAGGAGCCGGGCTCGGGGCTGGCGCTCGGGCTGCTCCTCGGGACGCCGCTGCTGGCGGCGGCGTCGGGCGCGATCATGCGCTGCGGGCTCGACGAGACCGACCGCTGGCTGCGCTCCGCGGCGCTCGGCGGGGCGGCCGGGTTCATCACGAGCATGTTGTTCATCGGCGCCCAGTTCCTCACCACGCCTGACCTGCTGGAGAGCGCCGAGGCCCGCCGGCTGCTGTTCCTCGTCGTCCCGATCGCGTTCATCGCCGGCGTCGGGTTCGAGAGCGTGTACGGACGGTTCAAGGAGACGAATGTCGTCAACACCGGTGCCGTCGTCCCCTGAGCGCGTCGTCGACGCCTTCCTCAGCCACGCGTACAAGGCGCCGGCGGCCAACCTCTTCGCGTACGACCTCAACGAGGCGGCGGCGACGATCGCGTTCCGCGTGGACCGTGGGATCACCTCCACCAGCACGACGCGGCTGGAGCGGATGATCCGCGACGCGGACGCGTTCGTCGGCTTCTGGTCGCTGGACGATGCGGTGGCGTCCGGCCGTGAGGCGCGCCTCAAGCACTCGCGCTACTTCCGGCTGGAACTGGACATGGCGCTCCGGGCGCGCAAGCCCGGGATCGTGTTCGCCGACCGCCGCTACAGCGGCCTGGTCCGCACACCGGAGCTCGCGCTCGTGCGCTTCGATCCGCAGGAGGCCGCGCTCGGCCGCGACGCTCCGGGCTTCCGGCGCCTGTGCGGGGACGTCGAGAAGGTGTGGGCCGACTTCGCGCCTCCGCCGCGCCGCGAGTACGACGAGCGCCGCGTCGGCCTGCTGGTCCCGGACGCGGCGGTCGAGGCGGCGCGCGAGACGGTCGAGGAGGCCGGCTGCGATCCGGTCGTGCTGCCGCATCAGCTCAGCCCGGCGGCGCTCGCGGAGCTGCGGCGCTGTGACTGGGTGGTCGTCGACATCGCCGAGCCCACGCTCGCGCCGCTCGCCGCGTATCTGCACGGGCAGGCCATCCCGCTGCTGCGCCTGAGTGGACCGGGCGGCACGCCGTCGGAGGCGACCGCCGACGCGTTGTTCGGCGACCTCACCGTCGGCTACCGCAAGGACGTGACCGCGTGGACGACGCCGGACGACCTGCGCACGGGACTCCTCGCCCGCCTGGAGCTGATTCTCCAGGACGCGACCCTGATCGGCGACCGCGACGGTGCGCGCGCCTACTTCAGCGAGGCCGCCCTGCGCAAGGAGGCGGTGTTCGTGAGCTACGCGAACCCGGACCGGGAGGTCGCCGCCGAGTTCGTGGCCCTCCTCAAGGGCCGCTTCGCCGAGGTCTTCGACTACCGCGACGGCGACAGCATCCCGGCCGGTGAGAACTGGCTGCGGCAGGTGCACGAGAGCCTCGCGCGCACCGCGGTCGGCGTCGTGCTGTTCTCGGAGAGCTACAACACCCGCGAGTACTGCCTGCACGAGGCGGAACGGCTCGCCAAGCTGCACATCGGCGGCGACGCCAAGGTCTTCCCGGTGCGACTCGACGACGCGAAGGTCCCCGAGGTCCTCTCGGACATCGAGTACCTGCGGCTCAACGAGCTCGGTGTGCCGGGCACCGTGGACCGCATCCTCGACCGCCTATGACGCGCGCAGCATCGTCAGCACCGCCATCACGCGGCGGTGCTGGAGCGGCTCGTCACCGAGCCCGAGCTTGCTGAACACGCCCGTGACGTGCTTCTCCACAGCCGCGGGCGTCACGCCGAGCGCGGATGCGATTCCGTGGTTGGAGTTCCCCTCCGCCATCAGCGCCAGCACGGTGCGCTCGCGCGCGGTGAGGTCGTCGATCGGCGAGTCCCGTCGGCGCCGCGACACCATGCGCTGCACCACCTCGGGGTCCAGAGCCGAGCCGCCGTCCGCCACCCGCCGCACCGACTCCAGGAACGAGTCCACGTCCCCGATCCGCGACTTCAGCAGGTAGCCGACACCCTTGGCGTCCTCGCCGATCAGGTCCAGCGGGTAGCGCTCCTCCAGGAAGTTCGAGAGCACGAGCACCGCCGTCTCCGGGAACGCGTGCCGGACCTCGATCGCGGCCCGTAACCCGTCGTCGGTGCCGGTCGGCGGCATCTGCACGTCGGTGATCGCGACGTCCGGGCGGTGCTCCGCGACGGCGTCCACCACCTCGTCCGCACGAGCCACGGTCGCGACCACCTCGATGCCGGCGTCCTCGAGCAGCCGCGCGAGCCCTGCGCTCAGCAGCACCTCGTCGTCGGCCAACAACACGCGCAACGCCATGGGTGCATGATGGTGCACGCGCGTCCACCCCTTAGGTGGAGCCGTCATCTCATCTGCGGCGGCCAGCCTGGAAGTCGATGTTCAAGACCTTCTCCGCCGTGGCCGTGACGCTCGTCGCCGCCGCGGCCGCGGCACCCGCTGCGTTCGCGTGGTCGCCGCCCACCGCCCTCTCCTCCGCCGAGGAGAGCAACCCGCTGGCCCAGGCGGCCTTCGACGGCAGCGTCCTCTCCGGCTGGCTGACGCCACAGGCCACGTTGTCCAAAGGGCTCGGCCCGCTGCGGCCACTGACCGCCGCCGACCCGTACGAGACGGTGTGGGCGTCCGCGCTCGACGCTGCCGGCAATGCCGCCGTGCTCTCGCTGCGCAAGCACAAGCCCGTCCAGCGGGTCCGCGCCACGCTCGTGGCCGCCGACGGCACGCGCGGGCGCACCTACACGATCTCTGACAACACGCACAGCGCCGCGCAGCCGCACCTCGCGGTCGCGCCCGACGGCACCGCGGTGGCCGCGTGGCAGTGGCACGATCCCGCGGGCTGGCGGGTGCAGGCCGCGATCCGCCGTCCGGGCGCGAGCCGCTTCGACAAGCCGCAGAACGTCTCGCCGCCCGCGGACGCGCGGCTGCGGCCGTCGATCACCGTCGCCGCGGGTGAGGGCGGGCGCGCCGCGCTCAGCTGGCAGGTCCAGACCGGCCAGGACGCCCCGCTCCACGTCGTCTCGGCGACCGACGCGACGTTCGGCGCCGACCAGGTGCTCCCCGGCGGCGGGCGCTGGGCGGACGTCTCCATGGCGGTCGCGCCCGACGGCGCGGTCACGGTCGCCTACCTCGGGATCGCGAGTGGGCCCGTCGGCCTGCGCGTGGCGTCCGGCACCGCGGGCGCGCCACTCGGCGATCCGGTGCTGCTGTCCCAGGGCGGGAAGGGCACCAGTTCCGGCCCGCAGTCCGCGGTGGCCATCAGCGCCGACGGCACGACCACCGTCGCCTGGGCCAAGCCGGGTGACCGCTACGAGGACGGCGGCGTGCTCGAGGTCTACACCCGCGCTCCGGGCGCGCCGGCGTTCGGTGCCCCGCAGACGCTCGCCGAGGCCGCATCGGGCATCGTCGCCGCGGGCGGACCGGGCTCATCCGCCGCGGTCGCATGGATGACGGGCGCCGACCGCGCCGGCCGCCTGCACTGGCGCGTGAACGCCGCGCTCCGCACCGGCAGCGCCTTCGACGCGCCGCAGCAGCTCTCCGACGACACCCGCAACGCCCTGTGGCCGACCATCGCCATGACCCCGTCGGGCAAGACGGTCGCGGCGTGGGTGACGAACACGAGCGGCGGCGGCTCCGGGCAACCTACCGTCAGCGTGAACCCCGCCGGTTAGGTACGGTCGGCTGATGCTGCGCCGGACACTTCTCGCCTTCGCTCTCACCGTGCTCACATTCCCGGCCGCGGCCGGCGCGGCCGTCATCCAGGACTTCGGGGATTTCAGGTCGGCGACGAACGGGATCGCGCTCGGCCCCGACGGGAACTTCTGGGTGGCGGAGGAGAACTCGACCACGGTGGCGCGGATGACCCCCGCCGGCGCGATCGTCGACCGCGTCGAGGTTGGGTTCGGTGCGACGTCGGTGGCCGCGGGCCCGGATGGGACCGTGTGGGTGTCGGTCACCGGTTCGAACCAACTTGCGCGCATCACCGTGGCGACGTTGGCGGTACAGCCGATCGTGATGTCCGCAGGCTGCCCCCCGGTCGCGATCGCCGACGGCGGGAACGGGCGGATGTACTTTTCACAACCCGGATCGTGCGGTGGATTCGACAACCAGATCGCGTCGATCGCCGCGTCCGGCGCCGGCGCCCAGGTGCGCCAGGCGGCGAGTGGACCGATCTTCGACCTCGCCGTGGTGAACGGGAAGATCTTCGCGCCGATCTACGACGGCGACGTCGTTCGCCGCTATGGGCCGGGTATCGCTCCCGGGTTCGTCCTTGGGCCGCCCGAGGCGTCGATCGCCGCCACCGGCAATCCGGACGGCATCACGGCGGACAGCGTCGGGAACGTCTGGGTCTCACTGAACGCCGCGAACGGTGTCGCCCGCTTCCCGGCCGGCCAGGCCAGTGGCGTCGCGCAGTCGCTGCCGGCGGTCGGCGGCACGCTGGGCGGGTCGTTCGGCATCGTCGCCACCGAGTCCGGCGTATGGGTCGCGGGCAAGGACAGCAAGAACCTCGCCCGCATCTCCGCCGACGGCAAGTACAAGTTCTTCGATGTGGGGGGTGACCCGTTCGACATCGCGAAGGGCCTCGACGGTGACGTCTACTTCACGGATCGCACTTCGACGCGCGTCCGGCGCCTGATCAGCAGCGCCCCGCGGATCACGGGCGGCGCCGGCGTGGCGACGGCCACCACGAGCGCCAACGTCTCCGCGTCGATCGACGCCCGCGGCAATCCCACCACGGTCACCTTCGAGTACGGACCGACGACCGCGTACGGCGCGGCGGTCACGGTTCCGGCCAACGGGGTCGGCCCGTTCCCGATCGGCGCGACCCTCACCGGGCTCGCGCCGGGGACGACGTACCACTTCCGCGTGCGGGCGATCAACGAGGAGGGCGAGGCCGCGCCGGGCGGCGACCTGACGTTCGCGACGCCCGCCGCGCCCGTGCCCACGCCGACGCTCAAGGCCCGCGCGAACTTCAGCTGGGGCTTCACCGGCTCCCGCACCGTGCTCACGCGCATCCGGATCACCGATCTCAGCGGCGGCGAGACAATCAAGATCACCTGCTCGGGCAAGCGCAAGGGCTGCCCGCTGAAGTCCAAGACCTACAAGAACGTCAAGAAGGGCACGCGCACGCTCACGGCGCTCTTCGGCAAGAAGAAGAAGCTCAAGACGGGCGCGAAGATCGTGGTCACCATCACCAAACCCGGCGCGATCGGGTCGACGGCGACGGTCACGATCGGCAAGCGCAAGAAGGACCCGAAGATCGTGCGCAAGACGGTCAAACCCGCCTAGCCCACCACACCGCCACGTAGGCCGCGAGCGCGATCGTCACGGCGACGATCGCGCCCTTCGCCGCTCCCGACAGCACGAGTTCGGCGGTGAACTCGTCGAGGCGGGCGACCCCAGCCGCCGCACCGACAGCGGCCACGACGGGAATGGCGAACAGGCGCCGGTCGAGCTGCTCCGGCCGGCGCTGCCAGAGAAAGACCACGACGACGGTCAGGCCGAACGCGGTGCTGAGGTGCTGGACCAGGCGCGTCCAAGTCAGCTCGTCCCACACGAGGTGCGTGGCGATCCCCAGCAGCAACGAGACCGCGATCCACCCGACGTTCTCGCGCGCGACGGGCTTGCCGGTCAGCGGCCGGCACACCAAGAGCCATGCGAGATACAGCACCAGTGCCGCGGGCAGGTCGACCGTCAGCACGCCGGCGAGCGAATGCGACGTGGTGCCGTTCAGAAACGGCTCGTACCAGGCCTGTGCGCTGTTCGGGATGCCGAGGTCGACCAGGAAGTACGGCACATCGGGCGCCATCGACCCGGCGACGAGGGCGGCGCCGACCAGCGGCCCCCGCCGCAGCGGCAAGACCGCTGCGGGGTGAGCCAACGTGAAGGGCACCTACAACGGGATGTTGCCGTGCTTGCGCTTCGGGCCCGGCTCGCGCTTGGTGAGCAGGGCTTCCAGCGCCGCGATCACCTTCGGGCGCGTCTCGTGCGGGATGATCACGTCGTCGACGTACCCACGTTCCGCCGCCGTGTACGGGTTCGCGAACCGCGCCTTGTAGTCGTCGATGAGCTTGCCGCGGCGCTCGTCCGGCGTCGGGGACTGCGCGATGTCGCGGCGGTGGATGATGTTCACCGCGCCCTCGGGCCCCATGACGGCGATCTCGGCCGTCGGCCACGCGAAGTTGAAGTCCGAGCGCAGGTGCTTGGACGACATGACGTCGTAGGCGCCGCCGTAGGCCTTGCGCGTGATCACGGTGATCTTCGGCACGGTCGCCTCGGCGTATGCGTACAGCAGCTTCGCGCCGTGGCGGATGATCCCGCCCCACTCCTGCGAGGTGCCGGGCAGGAATCCGGGCACGTCGACGAGGGTCAGGATCGGCAGGTTGAACGCGTCGCAGAAGCGCACGAAGCGCGCGGCCTTGGCCGAGGCGTCGATGTCCAGCACGCCCGCCATCGCCTTCGGCTGGTTGCCGACGACGCCGATCGCCACGCCGTTCAGCCGCGAGAACCCGACGACGATGTTCTGCGCGTAGTGCTCGTGCACTTCCATGAACTCTTCGTCGTCGACCACGGAGCGGACGACGTCGCGGATGTCGTACGGCTTGTTGGCGGCATCCGGGACGATCGAGTCCAGCGCCTCGTCCATCCGCTCCGGGTCGTCGGTCGGCGTGACCCGCGGCGCGGACTCCAGGTTGTTTTGGGGAAGGAACGACAACAGATATCTGGCGTCCTCGAGACAGGCGTCCTCGTCCTCGGCGACGAACTGCGCCACGCCGGACTTCGACGCGTGCGACATCGCCCCGCCGAGTTCCTCGAAGCCCACTTCCTCGCCCGTGACCGTCTTGATCACGTCAGGGCCGGTGATGAACATGTGCGAGGTCTCGTTGACCATGAACACGAAGTCCGTGATCGCGGGCGAGTACACGGCGCCGCCGGCGCACGGGCCCATGATCAGCGAGATCTGCGGGATCACGCCCGAGGCGCGCACGTTGCGGTAGAAGACGTCGCCGTAGCCGCCGAGCGACACGACGCCTTCCTGGATGCGCGCGCCGCCGGAGTCGTTGATGCCGATCACGGGGCAGCCGATCTTCTCGGCGAGCTCCATGACCTTGCAGATCTTCTCGGCCATCACCTCGCCCAAGGACCCGCCGAAGACCGTGAAGTCTTGCGAGAAGACGCACACGCGCCGCCCCTCGATGAGCCCGTGGCCGGTGACCACGGCATCGCCCCACGGCCGGTTCTTCTCCATCTCGAAGTCGGTCGTGCGGTGGCGGACGTACGTGTCGAGCTCTTGGAAGGAGCCGGGGTCGAGCAGCTTCTCGATTCGCTCACGGGCCGTGTACTTGCCCTTCGCGTGCTGCTTCTCGACCGCCTTCTCTGACGCATGGTCGACGACCGCCTTGCGCAGCTCCTCTAGCTGCTCAAGGCGCTCGGCGAACGTCTCGGGGGCCTTCTGGCGCATTACCGCCGGACTCTAACGACCAGCTTCCAGGTCTCCTTCGCCGCGTCCTTCACGGTGACCCGGTAGCCGGCCTTCGTGCGCTTGCCGATCTTGACCGAGCGGATCTTCGCGCCGTCGCGCCCGGGCTTGGCCGTGGCCCGCAGCTTCCCGCTCTTGCGCTTGAGCGTGACGGTCGGCGCGCAGCCCACGATCTTCGGCTTCACCGACACGTTCGCGACCCGGCCGTTGTGCCCCGTGAACTTGCCGATCACGACCTGGCGCGCGCCGCGGCACGCGTCCTTGTTCAGGCGCAGCGGCGAATAGGTCCCGCCCGTGAACGTCAGCTCGAACTTCTCGAGCGGCACGTCCGGGATGCCGGCGAACGAGTTGGCGATCCGCGCGCCCGCGCCGGACGGGGGCGTGACCTTGCCGAACAGCGGCAACGACACCGCGCCGGTCAGCTGTAGCGCCAATCCCGGCAGCTCGCCGGGCGCGGGAACGGCGAGCGTCACCGGGCTCTTAAGCGAGCCGGGAAGCAGCGGCGTCGTGGCCACGGCGGTGCCGATCACGGACGTCTTGGCGCACGTGCCGCTCTGGAACTGCGCCGGCGCGCACGCCTTGCTGAGCTTCTTCAGATCCAGCCCGAGCATCGGCGGGAGCGCGACGTCCGCGATCGCGGTCGAGCCCTGGCCCTCCGGCACCGTGATCACGGCCTTCAGCGGCGGGAACGAGCCCGCCTTGGTCTTTCCGCGCGCGCCGAGCGTCGCTTCGAGTTTGGGCGAGAACTTCAACCCCGCGCAGTCGGTCGCGGCGTACGGCGCGGACACCGTCGCGACCGTCCCGCCGACGCCGGTCAGCGTCGCGCGGACGGCCTGCTCGGCGCAGCTCGACGCGTTGAGGATGAAGCCGGGCCGGTCCAGCGTGAGCGTGAACGAGCGGATCGACACCGGCACGCCGCCGATCAGGCGCGGCAGCGGCGACGTCTGCACCGTCAGGCCGCCGTCCGGGCGCAGCTTGATCGACGCCATCACGGTCACCGTGCCGAGGTCGACGGGGCCGACCTTGCCCGGGAGGACCATCTGGAACCCGGCCAGGCCGCCGTCCTGCGGGCCGGTGAGGAACACGTCGCCGTTGAGCGCGACCGGTGCGTCACCCGCGCCCGCCACGGCGGCCACGCTGCCCACGCGCGTCCCGATCGGCAGGCCCTTGATCGAGCCCGCGAGGCCCGGCGGCAGGTCGGCCTTCACCTGCGAGATGTCCTCCGCGCCGTCGGGGCGCGTGATCTCCATCGCCACCGACCCGGCCGGGCGGCCCGCCGCGGTGGAGGCCGCAGCGACCTTCAGGCCCGGGGCGAACGCGGGAAGCGCGCAGCCCTGGTCGATCGTGAAGCTGGCCGGCGCGGTCTTCGGCGCGGTCCCGCTCCAGGGCGTGAGGGTGGCGCTGAGCGCCTTGGTTCCGCACGTCGCCGGGTTGTTGAGCACGGCCTTCGGCCCGCCGGCGAAGCTCAGCGCGAACGCCGTGAACGGCACCTGCGGCAGGTTGTCGAAGATCGTCGTGATCTGGCCCGTGTCCGGGTTGAGCTTGACGTCGCCGGCGAGCTTGACCTGCACGCCGGGCCCGTCGACCACCACGTAGAGCCGGAACCCGTCGCCGAAATAGACCTTGCCGCCGAGCGTGCCGAGCAGCGGCGTGACGAAGCTCACCGTGCCCACCTGGGCGCCGGCCGGGCAGCCCGGGCCGGTGAACTGCGCGTCGTTGCAGCCCACGAGGCCGTTCGCGACGCCCGGCGAGAGGGTCGTGCCCTCCGGGAGCACGATCTCCGCGCGCTTGACGTGCGAAGCGCCCGGGGGCAGGGAGAGCGTGACCGTCGCGCCGCTCGGGAGGGCGCGCTGCCGGTTCTCCAGCACCGCGGACACGGACGGCGTGAACGGCACGTTCTCGCAGCCCGTGGGCGTGAAGGCGGCGCTCTCGCCGTTGAGCGTCACGGTCGCCGGCGCACACGAGGTGGGCATCGTCATGAAGCTGCTGTTCAGCGTCAAGCCGAGGCTGGTGAGCGGCAGGCCGCCGGTGCTGACGCTGGCGATCGTCGACCGCAGTCCGCCGTCGGGGCGCAAGGTGGCCGAGGCCTGATTCTTGATCAGGCCGAGGATCGAGATGCCGAGCCGGGCGGGCTCGTCCGGATTGGGCTCGAGGTTGTAGACCGCGCCGGGGACGAAACCGAGCGCGGTAGCCGTGCCGACCTGCGCGTTGGGCAGGCAGCCGAGGGCCTCGAACGCGGCCTGGCTGCACTTCGCGGCCGCGTTCGGGTTGCCGACCAAACCGGGGGGCAGGTCGAGCACGATGCTGGACGGTGTCGACGCGAACGTCGCGTTGATCGTGACGTTGGCGGGCGCACCCGCCTGGGTGGTCGACGTGGTGACTTGGAGCGCCGCGTGAGCGGGCGATGACAGCAGGAAGAAGAGCGCGACGGCGAACAGGCGTTTCACGCCTCAGACGCTAAGTGACGACGCGTCAACACGCGCCGGTTACATCTCGGGCTGATACTCCCCGAACACCTCGCGCAGCGCCCCGCAGACCTCGCCGACCGACGCTTTGTCCTTGAGCGCGGCGCGGATCGGGGGCAGCAGGTTGTCGGTGCCCTCGGCCGCGGCCTTCAGTTCGGTCAGGCGCTGGTCGGTGAGCGCTTGGTCGCGTTCGGCCTTGAAGGTCTTCAGCCGCTCGAGCTGGGCCTTCTCGGTCGCGGGGTCGACGGACAGGATCTCTTCGACCTCGGCGCTGTCCTCGACGAACTCGTTGACGCCGACGACGATGTCCTGCTTGGTCCGGTAGCGCTCGTGGTAGCCGAACGCGGACTCCTCGATCTCGTTCTTGATGTAGCCGATCGCGTTCACGCTGCCGCCCTGCTCGTCCACCTTGTCGATCAGCGCCCAGGCGCGCTGCTCGATCTCGGCGGTCAGCGCCTCGACGTAGTACGAGCCGGCGAACGGGTCGACGGTGTCGGTGGCGCCGGACTCGAACGCGATCACCTGCTGGGTGCGCAGCGCGAGCTTGGCGGCGCGTTCGGACGGGAGCGCGAGCGCCTCGTCGAAGCCGTTGGTGTGCAGCGACTGGGTGCCGCCGCAGACCGCCGCGAAGCCCTGCAGCGCGACGCGCACGATGTTGTTCATCGGCTGCTGCGCCGTGAGCGTGACACCGCCAGTCTGCGTGTGGAAGCGCAGCATGAGGCTCTTCGGGTCCTCCGCTCCGAAGCGCTCCTTCATCGCGTGCGCCCACATGTTGCGGGCCGCGCGGAACTTCGCGACCTCCTGGAAGACGTTGTTGTGGCCGTTGAAGAAGAACGCCAGACGGGGCGCGAAGTCGTCGACGGCGAGGCCGGCGTCGATCGCGGCCTGCACGTACGCCATGCCGCTCGCCAGCGTGAACGCGACCTCCTGGACGGCGCTGGCGCCCTTCTCGCGGAAGTGGTAGCCCGAGATGGACACCGTGTTCCACTTCGGGATGCGCTCCTTGCAGTACGCGAACAGGTCCGTCGTCAGGCGCATCGACGGCTCGGGCGGAAAGATGAAGTTGCCGCGGGCGATGTACTCCTTGAGGATGTCGTTCTGGACGGTGCCCTTGAGCTTGCCCGCCTCGACGCCCTGCTCCTCGGCCACGAGTTCGTAGAGCAGCAGCAGGACCGCGGCGGGCGCGTTGATCGTCATCGACGTGGAGACGGTGTCGAGCGGAATGCCGTCGAACGCGGTCCGCATGTCGTCGAGGGTGTCGATCGCGACGCCGGTGCGGCCGACCTCGCCGAGCGAGCGCGGGTCGTCGGAGTCCAGGCCGAGCTGCGTGGGCAGGTCGAAGGCCATGCTCAGACCGGTGGAGCCGTGCTCGAGCAGGTACTTGTACCGCTCGTTGGACTCCTTCGCGGACGCGTAACCGGCGTACTGGCGCATCGTCCAGCGGCGCTTGCGGTACATCTCCGCGTGCACGCCGCGCGTGTACGGGAACTCGCCGGGCTTGCCCAGATCCAGCTTCTCGGGCAGGTCCTCGCTCGTGTACAGCGTCTTGACCTCGATGCCCGAATCCGTGAACCGGCGCGGATCATCGGGGCCGACGACCGGCGCCACCGACTGGTCGGTGACCGCGTCCTTGTCCTCGATGGCCATGCCCCGCAGGTTACGCTCCGGGCGCATGAGCTTGCGTGACCTGCCCCCGGTGGATGCGCTCGCGGCGGCCGTGGACGCGCCGCGGTCGGTGGCGGTCGCCGCGGCCCGGGCGGTACTCGCGGAGCGGCGGGCGGAATTGCTGGCCGGTGACGACGAGCCCACGGATCTCGCCGCGCGCGCTCGCGAGCGCGCGGCCTCGTCGACGCGCCTCTCGCTGCGCCGTGTGCTCAACGCGACGGGGGTGATCCTGCACACGAACCTCGGCCGCGCGCCGCTCGCTCCGGCCGCGCGCGACGCGGTGCTCGCGGTTGCGGAGGGCTACTCGAACCTCGAATGGGAGGACGGCGAGCGCGGCTCCCGGCATGTGCACGTCGAGCCATTGCTCCGTGAGTTGACGGGCGCCGAAGCGGGGTTCGCGGTCAACAACGGCGCGGGAGCGGCGCTGCTGGCGGTGGCGGCGCTGGGCGGGCGCGAGATCATCGTCTCGCGCGGACAGCTCGTGGAGATCGGCGGCGGCTTCCGAGTGCCGGACGTGATCGCGCAGGCCGGCGCGAGGCTGGTCGAGGTGGGCACGACGAACCGTACGCGGCTCAGTGACTACGAGCGCGCGATCACGCTGGAGACGGGCGCGGTGCTGCGCGTGCACCGCTCGAACTTCGTGCAGCGCGGGTTCGTCGAGGACGTCGGGATCGAGGCGCTGTGCGAGCTCGGCGTGCCCGTGATCGACGATGTCGGATCCGGGGCCCTGTCCCCAGTTGAAAATGAACCCGTGGTGCAGCGGTCCGTGGCCGCGGGTGCCTCGTTGGTGGTGTTCTCTGGGGACAAGCTGCTGGGCGGGCCCCAGGCGGGCCTGATCGTCGGCCGCGCCGAGGCCGTCGACGCGGCGCGACGCCACCCGCTCGCGCGGGCGCTGCGGATCGACAAGCTCTCGCTTGCCGCTTTAGAGGCGACGCTGCGGCTGCATCGCGACGCGCCGGAGGAGATCCCGGTGATGGCGATGCTGCGGGGCGCCGACCTGCTCGCGCGGGCTGAGTGGCTCGCCGCGCGCATCCCCGGCGCCGCCGTGATCGAGTCGACGGGTCGGGTCGGTGGCGGCGCGCTCCCCCTGTTCGAGCTGCCCGGGCCGGTCGTTGCGCTTCCCGACGCCTCGCTGGCCGCCGCGTTGCGCGCCGGCGATCCGCCACTCGTGGGCCGGATCGAGGCCGACCGCCTCCTGCTCGACCCCCGCACGCTGGCCCAGGACGAGCTGGAGACGGTCGTGGTGCTCCTAGCCGATCATCTCCCGGGCGGCGCCGCCGGGCTTGAACATCGGTAGGCAGTTCGCCTCCGGCGCGATCCGGATGTGCAGCATCGCCGGGCCGTCTTCGGCCATGGTCTCCGCGAGGGCGTCGGCGACCTCGTCGCCGTCACCGATCGAGCGCACGCTCACGCCGAAAGCGCGGGCGAGCAGCTCCCAGTCGGGGCTCGCGCCCAGGCTCACGGCGCTGCGCCGGCCGCTCCAGAACAGGTCCTGCTGCTGGCGGACCATGCCCAGGCAGGCGTTGTCGAGCAGGACGACCTTCACCGGCAGCTGCTCCTCCACGGCGGTCGCGAGCTCCTGCACGTTCATCAGGAACGAGCCTTCGCCGGACACGCAGACCACCGGCCGGCCGGGATGCGCGGCTTGGGCGCCGAGCGCGGCCGGGAGGCCGAAGCCCATCGTCCCGAGCCCGCCGCTCGTGATCCACTGGCGCGGCTGGTTGAACTGCAGGCGGTTCGCCGCCCACATCTGGTGCTGACCGACGTCGGTGGTGACGATCGCGTCGCCGAGGACGCTCGAGAGCTCGTCCAGCGCGAACTCGGGGTCCACGCAGTCGGGCTCCGGCTCGGGCGTGCGGGCGGGATGGTCGGCCTGCCAGCCGCGGATGCGCGACCACCACGCGGCGAGCCGGCCGGGATCGGGGTTCAGCTTCTCGTAGGCGGTGGTGAGCGCCTCCAAGACGAGCTTCGCGTCCCCCACCAGCGGCACGTGGACGTCGATGATCTTCCCGATCTCCGTCGGGTCGATGTCGATGTGCACGATCTTCGCGTGCGGGGCGAACTCGTCCACGGCGCCGGTCACGCGGTCGTCGAAGCGGGCGCCGATGGCGACGATCAGGTCCGCCTCGTCCATCGCCCAGTTCGCGACGCGGGTCCCGTGCATGCCGAGCATCCCGAGCCACGCAGGGTCGGACGCCGGGAACGCGCCGAGCGCCATCAACGTCGTCGTGACGGGCGCCGCGGTGAGCTTGGCGAACGTCCGCAGCTCCTCCGCCGCGTCCGCGTTGGTCACGCCACCGCCGGCGTACAGCACGGGGCGTTTGGCCATGGCGATGGCCTCGGCCGCGATCCGCACCTGGCGCCCGTTCGGGCGGTGGCGCGGGCGGTAGCCGGGGAGGTACGTGTCGTGGATCTCCTCCCGCGCGGGTGCGCTGGCCATGTCGGTGGGCAGGTCGATCAGGACTGGGCCGGGGCGGCCGGAGGTCGCGATATGGAGCGCGTCCTGGACGGCCTGGGCGATGTCGTCGGGGCGCTCGATCGCGATCGAGTGCTTGACGATCGGCTGCGTGATGCCGATCACGTCCGCCTCCTGGAAGGCGTTCGTGCCCCTGAGGGTGGTCTTCACCTGGCCCGTGATGAAGAGCGTGGGTGTCGAGTCCATCTGGGCGTCGGCGATGGCGGTGACGAAGTTCGTCGCGCCGGGACCGGACGTGCCGAGCGCGACGCCGGGCTTGCCGGACGCTCGGGCGTAGCCCTCGGCGGCGTGGCCGGCGGACTGCTCGTGGCGCATCAGGACGTGGCGGATGGGGCTGTCGTAGAGGGCGTCGTACACCGGCAGGGCGGCGCCCCCGGGGACGCCGAAGATGGTGTCGACACCCGCGCGCTCGAGCGCGCGGGTCAGGGCGTCGGCGCCGCGCACGTGCGCTGAATATGACCGAGGGTGTGCCGGACGGAGGCGAGTACGACGAGAAGCATGTGGAACTCCTGAGAGTTGGAAGGGGGACTACGGAAGACGCGGCGCGGGGGCGCGCGTCAGAGAACGACGACGCGCGCGGCGGTAAGCCCGAGTACTCGTACTCGTAAAGCGCGCGGGGTCATTACTTCAAGAATGCCACACGACGGCGGGCTTTACGAGCCAGCCGTCTGGCTGCGTTCGTGACGAGCACGGGCAGCGGCTGCGACGTGGTGACGCTGTAGGTGCGCGGCGCGCCTGGGTTCTTGCGGGCCCAGCCCCACCATTCGTCCTCGCGGCGGAGCTCCGTGAAGGACGGGTGCTGGGCGACGATCAGGTCGAAGACAGCCCGCAGATGGGGCTGCGTCCGCTCGGGTTCGCTCAGGTCACGGTGGACGATGCCGTCTGTGGCCTCGCGGCCGGGGTCCTGCGCGTACGTCCACTCCAGATCGTCCATCAACAGCCAGCCGCCGGGGCGCAGGAGCTTCTCGATCAAGATCACGGCGAGGCCGTCGATCGTCCAGTTCTTCGCGCCGTCCAGGTAGACGAAGTCGTAGGCGGGCGTGACGTTGCCGTGCTCGTCAGAGCGCGCCTCGACGAGCTCCTTCAGCCACCACGTGTACGAGGAGTACTCGCGCACGATCGCCACCTGGTGGGCGACGCCGGCCTTGGCCACGACCTCTTCCGGGCTGGGGTTGTAGCTCGCGCCGGCGAAGTCGACGGTCGTCACGTTCGCGCCCGCCGCCGCCATGTACGCGGCGCCGACGCCGTGCGCGGTGCCGAGCTCCAGCACGTCCCGCGCCTTGGTGGTGCGCACGTGGTCGTAGACCAGTCGGCCTTGGGCGGGGGACATGAACGGAATGCCCGCGATCGCGCGCGCCACCTGGTCGAAGTCCGGCATGTCAGGCTCATTCCAGCATGCCGCTCACGCTGGGGACCGCGGGCCACATCGACCACGGCAAGACGGCGCTCGTCGCCGCGCTGACCGGCGTCGACACCGACCGGCTCCCGGAGGAGAAGGCGCGCGGGATCTCGATCGCGCTGGGGTACGCGCCTTTGTCGCTGCCCGGTGGGCAGGTCTCCGTGGTGGACGTACCGGGGCACGAACGGTTCGTGCGCACGATGGTCGCGGGGGCGACGGGTATCGACCTGTACCTGATGGTCGTCGCCGCCGACGACGGCGTGATGCCCCAGACGCGCGAACACGCCGCAGTGTTGGCCGCGTTGGGCGTGAACGTCGGCGTGGTCGCGATCACCAAGACCGACCTGGCGTCGTCCGACCGTGCCACGGCCGAGGCGGCCGCGTTGCTGCCAGGCGCGGAGATCGTCCCGGTGTCGGTGCGTACCGGTGCGGGGCTGGAGAAGCTGCGGGCGGCGTTGGCGCGGGCCGTCGTGCGGGTGTCGTCTCGGATCTCAGACGGACCGCTGCGCCTCCACGTCGACCGCGTGTTCACGGTCCGCGGGGCGGGCACGGTCGTGACCGGCACGCTCTGGTCGGGCGTCGCCGCGCGTGGCGACCACGTCCTGGTGCTTCCGGCCGGCCGCGCAGCACGCGTCCGAGCGGTCGAGGTCCACGACGAGCCCGTCGACCGCGCTTCGGCGGGCCAGCGCGTCGCGCTGAACCTCGCGGGCCTGGACCGCGACGAGGTCAGACGCGGCGACGTCGTGGTCGCGCCGCCCAGCCGCGCCGCGGCAGGCGACGGCGCCGGGCGGGCCGGCGGGGGGCAAGGCGGATG
>JAPDDQ010000826.1 GCA_027587225.1 Solirubrobacter taibaiensis
GCTGGTTAATACCTTGCAGGATTGCCGCTGTTACTGTAAATAAAGCGAATAACAACGCAACTGGTGCATACCACATTAATACTTGTCCACCTAGTGGATCTGAATCGTAAAACGCAGTATAAATTGGATATGCAAGTGAAGAAATACCGACAACTGCTGGCAATGTTAAAAACATATTTGCCTGGAATGTTTGTGTAATTTGTAATTTCAAATAGCGGTATTGTTATTCAGTAAATGATTTTGTAATAGCTGGTACAAGCGTTAAACTAAACGCTGTTGCAAGTGATACAGGAATCATAATTAACTTATGCGTCCACATTGTGAAAATACCGAGAGCTCGCTCTGCGATATCACCTTGACCAATCGCCTGCATAATTGAGTTAAATGTCAATGTATCAATTTGTTGATATAAAGGAATTGTTAACCCAATTACAACGTAAGGAATTGCATATGCGAATAACTCTTTAAACAATTGAACAGTACTTACTGTTGATTCTGGTACAGTTTGTTCAATTAAATATTGATC
>JAPDDQ010000827.1 GCA_027587225.1 Solirubrobacter taibaiensis
TTGGAAATCTAATGTAAGTGGATCATTGAAATAGAATTCCATCATGTTTGCTTCATATACACGATTATTTTTTACTACTGGGATGTTTTTATATGATTCTGTCTCTTGGAATGAGTTATCAGTATCTTTGTTTTTACTTACGATTAAGTAATCACCAGCAAATTCAGGTAATACCTCAGTAGATAATGCGTAATAACCTTCTTTTAATGCTTTTTCTTTTACTTTTTCAGGCATTTTTAATTTCATTTCTTGGTACAGGATTTCTGTTCCACGGCCCCAGTTCTCGCCGTATACATAAAGCTGTTTGTTGAAGTTTTCTACAACAGAAACTGTTGCATCTTCACCGATTTTTGCTTTAATTTCTTTACCAGCTTCTTGTGCACGTTTCTTGAAGTCATCAACCCAAGTTTTTGCTTCTTTTTCTTTATTTAATAACTTACCGATTTCTAAATGCTGTGTTAAGTAATCAACTTTTCCGTAAGTGTATGTTACACTAGGCGCGATTTTCTTTAACTTATCGACATCT
>JAPDDQ010000828.1 GCA_027587225.1 Solirubrobacter taibaiensis
ATTTAGGGCTAATGGGATATTTGGCTTCAACCAGTTTAGACTTACAACAAGCATTGCAACTCTTACAACGATATTATTCTTTGGTCTTTAAGCAAACAAATCTAGAACAATTGAGCGTGCAACAGTTTGCCGAGTACATCCAAATAGTTTGGGGAGCATCGTATAGTGACTATCGTGAGATGTATGAACTAAATTTGGCATTGATCTTTAAAATTGCACAATCCATCGTACAAGATGCACTTGTTCCACCTCAAAAAATACAGTTTGGTTATCTTCCTCATACGGCGTTGTATCATTATGAAAAGTTTTATGGATGTCTTATTCATGTGCAAGCAGGGCAATATGCCATTCGATTTTCAAATCAAATTTTAAAAGCGAAAAGTATTGCAGGAGATCAACAGCTTAATCATGTGCTATCCACACAGGCACAACAATCTTTAAATAGTGTGACTTCTTCTGAGTTACAGCAACAACAATTTAGACAAAAAATACAAACTTATATCGAGCAGGGATTGGCTCAACAAGA
>JAPDDQ010000829.1 GCA_027587225.1 Solirubrobacter taibaiensis
CTTAACATCTTCCCCCCAGCGTCCGCTTTGCATTCAATTAAAAAACTTATTAATCATTATATTAAGTATAATAGATAAAATTAAAAAATTGAAATTAATTCTCACCTTAATACAATTAGAAAAAGGACTACCACTTGTGCAAAAACAAATAGTTCATTATCCTTAAAATATAATCTCATTCGTTCGGAGGGAACTATGTTACAAAAATTCGGTTTCTCACAATATGAAAGCCAGGCTTATGAAGTTGTCGTATCAAGCAATGAACCATTAGATGCTACAACAATTGTGAAGCATTGAGGTGTTCCAAAAGCAAAAATATATGAAGTGCTAGCACGCCTAATCGATAAAGGAATGGTAATGGATTCTGTTTCAGAAAAGAAAAAATTGTATACAGCATTACCACTAAAGCTAGCAATTGAAAAATTAACGACAGAATTCCAATCAAATATTAAAGAACTGGAAACAAATATATCAAAAAAATCATTTACAGATGACCGTGTGTCGAGCTTAAAGATGCAATCTTCTA
>JAPDDQ010000830.1 GCA_027587225.1 Solirubrobacter taibaiensis
ATTTTTGCATGGGTGATTGCACTGGTTATTATGCTGGCGGGTATTCTCACCCTCACCAAAATGCCAGTTACGCAATACCCAACGATTGCACCGCCTACGGTGACAATTTCTGCAACATATCCAGGTGCTTCAGCTCAGACTGTTGAGAATACGGTTACTCAAATCATTGAACAGCAAATGAATGGTTTGGATGGTTTACGTTATATCTCTTCAAACAGTGCGGGTAATGGTCAAGCATCAATCAACTT
>JAPDDQ010000831.1 GCA_027587225.1 Solirubrobacter taibaiensis
CTTAAACTTCGAACAAGGTATTGATCCTGATATCGCTCAAGTTCAAGTTCAAGATAAATTACAATCAGCAACTGCTCTTTTACCAGAAGACGTTCAACGTCAAGGTGTAAGAGTGACCAAGTCTGGTGCAAGCTTTATGCAGGTCGTTGCTTTTTACTCACCTGACGGCAGCTTGTCAGCATCAGATATTAAAGATTACGTCAATTCAAACATCTCTGAGCCACTAAGTCGTGTTGCAGGTGTAGGTGAAGTGACTGTCTTTGGTGG
>JAPDDQ010000832.1 GCA_027587225.1 Solirubrobacter taibaiensis
ATGAAATTGTTCTGAATGGGCGTAAATGGTGGTCATCTGGCTTGGGTGATCCGAATGCAAAAATCATTATTTTTATGGCTTATACGCCAGACCCCAACAAAGATCGTCATCATCAACACTCAATGGTATTGGTACCGATCGACACGCAAGGCGTAACGATTGAACGGATGTTGCCTGTGTTTGGTGATTACGATGCACCGCATGGACATGGACAGGTCAGTTTTGACAATGTGCGTGTACCTGTGAGCAACTTTATTGGTGGTGCGGGTCAAGGATTTGAAATTGCTCAAGGGCGCTTAGGGCCTGGTCGTATTCATCACTGTATGCGTTGTATCGGTGCAGCGGAAAAAGCGTTAGAACTCATGATTGATCGTGGCATGTCACGCAAGGCATTTGGTAAAGAAATTCTTAAACTTGGCGGCAATTTAGAACGTGTCGCGGAAGCCCGTGTGCAGATCGATCAAGCTCGCTTATTAACGCTGTATGCTGCTTATAAGATGGATACCTTAGGCAATATGGCAGCAC
>JAPDDQ010000833.1 GCA_027587225.1 Solirubrobacter taibaiensis
TGCTGAAACTGGTACAACAAACTTAATGAAAATCCACGTTGTTGGTGAAGAAATTGCTAAAGGACAAGGAATTGGTCGTAAAGCTGCAAAAGGTAAAGTAGTTGTAGCAAAAACAGCTGCTGAAGCTGTAGCGAACGTAAACGAAGGTGATATCCTTGTTACAACAAGCACTGATAAAGATATGATTCCTGCAATCGAAAAAGCTGCAGCTTTAGTTGTAGAAGAAGGTGGCTTAACAAGCCATGCAGCTGTTGTAGGTGTATCAATCGGTATTCCTGTTATCGTTGGTGTAAACGGCGTAACAGCAACTTTAAAAAATGGCCAAGAAGTAACAGTTGATGCAGCACGCGGAATTGTTTATAATGGACATGCGGTAGTGCTATAAGTAATACGGAGAGAAGGATCGGAGTCCTTCTCTTTTTTTTACACAAAAACGAGATAGAATTAGCTTAAAGCGCCTAGAATTGCTTTTAAAAGCTGTTTGTTATGTGTTTTAATATGAAAGAGTATCTATATTTCATATGA
>JAPDDQ010000834.1 GCA_027587225.1 Solirubrobacter taibaiensis
TTTATCTGGGAAGTTAAATCCGTCCACATATAATAGTGGTGTATCCCTACCATCATGGCTACCCCAACATAAACTATTCCATCCTTCTAAACGATCGTATGTTGCCTGAGAATATAAAGGTGCAAGCGATGCAATTTCATCCATGATTTCACTTGGATTTTCATAATTCCAGTCCCCACCAAGTGCACGAGCTACTTTTTGTAAAATCCACCAGTCTGGCTTTGAATCACCAAGCGGCTTCAATACTTCATATAATCTTTGAATACGGCGCTCTGTATTCGTAAATGTTCCCTCTTTTTCTAAGCTTGGTGCTGCCGGTAAAATAACATCAGCAAAACGAGCTGTTTTCGACAAGAACATATCTTGAACAACAAGGAAATCTAAATTCTCTAAAATATGTTGTACATGGTTGGCATTCGAATCTACTAAAGCCATTTCTTCACCCATAACATACATACCACGCAGTTTTCCTTCATCTGCCGCAAGTAACATTGCAATATTATTTAAACCTGGTGCTTTCGGAAT
>JAPDDQ010000835.1 GCA_027587225.1 Solirubrobacter taibaiensis
TATTCTTTTTCGCTAATGTTAAAGCTTCACTCACACCAGCTGTATAAAAACCAATTAATAAGTTATTAATTAACTTAACAGTTGTACCACTATCAATCTGCTCACTAACGTGGAAAATGTTCGCGCCTAGTACGCCCATGATAGATTCCGTTTTCTCATATACGTCTTTTGTTCCACCAACCATAAACGTTAATGTACGGTTTTCGGCTCCTATTACACCACCGCTCACAGGTGCTGCTAAAAAGTCTACTTTCTTTTCCTTTGCAGCTTCCTCTAACTGTTTGTTTAACTGCGGCGATACCGTACTTGTATCAATGAAAACTACATTCGAGTGACCATTTTCAAATAATCCTTCTGCTCCAAAATATACCGCTTCAACAGCGCGAGGTGAAGGTAAACTTGTAAAAACTACATCACATGTTTCTGCTAGTTTTGAGATTGATAGACCGATAATTCCGCCTTCTTTTTCAAAGGACGCTTCCGCCTCTTTATTTAAGTCCACGCCATATACTGTGTAACCTGAT
>JAPDDQ010000836.1 GCA_027587225.1 Solirubrobacter taibaiensis
CGCTAATTCTTTCACCGTAATTGCATTCATTAAATGGTCTTGTGCGTGTACCATTAAAAGAGTAACTTCGGTCTTTTCACCACCAGCTTCTTTCTGGATAAGCTCCGTTTGTACACGGTGCGCCTCTTTTAATTCCTCTAGTGCTTCTTGTAATTTAGCTTCAGCTTCTGTAAACTCCCCACGCTTCGCACAATCAATTGCTTCCATTGAACAACTTCTCGCGTTTCCCCCATGCAAGATTAAATGAAAAGCTTTCGTCTCTATCGTATCCATTGTAGTTCTTTACTCCCCCTTTTCTTCCGCCAGTTTTTGTTTATCCCATATTTTTAAGAACGGTAAATAAATGAAGAATGCTAGCGCAAAGTTAACAAGTTGCAAAATAACACCTGAAATTTTCCCGCCCGATCCTAAATATCCACTAAAAAGAATAGGTGTCGTCCAAGGTACAGCGGCCCCACTCGGACGTGCAACCCATCCCCATTCCATTGCAAAGTAAGAAACAATTGTTAGCACGACTGGAACTA
>JAPDDQ010000080.1 GCA_027587225.1 Solirubrobacter taibaiensis
CGCGCCGCCGCCGCGCCGCGCGCTGCCGCCGCGCCCGCGCCGCCCGACGTCTCCGCACCCGGCCTCGCGGCGGCGGACTCGTGACGCGTCGCAAGCGCGCCGCGGTCCTGCTCGCGCTCGCCCTCGTGCTCGGCACGCTGTCCGCGACGCACATGTCGCGACGGGAGGCGGCGTTGCGGGCGCAGCTCGGGCCGGTGGCAGAGGTGGTCGTCGCGCGGCGCGATCTGCCCGCGGGGCGAACGTTGCAGCTCGCGGACCTGGGCGTGCGGGCGTTGCCCGCGCGGTACGTGCCGGCCGGGGAGCCGGTGTTCGCGGCCGCGCTCGCCGGCCAGAAGCTCGCCGTGCCGGTGCCGCAAAGGGGGACGGTCACGGCGGAGCTGCTGCAGCGGGCACCGGAGGAGCCGCCGGTCAAGCGGGGGGAGCGGGCGGTCCAGATCGTGGCCAGCGGCACGGTCGTCGCGGGCACGCGCGTGGACGTGCTCGTCTCGACCGAGAAGGTCACGCGACTTGCGTTGCAGGACGTCGAGGTGCTCGCGGCCAAGCCGGCGCCCGCCAAGGCGGAAGGCGGGGCAGCGCGCACGAGCGCCACGCTGCGGGTCCCCATCAGAGACGCGGTGTTCCTGATCGCGGCCCAGGCCTACGCGCAGGATGTGCAGCTGCTCGCCCGCATCCCGGGCGACACGCGCACCACCGAAGAGCTCACCGTCGGCGAAGGGCTCTAAGGTCCGGCCCGTGGTCATCAGCACCGAGCAAGAGCTGTTCGCCCGCGCGCGGGAGCTCGCGAGCCAGGGCGGGCGCCGCATCCTCGGGATCGCGGGTAAGCCCGGGGGTGGGAAGTCGACGGTCGCGCGCGCCGTCGTGGCCGAGCTCGCCGACCGCGCGCGGCTCGTGCCGATGGACGGGTTCCATCTCGCGCAGCCGGAGCTGGTGCGGCTCGGGCGGCGGGACCGGATGGGCGCGCCGGACACGTTCGACGCCTCCGGCTACGCGTCCCTGCTCACTCGGCTGCGCAGC
Organism: Solirubrobacter taibaiensis; assembly: GCA_027587225.1. Lineage (GTDB taxonomy): Bacteria > Actinomycetota > Thermoleophilia > Solirubrobacterales > Solirubrobacteraceae > Solirubrobacter > Solirubrobacter taibaiensis. The sequence goes on from JAPDDQ010000080.1 coordinate 1,015, forward strand.
GACGAGCCCACCGTCTACGCGCCCGAGTTCCGGCGCGAGATCGAGGAGCCGATCGCGGGCGCGATCGCCGTCCCGCGCGAGATCCCGCTCGTGGTCACGGAGGGCAACTACCTGCTGCTGTGGCCGGACATCAAGCCGCTGCTGGACGAGTGCTGGTACGTCGACACCGACGAGGAGCTGCGCGTGCAGCGGCTCATCCAGCGCCACATCCAGTTCGGCAAGACGCCCGAGTACGCGCGGGCGTGGGTGATGCGCAGCGACGAGCACAACGCCGCGCTCGTGGCCGAGACGGCCGAGCGGGCCGACGTGCTCGTCAGGCTTTGAGCTCCTGCAGCAGGTTGCCGCCGTCGACGATGATCGACTGCCCGGTCACGTAGGACGCGCCCGGCGAAGCCAGGAACGCGACCACCTCGGCCACCTCGTCGGGGGTCCCCGGACGGCCGGTCGGCGTGTGCGCGCCCGCCCGCAGCTCCTCCTCGGTGGATGAGCCGGTCGCGATCCACCCGGGCGCGACGCTGTTGACGGTGACGCCCCGCGGCGCGAGCTCCAACGCCAGCGCGCGCGTCAGCCCGTCCACGCCCGCCTTCGCCGCCCCATACGCGGCGGAGTACAGCAGCGCGACGTACGGCCCCGTCACCGACGACACGTTCACGATCCGTCCGCCGCTGCCCATCGCCGGCGCCACGAGGCGGCAGAGCCGGAACGTCGTGTGCAGGTTGATGTCGATCCCGCGCTCCCACTCGGCCTCGGTCAGCTCCGTGAACAGCTTGTCCGGCGCTGCCACGTCGGTCTGGACCATGCCCGCGTTGTTGACGAGCACGTCGATCTCGCCCGCCTCGGCCACGACGCGCTCCGCGTCCGCCCAGACCGTGAGATCCGCGACCACGCCGCGCGCGCCGATCTCCTCCGCGCGTTCGAGGATGCGAGAGGTCGTCGACGTGATCGTCACGTCATCGCCGCGCGCGACGAGCAGCCGCGCGATCGCGAACCCGATCCCCTCGGCGCTCCCGGCGCCGGTGACTAGAGCACGTCGCACAAGGCCTCCAGGAAGAAGTCGCAGTCCTCGGTCGAGAGCACGAGCGGCGGCTTGATCTTCAGCACGTCCTCGTTCGGTCCGTCGGTGGAGATCAGGACCCCACGCGCTTTCAGGCCCTCCTTCACCGCGGCGGCGCGCTCGCGCGAGGACAGCTCGACGCCCAAGAACAACCCGTGGCCACGTGCATCCACGACGTCCAGCCCACGCAGCCCGTCGAGCAATCGTGTGCCCATCGCGAGAGCATGCGCCTGCAACCGCTCGTCGGCGATCACGTCCAGCACCGCGAGCCCGATCTCCGCGCTCACCGGGTTGCCGCCGAACGTGTTGAAGTACTCCATCCCGGTCAGGAACGAGGCGGCCACCTCCGGCGTGGTCACGACGGCGCCGAGCGGGTGCCCGTTGCCGATCGGCTTGCCCAGCGTGACGATGTCGGGCACGACGCCACTCAACTCGAAGGCCCAGAAGTGCGAGCCGACGCGGCCGAACCCGGTCTGCACCTCGTCTGCCACGCACAGCCCGCCCGCCGCGCGTACCGCCTCGAACGCGCTCTGCAAATAGCCCGGCGGCGGGACGACCTGCCCCGCGCAGCCGAGGATCGGCTCGGCGAAGAACGCCGCGGGGCGCTCGACGGACGGCAGCTCCCACAGCGGCGTCACCCGCGACCGCGCAGGCGGCGCCTTGTACGGTGAGAGCTCGATCGTGGAGGTGAGGTGGCCGTGGTAGGCGTGATCGAGCACCGCCACCTCGTCGCGCCCCGTGTGCGCCCGCGCGAGCCGCAGCGCCAGGTCGTTCGCCTCCGAGCCGGAGTTCACGAAGAAGCACACGTGCAGCGGGTCGGGAAGCGTCGCCGCGAGCCGGCGCGCGTAGTCGATCACCGACCCGTGCAGGTAGCGCGTGTTGGTGTTCAGCACGCCCATCTGGCGCGCGCCCGCCTCGACCACACGGGGATGGCAGTGGCCGACGTGCGCGACGTTGTTGACCAGGTCGAGGAAGCGACGACCGGCCTCGTCGTACAGGTACGCGCCTTCGCCGCGGACGATCTGCAGCGGCTCGGCGTAGGCCAGCGACAGCGCGCGGCTCATCACCGTGCGGCGCCGCGCAGCGATGTCGGGCCGCGACGACCGCGCGCTCACCCCGCCCGGCAGCCCGAGCAGCAGGTTGGGGTCCGGGCAGACGCTGCGGAAGAGGTCGGCCTCCTCGGGCAGCGCGACGCCGTCCAGGTTCCCGACGAGGTCCGTGAACAACTGCAGGTGCAGGTGCGGCACCCAGCCGCCGTTGACCTCCGGTGTGCCGAGCCGCGCGATCACGTCGCCCTTGCGCACTTCGCCGGACGCCAGCGTCTCCGGGTCCAGGTGCCCGTGCAGCGTCCAGAAGTCGGCGTGGCGGACCACCAGCAGCCCGCCGTAGTCGCCGAGCTGGTTCCGGTTCTCCCGCCGCTCCACCACCCCGTCGAGCGGCGCGTACACGGGCGCGCCTGCGGGCGCGAAGATGTCGACCGCCATGTGGCGGGTACGCCAGCGCCCGTCCGGGGTCTGGAACTCGGGCGCGGTGTAGATCGCGCGCTGCTCGTCGTAGCGGCCGATCGCGAGCCCGTCCACGGGCGGCATTCCGGCGCTCAAATCCAAGACGGGCGCGGCGGCCAGGTCGCCGTCCATCACCGGATGGGCATCGACCAACGCCAGTCGCTGGCGGATCGCACGCGCGTTCGGACTGGCCTCGTACCCGCACGCGTCGCGGAAGCGGAAGTGCGCGAGCTGCGGGTCCTCGCCCTCCAGCCGCGCCAGCACCTCGGTGACACCCGCCTGGCTCACGAGCAGGTAGTCGTTGTCCGGCTGCTCCGCGAACTGCCGCTGCGCCATCGCGACGCTCATCCGCAGCCGCGCGACCATCAGCTCGAACAACACCTCGAGCTCCGCGACGCTCAGCGGCGTCACCTCGTGGTAGCCCCGGACCACGTCCACCACGGCCCGCGCCGGATCGGCACACCCCTGCATCGCGTACGCACCCGCGATCGCGAGCCCGCACACGCGCGCGCTGTACACGACGTCGCCGAAGTCGATCAGCCCCGTCACCGCGCCGCCCGTGCCGACGAGCACGTTGTACTCGTTGGCGTCGTTGTGGATGACCTGGTGGGGGAGATGGTCGAGCGAGCCCGCGTACCCGTGCTTCAGATCCCAGCGGTGCGGGCGGTGCATCTGCGGGTGCGTGAAGTCCGCGAGCGCGCGGTCCACCCGCGCCACCGTCGCGCCCAGCGACGCCCGGTCACCGGGCGAGAGCGCCCACGGCTCGCCCTCCAGCCAGCTCAGCAACCGCACCGTGTAGCCGTTCAACGCCTGTGACGGCCCCGCCAGGCGCGGCACCGCCGGCTCCTCGCGCAGGTGCTCCAAAACCGCGTCCTCGAGCGCCAGGTCTGGCGCGCCGGCGTGCAGCTTGAGCACGTACCGCGCGCCGTCCGCGGTCAGCGCGAAGTTGAGGTCCAGCTCACCCGGGAGCGGCGTGGCGGTGGCGTCGAGCCCGTACAGCTCACGGGCGATCAGCAACGGGTCGGTCATCGAGGGCATCGAGCCTACCCGTGAGGAAGCGACGCTCGGCCGGGGAGGGGTCGAGCGCGAGCGCCCGCCGGTACGCGGCGGCGGCTTCCTCGCGGCGGTCGAGCCGCCGGAGCAGCTCCGCGCGCGTGGAGTGCAGGTAGCGGTAGCCGTCGAGATCCAGGGTGTCGACGATCGCGAGCGCGCGGGGCACGTCACCCGCCTCCGCGATCGCGACGGCGCGGTTGAGCTCGATGACGGGCGAGCTCGGCAGCTGCTCGTACAGACGCGCGACGCGGGGCCAGTCGATCGGGTCCTCCGACTGCAGCGAAGCGATCGCGGCCTGGACCGCGTAGGGCCCGCGGGCGCGCCGCAGCGCACGGCGGCCCGACTCCAGCTTCGCCGCGTCCCACTGCGTGCGGTCCTGGTCGGCGAGCAGCACGAGCTCCTCGCCGTCGAACCGGGCCGCGCGGCGCGCGTCGTGGATGAGCATCAGCGCGAGCAGGCCGTGCACGTCGCCCTCGTCGGGCATCAGCGCGGCCAGCACCGACGCGAGCGAGATGGCCTGGTCGGCGAGGTCGCCCCGGCCACTGTAGCCCTCGTTGAAGATCAGATACAGGACGGCGAGGACGGCGGTCAGCCGCTCCGGCAGCAGATGGTCAGGCGGGATCGCGAACGGGATGCCGGCGTCGCGGATCTTGCGCTTGGCCCGCGACAGCCGCCGCTTCATCGTCTCTGGGGCGACCAGGAACGCGCGGGCGATCTCCTCGGTCGTGAGCCCGCCCAGCGCCCGCAGCGTCAACGCCACCTGCGCCTCCAGCGCGAGCGCCGGGTGGCAGCAAGTGAAGATCAGCTCGAGACGCTCGTCCGGGAAGGACGAGGGTTCGGTCGGCGGCTCCGGCTCGATCATCGGGTGGGCTTGCTCACGGCGGATGCGGTCGATCGCGCGGCGCTTGGCGGTCGTGGTGAGCCACGCGCCCGGGTTGTCGGGCAGGCCGTCGCGCGGCCACCGCTCCGCCGCGATCGCGAACGCCTCCTGCGCGGCTTCCTCGGCGCGGTCGAAGTCGCCGAGGAAGCCGACGAGCGAGGCCACGACGCGGCCCCACTCAGCGCGGAAGACGTCGTCGATCAGCGCGAGTGCTCCATCTGGATCGGGCGGATCTCGATCGAGCCGCCGAAGCGCTGCGCGGGGATCCGCTTGGCGATCTCCAAGGCCCCGTCGAGGTCCTCGGCGTCGATCAGGAAGAAGCCGCCGAAGATCTCCTTAGTGTTCGCGAACGGGCCGTCGGTGACGAGGTCGGCGCTGACCACGGTCGCGGTGTCGATCGGTTTCAGGTGCGCGCCGGACTGCACGCGCTCGTCGTTGTACATCGCCATGTACTCGGCGGTGATGGCCTGGGCCTCCTCGGCCGTCCGGCCCTCATTCGAGGCCGGGTTCTCGTAGATCAGGAGTGCGTATCTCATGTGAAGCCGACGAACGCCTCGGGCGTTTGGGGACAGGGTGGGGGAGAAGTTTCTCGCTCCGGGCCTCTAGGTGGCATGGATCCACTCGAGGCACTCGCCGGCGACCTGCGTGAACGGCTGCTCGCGGGAGCGGGCGACGGGGAGGGTGACCTGCCCGGTCGGATCCGCTCGCTGGTCGACCGCGAGGCGGGGGTGCTGAGCGAGGACCGGCGCGTGGAGCTGGCGGCGCGGATCGCCCAGCGCGCGTTCGGGCTCGGCCCGCTGGAGCCGCTCCTGGCCGACCCGGCGGTGGACGAGATCATGGTGTCCGGCACCGCGCCGGTGTGGGTCGAGCGGCGGGGGCGGCTCGAGTGCACGGGCGTGCGCTTCGAGCGGGACGCCGACCTGCGCGACGCGATCGAGCGGATCCTCGCGCCGCTCGGCCGGCGCGCCGACGAGTCCGAGCCGCTGTGCGACGCGCGCCTGCCCGACGGGTCGCGCGTGAACGTCGTGCTTCCGCCACTGGCGCTCGACGGACCGGCACTCACCATCCGGCGTTTCCGTCGTCACGGGCTGTCCCCGGAGGACCTGGTGGAGAACGGGACGCTGGGCCGCGGCCTGCTCGACTTCCTTTCGCGCGCGGTGCGCGCCCGTGCGAGCGTGTTGGTCTGCGGCGGCACCGGCTCCGGCAAGACCACGACCCTGAACGTCCTGTCGAGCTTCGTGGGGGAGCGCGAGCGCGTCGTCACGATCGAGGACGCCGCCGAGCTGCGGCTCCGCCAGCCCCACGTGGTGCGGCTCGAAGCCCGCCCGCCGAACCTCGAGGGCCGCGGCGAGGTGACGATCCGCCGGCTCGTGCGCAACGCGCTGCGGATGCGACCGGACCGGATCATCGTGGGGGAGGTGCGAGGCCCGGAAGCGCTCGATCTGCTCACCGCCCTGTCCACCGGCCACGACGGCTCCTTGAGCACCGTCCACGCCGGCTCGCCGGTGGAGGCGCTCCGCCGGATCGAGGTGCTCGCGCTGATGTCTGACGTCGGCTTGCCGCACGCCGCGATCCGCGAGCAGATCGCCGACGCCTTCGACCTCGTCGTCTGCCAGGCCCGCATGCCCGACGGGCTGCGCCGGATCGTGAGCGTCGCCGAAGTCGTCCGCGTCGCGTCCGGCCCGGCCGCCCGGGAGCTCTACGCCTGGCGGGACGGCGCCCCGCGCTGGCGAGCGGCGCTCACCGACACGCTCGCCGCGAGACTGGACGCGGCGGGTCCGTCGCCTGTGGGGGACGCACGCGGCGACGGCGCGCCTCGCGCGGGGGTGGCCGGCGAGGACGTCGCCTCGCCGCGGGACGCCGCGCCCGCGCCGCGCGACGGCGCGCCCGGGGCGAGCGGCGCGGCCTGATGGCGGTCGCACTCGCGTTCTTCGCGGCCGCGCTGGCCGTCGCCGGAGCGTGGGAGCTGCTCGCGGCCGTCGAGCGCACGCGGGTCGCGGCGGCGCTCGAGCACGCGGTGGCGCCGCTCGTGCGGGCCGGGACCGAGGGCGCGAGCCCGACGACGACGGAGCGGCGGCGGCTCGCGGTGCTCGCGGCGGGCGCGCTCGCGGCGGCCGGGTGGTTGGTCGGCGGCGTCACGATCGCGGTGATCGCGGCGGTGAGCGGGCCGATGATCGCGACCGCGCTCGTCACGGCGCGGCGGCATCGGTTCCGGTCCGCGCTGGCCGCGAGCGCGCCCGCCGTCGCGCGAGCGCTCGCGGACGCGCTGTCCGCCGGGCACTCGATCCGGGGCGCGCTCGGCACGGTCGCCATTCCGGGTCCGGCGGGGCACGAGCTGGCCAAGGCGGGGCGCGCGCTCGCGTTCGGGGCGAACACGCAGACGGTGCTGGAGCGCCTGCGCCGCAAGGCGGGCTCACCGGCGTGGGACTCGATCGTGGCCGGGGTGCTGCTCCAGCGCGACGCCGGCGGCGACCTGCCGAACCTGCTCCGGGACCTCGCCACCACGCTCGAGACCGCCACCCGCCAGGAGCGCGAGGCGCTCGCGGCCACCGCTCAGGCGCGCTTCACGGCGCGGATCGTGCTCGGGCTGCCGCTCATCGCCGCACTGCTCGCGGAGCTGGCCAAGCCGGGCCTGCTCGCGAGCCTGGTCACCAACCCGGTGTCGCTGCTGCTCACGACGTTCGCGCTCACGTTCCAGCTCGTCGCGCTGATCACGATGGCGCGGATCACGCGGAACGTCACCAAATGACCAGCGTCCTCGCGTTCCTCGCCGCCGCGCTCGCGACGTTCGCCCTCGCGGATCTCCGCCCGCGCCGCCGCGCGCGCACACCGCTCACCGGCCTGATCGCCCGTCTCGGCGCCCGGACCAACCTCAAGGCCACCACCGGCCTCTCCGGCCGCATCCAGGCCGCCGGCCTGGACCGGGCCACGCACGAGATCGTCGCCCTCCAGGCAGGCCTGGCGATCCTCACCACACTCACCGCGCTCCCGCTCATCACCGCCGCGCCCGGCCGGCTCGGCCTCGCGCTCTTCCTCATCGCGCCGCTCACCGGCTTCGCCCTCCCCGAGCTCGGCCTGAAGCGGCGCGCCGACCACCGCCGCCGGCAGATCGAAGCCGAGCTGCCCGACGTGCTGGACCTGCTGCGCGTGGCGATCGCCGCCGGGCTCGCTCCCCGCCGCGCGCTCGCCGAAGTCGGCCGCCGCCACCCGGGCACCCTCGCGCGGGAACTCACCCGCTTCGCCGCGCGCACACACCTGGGCGAACCGGTCGAGCGTGCTCTCGACCACCTGCAGCAGCGGTGCCCGTCCCACACCATCCCACCGTTCGTCGCCGCGCTCCGCCGCGCCGAACGCCACGGCACCCCACTTGGACCCACACTCCACGCCCAAGCGGCCGAAGCGCGCTCCCAACGGGCCGCCCGCCGCAGCGAACAGGCCGCCAAGGCCGCGCCGAAGATCCAGCTCGTGGTGGCGCTGATGCTGGTTCCAGCCGTGCTGCTGCTGATCGCCGCGGCGCTCGTGCCGTCACTCGGCACCTAGCCCACTTTTCCTCCCACTCCGCCCCACGGGGTGCCCCACAACGCACGCCAAAACGCAAATCCGCGTTCAGATCCCGCGGCTGCACTCAGCCGTGCAGTTCTGGCACAAATCCGACCATCCCAGAAAAGCCTGCAAAATGCGGGCTTTTTTGATCTCGTCTCCAGAAAGTGGGTCGCCGTGCGGGTTCCGTGTTGCAGAGTGGGACGAAGTGGGGTACTTTGAATTCGCGAAGCCGCTCCCGGGTGGCGGGGCTCCTCCCACTCCGCCACCCGGGATCGACTGACCAGCTTTCCTCCCGCTTCGCGACTGACCATGCGCCTTGGCCTTCACCGGCACCTTCGAACACAACCTCGACACGAAGAATCGGCTCACGATTCCGTCGAAGTTCAGGGCCGAGTTGAGCGGTGGCATCTATCTGTCGCGAACGTTCGAGAAGGTCATCAGCCTCTATCCCAAAGAGACGTATTCGGCAATGGCGGACCAAGCCCTCGCCGGTTTCACGAACCCGCTGTCCGCGCAGGCGCGCGAGACGCGGCGACTGCTCTACGGAACCGCCTTGGAGCTGGAGCTCGACTCCGCCGGCCGCGTGATGCTGACGTCGCGCTTCCTGGAACACGCGGGGATCGACCGCGAGGTCGTGATCACCGGCGTCGGCGACTGCCTCGAGATCTGGGACCGCGCCTCCTGGACGGACTACGACACCGACCTCACCCAACGAGCGCCTGAGCTCACCGAGTCCCTTGGCCACACTTCTTGACATGCCTCAGACGCACGTTCCGGTCCTCGCCGGTGAGCTGATCGAGGCGCTTGACCCGCGCCCCGGCCAGATCGCCATCGACTGCACCCTCGGTGCAGGCGGTCACGCCCGCCTTGTCGCCGAGCGCATCGGCCCGACCGGGACGCTGATCGCCATCGATCGCGACCCGACCGCCGAGCCGACCTTCAACGCGCTCGCACACGAAGTGGCCTGCGAGACGCGCTTCATCCGCGCCGACTTCTCCGCCGGCCTGCAGCAAGTGATCGACGAAGGCCTCCGCGTCGACCTCGTCTACATGGACCTCGGCGTGAGCTCGATGCAGATCGACACGCGCGAGCGCGGGTTCGCCTACGCCTACGACGCGCCGCTCGACATGCGGATGGACCCCGACCAGGAGCTGACCGCCAAAGAGGTCGTCAACACCTGGGAGCGCCGCCGCCTCGCGCGCGCCCTCAAGGAGTACGGCGAGGAGCGCTTCGCCGACCGGATCGCGGGCGAGATCGTCCGTCGCCGCGCCCGCCACGAGCTCAACACCACCTTCGACCTCAACGAGGCGATCGCCGCCGCGATCCCCGCGCCCGCGCGCTTCGCCGGTGGACACCCCTCCAAGCGCACGTTCCAGGCCATCCGGATCGTCGTCAACGGCGAGCTCCAGCAACTTGAAGAGGCGCTCCCGCGCGCGTGGGACGTCCTGAAGATCGGTGGGCGCCTCGCCGCGCTCTCCTTCCACTCACTCGAGGACCGCCGCGTCAAGCGCTTTTTGGCCGAGAAGGCCCGCGGCTGCGTCTGCCCGCCCGACCTGCCCATCTGCGTGTGCGGCAACAACCCCGAAGCGGAGCTCGTGCACCGCCGGTCGGTCGTTGCCACGCCGGGTGAGGTCGCGGCCAATCCCCGTTCGAAGTCGGCTCGCCTCAGGGCCGCCCGCAAGCTCTCCGAGGTGCGCTTTGCCCAGTAGTGCCACACGTTCCCGTCCACTCCACCCGCGCCGCGTCTCCGGTCCAGTTCGCCGCCCGATCCCAGCCGGCCCGGCCGTACGCGGACGCACGTCCGCGTTCGAGCGGATCGCCCGGATCCCGGACAACCGGATCGTCGACCGTGTCCTGCGCAGCCGCGGGTGCATCCTGCTGATCGGGATCCTGCTCGGCGGGATCGTGGCCATGCAGGTCTCGATGCTGCGCCTGAACACGGGCATCTCGCGCGCGTGGAAGACGCGGGAGACCGTCGGGCATCAGAACCAGACGCTGCACGCGCAGATCGCCGGGCTCACGGCGGCCGCGAGCATCCGCGACAAGGCCGCCGACATGAACCTCGTCGATCCCGCCGCGGGCGACACGCGCTTCCTCACCGCCCGCGGTGAGAAGGACGCCACGCGCGCGGTCAAGCGGATGCGGCCGCCGAGCGAGGCGGCGATCATGGTCATGCTCAACGACGGCTTCACGCCCGGCCTGGGGGCGACGATCGACTCGCTGATCCAGGCCAAGGCGCAAGGGACGACGCTCACGGGCGCGCAGGTCACCGCGCAGCCCACGGCCACGCCGACTGGCGTCGTCGCCGCGACGACGCCCGAACCGCTCCCGACGCCCGTGCCCACGGCCACGCCCATGGCGACGGCCGTCCCGACGGTTGCGCCGACGGTCGACCCGGCGACGGGCCTGGCCCCCGCGCCGCAGGGGTAGCGCGTGCAGCTGATAGACCGGCGCATCGGCTTCATCTTCGCCGTCTTCCTCGCCCTGCTCGCGATCGGCGCGACCAAGGCCGCGTGGCTCGGCGTCGTGAAGGCGGACTCGCTCCAGCGCGCCGCCTCGGTCCAGCAGGAGGCCGACATCACGATCCCCGCCCAGCGCGGCTCGATCGAGGACGCCAACGGCATCGACCTGGGCGTCTCGGAGCCGTCGATGGACATCGCGGCCACGCCGCGTCTCGTCACCGACGCCACGAAGGCGGCGGCCAAGCTCGCCCCGATCATCGACCGTGACGAGCAGAAGATCCTGCGTTCACTCGCGCGGCGGGACACGCAGTTCGTCTACCTCGGCCGCGGCATCCCCGCCGAGAAGGCCAAGAAGGCCCGCAAGCTCAAGATCCCGGGGCTGGAGTTCATCCCGGACTACCGGCGCGAGTACCCGCTGGACTGGACGGCTTCGCAGCTGCTCGGCAATGTCGGCACCGACGGCGACGGCCTGAGCGGGCTCGAGTACACGTTCGAGAAGCAGCTCAGCGGGACCGCCGGCGAGCGCCGGCTGGTGAAGGACGCGATGGGCGAGGCGCTCGAGATCCGCGACACCAAGCCGGTCGAGCCCGGCAAGGACGTGACACTCACGCTCGACGCCAACCTCCAGGACCAGGCCGAGGAGGTGCTGGCCGAGGTGGGTGAGAAGTGGAAGCCCAAGGGCGCGACCGCGATCGTCATGGACCCGCACAGCGGCGCGCTCCTCGCGCTCGCGAACTGGCCGCGCGTGAACGCCAACGAGCCCGGCAAGGCACCGCCCGAGGCGAACACCAACCGCGCTGTGGCCACGAACTACGAACCCGGTTCCACCTTCAAGGCGTTCACCGTCGCCGCCGCGCTGGAAGAGGGCAAGGTCACGCCGGAGACGAGCTTCTCGATCCCGTCGGTGTACACGTACGCCGACCGCGAGCTGCGTGACGCCGAGGACCTCGGGATGGGGTCGATGACGGTGAGCGAGATCCTCAAGCACTCGTCGAACATCGGCGCCGTGAAGATCGCGGGTGCGCTGGGCGGCTCCAAGCCGTTCGACAAGTGGATCCACCGCTTCGGCTTCGGCAAGGCGACCGGCGTCGACCTCCCCGGCGAGCAGATCGGCCAGGTGCTCCCGCTCGACAAGTACTCGGGCGCGACCATGGGCAACCTGCCGATCGGCCAGGGCATCTCGGTCACCGCGATGCAGATGATGGCCGCCTACGCCGCGATCGCCAACGGCGGCGTGCTGCGTCCGCCGCACATCGTCGACAAGGTCGGCGGCAAGCCGGTCAAGAAGAAGGCCGGCAAGCGGATCCTGTCCGAGGCGACGACCGCTTCGGTGCGCAAGATGCTCGAAGGCGTGATCGGCACGGGCGGCACCGCCGCGGGCGCCGAGATCCCCGGGTACACGACGGCCGGCAAGACGGGCACGGCCGAGAAGGCGATCAACGGCGAGTACTCCAAGGAGTTCTACGTCGCCTCGTTCGTCGGCTTCGCGCCCGCCAACGACCCCAAGCTGCTCGCCGCGGTGATCGTCGACGAGCCCGAGGGCGACATCTACGGCGGCCAGGTCGCCGCGCCGGCGTGGAAGCAGATCGTCAACTTCGCTCTCGGCTACAAGAAGATCCGCCCGGAATAGGGTTACCGCGATGAACCAGTCGGTGCCCTTCGAGGATGTCGACCCGCTGGCGCTCGATCCCGCGCTCGGCGAGGCGCTGTCGCGTGAGGGCGCCGAGTGGGCGGTGGAACGCGTGCGGGAAGCCGGCGTCGTGGCGCTGTCGGCAGAGGCGCAGGCCCACGGGCGGCGCGCCGAGCGCAACGAGCCCCGGCTCCTCACGCACGATCGCTTCGGCGAGCGGATCGACCAGGTGGAGCTCGATCCCTCCTGGTACTGGCTGCTCGACGGGGCCGTGGCGCGCGGCATCCACGCGCTGCCGTGGTCTGATCCGCAGCCGGGCGCGCACGTCGCCCGCGCGGCGCTGGAGCTGATGTGGACGCAGGCCAACGCCGGCGTCATGTGCCCGATCTCGATGACCTACTCGGCGGTGCCCGCGCTGCGGGTGGATCCGGCCATTGCCGCGGAATGGGAGCCGCGCCTGGCCGCCGGTGCGCTCTCCGGCATGGCCATGACCGAGAAGCAGGGCGGATCGGACGTGCGCGCGAACATCACGCGCGCCGAACCCGTCGGGGACGGCTGGTTCGAGCTGCACGGGCACAAGTGGTTCTGCTCGTATCCGCCGTGCACGATCTTCCTGGTGCTGGCGCAGGCGCCCGCCGGCCTCTCGTGCTTCGTGGTCGAGCGGGGCGCGGGGATGGAGTTCCAGCGCCTGAAGGACAAGCTCGGGACGCGGTCGTTGCCGTCCAGCGAGGTCGAGTTCCACGGGGCCGCCGCGCGTCTGCTGGGCGAGGAGGGGCGCGGCGTGGCGACGATCATCGAGATGGTCACGCACACGCGGCTGGACTGCGTGATCGGCAGTGCCGCGTCGATGCGGCGCGGGGTGTCTGAGGCGATCTGGCACGCGCGCCACCGCAGCGCGTTCGGCGCCCTGCTGGTCGATCAGCCGGCGATGGTCAACGTGCTGGCGGATCTGGCTTTGGAGTCGGAGGCCGCGACGGCCACGGCGCTCCGGCTCGCCCGCGCGTACGACTCCGGCGACACCGCGTTCCGCCGCTTCGCCACCGCGATCGCCAAGTACTGGATCTGCAAGCGCGCCACGCCGCACGCCGCGGAGGCGCTCGAGTGCCTGGGTGGCAACGGCTACGTCGAGGAGTCCCCGATGCCGCGGCTGCTCCGTGACGCGCCGCTGAACGGGATCTGGGAAGGCTCCGGAAACGTGATCGCGCTCGACGTCCTGCGCGCCCTGGCCCGTGAGCCCGACGGCCTGTCCGCGTTCCGCGCCGAGTGCGAGCTGGCGCGGGGCGGCAACGCCGTCCTCGATGACCACCTCGACGCGCTGCCGGTGGAGCTTTCGCCGTGGAACGCGCGCCGCGCGGTCGAGGAGCTCGCGCTCGCTTTCCAGGCCTCGCTGCTGGTCCGCTACGCGCCGTCGTACGTCTCCGATGCCTTCTGCCACGCCCGCCTGGGCGGGGGTGGAAGAGTGTTCGGGACGCTCCCGTCGGGTGTCGATGGCACGGCCATCGTCACACGAGCCCTCCGAGGCGATTCGTAGACTGCCGGGCGCATGATGCTCCGCGAATTGCTCGGGGACGGCCCCGACGTGGTCATCACGAGCCTGACGTTCGACAACCGGCTCGTGGGTCCGGGGACCCTGTTCTTCTGCGTCTCGGGCTTCACCCGCGACGGCCACGACTTCGCCCCCGACGCGGTCGCGCGGGGCGCTGCGGCGCTCGTGGTGGAGCGGTCGTTGAACCTTGGCGTGCCGGAGTTCCAGGTCGAGAACGTGCGGGCCGCGATGGCGCAGATCGCCGCCCGGTTCAACGGTGATCCGACCGCCACGCTGAAGGTCGCCGGCATCACCGGCACCAACGGGAAGACGACGACCGCCTTCCTCACGCGCGCGCTGACCACCGGGGCGGGCATCTCCACCGGCCTGCTCGGCACGGTCAAGTCCATCGTCGGCGGGGAGGAACGCGCCGTGGTGCGCACCACGCCCGAGGCGATCGACCTGCAGCGCACGTTCCGCGAGATGCTCGAAGCCGGGGACGCGGCGTGCGTGATGGAGACCTCCTCGCACGCGCTGGAGCTCAAGCGCGCGGACGCCATCCACGTGACCGCGGCGGTGTTCAACAACCTCACGCAGGACCACCTGGACTTCCATCCGACGATGGAGGACTACTTCCAGGCCAAGCGGCTGCTGTTCGCCTCCCCGCTGACCCAGACGAAGATCGTCAACGCCGACGATCCGTACGGCCGGCGGCTGATCGAGGAGTTCGACTGCTTGACGTTCGCGATCGAGGCCGAGGCCGACTACCGCGCGATCGACGTCGTCACCGACGCGACGGGCTGCGACTTCATCGCGGTCACGCCCGATGGCGAGTTTCCCGCGCGGGTGCCGATCCCCGGCCGGTTCAACGTCCTCAACGCGCTGGGCGCCTGGGCGGCCGCGCGGGCGCTCGGCACCCCGGTTGCGACGATTCCCGACTCTCTGGCGTTCGCCGCGACGGCGCCCGGCCGCTTCCAGCCGGTCGAGGCGGGGCAGCCGTTCGCGGTGGTCGTCGACTACGCGCACAAGCCCGACGCGCTCGAGCAGGTGCTGATCGCCGCGCGCGAGATGGCGTCCGGCAAGCTGATCGTCGTGGTCGGCGCCGGGGGCGACCGCGACCGCTTGAAGCGGCCGATCATGGGCGAGATCGCGGCGCGACTGGCCGACGTGGCCCTGATCACGTCCGACAACCCGCGCAGCGAGGCGCCCGAGGCGATCATCGACGAGATCGTCGCCGGCATCCCGGCCTCCCCGTACGCGGAGGTCGAGCGCGACGCGGACCGCCGCGCCTCGATCTTCCGGGCGATCTCGCTGGCTGAGGCCGGCGACGTCGTGGTGATCGCGGGCAAGGGGCACGAGCAGGGCCAAGAGTTCGAAAACGGCCGCAAGGAGCCGTTCGACGACTCCCAGGTGGCCCGTGATGCGATCGCGCAGGTGGGTACGTGAAGTCCTGGGATGCGGCCCGGGTGGCCGAAGCGGCCGGCGCGCGGCTCGTGGCGCCGGGGTCCGGCGGTCCGACGCGCGCGGTGATCGACACGCGCTCGATCGAGCCCGGCGACCTGTTCGTCGGCCTGCGCGGGGAACGCGTCGACGGCGGCCGGTTCGCGGCTGAAGCGCTCGCGGCGGGCGCGTGGGGCGTGCTGGTCGATCCGGCGCACGCCGACGGGCTGTCCGGGGGCGCCGTAATCGTTGCCGAGGACCCGCTGCTCGCCCTGCAGACGCTCGCCACCGGCTGGCGGCGCGCGCTCGACGCCGCCGTGATCGGCGTCACCGGCTCGGTCGGCAAGACCTCGACGAAGCAGCTGATCGCCGCGCTGATCGCCCCGCACCGGCGTGTGGCGGCCAACCCGGCGAACTTCAACACCGAGATCGGGCTGCCGCTGGCCGTGCTCGCCGCGCCGGAGGGCACCGAGGTGCTCGTGCTGGAGATGGGGATGCGCGGGTTCGGTCAGATCGACGAGCTGGCGCGGATCGCCGAGCCGGACGTGGGCGTGATCACCAACGTCGGCCCGGTCCACATCGAGCTGGTCGGCAGCCTGGCCGGCGTGGCGCGCGCGAAGGCCGAGCTGCTCGCGCACGTGCCCGTCGCGATCATCCCCGCCGACGTGCCGCTCCTCGACCCGTATCTGCGGGAGGGGCTCGACGTCGTGCGCTTCGGCACCGACGTCTTCCTCGACGACTTCGATCCGCCGCACGTGCGCGTCGTCGCGCGCGAGCGGGTCGTGGAGCTCGAGGTGCCGTTCCGCGCCCGCCACCAATTGGTCAACCTGCTGGCCGCGGTGGCCGCGGCGCAGGCCGTCGGGGTGGAGCCGGAGGGCGTGGTGGACGTGGAGTTCGGCGCGCTGCGCGGTGAACATGTTGAGCTCGCGACCGGGGTGGTCGTGATCAACGACTGCTACAACGCCAACCCGTTGTCCATGCGCGCCGCGCTCGACGATCTCGCCACGCAGGCGCCTACGGGGCGCCGCGTGGCCGTTCTCGGCGACATGCTGGAGCTGGGTGAGGGCGAGCTGGAGGCGCACCGGGAGATCGGCGCGCACGCGGCGTCCACCGGCGTTGACGTCTTGGTCGCCGTCGGACCGCTCTCGACCGCCGCGATGCCCGACGCGTTCGGTGGCGAGGTCCATCTCGCCGCGGACGCGCAGGAAGCGGCGCAGGTCGTCTCCGGCCTCGTGCACGCGGGGGACATCGTGCTCGTGAAGGCGTCACGCGGGATCGGCCTGGAGACGGTTGCGGAGGCGCTCGCCCGTGGGTGAAGTCCTGATCGCGGGCACCGCCTCGCTGCTCATCTGCATCTTCCTGTCGCCGAAGTTCATCTCGTTCCTGCGTGCGCGCGAGTTCGGGCAGAGCATCCGCGAGGAGGGCCCCGAGGGCCATCACGCCAAGGCGGGCACCCCGACCATGGGCGGGATCATCATCTTCACCGCGATCGCGGTGCCGTTCCTGTTGCTCACGGACCTGGACTGGCGGGCGATCGGCGTCTTCGGCACGGCGCTCGCGTGCGCGCTGCTGGGCTTCGCCGACGACTACACCAAGCTCGTCAAGAAACGCTCGCTGGGCCTACGTGGGCGCACGAAGCTCGTCGTCACGATGCTGATCTCGATCGGGCTGTGGCTCGTCGCCACCCGCCTCGGCGACCTGCCGGACACGCTGGTCCTGCGCGTCGTCGACGCCACGATCGACCTCGGCTACCTGTACCCGTTCTTCATCTACCTGGTGGTGGCCGGGACCACGTCCGCGGTGAACCTGACGGATGGCCTGGACGGGCTCGCCGCGGGCTGCGCGGCGATCGTCCTGCTCGCCTACATCGCGATCACGTTCACCACCGACCAGCTCGGGCTGTCGCTGGTGGCCGGCTGCCTGGTGGGCGCGTGCGTCGGGTTCCTGTGGTTCAACTCGTTCCCGGCCTCGATCTTCATGGGCGACACCGGGTCACTGGGGCTCGGCGGCGCGGTCGCCGCCCTGGCCGTGATGACCCAGACCGAGGTGCTGCTGATCATCCTCGGCGGCATCTTCGTCATCGAGGCGCTCTCGGTGATGATCCAGGTGTTCGCCTTCCAGACCTTCCGCAAGCGCGTGTTCCTGATGGCGCCGATCCACCATCACTTCGAGTTGCAGGCCTGGTCGGAGACCAAGATCATCTTGCGTTTCTGGATCGTCGCGGCGGTCTGCGCCGCGATCGGCTTCACGCTGTATCAGCAGTCCGTGACCTGAGGGTCTAGGGGCAGCGGCCGCGCACAGCGCGCTTGGCGCCCAGCGGTACGCAGTACGAGCGGTGCTTGGCCACGACGCCCGTGCGCAGCACGAAGCGCAGCATCTTCGTGTTCATGCCCGGCGCCGCGATCCGGACGTCCACCGACTGACCGGACCGGAACCGCGTCCGCTTCTTGTTCTTGCCCGACAGCGCCTTCGCGTTGAGGACGTTCATCGTGCTCTTGCGGCTGCGCTTGATCTTGAGCGACTTGAGCGGGCAGCGCTTGCCCGTGCAGCGCAGCTCGACGGTCGAGCCGACCGGCAGGTTGCGCACGGTGAGCCGCGTGAACGTGTGCCGCGTGCGCTTGACGCTCCAGTTGTAGGAGACTCCGGCGTTCACCATCCGGGGCTTCGGGGCGGGCGGCGTCGGCACGAACGGGGGGACGACGTTGATGTCCATCTTCGCCTCATTGGACGTCAGCCCGGATGAGGACGCGCGGTAGCGGACGACGTCGGAACCGAGGAAGCCCGAGAACGGGTTGTAGAACACGCGCGCACCGACGGCGTCGACGGCGCCCACGGCACCCGCGATCGGCGCGCCGGTGACCGTGAACGTCAGGGGGTCACTGTTGCGGTCGGTGCACGCGAACGGCAGCGGGGCGGCGACGTTCTGGGAGACGGTGAACGCCTGATCGACACAGGAGGGGTACAGATCGCGCTTGAACGCCACCATCGTGGAGTTCGTGTGGGAGCCCGCGAGCAGGTTGAAGTCGTCGACGAAGGTCATCTGACCGTTGGTACCGAGTGCCGCCTGGACCGTGCACTGGTTCGCCACCGCCACGCCGGCGATCACCGCCGCGCCCGTGGGCGACACACAACCGTCGCTGCCGGCCGGCTGGGACAGGTTGCCGCTGGCGTCCCGGCTGAAGATGGCGATGCCCGGGACGTCGTACTGGTTGCCGACGACGAGCGTCTGCCCGTCCGGGCTGACGGCGCCGTAGGAGACCTCGCCCAGATTGCGGCCTTGGCTGCACCCGGCGGTGCCGCCGGTGTTCACGCAGCTCTGGAAGGCGAGGCTGCCGTCGCCCTGGCGCGCAAACACGAGGACGCTGCCGGCGACGGACGCGTACAGGTGCCGGCTGTCCGAGCTGACGGTGACGGCGTGCGGGGTCACCAGGCGCGACTCGGGCGTGCAGCCCGCGACCGCGCCGACACAGCCCGCGGGCCCGGCCTTCTGGCGCAGCGCACCCGAGACCGGATCGCGGTCCAGGACGACGATGGTGTTGTTCCCGGTTCCCGGTGCGTACAGGGAACCGCCGTCCGGTGACAGCGCAGCCCGGCGAGCCGAGCCGAGGTCGTGGCTGCTCGCGCATCCGTCGGTCCCGCCGTTGGCGACGCAGCCCGCGGTGTCCGGCGCCTGCGTGAGCGTGCCGGTGGCCAGGTCGCGCTGGAAGATGCCGATCGTCGCCGAGTACGTGTAGAGATGGCGGCCGTCCGCGCTCATCATCAAGGTCGAACCGCTGGTGCTGCGGGCGACCGCGCATCCCGTGGATGCGTCGGTGGCGAGGCAGCCCGCGATCCCGGGCTTCTGCGTCAGACGGCCCGTGGACGGGTCACGGTCGAACACTGTGATCGCGGTGCCGCCGACGACGTACACCTGGGCCCCGTCCGGGCTGATCACGACATCGGTCGGGTTGATCAGCGCGGTGGCCCGGGAACAGACGGTGTCCTGCGGGTCGCTGGTCACGCAGCCGGCGGCACCCGCGCGCTGCGTGATCGCGCCGGTCACCGGGTCGCGATCCATGATCAGCAGCGTGTGATTCGTCCACGCGAGGCCGTACGCGTGCGTTCCGCCCGGCGCGACCACCGCTTTCCACAGTCCGGAGTTCGAGTGCGTCACCGAGCACACGCCGAAGCTGGACGCTCCCACGCACGACTGGGGCACGGGGCGCCATGGGTCGGCGGCGGACGCCACGCCCGCGCACACCAGCAGCGCCAACACCGCAGCGCACATCGCGCGACATCCCTGTCCGATCAGTCCCCGCACAACCACCAGCCTCCCGTTCATCCCTGCGCGGGTAGCTAATCGAGGCGCGTCGCGGCCGTCAAGGCCGAATCGGCAAGTGTTCGACACACCGACGCCCAAAACTGCACCAAATCCGCACCAATTCACGCGCTCCGAGCCAAATCCAGTGCCTCAACCCCTCTGATTGGGCGACAACAACCCCCACTGCAAGGGAGTACGCACATGGACCTCGACCGCCTCCGCGACCTCGTCGCCGGCATCCCGAACGGCCACTGGATGAGCTACGGCGACCTCGCCGCGGCGTCCGGCGGCAACGAACGCCACGCCCGCACGCTCAACCAGCGCTTCATCCGCGAATCACTGGACGGTGCCCACCGCGTCCTGAAGTCCGACGGCACGATCGGCGGCACCGCCCTCGGCGACCCCGCGGAGGTCCGCCGCCGGCTGGAGGCGGAGGGCCTCGAGTTCGACGGCGGCCGCGCCACGCCTTCGCGCCGCCTGCGCCCGCCGGCCTGGCAGCCCCCGGTGCCCGAGGCGTCCGCGTCCAGCGAAGACGCGTCGGAACGCGCGGACGACGCGCCGTCCGACGACGAACCCGCGCGCCACGAGGCGGCGGAGCTCGAGGCTGCGGCGTGACCACCACGCCCACCACGACGGCGACGCCTGCGCCGACGACGACCCCGCCGTCCGGTGGCGTGCTCGGCGCCGTTGAGTCCAAC
>JAPDDQ010000837.1 GCA_027587225.1 Solirubrobacter taibaiensis
CCTTTCCAATGTAAAGATGTATGAGATGTTGTACCATGACGCAAAGCAACAGAAATTAATCTTCTTTCCAGCGTAGTAAAGCCACCCGCATCAGCAAGAGCGTCACAAAGAGTAATTACTTTATTGTATAAGTCGTAGTTACAATGTTCATTTAATATTTCAACTAACCGGCTTCTCATATGGTCAGGAACGAGACTCCATTCCGCTGCGATATCTATATGTTCATTTTTGCATGGGAATGAGTGTGTCACACAAATAACAGCGTTTCCTGTATACCCTAAATCATTCATATACATATAACCATCATAGGAATGAATGACCGATTTGGTAAAACCTTTGTATCTTCCGATATCATGCAAAAGGGCAGCGTTATATGCTATGTCAGCATCTAGGTTATACCCATTTTTAATAAGTTCTATAATTATGTTTTCAGTTGCATGAGCAACATGTAGTGAATGTTCAAACCAAGGGCCCGGGTTTTTTTCATATGCCCATTTGAATAATTCTTTTCCGTTCGTTTTATC
>JAPDDQ010000838.1 GCA_027587225.1 Solirubrobacter taibaiensis
CAATAAACGAAGCGATTTTACTCTTTAGTAAACACGTTAACAAACTCCCTGAATCAAAGATAATAAATAAGGAACAAATCCTTTATCTTATAGATCTTGCATTATTAACAGGGGATGAAGAATGGTTTATCGAGCTTTCTTCAAAATTAAACTCGATAAAAGAGCTAGTTAATGAGGGATTTTAAAATTTAAACTTCTGAGGGTGCACACAATCCGCCTTATGGAGAGAACACAGCATAAAAGGAAATGATGTAAAAACGATTCATTACAAACATAGAGATATTTCTGAAGAAGAGCCGAACAAACTACAATTAAGATGATATTGAAGTGATTTGTTTGTGTATTCCTGATAACGATAATTATGTAAATGAGCTGTCCATATGGGGCAGCTTTTTTGTTTTTTGCTCAGTGTATCTTTTTGAATTGTATATGAATTCAGTATTAATAATATATATCCTAAAAATTGGTTTTTGTATTTTGGGATTTTTTTCTTTTTATCTACATTAATTATTTATTAGAATAT
>JAPDDQ010000839.1 GCA_027587225.1 Solirubrobacter taibaiensis
GCGATTTTCTGGTGCGTTGACGGTTAAAAAGTAACGAATAGAATCTGGATCATAGCGTCCTAATATGTCAGGCACCCATACTGCCCAGTTTTTACTTGTAGATAATTTTCTTTTTTCAACTGTTAAATATTCATTCGAAACGATATGACGCGGGATTGCTTCCTCCCCTATTCCAAGTAATACCGCTGGCCAAATGACGGAATGAAACGGAATATTATCCTTTCCGTGCACATAATATGTTTTCGCTTCGCTATCCCAAAACTCTTGATCATCTTTCCCTGTTTCTTCAGCCCAATGTTTACTCGCTGAATAATAGCCTGTCACTGCTTCAATCCATACGTAAATTTTCTTATCTTCATACCCTTCTACTGGAATTGGTACCCCAATTGGTAAATCACGTGATACGGCCCTATCTAGTAATCCTTCCTTTACATATCTCTCTGTTAGTTGAATCGCATTGTCGCGCCATGTCCCTGTTTGTTTGGCAATTTCTACAGCTCTTTTAATTTGCTGCTGAAATGTA
>JAPDDQ010000840.1 GCA_027587225.1 Solirubrobacter taibaiensis
TGCACTGCCTCCATAATTGCTTCACTATCTTCTTTACGGCCAATTTCATCTACGATCAAAATATCAGGACTCATAGAACGAATCATCATCATCATTCCTTCTGCCTTTGGACATGCGTCTAACACATCGACTCGGGTACCAAAATCATATTGCGGGATTCCTTTCACACAGCCAGCAATTTCTGAACGTTCATCAACGATCCCCACTTTACAGGAAGGAATTTCCGAAGCACTTACCCCTTGACTCATGCAACGTGCTACATCTCTTAAGAGTGTCGTTTTTCCCGTTTGGGGAGGGCCAATTACCATCGTGTTTAACCACCTTTTTTCATACAAATATGGCAAAAGCGGTTCAGCAATCCCTATTTTTTGACGAGCAATACGAATATTAAAGGAAGAGACATCACGAATCATTTTCACTGCGCTTTTTTCTGTAATGACTTTTCCTGCTAACCCGATTCTATGCCCCCCGCGAAGCGTCACATACCCACGTTTTAATTCCTCTTCCATCGTATAAATTGAGA
>JAPDDQ010000841.1 GCA_027587225.1 Solirubrobacter taibaiensis
TCCATGTCTCTTTAATAAAACAAAGTATTTATAGATTGGCCATGCAAAAGCAACTGTTGCGGGTTTTAATAATTCAGTTATCCAGTGACCACCAGATTCATATGTTTCATAAGGTGTATCTAATCCGAGCAATAAAGCAATTAAAATAATGGGACAGACGAGAAGAGGAGAAAGTAGACTCCAATTCCAACGTTGATACATTTTTTTTGATATCCAATATGTGAATAGTGTTAATAGTAAACAAAGAAATCCGATCATTGCGTTGATCCTTTCCGCTTTAGTAGCAATTCTGTTAAAAGTCCTGTAACTAAGGTAACGCAAAGAGTGCTAATCATAATAATTAAAATGAGATCGATTCCATATTGTGTTAGTGTATCTCTGTAACGTATGACAGCGACTGCAGAAGGGATGAAAAATAAAATAAGTTCTTTTAATAAAAAATCTGCTCCGTCCTGTATCCATTCTTTTTTAACTAGGTTAAATTTTAATGAAATTAATAATAAAAAAATACCGATTATACTTC
>JAPDDQ010000842.1 GCA_027587225.1 Solirubrobacter taibaiensis
ATGGCGTATGCGATGAATATATATGGAAAGAAATTGCATGAAAGATTTACAGTTGCACAAGATGCGTTTGGTGATATGAACGATAAAGTGCTTGAATCAATCGCTGGTGTGCGCGTTATTCGTGCATACGTACAAGAGAATGCAGACGAGGAAAGATTTCATCATTTAGGAGATGACGTCTACGAAAAAAATATGAAGGTAGCAAAGATTGATGCATTATTCCAACCAACTGTGAAAATGCTTGTCGGTCTTAGTTATTTAATCGGCTTAGTGTACGGTGCATACCTTGTGTTCCAGTCAAAGGTGACGCTTGGTGAACTCGTTTCTTTTAACGTGTATTTAGGGATGATGATTTGGCCGATGTTTGCAATTGGGGAATTAATTAATGTTATGCAAAGAGGAAATGCTTCGCTTGACCGTGTGAATGAAACGTTAGCGTATGAACCAGATGTAAAGGATCCGAAACATCCAAAGCTTGTGCAAGAGCCGGATTATATTCAGTTTGATGACGTTACCTTTTCAT
>JAPDDQ010000843.1 GCA_027587225.1 Solirubrobacter taibaiensis
TACCGAGAACATCTGCACCACGACGTGCCATGCTTTCTGCGAGGATGCCACCACCGCAACCGACATCCAAAACTTTCTTGCCTGCCAATCCACCTACACGCTCATCAATCCAGTTTAAACGTAATGGGTTAATTTGATGGAGAGGGCGGAATTCAGAATGTTGATCCCACCATTTGGCAGCCAATGCTTCAAATTTTGCGATTTCTTGTGGGTCAACATTCAATTGCGACATGGTGTCACCTCTATTTATTGGCATAATGATCTAGGTCTAGTGTAGCGATTCTTGAAAAAAAAGCGATAAATCCTATAAAAAACTTCACAGAAGCAAAACGAATTGATCGTGTTTGATTTATATTTAGCATATAAACTTACGAAAAATGCTTAGAGGAAAAGCAAACTCAATGAAAAAGTTAGTATTAGGTGGTTTAAGTGCGGTTGCAATGGCGTTTTCAATGAATGCTATGGCGGCTAATTTTGTTGCTGGTAAAGATTATACGGTGGTTGCGAATCCAGTGAAGTCCG
>JAPDDQ010000844.1 GCA_027587225.1 Solirubrobacter taibaiensis
CAAGAGCAATCTTCGCATTATTATTTGCCAATTCTACAAGGTCTTTTTTCTTACCACGTTTCGGCTGCGTCGCTTCCACTTCTAAAAAGCGCTCTACTAATTCCGAGTCTATACTTCCTGGAACGACAATTTCCTTCGGCTTAAAATGACTACTGTTTTCATAAAATTGGCCGATAAACGTTAAAAAACCCTCTTCTGGTTCATCGTAAATTGGAAACATAGAAACATCACGTTCAATTAGCTTTCCTTTTCGAACGAAGAAAACTTGAACACACATCCATCCTTTATCCACTGCATATCCAAACACATCACGATCCACTAAGTCACTCATAATCATCTTTTGTTTTTCCATAATCGCATCAATATGAGCAATTTGATCACGCAACTCTTTTGCACGTTCAAACTCTAGTTTCTCTGAGGCCTCATACATTTTTATTTCTAGTTCTGAACGAACTTCTTTATGTCCACCATTTAAAAACTTAATAATTTCATCTACAATTTCTTTATTTTGTTCTTCCGTCA
>JAPDDQ010000845.1 GCA_027587225.1 Solirubrobacter taibaiensis
TCCAGAGGCTGTTGAAAGAAGTGCGCCATGTGCTGTATACATTTTGGATAATAAAGCAGGGGCAACACTTGATTGTAAAACAGTCGTTTGGGAAATATCTCTAATTTGATAACATGGTCCCATTAGAACACATAGAAAAAGCGCAATAAATCCACTGCTCGTCATACCATATAAAAATGTAAGAATGCTAAATATAAGAGAGCTAATCGACATAGATCGTATTAAATTGTTTTGAATATAGGAACTCATTTTCCATGCTAATAGACCACCGATTAACGTGCCAACATAATAACTTGTATTAATATATCCCCACCATTCTTCGCCCTTATGAAGGATAGTCGTAACGTATGCCATCGTAATAGCACCAATCCATATTGTCCCTGCGAAAGTTTCGATTAAGTCCATATATGTAACGGTACGGAGAGAAGGATTTTGAAATAGGAGTTTCCAACCTTCCAATAAAACAGTACTTTTGGAAGAGGGAGAATCTGCTATTCTTTCAGTATGTATGGAACGTAATGA
>JAPDDQ010000846.1 GCA_027587225.1 Solirubrobacter taibaiensis
AAGCTTTCTGCTTTAGAAGTTCCAAGAAGTTTACTTAATGCGCCACCAACGACGCTAACAAATTTCTGCATAATACCAAAATGATATAAGATTGCTACTAATGAACTAATAAATACGATTGGAAGTAGTGCTTGAATAAAGAATACAAATCCCCAAGGTCCTTTTGCGTTGACTAAATCCCCAGCAACGAACTTAATTCCCTCGTAAGAAAAATTAATTAATCCTTGAACACCGTCAGCAGCGTGTTTTAAACCTGCTTTACCAGCATCCCATCGTAATACGATAAATGAAAATGACATTTGTAATGCTAGCGCGATTAAAATTGTGCGCCAATTAATAGCTTTGCGGTTGGAAGATAGTAAGAATGCAATTGCTAATACTCCAATCACGCCGCCAATTCCCCATAAAAGATTCATGCAGTGTATGCTCCTTCCTCATAGTAAAAAAAGTGTATAAACCAGTTGTCTATACTTTTGCGAATATACATCTTAAGTAACTTATCATAATGGACATCGGAGGTCA
>JAPDDQ010000081.1 GCA_027587225.1 Solirubrobacter taibaiensis
GCGCGGCGATGGCGCGCGCGGGCGAGGCCGGCGGCGCGGCGATTCCACGCGGCGTCGCGTTCGCGCCGACCGTCGCGGTCGGCGCCGACGGGCGCCCCGCGGACGCGCCGCCGCCCGAGCGCTCGATTTCTCGGCCCAGCGCCGAGAAATGCAGCACTCGCGTGACCGATCCCGTCGCGCTGTCCCTGCGTGGGTACCTCGCGTTCGTCTCCGGCGACGCGCACGGGGCCGCGGCGCTGCTCGACCGCGCCGCGCACGAGCTGCGCGCGCAGCGGCGGCGGACGCGGCTCGGGCAGGTGCTCGCACTCGCCGCGCACGCGCGGCTTGGCGTCTCGGACCTGGAACGCGCGTCGGAGGACGGCCAGGAGTCCGCCGCGCTGTGCGGTCAGGTCCGCCAGCCGCTGTGGGGCGCGCTCGCCCGAACGGCGCTCGCGCGGGTCGCCGCGCTGCGCGGAGACGAGGCGAGCGCCGAGCGCCACGCGGCCGCGGCCGAGCGCGTCGCACTCCGCGTTCGCGGCGCGTCCGTGCTCGCCATCGTCCAGCAAGCGCGCGGCGAGCTCGCGCTCGGCGCGGGGCGCCCGGCCGAAGCCTTCGCGCACCTGCGCCGCCCGTTCGACCCGACCGACCCCGCCTACGACCTCGACTCCGCCCTGACCACGCTCGACGCCCTCGCCGAGGCCGCGACCACCGACGAAGAGCGCGCCTTCGTCCGCGACCGCCTCGCCGAGCCCGCCACGTTCGCCCGCGACGCCGCGCCGCGCTTCGCCGCGACGCCCCGCGATGCCGCGCCGCGCCCTGCCGCGACGCCCCGCGATGCCGCGCCACGCTTCGCCGCGACGCCCCGCGATAGAGCACCACGCTTCGCCGCGACGCCCCGCGATGCCGCGCCACGCTTCGTTGCGACGCCCCGCGATGCCGCGCCGCGCTTCGCCGCAACGGGACGCGACGCTCCCCCGCGCTTCGCCGCCGAGCCGGGCGCGTCGTCGGTGACCGATGTGGTCGGGACGCGCGTTGCCGTCTCCTTGCCGACCCGCTCCGCCCTGGCGCGGGCACACGCGGAGCTCGTGCTCGCGGACGACGCGGACGCGGACGCCGCGTTCGCACGGGCCGCCGCGGTGATCGGGGCGGACACGCCGTTCGCGCACGCGCGGATGTTGCTCGTGCACGGGATGCGGCTGCGGCGGCATCGGCGGCCGGCCGACTCGCGGGAGCCGCTCCGTGCCGCAGTGGCCGGTTTTGAGGCGCTGGGCGCGGTGCCGTGGGCGGAGAAGGCGCAGCGGGAGCTCGCCGCGACGGCGGAGACGGCGCGTCGCTCGGACGACGACCTCGATCGGCTCACGCCGCGGGAGCTCGAGATCGCGCGGCTCGCGGCGCGGGGGATGACGAACCCGGCGATCGCGGCGGATCTCGCGTTGTCGCCGCGCACCGTCGGGCATCACCTCGCGAAGATCTTCCCCAAGCTGGAGATCTCGTCGCGGGCGAACCTCGGCGCCGCGCTCGAGCGGCACGGCTACTGAGTCAGCAGCGCGCGCAGCTCGCCGCGCGAGGCGACCCCGAGCTTCGGGAAGATCCGGTACAGGTGGGAGCCGATCGTGCGGTGTGAGAGGTACAACGCCTGGCCGATGTCGCGGTTCGAGAGACCCTCGGCCGCCAGCTGCGCGATCTGCAACTCCTGCGGGGACAGGAGCACGCTCGCGTTGACGTCGGCCACGCGGACGGCCTCGCCCGCGGCCCGCAGCTCGCTCCGGGCACGCTCGGCGAACGTCCCCATGTCGAGCGCCTCGAACGTGTCCCGCGCGGCGCGCAGCAACGCGCGCGCCTCGCCCGCCCGCCGGCGCCGACGCAGGAAACCGCCGTGCGCGAGCTGCACCCGGGCGCGCAACGCCGGCAGCTCGACACACGCCGCCAGAGCGGCATCGGCGCACGCGTCGGCCTCCGCCTCCGGAGCGATCAGCAGCCGCCCGTAGGCCACGGACGCCTCGAGCCAGCGCGACGGTTGCGGGAACGCGGCGCCACGCGCCACCAGCTCCCGCGCCCGCTCGTACGCGTTCGCCGACACGGCCGCCTCGATCGCGTCGGCGACGGCCCAGCGCGCGACGAAGTCCGAGTGCCACGGCTGCTTCACGTCCAGCACGCGCTCGAAGTGCGCCAGCGCGAGCACCGGATCGTCCTGCGCCAGCCCGCGCGCGAGCTCGGCCATCGAGCGCATCCCCTCGGCTGCGCCGGGCGGGAGCCGCCGCTCGGCCTCATCGGCCAACTCCAATGCGCGCGCAGCGTCTCCGCGCACCCCGGCCAGCGCCGCCTCGGCCGCGCGCGCCGCGACGATCCACAACGGCTGGTTCGTCTCGCGCGCGACGACCGCCGCCTCCTGCGCCGCCGCCAGCGACACGGTCCACGAGCCGGCGAACACGCCCGTCCACGCCCGTCCCACCAAGGCCGTCGCCATCAGGCCGTAGCGCCCGCGCGCCCGCAGCCGCTCCAGCGCGCGGTCCCCGATCACCAGCCCCCGGTCGAACGCCCCGACGATCCCGCACATCACCGCCGCGAGCCGCAGCATCTCGGCGGGCAGCTCGTCGGGGTCCATCCGCTCGAGCCACGCGCGCACCTCCGGCCCGTGCTCGGCGGGCGCGACCAGCGCGAGCGCCATCACGGCGATCGCCTCGGGCGTCTCGGGCGGCAGCGCGCGGACGTCGGCGATCATCCGCTCCTGCAGCGCGTCCGGCACGTTCGACCACCACGCCCGGAACACGACCGACAGCAGCGCCTGCGAGGCCCGCGCGGGATCGTTGGCGGCGATCAGCTCCTCCACGCGGTCCAGATGCGCCTCGAACCACGCAGGCGACGGTGCGCGCCGGCTCGCCGTGCGCTGCAGCCAGATGCGCCGCTGGTGGTCGTCGGGCGCGAGCATCAACGGCGCCGCTTCGCCCAGCAACCGCTCCACCAGGTCATCGCGACCGACGTCCAGGGCGAGCTCCGCGGCGTCGAGCAGCCGGGCGCCGCGCACGATCTCGTCGCCTGTCAGCGTGGCCGCCCGTCCGAGGGTCTCCGCGGCTCGCACCATCGATCCGCGCCGCTGGGCGAGGTGCGCGAGCCCGGCGAGCTCGTCCGCGAGCGTGTCGTCCGCGCCGGCCGCGGCCGCGACGCGATGCCCGAGCGAAAGCGCGGGCCCGAGCGTCGCGGCGAGCGCCTCGTGCGCGGCCCGGCGGCGGCTCTCGGACCCGCCCTGCCCGATCGCGGAGCGCATGAGCGGATGCCCGAACGCGATCCGCAGCTCGCCGACCTCGATCAGTCCCGCCTCGACCGCGGGCGTCAGCACGTCGAGCGTCAACGGCGCCTCCGCCAGCACGCTCGCTGCCGCGAGGACCTCGGTGACATCGGCGCGATCCGTGAGCGCCGCCACGAGCAACGCGGCGCGGGTGCCCTCCGGCAGGTCGGCCACGCGTGCGCTGAACGTGCGCTCCAACCGCGTGCTGAGCGGCAACCACGTCGGCAGCTCCGGCTCCTCCTCGGCCCGGGCGGAGGACGCGAGCAGCTCGACCAGCCCGAGCGGATTCCCCTGCGCCTGCTCGAGGATGCGTGCGCGGGTGGCGGGCGCGAGGCCGGCGTCGAGCCCGTGCAGGAGCGCCTCCGCCGCGGCGCTCGTCAGCGGCGCCAGCGTGCGCGATGGCAGGCCGCGCAGCGCGCGCGGGATCGTCTCCCGCGAAGTGACGAGGATCGTGATCGCGTCCGCCTCGATCCGTCGCGCCACGAACGCCAGCACCTCGGTGGTGGCCTCGTCCAGCCAGTGGGCGTCCTCGGCCACGACCACCACCGGTGCGCGCTCGGCGGCGTCGCCGAGCAGGTTCAGCACTGCCATCCCCGTCCGGAACGGGTCCTTCGGCGGCTCCGCGGACAGTCCCATCGCCGCCTCCAATGCCGCGCGCTGGGGTGCGGGTAGCCCGTCGGCGTCGTCGAGCACCGGCCACAACAGCGGCTGCAGCGACGTGTACGGGACCTCGGTCTCCGACGGCATCCCGGTCGTGGTCAGCACGGTCGCCCCGGCCGCGCCCGCCCGGCTGACCGTGGCGGCGGCGATCGCGCTCTTGCCGACCCCGGGGTCGCCGTGCAGCAGCAGCGCCTCGCCCGTGTTCGCGAGCAGCGTGTCCACGAGCGCGAGTTCGTCCTCGCGCCCGACGAGCTTCGGCGTGTCGCCCGGTCGTCTCAACCCGGCGAACCCTATAGACGCTTAAAGAGGAGCGGCCGCCGCGCTGGTCAGGCGCGGCGGCCGGTGAGGAGAGGAAGGCGCGGGCGTCAGGGAGAGGAGGGAACGGCCCGGGCCTTTGTGCTGCTTGCTCGGAGGTGGTCAGCCTCCGTGGGACACATACTGCGCGAGATCGCGGGGCGCTTCCCTCGCTCGGCGGGGTGAACTTGATCACCCCGCCCGCGGTTCGAGTCCTTAAAGAGGAGCGGCCGCCGCGCTGGTCAAGCGCGGCGGCCGGAGAGAGAAGCAGGCGGCGGGTGTCGGGGAGGGGGAGAACGGAACTGCCCGGGGCCTTTGTGTTTCGGAGGGGGTCAGCCTCTGTGGGACACATACTGCGCGAGATCGGGCCGGGCTGGAACCAACCCTAGGGGTGGACTTGCTCACCCCCGGACATAGCGGACCGCGAGGTCGTCCTTCCACTCGCCCGGCGTCTCGGCGACCTGCCACAGGCCGGTGAACGCGTCCGGGGCGAGTTTCGCCTCGTAGCGCTGCGCGAAGGTCGGGTGCTCGCGCCACTGCGTGAGCACGCCGTCCTCGATCGCGATCCCGTACGTGCGCCGGACCCCGCGCGAGTCGAAGTACTCGAGCACGAGCCCCTCGCCGTCCTCGGGCGCGCCGATCACGCCGATCGAGTCCGGGAACAGCTCGTGCTCGTTGCGGGAGCGCTGAACCAGGAACTTGCCGCCTTCCAGCCATTCGAAGGTGATCTCGCCCGGCACCACGGCGTCGAGCATGGGGTGGGTGGCTTCGGTGGTCCAGGTGCCGATCAGCGCATCGAACGGCTCCAGGGCCGGGTCTCGTTCGCTCATGTCAGTTAGGACGCTCCCGCGGCGCGGGACTCATCGGTCTAGGTGCGCTCGCCCAGCCTGTCGGCCAGGCGGTCCGGGATCAACGGTCGCAGCGCGGTCGCGATCCGGCCGCCGGCGCCGACGACGTAGCGCGTGTCCGGCTTGTCCGCGTTCAGCGCCTCGATGATCACGTCGGCCACGTCCGCGGGGTCCTTGCCGTGCTCGTCGGCGCTGTGCAACGTCTCGCGGAACGAACGCAGCCGCTTGCCGTAGCGGGCGATCCGCGTCGAGTCGGAGGCCATGAGCGCGTCGAGGTAGGCGATCGCCTTGTCCCAGATCGGGGTGGAGATCGTGCTCGGCTCGATCAGGATCACGGGGATGCCTTCAGGGTCGAGCTCCTGGCGCCAGACGTCGGCGATCGCTTCCAACGCGAACTTGGACGCGTGATACGAGCCCGCGAACTGCGAGGCGAGCACTCCGCCGACCGACCCGACGAACACGACGCGGCCGGTGATGCCGCGCCGCAGCAGCGGGAGCGCCGCCTGGGTGACCGCGACCTGGCCGACCACATTGATCTCGAGCAGGCGGCGCAGGTCGGCCAGCGGCAGGGCCTCCAATGGCGCCGGAAAGCCGACCCCCGCGTTGTTGACGACGCCGGTGAGCCCGGTGTCGCCGGCCTCCCGCGCGATGAACTCGAACGCGCTCACGATCGAGTCGTCGGACGTCACGTCGAGCGTGACCCGCTTGAGCCTCGCGGAGGCGCCGGCGAGCGTCTCGGCGCCGTCGCCATCGTGCTCGACGCCCGCGAAGACTCGCGCGCCCGCCTTGTCCAGTGCCAGCGCGGTGGCGGCGCCGATCCCGCTCGACGCTCCAGTGATCAGTACGTTCCCCATGGTCTGGCCCTACCCTTCGGCTGGATGCGCGTACTCGGGCACGGATCGTCGACATCAAGGTGGACGGCGACGCTGCCGACGCCTCGCTCCGCGTTGACGGGTGCACCATGCCGTGGGTCGATGGGCGTATGCAGCGCGAGGACGGTCGTTGGGAGGTGAGCCTGCGCGACTGGTACTTCGACTACGAGATGCCGCCTTGCTACGAGGGCGGTCAGATCCCGCCGCCCGAACTGGCGTGGACGTGGCAAGCAAGCTCCTGGCGCTGAGTGCGAGCGCTCGGGCTCAACCTGTTCGTCGCCCTCGCGCTGTTCGGCTTCGCGTTCGTGAACTCACCGCGCCAGGATGTCGTGGACGGCTACCGCGCGATCCTGCGGGACCGGGCGTCGGTGTACCCGCAGTGGCGACCGATGGCCAACGCGCGCATCGTGGACGTGGACGTCTACAACAAGGGCAGGCAGGCGAGCGCGTCGTAGACCCGCCGCCGGGACTCGAGTGGATGGAGAGCTGGGGATGACCGAACCGCACCGCATCGATTTCACGGACATCGAACCCGTCTCGCACGACCAGGACGTCAACGACGCCGAGGTCGACGTCGACGGCACCCGCTGGGCGCTCGTGACGTACGCGCCCGGTGCCGGGCGCGCCGACTGGTGCGACACGCCGCACAGCGGTTACGTGCTCGACGGCACGCTCACGTACAGCTTCGAGGACGGGCGCGCGGACCTGCCGCTCGCCCCCGGCGAGGCGTTCGCGCTCCCGCCGCAGCCGCGCCACCGCGGCCGCAACGAGGGCGACGTCCCCGCGCGGCTGTTCATCATCGACGCGCTCGCGTAACCCCCGCCCGTTCGGGGCAAGGAGCTTGCATGGGCTCCGGAACGACTCGAGTGGTCGCCGTGGACGTCGGCGGCACCTTCACCGACGTGTGCGTGCTCGACCAAGGCAGCGGCGAGCTGGAAGTGGCGAAGGTCGCGTCCACGAAAGACCCGATCGACGGCGTGATGGCGGGCGTGGAGGAGGCGGGCATCGACCTCAGCCAGACCGCGCTGTTCTGCCACGGGACGACGGTCGCGACGAATGCGCTGATCACGCGCCGGCTGCCGAAGGCGGCGATGGTGTGCACGAAGGGCTTCCGCGACGTGGTGGAGATCGGCCGCGGCACGCGCGACGACCTGTGGGACGCGTACAAGGACAACGCCGAGCCGTACATCCGCCGTCGTGACCGGCTGGAGGTGACCGAGCGCGTCGACCACACCGGCAAGGTCCTGGAAGACCTCGACGAGGAGGAGGCGAAGGAGGTTGCGCGGATCCTCGCCCGGCGCGAGGTCGAGACCGTCGCGGTGTGTTTCGTCAACGCCTACGCCAACGGCGACAACGAGGAGCGTATGGCCGAGATCCTGCGCGAACAACTCCCCGACGCCACGATCTCCACCTCATCCGGCGTCCTGCCCGAGTTGTTCGAGCACGAGCGCTTCTCCACGACCATCGCCAATGCGGTCCTGTCGCCGCTCGTCTCCACCTACGTCAACGATCTCGACAAGCGCCTGAAGGACGACGGCTACGACGGCGACCTGCTGATCCTGCACTCCGGCGGCGGCGTGATGACCCCGGAGGCCGTGCAGAAGCTCGCCGTCCGGCTCGCCGCGTCCGGCATCGCCGCGGGTGCGGTGGCCGCCCGCTACACCGCCGCGCTGTGCGGCCACAAGAACGTGATCGGCGTCGACATGGGCGGCACGAGCACGGACATCAGCCTCGTCTACGACGGCCAGCTCCGCACCACGAACGAGTGGTTCGTGGAGTACGGCCACCCGATCTGCTTCCCGTCGATCGAGGTGCTGACGATCGGCGCCGGCGGCGGCTCGCTGGCGAAGATCGACGCCGCGGGGAGCCTCAGAAACGGACCGCAGTCGGCGGGCAGCGACCCCGGCCCGGCGGCGTACGGCAAGGGCGGCGAGGAACCCACGAACACCGACGCCAACCTCGTGCTCGGCCGGCTCGGCGGCAAGCTGGTCGGCGGCGGCATGCAGCTGGACCGCGACGCGGCCGAGCAAGCCGTCAAGACGATCGGCGAGCCGCTGGACCTCGACGTCCACGCCGCCGCCGAGGCCATCATCGCCGTCGCCAACGCGAACATGGCCGATGCCGTGCGGATCATCTCGCTCCAGCGCGGCTACGACCCGCGCGAGTTCGCGCTCGTCGTGTTCGGCGGCGCCGGCCCGCTGCACGGCGCCGCGCTCGCGAAGGAGCTGGGCGTCCCGACGGTGCTGGTCCCGCCACGCCCGGGCACGTGGTCCGCGCTCGGCTGCCTGATGGTCGACATCCGCCACGACCTGAGCGAGATGTTCCTGCGCCCCGCCGAGGACGCTGACGCGAAGGAGCTCGGCGAGGCGTTCGAGCGCCTCGAGACCGAAGGCCGCGAGCTGCTGAAGTCCGAAGGCGTCAGCGACGACGACGTGAGCCTCGACCGCTCGATCGCCATGCGCTACCTCGGCCAGTGGCGCTCGCTGGAAGTGAGCTACGACGGCGATCTGGACGCGTCGGTGGAGCGCTTCCACACCGAGCACGAGCGCGAGTTCTCCTACCGCCGCGACGACGCGCCGGTCGAGCTCTACCGGCTCCAGGTCGTGGCCACCGGCAAGACCGCGGACATCGAGCTCCCGAAGCACGACAAGGGCGGGGACATGCCCGAACCGATCGAGACGCGCACCGTCTACTTCGACGGCGAAGGCACCGACACGCCCGTCTTCGAACGCAGCGAGCTGCCGGCGGGCGCAAGCTTCGAAGGCCCGGCGGTGATCGACCAGCTCGATACCACCACGCTCGTCCCACCCGGCGTCAAAGCCGAAGTGGACGAGTACCTGAACATCGTGATGGAGGTCAACTGACATGGCCACCCGGACCCTTGACCCCGTCACCTTCGAGGTGCTCAAGAACTCGTTCGTGACCGTCGTCGACGAGATGGCCGAGCAGATCCTGCGCACGTGCCACTCGTTCGTGATCTTCAGCCGCGACTTCAGCTGCGCGCTGCACGACGCCAACGGCGACACGATCATGCAGGGCTCGCAGGACATCGCCGTCCACGTCGGCACGCTGCACCTGAAGGCCAAGGCCGTCCTCGAGGACTTCGAGGGCGACATCCGCGAGGGCGACGTGTTCGCCATCAACGACCCTTATCGCGGCGGCACGCACTTCCCGGACTTCAGCCTCATCCGGCCCGTGTTCGCCGACGGCGAGCTGATCGCGCTCGCGCAGGCCAACGGCCACTGGGCCGATGTGGGTGGGTCGGTGCCCGGCTCGTTCGACGTCGGCGCCACCGACCACTTCGGCGAGGGCATCCGCGTCCCACCGATCCGCGTCGTGGACAAGGGCACGCCGCGCGACGACGTGATCGGCATGATCGCGTCCAACTCCCGCGCCCCCGGCGACATCGTCGGCGACTGCCACGCGCAGATCGAGGCCACGCGGGTGGCCGAGCAGGAGCTGTTCCGGCTGATCGACAAGTACGGCTCCGAGGACGTCGTCACCGCGTTCGGCGCCGTCCAGGACTACGTCGAGAAGCTCACCCGCGCGCGCATCGCCGACCTCCCGGACGGCGAGTGGGAGACCGAGGATCACGTGGACTTCGACCCGGGTGGGGAGGAGGGCCTCGTCACCGTGAAGGTCAAGCTGACGATCGACGGCGACGAGATCCTCTACGACCTCAACGGCTCCGACCCGGCGATCAAGTCCTTCCTGAACTCCGGGGCCGGCGTGGCGTTCAGTGGCGCGATCGCCTCCGCCAAGACGTTCCTCCCGGAGATCCCGCTCAACTCCGGCTTCTACCGCGCGATCAAGGTCGACGTCGGGCCGGAGGGCACGATCGTCAACGCGGGCTGGCCGAACGCGGTCACCGGGTCAGTGAGCGGGGCCTACGAGAAGATCATGAACGCGGGCTTCGAGCTGTGGTCGCAGGTGATGCCCGAGCGCGCGATGGCGTGCTGTTTCAACCTCGAGTACCTGCTCGTCGGCGGCCGTGACGCGCGCCGCGACGATCGCCCGTTCTTCATGTGGTACGACTGGATGGCCGGCGGCTGGGGCGGCCGCAACGGGCGTGACGGGCAGGACTGCACGTCGCCCGTGTTCGGCGTCGGGCTCGCGGTCCAGCCGTTCGAGGGGCAGGAGCGCCTGACGCCCGTGCTCACCGCCCAGCACGAGATCATCCCCGACTCCGGCGGCCCCGGAAAGCACCGCGGGGGCTGTGGGGTCAGGAAGGGCGGGACGCTCACGCAGGTCGACGCCGCGGTCATGTCCTACTGCTGCGACCGCGCCCGCAGCGTCACCTGGGGCATCAAGGGCGGGCTGCCGTCCGTCCCGCACGGCGTGTGGCTCAACCGCGGTGACGAGGACGAGCGCTTCCTCGGCGCGAACTTCTCCGGCGTGCCGGTGAAGGAGGGCGACCGCTTCGAACGCCCGTCCGCGGGCGGCGGCGGCCTCGGCGATCCGCTCGAGCGAGACCCCGACGAGGTGCTCGAGGACGTCGCCGACGGCTACGTGACGATCAAGCGCGCCGCGCTCGACTATGGCGTCGTGGTCGAGGAGGTCGACGTCGAGCTGGCCGAGTACAAGGTCGACGCGCAGGCCACGGACAAGCTCCGCGACGAGCAGCGCGGGGCCCGCGCCGCCCGCATCGACGAGGACCCCGAGGACGTCGCGCAGCGCTTCCGTGACGGCGAGCTCGAGGTGCTCGACCTCGTTCGCCACTACGGCGTGATCCTCGACTGGGGCAGCGGCGAGGTGCTCCCGCGCACCACGAAGCAGTACCGGGAGCTCCTGCGCCGCCGCAGCGTCAGCGAATGGGGCTGAACGCGGCCGTGAAGTGACGGAGCTGGCGGGGCTCGTGCGTGATCTCGAGCCCCGTGAGCTCCGCGGCGTTCTGCGCCACATACGCCACGACCTCGGCCACGTAGTCGAAGTGCGCCTGCGTGTACGTGCGGCGCGGGATCGCCAGACGGACGAGATCCATCGGCGCGGCGCTCTCGGACCCGTCCGCGTGGCGGCCGAACATCACGGTCCCGATCTCGCACGAGCGGATGCCGCCCTCGCGGTACAGCGCGACGGCGAGCGCGTGGCCCGGGTACTCGAGCGGGTCGATGTGGGGGAGCAGCGCGCGGGCGTCGATGAACACGGCGTGCCCGCCGATCGGCCGCACGACCGGGACGCCGGCGTCGGACAGCGCATCGCCGAGGTACTCGGTGGAGCGGATGCGGTAGCGCAGGTAGTCCTCCTGCACGGCCTCCTCCAGCCCTTGCGCGATGACCTCGAGGTCACGCCCGGCCAGCCCGCCGTACGTGGTGAAGCCGCCGGTGAGGATGAGCATCGTCTTGCAGCGCTCGGCGAGCTCGTCGTCATTCAGGGCGAGCCACCCGCCGATGTTCGCCATCGGGTCCTTCTTGGCCGACATCGTCATGCCGTCGGCGTAGGACGCCATCTCGCGCACGATGTGCTCGATCTCGCGCCCGGCCTGGCCCGGCTCGCGCGTCTTGATGAAGTAGGCGTTCTCGGCGAAGCGGCAGGCGTCGAGGAACAGCGGCACGCGGAAGCGGTCGCACAGCGCCCGTACGCCCGCGAGGTTCTCCAGCGACACGGGCTGGCCGCCGCCCGCGTTGTTGGTGACCGTCATGAACACCACCGGCACGTCCTCGGTCAGCAGCACCAGCTCGAGCGCATCCAGGTCCATGTTGCCCTTGAACGGGTGCTCGGACGTGGGGTCCAGACCCTCGGGGATCACGAGGTCCACGGCGGTCGCGCCCATGAACTCGATGTTCGCGCGTGTCGTGTCGAAGTGCGTGTTGTTCGGGATCGTCTTGCCGGGGCCGGCGATCTGGCTGAACAGGATCCGCTCGGCCGCGCGGCCCTGGTGGGTGGGGATGACGTGGTCGAACGGGAACAGGTGCTTGACGGCAGCCTCGAACCGGAACCACGACGGCGAGCCGGCGTAGCTCTCATCGCCGCGCTGGATGCCCGCCCACTGATCGCGCGACATGGCGCCCGTGCCGGAGTCTGTCAGCAGGTCGATCGCGACGTCCTCGGACCGCAGCCGGAACAGGTTGAACCCGGCCTCCTCGAGGTTCGCGATCCGCTCCTCGCGGGTGGGCATGCGGAGCGGCTCGACGGAGTGAATGCGGAAGGGCTCGAAGATCGTCTTGAACATGGGACGGATCTTCCGCCGGCACGCGTCTCACTGCCTCAGGAGCGACCCCTGACCTTGTCCCCGATCTTGTCGGGGTGCGGGCACCCGCACCCTCCTTAGGCGGCCACCGCGAAGGTCGCGTGGGCCAGCTCCCGCCCGACGCCGAACACGTTGTCGGGGTCGTAGGCGGCCTTGAGCTCCTGCAGCCGAGCGAGGTCCGCCGGCGTGTACGCGGCGTGCCGGTCGTCGTGCAGCCAGTTCAGGAACGAGCCGCCGGTGACGTAACTCTTCAGCGGCGCGATGCCCGGGCCGTTGACGGTGACGCTGAACGGGACGTGGCGGTGGCCCGCCGGCGTCGTCCCGCGCGCGATCGCGCCGCCCCAGCGCTTGACCTCGACCTCGGTGGCCATCGCGGCCGTCTGGAGGATGGCGTCGACGGGGATCTCGCGCAACAGCTCGAAGTGCATCGGCCGGGTGCCGCCGATCGTCTCGGTCTCCGCGACCGGCATGGTGCGGAACGTGTCGCTGAGCGGCTCGTCCAGGAACAGCGGGGCGAGCGCGGCCCACGCGCGGTCGGCGCCTCCGGCGTACGCGCCGCGGATCGCGACGGCGTCGTCGGTGAGCACGATCGAGACGTTCAGCTCGTCCGGCTGCGTGTACTCGGCGAACCGCTGCAGCAGGTGCGGAGCGAGCCCGCGGTCGAACGTCGCGGCGCCGCCGAACACGCTGCGCACCGGGTGCAGGCGGACCTCGACCGACGTGGCCACGCCGAAGTTCCCGCCCGCGCCACCGAGCGCCCAGAACAACTCGCTGCGCCGCTCCGGCGTCGCGGTGATCAGCTCACCGTCGGCGGTCACGAGGTCCGCGCGCAGCAGGTTGTCGGCGCCGAGGCCGTACTTGCGGGCGAGGAACCCATGACCGCCGCCGAACGTGAAGCCGGTGACGCCGACGGTGAGGTTCGTGCCGGACACCGGCGCGAGCCCGAACGGCGCCGCGGCCTGGAGGACCTCACCCCACGTCGCTCCCGGGCCGACGCGCGCGGTCCGGCGGTCTGGATCGACGAGCACCGAGCGCATCGCCGACGTGTCGATCACGAGCGTGCCCGACGGCAGCTCGGCCGGCGTCCCGTGACCCGTGGCGCGGACGGCCACGCGCGCGCCGAGCGCGCGGGCGGTGCGGACACTGCGGCGGACATCGGCGGGGGTGTGGGCCTTGAGGTTCATGCCGCCATAGACGGACGCCGTCGGCGGAACTCATCGGCCGAACCCCGAAGGGTGTGGGTAGCCGCACGTCGTGCGAATCAGGGACGACCTCCCGATGTAGTGGCGCCACCGCTCAGCGAGGGTTTGGGAACGATGCTCAGAACCCGCCCGACAC
Organism: Solirubrobacter taibaiensis; assembly: GCA_027587225.1. Classification (GTDB taxonomy): domain Bacteria; phylum Actinomycetota; class Thermoleophilia; order Solirubrobacterales; family Solirubrobacteraceae; genus Solirubrobacter; species Solirubrobacter taibaiensis. The sequence continues at coordinate 13,465 of JAPDDQ010000081.1, forward strand.
TCCTCATCGCCATCGCGTTCCTCCTCATCACGGCCGGTACCGCGACGGCGGCCACGAAAGTGCTGATCAAGTCCAGCGCGCAGGTCAAGAACGGCTCGCTCGACGCCGCCGACCTCTCCGCCAAGGCCCGCAAGTCCCTGCAGGGCAAGGCGGGCGCCGCCGGCCCGGCCGGCCCCACGGGCGCGCCCGGTGCCACCGGCGCGCGCGGCCCGTCCGAGGCGTTCCTCGCCCGCCCGGCCAGCATCAACCCCTCGGCCTGCCCGGTCGACGGATGCGACCCCGGCGCGACGCTGCGCACGCTCACCGTGCCCGCGGGCAGCTACCTGATGACCGCCTCGGCCGAGGTCGCCCCGACGACGTTCGTCGCCAACGTCTCACGCGACCTCGAGTGCCACCTCGTCCGCCAGGACACCGACACGTTCCAGCGCACGCTGCACCTCTACCAGTCCGGCGCCACGCCGATCACCGCCGACCAGACCGTCGAGGTGACGTGGGCGCTGACGCTCTCCGCGCCGACGACCATGAGCCTCAACTGCGCCATGGGCCAGGTGAAGTTCGGCGCCGCCAACGCGCGCATCACCGCGCTGCAGGTCGGCGCGTTGACGGAGACCGTCAGCTGACCCAGGGCCCGACGCCGCCGATCTTCTCGACGGCGTACCGCACGATCCACCCGGCGCCGCGTGGCGCCGGGAACGTGGTGTCCGGTGTGACGTACAGCTTCGCCAGCCGGTCGAGCAGCTCCCACGCGTCCTCGCTCGGCCCCTCGATCGTGCCCGTGGCCCTGACCACCGCGTGAGGGGCGAGGAACACGCCCGGCTCCGGCGGCGCGAGGAAGGACAGCACCACGCGCGGATCACGATCCATGTTGCGCAGCTTGAGCTGGTTGCGGCGCATGTGCGCCGTGACCAGATCCTCGCCGTCGAGGCCGAGCCAGACGACGGACACCTGCGGGCTGCCGTCGGCGTTGATCGTGCTCAGGTGCGTGAGCGGGCCGGACTCGATGAGCGCCCGCAGTTCAGTGGGAAGCGTCACCTGGCGATCGTGTCAGATCCGCTGCGCGGGCTGGAAGAGCTCGATCGGGTTGCCGGCGGGATCCTCGAGCAGGATCTGCTGCCCGCCGGGGCCGCTGATCACCTCGTTGCGGAACGTCACGCCGGCGCCGCGCAGGCGCTCGACCTCCGTCGCGAGATCCTCGACGATGAAGTGGATGCGGTTCCAGCCGCCCGGCTCGGGGACCCGGCCGTCCGGCATCGGGCGGCCGGCCGAGCTCCTCGGGCCGCTCAGCAAGAGCCGCAGGTGCCCGCGCGTCACGTCCGCGAACGCGGGCGCGGCGCTCGTGCGCAGCTCGAACGCGAAGTGGGTGGTGTAGAAGTCGATCGCCGCCTCCACGTCGTCGACCATGTAGCGCACGTTCACCAGCTCATCAGGCATGAGTGCCTCCTGCGTTGATCGCTTCGATGAGAAAGCCGATGCGGGTCTCCAGCTCGACGGCCACCGCCTCGAAGGCGGCGTCGTCGCCGGGCTCGGGAACGCTCCAATGCACCTCCGCCTCCGGGCACACCTCGCGGACCCGATCGCAGAGGCTGATCACGCGGTCGAAGCGCACGCCGGCGAACTCGTCCAGGGGCTTGGATCGGCGCCCGGCGATGTCGATCCCGCGCGCCCGCATCACCCGCACCGCGCCGGGGTGCAGGGGCTTCGGGTGGCTGCCCGCGCTCGCCGCCTGGATCGCTCCGCGCGACAAGTGCTCGCAGAGCGCTTCGGCCATCTGCGAGCGGGCGCTGTTGCCCGTGCACAGGAACAGCACTCGGGCGCTGACCACCGGGGCTGGCGTCCGTGTCGCGAGGCCCGGGTGCAGCGCGACACCCGCACGTGCCAGTGCTTCGCGACACCGCTCGAGGTCGAGCACGTAGTAGCTGTCCCGGCCGTCGGCGCTGCTGCGCCGGGCGGTCACGAGCCCGCCGTCGCGGAGCTGGCGCAGGTGGTAGGAGACCAGGTTCTGGCGCTCCCCGGCGAGGGCGCACAACTCGCCGACACGGAGATCGCTCCGCGCCAGCTCACTCAAGAGCCGCCACCGCAGTGGATGCCCGGCGAGCTGCAGAAACCGCGGCGGCGCGCTCATCGCACCGTCCAAGATACATCAACTGTGTTTGATGCGTCTTCCTGACGGACGCTGTGATCGAGTTTTCGTGCTACGAAGAGTGCCTATGGCACGCATCCTGAACAGCTTGCCGAAGGGCGAGCGCATCGGCCTGGCGTTTTCCGGCGGCCTGGACACGTCGGTCGCCGTCGCCTGGACGCGCGAGCACGGCGCCATCCCGTGTTGCTACACGGCGGACCTGGGCCAGTACGACGAGCCCAACTTGGCCGAGGTGCCCGAGCGCGCGAAGGAGTACGGAGCGGAGATCGCGCGCCTGGTCGACTGCCGGGAGCTGCTCGTGCACGAGGGCCTCGTCGCCCTGCAGTGCGGCGCCTTCCACATCACGACGGCGGGGCGGACGTACTTCAACACGACGCCGCTCGGGCGCGCCGTGACGGGCACGTTGCTCGTGCACGCGATGGCCGCGGACGACGTGAACATCTGGGGCGACGGGTCGACCTACAAGGGCAACGACATCGAGCGCTTCTATCGCTACGGGTTGCTCGCGAACCGGAACCTGCGGATCTACAAGCCGTGGCTGGACGCCGACTTCGTCAACCAGCTCGGCGGGCGCTTCGAGATGAGCGAGTGGCTCAAGGAGCGCAAGCTCCCGTACCGCGACTCGACCGAGAAGGCGTACAGCACCGACGCCAACATCTGGGGCGCGACGCACGAGGCGAAGCTGCTCGAGTCGCTGGACACGTCGATGGACATCGTCGAGCCGATCATGGGCGTGGCGCACTACAAGCGCGGCGTCGAGATCCCCGAGGAGGAGATCTCGATCCGCTTCAAGGACGGCTGGCCCGAAGCGATCAACGACGAGACGTTCGACTCCCAGGTCGACCTCGTGATGAAGGCCAACGAGATCGGTGGCCGCCACGGGCTCGGCATGAGCGACCAGATCGAGAACCGCATCATCGAGGCCAAGTCGCGCGGCATCTACGAGTCGCCCGGCATCGCGCTCCTGCACATCGCCTACGAGCGGCTGATCAGCGCCATCCACAACGAGGCCACGATCGACAACTACCGCACCATGGGCCGCAAGCTCGGCCGGCTGCTGTACGAAGGCCGCTGGTTCGACCCGCAGTCGCTCACGCTGCGCGACCCGCTGCAGCGCTTCGTCGCCTCGGCCGTGACCGGTGAGGTCGTCGTCCGGCTCCGCCGCGGTGAGGACTACACGCTCGTGTCCACGAACGGCCCGGGGCTCACGTACGAGCCCGAGCGCCTGTCGATGGAGCGCAACGAGGACCAGGCCTTCGGCCCACAGGACCGGATCGGCCAGCTCACGATGCGCGACCTGGACATCGCCGACTCCCGCGCGCGCCTCGCCACCTACGGCGACCAGGGCCTGCTGCCCAACGTCGACGAGATCATCGGGCACACCGTCGAGCGCGCGCAGGAGAGCAAGCAGCTCACGGACTGAACCGCCGCGGGCCCTCCGCGCGACAGGGGGGATGTGAGAACGACGATCACGGATGACGAGATGTTGCTGCGGGCGGTCGCCGAGGGCGACCGCGCCGCGCTGCGCGTGCTGTATGAGCGGCACGCACCGTGGCTGACGCTGCGGCTCACGCGGCGCTGCCCCGACCCGGATCTGGTCGACGACGCCGTCCAGGACACGTTCGTCGCGGTGTGGCGCACAGCGAAGCGCTACGACGGCCACGGCGCGGTCGGCGCGTGGATCTGGGGGATCGGTGTGCGCCGCCTGATCGACGCCATCCGCCGCCGCCCGCCGCGCGAGTTCTCGACGCACGAGCGGCTTGCGGATGCACCGTCCGCGGAGGAGCAGGTGCTGCTGGACGTCGCGCTCGGCGACCTCGGCGGCGCGCTGAACCGCCTGTCGCCGGAGCTGCGCGCGGTGGTGCAAGCCACCGTGCTCGACGGCCTCACCACGCGTGAGGCGGGACAGCTGCTGGGCATCCCGGCCGGCACCGTCAAGACGCGCATGATGCGTGCGCGGATCCAACTACGTGAGGAGCTGGCATGAGCACCGCCCCCTGGCATGTCGACCGGGCGCTGCTCGCGGCATACGCGCGCGGCGACGTCGACGACGCCGATGCGTTCTCCGTCGAGGCGCACCTCGTGAGCTGCGGCAGCTGCCAGGCCGCCGCCTCCGCCGCGGTTGCCCCGACGCGGATGGACACCAACTGGCTCGAGATCGAGGACGTTCTGGATGCGCCCCGGACCGGGTTCGTGGAAGGCGTGCTGACGCGACTCGGCGTGCCGGGCCACGTCGCGCGGCTGCTCGCGGCGACGCCGTCGCTCACGCTGTCCTGGTTCGGCGCGGTGGCGGTCGCACTGGCCGTCGCCGTCGCGGGTGCGCATCAGGGCGAGCGGGGGCTCGCGTTGTTCTTGTGCATCGCGGCGCTGGCGCCGGTCGCCGGGGTCGCGGCGAGCTTCACGCGCGGGCTGGACCCGACGCACGAGCTGGGGCTCGCCGCCCCGATGTCGAGCGTGCGACTGCTGCTCCTGCGCACCGTGGCGGTGCTCGGCGCCACGCTCACCCTGACCGCGATCGGTGCGCTGGCGCTGCCGGGGTTGGGCTGGACGGCGGCCGCGTGGCTGCTGCCCGCGCTCGGGCTCACGCTCGCCAGCCTCGCGCTCGCCACGTACCTCACGCACACGACCGCGTTCGCGACGGTCACCGGGATCTGGCTCGCGGCGACGATCGCCGGCGCCGTCCGGCCCGGAGACGCGCTGGCGGCGTTCGATGGGACGGTGCAACTCGTGTTCGCCGTGGTCGTGGCGGCGGCCGGGCTCGTGCTCGCGCTGCGCCACGAAGCGCTCGACGGTTGGAGCGTGCGATGACCAGCGCAAGCGGTGTGACCAAGCGGCTGGGCTCGACGCAGGCGCTGCGAGGGGTGGACCTCCGGCTCGACGGCGGGATCACCGGCTTGCTCGGCCCCAACGGCGCGGGCAAGACGACGCTGATGCGCATCCTCGCGACCGTGCTCGCGCACGACGAGGGCGACGTGTGTCTGCTGGGGCGTGACCCGGACGATCCCGTCGAGCGCACGGAGATCCGGCGCCGGCTCGGCTACATGCCGCAGGAGCCCGGCTTCCACGCGCGCTTCACGGCCTTCGAGTACCTCGACTACATCGCGATCCTCAAGGAGCACACCGCTCGCCGCGCGCGCCACGACGAAGTGCGGCGCGTGCTTGCCCGGGTCGGCCTGCAGGACGTCGGCGGCAAGCGCATCCGCACGCTGTCGGGCGGCATGCGCCGCCGGCTCGCGCTGGCGCAGGCGCTGCTCGGCGACCCGCGGTTGCTGATCCTCGATGAGCCCACCGCGGGGCTGGACCCGGAGCAGCGGCTGCGGTTCCGTGAGCTGCTGTCCGAGCTGGGGGAGGGGTGCGAGATCCTCGTGTCCTCCCATCAGACCGAGGACATCGCGGCCCTGTGCCCGCGGATCTACGTGCTGGCCGACGGCCGCGTGCTCAAGTCCGGCGCGCCTCGCGACCTGATCGACCACGCGCGCGGACGCGTGTGGCGCGGCTCGGCCCGGGACGCCGGCGCGGTCGTCGCCTGGCGCACGGCCGACGGCGACCAGCGCCAGATGGGCACGCCGCCCGCCGGCGCTGAGCTGATCGAGCCGACGCTCGAAGACGCCTACCTGCTCCTGCTGGAGGATCACGCATGCGCAGCAGCCTGAGCCCGCTGGCCGCCGTGGAGGCGCGGCGCCTGCTGACCCACCCGATCCTGCTCATGGGTACCGCGCTGTCCGCCCTGGCGATCGCGTTCAGCGTCTCGCGCGAAGGGCAGCTGCACAGCTTCCTGCTGATGGGGCTCGCGGTGCTGCCGCTCGCGCTGGGGACGTTCGTCGCCGCGAACCAGGCGGCGTTGCGCAGCCGTCGCGACCGCGCCGAGGAGCTGCTCGACACGTTGCCCCAGGACGCCCGCACACGCACCGGCGCCCAGCTGCTGGCGGTGCTCGCCGCGTTGCCGATCGCGGTGGCGCTGCTCGCCGCGGCCTACCTGCTGTTCGGGGCGGCGGACGGGCTCGTCATCAGCGCCGTGGGGGCGCGTCGCGTGCCCGCCGTGGTCGAGCTCCTGCAGGGGCCGCTGCTCGTCCTCGCCCTCGGAGCGCTCGGCGTCCTGCTGGGCCGCATCGCACCCGTCACGCCGCTGGCGCTGCTGCTGGTCGCCGCGATCGTCTTCGTCGAGGTCCCGCTCGCGGCCTGGACGCCGGAGACCCAGTGGCGCTGGGCCGTGCCGCTCGTGAACAACATCATCGCCGTGCCCGACGGCTGGACCTCGTGCGAGCCGCAGATGGACCGCGACTGCGGCATCGTCGAACGCTTCGACACCGTTGCGATGGCCTGGCACCTCGTTGCCCTCGCCGTCGTCACCGCGGCCGCTTCGGCGGCCGCCCTCGCGGCACGCCGCCGCGACTGACCCCTCAGACCACGGAAGGACCCACATGCTGAAGAAGACCCTGGCCGCGGCGGTCGCCGCCGCGGTGCTGTCGGCCTGCCCGGCGCAGGCCGCCGAGACCATCGACTACCGCATCGGCTTGAACATGGCCGGTACGTGGAGCGAGACCGTCCGCGCCGATCTCGACTCCAACGACGTCGACGGTGACGGCACCGAAGAGGTCGCCGCGCGCGACACGAGCACGCGCTTCGCGCTGACGGCCTTGATGCCGCGCGTGCCGCTCCGCGACGGGCGCGTCGTCAAGCCCCACTACGACGTCGCGCAGACGTCCCTGACGCAGGAGACGTCGAGCACCACGACCGATTTCTACGGCACGTCCGGGACGTGCGTGCCGCAGGCCGCGGCCGCGACCGGCGGCGGCACCGTCGCGTCGGTCGGCGGCGGCCTCGTGTTCCGTCCCTCGAGCGACGCCGTGCTCGACATCGAGTGCTCACAGCCGTTCGCGCGCTGGAGCATGTCGGTCGACCTGCTGCGGGTCGCCGCGTCGAAGGACGTGCCCGCGTTGGGTGCCGCCCCGGTCGACGTGGCCTTCGCGATCCCGCCCAAGCGGTTCGGCGACTGGCGGATCGCGCTGCCGGTGAGCGCAACCGCCGCCCAGCGTGCGTTCGCGCGCTGCCCGCGTGAGGACCCGGGGCACACCGTCGCGTGTCCGTTCGGCTGGGAGGGCACGGTGACGCTCGAGCGCCTCACGCCGGAGATCGGCACTCCGCGCGTGCGCGGCGGGAACGTGACCGTCGACGTGCGCTGCGCCGCCGCGTGCGCGCCGGTGGTGAAGGTGGGCGCGATGGCGAAGACGTTCCGCGTGGCCGCGGGTGTGCAGCGACGCCTGGCGCTGCGCGCGTCCGGGCGGCGCGTGACGGTGACGATCGGCGAGACGCGCCGCGCGTTCACACTGCCGCGCCGCGTGACCGCGCGGTCGCGCGCCGCCTGGGCGACGGGCGGCGAGCGCGCCGCGTTCGCGGCGG
>JAPDDQ010000847.1 GCA_027587225.1 Solirubrobacter taibaiensis
AGAAATTCTCTCGCGCTGGTGGCTTTGCAATTACTCACGGTGCTCACGTAGGTATCGGATCTTTACCAATCGTATTATTCGGTAACGAAGAGCAAAAGAAAAAGTATTTACCATTACTTGCAACTGGTGAAAAATTAGCTGCATACGCATTAACAGAGCCAGGTTCAGGATCTGACGCATTAGGTGCAAAAACAACTGCACGTTTAAATGCAGAAGGTACACATTACGTATTAAATGGTGAAAAACAGTGGATTACAAACTCTGCATTCGCTGACGTATTCGTTGTATATGCAAAAATCGATGGAGAGCACTTCTCAGCATTTATCGTAGAGAAAGACTACGCTGGCGTATCTACAAGCCCAGAAGAAAAGAAAATGGGTATTAAATGTTCTTCAACTCGTACGTTAATTTTAGAAGATGCGTTAGTACCGAAAGAAAACTTACTTGGTGAAATCGGTAAAGGTCATATTATCGCATTCAACATTTTAAATATCGGTCGTTATAAATTAGGTGTTGGTACA
>JAPDDQ010000848.1 GCA_027587225.1 Solirubrobacter taibaiensis
AATATGGTAACGCCGTTCACTCCAATCAACGCAAGGTTTTGCAAATACCCTGCTTTTTGTATCTGCCTCATCAACATTTATTCCAAAATTCAGAAACCATTTCTTACCTTGTTCCGTTACAATGTATTCTCCATCCTCTAAAATTATAAATTGCCTATCTAGTAATTTTTCAGTTATCTCTACACCGAGTTTGCCTGCAAGATGATCATAACAAGTTCGAGCATAACGAATTTGTTTTAGTTGGCTTGATTGTTTTAAAGAGCGAACTTGAACTGTTGGTGCAATTGTCCCTAACTTTTCAAGCACTTCTGCAACTTCTTGATTAGCAAGTCGATAGTAACGATGTCTACCATGTTGTTCAACTGTAAGTAAATTCCCTTCTACTAATTTAGAAAGATGCGAACTAATTGTTGGATGTGACACTTTTGCCATATAAGCCAATTCACTAGCAGGTAGTGCCTGATTATTCATTAGACAATCTAAGATGATTGCTCTTGTAGGTTCAGCAATTAGTTTAGCTA
>JAPDDQ010000849.1 GCA_027587225.1 Solirubrobacter taibaiensis
AGCAGTAGACATTCACGTATTACAAGGTGAGCGTCCGATGTCAGCTGACAACAAAACGTTAGGTCGTTTCCAATTAACTGACCTTCCACCAGCACCACGTGGTATTCCACAAATCGAAGTAACATTGGATATTGATGCGAACGGTATCGTTAACGTACGTGCGAAAGACTTAGGAACAAGCAAAGAGCAAGCTATTACAATCCAATCTTCTTCAGGTCTTTCTGATGAAGAAGTAGAACGTATGGTACAAGAAGCGGAAGCAAATGCTGACGCTGACCAAAAACGTAAGGAAGAAGTTGAACTTCGTAACGAAGCTGACCAACTTGTATTCCAAACAGACAAAGTTGTAAAAGATTTAGAAGGTAAAGTAGATGCAGCTGAAGTTGCAAAAGCAACAGAAGCGAAAGAAGCATTACAAGCTGCAATTGAGAAAAACGAGCTTGAAGAAATTCGTGCGAAAAAAGATGCTTTACAAGAAATCGTACAACAATTAACTGTTAAATTATACGAGCAAGCTCAAG
>JAPDDQ010000850.1 GCA_027587225.1 Solirubrobacter taibaiensis
AAAGAGCATAGTAACTATGCTCTCGGATGAAACTGTTTATATACATCTTTTAATCTAGTTTTTGAAACGTGCGTATAGATTTGCGTAGTTGAAATATCTGCATGTCCAAGCATTTCTTGTACAGCACGTAAATCTGCTCCATTTTCTAATAAGTGCGTAGCAAACGAGTGACGCAACGTATGAGGTGTAAGTTCTTTTTCAATATTTGCCTCTTTCGCTAATCGTTTTAATATTTTCCAAAATCCTTGTCTTGATAATCGATTACCATGATGGTTTAAAAAGAGTGCATCTACTACTTTTTTCCCCATTAATTCTCTTCTTCCTTTTTCAATATACTTTTGAATCGCTTCCGTTGCTAAACTTCCTAGTGGAATAATTCTTTCTTTATTCCCTTTCCCTATGCAACGAACAAATCCCATCGTTAAATGTACATCTTCTAAATTGAGTGCAATCAATTCTGAAACACGAAGTCCTGTCGCATACAGTAACTCTAGCATCGCCTTATCACGAATACCAAAAGC
>JAPDDQ010000851.1 GCA_027587225.1 Solirubrobacter taibaiensis
CTGTATCTATTTATGACGATGTAATCGCTAAAAAAATTGAAAGACGATTGCGATTAGAAAAAGATTTACCAAACGCACTACAAAATGAAGAATTGTTCCTTTTGTATCAACCTCAAGTTGATAGTGAATCTAATAAAATTATCGGTGCAGAAGCTTTAATTAGGTGGAATCATCCTGAATTAGGTATTATTTCTCCATACGAGTTTATTCCGATTGCAGAAGAAAC
>JAPDDQ010000852.1 GCA_027587225.1 Solirubrobacter taibaiensis
TTATTTCAATAGGTAAATGGACATTAGAGCAGGCTTGCAAGCAAATGAAACGTTGGCACGCACTCGGATATTCACATTTAAAAATAGGTGTAAATTTATCTGCTAAGGAATTTGAACAAGAGGATTTTGTAAAATCTATTTCTTCTACTTTAACAAATACAGGTTTACCAGCAAGCTCTCTTGATCTTGAATTAACAGAGCGAATTGCAATGATGGATGAGCGAGAAACATTGATAAAACTGCGTACACTAAAAAGTTTAGGGATTCACATTTCTATCGACGAT
>JAPDDQ010000853.1 GCA_027587225.1 Solirubrobacter taibaiensis
CACTAATAGGGTTTGGCCCCCAAAATATTTTAATACACTCACTAAGAACGAGCATTCCTCCAAGCGTAACGAGCAGCTGTCGAACATGATTTCCATATACCGGCCTAATAAGAAACCTTTCTAAAATAAATCCTAGGAACATTCCCATGGCTACTGCTCCAACTAAAGCTAATATATAACTTCCTGTCACATTAAATAACCAAACACCTGTAAATGCTCCCCATGCAAATAAACCACCGTGTGCAAAGTTTAAAACGCTCATTAAACCGAAAATAAGTGAAAGAGCTGATGCTAACAAAAAAATGAGCATCCCTGTTGAAATCCCATTTACAAATAAATTGATTAACACATCCATCCTTTTCACCTCGGATTCATGTTAAGAGATTCCTAAATATTTATGACACATTTCCTTATCCTTTTTTAATTCATTCATAAAACCGTTATGAACAATTCGTCCGTTATCCATAATGTAAAAATAATCGCCAATTTGACTGGCCATCATAAAATTTTGCTCAACAAG
>JAPDDQ010000854.1 GCA_027587225.1 Solirubrobacter taibaiensis
TTGCGGACAAGTTATAAAAGAGTTAAGGGCTGGACAAGACCGAAAAGCAGGTAATTATAATGATTTTTGGGATAAACGTAACTATGTAAAAGATGCTAAAAATGTAAAAGCGAGTGTATTTGTTGTTCATGGTTTAAACGATTGGAATGTTAAAACAAAACAGTTCGCGCAATGGTGGGAAGCACTTGGAGAAAATAATGTTCCGCGTAAAATGTGGCTACACCAAGGTGGTCATGGTGGGACATCAAGTAATAACTGGCAGCAAACACAAAATAAATGGTTAGATTATTGGTTGTACGGAATTGAAAATGGAATTATGGATGAACCAATGGTTGATGTGCAAAGAGAAAATAAAACGTGGCAAAAGATAAAAAATTGGCCAGATCCAGCGGCTGTACCTTCAAAAATCCGTATGTATTTAAGCAATAAATCAGTCAATTTGCCACTAAGTATGGGATCGGCTAATAAAGTTTTCTCATTCTTAGATGATGCACAAATAAAATCAAACCAATTAGTAGC
>JAPDDQ010000855.1 GCA_027587225.1 Solirubrobacter taibaiensis
ATCTGTTACTGCTGAAAAAGTAGACCGTGTATTAGGTACAAATATTTCTGCGAGTGAAATGGGTACAATGTTCACAAACTTGAAATTCCCATTCACAGAAGTAGAAGGAACATTCCACGTGAATGTACCAGCACGTCGTCCTGATATTACAATTTCAGAAGACTTAGTAGAAGAAGTGGGCCGTCTATACGGTTATGACCACATTCCAGTTACATTACCTTCTGGAACGATGACTCGTGGTAAATTAACATCAGCACAAACGAAACGTCGTAAAGTACGCCGCTTCTTAGAGGGTGCTGGTTTATATGAAGCAATCACGTATTCATTAACAAGCGCTGACAAAGCGAAACAATACATGGTTGAGCCAAACGAAAAAGCACCTGTAAACCTTGCGCTTCCAATGAGCGAAGAGCGTAGCCAACTTCGTTTAAGCTTAGTGCCACAATTGCTAGAAGCAGTTTCATACAATGTTGCTCGTAAAAACGACAGCGTTGCTTTGTACGAAGTAGGTTCTATCTT
>JAPDDQ010000856.1 GCA_027587225.1 Solirubrobacter taibaiensis
TACAGAAGAAATTCTATGAAGATGCAGCACCTGAGGCGCAACAAGAAAAAGCACTTGTCTTTTATAACAACACATATTCCCCGAACAAAGGAATTGACATTGCTGCGAAGAATGGAAAAGAATTCAATGTTGCTGCTGCTTTAAGTGGTACAGTAACGAAAGCTGAAAAAGATTCACTTCTTGGTTATGTTGTAACAGTTGATAGTGGCAATGGTGTAGCGGTATCTTATCAAAGCTTAGGCAGTGTGAAAGTAGAAAAAGGTGCAAGAGTTGCACAAGGTGAAGTATTAGGAACATCCGGTCTAAGTGCAATGAATAAAGAGGCAGGCTCTCACGTTCACTTTGAAGTACGTAAAGACAATGTGGCTGTGAACCCTGAACGTTACTTAAATAAATCAGTAACAGAAATTAAAGCTGATGCAGGTGCTGCAAAGGCTACGAATGCTTCTGGTAAAAAAGCTGATGACAAATCTCAAAAAGAAGAGAAGTCAACGAGCACGAAACCAGAAAGTAAAACAG
>JAPDDQ010000857.1 GCA_027587225.1 Solirubrobacter taibaiensis
TAAATACGGATATAATGCATTCTCTCCGCATGAAGGACAATTATGCTGGCGAAGTTTTTGCACATTCATACATGAATACTCATTCTTCCACATATCAAACGATACAAGCCCATCTCGAAGTGATTCGTAATCTTCTACTAACAGTTTAAGAGCTTCTGTTACTTGATGGGAAACGTCAAGAGATACAGCAGGTGATATAATACCCGCTGTATCACATGTTGCCCCGCCAAGCGGAATCGACTGTAATAAACATGATAAACATGGTGTTTTACTAGGAAGGATTGTGTAAGAAAGACCGTAACTACCTACACATGCACCGTAAATCCATGGAATAGAATATTTTTGTGATATATCATTTACAATAAAGCGCGTTTCGAAATTATCAGTCGCATCAATAATTACATCAACATTTATAACAAGTTCTTCTAGCTCTTCAGCTGTTACATCTTGAACGAGAGCTTCTATTGTTACATCACTATTAATCTCTTCTAAACGTTTTTTAGCCGCTATAGCTTTTGG
>JAPDDQ010000082.1 GCA_027587225.1 Solirubrobacter taibaiensis
GCCCTGATCGGCGTCGTCGGCCCGACGAACGCCCTGCGGACGCGGCTGGCGGCGCGATCCGCGCCCTCGCCGCCCCGACCCGCGCCGCCCACGGGGTCGCCGCTTGGCGGCGGCCAGCCCGGTCCCATCCATTCGCTCATCGCGGCAGCTCCACGACGACGCGGCAGCCCTTCGGCTCGCGCTCGCGCACGGCGATCGTGCCGCCGTGCGCATCGACGATCCAGCGCGCGATCGCCAGGCCCAGGCCGGTGCCGCCGTCGCGGGCCGCGCGGGCCGCGTCGACGCGGTGGAATCGCTCGAACACTCGCTCCGCCTCCTCAGGTGGGATGCCGGGGCCTTCGTCGGCCACCTCGATGGTCGTGACGCCGTCCGTCGCGGCGTGTGCGCTGAGCCAGATGCGCCCGTCCGCCGGGGAGTGGCGCACCGCGTTGTCCAGCAGGTTGGAGATCACCTGGTGCAGGCGCTCGGAGTCGCCGGTCGCGCGCAGATCGCCCGGTTGGACGTCGACGCGCAGCCACACGGGCCGCGCCGTGAACGCCTCCCCGATCTCGCACTCGCGGGTGGCCTGCTCGAGCATCGTCCGCACCGGGAACGGCGCGGGCCGCAGCGCCAAGGCCCCGCTCTCCAGCCGCGACAGGTCGAGCAGCTGCTCGACGAGCCGCCCCAGCCGCTCCGTCTGCCCCAACGCCGTCCGCAACGCGGTGGGATCGACGGGCTCGACGCCGTCGACGAGGTTCTCCAACAGCGCCTGCAAGGCGCCGATCGGCGTGCGCAGCTCGTGTGAGACGTTCGCCACCAGGTCGCGGCGCATGCGGTCCACGTCGGCCAGTTCGGCGGCCATCGCGTTGAACGCGCGGGCCAGCTCGCCGACCTCGTCGCGCGAGGTCGCGCGCACGCGCCGGCCGTAGTCGCCACGCGCCATCGCGGTCGCCGCGGCGGCCATCTCGCGCAGCGGCGAGGTCATCCCGCGAGCGAGGAACTGCACGATCGCCAGCGCGATCACCGCGGCGACGAACGTGCGCAGCTCGAGCGACCACCCGAGCCGGAAGCCCGCGGCGAGCACGACCACGGTGCCCGCGACCGTCGCGACGATCACGACGCCGAGCTTGACCTTGATCGAGCTCAGGCGGTCCAGCGGCCTCATGCGGGCGACTCCAGCGCGTAGCCGACTCCGTGCACCGTCCGCACGAGGTCCGACCCCAGCTTCCGCCGCAGCCCGCGCACGTGCGAATCCACCGTGCGCTGGCCGCTGCCGTCCCGCCAGCCCCACACATCAGCCAGCAGCTGCTCGCGCGAGAACACCGCGCCCGGCCGCCCCGCCAACAACGCCAGCAGGTCGAACTCCGTCGGGGTGAGGTGCACGACCGCGCCTTCCAGGCGCACGAGCCGCGCGGCCGGGTCGATCTCGAGCCCGCCGAGCCGCAGCGCGTCGCCGGGCGGCGCGGGCCGCCGCTCCACGCGCCGCAGCAGTGCGCGCACCCGTGCGACGAGCTCGCGCGGAGAGAACGGCTTGGTCATGTAGTCGTCCGCGCCGACCGCCAAGCCGACCAGCAGGTCGGACTCCTCGCCGCGCGCGGTAAGCATGAGGACCGGGACCGGACGATCGCGCTGAATCCGGCGGCAGACCTCGAGCCCGTCCAGCCCGGGCAGCATCAGATCGAGCACCACGAGGTCCGGGCGCACCCGCTCGCACAGCGCGATGCCGTCGTGGCCGTCGTGCGCCAGCTCGACCGCGAAGCCCTCGGCCCGCAGTCGCGCGGCCACCGCACGGGCGATCACCTCTTCGTCCTCGATCACGCAGATCAGCGGCTCGGTCACGCCGCGCAGTGTGTCAAGGCCCTGTGCGAACGGTCAGGGGATGTTGTGTCGATTCTGTGCAGGACGGCTACGGTTGCGCTCGCATGAAGTCGTTGTTCGCGCTGGTCGTCGTCCTGTTGCTGGTTCCGGTGACGTCGTCGCACGCCGCGATCACGCGGGGCTGGGCACCCTCCGGCTCGATGCGGGAGGGACGGGCGGACGCCAAAGCGGTGCTCCTCGACGATGGGCGCGTACTCGTCGCCGGCGGCTCGGGCGGATCCCCGTACGGGGCACTGCGGTCGGTGGAGCTGTACGACCCGGCCACCGGGACCTGGTCGGCCGCGGCCCCGATGCGTGACGTGCGGTCGTCGCTCGGCCTGGTCAAGCTGACCGACGGCCGGGTGCTCGCCACGGGCGGCAATCCCCAGTCCCCGATGAGCAACGAGATCTACGACCCCGTGCGGGATCTCTGGACCCCCGTCAACACCTTCAACAACCAGATGCGCAGCGGCGGGCTCCTCGCTGCGCTCCCGAACGGCCGGGCCGTCATCGTCGGCGGTGACGGGGGCACCAGCGAGGTGTTCGAGCCCCGGACCAGCTCGTGGTCGACGCTGCTGACGGTCTTCCCGGGCGGCGGCGTCCGCTGGCTGCACGCCGGCGCCGTGGCGGCGTTGCCGGACGGCCGCGCGGTCATCACCGGGGGCGTCAGCCCGGACGGCGGTACGTACACGAACTTCACGGACGTGAAGGTGTTCGACGGCGCCGCCTGGACGCCGTTCCCGAACATGCTCCACCGCCGATCGGGCCATGCGTTGATCCGGCTGCCGGGCGGGCGCCTGCTCGCCGCGGGCGGGTCGGGCAACGAGGGATTCGTGTGGCCCGCCGAGGTGTACGAACCGAACGTCAACGCCTGGCAGCAGGCCGGGCCGATGCTGTCGAACCGGTTCGCCAACGTCACGACGGCGCTCGCCGACGGGGGCGCGATGGTGATCGGCGGCATCGCCAACAACAATGGCCTCAAGAGCACGGAGCGCTTCGTGCCGTCCACCCGGACGTGGACCCCGGGCGACCCGACGCTGACCGCGCACGTGAACCACACCGCCACGCTGCTGCGCGACGGGCGGGTCCTGGTCGCCGGTGGCCGTCCGGACGGGTTCAACCCAGGGCCGTTCAGCGGGGCGACCGAGATCTGGACCCCGACCACGACCTTCGCCGTCGACCCGGCCGCGGGCTTCGGTGACCAGGTGCTCGGCGCGGCGGCCGCCGGCGGCGCGAAGCTCACCAACACCGGCGACCAGCCGCTGATCACGGACGGCGCCTCGATCACCGGCCCGGATGCAGGCGACTTCGCGGCGGACGTCGCGGCCTGCCGGACCGTCGCGCCGGGCGCGTCGTGCACGATCCCGCTGCGCTTCACGCCCTCCGTGGCCGGCGCCCGCGCGGCCACGCTCACGTTCGCGACCAACTCCGCGGCCGCCGCACCGGTGATCGCCTTGAGCGGCGCCGGCGTCGCGCCGCCGCTCCCGCTCGGCGCGGGTCCCGACGGCGACGGAGACGGCGTCCCGGACGCGCAGGACCGCTGCCCCGCGACGCGCGGCGGCGCGGCACGGACGGGCTGCCCGGCCGGCCTGCTCGCCGACCCGTCGATCCGCTACCAGCGACTCAAGCGCGGGATCAAGGTCATCGCCTACTACGTGAAGGCCACCACCGGCGCGCGGATCACCGTGACCTGCACCAAGAAGGCGTGCAAGCGGGCCGTCGCGAAGGGCGCGGGCCCCAAGCCGGTGCGCATCAAGACACTCAACGGCAAGCGCCTGCGCAACGGCACCCGGATCGCGGTCGCGGTCGCGATGCCGGGCCGGCTCACCACGACGGTCACCGACCGGATCGCGAAGAGCCGCCGCACCGAAGGCCGACCACGCTGCACCCCTATCGGCTGCTGACACCCTCGGGTACGGTGTTCGCTCGCATGCGGTCGTTGGTCACGTTGGTCGTCGTTCTCTTGTTGTGCCCCGTGGCCTCGGCAGCGGCCGCCGTGGCGCCCGGATGGGCGCCGACGGCCAGCATGCTCGAGCCGCGCTACATGCACAGCGCGGTGGCGCTCGACGACGGGCGGGTGCTCGTGGCCGGTGGCGCCGGGAGCAACGGAACGGTGACCGCCGAGCTCTACGACCCGGCCACCGGGACCTGGTCCCCCGCCGGGTCCATGCACGAGCCGCGCTTCTCGGCCGCGATGATCAAGCTCCGCGACGGCCGGGTGCTGATCGCGGGCGGCAGCCAGAGCACGCCGTTCGCGCTCTCGAGCGCCGAGGTGTACGACCCGGCGACCAACCGCTGGTCGGACGTGGGTCACATGACCGCTCCGCGCTACCTCGGCACGCCGGTGATGCTGCCGGACGGCAAGATCCTCGTCGCGGGCGGGCTGAAAGCGGCCAGCCAGGCGCTCAACAACGGCGACGTGTTCGATCCCACCAACGGCCGCTGGACGGCCACGGGCCCGTTCGACACCGCGATCTCCGACTCGGGCGCGGCGCTCATGGGCGACGGCCGCGTGCTCATGGCCGGCGGGTGGGACGGCAACGCGCCTCGCAATCTGGCGCGCACGTACCTGAACGGCAGCTGGACGCTCGTGAACCCGATGGCCGTCACGCGCAGCGCGCACCGCCTGGTCACCCTGGCCGACGGCCGTGTGCTGGCCACGGGCGGAGACGGCGTCAGTCCCACCTACACGCGCGACACGGCCGAGCTCTTTGACCCGCGCACGAACCGCTGGGCGCCCACCGGGACCATGCGCGTCGCCCGCCACCGGCCGACGATCACGCCGCTGCGCACCGGGCAGGTGCTGGCCACGGGCGGACAGTTCGTCGATCCGTACCCCGGGACCACGTCCGAGCTCTACGACCCGGTCCGCGGCGAGTGGTCGCTCGCGGGCATGCTCGCCATCCCGCGGACGTACCACACCGCCACGGAACTGCCCGACGGTCGCGTCCTGGTCACCGGGGGACAGGCGATGGGCGCCGTCGCCGAGGTGTGGACGCCGATCACCTCGCTCACCACCGATCCCGCGGTCGGCTTCGGCGATGCGCCGCCTGGCGTCGCCGTCGCCGGTGCCGTGCAGGTGACGAACACCGGCGCGCTGATGTTGCTCGTGGACGAGGTCGCGATCGGCGGGGCGCACGCCGCCGACTTCAGTGTCGCCGGCAGCAGCTGCCGCGGCGCGATCGCTCCCGGCGCCACCTGCGTCCTCGACGTCCGCTTCGCCGCGACCGCGCTCGGCGCGCGCAGCGCCACGCTGACGTTCGCCGCGAACACCGCGGGCGGTCGCCACGCTGTCCCGCTGAACGGGCGCGGCATCCCGCCCGCGGCCGGCCCGGGGCGCGACTCCGACGGTGACGGCGTGCCCGACGCGACCGACCGCTGCGCCGGCACCCGGGGTTCCGCGGGCCGCTCAGGCTGCCCGGCCGGCCTGCTCGCCGACCCTTCGATCGCCTATAAGCGCGTCAAGGGCGGCATCCGCATCGTCGCCTACTACGTCAAGGCCACGACCGGCGCTCGCCTGACCGTCAAGTGCTCCAAGGGCTGCAAGCCCACGGCCACGAAGGGCAAGGGCTCGCGGCGGATCAAGATCTCGCGACTCACCAACCGCCGCCTGACCAACGGCACCAAGATCACCGTCACGGTCGCGATGGCCGGCCGCCTCACGACCACCGTCACCGACCGGGTCACGAAGAGCCGGCGGATCGAAGGCCGTCCGCGCTGTAGCCCGGTCGGCTGTTGATGGACGAATGGTCAGGTGATCTCGCGCGGCACTCGCCTACCGTGGGCCGCGTGCTCGGACGCCTGCTGATCAGCCTCACCCTCGTGCTCATCCTTCCCGCCGCGGCCCACGCGGCGATCGCGCCGGGCTGGTCACCGGCCGGGACCATGAGCGAGCCGCGAACCCGCCACGCGGCCGTGCAACTCGACGACGGCCGTGTGCTCGTCGCCGGCGGCACGACCGCGTCGAACGCCCCGCTGACCTCCGCTGACCTGTTCGACCCCGTCACCCGCACGTGGTCACGCGCCGCGCCGCTGGCGTTCGGGGATCACGACCTCCGGCTGGCCAAGCTCGGCGACGGCCGGGTCCTCGCGGTCGGCTTCGGCGGAAGCGTGCAGGTCTACGACCCGCGCACCAACGGCTGGCGGCGGCTCGCGGACGTCGCGGCCTTCGACGCACCCGTGCTTGTCCCGCTCGTCAACGGGAAGGCCCTCTTGGCCGGCGGGTTCAGCAGCGCGGCCGCGCGGCTCTTCGATCCGGCCACCGACACGTGGAGCTCCGGCGGCACGATGCCTCACGAGCACAACGGCGCCCAGGCGGCTCCGCTCCCGAACGGGCGGGTCCTCGTCCACGGCGGGATGGGCAGCAGCTCGCCGATCGGGGACTCGTCCATCTACAACGCGACCAGCAACACGTGGGAGTCGGCCAAGAACCAGGGGATCGCCCGCTTCGCGCACGGGCTCGCC
Organism: Solirubrobacter taibaiensis; assembly: GCA_027587225.1. GTDB lineage: Bacteria > Actinomycetota > Thermoleophilia > Solirubrobacterales > Solirubrobacteraceae > Solirubrobacter > Solirubrobacter taibaiensis. The sequence continues at coordinate 6,301 of JAPDDQ010000082.1, forward strand.
GCACTCGGCAACGGGAATGTGGTCGCGGTCGGCGGATACGAGGACGCGTTCGGCCAGTTGACCAACGTGGACGTCTTCGACCCACTGAGCAACACGTGGACGGGCGGAGCCCCGACGCTGAGCGAGCGCCGCGACGGATCGGCGCTGAGCCTGGCCAACGGACGCGTGATGGTGCTCGGCGGCCACAGGAGCGACGGGATCAAGCTGCCGGGGGCGGAGCTGTCCGACGCCGCGGGCACGTCGTGGTGGAGCGGCGGGCTCATGGCCGTCCCCCGCACCTCGCCGGCGGCCCTCACCTTGACCGACGGCCGCGTGCTGATCACCGGCGGCCAGGACGGCGAGACGGCATTCCGCACGGCCGAGCTGTGGACGCCCACGACGGCGATCGCGTCGCTCGACGACCTGGTGGCGTTCGGCGCACCGACCGTCGGCAGCGCCACGAGCTCCGCGCTGGGCATCATCAACGTCGGCGCGGAGCCCCTGGTCGTCGGCGATCTCAGCCTCTCGGGCGCGCACGCGCAGGACTTCGCCGTCAGCCGGACCCGCTGCCAGGGGCTGCTGCAGCCCGGGTCCCGCTGCTGGCTCGACCTCACGTTCAAGCCCTCGGCCGCCGGCCAGCGCGAGGCGTTGCTGACCTACGCCGCCAACACCACCACCGGGACGTACACGCTGGCGCTGCGCGCGACGGGCACCGCCCTGCCCACGATCGCCCCGCTCATCCCCCAGCCTGACGGGGACGGTGACGGCGTCCCTGACGCGATCGACCGCTGCCTCGCGCTCACCGGCTCCGCGCCGCGCCAGGGCTGTCCGATCGGCGTGCTGGCCGACCCGTCGATCTCCTACCGGCGCGTCAAGGGCGGCATCCGTGTCGTCTCCTACTACGTCAAGGCGACGAGCGGGGCCCGCGTGACCGTGACGTGCTCGAAGGGCTGCAAGCGCACCACCACGAAGGGCAAGGGCGCCAAGCGCGTCCGGATCACCCGCCTCGACGGCAAGCGCCTGGTCAACGGCAGCAAGATCACGATCACGGCGTCCATGCCCGGCCGGCTCACGACCACGGTCACCGACTCGATCACCCGCGGGCGCCGGGTGGAGGGCCGTCCGCGGTGCGTGCCCGTCGGCTGCTGAATGGCCGAACGGCCGAGTAGCCGTTCCGCGCAGGCCTTCTACATTGGCGCGACCGTGCGGCCCGCTGGACTCATCGCGATCATCCTCACCGCCCTGCTCGTGGCGCCCGCACCCGCGCAGGCCGCGTCGGCGCCCGGGTGGGCCCCGACGGGCGCCATGGCCGTCCCGCGCTACCTGCACAGCGCCGTGCTGCTCGACGACGGGCGCGTGCTCGTCGCCGGCGGGCAGGCTCTCGGCGGGCTGACGGACGTCGCCGAGCTCTATGACCCCGCCACGGGCACCTGGTCGCGGGCGGGTTCGCTGCTCGAGGCCCGCGCCGGTGCGATGACGATCAAGCTGCGCACCGGTCGCGTCCTGATCGTGGGCGGACACGACGGCACGCGCGGGATCGACACCGCCGAGGTCTACGACCCGACGACCAACACCTGGACCGGGGCCGGAAGCATGACGGTCGGCCGCTACTACCCGGCGATCACGATGCTCGCCGACGGGCGGGTGCTCGTCGCCGGCGGAGCGGACGGGCCGACCTGGAGTACCACCGCAAGCGTCTACAACCCGCGGACCAACGTCTGGGAATCCGCCGGAACGTTCAGCGGGGAGTCGCCGCACGCCGGGGCCGCGGTCACGCTGGCGGACGGCAGGGTCCTCGTCGCCGGCGGATACGGCGGCAACGGCGCGTCGCGCACCGCCCGGTTCTTCGGCGGCGGCACGGCCTGGAGCCTGGCCGCGGACATGACCACGCCGCGATTCACGATGACGCTCGATCTGCTGCCGAACGGCCACGCGCTGGCGGTCGGCGGCGAGAACAACGGCGCCCATCTCAATACGGCCGAGACCTTCGACGGCAGCCAGTGGCAGTTGACCGGGCCGATGCACGCGGCGCACGACCGCCACGCGGCGACGATGTTGGTCAACGGCCAGGTCCTCGTCACGGGCGGCTGGAGCGGCACGGGCGGCACCACCGCGGTCGAGCGCTACGCCTCCGCGACGCGCTCGTGGCTGCTCGAGGCACCGCTCGGGATCGGCCGCTGGCATCACACCGCCACGCGGCTGGCCGACGGCCGCGTGCTCGTCGCCGCCGGTGGCGACCCCGCCGGATCCCTCACCGCAACCGCGGAGCTGTGGACGCCGGCGACCACGCTGACCAGCGATCCGGCGTACGCGTTCATGGACACCGCGGCGGGTGCGGCCACCGCCGGCGTCGTCCAGCTCACCAACACGGGTGACCAGCCGTTGCTCGCGGACGACTTCACGCTTGCCGGCGCGCAGCCGGGCGAGTTCACCGTGGACGGCGCGCGCTGTCGCCAGGTCGCGCCCGGCGCGACCTGCCTGCTCGGCGTGGGCTTCGCCCCGACCGGTGTGGGACCACGCACGGCGACGCTCACCTTGAAGGCGAATACGGCCGCGACGCTGCACGCGATCCCGCTGAGCGGACGCGGGCTGCCCGCCGCCGGCGGGGACGCCGACGGCGACGGTGTGGTCGACAGCGCCGATCGCTGCGCCACGCTGCGCGGACCGGTCTCCCGTTCGGGCTGCCCGGCCGGATTGCTGGCCGACCCGAGCATCCGCTACAGCCGCTCCGGCAAGGGCATCCGGGTGGTCGCCTACTACGTCAAAGCCACCACCGGCGCCCGCGTCACCGTCAAATGCTCCAAGGGCTGCAAGCGCACCGTGACCAAGGGCAGGGGGTCCCGCCGCGTCCGCGTCACCCGCCTGAACGGCAAGCGCCTGGCCCACAACGCCAAGATCACCATCACCGTCTCCATGCCCAACCGCCTCACGACCACCGTCACCGACCGCATCTCGCGCGGCCGCCGGATCGAAGGAAGACCGCGTTGCACACCCGTCGGCTGCTGAGCCTCATCCCACTGTCCCTGGCGCTCGCCGCGCCCGCGCCCGCGCTCGCCGCCGACGCGGGGGTGTGGACGCCCGTGCCGAACATGACCGTCCCGCGGTCGGCGCCGGCCGCCGTGCCGCTCGCCGACGGCAGGGTGCTCGTCGTGGGTGGCACCAACGACCTGGCGCGCGGCGCCGAGGTCTACGACCCGGCGACGCAGAAATGGACGCTCACCGGTCCGATGAAGGCGGGCATCGGCGGCGCGAACGTGGTCAGGCTCGCCGACGGCCGCGTGCTGTCCGCCGGGTGGGGCAGCGCCGAGCTCTACAGCCCGCAGACGAACACCTGGACGTTCAGCGCGCTGCCGTCGTGGCACGACAACGGCGCGCTGGCCGCGTTGGACGGGGGCGGCGCGGTGATCGCCGGCGGCACGATCGTCTTCGACGACGAGAACAACCTCTTCCAGAACGCGAGCGCGGTGTTCAACCCGAACGGCACCTGGACGCCCGCGGGCCTCCTGCCGGACCGGCGACTGTGGCTCTCCGCGGTGGGGCTGCCCGGGAACCGCGCGCTCGTCTCCGGCGGCGTGGTGACCGACGGGCACTTCACCTACCTCACCGCCGCGAGCTCGCTGTTCGCCAACGGGAGCTGGAGCGTCGTGCCCTCGATGAGCGTCGCGCGCTCCGGCCACCTGCTCACGCTGCTGGACGACGGGCGGGTGCTCGCGACCGGCGGATCCACCCCCGTCGCTCGGGCGGCGACCACGGAGCTCTACACGGTCGGCGGCGGGTGGGCGCCGGGGGCGTCGATGGGCGCGGCCCGCGCCGACCACACCGCCACGCGTACGACCAGCGGCAAGGTCCTCGTCGCCGGCGGCGCCGACAACGCGTTCCGGCCCGTCGCCGCGACCGAGCTCTATGACCGGACGACGAACCACTGGGCGGCCGCGGGGAACCTGGGGACGCCGCGATCGCGCGCCGGCGCGGCGCCCATGCGCGACGGCCGCGTGCTGATCGCCGGCGGGTACGCCGGCACCGCCGCGACCGCGAGCGCCGAGGTGTGGGCGCCCCTGACGTTCCTCAGCACCGAATCGGCCGCGGTCTTCGACGAGTCCGCCCCGGGCGTGTCCACCACGTCGCGCGTGACGGTCGTCAACACGGGCAGCGCCGCGCTGTTCCCGGCCGGGTTCACGCTCGGCGGCGAGGCGCCCGCGGCGTTCGCGCTCGACGCGCGCCGCTGCGCGACGGCGATCGCACCGGGCGCCGGCTGTACCGTCGACGTGACGTTCACGCCGCCCGTCGCGGGCACCCACCGTGCCGCGCTGATCTTCACCGCCAACACGGAGGCGAGGACGCACTCGATCCCGCTGAGCGGCCGCGGCGTCGTGCCCGTGGAGATGCCGGCGCCGCTCCCCGGCGTCCCCGACGTCGTGCCCGGTACGGACGGGAGCACCAGTGACCGTTGTCCCGGGCTCGACGGGCCCGCGTCCCGCCTCGGCTGCCCGCCGGGCGTGCTCGCGGACCCGTCGATCTCCTACCGTCGCGTGAAGGGCGGGATCAAGATCGTCGCCTACTACGTGAAGGCGACGAGCGGGGCGCAGGTCGTGGTGGAATGCTCGAGGGGCTGCGCGCGCACGGTCACCCGGGGTAAGGGCGCCAAGCGCGTCCGCATCACACGCTTGACCGGCAAGCGCCTGGCCAACGGCACCAAGATCACCATCACGGCGTCGATGCCCGGTCGCCTCACCGCCACCGTCACGGACACCGTCACCCGCAGGCGCCGCATCGAAGGCCGCCCGCAGTGCACACCCGTAGCCTGTTAGGGGTGAAGCTCACCGTCATCCGGTCGGCGACGCTGCGCGTAGAGGTCGCCGGCCACACGCTGCTCGTGGATCCGCAACTGGACCCCGCGGGCGCCCGCGATGCGGTGCCCAACACGCCCAACCCGCGCCGGAACCCGCTCGTCGAGCTGCCCGAGCCCGCCGAGCGCGTGGTGGCGGGTGTCGACGCCGTCCTGCTCACCCACCTGCACCAGGACCACTGGGACGCGACGGCGCGCGAGCTGCTGCCGCACAACCTGCCGCTCTTCTGCCAGCCCCACGACGTCGAGCGCCTGCACGCGGACGGGTTCACCGACGCGCGCGCCGTCTACGCGGACGCCAAGCTCGGCGAGCTGCTGATCGCGCGCACCGACGGCCGCCACGGCACGGGCGAGATCGGGGAGGCGATGGGCGCCGTGTCCGGGTTCGTGCTGCACTCGCCCGGGGAGCCGAGCGTCTACATCGCGGGCGACACGATCCTGTGCGACGAAGTCCGCGCCGCGGTGGCCGAGCACGAACCCGCGGTGGTCGTGGTCAACGCGAGCGGCGCCCGGTTCAACGCCGGCGACCCGATCGTGATGACCAACGACGACGTGGTCACGCTCGCCCGCGAGTTCCCGGACGCACTGATCGTCGCCGTCCACCTCGACGCGGTCGCGCACGCCACCGAGACGCGCGCCGACCTCCGGGCGCGTCTGGTCTCCGAAGGGTTGGTTGAGCGCGTGCTCGTCCCGGAGGACGGCGCGCTAATAGGCACCCCGGCGTAGTACGACCGCCGGGATGGTCTTGAGCAGGATGGCCAGGTCGAGTCCGACCGACCAGCGCTCGAGGTAGAGGAAGTCCAGCCGCACGAGGTCGTCGAAGTCCAGTTCGGAGCGGCCCGAGATCTGCCACAGGCCGGTCATGCCGGGCGTGACGAGGTAGCGCTTCTTGTGCCAGTCCTCGAGCTGGTCGAAGTCGCGCTGCGGGAGCGGGCGCGGGCCGACGAGCGACATGTCGCCCTTGAGGACGTTCACGAGCTGCGGGAGCTCGTCGAGCGAGTAGCGGCGCAGGAACCGCCCGATCGGCGTCATCCGCGGGTCACGCTTGATCTTGAACAGGGGACCGCTCGCCTCGTTGAGCGACTCGAGGTCCGCCTGACGCTGATCGGCGTCCGAATACATCGTGCGGAACTTCAGGCACGGGAACGCCTCGCCGCCGATGCCCGGGCGGGAAGAGCGATAGATCACCGGACCGCGCGACGTGGAGCGCACGAGCAACGCGCTCACCGCCAGCAGGGGCGAGAGGAACAGCAACAGCAGCAGCGACACGATCACGTCGAACGTGCGCTTGATGAAGTAGTCGATGCCGTCGAACACCGGCGGGCGCAGCTCGAACAGCGGGACCGACGTGCCCGGGACGAGCTCGGCGCGCTGGACCAGGATCTCCATCGTCGACGGCGCCACGCGCACGGTCACGCCCCGCTGATGGCAGGTGTCCACGAGCTCGACGGCGCGCTCCTCCGGGAAGTCCGGGTCGGCGATGATCACTTCCTGGACGCGGTAGGCGTCCAGCACCTGCGCCACGTCCTCGATCCGGCCGAGCGAGCGCAGCCCGTTGTCCGGCCGCGGCGTGAGTGAGATGAAGCCGACCATCTCAACCGGCACGTGGACCTCGTCGCGCAGTGCGTGGGCGACGTCCTCGATGTGCCGGCCGGAGCCGACGAGCACGGCGCGCCGGCGGTAGCCCGCCGCGCGCAGGATCGCGCCCGTGATCTTCTCGTACATCCACCGCGCCGAGCCGAGGATGATCACGGCGAAGAAGAACGTGCCGTAGAAGATGTAGTAGCTGTTGTAGTTCTCGGCGCCGCTCACCAGGCCGTAGATCAGCGACACGATCATCACCTGGAACAGCGCGGAGACGATCCGCGCGATGCCGGGCCGCTGGGCGCGCTCGGCGTACAGCCCTGAGCGGGCGAACAGCAGCACCGTGACCAGGTAGGCGAACGCGACCGTCTCGCGCGCCTCCAGCACCGACGCTTCCCAGGCCCAGATGCCGTCGCGCACGACGGCCTTGACCATCAGCGCGACGATCAGCGCGGCCAGCAGGCACGCGAAGTCCAGCGCGAGCAGCGACACGACGCGCGACGCTTTGCGCAGCGTCTCCATCCGGAGCAGGAAGGAGAGCAGCGGCGGGCGCTTGCGGCGGACATCAACTCCGGGCAGGACGACAGTCTCCCGCGCGCGGACTTGTGCACGCGGCGTATGCGGAGGCTTGGTCTGAGTCTGGGTATCGGCCACTGGCTTTTCAGGTACTGCAACGCGCGACCCCGACAGGAGTCGCGCGCATTCTTGCGGCTACGCCGGCAGCGTTCCCATCAACGCGGCCGCACCGGCCGTGTCGAGGGTTCGCTGCAGCCCTTCACGCAGGGCCACGGTCGGCTCCCAGCCGAGCAGCTCCCGGGCCAACGTGATGTCGGGCTGACGTACTTGTGGGTCGTCGGTCGGCAGCGCTTCGTAGACGATCTCCGAGCGCGAGCCGGTGATCTCGATCACGGCCTTGGCGAGCTCGAGCAGCGTGAACTCGTTCGGATTGCCGATGTTCACGGGCTGATGGATGCCGGAGTCGGCGAGCCGGATGATGCCGTTGATGAGATCGTCGACGTAGCAGAACGAGCGGGTCTGCTGGCCGGTGCCGAACACGGTGATCGGCTTGTCCTGCAGCGCCTGGCGCATGAAGGTCGGGATCGCCCGGCCGTCGTGCGGGCGCATGCGCGGGCCGTAGGTGTTGAAGATGCGGACGATCGCCGTGTTCACGCCCTGCTGGCGGTGGTACGCCATCGTGAGCGCTTCGGCGTACCGCTTGGCCTCGTCGTAGACGCCACGCGGCCCGATCGGGTTCACGTGGCCCCAGTAGGACTCGGGCTGCGGGTGCACCTGCGGGTCGCCGTAGACCTCGGAGGTGCTCGCGGTCAAGAAGCGGGCGCGGTGGAGCTTCGCCAGGCCGAGCGCGTGGTGCGTGCCGTACGAGCCGACCTTCAACGTGTGCAGCGGGAGCCGCAGGTAGTCGATCGGGCTCGCCGGGCTCGCGAAGTGGTACACGAAGTCGACGGGCTCGGCGACGAAGAACGGCTCCGTGACGTCCTTGTGCATGAACACGAAATCCGGTCCACGCAGGTGTTGGATGTTGGCTAGCGACCCGGTGTCGAAGTTGTCGACGCAGATCACTCGGTGACCCCGTGCCAACAACGCATCGCACAGATGCGATCCGAGAAAGCCGCTGCCACCGGTGACGAGGCAGGTGGCCATAAGGTCACGGAGGATAGCCCGACGGCTATCCGCGAGCCGCCTTGAGCACTTTCTTGCTCACGTCGATGCTCAGCACGTAACTTCCGTTCGGCAGACGTTCAGCAAGTCCTTGATTGGAAAGGCGCTTGCACACGACCGGGCATTTCTTGCATCGCGGGCGGCTCTTGCAGCACTTGTTCTTGGTCTTGACGACCCGCGGAGAATCCGGCTTTTTCTTCGTCTTCGCCAAGGGTTGGTCGGTATAGCATCAGCGCCCATGGCCGCCGACGCGTTTGTAACGCTTCTGAACGAGCAAATCGGACACGAGTACGCCGCGCACCAGCAGTACGTCGCGATTGCCGTGTACTACGACGCGGAGACGCTTCCCCAGCTCGCGCGCTTCTTCTACGCACAAGCGCTGGAGGAGCGCGACCACGCGATGATGATGGTCCAGTACCTGATCGACGCGGACGCAGACGTCGTGATCCCGGGCGTCGCCGCCCCGCAGGTGCAGTTCGCGGACATCGTCGAACCGGTCGCGTTGGCGCTCGCGCAGGAGAAGCGCGTCACCGAGCAGATCAACGCGCTGGCCGGCCGTGCCCGCGGCGAGGGCGACTACACGTCCGAGCAGTTCATGCAGTGGTTCATCAAGGAGCAGGTCGAGGAGGTCGCCACGATGAGCGACCTGCTGCGCGTCGTCGAGCGCTCCAAGGACGACCCGATGGACATCGAGAACTTCATGGCGCGCGAGATGTCGTCCGGCGAGGGCGCGGATCCCACCGCTCCGGCCGCCGCCGGCGCCACCGATTGATCCGCTCGCTGGCGCTCCGCGACGCCGCCGCCCCGCTGTGGGAGGCGTCGCTGGAGCACCCCTTCGTCCAGGGCATCGGCGACGGCACGCTCGATGAGCGCGCCTTCCAGTGGTACATCCGCCAGGACTACCTGTTCCTGATCGACTACGGCCGGCTGCTGTCGTTGGGCGCCGCCCGAGCGCCGCGCCTGTCGTGGATGCGCCGGTTCGCCGCGCTGTCCTTGGCCGTTTTGGAGACGGAGATGGAGCTGCACCGTGGGTTCGCCGCGCGGTGGGGCGTGGACGATCTAGACGCAACGGTGTTGGAGCCCGCGACCGCCGCGTACTGCGACTTCCTGCTGCGGACCGCGTCGCTGGGCGACTTCTGCGAACTGGCCGCGGCCGTCGCGCCCTGCATGTGGGGCTACGCGGAGATCGGCACCGCCTTGGCGGGCGCGGCGACGTCGTCGCGATACGCCGAGTGGATCGAGATGTACGCAAGCGACGAGTTCGGCGAGCTCGCTGACTGGTCGCGGGAGCTCTTGGACGAGGTCGACGGGGACGCTTCGTTGATGGAGGCGGCGTTCGTCGCGTCGTCGCGCCACGAGCTGGCGTTCTGGGAAGCCGCCTGGCAGGCCGCGGCCGCCTGAACGGCGAGCACACCCGCGGCCGCCTCGTCAAGAAACCCGTGCCCGGGCGGTCGTGGTGCTGCGCCGCGGTGGTCACGGGTTTCTTGACCCGTCGGGGCGGGCGTGCTGATTGCGGGTGAGGCGGGTGCCCCGCACTGCGTGAACGCCGAGGCGTTCACGTCTTTTCACGCCGAGGGACGGTCAATGCCACACGAGTGGCGCATTGCCGCTCGCCAGCGGGGGGTGCCGTACATCCGTCACCTGAGGCGGGACGCTCGTTCGGCACCCCCTCGAACGGGCACGGGCGTGCCCCGGTGGCACCGGCTCACCGTGCGCGCGGCCGGCGCCGCAGCACCCGCACGTCCCCGCGCCGCGCGGTCAGGCCTTCGCCGTCGAACCGCTCCAGCAACGCCTGGGCGTACTTTCGCGAGGTCCCGAGCTCGTCCCGCAGCCCCGCCAGCGTGATCTCGTCCATCGCGATCACGCGCTCCCGAACCATGGAAAGCGCATCCACGTGGATGTGCATCGTCGGCCCGAGCCGCACGATCCGCCCGTGCTCTCGCAGCACGGCGAGGAGCTCGGGCTCTGAATCCAAAGGCGGTTCGTGCCCCGCCGCGCGCAGCTCCTCCTCGAGCGCCAGCGCGCGCGCGTCGAGCGGGGGCGGCGCGGGCGCCGCGACAGGGGCGGGTGGCTCGACCTCGGGTTCGGGCTCGCCGCGCTCCAGCCGCGCCAACCGTGCGAGCACGTCCCGCGACGGACCGTGGCGGCGCGGCGCGGGGTCGAGGACGACGCCGCCGCCCAGCGTGTCCGGCGGGGCCAGCGAGCGGATCACGAGCCGGTCGCCCGCGGCGGGCACGATCGGGTCCTCGAGGCGGAGTTGGAAGAAGCGCCCGCCGAGCTCGACGAGCTTCGCGGCGGACTCGCGCGTTCCGTGGTGCACGGCGACTCGCGCGCCGCCGTCGGGCCGCGCGTCCGGCGTGGCCCACGCGATCGCTACGTCCACCCGGTAGGTCGCAGCGGGGAGCGCCGCCGCGCCGGCCCGCCCCGCGCAATCGCCGCCCGCCGCCGCGGCGGCCCGTCCCACGCCATCACCACGCGCCGCCGCGCCAGCCCGCCCCACGCCATCACCACGCGCCGCCGCG
>JAPDDQ010000858.1 GCA_027587225.1 Solirubrobacter taibaiensis
GAAGTTCTTGCCCGTCAATCATAGTATCACTCACTTTTCCTTTTGGTCGGTTCTCTACATTTCCGTCCTTCAATAAAGGTAAATCCCCCTCGATATATGGCTTATCTAGTTCGTGCGCATAAACTTTAATATTACTTCGACAGCGCTGCAACAACTCCGGAAGACCACCTATATGATCAATATCCTGATGCGTCAAAATCACGACTTTTAACTTATCAAATGATCGCCCAACCTTTTCCATCTCTCGTTGTATATCTTCAATTTGTCGTGGGAAACCCGTATCTATTAATACTGCCATTTCATCATCCCATAAAAGAATTGGATGAATAACAAATTCTTGAAATTCAAGTTGTAACATTTCTATCCCTTTAGCAATCTCCATACAGCCATTCTCCTTTATGTTGAAGTTTGAAAATATGTACGAGTAAACTGAAAATATAAAGTGAAACTTTAATCAGTGGGGTATTACTGCCCGGCAAATAGCGGAATAAAGCGCCTCTATCTTATAATATGTTTTGT
>JAPDDQ010000859.1 GCA_027587225.1 Solirubrobacter taibaiensis
AATATAAAACAAACGTATTTTAACAATAAAGGACAAGAAATTACAACGATTAACGATACTTTCCCTATAATAGAAAATGGAAAAATTAAAGGCGCTATTGAAATATCAAAAGAAATTAGTAACTTAAAGCAAACGATAAAAATAGGTCCTTCTCGAAAACAAAGCACTAAATTTACCTTTGATCACATAATTGGTGATTCTGAAGCCATTCAATCAATCATTACAGAAGGAAAAAGAGTAATTCGTACATCTTCCTCCATACTTCTAGTAGGAGAAACAGGCACTGGTAAAGAACTATTTGCACAAAGCATCCATAATGAAAGTCAGCGTTCAACAAAACCCTTTATTTCACAAAACTGTGCCGCTATACCTGATACCTTAATGGAAAGCCTACTATTTGGCACAAATCGAGGTGCCTTTACAGGAGCAATAGATAAATCAGGCTTATTCGAAGAAGCGAACGGAGGGACTTTGTTATTAGATGAGATTAATTCATTAAGTCCAGCACTTCAAGCGAA
>JAPDDQ010000860.1 GCA_027587225.1 Solirubrobacter taibaiensis
AGGAATACCATTTACAGCAATGTGAATCGCACCCGCATCCGTTCCTCCGCCTGCTACTGAATCATATTGATACGGGATTTGTAATTCATCAGCAACATCAACTACGAAATCACGTAAACCTGTATGTCCAATAACAGAAGCATCATATAAAATGATTTGTGGTCCATCGCCCATTTTACTTTGTGCTTCTTTTGACGTTACACCCGGTGTATCTCCAGCGATACCAACATCTACTGCGAACGCGATATCTGGTTTAATATAATTCGCAGATGTTTTTGCGCCACGAAGACCAACTTCTTCTTGTACAGTTCCAACGCCATATACAACGTTTGGATGCTTTTCATCTTTTAATTGTTTTAATACGTCAATTGCAATTGCACAACCGATTCGGTTATCCCATGCTTTTGCAAGTAACATTTTTTCATTCTTCATCACTTGGAATTCAAAGTAAGGTACAACTTGATCTCCTGGTCGTACGCCCCACTCCATTGCTTCTTCTTGGCTAGAAGCACCGATAT
>JAPDDQ010000861.1 GCA_027587225.1 Solirubrobacter taibaiensis
CGAATCTTTCCATCTACAAATCGCTAACCGTTTACTCACTCTTTCTACATGCGTATCAACAGCAATTGCCGGGATGCCATACGCTACCGAAACAACTACATTTGCTGTTTTTCTCCCTACTCCTGGTAATTTCGTCAACTCGTCACGGTCTTCTGGAACTTTTCCATTGTAATCATCCAGCAACATCTGACACAATTTTTGAATGTTTTTTGCTTTATTTCTATACAACCCAATAGAACGTATATCTTGTTGTAACTCTTCCAAAGATACACTTAAATAATCTTCTGGTGTTTTATATTTTTGAAATAAATTTTTCGTCACTTTATTTACAAGTGCATCTGTACATTGTGCAGATAGTGCCACCGCGATTACTAATTCAAAAGGATTCTCATGAATTAATTCACAATGTGCTTCTGGATACATATCCGCCATTGTGTCTAAACAATAGCGAATTTGCGTTTTATTTAACATATACTTCCTCCTATATTACTGCTCCAACCAATTATAAAAAGGCACTT
>JAPDDQ010000862.1 GCA_027587225.1 Solirubrobacter taibaiensis
GAAGCCCCCTTTGGAATATCAATTCAAAGATTATAATTTGTGAGTTGGGGTGAATTTATGATTGGAAAATTTAGGGGTGAAATAGATTTTATATGCTTTTAGCTAAGATGCATAAGGTATTACGGGGATATTTTTATTGATTTAGATGGATTTTATTGCTATTATTATGAGAAGAAAATGAAGTGTTTTCTATAATCATGCGCCCATAGCTCAGTCGGATAGAGCGGTGGTTTCCGGTACCACGTCTGCCGGGGGTTCGAATCCCTCTGGGCGCGTTATATAAACTTTAATATTATTTTGTGCAGAAACCCTTTGTGTGGTAAGTAAAAATACCACGTGCAAAGGGCTTTTTTGATGTTATTGTTAGCCTATTATTGTTTATTTACTGTTGAATCCGGAGCTGAAATTCCTAACTTACATTTTGTAGGTTAGGAATTTTTTATTTTAAAAATGTTAAAAATATGCAATTTTGCGAAGTTACCTAAAAACTTTGAATCTTGTAAATTTATAACTGTAGA
>JAPDDQ010000863.1 GCA_027587225.1 Solirubrobacter taibaiensis
GAAATGATAAAAAATCACATTTAGAATATAATTGTAAAAAGGAGGAGATTGCATGCGTATAAAATTACTATCAATCTTGTTTTTATTATTACTCACAAGTTGTAGCCAAATAAAAAACAATGAAGTTGCCATTGTTGAGCCATACAAATTAACAAAAGAGCAAGCTTCTATTTTACAAATGACTCCTTTTCAAGAAGGAAATAGCATGTTTTATAACGTTACGCTTAAAAATGATACAGATGAAATAAATGCTACAATTGATTATTATAACAATGGTAAAAAAACAAAAGAAATTGCTAATATAGCTACCTCACATTTTTCAAAAAAGAAAGTAAAGCTTTCTTTTTTACCACCACATTTCCAATTCGATAAAGATATACAAGAAAAAAGGCAGTGGTATATGAATATTGAAGGTGCTTCAACGCTTGTTCATGAAGAAGCACCACCAAGCGTAAATAGCTCCGCAACTACTACAATCCAATCTATAAAAAATTTAAAATACAATCAAAAAACAATTT
>JAPDDQ010000864.1 GCA_027587225.1 Solirubrobacter taibaiensis
GCATTTGCGATGTTCCGTAACGTTGATAAAGAAAAGCGTGCAAAATATAAACCAATGTTTTTATCAGCAGCATTAGCAGTATTCTTAACAGGTGTAACAGAACCAATTGAATTCATGTTCATGTTTATTGCTCCAGTATTATATGTTGTATATGCTATTACAACAGGACTTGCATTCGCGCTAGCTGATTTAATTAACTTACGTGTTCATGCATTTGGATTTATTGAGTTAATTACTCGTACGCCAATGATGGTTAACGCAGGTTTAACAAGAGACTTAATCAACTTTGTTATTGTTTCATTAGTGATCTTCGGTCTTAACTTTACACTATTTAATTTCTTAATTAAAAAATTCAATTTACCAACACCAGGGCGTGCAGGTAACTATATTGATAATGAAGATGAGGCATCAGAAGGAACAGGAAATGTACAAGACGGTTCACTAGCAACAAAAGTTATCGATTTATTAGGTGGAAAAGAAAATATTGCTGACGTAGATGCTTGTATGACGCGCTTACG
>JAPDDQ010000865.1 GCA_027587225.1 Solirubrobacter taibaiensis
AGAATGCACAGTTTATGATTGAAACAGCAGAAGTCCATGCATTGATGGGGGAAAATGGAGCGGGTAAATCAACGCTCATGAAGATTTTAACAGGTGTATACAAAAAAGATGGTGGGACAATCAAGATTGATGGGCAAGAGCGCACCTTTAAAAATGCGAAAGAAGCTGAAGAGTACGGCATCGCATTTATACATCAAGAACTAAACATATTGCCGAATTTAACAGTAGCTGAAAATATGTTTCTCGGTAAAGAGTTAATGTATGGGAAAACAGGTATTTTACGCACTCGACAAATGAACGCGATTGCGCAGCAGCAACTAGCAGAGCTAGGGCTGCATGTAAGAGGCGCTATGTTAGCAGAGGAATTATCGGTTGGACAACAGCAAATTATCGAAATTGCGAAAGCATTAATGACAAACGCGAGCGTTATTATTATGGATGAACCTACTGCGGCACTGACGGATCGTGAAATCGAAACGCTCTTTACAGTAATCAATAAGTTACGTAAAGAAGGTGT
>JAPDDQ010000866.1 GCA_027587225.1 Solirubrobacter taibaiensis
TAAAGCTGCACGAGTTGCATAGTATACACCCATTAAGTTTACTTGAATGATTTTTTCCCAATCAGCAACGTCTAGTTCTAAAAACTTACCGAATTTAGAAATACCAGCGTTATTAATTAAAATATCGATAGATCCTAAACCATTTTTTAACGTTTCAATCGCAGTTGTTACTTCTTCGTATGAAGAAACATCAGCAGTTGCAATAACAGCTTTTACACCTTCTGCTTCTACTTCTTTCGCTACAGCTTTTAAGTTTTCTTCTGAACGAGCTAATAAGCCTACATTTACGCCTTCTTTCGCTAATGCGATTGCTACAGCGCGACCAATCCCTCTACCTGCTCCTGTAATTAAAGCATTTTTACCTTGTAATAATTCTGCCAAGTATAACACTCCTTAATCATCTCAGTTATGTATTATATTAAAATTGTATCTATGTTTATGTAAAAAGGCAATGATGCACTTTCATGTGCGTAGGTTACTTGTAGGTAACTATAGAAAGGTTTTATTTATAATTTTC
>JAPDDQ010000867.1 GCA_027587225.1 Solirubrobacter taibaiensis
TTTATCTTTAAAGCGAGATATAGCAGAGCCTGATAATGAAGGGATTGTGCGCGGTCCACATACTGGTTTTGTAGAGGATCTAGCAACTAATTTAGCTTCCATTCGTAAGCTCATAAAAAGTCCAAATATCGTCGTTAAATATTTCACACTTGGTGAAGAAATGCATACGAAAGTGGCAATTGCTTATATGCAAAACATAGCGAATGACGATTTAGTTACAGAAGTAAAAAGAAGGTTAGAAACGATTAAGACAGATGCACTTATGCCTCCAGGATATATACAAGAATTTATAGAGGATACGTCTTTCTCACCATTTCCGCAGCAATTAAATACAGAGCGTCCAGATAGGACCGCTGCAAATTTAATGGAAGGACGAGTTGCTATTTTATCTGATGGAGATCCCACAGCGCTTATCGTTCCTGTTACGTTATTCGCTTTCTATCAATCACCAGATGATTATAATAACCGCTGGATTGTTGGATCTTTCGTCCGAATGATTCGCTTAGTGAGTTTCTTA
>JAPDDQ010000083.1 GCA_027587225.1 Solirubrobacter taibaiensis
CCGACTTGCGGCGGCCACCCGGGCGGCGGCCACCCCGGCGGCGGGCACGGTGGCGGAGGCGGCGGAGGCACGCCGCAGAAGACGGCCACGGCGCTCGGCACGGGCGGCGCGGCGGCGACCGTCGACGTGCTCGCCACGGACGCGGCCATCGACACGCTGCGCTCCGGCGGCAACGCCGTCGACGCGGCCGTCGCCGCGGCGGGCGTGCTGGGCGTGACCGAGCCGTTCTCGGCCGGCATCGGCGGCGGTGGCTTCATGGTCATCCGCACCCCGCGCGGGCAGGTGACGACGATCGACGGTCGCGAGACCTCGGGCGCCGACATGGACGAGGAATCGTTCTGGGAGAACGGCGTGGCGCTGCCGTTCAACGACGCGCGCTACAGCGGGCTCTCCGCGGGCGTGCCGGGCACGGTGGCCAAGTGGGACCTCGCGCTGCGCAAGTACGGCTCCAAGCCGCTGCGCAAGCTGCTCGAGCCGGGTATCCGGGTCGCGAGCAAGGGCTTCACGGTCGACCAGACGTTCGTCGACCAGACCGTGCCGAACGTCGACTACTTCAACGACGTCCCCGCCACCGCGGCGATCTACCTCGACCCGGACGGCACGCCGCGTGACGTCGGCAGCACGCTGAAGAACCCGGATCTGGCCAAGACGTACGAGTACATCGGGCGCTATGGCGCCGACGCGTTCTACCGCGGCCCGCTGGCCAAGGCCATCGCCAACGCGGCGCAGACCCCGCCGATCGCGGCAGACGCCAACCACGTGTGGCGCAAGGGCCTGATCACCGAGCAGGACATCGCCAAGTACCGCGCGATCGAGCGCAAGCCGACCAAGGTCGACTACAAGGGCCTCGAGGTCTGGGGCATGGGCCCGCCGTCCAGCGGCGGCTCCACCGTCGGTGAGGCGCTGAACATCCTCGAGGGCTACCAGCCGCTCGGCGCCGACCGCACGCAGGTGCTGCACCGCTTCCTCGAGGCGTCCCGCTACTCGTTCGCCGACCGCGGCAAGTACCTGGGCGACCCGGCGTTCGTCACGGTGCCGCTGGACTGCCTGCTCTCGCAGCAGTTCGCCGACGCGCGCCGCGCGCTCATCACCGACCGCGCCGTCAACGCGGCGGTACAGGGCGGCGACTGCGGCCCGGCCGGCGTCCCGCCGACGCTGAGCGATGGCCCGTCGACGACGCACCTGACGATCGCCGACGACGACGGCATGGTCGTGTCCTACACGTTCACCGTGGAGTCCACGGGCGGCAACGGCATCGTCGTCCCCGGCACCGGCATGCTGCTCAACAACGAGCTGACGGACTTCGACTACACGTCGAAGACCGCGCCCAACCGGTCCGACAGCGGCAAGCGCCCGCGCAGCTCGATGGCGCCGACGATCGTCACCAAGCACGGCAAGCCGTTCATCGCCGTCGGCTCGCCGGGCGGCTCGATGATCATCACCACCGTCCTGCAGACGCTGCTCGAGCGGCTCGAGCTCGGCAAGAGCCTGCCGGACGCGATCGCCTCCCCGCGCGCGTCACAGCGCAACGGGGCGACGAGCATCGCCGAGCCGGCGTTCATGACCGGTGACGCGGTCGCGCTCACCGCGAACTACGGGCACGCCTTCGGGACCCCGCAGGCCGAGATCGGCGCCACCACCGGCATCGAGTTCTTCGACCGCGGGAAGATGCTCGCGGCCGCCGAGCCGGTCCGCCGTGGCGGCGGCTCCGCGCTCGTGGTCAAGCCGCAGCGGTAACTCACTGAGCGAGGTGGACGCGTCTCACACGAGGCGCGTCCACCGCCTTCGCTACGTTCGTAGGCGTGCTCATGACGACCTTCGCGGCCGTCTCCGTCGAGCCGGCGGACGTGGCTGAATTCATCCTCGGGGCTCCCCTGAGAATCCTCGCGATCCTGATCATCGCGTGGTTCGTGAACCGCATCGCGCGCCGTGGCGTGCGCAGCGCGCTGCGGACCCTGAGCTCCGGCGCCGTCCAGGAGCGCGTCGGCTCCCTGCGCGCGGCGACCCCCTCCGCGCTGCTGCAGACGCAGGAGCACTCGTTGCGCTCCGAGCAGCGCATCGACGCGCTCACCAGCGTCCTGCGTTCGCTCGTGACCTTCGTGGTCTACACCGTCGCCGTCTTCATGATCCTCGGCGAGATCGGGATCAACCTCGGCCCGCTGATCGCGGGCGCAGGCATCATCGGCGTCGCCCTCGGCTTCGGTTCCCAGTCGCTGGTCAAGGACTTCCTGTCCGGCGTCTTCATCCTCGTCGAGGACCAGTTCGGCGTCGGCGACATCGTCGACCTGGATGGGCAGACGTCAGGCACCGTTGACGCCGTCTCACTCCGCACCACGCGCCTGCGCTCCGTCGACGGCACGCTCTGGCACGTCCCGAACGGCGAGATCCGCCGCGTCGGCAACAAGTCCCAGCACTGGTCGCGCGCCCTGATCGACATCGAGGTCGCCTACGACACCGACCTCGACCACGCCGAGGCCGTGATCGCGCGCGTGGCCGACGAGATCGCCGGCGCCGACGCCGACGTGATCGAGCAGCCGGAGGTCTGGGGCGTCGAGCAGCTCGGCGCGAACGGCATCGTCATCCGCCTGGTCGTCAAGACCCGCCCGTCCGAGCAGTTCCGCGTCTCCCGCGACCTGCGCCGGCGGATCAAGGCCGTCTTCGAGGAAGAGGGCATCGAGATCCCGTTCCCGCAGCAGACCGTGTGGCATCGGCCGATGCCGGTCGCCGCCAACGGCGATCAGAACTGATTCGTGACGGCGAGCTCGATCGTGCGATCGAGCTGGACCGCCTCCAGCAGGTGGCGGTCGTGGGTGACGAGCAGGAGCGTGCCCTCGTAGGCGTCCAGCGCTGACTCGAGCTGTTCGATCGCCGGGAGGTCGAGGTGGTTGGTGGGCTCGTCGAAGACGAGGAAGTTCGCGCCGGAAGCCATCAGCAGCGCGAGCGACGCGCGGGTGCGCTCGCCTGGTGAGAGGCTGCGGGCGACGCGGTTGACCTCGTCCGCCTCCAGGCCGAACTTGGCCAGCAGGGAGCGCGCGTCCTGGAGGGTCATGCCGCTCTGCTCGACGAACGCGTCGATCAGGGTGTCGGGGCCGTCGAAGCCGGCGCGCGCCTGGTCGAGCGTGCCGACGCGGACGCCGGGGCCGATCCAGCGCGTGCCGGAGCTCAGCTCGAGCTGCCCGATCAGCGCCTGGACGAGCGTCGTCTTGCCGGACCCGTTCGGGCCCACCAGAGCGACGCGCTCTCCCCACGCGAGCTCGACCGTCATCGGCCCGAGCGTGAACGAGCCGCGCCGCATGACCGCGCCGTCCAGCCGCACGGTGACGTCGCCGGAGCGCTCACCGCCGCCGAAGGTGAGCTGCAGCTCCCAGCGCTTCCAGGGCTTGTCGACGACTTCGAGCCGCTCGAGCGCCTTCTCGCTGGCTTTCACCTTGCCGGCCTGCTTCTCCGAGCGCTCGGCGCGGTGGCGTACGACCGCCTTGTCGGGGTCTGAGCCCTTGGACTTCTTGACGCCGAGCTCGGACCACTGCCGTTGGCGGTTGACGCGGCTCGTGAGCTTGTCGCGCTGCGTGGAGTAGGTGTCGAAGCGCTCCTCGGCGTGCCGCGCGGCCGTGGCCCGGAGCTCCTGGTAGCCGGCCCAGCCCCCGCCGTACTCGGACGCGGTGTGCGCGATCTCGTCGATCTCCAGCACCCGCGTGACGGTCCGGTCCAGGAACGCGCGGTCGTGCGAGACGATCACGGCGCCGCCCGGCCGTTCGGCGACGAACCGCTCCAACCGCGCCAGCCCGTCGAAGTCGAGGTCGTTGGTCGGCTCGTCGAGCAGCAGGACGTCGAAGCGCGAGAGCAGGATCGCGGCCAGCGAGGCTCGTGCGGCCTGCCCGCCGGAGAGGGCCACGGTCTCCAGCTCCAGCAGCGCGACGTCCAGCCCGAGGTCGCGCAGGACGGTCTCGGCCCGCACCTCGAGATCGGCGCCGCCGAGCTCCAGCCACGCCTCCAGCGCGTCGCTGTAGTCCTCGCCGCCGCCGTCGGCCAACGCGGCCGCCTCGGCGTTCATGCGCTCCTCTGCCGCCGCCGCGCCGGTGCGCCGCGCGAGGTAGTCCTGCAGGCGCTCACCGGGCCGGCGGTCGGGCTCCTGCGGCAGGTAGCCGGCGGTGCCGCTCGTCAGCCGCACGTCCCCGGCGTCCGGGGCGTCCACGCCGGCCAGTAGGCGCAGCAGCGTCGACTTGCCCGCCCCGTTGGGCCCGACGACGCCGAGGACGTCCCCCGGCGCAACCGTCACCGACACGCCGGCGAGGATCGTCGCCGCCCCGTGTGCCTTGCTCAAGTCCCGTGCGATCAGCGTGCCACTCACGCCATGAGAGGCTAGTGGTGCGGCTCTGAGCGCCCTGCTCCCCGTAAAGTGTGCGGATGCTGACAGAAGTACTCGCCGAGCTCTGCGCCGTTCCTGCACCGTCGGGTGCCGAATCGGATCTCGCCGACCTCCTGCAGCGTCGCTGGAGCGAGCAGGGCGCCCAGGTGCGGCGCGACCCGGTCGGCAACCTCGTCGCGCGCGTCGGCGGCAGCGGCCCGCGGGTGCTGGTCCAAGCCCACATGGACCAGGTCGGCTACGTCATCCGCCACGTGACCAAGGAGGGCTATCTGCTCCTCGACGGTTCCCAGGGTGACCGGCGCACGGGCCCTGAGCGCCGCCATCCCGTCGGTCAGCCGGTCAAGGCCCTGGCGCGCGACGGCTCCTGGCTCGAGGGCATGATCGCCGCCAGCTCCGGTCACGTGCTGACCGTCGCGCAGCGTGAGAAGGACAAGCTCGCCTACGACGACTTCTGGGTGGAGCTCGGGCTCGGCGACCGCGAGGCCGTGCTGGCCGCCGGCCTGCACGTCGGCGCGCCCGTCGTGTTCTCGGCCCCGACCCAGCGCATCGGCGAGCTGCTGGTCGGGCCGAGCATGGACAACCGCGTCGGGCTTGCGCTGATGGACGCCTTGCTCGGCACCGAAGACCTCGCCTGCGAGCTCTGGCTCGGCGCCACCGTCCAGGAGGAGAACGGCCTGCACGGCGCGCGGGCGCTCGCGCTGGCCGAGCGCTTCGACGCCGCGATCGCGCTCGACGTGGGCCTCGTCGGCGACATCCCCAGCGTCGACGAGAAGGAGTTCGCCACCGGCCTCGGCGAAGGGCCGATCGTCGTGCACCGCGACTCCGGCATCGTCTACGACCGCACGCTCTCCCAGCACCTGGTGGCGCTCGGTCGCGAGCACGGCCTCCCGGTGCAGGACGGGCTATTCGCCAGCTACGGCTCCGACGGCCTCGCGCTCGCCGAGACCGGCTCCCCCACCGCGCTCCTGACGGTCGGCTGCCGCTACACGCACACCGCGTTCGAGACGGTCCACCCGCGCGACCTCGACGTCGCCGCCGCCCTGCTGCGCGCCCTGGTCACCGCGCCGCTCCCCGAGCGCCCCGCGTAGCCGGACGAAGACGAGCGCGCCCACCATCAACCCGATGGGCGCGAGGTACAGCAGGCTGGCCAACACCGAAGTCACGCACGCGAACATGGCCCGACGGTACGAATCGGGCGTGGGGTGACGGTGAAAGCAGCGGCTAGGTTGTTCGCCCGTGATCGCCACCGACATCCTCAACCTGATCCGCGACGGCAAGGCCTCGACCCGCTCCGAGCTGATGGAGCAGACCGGGTTGTCGCGCACGACGATCGGGGCGCGCCTCGGTGAGCTCAAAGCGCGAGGGCTGATCACGGAGTCCGGCAACGCCGTCTCGACGGGCGGGCGCCCCTCCGGCCTGTTGACGTTCCACGCGGCGGCCGGCCTGGTCCTCGCCATCGACGTCGGCGCCACCGGCGCGACGGTCGCGATCTCCGACCTCGCGGGCGAGTCGCTCGCCGAGCGCCACGAGCGGCGCAACATCGACGCCGATCCGGAGGACACGCTGGCGTGGGCGACGGATGAGCTGCGCGCGATGCTCGCCGCGCTCGGCCGCTCGCCCGGTGACGCGTGGGCGCTCGGCATCGCGCTACCCGGCTCCGTGGACGAAAGCGGACGTCCGATCAGCCCGGGCCTGATGCCCGGCTGGGACGGCTTCCCGGTCGCCCAACGGCTGCGTGAGCACTTCGACGTCGACATCCTGGTCGACAACGACGTCAACGTGATGGCCCTGGGCGAGGCGCGCCAGCACGATCCCGGCGAGCAGATCGTCGTGCTCAAGGCCGGGACTGGCGTCGGCCTGGCGTACGTGGCCGGCGGCCAGATCCTGCGCGGCGCCCAAGGCGCCGCGGGCGAGATCGGCCACACCCACGTGCCCGGCCACGACGACATCGTGTGCAGCTGCGGCAAGCGCGGATGCCTGCAGGCCGTGGCCGGCGGCCAGCGGATGGCCGACCGGCTGACCGCGGCGGGCATCCCGTGCGCGAACACCGCGGAGGTCGCCGCGCTCGCGCGCGGCGGCACGCCGGAGGCGATCGCGATGGTGCGCAGCGCGGGCCACGCGATCGGCTTCGTGCTCGCGACGGTGGTCAACATCCTCAACCCGTCGCGCCTCGTGGTCGCGGGCGACCTGACGGACGCCCGCGACTTCATGCTCAGCGCCCTGCGCGAGACGCTCTACCGCGAGGCGAACACGCTGGCGACCAGCGAGCTCGAGATCTCACGTGCGCGGGCCGGAGCGCGTGCCGGGCTCATCGGGGTGTCCACGATGGCCCTCGAGCACGCGCTCGCCGCATGACTCGCCCTACGGGCTCGCATGCTTGGGCAGGAACTCGCCTGGCGGCTCGCTCCTGCCCTCACTATCGGCTTACTTCTCCCAGGGGCGCGCCGACTTGTTGCCGTGACCGTTCCCAGGCCTGCTCTGGTCGTACTTCCACGGCTTGCCGTGCGGCTTCTTGGGCTTGAGGTTGGTCGGGATCACCCGCTCCTGCAACTGCGGGTTGAGGCGATCGAAGCCGACCAGGTTGACCCTGCCGACCTCCGCGCGGAAGCGCATGAAGCCGTACGCGGTCTCCGGGTACCGCGCGGGCTCGCCCGGCGCGGCGTAGTTGCGGCTCAGGCCGTCGTTCGAATACACGGGGATCTGGCTCGAGCGGCCGCTGCGGCGCGGGTACGTGTACGCGGACCACGTGTTCGTGCCGTCGAGGTCGGCGAACGCGATCTCCTTCGGCTTGGTCGGGTCGCTGAAGTCGATCACGGATGACCCGCCGCGGTAGTACGCGTTGACGAGCAGATAGCGATCACGGGCCGGCACCGGGATGCCGAGGTGCGACGAGCAGTACTTGCCGGTCGTCGGGCTGGTGTTGTCGTTCGTCGGCCGCGGGTTGCGGTACTCCGACAGCAGGTCGCCGCTGTCGGTCTCGAAGAAGTACATGTTGCCCGTCTGCCACTCCTTCACGGGCGGGGCCGCCGGACCGGTCTGCTGACCGCGCTTCATGGTCACGGTCGGGCAGCCGTCGCCGAAGGACTCGTCGATGAAGTTCGCGACCTTGCCGTCCCAGCTGAACGTGGCCGAGTGCCAGAAGTCCACGTTGGGCTGGTCATACGCCCACTTCGGGTTGGCCGTGTCCGGCAGGCCCGTGCGACGGTCGATCCGCCACACCTGCGCCTGCTCGCCACAGGCCGCGCCGACGATCCCCAGGTCGGGGAACGAGCTCAGGTCGTGGCAGCCGAGGAAGTCGTCCAGCGGCGCGACGATGCCGTGGTCGCGGACCGGCCGGTAGGTGCCGTCCTCGTCGCCCGGATACACGACCGGTAGCTCCTTGATCTCCTTGGCCTGCGACGGATCGTTGAACGGCACCTCGACGACCTGCACGACGCCGTGGTTGACCGCGCGGCCCTCGGCGGCGCCGAGCGGGCCACACGTCGGGCCCTCGCCGAGCGGATAGCTCGAGTTGAGCACGTACATCGAGCGCGCGTGCTTGCCCGGAGCCGGCAGCAGCGTGTTGGTGTGCGAGCCGCAGTCCTGGTAGACCGCCGCGACCTGCTTCGGAGCCTGCGGGTCGCGCACGTCGAAGACGCGGATGCCCTCCCACGTGCCGGCGGGGTACTTGCCCGTCGTGGCGCTCTTGCTCACCGGCGCGGCGCCGCACTGCGGGCCGGCCAGCGGCGAGTCGACCGAGAGCACCAGCGTGTCGGCGTTGCCGTCGCCGTCACGGTCGAAGACCGAAGGATCCCCCTGGGGGCCGTAGCAGCGCACGTCCTTGACGAGCGTCGGCGTCGGCCGCGAGATGTTGAAGATCCGGAAGCCGCCGTAGTCGCCGACGTAGGCCAGATCGCCCCAGAAGGCGATGTCCGAGCTCGTCACGTGCGTGTTGGCCGCGTTGAACGGGTTCGCTGCGGTCTGGAAGTTCTCGTAGAACCAGAAGTTGTGACCGAACGGCTGCGTCAACAGCGTCCCGCCCATTTCTTCGGGATCGTGCGCCACCGCCGCGCTCGCAGGCATTGCCAGCGCCGTCGCGCACGCGACCGCCAGGACCTTCCACCGTCGATTCATGAGCGTTCCCCTCCCAAGGGAAATCTGCCAGTGACGGTGAACGCTATCTGAGAGAAACGTGAGCGCGCGACGATCGTCTCACGGCGTTGACGTGCGCCTCAGGAGTCGCCGACCGGGCGCCCTTCGTCCCGCAACGACACGTAGCCGGCGAACTCCCGTTCGAACTCCGGCCACCAGGCGGGCTCGTCGGGACCTGGGCGCAAGTAGGGCGCGCGCGGGGTGTCCAGGTCGAGCTCGGTCTCCTCGTACGGCCGCCCTCGCTGAGCCAACAGCAGGCGCATCGCGGGAATGATCCCCACGACCGTGCACGCAAGCAGCCCGAGGACGATCGCAGGAGAGAAGTGCATAAGGTGAACCTACCCGCGATGGCGAGTCTTTGCGCGCCCTATACCGGCGAGCTGGCGCTCGACGCCACCGGTGTGTGAAAGTCCGCTGCCAGTGCACGAGACCGATCTCCACCTGGAGCCCAACGAGGCCTCCGATCTGACCATCATCAGCGTCGCGAACCCGGGCTGGGACCGCACGATGCTGACCGTCCTCGACGAGGCCAACGCCGAGGACGCGCTCGCCCTGCTCCTGCACAAGGAGGGCTTCCCGCTCGACGACGGCTGGGAAGCCGTTCGCGTCCCCACCGAGCCGAGCGCCGGCGAGGACAAGACCGAGGACGCCGAGGCCTGCGCCACGCGGGACGGCTACGCGTACCTGCTCGGGTCCCAGTTCGGCAAGAAGGCCGGCCCGCTCTCCGCCCGGCGCTCCTGGATCGCGCGGATCCGTGAGGACGAGCTCGTGAAGAACGAGACGCCCACCCTGGAGATCGCGCGCCTGCGCTTCGGCCTGCACCGTGCCGTCAACGACGCGTTGAAATCGGTCGACCTCCTCCCGCTCGGCCCGCTCGGCCGGGAGCGCTACATCGACGCGACGATCAAGGCCGGCGAGAAGAAGCGCTGGGCGGGCCGCGTGCAGCCCGACGATCAGCCGATCAACGTCGAGGCGATGGAGTTCACCGCCGGTGGCTCGCTCCTGCTCGGCCTGCGCTACCCGGTCACGCGTGACGGCCACCCGCTGCTCGTCGAGATCCTGCACCCCGAGACGCTGTTCGAGGACCCCGACGCGCTCCCGGAGGCCGGCCACGTGTGGTGGCTGGAGAACGGCGGCAGCGTCGAAGCGCCCGCCGGTTTCCGCGCGCTCGACACCCGCGGCGACAACGTCTTCGACGCCGTCATCGGCGACCTGGACGCCCTCAACAAGTCCGCCACGGTGCTCGAGGATCACCCCGAGGGCGGGAAGGCGGCGTCCGAGCACGTGCGCTTCACGCTCAGCCCCGACGGCGGCGCGGTGAGCGCCGAGACCCTCCACCACTTCGGCGAGATCCGCCGGGTCGAGGGCGTGGCGATCGACCACGAGGGCCACTCGCACTTCGTCATCGACGAGGAAGGCCACGTCGCGCTGCGCACGCTCGTGATCGAGTAGCGGCGGAGCGGGCGTCGCCGGTGGCGACGCCCGCTCCACGCGGTCGGACTAGCCCTGCCCGGTCGGGGGCACCGGGGCCGGCACGAGCCGGACCTCGGCGCTGCCCTGCTGCGGCGTCTCGCCGCCGCCGGGGTTGTCCGTGTACTGGGCCACGAACACGGCGCTCAGGTTGCTGGCGCCGGCGTGCCCCGTGTCCAACGGGACCGAGATCGTGCCGGTGCAGCCCGCCGTCGACGTCTGCGGGTGCCCGTGCGTCTCGTGGCCGAGGATGTAGGCCACGCTGACGCGCGCGCAGTCGACGGGTTGGTCATCGGTGATCGTGACCGTGTAGTTCACGGTGTCGCCGAAGTTGAACGGCGGGGTCGTGCTGACGACGGACAGCGACACCTGCGGCGCCTGGTTGCCGACGATCACACGCGCCTGCCAGGACGCCGAACGGCCGGTCTGGTCGGTCACCTTGAGTGTCGCCTCGAAGATGCCCTTCGCCGTGTAGGTGTGGGTCGGGTTCGCCTGCGTGGAGTCGACGGTCCCGTTGGAGTCGAAGTCCCACGCGTAACGGAGCCGGTCGCCGTTCTGGTCGACCGTGCCCGCGCTGGAGAACTTCACCGTCAGCGGGGCGGTCAACCCGGCCGAGGGCGACGCGGTGGCCCGCACGACCGGCGTGTACTGCCCGCCACGGACGTAGTCGATCCGGGCGAGCTGCGCCGCCGGGAGCTCGGCGAAGTAGCCCGTGCCGTACTCGAGCGTGTACAGCGCGTTGTCAGGCCCGAACTCCATGTCCATCGGGTTGTCGAGGACGATGTTCGGGTTCTGGCTCGGCGCGCCGCCGAACAGGTGCTTGATGTCGGCGAGCTGGTTCCCGTTGGGCCGGTTGAGCTGCATGATCTTCGCGTAGTCGCGGGACCACTCGTAGAAGATCGGCTGGCCCGCGAAGACGTTCGGCCAGCGGAACGGCGACGAGACGTTGGCGTCCTTCTGCATCGCCGGGCCGCCCATCGGGCTGATGCCGTTGCCGTTCGAGTTGGCGAACAGCTCCGGGAACAGGTCCTGGCCCGTGTTGTACGAGTACCAGACCTCAGGCCAGGCGACCTGGGGCAGGTTCCGCAGGCCCGTGTTGTTGCGCGAGTCGTTGACCGGCGCGAAGCAGTTGAACGCTTCCCCGGACTGCTGGGAATCCGGTGTGAAGTCGTAGTCGATGTACGGCTGGTCCGGCGTGGCGCAGAACGGCCATCCGTAGTTGGTGGCGTTGCGGAGGATCATCCAGCGGCCGGTGCCCTCGGGCCCGCGCAACGGGTCCGGAATCGACGAATCCGGCGAATAGTCGCCGATGTAGACGTGGCCGTTGGTCTTGTTCACCGCGAACCGGAACGGGTTGCGCAGACCCATGGCGTAGATCTCGGGCCGCGTCTGCGCCTGGCCGGGACGGAACAGGTTGCCCTGCGGCGTGAAGTAGCTGCCGTCGTCGCGCACCCGGATGCGCAGGATCTTGCCGCGCAGGTCGTTCGTGTTGCCGGACGTGCGCCGCGCGTCGAACGCCGGGTTGCGGCTCTCGCGGTCGTCGATCGGCGTGTAGCCGGCCGACTGGAACGGGTTCGAGTCGTCGCCGGTCGACAGGTACAGGTTGCCCGCGTTGTCGAAGTCGATCTGCCCGCCGACGTGGCAGCAGATGCCGCGGGACATGTTGACCCGCAGGATCTCCTGCTCGGTCGCGAAGTCGAGCTTGTTGCTCGCCCACTTGAACCGCGACAGGAGCGCATAGCCGTTGAACTGCGCGAGCCGCGCGCGATCCTCGGCGTTCCGCAGGTCCTCGGGCGCGTCGCCCTCGTTGATGCCGGTGCCGATGACGTCACTCGGCGTGTTCAGCTTCGGCGAGTAGTAGACGTAGACCCACTTGTTCTGGTTGAAGTTCGGGTCCAGGGCGATGCCTTGGACGCCCTCTTCGTCGTGCTGATAGAGCCCCTGAGGGGCCGCCTTCATGTCCGTGACGATGTTGTTCGTGCCCGTCCGCGGGTCGTGCAGACGGATCTCACCCGTGCGGGCCGAGTGCAGCACCCGCCCGTCGGGCAGGACCGCGAGGCTCATCGGCTCTCCCGGACGGTCGTTGAGCGTGACCTTCTGGAAATGCGACTGGTCCGGGAAGTCCTGCGCCGCGGCTGCTCCCGACAGCGCGCACATGAACCCGGCGACAGCGACACACGCGCCGAACGCTCTACCTACCATCTAGATCTCCTCCCAGGGCCCCTACAGCCCCCTTGACGCGCCTCTTCCCGCAGAGGCCAAGCGGAAGCTACGCCTTTCGCGGGCGAAACGCGTTCTCACCGCGGGCCAATGTCAGGATTCGGCTCGCCGAAGGAGAAACGCGCGTTCGGCCGCGTTGTCGCTGAGCGCGAGCGCGGCCTGGTACGCGGCCGCCGCTTCCTCGTGGCGCCCCAAACGGGACAGCAGGTCGGCGCGGGTGGAGTGCAGGTAGCGGTACCCGTCCAGGCCCTCCAGCTCGTCAACGACGCGCAACGCGGTGTGCGGGCCGTCGACCTCGGCGAGCGCGACCGCGCGGTTCAGCGCGACCACCGGCGACGGCCACACACGCAGCAGCGCGTCGTAGAGCTCGAGGATCTGCGGCCAGTCCGTCTCCGCGGAGCTCGGGGCCTGCGCGTGGAGCGCGGCGATCGCGGCCTGCAGCAGGAAGCGCCCGGAGCCGCCGGCCCGGAGCGCGCCGACGATCAGCGCATCGGCTTCGGCGATCCGCTCTCGGTCCCACCGGGTGCGGTCCTGCTCGGCGAGCCGGAGCAGGCGCCCGTCCGCGTCGGTGCGGGTGTGGCGGCGGGCCTCGTGGCACAGCAGCAGCGCGAGCAGGCCCGCGGCCTCGCCGCCGGGCAGCAACGCGTGCAACATGCGGGCGAGATCGAGTCCGCGCGCGGTCAGCTCGTCGCGCACGAGGTCGTCGCCGGCGGGTGCGGTGTGGCCGGTCGTGTAGAGCAGGTAGATGACGGTCAGCGCGGCGTCCAGGCGGGCGGGCAGCTCGTCCGGCTCCGGCACGACGTACGGGATCCGCGCGGCGGCGATCTTCTTCTTGGCGCGCGTGATCCGGGCCGCCATCGTGGCTTCGCTCACCAGGAACGCGTGCGCGACGTCGGCGGTCGCGACGCCGCACACGAGCCGCAGCGTCAGCGCCAGTTGCGACTCCCGCGCGAGCGCCGGATGGCAGCAGATGAACACGAGCCGGAGCCGGTCGTCCCCGATCACGTCCTGCTCGGGCGGGTCGTCGGTCTCGAGCAGGAGCGGCAGCTTGGTGTCGAGCGTGTTCGCTCGGGCCATCACGTTCAGCGCGCGGCGGCGGGCGACCGTCGTGAGCCACGCGCCGGGGTTGGCCGGCACGCCGTCGCGAGGCCAGTGCTCGAGCGCCTGCACGTACGCGTCCTGCACCGACTCCTCCGCGACGTCGAGGTCCCGCGTGACGCGCACCGTCGCGGCGAGCACGTAGGCCCACTCGTGACGGTGCGCGTGCTCGACGGCGTTCAGAGGACCTGGAAGTCGATCAGCGGGACCACTTCCACGCCCCCGTCGACGACCGGCGTGAACTTGGCGATCGCGAGCGCGGTGTCGAGGTCGCGCGCCTCGATCACGAACACGCCGCCGAGCACCTCCTTCGTCTCCAGGAACGGGCCGTCGGTGAGCTCGCCCTTGCGGATCGTGGTCGCCGTCTCCGCCGGCGGCTGCAGCGCCATCCCGGCCACGATCCGCCCGCCCAACTCGGCCGCGCGGTCGGGCATGTCCATGTGCGCCTGCATGACCTCCGGCGGCAGGTTCTCGGGGGCCACGCGCTCGTAGAGGAACACCGCGTACTGGGCCATCACGCCTCCGTTCGGGTCGGGAACCGGTGGGTCGTGGTGCCCACGGGATAGCCCCAAGTGTCGCGGCCGTAGACGCGGAACAGCTGGTCGGCGCCGCGGATGCCGAGGAAGCTGGGCGTGCGGTAGTCGATGACGCCGGCCGCGACCTTGTCCCCGACGACGGCGTCCGCCGGCACGCCGTGCCGCGCGCACACCTCGGCGAAGCTGCCTTCGACCTCGTCGTCGGCCTCGTACTCGGCTTGTCGGCCCGGGAAGTAACAGGCGGCCTGCCCGAGCGAGTGCTGGTAGAAGGCCGTGTGCTCGCGGCACATCGCGAGCTGGAGGTCGTACTCGGCCTCCGGGATCTCGGCCCGGTGGGTGTAGCGCAAGTACGTGATCTCGCCCAGCGGCTCGAGCTTGATGTCGATCTCGTTGAGCCCGTCGCGCTCGTGCTCCGGGCGGGTGCGGGTGGCGAAGTGGCGGTGCGGTTCCCACACGGTCACGGTGCCGCCGCCCTGCGTGAGGCCCTGCTCGGAGCCGCCGACGCGCGGCTCGTACTCGATCGGCCACAGGTAGCTGCCGGAGTGGCGGGTGAACGTGTCCCACACGGCCTGCGGGGAGGCGGGCAGCTCGCCCTCCCAGGTGACTTCCCAGAGCTTGTTCATGTCTCTACGACAAACGGGGTCCGCCGAAATCGACAATCGCGTCGAGCAGGCGTTCCGCGGCCGGATGGAGGCGCGTCACGCCGCTGAGGTCGAGGCGACGCGTGCCGTCCTGGCTCAGCCGCAGCACGCGCTCGGCGGCCGCGAAGTCGATGTCTCCGTGCAGGACGAGCACGCCGTCGCGTTCGGTGACCTTGGCCGCGCGGGCCCCGGCGGTGGCGTCGTGGAAGACATGCAGGCCGAAGCGCTCCGCCATCAGCTCGCACGCGAGCACGGCACGGACGCTGTTGCCGCGCTCGTTGAGCGGCGGGCTGAAGAGGCCGACGCCGAACTGGCCCGGGCTCACGGCCAGCACGCCGCCGGACACGCCGCTCTTCGCCGGCAGCCCGACGCGCAGCATCCACTCCCCCGCGCCGTCGTACATGCCGCACATCGCCATCAGCGAGAGCGTGTGCTGGACGGTCGTCTCGCTCACGACGTGCGTGCCGCTCACGGGGTCGCGGCCGGAGTTGGCGAGCGTCGCGGCCATGTACGCGAGATCGCGCGTGGTGACGATCAACGAGCACTGGCGGAAGTAGTCGTCGGCGGTGGTGTGCACGTCGCGCTTGAGCGCTCCGGTCGCGCGCATGAGGTGCGCGATCGCGATGTTGCGGTGGCCCGTTGAGTGCTCGGACTGGTAGACGGCCTCGTCGACCTCGAGTGTGCGGCCCGCGAACGCGGACAGGCCTTCGGCGATCCGCTCGAAGCCGCCCGGGACGAGGCTCGTCGTGAGGATCGCGCCGGCGTTGACGAGCGGGTTCGCGGGGCGGCCCGTGTCCGGCTCGAGGCTGATGGCGTTGAACGGCTCGCCGCTGGGCTCGGCGCCGACGCGCGCGGACACGTCGTCGATGCCGAGCGCCTCCACGGCGAGTGCGTACACGAACGGCTTCGAGATCGACTGGATCGTGAACGACATGTCCGACTCGCCCGCCGCGTACACGTCACCCTCGTGGCTTTCCAGCACGATCCCGAACGCGTCGGGGTCGGCGTACTGGAGCTCGGGGATGTAGTCCGCGACGCGGCCGGGCTCGGCCTGGGCGATGCACTCCTCGCGGAGATCGTGCAGGCCACGGGTGATCGGGTCGCTCATTGCAGCTCCTCGACGAGTTCGAACACGTCGCCGTCGCGGTAGAAGTCGACCGCGACGACGTTGGGCAGCAGCTTGCGTTCTTGTCGGCAGCGCTCGAGCCGGGCGCCGAGGACCACGCGAGCGTTGACCGCGCGCGCGATCGTCTTGCGCGGAGCCGGGCTCGTGTCCACCCAGTGGTTGACGAGCAACAGCGAGCCCGCGTCACCGCCACGGTTGGCCGCGCACGAGTCGGGTGCTTGCAGGGCGGCGGCCGTCGTGAACCGGTACGGCGTCTCCTGCGCGATCTGCGCTTGGCGGTGCATCCACGGCTCCTCGCCCGGTTCGTTCTCGATCAGGACCAGGACGCGCTCGTTGCGCTCGATCATCTGCTTAAGGGTTGGCCACGGGGGCTTGACCGGCCCGTGGTAGACCTCGCGGATCAGGCCGCTGTCGCGGATGAGCTTCGCCGTGTCGGCCGGGTCAGTGTCGTCCTCGATCGACAGGATCAGCACCTCCTCCGGGTGCTGGACCAGGAACTCGTGGACGTCTCTGAGCGCGTCGAGTGCCTTCGTCGCGCCGACCTCGCAGAACGCGTGGCACAGGAAGATCTCCGCCGTCCCGCCGCCTTGATAGCCCATCCGCGTGCGGAGCCTGAGCGCCGTGTCGATGAACTCCTCCCCGAGCTCGGACGTGACCTTCTCCCGGCTCTTGGAGTCGCGGTCCAGGTCGGTCGCCACGCCCCGCGCCGTCTGGAACCCGTAGTGCGTGTCGATCAGCAGTGCCCGAACGCCGTCGTCGAGCTGCTGCGCGATGCCCGCGTTCTGCGCCGGGAACAACCACCCGGGCTCTCCGTCCGCCGACATCGAGTTGTGCGTGCCCACGAACGCGACCTCGTCGAGCGTCCGCGCGCACAACGCCGCGCTGCCGTTGCACTTGCCCACTCGCACCGGATCCGCGTGAGAGGCGCTGAGCGAGAACGCGAGCGCCCCGGCGGCAACGAGGAGCGCCGCGGCCCCGACGGCGAGGCGCCGCGGCGAGAACCGCCTGGCGGAGCGAAGCGCGTCAGCGGCGCCCGACGACGAGGCGTCCGGCGACGTCCCGACCGACGACGTCGCGGCGCCCGGCGACGTCCCGGCGCCCGACGCGGCCGCGGTGCCCGACGGGGCCGC
>JAPDDQ010000868.1 GCA_027587225.1 Solirubrobacter taibaiensis
AATCTATTCCTAGAAAATGGTTGGACTTGGTTAACAGCGTTAAACACAATGTTGTTCTCACTTCTTCATTTCCCGTGCGGAACAACACTGGTTAACATATATAAAGAAACAAAAAGTGCAAAATGGACATTCTTATCGTTTGCAATCCCTACCGTTATCGCCATTGTTGTGACATTCCTCTCTACACAATTGGTACATTGGTTAGGGCTTGTATAAAGCAAAGCATACATAGAAGGTATCCCCCTTCACATATGCTTTGTATAAAAGAAACCTGAAATCATTCAGGTTTCTTTTTTTGCACATCAGTATTCCAAGGCTGCGCTCCATACGTTGTGAGTTTCTTATGAATAAAGTATATGGCTCCTGGAAGAATTGCTATTAATATTGTGCAACTAATTCCTAATCCAGTAAACAACTTCCATCACCTTACTTCACTTTCTTTGGTAATGCTGAACCTGAATGTTCAATTGTTGGATCAACGTGAACATTAATTTCAGCATTACTAAAATAATTTTGG
>JAPDDQ010000869.1 GCA_027587225.1 Solirubrobacter taibaiensis
TATTTGTAATGGCATCATACTTTAATTTTTCAATCTCAACATATTCGTCTTTTTCTTGTCCAATCACGACATGGTCTTGGAAGAAGAAAAATACTTCTACTTTTTTACCGAAACAAAATACATTTTTCGTATAAATTAATGTCGCGTTATCAAGTCCGACACATACTTCTTTCATTTCTTCCACAACGTGTCCAAAGTCTTCTTCATGTCTTGCATTTGATTCAGCAATCCATTCTTCGATTGTTTTCATGTTAATTGCCATACTGCGCCCCCTGGTTCGTTCATTGCTTCGTTTAAAAAATAAATACTATATGAAAATATAAGCGATACTTAATATGTTTTCAAGGGGAAACGGTATATTCAAAATAAAGTGAAACTTTAATCAGTGGGAGCTTACTGCCCGCAAATAGCGGGATAAAGTTAAATTTCAAATTAATATAAAAGGAACACCAATTTCATTAAATTTTAAACGTTTGAACGAGACATTCTTCATCATCAATTAGCTGCGCTCTCTCAT
>JAPDDQ010000870.1 GCA_027587225.1 Solirubrobacter taibaiensis
GATTTTCCCACGCCACCTTTTCCACTCGCTACTGCTAAGAATGTTGTTTTTGAATTAGGTGACAATAAAGATTCACTTTGCTCTTCTTCTTGTTCCGATGCAAACTGAGCTAATTCCTCTTCTGTAAATTCTGCAAAACGAAGTCCAACTGTTGCTGCCCCAAGTTCTTTTACTAACTTTACAATTCCAGACTGCAACTGCATTTGTTCCGCTGTACCGGTTTTTACGATTGCAATTTTAACACTCACATGTTCCTTCTCTGGCTTGACTGTTACCTCTTTAATTGCACTTGTTTCTTTTAATGTTTTATGTAAAAACGGATCTACAATCCCTTCTAACGCTTCAACCACTTGCTCTTTCGTTACCATAATTAGCCCAGCCCCCTGTATGAAAAATAACGTAATGTTAATTGAATTTATCTCTGCGTATTCTTGAAATAAATGCGTTTACATTTCCAGTATAACATATTTTCCGAAAACTTCGTTAACGAGAGAAGCTCAAAAAAATCCTCCTTAT
>JAPDDQ010000871.1 GCA_027587225.1 Solirubrobacter taibaiensis
AAATCCATATGATCGGAAGGATATAGAATATAAGGATATTTATAAAAGAAGAATTTTGTATATGAAATATACTTGTTAGCAAATCGCCACTACTTCTCGCTATTAAAATTAATAGTGCAAATACAATTAAAAAATATCTAGCTCGCATCACTTGAAACGGGTTCACACTCATCTCCTCCCCTATGTTACTTTTATCATATCATTTGATTCTTAATTTTTTGCGAAAGAAAACCTTAAAATTTCCTTAAAAATTCCATAAGTTACAAAATGATGATATGATATTCGAGAAAATTAGGAGGGATGTTTATGTACCAAGCAAATATTTTACTCGTTGATGATGAAACAGCAATTTTACAATTACTAACTACCATTCTTGAAAAAGAAGGCTTTTCTCATATTACAACTGCAACATCAGCTGAAATGGCTTTATCTCTAACTAAGCAAAACAATTACGATTTAATTATTTTAGATGTAATGCTTCCTGGACAATCTGGTTTTGATATTTGTCCAATCATT
>JAPDDQ010000872.1 GCA_027587225.1 Solirubrobacter taibaiensis
TGAACATAAGCCTTTTCTCTACACCCTAGTGCTGATGTTCCTCGCCTACTCAGGCTTTGTGATTACTTTATGGCCCAACATCATTCCTCCATCAGTTACCATTTGGGAAGCTGCTGCGCCACGAAATAGTCAAATGTTTGCATTAATTGGTGCTGTCGTGATGATTCCGATCATTTTGGCATACACCTTTTGGGGTTACTGGATTTTTAGAGATAAAGTTCGTGTTGGTGACCAAGGATATCATTGAGGTTAAATCAAATGAAATCATCACAAGTAAAATGGTTTATTGGACTTTGGTTTGTTGGCTTTTTAGGTCTAGCTTTGATCGCAGGCATATTTAAGGCTTTGCTCATGCTGGCTTATTCTTAATCGAATGTTTTGATGTTTGGCTACACAGTTAGCCAAACATCTTTATATCTATTTAAATAACATAAGATTTGATCATTCTTTAAAGAAATAGCCATTATTATTTGCCATTTTTTAAGCATTTAAGCTATGTTGAATAAAAATGATGTA
>JAPDDQ010000873.1 GCA_027587225.1 Solirubrobacter taibaiensis
ATAAAGAGTAAACCCTGTATCATAAACTTCTCTTTTGTAATAGGAACAATGGAAGCATCTAAGTCAGTGGCAACAATTGCAATAATATTGTTTTCTCCATCTGTAATTGGTTCTAATATTGTCACCCACGAACCTATTTCATCTTCATATACTTCTGTCATTTGAGCCTTTTTCGTATCAATCACTTTATCGTATGCCTTCATCCAATGAGCGGGTTGTTCATAATAATCTCCCGGCTTTATAGGAAACGCATTTGTTAACTCTGTAGTCAAACCAACGAGTTGTAATTCTCGCTTTTCATTCGGCTTTGCTCCTGTAACATACGTTTGTCCAACGCTTTTCAATTCTTTTGATACTTCATCTAATTTCTCTGTTAACTTTTCTTTTTTCACTTTTTCGGCTGTAGGATCTTTCGCCATGTCTCTAACTAATTCTACATCCAATTTTTTCAATACTATTTCTCCTGTTTCAATAGACTGCCTTTCAAATAAAGACATCATACTATTTTGAAACATG
>JAPDDQ010000874.1 GCA_027587225.1 Solirubrobacter taibaiensis
TAAAAAGATAATCGATGCAATTGCTAAAACCATAAATCCAGTTGCCACAGGACGCTTCAATGGACGTCTTTCTGGACCTCGATCAAGAAATGGAGCTAACAGTAATGCTCCAAACGCAATCCCTGGCATAATAAATGCTCCAATTACAGTAAATGAACCGGAAGCATACGAATACTTTAATAACTGATACAAGAATAAGAAATACCAATCTGGAAGTGGTATATATCCAGCATCTGTTGGGTCCGCCATTCTCTCAAGCGGCGACGGATGCGCCACTGTTAAACATAAATAACCGATTAAAAAAACTGCACCAACCATCCATTCTTTTAACAAGAAGTTCGGCCAAAATGCTTCTGTTTTCCCTGGGTATTCAGAATAGTCTTTTGGAATATTTGGTTTCCGAGCTACTGGTACCCGAGAATCTCCTACAAACTTCATCCCTTTGCCGCGATGCATAATCTCCCTCCTTTAGTTCTTTCCCCTTTAATTTAGCAATCTCTTATAGTGGACCGGAA
>JAPDDQ010000875.1 GCA_027587225.1 Solirubrobacter taibaiensis
AAGGTTACTACGCATTATCTACTGAGGTATTACCTGAGTTTGCTGGTGATTACTTAATCGTAAGTAAAAATAAAGATACTGATAACTCATTCCAAGAGACAGAATCATATAAA
This sequence comes from Solirubrobacter taibaiensis, assembly GCA_027587225.1. Classification (GTDB taxonomy): domain Bacteria; phylum Actinomycetota; class Thermoleophilia; order Solirubrobacterales; family Solirubrobacteraceae; genus Solirubrobacter; species Solirubrobacter taibaiensis. The sequence goes on from JAPDDQ010000875.1 coordinate 114, forward strand.
AACATCCCAGCAGTAAAAAATAATCGCGTATACGAAGCAAACATGATGGAATTCTATTTCAACGATCCACTTACACTAGATTTCCAACTAGACTTCTTCAAGAAGAGCTTTCTTGGTAAATAATACAAACATGAGGAATTCTTAAATTAAGAATTCCTCTTCCTTTATTCTATGAACAGAAAAGATGTGAAACGAATGACAAAAGATCATGACAATCCACGTTCTATAGCTTTTACATACAAGCTAATTTTAAGCTTAATTGCATTCTTTCTTATTTTTATGGTTGCAATGGTATTAGGTGCTGCAGATACTTCGATAAAAGATGTATGGTTAGCACTCACTTCCTCCGCTAAAGGAGACAAAATATCTATTATTCGAGAAATACGTTTACCCCGTGAAGTT
>JAPDDQ010000876.1 GCA_027587225.1 Solirubrobacter taibaiensis
TTGCTAAAAGCAGAAGTCGTACATAATGAGGAAGCAACAGTGCCATTTCGATTATTCGGGAAAGAGAGTTTCCGTATCGAACGTTTATATACGTTAAATGATGCACCGTACATTCATTATACGCACTATTTCTCAGCAGGAATGGCAAGTTCAGATTTATCGGATTTTGACTTGCAATCGCTTTATGATTTAGTTGAAGACCGAGGTATTCATTTAGAAAACTTCAGAGATGAATTCGCTGTTGGACTCGCGCCTAGTTTCGTTGCAGAAGTGCTAGGTGAAAAAGAGGGGACAGCGCTATTAAAACGCATGCGTTATTCTTACGATGAAGTTGGCGAAGTAATTGAATATAGCGAAGGCTACTACAATACAGAAATGCAGCATTATGTAGTGAATTATGACGTATAAAAAGAGGGGATGTTCCCTCTTTTTTTATCCCGCGTTAACGGACAGTAAAACTCCCACCTCAAAATTCAGTTGGAGCAAAGAAGTTAGGTGGGAGATCGACTGTCCAT
>JAPDDQ010000877.1 GCA_027587225.1 Solirubrobacter taibaiensis
TTTTCGATTGTTTCTGCAACCATTTCAATAATTTCTACTGATCCAAGCATACCTGTTTTTAAAGCGTCTACGCCAACACCTTCAATTGTTGTTTCTAATTGTGGTTTTAATGTAGAAGCTGGGATTGGAAATACGTTATGTGCCCAACCGTTATGTGGATCCATCGTTACGATTGTTGTAAGAGATGTCATTCCGTATACGCCCAGTTCTTGGAATGTTTTTAAATCTGCTTGTATACCAGCACCGCCACTTGTGTCAGAACCAGCGATAGTAAGTGCTTTATTTAATGTCATTATGAAAGCCCCCTCGAGTGATATAATGAAAACTATGTTTTCACCATTATATCAATGTTACGAATAAGTACAAAGTGAAAAGTAGATGATTTATTTTAAGAGCTATTTAAAATCTTGTATGCAGGAGAATGAGTATGTTTCGAGATAATCGTACGAATGAATTAGTTATATTAAAGGAAATTGCAGAAACATTAAATACATCAAATGATACATATCATGTAT
>JAPDDQ010000084.1 GCA_027587225.1 Solirubrobacter taibaiensis
CGGTGGCCTCGCGGCCCGCCCCGCGCGTCTCGCCCGCCCCGCCCACTCGCGCGGAGGCGTGGATCGCGCGGCTCGTCGCGCGCACCCCCGCGTGGCGGCAGCCCCGGGCGGAAGGTTCGCCGCGGATGCTCGCCCCGCTCGGCAAGGCGACCGGCGGACCAGTCGGTCTGCTCGTGCTGGAGGCCCGCGGGAACTGGCTGCGCGTGCTGCTGCCCACCCGGCCGAACGGCGCCGGCGCGTGGATCAACGCCCGCCGCGTCCGGCTCGCCCGGACCCGCTGGCGGGTCGAGATCGATCGTTCCGCGCGGACGGTTCGAGTCCTGCGCGCCGGCAGGACCGTGCGGCGCTACAAGGCGGTCGTGGGCGCGCCCGCGACGCCCACGCCGACCGGGCGCTTCGCGATCGCCGAGCTCGCGCGCCAGCCGGACCCGGACGGCTTCCTCGGCCCGTTCGCACTCCATCTGACCGCCCACTCGGAGGTGTTGGACGACTACGGCGGCGGGCCGGGACGGGTCGCGATCCACGGCCGTGGGCGCGAAAGCCTCACCGATCCACTTGGGTCGGCACGGTCGCACGGGTGTATTCGCGTGGACAACGCGGAGGTCCGGTTCCTCGCGCGGCATCTCGTCGCGGGGGTGCCGGTGACCGTGGCCTCCTAGACTCCACGGCCGAATGGGGCTCGAGGATCGCACGCGCTATGACCCGGGTGAGAGCGAAGAACGCATCTTCGCCCGCTGGCTGGACTCCGGGCGGTTTCACCCGGAGCCGGAGGGAACGTCGGCCGAGAACTACTCGATCGCGATCCCGCCGCCGAACGTCACCGGCGCGCTGCACATGGGGCACGCGCTCAACGGGTCGATCCAGGACACGCTGATCCGGTACAACCGCATGCGCGGCAAGCGGACCAAGTGGATCCTGGGCACCGACCACGCCGGGATCGCCACCCAGACGCAGGTCGAGCGCCTGCTCAAGGCCGAAGGCTCCTCCCGCGAGGAGATCGGCCGCGAGGCGTTCACGGAGCGCGTGTGGCGCTGGCGCAAGCAGTACGGCGGCACGATCATCGAGCAGTACAAGCGCCTCGGCGCCTCGTGCGACTACGAAGAAGAGCGCTTCACGCTGGACGAGAACTACGTCCGCGCGGTGCTGAAGGTCTTCGTCGCGCTGTACGAGAAGGGCCTGATCTACCGCGACAACTACATGGTCAACTGGGACCCGGGCTCGCGGTCGGCCATCTCGGACCTCGAGGTCGAGGACCGCGAGACCACCGACACGCTCTACTACGTCGACTACCCGCTCGCGTCCGGGCACGGCTCGATCACCGTCGCCACCGTGCGTCCCGAGACCATGCTGGGCGACACCGCGATCGCCGTCCACCCGGACGACGACCGCTACCAGCGGCTGGTGGGGGAGACCGTGATCCTGCCGATCGTCGGTCGCCGCCTGAAGATCATCGCCGACGAGTACGTCAAGCCCGAGTTCGGCACCGGTGCGCTGAAGATCACGCCCGGCCACGACCCCAACGACTTCGAGATCGGCCGCAACCACGGCCTCGAGGAGCTCACGGTCATCGGCGAGGACGGCCGCATGACCGAGGCCGCGGGCAAGTTCGCCGGCCTGACCGCGCTCGAGGCGCGCGAGGCGGTCGTCGCCGCGTTGCGTGAAGAGGGCCGGATCAACCGCACCGAGCCGTACACGCACGAGGTGCCGTACAGCCAGCGCTCAGGCGAGCGCATCGAGCCCCTGATCAGTCTGCAGTGGTTCATGAAGATGGACGAGCTCGCCGGGCCCGCGCACGCCGCGGTCGCCGAGGGGCGGATCCGCATCCACCCCGAGGGCCAGCGCCGTCGCTATCTGGACTGGCTCGAGAACATCCGCCCGTGGTGCATCTCGCGCCAGCTGTGGTGGGGCCATCAGATCCCCGTCTGGTACCGCGGAGACGAGACGTACGTCGGCATGGACGCGCCGAACGGCCCGGGCTGGGAGCGCGACCCCGACGTCCTCGACACGTGGTTCTCCAGCGCGCTGTGGCCGTTCGCCACGCTCGGCTGGCCGGACCAGACGGACGAGCTGAAGGCCTTCTACCCGACCAACGTGCTGCTGACGGCGCGGGACATCCTGTTCCTGTGGGTGGCCCGGATGGTCTTCATGGGGCTGGAGTTCGCCGACGACATCCCGTTCGACGACGTGTACGTGCACTCGGTCGTGCAGGCGCCCGACGGCCGCCGCATGTCCAAGTCGCTGGGCACGGGCATCGACCCGCTCGTGCTGATCGAGGGCGGCCCGCGCCCGCCGGTGTTCACCGAGGGCGGCGAGTTCCCCGCCTACGGGACCGACGCCCTGCGCTACGGGCTGCTGGCGATGTCCTCCACCCAGGACGTGCGCTTCAACGAGGGCACGATCGCCGAGGGCCGCCAACTCGCGAACAAGCTGTTCAACGCCTCGCGGCTCGTGCTCCTGCGCGTGCCCGAGGGCGTCACGGTGCCTCTGGCCGCGCCGGAGCCGGCCACGGTCGAGGACGCGTGGATCCTGAGCCGCCTGCAGGTGGCGAAGGCGGACGTCGCGCAGTCGATCGAGGGCTTCGAGTTCCACCGCGCCACCCGCGCGCTCTACGGCTTCGTGTACGGAGAGTTGTGCGACTGGTACCTGGAACTGGTAAAGCCACGACTTTACGATGAGGACAACGCGGCCACGGCGGAATTCGCCTTGCACGTGCTGGCCGAGACGCTGGCCCTCGCGCATCCGGTGATCCCGTTCGTCACCGAGGAGATCTGGTCCTACCTGCCCGGCCCGGACGATCTGCTGATGGGTCATCGCTGGCCGGAGCCCGATGAGACGCTGCGTGATCTCGAGGTCGAGGCCGAGGTCCAGCGGGCGATCGACGCCACCCAGGCGCTGCGGGCCTGGCGCGAGGGCGTCCGCGCGGCGGCCGGCGCACGCGTGCCGGCGCGGCTGGAGGCCGAGGGTTACGAGCGCGTGATGGATCACGTCGCACGGCTCGCGCGCTTCGAGTTCTCCACCAACGGCGATGAGCCGGTGGCGACCGTCGGCGTGCCCGGCGGCTCGGTGCTCGTGCTCGCTTCCGACGCCGTCGACATGGAGGCCGAGCGCAAGCGCGCCGCCGACCGCGCGGAGCAGTGCCGCAAGGACATCGCCCGCGTCGAGGGCAAGCTCGCCAACGCGGGCTTCGTCGCCAAGGCCCCGGAGCACGTGGTCCAGGCCGAGCGCGACAAGCTGGATCGGCTCAAGAAGGAGCTGGAAGAGCTCTCATGAGTTGGACCCTCGGTGAGGCCGAGGAGCACCTGCTGTCGCTCGAGCTGTTCGGCATGCGCTTCGGGCTGGAGCGCATGCGCCGGCTGCTGACCGTGCTCGGCTCCCCGCAGGAGCGCTTCCGGGCGGTGCACGTCGTCGGGACCAACGGCAAGTCGAGCACCGTGCGCTTCACGGCCGCACTGCTGGAGGCGAACGGCGTCAAGACCGGCGCCTACCTCTCGCCGCACCTGACGACGTTCGCCGAGCGCATCCGCGTCGGTGACAGCGATCTGACCGGCGCGGAGTTCGGGGCGGCGATCCAGCGCGCCGCCAACGCCGCGGCGAAGGTCGACCGGACCTCTCCCGACGGCGAGCGCGTAACCCAGTTCGAGTTGCTGACCGCCGCCGCATTCGACGAGCTCGCCCGCCGCGGCGTCGAGGTGGCCGTGATCGAGGCGGGCCTGGGCGGCCGCTTCGACGCCACGAACGTGCTCGGCGCGGAGGTCGTCGTGCTCACGAACGTCGGGCTCGAGCACACGCGCTGGCTCGGGCCGACGATCGCCGACATCGCCGGGGAAAAGCTCGCGGTCGTGCGCGAAGACGCCACCTTGGTGCTCGGCGACGAGCACCCCGACGTGCTCGCGATCGCCGAGCGGACCGGCGCTCGGATCGTCCGGCCCGCGTCAGTCGGCATTGACGCTCCCGGCTATCAGCGGATGAACCTGGGCGCGGCCGTCGCCGCCGCCAAGGCCGTGCTCGGCGTCGCGCTGGACACCGCGCCGATCTCGCTCCTGGTGCCCGGCCGGCTGCAGGTCGTCGGCCACGATCCGCTCACGATCTACGACGGCGCGCACAACGCGCCGGGGATCGCCGCGCTGGCGCAATCCGTGCCGCAGGGCACCGTCGCGGTGCTTTCCGTGCTCGACGACAAGGACGCCGCCGAGATGTTGCGCGCGCTTCTTCCGCGGCTCTCGGCCGTCGTTTTCACGCGCGCGCCGAACCCGCGTGCGCTCTCACCGGCGACGCTCGCGGACCTCGCGCAGAAGGTCGGCGCGGCGATTCCGACCGAGATCGAGCCGGAACCGCGGAAGGCCGTCAGAAGGGCGCAGGAGATTGCTGGCGAACAAGGAACCGTGCTCGCCACGGGCTCCATCTACCTCGTCGCCGATCTCCTCAGCGCTCCGGGGGCGCGCCGGGCGAGTGCGCTGTGAACGAGGGGGGACCGAGCGTCATCGCGATGATCGCCCTGGTGGCGGTCGTCGTGGCAGTCGTCATCCTGATCTTCTTCGGCATCGGCTACGCGCTGGGGCGCGCCTTCCTGTGATGGCCCGCCGCGTCTCCCACTAGGCTTCCAGGTCACCTTATGAACCCCATGTTCGCCATCTTCAGGATCGAGGACATCAAGAACGAGGCGCTGCAGACCGCGGCGAACGTCGCACTCCTCGTCCTCGCCGTCCTCTATCTCGCCCTGATCTTCTGGACGTTCGCGGACGCGCGCCGGCGGATCGACGACCCGCTGCTGGTCGCTTGCGCCACGCTGGCGAGCTTCTTCCCGTTCATCGGGACGATCGTCTACCTGATCGTCCGGCCGCCGGAGTTCCTCGACGACGTGCGCCTGCGCGAGCTCGAGATGACCGCCGCCGAGGCGCGCCTGGCCAATCTGGACTACCACCTCTGTCCGCACTGCGACTACGAGGTCCAGGCCGACTATCTGCGCTGTCCGAGCTGCATGCGCAAGCTCAAAGAGCGCTGCTACTCGTGCTCGAAGCCGATCGACCCGGCGTGGCGCATCTGCCCGTTCTGCGAGGCCGAGACGAGCGCTCCGTCGCCGTCGTCCACCACTTCGCGTCGCCGTCGCCGCCAGACGACCGACCAGGCCACGGTCGCCGCGGACGTCGCGCAGCCCGAGCCCGCTGAGGCCGGGACCGGCGAGACCTCACGCCGTCGGCGACGCTGACACACTGAGGGTCTATGGCTATTGAAAAGACCCTGATCCTGGTCAAGCCGGACGCGTTCGCGCGCGGCCTCACCGGGGAGATCATCGCCCGCTTCGAACGCAAGGGCCTGAAGATCGTCGCCGCCAAGCACATGACGGTCACCGAGGACCTCGCCAAGCAGCACTACGCCGAGCACACGGAGCGCCCGTTCTTCGGCGAGCTCGTGGACTTCATCACCTCCGGCCCGATCGTCGCGCTCGTCTTGGAGGGCGAGGACGCGATCAAGGCCGCCCGCCAGGTGATCGGCGCCACCAACCCGCTCGAGGCGACGACCGGCTCCATCCGCGGCGACTTCGCGATCGCGGTCGGCCAGAACATGGTCCACGGCTCGGACGCGCCGGAGTCCGGCATCCGCGAGGCGGGGCTGTTCTTCCCCGAGCTCTAGTCCTCGGGAGCGGCTCGCCCCAGCGGCGCGCGATCCTCGAGCAGATCGGCATCTCCTTCACCGTCCGCGTCTCGGACGTCGAGGAGGAGGACACGGGCGATCCGGTCCAGGTCGCCGAGGAGAATGCGCGCCGCAAGGCGCTGGCGATCGCGGCCGACGTCCCGCGCGGGCTCGTGCTCGGTGCGGACACGGACGTCGGCCTCGACGGCGACGTCCTCGGCAAGCCGGCGGACGCCGCCCAGGCGCGCGAGTTCATCGCGCGCCTGGCGGGTCGCACCCACGAGGTCGTCGGCGGGATCGCCATCGTCCGTGACGGCGAGCTCATCCACACCTCGGTGGAGGTCACGAAGGTCCACTTCCGCAGCGTCGACGCGACCTTCGTGGACTGGTACGTCGCGACGGGCGAGTGGCAGGGCCGCGCGGGCGGCTACGCCATCCAGGGCGCCGGCGCGGCGCTCATCGCCGGCATCGAGGGCGACTACCTCAACGTCGTCGGCCTGCCGCTCGCGCGGCTCCTCGACGCCCTCCCCGAGCTGCTGCCAACTTAAAGAGGGACTGTCCCTCTTTAGGAAACGGCGGCGAGCTCGAGCGGGAGCATGCCGGGAGGGCCGAGGATCGTGACGCCGTGGGCGGCGGCGATCTGGCCCAGGCGCTCGGCGTCGGGCGGCCCGTCCAGCACGGGGGGCTCCGGCCGGGCGGCCGGCTCGCCCGCCTCGCGCACGAAGCTCGCGAACGTGCCCGGGGTGGAGGTGACGAGCGCGACGGCCCCTTCCGTCCCCGCGCGGTAGGTGTGCGGGATGCCGTGCGGCGCCAGGGCGTACTCGCCCGGGCCGAGCGTCACCGGCTCCGCGGCGCCCACCCACAACGTCAGCGAGCCCGAGAGCACGTAGAAGCCCTCGTCGTCGTCGGCGTGGACGTGCAACGGCGGCATGTCATCCGCGGGGTGGTGCATCCGGACGAGTGAGACGTCAGGGCGGTCGTCCAGGACCTCGGCGAGGTTCGCGATGAACCAAATGCGTTCCATGGGAAGCTCCAGGGTTGGGTAAGCTCTGGTACGGAGCTTTATACCTCTGAAACGGAGCTATGTCAAACGCCGCCAAACTCACGCCGTTCAGCTATGTGATCCTCGTCCTGGTGGGGGAGGGCGGTGCCGGCCCGCACGACTTGGTGCGCATGATGCGTGACGGCCGCGTCTACTGGGCCGCGCCCGAGTCGCAGTACTACGCCGAGCCCAAGCGCCTCGCCCAGGCCGGTTACCTCGAAGCGGCCAAGCAACCCGGCCGGACGCACGCGAAGACGCAGTACACGCTCACGGACCAAGGCCGGACAGCGCTCGCCGAGTGGTTGGCCACGCCTGCACGCTTCGCCCGGATCCAGAACGAGGCGGTCGTCCGGCTGCTCGCGTCCGAGTACGCCGATCGGGGGGTCTTGCTCCAAAGCCTCACTTTTCTGGAGCGGGAGTTGGATGAACTCACGCAAGCGCTTTCGGTCGCGGCGCAGCGCGAAGCAGAGCTTCCGCGCCGCAGCAGGGCGCTCGCCATCAACCGCCGGCTCGCCCTCCGCATCCTCGACGCGCACCGTGCATGGATCACAGAGGTCCGAGAACTCGCATGAATGCGCCTTTGCAGCCCATTTCGGAGCATCGGCCGTTAGGTAGACTCCGCGTTGGCTCGGTCTCCCTGATCAAGAGGAGGTCCGGTCCGCTCACGCATGGGATTCTTCTCGTACCTCACAGGGTTCGGCGGCCGTGACATGGCGGTCGACCTCGGCACGGCCAATACGCTCGTGTACGTCCGCGGTCGCGGGATCGTTCTGAGCGAGCCGTCGGTCGTCGCGATCGACAGCCGAACGGGTGAGGTGCATGCGGTCGGCATCGAAGCCAAGCGCATGCTCGGGCGTACCCCGGGCACCATCTCCGCAATCCGCCCGCTGAAGGACGGCGTCATCGCCGACTTCGACGTGACGGAGGAGATGCTGCGCCACTTCATCCAGAAGGTGCACCAGAACCGTTGGGCGCACCCGCGCGTCGTCGTCTGCGTCCCCTCGGGCGTCACGGGCGTCGAGAAACGCGCGGTGGAAGAGGCGTGCCTGAGTGCCGGCGCCCGCCAGGCGTACCTGATCGAGGAGCCGATGGCCGCGGCCATCGGCGCCGGCCTGCCAGTCGGCGAGCCCACGGGCAACATGGTCGTCGACATCGGCGGCGGCACCTCCGAGGTGGCCGTCATCAGCCTCGGCGGCATCGTCGTCTCCCAGTCCATCCGGGTGGGCGGCGACGAGCTCGACGACTCGATCATCAATTACGTCAAGAAGGAGTACAAGCTCCTGATCGGCCAGCAGACGGCCGAGGAGGTCAAGCTCGAGATCGGGTCCGCGTACCCGCTCGAAGAGGAGGTGCAGGCCGAGATCCGCGGCCGCGACCTCGTCTCCGGTCTCCCGAAGACCGTGGTGCTGACCTCTGAAGAAGTCCGCGCAGCGCTGGAAGAGCCGCTGGTCCAGATCATCGACTCCATCAAGGAGACGCTGGACCGCACTCCGCCGGAGCTGGCGAGCGACATCATGGACCGCGGCATCATGCTCGCGGGCGGCGGCAGCCTCCTGCAGGGCATCGACGAGCGCCTCCGCGAGGAGACGCAGATGCCCGCCCACCGCGCCGAATCACCGCTCACCTGCGTTGCCGTCGGAAGCGGCCGCAGCCTGGAGGAGTTCGAAGCGATTCATAAATCGAACCGCTCGAACAACCGGAATCGCCGCCAGCGCCGCTAGCTTCCCCTTGACCCAAACGTCCCACCCCTTCACTTTTCCTGTATGCACGACAAAGCGGTCAGACGCCGCCGTGCAGTGCTGGTCGTCCTCGTTGCGGCCTCGCTGATCCTCCTCACCGCCTATTACGGCGAGTCGTCGGACGGCCGTCTCCACTCAGTTCAGCGCACCGCTCTCGGTGTCCTAGGCCCGATCCAAGAAGGCGCCAGCCGCGTCTTCAAGCCCGTGCGCGATCTCTTCGGGTGGTTCGGCGACACGATCGACGCCAAGGACCAGCGCGACAAGGCGATCGAGGAGCGCGACGCCTACCGCGCCCAGGTCGTGAAGATGCAGCAGAGCCTCGCGCAGGCCGACCAGCGCGGCCTGCTCAACAAGGCCGACGCCGAGGGCATGAGCAAGTACGGGCCGGTCGACGCGAACGTCTACGTGCGCTCGCCCAGCAGCTGGTACCAGCAGGTCACGATCAACAAGGGGCTCGACGACGGCATCCACCGCGGCGACCCGGTTATCAACGGCGCCGGGCTCGTGGGCAAGGTCGCGGAGGCGACCGGCGGCTCCGCGGTCGTGACGCTGATCACCGACCAGAGCTTCGCCACGACCGTGAATGCCGGCGCAGGCCGCCACCCGGGCTCGGTCACGCCCGCGATCGGCGCTCCCGGCGATCTGCTCTACGAGCCCGTCGACGCCACCGCCAATGTGCGCGAGGATGACCTCATCTACACGGCGGGCACGATCGACTCGCGCCTGCAGTCGCGCTATCCGCCGGCCGTCCTTGTCGGCATGGTGAGCCGGGTGGACCTCGGCGAGGGCGACCTCGACAAGCGCATCCACGTCAAGCCCGCGGCCGACTTCCTGCGCCTGGACATGGTCCAAGTGCTCACGAACCCGAACGCCGAGGACGCCAAGTGACGGTCTCCAGCGGAAGCGTGTTCCGGCTCGTGCTGCTCGGCCTGGCCGCCTGGCTGCTGCAGCTGACGGTCGTCTCCCAGCTGACCGTCTTCGGCGTGCCCGCGGACCTCACGCCGCTCGTCGTCGCGTACGTCGGGTTCATCACCGGCTCCACGACCGGCGCCGTGTTCGGCTTCGGGCTCGGTTTGTTCGTCGACCTGACGCCCGAGCACACCCTCGGCGTCAATTCACTGGTCTTTACCGCGGTGGGCTACCTTGCCGGACGCGTCCGGGAGCTGCGCGACCCCGCGCATGGCCTCGCTCCGGTGGCCGTGGGGGCCGCCGCCACCTTGATCGCCGCGATCGGCTTCGCCCTGCTGCAGTTCCTGCTCGGGGTGAAAGCGCCGGTCTCGCTCCTGCTGCTCCGCGACACGCTGATGATCGTCTTGCTCAACACCCTGATCGCGCTGCCCGTCTACGCGCTGGTGCATCGCCTGCTGGCCACGTTCCTGCCCGACGACCCGCGCCGCCGCCGGCGCCGGGCCTACACGACGGGCGGCCTGAGCCCGCTGACCCGCGCCTAGTTGCATGCCGAAGAACCGCGTCGAAGATCGCCTCCGTCCGATCACGCCCCAGCTGGCGTGGCGCGTCGCCGTGCTCGGTGGCATCGCCTTCGTGCTGTTCGGGATCGTCTTCTTCCGGCTCTGGTACCTGCAGGTGCTGACGGGTGACACCGCCCGCGTCGCCGCGAGCCAGAACGGCCGCCGCACGGAGCGGATCGAGGCGCCGCGCGGCGACATCGTGGACCGCGAAGCCCGCGCGCTCGTGCGCACGAAGAAGGCCGCCGTGGTCCAGCTCGTGCCGTCGAAGCTGCCCGAGCAGGTGCGCAAGGACGCCGACGACTACCGCAAGGCGCTGGCCGCGGCCGAGAACCAGCGGCTCGCCTACGAGCGCCAGTACGACGCGTTCGTCCGCCAGCTCAAGGACGACGGGCGCAAGACGACGAAGGCCGAGGACCGCGAGCGCGGACGGCTGAAGAAGCTCGGCGCGACGGCCCGCAAGGTCGCGATCCCCGCCATCCCGGGCGACGAGCCCGAGCTCATCGAGCTCTACCGCCGCATCGGCGAGACGATCGACATCCGCCCGAAGACGATCCACGAGCGCGTGATCCGCAGCATCGCGGACACGCCGTACTCGAACATCACGGTCCGCACGGACGTCCCGCTCGCCGAGTTCAACTTCATGCGTGAGCGCCCGGAGTACTTCGAGGGCGTCGTGGTCACCAAGCGCTACCTGCGCGAGTACCCCGAGGGCAAGCTCGCCGCCCAGCTGTTCGGCACGGTCTCCGAGATCAGCACGAAGCAGATGGAGCAGAACAAGTACAAGGACGTCGCCCAGGGCACGCGGATCGGGCAGAGCGGACTCGAGTTCCAGTACGACAAGTACCTGCGCGGCACGGACGGCTCCACGCGCCTCGTCGTCGACGCGTTCGGCTCGCGCGACGAAGAGCGCAAGCTGTCGGTGACCGAGCCCAAGCAGGGCCAGCGGCTGCGCCTGACGATCGACAGCGAGCTGCAGAAGACCGGTGAGCGGGCGCTCGCACAGGCGATCCAGAACTCCGAGTACGAGACGCGCGCCGGCGCCTTCGTGGCCATGGACCCGCGCAACGGCGAGATCCTGGCCATGGGCTCGGCGCCGTCGTTCGACGCGAACTGGTTCGCCAAGCCGTTCACGCAGAGCCGCTACGAGTACCTGACGTCGGACGCCACGGACGCGCCGCTGCTCAACCGCGCGACCGAATCCGCTTATCCGTCGGCGTCCACGTTCAAGCCCACGACCGCCATGGCGGCGCTCGAAGAGGGCCTGATCACGCCGACGCGCAAGATCGACGACCCGGGCCACTGGGAGTACGGCGGCCGCGAGTACCAGAACGCCAAGGAAGCGGTGTTCGGCTCGATCGACGTCCGCGAAGCGCTCGCGAAGTCCTCGGACATCTTCTTCTTCAAGCTCGGCGCGCAGGCCAACGACAAGGGCCGCGTCATCCAGAAGTGGGCCGAGCGCTTCGGCTACGGCAGCAAGACCGGGATCGACCTGCCCAACGAGGAACCCGGCTTGATCCCGGACCGCAAGTACCGCCAAGAGGGCTACGCCAAGTACCGCAAGTGCGTCGAGGACGCCGGCCTGCAGCCGCAGACGACCGCCGCGCTGTTCGAGTGCGGCGGCATCGAGCGCGAGTGGTCCGGCGGCGACAACGTCAACCTCGCGGTCGGCCAGGGCGACCTGGGGGCCACGCCGCTGCAGGTGGCTGTCGCGTACGCCGCGCTCGAGAACAACGGCACGATCGTGCGCCCGCACCTCGGCAAGGCGATCGAGGACGGCAACGGCGTCCCGCTGCAGGAGTTCCGGCCCAAGGCCCGGCGCAAGATCAAGATGGCCGAGCGCGACCGGGATGCCGTGCTCGACGGCCTGCGCGCCGCCGCGCAAGGCGAGGGCGGTACGTCCGCGGACGTGTTCGCCGGCTGGCCGATGAAGGACTTCCCGATCTACGGCAAGACGGGCACCGCCGAGCGCCAGCCGAACCCCGATCAGGCCTGGTACGCCGCGTTCGTCCCGGACAAGGCACGGCCGATCGTGGTCGTCGTCACCGTGGAGAAGGGCGGCTTCGGCGCCGCCACCGCGGCACCCGCGGCGCGCATGATCCTCTCGGAGTGGTTCGATGTGTCCGACCGCGACTTCCACGCGGGGACCAGCGTCACCCGATGAGCGCACCGATTCAGCCGGCATCCGAGCCTCCGCCCTCACTCGTCCCGCGCGAGTGGCGGTTGCGGCTGGACCCGTTGCTGTTGCTGGCCACGCTCGGGCTGGTGGCCGTTTCGCTCATCGCCATCCAGGGTTCGACCAAGGACGACGCTGACGATCCGCTGCTGTTCGTCAAGCGACAGGCGATTTATGCGGGCGTCGGGCTCGTGCTGATGTACGTGCTCTCGCGGCTGGACTACTCCCGCCTGCGTGAGCTGCGGTACCCGATCTACGGCCTGCTGATCGGCGGGAACCTGGTGGTGCTCGCCTTGGCGCCAGAGATCCGCGGCGCCAGAGCGTGGATCGAGTTGCCGGGCTTCAACTTGCAGTGGTCGGAGATCGGCAAGGTGCTGCTGGTCGTGTCGCTCGCCGGCTTCCTGGTCGAGCGCATGCGCGAGATGGGACGCCAGACGACCGCCCGGGTGATGCTGCTCGGGTTGCTCCCGACGATGATCGTGCTGGCCCAGCAGGACCTCGGGTCCGCCACGGTCTATGTCGCGGGCACGCTGGCGATCCTGTTCGTCGCCGGCGCGCCGTGGCGGCACTTCGCCGGGCTCGTCGCCCTGTTCGTGGTGGGCGTGGCGTTCGCCCTCGTGGTGGCGCCGAAGCTCGGCGTCCAGGTGCTCGAGCCCTACCAGGTCGACCGTCTTACGTCATTCCTGCACCCGAGTGAGAGCGCGGACGACGCCGGCTACCAGCAGGAGCAGGCGCGGATCGCGATCGGGTCGGGGGAGAAGACGGGCCGTGGCGTCGAAGGCGCCACGCAGACCAAGCTCGACTTCCTGCCCGAGCACCACACGGACTTCATCTACGCCGTGATCGGCGAAACGTACGGTTTCGCCGGTTGCGCGCTCGTCTTATCGCTGTACGCGCTCTTGATCTGGCGCGCGCTTCACATCCTGACGATCGCGAAGAACCTCTTCGGGGCGCTGATCGCCGGCGGCATCGCGATGATGCTGCTCTACCAGCTTTTTGTGAACATCGGGATGAATGTGGGGATCATGCCCATTACCGGCGTGACTGCCCCCCTATTGAGTTTCGGAGGGTCATCCATGCTCTCCACCTTCTTGGCTCTTGGCCTCTTGCACTCCATCAACGCGCAAGCGCGCGAGACATCGAGTCGCAAGGGAGGGGCCGCGATCTTCCAATGAGGTTGTCCTTTGAAAAAGCAAGTGCTGGTCACGGTGGATCGCGGCGAGACCCGCGTCGCCATGCTGGAGGCGTCGGGTGACCCCGGCGCGCCGACCAAGTCATCACGAGGCCGTCGCGGACGCGGCAAGAAGAACGAAGTCCCCGCCGGCTACCGCGTAGCCGAGATCTACTTCGAGCGCCGCGGTGGCCGCTCGATCGTCGGCAACATCTACAAGGGCCGCGTCGACAACGTCCTCGCCGGACTGGAAGCGGCCTTCGTCGACATCGGACTCGACAAGAACGGGTTCCTGCACGTCGATGAGATCGTGCTGCCGGGCGTCGAGCAGGCCAAGCGCGGCCGCGGCGGCAGCGGCCCGCGGATCACGGACCTGCTCAAGCCCGGGCAGGAGATCACCGTCCAGGTGGTCAAGGATCCGCTCAAGACCAAGGGCGCGCGGCTGAGCATGGAGCTCACGATCGCCGGCCGCTACATGGTCTTCGCCCCCACGGGCGAGGGCGTCGGTGTCTCGCGCCGGCTGGAGGACAAGGAGCGCGACCGGCTCCGTAAGGAGGCCAAGCAGCTCGATCTGGGCGGCGGCGGCGCGATCATCCGTACGGCGGCGCACGGCGCCACCCGCGCGGATTTCGAGCGCGAGCTGCAGTACCTGTTCAAGCTCAACGAGGTCCTCGACAAGCGCGTCAAGGACACCGTGGCTCCCGCGCTCGTCTTCCAGGAGGCCGATCTCTCGGTCCGCGTGGTCCGCGACATCTTCTCCGAGCACTTCGAGAAGGCGATCGTCGACGACGAGGGCCAGCACCACCGGCTCGTCTCGTTCTTCACCCGCACGGCACCGGAGCTCGTGGACCGCGTGGAGCTCTACGAGGAGGACGCGGACGACGCGCTCTTCGAGGCCTACGGCGTGGACCCGGTGATCGAGGGGATGCTGGAGCGCCGCGTGGACCTGCCCTCCGGCGGCTACCTGATCATCGACTACGCCGAGGCGTTGACGGTGATCGACGTCAACACCGGCTCGTTCACGGGCAAGGGCAAGAGCGCCCGGCTCGAGGACACGATCACCAAGACGAACCTGGAAGCCGCCGAGGAGGCCGTGCGCCAGCTCCGGCTGCGCGACATCGGCGGCATCATCGTCATCGACTTCATCGACATGGCGCGCTCGCGGAACCGCGAGGCCGTGTTGAAGGTGCTGCGCAAGGCGCTGGACGAGGACCGCACGAAGACGTTCGTGGTCGAGATCTCGCCGCTGGGCCTGGTCGAGATGACGCGCCAGAACGTCACCGACGGCGTCCGCGAGATCATGACCCACACCTGCGCCGTGTGCCAGGGCGAGGGCGTGGTCAAGTCCGCCGAGACGATCGCGATCGAGTTCTCCCGCCACCTGCGCCACATGGCCCGGGAAGCGGGGACGGACGGGCCCGAGGCCTACCTGCTGCGGATCAACCCGAAGGTCACGGCGTTCTTCATCGCCGACGGCGCCCGTGAGCTGCACGAGCTCGAGCGCGAGACCGGCAAGTACTTCCACTTCGAGGGCTCAGACGGCCTGAAGCTGGATCACTTCGCGGTGACCATGGAGGGCTCGCGGCGCGAGATCGAGGAGCACGCCGTCCCGTTCCGCGCGGGCGAAGAGGTCCACGTGGTGCTGGTCGAGCCGCACATGTACAACGAGGACGACGCGGTGGCCAAGGTCGACGGCTACCTGATCGACGTCGTCAACGGCGTCCAGTTCGTCGGCGAGAAGAAGATGGTCCGCATCGAGGAGGCCGGCCGCACGATGGCGACGGCCGTGCTCGTCGGCGCCGACGCCGACGTGGCCGCCGAGGCGGCCAAGGAGCGTGCCGCGATCCGCGAGAAGGCGGTCGCCGCCGCCCGCCGCACCGCCGCCGCCAAGAAGACCGCCGTCAAGCGCCGCCCGCGGGTGGACGAGGACGAGGAGTCGAACGCCGTCGCCGTGCTCACGGACCAGTCCGAGGACCGGGCCGGAACCGCTCCCGCGGCCGAGGACGACTCCGACGCCCCGCCGCGCAAGCGCCGCCGCCGCGGAGGCCGCGGCCGCGGACGTGGCCGCGGTGGCTCGGGCGACACGGACGCCGTCGCCGGCGGCCCCGAGGCCGCCGATCCGGAGGCCCAGTCCGACGACCGCTCGCGTGGAGCGGATGGCGACGACGACGCGCCGCGCGGCCGCTCGCGCGGTCGCCGTGGCCGGCGTAGCGCTGACGACGGCCCCGCTGACGCCCAGACCGAGACGGACGCGACCGACGGGGATGCCCGTGGCGCCGCCGAGGTTGTCGACGCTGACGAGGACGCCCCCCGTTCCCGCTCGCGCCGCCGTCGTGGCGGGGCCGAGGTGGTGGCCGCTGAGGCCGCGACGCCGGACGTGGTCGTGGCGGGCGACGATGCGCCGCTGCCGCCGCGTTCGCAGCGCCGCCGGGCCGCCGCTGCGGCCGAAGCTGCCGTGGCCGACGAAGCCGCGACCGAGGACGCGCCCGCTCCGCGCTCGCGCCGCCGTCGTGGCGCTGCCGAGGTGGTGGCCGCTGAGGCCGCGACGCCGGAGGCGGTCGTGGCGAGCGACGATGCGCCGCTGCCGCCGCGTTCGCAGCGCCGCCGGGCTGCCGCTACGGCCGACGCGGCCGTGCCTGAGGACGACGCGACCAACGAGGACGTGCCCGTTCCGCGTTCGCAGCGCCGCCGGGCTGCCGCTGCGGCCGCGGATGCGGCTGTGGCCGACGAAGCGGCGACCGACGACGCGCCCGCTCCGCGTTCGCGCCGCCGTCGTGGCGGAGCTGAGGTCGAGGCCGCGACGCCGGACGCGGTCGTGGCGAGCGACGATGCGCCGCTGCCGCCGCGCTCGCAGCGCCGTCGCGCTGCCGCTGCGGCCGCGGATGCGGCTGTGGCCGACGAAGCGGCGACCGACGACGCGCCCGCT
>JAPDDQ010000878.1 GCA_027587225.1 Solirubrobacter taibaiensis
TCGTTTTGTTCATCTCTACTTTCCAATTAATTTCATTTGTATTAATTGGTCTATCAGGTAAACCCTTTTTATTCGTAGCTGTTTGTACATTAGGCTTAAAGTCAACTGTAATAGAAACATCCTTATCTTTAATCGGGAAAGGAATTTCTTGTGTTGTTGTACCTTTAATTTCAGCTTTATTAAATTCTGTCTTTAATTGTAGGTTACCAGCAACATCTGGATGCTCTTCAACATAATCGTTGAATGTCATCGTGACTTTTCCATCTTTTGTAACAGTAAAATTACCAATTTGATGGTTTTCACTATCATATAAAGGACTGTTAATTGTATTGTAAATCTTAAAATGTTTAGGAAGATCAAAAATATAGTAATCTCCATTTTTCACATTCATTGATTTTAAAAGTTCCCATGTAAACTCAATATTGGCAGGGGAATCTGTACTTGGACGGTTATCCTCTGTAAATGGTTTTCCGTCTTTATCCGTCAACTTTACACCGGTTAAAATGTTTGTTGTT
>JAPDDQ010000879.1 GCA_027587225.1 Solirubrobacter taibaiensis
GAGCCAACGTTAGCATATGCGGGATTTTTAGCGCATAAGGGTGATTTAAGTTTACCGATTTTAATTATTCTATCCTTTATTGGGACAAGTGTAGGAATGACGATTCAATACTTTTTAGGAAATAAATTAGGTATGCCTTTCATTCAAAAGTATGGGAAATACGTATTTTTAACACAAAGAAAAATTGACTTAACGAGAATGTGGTTTGATAAGTATGGGTACTTCTTAATTTTTATTGGTTTCTTTATTCCTGGTGTACGTCATTTCACAGGATACTTTGCAGGAATTATTAATTTACCATTCCGTCGTTTTGCCATTACAATTTATTCAGGTGCTCTATTTTGGGTATCATTCTTCTTAATCGGTGGTTACTGGTTAGGTGGAAACTTACATGATATCTTTGGAGTGCTAGAAGGTCATATCGGTAAAATCATTTTTGGAGTTATTGTGATTGTAGCGGTTACGTTAGGTATTCGTTTCCGTGAGCAGTTAAAACGAGCATTACTACAAAACGC
>JAPDDQ010000880.1 GCA_027587225.1 Solirubrobacter taibaiensis
CTGAGCAATTAGCGAGAGTATTTACAGATATGAAAGTATGTGAGCTTGAAATCGACCATAAAGGTATTATTGTAAATAAGGAAGAGCATATTGGATCGTAAAGAAAGCTGGCATGGCTAGCTTTCTTTACGTTGCAAACCTATTTTAAATTAGGTTTTTTCGGAAAAAAATATAAAACAAATGTTGATTTTGAATAATGTAAGTAAAGAGTGCATCCATTTTGGAGGTGATTAAATGAATAAAGAGTCACCAGAAGAAAAAAGAGAGCGTATGAGACAAAGTGAATTAAAAAGTAATCCTACGGGTTCTTTACATGACGGACTCAATAGAGCGGAAACAGGTAGTCCAGTTGATATAGCAGGCGGTATGAATTGGAAAGGTACAGGGATAATCATTTTAGTACTACTTTTAGGATACATTGTATACACTTATTTTTTCAGTTAAAGAATGCTTGTTAAAATTTTGATTTGTTTAGTTTCATAATTGTTGAGAAAAAATGCAGTTACTGTATTACA
>JAPDDQ010000881.1 GCA_027587225.1 Solirubrobacter taibaiensis
GTGGAATTCCGCAATTTCGTATTCCATATACGTTGCTAAGAGACTATTTAAAGCCTTCTTATCAAAATATTTTGATTGACAACAAGTAAATATTTTCGCTACGATAATGTTAACCTAAAAACAACAGGAGGTTAACATTATGAGAAGATTTCATGTTTTAGATTTAGCATTAGCTGCCATGTTCGTTGCTCTTATGGCCATCGGTGCAAATATTGTATCTTGGGCACCTTTCTTACAAGTAGCAGGCATCCCATTATCTATGCAACCATTTTTCGCAATTTTAGCAGGTCTTCTTCTTGGAAGTAGACTTGGTGCCTTATCCATGACTGTATATATGCTCGTTGGCTTAGCCGGCGCACCAATCTTCGCTAACTTCAAAGCTGGATTTGGAGCACTTTTAGATCCTACTGGTGGTTTTATTATCGCCTTCATTATCGTTGCTTACGTAGCAGGAAAACTAGTGGAACAAAAAGAAAGACCCACTTTCATTACATTTGCAATTGCCTCTTTCACT
>JAPDDQ010000882.1 GCA_027587225.1 Solirubrobacter taibaiensis
CTGGTAAAATCGCTAAAAATATATCCATCACTCATTACCTTTCTTTACTAAATGCCATAGATTATCACTCTAAGTCGTTAGAGTGAGCTTTTATTTTTTCTTTTTCCCGTTCACAAACTTTTTCTGCAATAGCGTCAGAAACATTCTTTTCTCGCTCCACTTTCTTTATCTTTACATGATCTAAATGATCTTCCAAAGTAAGCGTAACTTTATCGTTCGGCGGATTATGCGCTCCTTGAAATGTAAGAAATTGTAGCTTCACTTCGTATCTAGCAACAAATTCATCTTTCTTGCCGAGACGCTTTATATCTATAACTGAAGCACATTCATATTGATCTTCTGTCACTTGTCTAATAACTGAATAGTACCTATTTGATAATGCACTCTCTAAAAGCTGTTCTCTTGATTCTTTCGCGAAAGAATCGCTTGGAGAAGAGAAAAAGATAGAACATATCGCTGTAATAATTACACATATTTTTTTCATAACGTCCTCCTTATCCTATAAGTTAGTGTT
>JAPDDQ010000883.1 GCA_027587225.1 Solirubrobacter taibaiensis
CATCAATATGCTCTAAATTTCTTAAATAATTGAGTTCTAAATGCTTTAATTTAGGTAATGACCTACATCCTTTTAATGAATTAATGTTCCCTTGTGTAATGCTTAGTTTTTCAATTTTTTGTAAAGACATTAATTCTTCAAGGTTCTTTTGTTTCGGTTTGTATTTCCAAATGTATAGTTCTTTTAAGTTAGGACAAGATTCGAAGCCTTTAATGTTTTTATTACACTTTATGTGAAGTTCCTCTAAATTTGTAAAGCTTTCTAACTCTGTTAAGTTTAGTGGAACTTGTGGTTCTTCTAGTGATAAAAATTTTAAGTTTTTTAATTTATATAGGGCTGAATAATCAGTAATATATATACTACTAATGTGTAAGCTTTCAATTTGCGGGCAGTGTTCAAGAAAATTAATATGGTGCAAACTATACCTAAGAGCATTAATGTAAGCATCAGTAGATTTGTTTGTATTAATGAAGTCTGCATATTCATCCAGACTGTTTTCATGGATTTGTACTG
>JAPDDQ010000884.1 GCA_027587225.1 Solirubrobacter taibaiensis
AATGCCTTTAATAATTGAACTTGCGTATACATTTGGTTCTTTGAGAGTTGAAAAATAGCGAGGAATAAATAAAGTGAAATTTAAATTAGAAGTGCCAGTTCCTTGCTCTCGAAAATTTTGACCGTCAGGCATAACTAAACCTTCTTCGTACTTTCGAATGATGCGTCCTTTTGGATTCATACAGTAAGTAGTTGCTGTGAAATGCTCACCTTGATAAGAAAGTTTTGTTTCAAAAGTATCTTTTAATATAGAACGTAATTGATGTTCTTTCATTTCTACTCTAATTCCTAAATCTACACGTGTTTGCTCCTGAGAAATATTTAGGGAACTGCACATTTCTTTTAACCAATCGGCCCCAGAGCGCCCAGTTGCAAATACTAGTTGCTTAGTTTGAACTGTTCCTTGATTTGTATCTATTGTAAAATGATCTTCCTGTTTCAGAATATGTTGTACATCTATATGAAATTGGATCTTTATTTTCGTCAGTAAAAATTCATAGAGCTGCTGAAAAAT
>JAPDDQ010000885.1 GCA_027587225.1 Solirubrobacter taibaiensis
TTATGGATTCAAAAGAATTACAAGTTGGTGACGTTGTTACAGGTTCTGTAACGAAGGTTGAAGAGAAACAAGTGCTTGAAAATGTTGGATACAAAACAGATGGCGTAATTCCAATTAGTGAATTAGCTAACGTTCATATTGAAAAAGCAAGCGATGTTGTAGAATTAGATCAAACACTAGAGTTGAAAATTATTAAATTAGAAGAAGATGATCTTGTCTTATCTAAACGTGCTGTTGATGCAGAAAAAGCATGGGTAGAACTACAAGAGAAATTTACTTCTGGTCATGTATTTGATGTTACTGTAAAAGATATTGTGAATGGCGGATTAGTTGTGGACCTTGGTGTTCGCGGTTTTATTCCAGCTTCACTTGTAGAAGTACATTATGTAGAAGACTTTACTGACTATAAAGGTAAAACATTAGCGGTGAAAATTGTTGAATTAGACCGTGAAAAAAATCGTGTAATCCTTTCGCATAAAGCGGTAGTAGAATTAGAACTAGATTCTAAGAAAA
>JAPDDQ010000886.1 GCA_027587225.1 Solirubrobacter taibaiensis
TAAATCTTCTAATTTCAAAATCCCTTTTTTCAAAAGTGGTTTAGGCAACTCATCCCTCATATCTCGTTCAGGACTAATAAGCGCATCTATAATATCAACTAACGTCGGCTCCCCAACTCCTGTTTCTTGGGATAACTTAGAAATCTCTACTTCTTCCAATCGCTTTTGTAATTGCGGTTGTCCTACGTCATCTATCGATAACCCTAGACTCTTCAATAACAATTCAACATTTTTATATTGCTCTGGATGAATACCTGTTCGATCTAATGGATTCGCTCCTTCTAGTATACGTAAGAAACCTATACATTGCTCATAAGTCTTTGCACCTAAACGTGGGATTTTCTTTAATTCCGTGCGCTTCGTGAATTTCCCATCTTCTTCTCTCTTTGCTACAATATTTTTCGCAACAGTTTTCGATAAACCTGAAACATATTGTAACAATGCAACCGAAGCCGTATTTACATTAACCCCAACTTGGTTAACAGCTGTTTCTACTACAAATGTTAATGACTC
>JAPDDQ010000887.1 GCA_027587225.1 Solirubrobacter taibaiensis
CAGACTTATTTATGGGTCTAATGGTAATCACGAACTTAATTGCAATTACACTTCTTGGCCGATTTGCGTATGCAGCATTAGCAGACTATGTAAGGCAAAAGAAACAAGGGAAAGATCCAGTCTTCAGTGCAGATTCTATTCCTGGTTTAACGAATACAGAGTGCTGGGATAAGCCAGTGGTAACAGATAAAGAAAAAGCAGTGTAATTGAAAAGGCGAGCATCGAGGTAAATTCGATGCTCGCCTTTTTGTTGTAGTAAATGATGAAAAGGGTGAGGGGTAATTATTAATATAACTTTTTTGTTTGTTCCTCTTGTTATTTGTGGGGAACGTACTGTTTTAAAAGTATGGCTGGGCGAAGAGGATAAGAGATTGAGTATTGGATAAATGCATGTAATAGCTATATTTTTATGAAAAAAACACGTATGTTAATATAGTTAACGTATTAATGTCATGAAACCTAACATAAAGTTCTTGATTACTAAAAGTTTTTAGAATATAATTTTCTTATTGT
>JAPDDQ010000085.1 GCA_027587225.1 Solirubrobacter taibaiensis
TCGTCGGTGTCGGCGCTGAGCACGAATTCGAGGCCGTCGCCGTTGGCCGCGAGCCCCGCGGGCGCCGACGCGCCGTCGCCAGCCGGCGACACCTCGTCGCGCGGCCCCGTCGCGGGGCGCGGGTCGTCGCGCTCACGCAGCGGGCGCGTGGCCAGCACGGCGAGCACGACGAGCCAGGCACCGGCGGCGATGCCCCAGGCGCGGCCGAAGCGCGTGCCGAGGACCTCGACGAACGTGTCCGGCCGCGCGGCGGACCAGAACGACGCGCCCTGGCCGATCGCGCCCTGCAGGATCACCGCGATGAACGCCGAGAGGAATCCGGCGATCGCCGCGAACAGCAGGATCCGCTCCAGCCGGGCCGTGAAGGGCCGCGAGACCACGCCTGCGGGCCGCCAGCAGAACAGGAAGAAGATCAGCCCGCCCAGGCCGATGGCGATCGCCGTGTACTGGACGGCGCGGGTGACCGAGAGCGCGGTGTTCGTGACCGGGCCGGCGTCGCCTTCGGAGGCGAGCAACTGGTCGAGCGACGCGGTCGGCGTGGCGCCCTTGCCGACGGTGAAGACGTAGCCGCTCGAGATCGCGTGGCCGTCGGCGGACACGAGGCGGTAGGTGGCCGTGTAGGTGCCGTCGCCGAGGCCGTCCTTGACCTTGATCGCGATCCGCTCCTGGCGGTTCTCCGGGTGATACGGGTCGCCGACCTGGACCTCGCTGCCCGTCGCGTCGAACACGCGCAGGGCGCCGAAGCTCGCCTCGACCGCCTCGTCGAAGACGAAGACGACCTCCTTCGGCGGGGTGTCGAGTTGGGCGCCGCGCTCCGGGATCGTCGACTGCAGCGTCGCATGGGCGAGCGCCGAAGCCGGCGCCACGAGCCCCGCGACGAGCGCGAGGAGGAGAGCGACGGCCCGCCTCACCACGCTTCGACGGTCTCCTTGCTGTCCGCAGACGGTTCGCCGCGACGGCGGCGCACGATGAAGACGGCGATCGAGAGGACGATGATGAGCGCGGCGAAGCCGAAGATCGCGCCGATCGGCAGGCCGCCGCTGTCGAGCGGGACCCACGTGAGCGTGCCGCTGATGTCGCCCTTGGTCCCGCCGACCGCGATCGGGATCTGCCAGTTGTCGTAGATCACGGTCTCTTTGCTCTTGTCCGTGAGCTGAGGCGGGTCGCCCTCGCCCATCCAGTGCATGCGATGGTCGTGCCACTCGAAGCGCCCGCTCTTGGAGAGCTCCTTCCAGGCCGGCTCGGAAGGCAGGTTCTGCGGCACCGCCGCATCGCCCTGGCGGTCCTCGTTGAGGTAGTACGCCTTGGAGTTGGTGTTGACCAGCACCGTCCCGTCCGCCTTGACCTGAACGTACGGCTCGTCGTCCTCGTAGCCGAAGATCTCGACGTCCTGGTCGCTCGTGTTGTGGAGCAGGACGCGGTCGTCGAAGTTGAGGATCTCGACGTTGAGCCCGGTCGTGTTCGGTGTGACGGACTTCACGACGGAGCGATAGTTCGGGTTGCCCTCGTGGGCCAGCGCGACCGGCGCCGCGACGAGCAGCGTCAGCAGGGCGAGCAGGGCGGCGGGACGTCTGATCATGGTGTGCGGCGGCGCAGTTGCAGGAGGAGGGCCGCGGCGGCCAGCGCGAGAGCCACCACGGACAGGATGATCGGGAGCGGCGAGTCGGAGTCCTCGTCCGTCGCCGCCGCGGGTTCGGCGTCTTCGGGGGCCGCGGTGGCGGACGCGGCGGGCGTCGCGGCCTCGCCGCCCTCGGCGTCCCCGCTCTCGCCACCGGCGTTCTCGCGCGGCGCGTCGTTGGAGATCGTGGTCACGGCGGCGGGGTTGTCGGCATCCGGTTCGCCGATCCAGCGCGACGTGGACCCGTCGTCATAGGTCTGGATCGACTTCCAGACGATCTCACCCTCTTGCTCCGGAGTCGAGGCCAGGAAGGAGAAGCGCGCGAAGCCGTCCTCGGCCAACTCGCCCTTCCACGTGATCGTCTCCAGGCTGCCGTCCGGGCCCTCCTTGTTCTCGCGCGTCCAGCCGTCCGGCTCCTCGAAGGAGAACGGCAGCACGTCCTTGGGCACCTGGAGGGTGACCTCGACGGTGTGGGCGTCCTTCTCGTTCGGGACGATCACCTGGAACAGGACGGGATCGCCCGGGGCGGCGAGCGCCGGGCGCACCTGGACGTGCGCGGACGCGGCGGGAGACGCGACGAGCGCGGCGACCGCAGTGGCAAGGAGGGCGCGCCGGATCACTTGAGCTTGAACTTGAAGCTGCCGGTCTGCGTGTGGCCGTCGGAGGCCTTCATCGTCCACTTGGCCGTGTAGGTGCCGGCCTTCTTGGAGGACTTCAGCGGCACGCGCAGCCGCTTGACGTCGCGCGGGTCACGGCCGCCCTTGCCGCTCGAAACCGTGCCGCTCGGACCGGTGACCGTGATCGAACCGCTGCGGATCGCGGCCGTGAACGTGACGCTGACGGTGCTGATCCGTGTGGACGCGGTCTTGTTCTTGCCGGGGTAGGTCGACTTGAGCTCGGTGTGGGCGAACGCCGTCGCCGTCGCGATCGCGGAGACCGCGGCGGTGGCCGCCAGGACCGTGGTGACTCTCTTGCGCATGAAAATTCCTTGTTCTTCCGGAGTGGCGCCACGCGGAGGGCGCGCGGCAGGGCTAACTGAGCACTGCGAGCCCGGAAGGGGGTGGCCGCATCGCCAGTGCTGAGGCGAGGGGCCCGCCCGTCGGCCGCACGACGAGTGCGAGCCGGGGACGTGGAATGCGCACCGCGGGACGCGGCAACGGCGTTTCGCGACGCCGGTCGCGCAGGCGCTCGATCAGCGCCTCGCCCGGTCGGAAACCGCCCGCGAGCAACGCGAGCAGCAGGAGCGCCGGCGCCATCGTCAGAGCAAGGCCAGGCGACGCGACCACCGCGGACGCGAGCAGCACGAACATGCAGACGAACGCCAATACGCGCTTCATTCGTCACCGAGCATAGGCGAGAATTCGCGCGTCCGACAGATCTTCTGGCCAGATAGGGTGCATCTCGTGAAGACTCGGGCTTGTTTCGCCGCATTTGTCGCGGCCGTGACCCTCGCGGCATGCGGGGGCGATTCTGGAGAAGAGGGCGGCGAGAGCACGCCCGCCGGTGCGCAGCCGGCCGCGGGGAACGGCGCGGAGCTGTTCACGCAGAACTGCGCGAACTGCCACACGCTGGCCGCGGCGAAGGCCAACGGCCAGGTAGGCCCGAACCTGGACGACCTGCGTCCCGGTCCGGACCTCGTGAAGGCCCAGACCGAGAACGGGGGCGGCGCGATGCCGGCCTTCAAGGGCAAGCTCTCGGACGCCGAGATCCAGGCGATCGCGGACTACGTGTCCGAGAGCGCCGGAGCCTGACGCATCGCCCAGGGGGCGATGCTCCGGCGAGTTCGGCGGCGCCGCGCGGTCAGCGCAGCGCCTCGCGAACTCGCGTAACTAGCGGTTGCTGCGCTGACCGGCGTGGCCGCGGCCCTGACCCTGCGAGCGGCCGCGACGGCGACGGCTCGGGCCGCCCGTGGCGTGCGGGCGTGCCGTCGTGGCGGCAAAGCCCGTGCCTTCGAACTCGCCGTGCAGCTGCAGGGCGGCGGCGATCCGGCCGACGTCCTTGGCCTGCTCGGCCTCGACGAACGTGATACCGATGCCGGTGCGGCCCGCGCGGCCGGTGCGGCCGATGCGGTGCACGTAGCTCTCGCGATCGTCCGGGGCGTCGAAGTTGATGACGTGGCTCACGCCCTCGACGTCGATGCCGCGCGCGGCGACGTCGGTCGCGACGAGCGTGTTGACCCGGCCGGACTCGAACGCGGCCAGCGCGCGCTCGCGCTGGTTCTGGGACTTGTTGCCGTGCATCGCGACGGCCTTGATGCCCTGGCCCTCGAGACGCTTGACGAGCCGGTCGGCGCCGCGCTTGGTGCGCACGAAGACGAGCGCGAGCTCGGCGTCGTTGAGCTCGGCGACGAGCGCCGGGAGCCGGCTGTCACGGTCGACGGCGCGGAAGCGGTGCTCGATCTCGCCGCGCGAGGACTCCGTCGGCTTGTGCTCGTGCGTGACGGCCTCGTACGTGTACTCGGACGCGATGCGGCCGGCCTCACCGTCGAGGGTCGCGCTGAAGAACAGCGTCTGACGGTCCTCGGGGCACTTGGCCACGAGCCGGTCGACGGCCGGGCGGAAGCCCATGTCGAGCATGCGGTCGGCCTCGTCGAGGACGAGGATCTCGACGTCGGCGAGCGACAGCGCGTTGCGGGCGAGGAGGTCCTCGAGACGGCCGGGCGTCGCGACGATCATGTGCGCGGCGCGGGCCAGCTTGATCTGCTTCTCGAAGCCGACACCGCCGTAGACGGAGGCGACGCGGATGCCGCGCGACTCGGCCATCGGGCGCACTTCTTCGACGATCTGGCTCACGAGCTCACGCGTCGGCGCGAGCACGAGCGCCGCGGTGCGGCGGTGCTTCGGGTCGAGCATGTCGACGACGGGCGCACCGAAGGCGATCGTCTTGCCGGAGCCCGTGGGGGACTTGGCGAGCACGTCTCGCCCGGCGAGCACGTCCTCGATCACGAGGGCCTGGATGGCAAAGGGGGACTGCATGCCGTTCTTGGCGAGCGCGCCCACGACGGGCTGCGACAGGCCGAGATCGGCGAAAGACTTCTGGGACAAACTGACTCCTAAGGGGGCGGCACTGGGGAGCGGCCGCGAACGATCTGGGGAGGCTGTGACGACCCCAAACCGCCCGGGTGGCGGACTCAAGTGCGCTCGAACCTCACGGGTAGCCGGATGCCGCCCGTGCCTTGGATCCTAGCGTGCTCGCTCCGCTCTCACTTGATAGACGGACAAGAACCCACTTTCGAAGCCCTGACGGGACACCCGCAGGTAGATCCGCCAGACGCGCACGCGTTCGTCCCCGCCGAGCGCCCGCGCCCGGTCGAGGTTGGCCTCGAAGCGGTGCTGCCACTCGAGCAGCGTGCGCGCGTAGTCGTCCGGGAAATCCTCGACGTGCCGGGTGTGCAGGCCGGCCCGCTCGATCGCGGTCTGGATCCGCGAGAGGTGCAGCGGGGCGGCGTCCGGGAACACGTAGCGCTCCGAGAACGGGCCCGCTTCGGCCTCGCCGACCCGCAGCCGGGCGATGCCGTGGTTGAGCAGCTTGCCGCCCGGCGCGAGCAGTGACGCCAGCTTGGCCATGTAGGCGTCGATGTTCACCGAGCCGACGTGCTCGACCATGCCGATCGAAGCGATCGCGTCGAACTGCTCGCCCGCGATCTCGCGGTAGTCCATGACACGGATGTCGACCTGGTCGGCCAGCCCCGCGGCGGCGGCGCGGTCGCGCGCGAGCTGCGCCTGCGGCTCGGACAGCGTGATGCCGGTGACGTGCACGCCGTGCTCACGTGCGGCGTGCAGCGCGAACGCGCCCCAGCCGCAGCCGACGTCCAGCACGCGCATCCCCGGCTGCAGGCCGAGCTTCGTGCACACGAGCTCGAGCTTGGTGGCCTGCGCCTCCTCCAGCGTCTGCGCCCCGCGCGACCAGACCGCGCACGAGTACGTCATCGACTCGTCCAGGAACAGCGAGAAGAACTCGTTGGAGAGGTTGTAGTGGTGCGTGACCGCGCGTTTGTCGCGCAGGATCGAGTGGCGGGCGCCCGTGGGCCGCAGCTCCATCTCCGGCACACGCGGCACGTGCCGCAGCGCGCCCGCCTTCACGGCGCCCTTGGCGATCTTCGCCTTGACGCGATTGTCGATCGGCGGCGGCGACCACTGCGCGATCAGCGCGAGCGCCGCGTCCATGTCGTCGACGTCGATTCCGCCGCTCACGTACGCGCGACCGACGCCGAGCTGTGATGGGGCGCGCAGGATGTGGCCGAGCGCGACCGGTGTGGTCAGGTCAAACGTGGGTCCGGCGTGCCCGTTGGTGGGCGGCAGTGAGCTGCCATCCCAGAGGCGGAGCGTGAAGGGGCGGTCCGGCAGGGCCTCCGCCAGTGCGGCGCGGAGCTCTCCAGTCACGTCGCGAGTTTGGCGGCCTGTCGTTCGGGGGGAATGCGCACGACGTCCCAGGCCAGCCCGGTCTTCTCCAGAGCCCAGATCACCCACGCGGAAGGATCGAAGTTCCATCGCGACAAACCATGGCGAGCCGATGTGGGAAACGCATGATGGTTGTTGTGCCAGGCCTCACCGAACGTGAAAA
This sequence comes from Solirubrobacter taibaiensis, assembly GCA_027587225.1. Lineage (GTDB taxonomy): Bacteria > Actinomycetota > Thermoleophilia > Solirubrobacterales > Solirubrobacteraceae > Solirubrobacter > Solirubrobacter taibaiensis. The sequence continues at coordinate 6,182 of JAPDDQ010000085.1, forward strand.
ATGACAGCCACCAGACATTCCGGGACTCGTCATCGGTCGCGAAGCGGCGACGGCCGAAGAAGTGGCACAGCGAGTTGATGCTGTACGTCGCGTGGTGGAGCACGAGCATCCGCACCGCGCCGCCCCACAGCAGGCCGGTGAGGGCCGTCGCGAGGCTGCCGCCAATCGCCCAGCCCAGGAAGAACGGGACGATGAGCCCGGCCGCCACCCACAGCACGAACGTGCGGTTGATGAAGCTGACGATCGGGTCCTTCAGGAGGTCCGGCGCGTAGCGGGACTTTAGGCCGCGTTCGCTGTGGATGAACAGCCAGCCGACGTGCGCGTGGAACAGGCCGTTGAGCGCGCCCTTGAGGCCGTGCCCGTGGTCGACGTGGGGTGAGTGCGGGTCGCCCGGCTTGTCCGAGTAGTTGTGGTGCTTGCGGTGGTCGGCGACCCAGGAGATGATCGGGCCCTCGATGGCGGCGCTGCCGAGCGCGGCGAGGATGGCCCGCACGGCCTTGCCCGTCTTGAACGAGCGGTGCGTGAACAGCCGGTGGAAGCCGACGGTGATGCCGAGGCCGGTCGCGATGTACATGATCGCGAACACGATCACGTCGCTCCAGCCCAGCCATGAGGACCACACCTGCCAGGCCACGATCCCCAGTGCGAGGATCGGCAGGACGGTCACCGTGCCGGTCAGGAAACGATCGAGGTTCTCGTTGGCAACGGGCTGGACATCGTCGCGCACCTGCTGTGTAGCGGCCATCGCGGCCAGTCTGTCACGTCGCCGCAAGTTCGGGACGTGAAGTTCGTTCAGGGCTTTCATGAAGGCCCTCCACCGATTTTCGATCGCGTTCGCGGCGGCAACATCGTCGCTGGCGCTCGCCGCTGCTCCGTCGCACGCCATCGTCGGCGGCACCGATGCTCCCGCCGGTGCGTATCCGTCGATCGTCGAGGTCACGCTGGCCAAGAGCTTTCTCTGCACCGGCACGCTGGTCGCCCCGGACTGGGTGCTGACCGCGGGTCACTGCGGCTCGATCACGGGCGCCGCGATCGCGACCCCGATCGCCTTCCCGGGGGTGCTGATCGACGTCAGCATCGGCTCCAACAAGAGCGGTGCGGGTGAGTCGGTGCCGGTCTCCTACGCGACCATCCCGCCCGCCTACCTGGCGACGCAAGGGCACGACATCACGCTCCTCAAGCTCTCGCGCCCATCGACGCTGACGCCGACGAAGGTCGCCGGCGCGAGCGAGACCGCGGCGTGGGCGGCGGGCACGGTGGGGACGATCGTCGGCTGGGGCGCCACCTCCGAAGGCGGCGACACGCCCGACACGCTCCAGCACGCGCAGGTGCCGGTCACCACGGACGCCTTCTGCGGTGGGGCGTACAGCAACTTCGAGGTCTCCACGATGCTCTGCGCCGGCTACCCCGAGGGCGGGATCGACACCTGCCAGGGCGACTCCGGCGGACCGCTGTACGGCACGACCGCTGCCGGTGAGCGGCGCGTCGTCGGCGCGACGAGCTTCGGCGAGGGGTGCGCGCGGCCCGGGAAGCCCGGCGTGTACGCACGCGTGGGCGACACCGAGCTCCGCGACTGGATCCGTAGCGTCGCTCCGGCGGCGGTGAGTTAGGCGGCGGGAAGCCGCTTACCCGGCGGCGTCGCAGCTCACGGACTCCCCTTCCCTCGTGAGCGCGGCGCCGCCCCCTCCTTCTTCTCCGTCTTCTTCTCCGGTTGGAGCTTGTCTTGCTTGGGTTTCTTCTTCTTGGGCTTCGCGGGTGTTCTGATCTTGACCGTGCGCTCCTCGACGCCGACCGGGCCGCTCGGCCCGCGGGCCTCGATGCGGACGCGGTAGCGGCCGCGCCCGGGCGGTTTCCACGCGAACGAGTGCGTTCCGCGCGGGAGCTTGGCGAAGTCGCGCGACACGCTGACCCCGCGCGCGCCCCACACGCGCACCTTCACGCTCGAGACCTTTGACAGCGTGAAGCGCACCGTGCGCGTGCGGTCCCAGCGCGTGCCCTTGAGCCGCTCGAGCCCGATCCGCGTGGGCTCGCGCTCGTAGCGCGCGAAGTTCCGGCTGGCGCGGCAGTAGGACCTCGCGTCGGTGCGATCGCAGAGCCCGGCGAGGAAGCCCGCGGTCAGCTCGTGGTAGCTGAGCGTGGACTCGGCGCCGTTCTCGGAGTACAGCGACCAGGCGCCGGTGTCGTACTCGTCGACCTCGCGGCGCGCCGCGCGGTCCCCGGCGCGGAAGAGCTTCGTGGCGCGGCCGGAGTGCAGCAGGGCGCCCGTGTCACGCAGCCCGAGGACGGCTTGGAGGCCGCCGTTGAACACGCGGTGCGAGGGCGAGAACGAGTACAGGAGGTAGTGGCTGCCGCCCGGGACGGAGACGCGCACGCCGCTGGGCGGGGGCTGCTCGAACGCGCCGAGGGCCTTTTCGGCCGCGCGCTTCCAGCGCTTGTGACCCAGTGCTCGGTAGCCGCGGGCGAGCGCCTGCGTCGCGGTGGCCTGCGTCATCCCGCTCACCCACGGCGGCGCGCCGGTGCCATACGCGAAGTAGTACTCCCACGCGAGGTAGCCGCTGCGGCGCGCGCCGAGCGAGGCGAGCCGGTCGAGCGAGCGCGTCAAGATCGCTTTGCGGCAGGTGTCCTTGGTCGTCCGCGAGCGCATCGCGGCCAGGCAGGAGCCGGCGATCGCGTTCGCCCGGCCCCAGCTCGCGAGCGGCTGGACCTGCAGGCCACGGCCCGGGTAGTACTGGAAGATCACGGGATCGCGGCCGAACGTGGTGCGAAAGCCGGACGCGGGGACGGGTTGCGCCTTCCAGAAGCGCACGTTCTGGCGCAGGATCAGGAACGTGGGACGCAGCCGGTCGGCGGTGAGCATGCGCACGGACGCGAGGCTGCGGATGGCGCCGACGGTGTAGCCGAGCTCGGTGGCGCGGACGCCCGAGAGCTTGGCCAGCGCGACGTTGGCGTCGTGCCACTCCTGGCGCATCGAGTTCTCCGCTCCGGGCGTGATGCGGCCGGTGAGCCGCGCGACGCGGAGCGCGCCCTCGACCGTCTTGGAGCGCCGCATGCGCGCGATCTCGTCACGCCGGGCCGCCTCGTAGGCCTCGCGCCGCTCGACGAGCGCCTCGAACCCGCCCGTCTTGGCCGGGAGCCGGTCGATCGTGTCGAAGCGGGTGGGCGTCGGAACCGGCTTGGGGGGCTGCTCCTCGCCGCAACCGGCGACCATCAGCACGGCCACGACAAGAACCCTCCACCACTTCACCCGGTCCACCATGCCAGCAAATAGGGGAATATGAGCTAGACGAACGGGAAGGAGAGACGCCGCATGCAAGGACTCATGTCGCAATACCCGCTGACGCTGACGCACGTCTTCAGTCGAGCGGAGCGGCTGTTCCCCGATAAAGGCGTCGCGACGGTCACGGCCGGCGGCATCGATCGGATCACCTACCGCGAATGGGCCGAGCGCACACGCAAACTTGCGTCCGTGCTCGACACGCTGGGGATCTCCGAGGACGGCCGCGTCGCCACCTTCGCCTGGAACACCGCTCGCCACCTCGAGCTCTACTTCGCCGCGCCGTGCAGCGGTCGGGTATTGCACACGCTCAACATCCGCCTGTTCCCGGATGACATCGTCTACATCGCCGAACACGCTGAGGACGAGGTCGTGTTCGTGGACCGATCGCTGCTGAAGGTCTTCTGGCCCTTGATGGATCGGCTCTCGACCGTCAAGTCCGTGGTCGTGATGGACGACGGCGTGCCGGAGGAGGTCCCGGACGACCCGCGTGTGTACGACTACGAGGCGCTGCTGGCGGAGGCGACGCCGGCGGAGTTCCCGGTGCTGGAGGACGAGAACCGGGCCGCGGCCATGTGTTATACGAGCGGCACCACCGGTCACCCGAAGGGCGTCGTGTACTCGCACCGCTCGACGGTCCTGCACTCGATGGGGGCGCTGGTCGTGGACGCCGCGGCCGTGTCGGAGAAGGACCGCGTGATGCCGGTCGTGCCGATGTTCCACGCCAACGCGTGGGGGCTCTGCCAGGCCGCGGTGATGGCCGGCGCCGACCTCGTGATGCCCGGCCCGAAGATGCAGCCGGCGGCGATCGCGGAATTGATGGAAGGCGAGAAGGTCACGCTGGCCGCGGGCGTGCCGACGATCTGGATGGGCGTGCTGCCGGAGCTCAAGGGCCGCGATCTCTCGTCCTTGCGGGACATCGTCTGCGGCGGGTCGGCGGTGCCGAAGTCGCTGAGCGAGGCCTACCGGGAGCAGGTCGGGTTGCCGATCCTGCAGGCCTGGGGCATGACTGAGACGTCGCCGGTGGCGACGACGGGGCGGATCAAGTCGTGGCTGCTGGACTCCTCGGAGGAGGAGCTGGCCGACCTGCGCGCGGCGCAGGGGACGCCGATCCCGCTGGTGGAGCTGCGGATCGCCGATCCCGCCACGGGCGAGGAGCTGCCCTGGGACGGCGAGGCGCGCGGGGAGCTGCAGGCGATCGGGCCGTGGATCGCCCGCGCCTACTACAACGACGAGCGCTCCGACGACTCCTTCACCGAGGACGGCTGGCTGCGGACGGGTGACGTGGCGACCATCTCGCCGAACGGCTACGTCCGGCTGGTGGACCGCACCAAGGATCTGGTGAAGTCGGGCGGCGAGTGGATCTCGTCGGTCGAGCTCGAGAACGCGATCATGGCCCACCCGAAGATCGCCGAGGCCGCCGTGATCGGCATCCCCGACGAGAAGTGGTCCGAGCGGCCGTTGGCGTGCGTCGTGCCCGAGAACGGCGAGGAGATCACGCTGGAGGAGCTGCGCGAGTTCCTCGCCGAGCGCGTGCCCAAGTGGTGGCTCCCGAACGACCTCGAGCTCATCGAGGAAGTGCCCAAGACCTCGGTCGGCAAGTTCTCCAAGAAGACGCTGAGAGAACAATTTTCTGACCGGAAGGCCGCAGCGACCCAGTAGCCTCGCCGGGCGTGCGCCTGGTTGTAGGAACGCTGACACTGTTCTTTCTGATCGCGGGCACCGCTTCTGGGGCGGTGTCCGTGCGCCTGTCCGAGGGTTCGCTGGAGGTCGCCGGGACGGCCGCGAGCGAGGTCGTGACCGTGGGTGAGTCGGGCGGTGCGATCACCGTCGCGTCGCCCCAGGGTGTGACGGGATGCTCGCCGTGCGCGGTCGGGCCGAACGTGACCGTCTCGGTCGTGCTCGACGGGGGCGAGGACCGGCTCGACGCGGCGACGTTGACGCGCCCGGTGACGGTCGACGCCGCGAGCGGCGGGGACGAGATCCGCACCGGCTCGGGCGACGACGCGATCCGCGTGGTGGACACCGACAACCTCGTCTACGCGGGCGCGGGCGACGACGTCCTGACCGGCGCCGGCGCCCTGAACGGCGAGGCCGGTGACGACTGGATCAACGGCGGCGGGACCTTGCTGGGCGGCCCCGGCGAGGACCGCCTGACCGGCCTGCTGGCCACGATCTCCGGCGGCGCCGACCGCGACACCGTCGAGCAGGGCGGCACGGGCCTGCGCATCTCCCTCGACGGTGAGCTGAACGACAGCGGCTTCAGCAACGTGCTGGGAGACGTCGAGGTGCTCGTCGGCAGCGAGGGCAACGACGTGCTCGTCGGCGCCGACGGTTCGCAGGAGCTGCGCGGCCTCGGCGGCGCGGACACGCTCGACGGTCGCGCGGGCGCCGATGTGGTGCTCGCCGGCACCGGCGACGATACGATCGACAGCCGCGACGACGCGCGCGACGAGGTCACGTGCGGCGACGGCCTCGACAGCGCCCGCGGCGACCGCCTCGACGCGCTCGCCGAGGACTGCGAGACGCGCGACCTCCCACCGGTGGAGACGCCGACCGCCACGCCCACCGCCACGGCGACCGCGACGGCGACCGCGACCGCCGGCCCCGGGGCGACCGCGCCGCCCGGCGACGCGCCTCTCTTTGCCGCCCCGCCCGCGGCCCTGCGCGATCTCGTCGCGCCCACCGTCAACGCGACCGTCGCCAAGCGGATCAAGCGTTCGCGGTTCACGCGCGCGGGCCTCGTCACCCGTGTGCGGTGCTCGGAGGCGTGTGCGGTCACGGTCGAGGTCCGGCTCAAGGCGCGGGTCGCGAAGCGGCTCAAGCTCCCGCGGGTGATCGCGCGCGGCACCGGCACCGAGCGCATCAAGGCCAAGCCCGGCCCCGTCGTGCGGCGCAAGCTCCGGCGCGCCAGGGGCGTGGTGCGCGTGACGGTCGCCGTCCGCGCCGTGGACGCCGCCGGCAACGCGCGGACCGTCACCCGCGCGCTGAAGCTCAGCCGCTGAACGTCTGCGCGCCGATGCCGATGGCGCGCAGGGCCGGCGGACCGTCGACGATCCGGAGCGGGAGCCCGTGGTCCGGCCCGAGCCAGGCCTCGATCCGCGCCCGGTCGCCCGAGACCTCGAGCCAGGTGAGCTCGGCATCGCCCGCGGCGGGCGGTCGGTCCGAGCGGCCGAAGAACGGCAGGCACGGCTCGCGCAGCACCTCCTGCACGCCGGTCAGGTGGCCCACGCGCGTGCCGCGCCGGACCGTGTACAGCTCAGTGCCGAGGCGCTGCGCAGTGGCGTCGACGTCGTCGACCCGGCAGGCCCACCCGACGAACCCGTCGCCCGCCTCGATTCGCTCGAGCAGCAGCGCACCGACGGGCGAGGCGGCGGCTTCCTCGCGGTCGCGGATCGCCAGCAGCTCCAGGTAGGCGCCGCGCAGCGGGACGATCCGGTTGTGCGTGCCCTGGCCCTCGTGGCTCCCGCCGGGATCGACCCGCAGGCCGAGCTCTTCCTCCACCCGCGCTTGCGCGGCATCGAGGTCCCCGACACCCCAGACGACGTGGTCGAGCCGCATCAGCGCACCGTCCGCTCGCCGATGCCGATCGCGCGCACGGCCGGATCGCCCTCCACGACGCGCACGCCCAAGTCCACTCCGTCGAGCCACTCCCGCAGCCGCGCAGCATCGCCCGCGACCTCGAGGAACGTGAGCCGCTCGCGCCCGCCTTCGCCCGGGCGCGACGTGCCCTGGATGAAGAACGGCAACGTCGGCTCATCCAAGGCGGCCTCGACGCCGGTCAGCTTGCCCTCCAGTCCGGCGCGCCGGATCGTCAACACACCGGTACCCAGCCGCGCCGCCACCTCCTCCACGTCGTCGACCCGGACCGCCCAGCCGATCAGCCCTTCGCGATCGAGCACGCGGCTGCCGAACGGGTGCGCGGCGGCCTCGTCGCGGTCGCTGATCGCGATCAGCTCGAGGTACGTCTCACCCAGCGGCACGATCCGATTGTGCGTGCCCTGCCCCTCGTGCACCCCGCCCGGCCGCACCTCGAGGCCGAGCCGCTCGCCCGCCGCGTCGAGGTCGCCCGTGGCGTAGAGGACGTGGTCGAGTGCGAGCGTCAATGTGCCAACTCCGAATGCATGTGTCGGGTCACGCGGGGTACGCGCGTCGTGAGACCATGAACTACCTCCTCACTCTGTACTACCGCGACGGCGAAGGCCCCGACGAGGGCACGCCGGAGTTCGACGCCGAGATGAAGATCTGGAACGGCGTGCTGGACGAGATGAAGCGCGAGGGCGTGTACCTCGCCGCGGCCGGCCTGAAGCCCGAGACGGCGACGACGCTGCGCGGCGAGACGATCACCGACGGCCCGTACGCCGAGACCAAGGAGATCCTGTTCTCGTTCATCGCCATCGATGTCGAGGACCTGGACGCGGCGCTCGCCTGGTCGCGCAAGCTGCCCTCGACCGTGTACGGCGCGGTGCAGATCCACGCGACGACGGGCCTCGAGCTCGCGTGAGCGCCGACTCGCTCGAGCGGGCCTTCCGCGACGAGCGGGGCGCGGTGCTGGCGACCATCACGCGCCGGCTGGACGGCGACCTCGCCCTTGCTGAGGACGTCGTCCAGGACGCGTTCGTCGCCGCGGCGGTCGAGTGGGACCGCCGCGGCGTGCCGGACCGTCCGGGCGCGTGGCTCACCACGACCGCCTGGCGCAAGGCACTCGACCGGCTCCGCCACCAGCGCGTCGTCGACGCGCACGCGCTGGAGCTGGAGGAGCCCGTGACCTACGACGAGATCGACTTCGAGCAGTCCTTGCTCGACGACGACCAGCTCCGGATGCTGTTCACCTGCTGCCATCCCGCCCTGGCACCCGAGGCGCGCATGGCACTGACACTCCGCAGCGTGGCCGGGCTGACGGTGCCGGAGATCGCGCGCGCGTTCATCTCCTCCGAGGAGGCGATGGAGCGGCGGCTGACGCGGGCGCGCAACAAGGTGTCCAAGGGCCGGATCCCGTTCAAGGTGCCCAGCGACGACCTGCTGCCGGAGCGGCTCGCGGGCGTGCTGCGTGTCGTCTACCTCGTCTTCAACGAGGGTCACGCGTCCACGCGCGAGGAGCTACGCGCCGAGGGCGTGCGACTGGCCCGCCTGCTGGTGCGCCTGATGCCGGACGTGGCCGAGGCGTACGGGCTGCTCGCGCTCCTGCTGCTGACCGACGCGCGATCGCCCGCTCGCAACCGCGGCGCCGAGCTCGTATCTCTCGAGGAGCAGGACCGCGCGCGGTGGGATCACACGCGCATCGCCGAGGGCGTCGCGGTCCTCGAACGCGCGCTGCGGCTGCCCGGCGCGGGCGCGTACTCGATCCAGGCCGCGATCGCGGCGCTGCACGACCAGGCGCCGTCGTTCGCGGACACCGACTGGGCGCAGATCGCCGGGCTCTACGTCGCACTCGCGCGCGTCGACCCCTCACCGGTCGTGACGATCAACCGCGCCGTGGCCGTCGGGTTCGCGGAGGGACCGGCCGCGGGCTTGGCGCTGCTGGACGCGGTTGAGGGGCTGGAGCGCTACCAGTCCCTGCACGCGGCGCGCGCGGAGTTGCTGCGCCGGCTGGGGGACGTGCCCGGGGCCGACGCCGCCTATCAGGTGGCGATCTCGCTCTCGGCTCATGAGAAGGAGCGAGCGGCCTTGGAGTGGAAGCGCGCCAGTCTGGGGTAGGGCGAACACATGATCGGTGCACTCATCCTCGGCCTCATCGCCGGCGCCATCGGGCGGCTTCTCATGCCCGGCGACGTCTTTCGCCATATGAACGGCCTCACCTCGTGGCTCGTCTCGCTCGTCCTCGGCCTGATCGGGGCCGCCGTCGGCTGGCTGCTCTTCACCAAGCTGCTCGGGATCGGCGACGAGGACGTCTTCGACCTCGGCGGCCTGCTCTCGGCCATCATCGGCGTCCTGATCGTCCTGCCGATCGCGGGCTTCATCCTGCGCCGGACCGGGATGTCGCCGGAGCGCCCTCCAGCTCACTGAGCGCTTGTTCGACCACCCGCGCGACCTCTACCCGCGAGCTCACCCCGAGCTTGTGGAACAGGTTGCGCAGGTGCGTCTCGACCGTCTTCGTCGACAGGTACAGCTCGGCCGCGATCTCCGCGTTCGTGCGCCGGTCGACGACGAGTCGCGCCACCTGCAGCTCGCGCTGCGTGAGTGAGGCGATCTCCGTGACGCGCGTGCGCCGGTAGCGGCTGCGCCGGCCGATCCGCCGCAGCTCGCGCTCGGCCGCGTCGCGCTGCCCGTCGGCCCCGTGGCGCTCGAACGTCTCGGCCGCGTGCTCGAGCTCGGCCGCGGCCTGATCGATGTCCTGCTGCGCCGCGAACGCCTGTCCGGCGAGGACGCGGCTGAACGCCGCCTGGACCGGCGCGCCGCAGGCCTCCAGCGCGGCCGCCGAGCGCAACGCGAGCCGCGCCGCGTCGGCCGGATCCGCCCTGCCGGCCAGCGCGACCGAAGTCGGA
>JAPDDQ010000888.1 GCA_027587225.1 Solirubrobacter taibaiensis
TCGCAGACGTATCAGACCCTGTTAAGAATACGCCAATCCAGCCTAAGAAAGGTGAGAAGAACGGGAATAGTCCGCCAGTTCCGGCTAATGCTAACGCTAACGTAGAAGATAGACCAGAATAGTTTGCGATAAATGCAAACCCTAGTACGAATCCGATTGATAGAATTGGCATTTTTAATTCACTTAACGTTTCTTTAAATGTCACTACTGCATCTTTTACATTCATTTTCAAAATAAACATGGAAATGATACAAGCAATTAAAATCGCCGTTCCGGTTGCTGATAATACATCAAACTTCAGAATTGCCTCGTAAGGCGTTGGTTTATTTACAATCGGCTCTGCTTTCATTACTAGATTATGCAGACCTGGAATTTCAAACTTAAATACAAGACTTGCTAAAGCCCCTCCTGGAGCGAATAATGCCTTAAAGAAACTTTGGCTCCAAATGACTACCATAACCGTTAATACGATAAATGGAGACCATGCTTTTACTACTTTTCCAAACGTTAATT
>JAPDDQ010000889.1 GCA_027587225.1 Solirubrobacter taibaiensis
GTCGTTGCTGTAAAACTATCACAATGGATTCTATCCTTCATGATTTCGCCTGATGGCCGTATTGGTGCTCTTATAACAGTTGCGATTTGTGCAGGTATTGGCGGTCTTGTTTACGGATTGTTAGCAATTCGCACAGGAGTACTTGAAAGAGTATTTGGTGGAGAAGCATTAGATAAAATTCAACGTAAACTTGGTAGTAGATTTAAAATAAAGTTGAAATCAAGAGGGGCGTAATTACGTCCCCTTTTCTATGATAAATAAAGAAGGTGAAAAACGTGAGATTAGATAAATTATTAGCAAATATGGGATATGGAAGTAGAAAAGAAGTAAAGAAATTATTGAAAGATGGCGTTGTGAAAATTGATGGAACGCCAGTAAAAGATGCGAAAGTTCATGTAAATGTAGAAGAGCAAGAAGTTATGATTCATGGTGAAGTTGTGGAATACAAAGAATTTGTTTACTTAATGATGCATAAACCACAAGGTGTTATTTCAGCGACGGAAGATGATAATC
>JAPDDQ010000890.1 GCA_027587225.1 Solirubrobacter taibaiensis
GAAAATGACGGCAAACTTGTCGGTTTTGATGTAGAAATCGGTGAAGCTCTTGCTAAAAAGATGAACATGAAGGCTACGCCAGTTACAAACCCATGGGAAACGCTGATTCAAGGTCTTCAAGCGAAGAAATATGATGTAATACTGGGTAGTATGGCAATTACAGAGGAGCGCTTAAAAGCTGTTAGTTTCTCAAATCCGTACTATCGCTCTGGCGCCCAAATTTTTGTAGCTAAAAAGAATAACGCTATCTCTTCTCCAGAAAATTTAAAAGGTAAGAAAATTGGTGTTGTAAAAGCTAGTACCTTTAAAAATCTTGTTGCAAAATATACAGATCAAATCACAGAATATGACAGCGATATTACTGCTCTTATGGATTTAGAGCCTGGGCGTGTTGACGCAGTAATTACGGATCAAATGGTTGGTCTACGTATGATAAAAGAAGGAAAATCGAATATAAAAGAACCCGGAAAACCATTAAATCTTGATGAAATGGGAATTGCTATTCGCAAAGAT
>JAPDDQ010000891.1 GCA_027587225.1 Solirubrobacter taibaiensis
AGAAGAAAAATTCGGCCAGCGTGTTCTCTTCTTAAACGGTAGTGTACCGAAAAAAGATCGCGACAAGATGATTGAGGAGTTCCAAAACGGAACGTATGACATTTTCATCTTATCCTTAAAAGCTGGCGGAACAGGATTAAACTTAACCGCTGCCAACCATGTCATTCACTACGATCGTTGGTGGAATCCAGCTGTGGAAAATCAAGCAACAGACCGCGCATATCGCATTGGTCAAAAACGATTTGTTGATGTTCACAAACTCATTACAACAGCAACATTAGAAGAAAAAATTGATGAAATGCTAGAAAGAAAACAATCTCTAAACAATGCGGTCATCACAAGCGATAGTTGGATGACTGAACTATCAACAGACGAACTAAAAGAATTACTCGGTGTATAAAGTGAAACTTTAATTAGGCCAATCACGTAGAGTTTTACTACCCGCAAAAAAAAGCGCTAATCTCGAAATGAGATTAGCGCTTTTTTCTATTCCAAAACCAATTACTTATTAT
>JAPDDQ010000892.1 GCA_027587225.1 Solirubrobacter taibaiensis
ATTTAGAGGAAAGGAACTTAAGCTCGCTCCAATTAGCACGTATATATTGACGATAATGTGACAAATCGCTACTTGACGATGAGAATGTAATAAATGTAGAATTGACAAAGGTGACGATTTTGATAAGTTGTCATTCTATGACAGGTTTTGTAAAATAAAATAGAGGATTTTTGGCTTAGGCTAATTTTTCTTTTCATTTACAGTAAAATATATGAATCCACAACATGTGTAGAAATGTTGCGGTTTTTCTTTTCATAACTATAAAAGATAAGGATTTGTTAACGGGTAATGAATATGGAATGGTTGGAACAATTATTAGGAAAAGAGTGGAGTCTTGTACCGGCTGGTGGAGTAACGGGCGATGCATATATTGCGCAAAACGGACAACAGAAGTTATTTTTAAAGCGGAATACATCGCCCTTTTTAGCGGTATTGTCAGCAGAAGGAATTGTTCCAAAATTACTTTGGACAAGCAGGGTAACGAATGGTGATGTAATTTCTGCTCAAAAATG
>JAPDDQ010000893.1 GCA_027587225.1 Solirubrobacter taibaiensis
GTGCGGGCCAGCGGCGCGGCGGGGCCGGCGAACGGCGGCCGGTGAGCGCGGTGGCCGGCCCGCCACGGGGCGCGGCCGAGCGGCGCGGTCTCGCCAAACGAACACGCGTGGCCAGGGGGGTATGCCTGGAAACTTGCACTCAGCGACAGTTTCCGGGCATACCCCCACCCACGCGCCAACTCGACCGCGCGGACGTGATCGAACTCGCAGCACGCCCGCGCGGACGTGGGCGATGCCGCCCGCGCCCGGGCGCACCCGGCGCAGCCGGGCCTAACTGGCGCCGTCAGCGGAGCGGCGTCGCGGTTGTCAATAGCGAGTCCGAAGGACCGGGCGAAGCCCGTCGCGCAGCGATCGCCTTGACAAGCGTGGCGACGCGGAGCTACCCGGGCGCGGCCGGTCGAGCACAACGATTCCGCGCGGAGCGCCCTGGCGCGTGACGCAGCGGCGGCGGCGCGGTGCGCGGCGGCGATGGCCCGCGCGTGGCGACGCGGGGCGCGACGCGGCGCGGTGCG
>JAPDDQ010000894.1 GCA_027587225.1 Solirubrobacter taibaiensis
AGCAATTGCTGCTTTACAAGAACAAGTTGCTTCTTTATCTGTTCAAATTGCTTCTAAAGTAATTGAAAAAGAGTTAAAAGAAGAAGATCAAGTGAAGTTAATTCGCGATTATATTAAAGAAGTAGGAGAAGCGCGATGAGCAATGGGATTGTAGCAAAACGTTATGCTGTCGCTCTTTTTAAAATTGCAAAAGAAAAACACGTATTAGAAATGTTTGAAGAGGAATTACGCCTTGTACAAAACGTTTATGTAAAGAACGGAGAACTACATAGCTTTTTAACGCAACCGAACATTTCAAAGGAACAAAAGAAAACGTTTCTTGCAAACGTATTCGGATCTGTTTCTGAATCTATTTTAAATACGTTATATATTTTAATTGATAACAAACGCATTGATATCTTACCTGAAATTGCAGATGAATATGTTGTTCTTGCTAATGAAGAACGTAACGTAGCGGATGCAACTGTATATTCTACTCGTCTTCTATCAGAAGAAGAGAAGCTTAACATTGC
>JAPDDQ010000895.1 GCA_027587225.1 Solirubrobacter taibaiensis
GGGATAAAAAAGAATCTTCTGACAATCAAGAATCTTCCATCCAACGTTTAAGCCGTGAAAGTAAAGCAGTTTATCAAGCAGACATTCTTGATATTAGTGTAAATGGATATCGTATTAAATGGACGACTGAAGCACCTAAAAACCTTCGGACTGGCGAATATATCTTGGTGACAGAAACCTCACATGGTCATTGGCGAGGTGGTGTTATTCGTTGGCTTAAACAATCCAGTGAAAAAAGCCTTGAACTCGGTTTAGAGGTTTTAGCACAGGATATTTTCCCATGCGCAGTACGTATTCAATCTGACCGCCATGTGAGTAATTACCACCCTGCACTTATTTTAAAAAATCATAATCTGGATGAAACAAAAACAACAATCATATTGCCAGGTTCGCAAATTTTCAGAGAACAGCAAGCTATTCATTTACGATTGGGGAAAGAGGAAGTAAAAGTGTACTTATTAACAGCACAGTTAATTACTCAAAGTTTTGTCCAGTTTGATTTCGGATTGCTC
>JAPDDQ010000896.1 GCA_027587225.1 Solirubrobacter taibaiensis
GTGTTCCAAGAACGGGTCCAATTACATGGATTACATGATTTTGAGCGCAATGTGAAAAATTTAAAAAATAAAGGTAACGCCCTTGATTTTCTAAGTTTTTGAGCATATAATTACCTACATAAATGAAATATATTGAAATGTCATGATGAGGACATGAGTAGTTTTCTACGATTTTCAGAGAGGGAAGCCTTAGGGTGTGAGCTTCCTAGTACGGGATTATTACTTACCACCTCTAAACTTTAGCAGTGAACGGTTTTTCTAGTAATTGCTAACGGACAACACCGTTATGTTGAACTTGAGCAATTAACAATTATGTTAATTGGAACAAGGGTGGAACCACGAATTCAACACTCGTCCCTTTTTACGGGATGAGTGTTTTTTATTTTGAGAAAAAGAGGAGTGACCAGTGATGGCAGATGTAGTTAAAATTACTTTCCCTGATGGAGCTGTGAAGGAGTTTCCAAAAGGCGTAACAACTGAAGAAATCGCAGCTTCTATTAGCCCAGGCTTA
>JAPDDQ010000897.1 GCA_027587225.1 Solirubrobacter taibaiensis
GAATGTTGACATTAAGCTCCTTTCATCAATATCCCCTGCATAAATACCCGATAGTAACGGCTCTATTAAGTTTTCAACCACTTCGTTTCCAAGACGATGTCTGAAAAATTGTCCGAGTGATTGGTCAGATACTGGCTTTGACCTCGGCATTAATAGATCAAAGCCAGCTCTTAGTTTACCAATTGGGGAGAACAGCCCGGAAAATAGAAACGGCGTAATTTGCGTTGGAATTCCCATCATTGATCCATTCGGCATTTTATGTAACCGATTGTTTACAAGGATAAATGATTGACCGGCTTGATTATTTACAAGTTCATCGCCAAGACCTAATTCTTTCACTAATCTAGCTGCACTTTCTTTTCGTGCTAAGAAAGAATCTGGTCCGCGCTCAATTGTAAATCCATCTTTTCGAACGGTTTGAATTTTTCCGCCAAGTTTACCCGATGCTTCTATAAGTAATGTATCAATCGGCAAGTTTTTTTCATGAATATTTTTTTGTAAGTTATACATT
>JAPDDQ010000086.1 GCA_027587225.1 Solirubrobacter taibaiensis
TTGCGGCCGGCCGGCCAGGCGCTACGGCGGCGAGCGACGGCGCGGCCGCGCGCGGCGTGACGGCCCACCCCGGCTGCCTCGTGATCACTGCGCGGCCGGACGCGCGGCGCGAGGTGCGGCGCGTGCTCTCCGCCCTGCCCGCCGCGCGGATCGAGCCCGGCGCGCTCTCCCCCGCCGCGGTCGCGCGGCTGGCCGGGCGCGACGCGCCCGACCTGCACGCGATCACCGGCGGCAACCCGTTCTTCGTCACCGAGGCGCTCGCGGCGGGTGGCGAAGGCGTCCCCGCGAGCGTCCGCGACGCCGTCGATCTGCGCGTCGGGGCGCTCAGCGAGCGGGCCCGGGCGGTGGTCGAGCTGGCGGCCGTCGTGCCGGGCGCGATCGAGCTGTGGCTCGTCGCGGAACCGGCCGCGGCCGTCGACGAGTGCATCGCCGCCGGGCTGCTGCAGATGCAAGGCGACGCGCTCGCGTTCCGGCACGATCTCGCCCGCCGCGCCGTCGAGGACAGCCTCCCGCCGATGGAGCGGCGCGTGCTCGACCGCCGCGTGCTGGCCGCGCTCGAGTTCGCCGGCTCCGACGATCCCGCGCGCCTTGCGCACCACGCCCGGCGTACCGGGGACACCGAAGCGATCCTCCGCCTCGCTCCCGCCGCCGCCCGCGCCGCCGGCGCCGCGCACCAGCAGGCGCTCGAGCAGTGGGAAGCGGCGGTGGAGGCCGGCGCGGGCGACGAGGCACTCGAAGGCGTCGCCGTCGAGGCGTACCTGAGCGGCTGGCCGGAGCGCGGGATCGAGGCGCGGCGCGCCCTCGCCGCGCGCCACGCCGACGATCCGCGCAAGCTCGGCGACGACCTGCGCTGGCTCTCGCGCCTGCTCTGGTGGTCGGGTCGCGGTGAGGAGGCGGTGGCCGCGGGTGACGAGGCCATCGCGACGCTCGAGCCGCTCGGCCTCACGAGCGAGCTCGCGCTGGCGCTGAGCGCGCAGTCCCAGCTCGCGATGCTGCACGACCGTCTCCAGGACGCGATCGCGCTCGGGGAACGCGCCGCCGTGATGGCCCGCGCGCTCGGCGACCACGAGACCGTCGTGCACGCGCTGACCAACGTCGGCACCGCGATGATCGGCGGGCCGGACCATGAGCGTGGCCGCGCGCTGCTCGCCGAGGCGTTCGAGCTCACGCAGGACGAGGACAACGCCTGCCGCGCGCTGATCAACCGCGCCACCGCGACGCTCTCGCGCCGTCGCGAGGACCCGCGCGTGGCGCAGGACCTCGACACCGCGCTGGCGTTCGCCCAGGATCACGAGCTCTACGGCTACGTCCAGTACGCGCTCGGCGTGCGCGGGAACCTGCACCTGCACCACGGCGAGTGGCCGGAGGCCGAAGCCGACGCCCGCGCCTCCCTCGCGCTCGGCGAGCAGCGCGGCGTGAGCCTGTGCCCCGCGCTCGTCTCGCTCGGCCGCCTCCACGCCCGCCGCGGCGATCCCGAGGCCGATGCCACGCTCGAAGAGGCCTGGCGCGTCGCGACGGCGACGGGTGAGCTGCAGCGCATCGCGCCCACGGTTACCGCGCTCGCCGAGCACGCCTGGCTCGACGGTCGCCTCGACGAGCGCGCGGCGATGCTCGAATCCACCTACGCGCTCGCCGACCGCTGCCGCCAGCGCTGGGTACGAGCCGAGCTGGCGCACTGGTTGCGGCGCGCGGGCCACGAGGTCTCACCGCACCCCGACGACCCCGAGCCGTTCGCGCTCGCGGCCACCGGCGACTGGCGCGCGGCGGCCGCCGCGTGGGAGCGGATCGGGTACGTCTACGACACCGCCAACGCGCTCGCCGAGGCGGGCGAGGTGGAGGCGCTGACGATCTACGACCGGCTCGGCGCGACCCGCGTCGCCGCGTTCATGCGCCGCGAGTTCCGTGCCCGCGGCGTCCGCCGGATCCCGCGCGGCCCGCGCCCCGCGAGCCGCGACCACGCCGACGGCCTCACGCCGCGCGAGTCCGAAGTGCTCGCCCAGCTGCGCACGGGCGCGACGAACGCCGAGATCGCGGACGCCCTGGTGATCTCACCGAAGACCGTCGACCACCACGTGTCGTCGGTCCTCGGCAAGCTCGGCGTGTCGTCGCGGAGAAATCTAAAGAGGGACAGTCCCTCTTTAGATTCGCGTCCCGGTTGAGAGCAGATAGGCCATGGCGAAGCGGGCGGGCTCGCCCTCGTCGGCCAGGTTCCACTCGTCGCAGAACGCGTCCAGGGCGGCGTCGAACTCGGCCTCGCGGCCCTCGCGGACGGCGTTGGCGCGGACGGCGATCGTCGGGCCGTAGCGGGCCTTGAAGAACGCGCCGTAGTCGTGGGCGCGCTCGAAGGCGGTGACCTCGAGCACGTCGCGCTCCATCGTCTGCCACTCGACGCGGTCGCCGAAGAGCGTGCGCAGGTGGCCTTCACCGCCCCACAGCGGCGGAGCGGAGGCGCCGGGAGGCGGCGGCGGCGCGTACGGGGCCATCGTGCGGAAGAGCGCGCCGAGCATGCCGTCCGGCGCCCAGCTCAGCAGGCCGAGCGTCCCGCCGGCGCGACACACGCGCACGAGCTCGTCGGCGGCGTCCTGATGGTGCGGCGCGAACATCACGCCGATCGCGGACATCACGATGTCGAAGGACTCGTCCTCGAAGGGGAGCGCCTCGGCGTCGGCGGTCACCCAGTCGATCTCGCGGTCGGTGCGGGCCTTGCCCGCCTGCAGCAGCTCGGGCGTGAGGTCGGATGCGGTGACGTGAGCGCCGCGCTCGGCGGCCGGGATCGAGGCGTTGCCGGTGCCGGCGGCGACGTCGAGCACGCGCGTGCCCGTCTCGATCGGCAGCGCGCCGACGAGCCGTGGGCCGAGCGGCGTGAGGAAGGTCTCGACCATCCCCGGGTAGTCGCCGCTGGCCCACATGGCGGCGTGCTTCACCTTGAGCTCAGAAGGGATCGTTGTCATGCCGCGACGCTAGATCCAGCGGCGTCGCGGCACATCGGGAGGTCCTCCCTATCTTGGGGCGCCCGTCCCCACGAGCGTCCGTCCGACCCAGTCGATCGCGGCCGGGACGTGCGCCGGATCGATGTGGTGGGCGGCGTCGGACTCGTGGTACTCCACGTCGAGCCCGCCCTCCTCCAGCAGGGCCTTCGCCCGCCGAGCGAAGCCGATCTCCATCACCGGGTCCCGACGCCCGTGCGCGATGAAGATCTCCGGCCGGCGCGTGAGCTCCGGCTGCCAGTCGTCGACCACCGGGATGAACCCGGAGAAGGCGAGGATGCCGGCCGGCGCCGGGCGGTCCACGCCCAGGCCCAGCGAATACGACATCACCGACCCCATCGAGAAGCCGCCGAAGATCGTCCGCTCCGGCGCGATGCCCGTCCGCTCCCACACGTCGTCGTGGAACTCCGACAACGCGCGGTAGGCGGCGTGGAACGTCTCGTGGTCGGGATAGCCGACCCGCGGCACCACGTACCAGTGGTAGCCCGGCCAGTTGCCCAGCGTCAACGGCGCGCGCGGGGTGACCACGTGCAGCCGGCGCTCCGGGTCCAGCGTGTCGCCCAGCCCGAGCAGGTCGTGCTCGTCGGCGCCACGGCCGTGATGGAGGATCAGCAGGCCCTCGGCTTCACCCGAAGCGGGCCGTTCGCGATAGTTCAGGCTCATCGGACGAGCTCCTTCGTACGCGGGTTGGTGACCGGCGTCAGCAGCTTCTCCAGCTGCGGGCGCAGGTGCTCGTGCTGCTTCGGGAGGCGCAGCGCCTCGCCGAGCGACTCGGGCGCCTCGTCGACCGCGAAGCCCGGGGAGAGCGTCGCGATCTCGAACAGGATCCCGCGCGGCTCGCCGAAGTAGATCGACTCGAAGTAGTCGCGGTCGCGGACGTCGCTCACGCCCAGGCCGGCCTCGGCCACGCGCGCCTGCCACGCGAGGTGGTCCTCGTCACGCGAGGCCCACGCGATGTGGTGCACGGTGCCCGCGCCCATCAGCGCGCGCTCGGCCGGCGGCGCGTCGTAGCCCCAGCGGAAGCCTCCGAGCGTGAAGTCCTCGCCGTCGGTGCCGAAGCCCAGCAGCTCCGTGAGGACCGGGTGCGGCCCGGTCTGGCCGAGGGCCCGCGCGCCGACGATGCCGGTGATGGCGAACGCCTCCGGGATCTCGGGATGCACGGCGCGATGCGGCTCGGCGTCGGAGATCACCAGCTCGTACTTGAGCCCGTCGTAGTCCTCGAAGCGGACCACGTCGCCTTCGCGCGTCACACCCAGGCGCGTGGCCCAGAAGTCCAGCGCCTCAGCCGAGGCGACGCCCAGCTGGATCGTGTGGATCTGCCCCGCGCCCGCCCGGCCGCGCCGCGCGCCGGCGAACTCGAACCAGGTGAGGATCGTGCCCGGGGTGCCGACCTCGTCCGCGAAGTACAGGTGGTAGGCGTCGGGCGCGTCGAAGTTGACCGTCTTCTTGACGAGCCGCAGGCCGAGCGTGTCGGCGTAGAAGTCGATGTTCTTCTGCGCGTCGCCGGTGATCATCGTGATGTGGTGGAGGCCCTGGAGTTCCATGTTCGTCCCCTTCGTCAAGTAGTTGCACGGACAACTATAGCGCGACCTCCCCGGAAATGCACGTCACCGTGCCGCCGCCGACCCAGAGCGTCCCGTCGGCGTCCGTGGATACGTGAATCCGGCCCGCACGGCCGAGCGCGGTGCCCTGCGCGGCCGTGTACGGGACCGTCGCGCGGCCCGTCTCGAGCAGCCAGCCGGCCACCGACGCGTTCAGCGAACCCGTCACCGGGTCCTCGACCGTCGCGCCGTTGACCGGGAAGAACGCGCGCAGCTCCCAGTCCGCCGCGCCGCCGGGCCCGACGACGCCCAGGTCGAAGTCCACGAAGCCCGGCTCGAGCGCCAGCACCGCCTCCGCGCTCTCCAGGAGCACCGCCATCCAGCCCGGCCCGTTGTCGGCCCACTGCGCGTCGACGATGGCCTCACGCGCGATCCGCAACACGTCGGCCGCGTGCTGCACGTCGGCCTCGTCCACCGGGCCGGAGCGGATCAGCGGCGGCGCGGCGAACGCGAGCCCCTCACCGCCCCGCACCCGTACGAGCCCGGCGCCGCACTCCTGCAGCACATATTCCCCGGCCGGCGCCCCGCCTGCCTCGAGCCAGGCGTGACAGGTGCCGAGCGTGGGATGCCCGGCGAAGGGGAGCTCGGTCGTGGGCGTGAAGATGCGGACGCGGTAGTCCCCACCCTCGGTCGGTGCGAGCACGAACGTCGTCTCGGACAGGTTCGTCCAGCGCGCGAAGCGCTGCATGTCCTCCGTGGTGATCCCGTCGGCGTCGAGCACGACCGCGACCGGGTTGCCGTAGTACGGACGGGTGGTGAAGACATCCACTTGCTTGAAGGAGCGAGCCATACCAGTAGCGTGCCGGTTTGTATGCAGCCGGAGCTTGACGTGCGCATCGCGCACGAGAGCGGGACCACCACGGTCGTGGTCGCGGGCGAGATCGACCTTGTCTCGTCCGTGAGACTGAACCGCGAACTCGAAGGTGCGTTCGATGCCGCGCCGGAGTGGCTGCGCATCGACCTCTTACAGGTCGGCTTCATGGACACCACGGGCGTGGCGGTGCTGCTCAAGGCGCGCCGCCGGGCGCTGGAGGCGGGCTGCCGCTTCACGGTGAAAGCGGCGTCACCCACCATCCAGCGCCTGTTGGAGATCACCGGGTTGGCGACGCTCCTCGCCGAATAGCTACGGCGTCGTGGTCGAGAGCGTGAACGTCAGCGTCTTGCTGTAGCTGCCGGTCCGCAGCGGCTCGGTCGCCCCGATCGCCTGTTTGAACGTCACGTCGACGAGGTCGTTGGACACCGGCGCCGTCCACGCCGCCTTGCTGAGCGCCACCTGCAGCGGTTCGCGCAGCGCGAACGCGCCGTTCGTGAGGTGGCCACCGGACACGGTCAGCGCCGCGTCGCCGGCGGTGGAGATCACGTTCGCCGTCGTCTTCGCCTCGTATTCACGGGCGACGCCGGGGACGAACGCCCCGAACGAGGCGTTGCCGACCGAGAGCGAGAGCGTCGCCGGGACGGTGCCACCCACGGTGCCGGGGGCCTCGACGCTGAACGTGCAACCCTGCGCCGTCGCCCACTCGCGCACGCTCGCCGCGGTCACGCCCGCGCCGGAGGAGAGCAGGTGGCAGCCCACTCCGACTTCCACGGTCTTGTTCGGGAGCGTGACGACCGCCGTGCTGTTGGCCGGCACCTTGACCGCGAGATCGAGCGCACCACCGACGGTCTCGAACGCCGCGCCCACCGTCCCGCGCACGGTCGGCGTCGTGCCTGCCGCCCGGGTGAGCCCGCCCGGCTGCGGCTTGACGCTGAAGCGCTTGTAGCCCGGCGCCAGCGCCTCGATCCCCAGCGCGCCGCGGTACACGAGGTACGCGGGCGAGCCCGACCACGGGTGCGAGTAGGTGGTGTTGGACTTCAGCGCGGGGTCCCACGCCTCCATCGGCGAGCCCGCGCCCTGCTCGATGATGTGCAGCCAGCTGCGCTGCCCGGTGTCCGTCATCAGGCGCACGGCGTCGGCGGCACGGCCGCCGTCGTAGAGCGCGTCGATCAGGAAGTTCGCGCAGAAGACCGAGCAGGCCATGCCGCGGGCGGCGATGTACTGCGTGGCCGGACCGAGTTGCTCCGGGCCCGCGACACCCATGGCCACGGCGAACACCGACGCGTGGACGGAGGCGTGACTCGTCGTCAGGCCGTCCTTGTAGCGGCCGTTCTCGAACAGGTTCGCGTTGATCGCGCCGCGCAGGCGTTCGGCGGCCACGCCCCACGTGGCGGCGTCCTCGGTCTTGCCCAGCGCCGCGGCGATCTGCGCCATGTCGGCCAGCGCCTTGTACGACCAGGCGTTGATGACCGTGTTCACGTTGGTGAAGACGTAGTTGTCACGCTCACCCTGCGGCCAGTCGACGAGGTCGCCGTTGGCGGTGGAGCTGGCGCCCGGCTCCTTCTGGACGAGCCCGTCGGAGGCCCGGATCCAGCGCGTGGGCACGAAGGCCTTCAAGTCCTCGTAGTAGTCGCTGACGGACTTGAGGTCGCCGGTGGCCTGCCAGTACTCGTACGCGCTCAAGATCGAGGAGAAGCGCCATTCGGTCGGCCACGTCTCGTTCACCGCGAGCCACTGCAGCGTGTACTTCGAAAGCGTCCAGTCGCCGTCCGTGTAGCCCTGGATGAGCATGTGGATGAGGTTGTCGCCCTCGTACGGGGCGCGCTCGCGGGACGGCGAGTCCAGGTGCAGATCGAGGTTGAGCTCGCGCACGCCCTCGCGGTTGAAGTCCACGACGCGGTTCAGGTCGGCGTTCGACGACGACCACGACGACGCGGCCGGGTCGTACGGGTACACGAGCGCCGTGGCCTTGATCTCCTCCGGGTCGGCGCCGATCACCTCGGCGTAGCGGAACACGCGGTAGCCCCACAGGTTCAGGGTCTGGGTGCCGGGACGCAGCGTCCACACGTCGCGGTAGGTGTTGCCGGTGCGCATCGTGTAGTCGACGACGTTCGGGCTCGTCAGCTCCTCCCCCACGCGGACCTCGACGGCCTCGCCACCCGCGCCGGTCAGCTTCAACTGGACGCCGCCGACGACCGTGCGGCCGAAGTCGACGAAGTACCGCTTGTCGCCGGTCTTGACGACGGAGACCGGCTCGCGTAGGCGCTGCTCGACGTTCGCGGCGGGTGTACCGGTGAGGCCCTGGATGGCCGTCTTCGCCGTCGCGGCGGACCACGACGCATCATCGAAGCCCGCCGTGTCGAAGCCGCTCGGGTACGTGCGCGCGTCGATGTTCTCCACCGGGGCCACGTAGTAGCTGGTGCCGACGCTGCCGGCCTGCGGCAGCGCGACCTCGCCCGCGAGCGCTTTCCACGAAGTGTCGGAGCTCACGACCTCGCGCGTGCCGTCCGCGTAAGCGATCACGAGTTGGGCGATGAACTTCTTGTCGGCGGTCGTATACGCGAGCGCGCCCAGCGCGTTGTCGCCGGGCGTGAGCAGCGACGTCACGTCGTACGCGTTGTACATCGTCTGCGTCGCGTTGTTGATCGCGCGCGTCGGCCCGACGCCGACGACCTTGCCGTTGAGGCTGAGCTTGAAGACGTACTGGCGGGCGGGCTCGGTGGAGCGGGCGGAGACGTAGGCCGTGGCCCACGCGATCGGCTTCTCGGCGACGCGGAAGCCCTTGCGCAGGAACGCCCAGTTGTCGGTGACGCCGTAGGAGCAGTCGCGGGCCGTGCCGACGACGAGCTCCCCGCCGGTCACCGGGCCGCAGCTGAAGTCGGTGCTCGGCGCGGAGAAGTCGTTCTGGTAGAGCGTGCCGCTCGCCGCGGTGACCTTGACGTTGTCGAACCGCGCGGACTCCGTGTTGCCGTGGCGGAAGCCGACCGAGCCGTTCGGGTTGCGCGCGTCGACCGTGGTGTCGACGAGCACGTCGTCGATGTAGGTGCGGATGGTCGAGCCGACGACGTTGATGCGCGCGTGGTGCCTGGAATTCAGGCCGATCGTCATCGGCAGCCGGACGGCCTTGAGCTGCGAGTAGGTGCCGTTGACCTGCACGTGCGGACGCAGCTCGTTGGAGCTGTCGCCGCGGATCTGCCACATGAAGCTGTTGGAGCCGTTGACGCGGAACTTGATGCCGGCCGCGACGGTGGTGACCGTGAAGTCCACGTCCACGTCGTAGTCCGTGCCCAGGACGGGAGCGTTGGACCAGATCGGCGTCGCCGTCCAGGACGACTTGACCGCGGTGCCGAACCTCGCCGTGGGTGCGTACGCGGACGCCCGCTCTCCCTCGAACGTGCGCACGGTCCAGTACAAACGAGTCGCGCTCGGGAGCGCCGGGCCGCCGTACGGGACATTGACCGACTCGCTCGAGCCCACTTTGCCCGAGTCCCAGACGTCGCCCAGCGTGCTCGGGCTCGTGCCCACCTTGACCTGGTACGCGTCGCCGGCGCCGTGCCAACCCAGCAGCGGCGCGGCCGCTTCAACCGCGAGCGGTTGCGTTTGGTGTTCGACCGTGAGACCGGCCGGGGTCGCCGCCATCGCGGTCGCCGGACAGGCGAACACGATCGCAGCCGCGATCAGAACTCTCCTCATCGATCACATTCGATCAAGAAAGTTGGTTCAGCGCCACCTCTGTGGTCGGAGACACACGCAGGAACTCGCCCAGCCCGCTCAGATCGAGGATGCGCGCCAGCACCCCGCCGGGCGGGACAACCAGCGCGGCTCTGCCGCCACCGATCTCCACCTCTCGCACTGCACTGACGAGCGCGCGCAGACCGGTCGAGTCGCAGAACTCCAACTCCGACAGATCCAGCAGGACCCGCGAACGACGCCGTGCGCCGGCGACGGCTTGCACCGTGCGACACAGGCGCCCCGCGGTTGACAGGTCGAGCTCACCACGGACGCGGATCACGGGCACGGGCCCGTCGATGATCTCTGCGGTCAGGGGTGCAGTGGTTGGGGCGGCCACAACTGGGTTGCTACCCCCTTTGTGGCCGCCTTGATCGTTACGGGTTTGTTGTCGAGAGCGTGAACGTCAGCGTCTTGGTGTACGTGCCCGTCCGCAGCGGGTCCGTGGCCTTGATCAGCTGCTTGAACGCGATCCCCACCGACTCGTTGCTCGTCGGTGCGGTCCAACTCGACTTGGCGAGCTCGACGCGGAGCGGCTCCGCCAAGGAGAACGCGCCGTTTGTGAGATGGCCGGGGTCGGAGACCGCGAGCGTCGCGTCACCGGCGGTGCTGATGACGTTCGCGGTCGTCGACGCCGCGTACTCCCGCGTCACGCCGGGCGTGAAGGCCGGGAACGCCGCGCTGCCGACCGTCAGGCCGAGCGTGGCGGGCACGGCGCCGCCAACGGTGCCCGTGGCCGTGACGGGCTCGATCGCTCCCGCGTTGACCGCGGCCTCGTAGCCACCGACGATCGGCAGATCGACCTTGCTCAGCTTCGTGTTGAGCGTGACCGTCGTGCCGGTCGTCCCGTTGCGCTGCAGCGCGTTGAGGTTCGCGATCAGCACGATGCCGACCCGGTGCCCGGCCGGGAACGTGTAGTCCACGGGCATGATCGGGAAGCGGAACCGGTACTCGGCGTGAGGCACGGTCGCGACGTCGCGGTACAAGGACTCACGGTTCGAGGAGTCCAGGATCCCGCGCGAGATGCGCCAGCCCTGCGTCTCGGTGACGGTGACGGTGGGCTTGGTCGGCTGCTGGTAGCAGGAGTCGAAGTCCATGACGGTGCCGTCCGGGCCGGTGCGGGTGGACGACGGGCCCCAGCAGTCGCTCGGCGCGCCGGCCGGCGTGCTGACGCCGTCACCGGACCGCGTGATCTGGGTGGACGGGCCGTAGTCGACGAGCAGCGCGGTGAGGTTCGACTGCGGCTTGTCCAGCGACGCGTACAGGTCGATCTTGGGCGAGCCGGAGACGCGCAGGTCCTGCTTGAGCGGGGCGGACAGGAACACGCGGCGGTTGTTCTGCGTGGTCGTGGACGCGATGTTCATCGCGTTGGCCTCGTTCATGTTCGAGACGTCGGTCCAGGTGAGGCGGTCCGTCTTCCCACCCGGCTGGCCGCCGATCGTCCCGGTCGTGGTCTGCGAGTCACCGCGCAGGTAGATCGGCGTCTCGGCGGAGCCCGGGAGCGGCCAGTCCGAGTACTTGGCCCAGTTGTCCTTCGTGTTCTCGATGTCGACGCGGGGCTCTTCCATGATCCCGTTCTGGACGCCGAGGAGCCAATGGTCGAACCAGGCGTGGAGCTGGCGCATCCACTCCACGCGGTTGGTCATGAACGGGTCGATGTGGCCCTCGCGACACAGCCACAGCTTGCGCGGGACGTTGTGCTTCGCGAGTTGGTACCACCACTCCGTGGTCTGGTCCGGGTCGACGTTGTCGTCCTGCAGGCAGTGGGTGGCGAAGACCGAGGCCTTGACCTTGCCGGCGTCCGGGCGGTAGTTGCGCTCGTCCCAGAACGCGTTCATGTTGCCGTCGGCGTCGCCGTCGATCAGGTCCATGTCGGCGCGGACCGGGGCACAGATCGGCTGCCGCGGCGCGTCCGTGACGAAGTTGGCCAGCCAGGACGGGTAGTGGAGCGTGCCGCCGATGATCCCGCCCATCCGCGAGTAGTCGTACCAGGAGCTGATCGCCGCGATCGGGACGATCGTGGTGAGCCCTTCCACGCCGGTGGCGGCCACCGCGTTGGGCAGCGTCCCGTTGTAGGAACGGCCGATCATGGCCGCCTTCTTGGAGTGCCAGCCCGCGGTGATCGGGCTGTCGGTGCCCGTGGCCTTGGTGTAGCCCGGGATCCGCCCGTTGAGCCAGTCGATCACGACCTTCGTGGACTGCACGTCCTCCTTGCCGCCGTTGGTCGCGCAGCCGGTGGAGTTGGCCGTGCCGCCCATCTCGGCCAGGATCACCGCGTACCCGCGCGGCACGAAGTAGTTGTCGTACCAGAGCGGCCAGCGGTCGTTGAGGCCGTCGCTGTCCAGGTCGCCGATGCACTCACCGACGAACTGGCCGCAGGCGCTCGTGTAGTACGGGCTCGGCGCGATGATCGCCGGGACGTTGGTCGCCAGCTCCTTCGGCCGCATGATCTCGATCGCGCTGCGGTCCTCGATCCCGTCGCGATCCGCGTCCAGCCCGTTCGGGATGTACACCCGTTCGCGGATCGCCCCGTCGTAGTCGTACTGCGGCGTCGTCTGCGCCTGCGCGCTCGACGTCAGTGCGGCCATCGCGACCAGCACCGCGCCCAGAACCCTCTTCATTCGTCCCCCCCGGGAGTTTGTTGCCTCCTCCGCCGTGGAACTTTGCCGGGTTCAGCCGTTGAGTTCACTCAACGCGGTCAGTGAACCTCAGCTGCTGGCACTCGCGCGCGAAATCCGCGAAATGGGTGCTGTGGGCCGGGAGCTCGCCGACGATCACCGCGCCCATGCGGTAGTTGGCGAGCTTCTGCACGATGTCACCGGCCACACCGGTGGACAGATCGAAGAACGCTGGGTCCAGCTCCTCGACCGGGATCGTGTCGCCGGACGCGTAGATGCGCTCGATCATGTCGATGCCGGTCCTGATCATCCCGTGGAGACTCCTGCCTGCGCGAACGTGTGCATGCCGCCGTGGGCCGCGGCGGCGAGCTTGAGGATGGCCAGCGCGGCGGCCGCGCCGCTGGCTTCGCCGAGGCGCATCTGCAGGTCGAGGATCGGGTTCAAGTCCAGGTGCGCGAGCAGGCGCGCGTGGGCGGGCTCGGGTGAGAGGTGACCGGCGACGAGGCGCGGCTTGAGGTCGGGCGCGACCCCGGCGGCGATGGCCGCGGCGGCCGTGGCGATCACGCCGTCGCACACGTAGCCGAGGCCGTACCGGCCGGCGCCGAGCGCAAGGCCGGTGAGGAGCGCGATCTCGCCGCCGCCGAGGGAGGCGAGCGCGGCAAGTGGTGTCTCCGACTGGTCGCGGTCGAGCGCGCGGGCGATGATCTGCGCCTTGTGGCGAATGCCCTCTGGGTCGAGGCCGGTGCCCGGACCGGCCAGCTCGGCGGGGTCTTTCCCGGTCAGCCAGCACGCCAGCGCGGTCGCGGGGGTCGTGTTGCCGATCCCCATCTCGCCGCCCGCGAGGATCGTGATGCCGTCGGTCTTTGCCGTCGCCGCGAGCTTCATGCCGACCTTGATCGCGTGGCGGACGTCGTCCGTGGAGAGCGCGGGCTCGATGGCGAGGTTCGCGCTCGGCTTCAGGCCGGTGTGGACGACGTCGAGGTGCGTCGTGCTGGCGTTCACGCCCGCGTCGACGCAGATCAGGTCGGCACCGGTCTCGTTTGCGAGCGTGGACACGGCGCCGCCGCCGGACAGGAAGGTCGCGAGCATCTGCGCGGTGACCTCGGGCGGGTAGGCGCTCACGCCCTCGGCCGCGACGCCATGGTCGGCGGCCGCGACGACGATCCGGGCGCGGACCGCCGGCTTGGCTTCCCCGGTCACGCCGGCGAGCCAGATCGCCAGCTCCTCCAGGCGCCCGAGGCTGCCCGGGGGCTTGACGAGCTGAGCTTGGCGGTCGCGCGCGGCGGTCATGGCGGCTTCGTGGAGCGGCTGGATCTCGACAATCACGGGAGCGCATGATGGCGGGCCGATATGCTCCGGCGAGTCAAGCCGCGAGGACGCGGGGAAGCCGGTGCAAGTCCGGCGCGGTCGCGCCACTGTGACCGGGAGCGTCGTTCCCCGGGAGCCAGAAGACCGTGTCCACGCGGGCCCTCACCGACGGGACGCGCCATCCCGAGGAGGTCTGCTGGTTCCATATGCGGCGGCTGCTGCTCGTGCGTCACGCCTCCACGGCCGCGGTTCGCGCGGCCGCGTTCGGAGCCGATGAAGACTTGGATGGCGCCGGTGTGGAGGCCACCTCGCGCCTCGCCGCGCGGCTCCCGCGCGGTGACGTGCTGATCTCCCCTGCTCGGCGCGCGGCCCAGACCGCCGCGGGGTTGACCGTGAGCGCCGTCGATCCCGCGCTGGCCGAGTGCGACTTCGGTAACTGGGCCGGCCGGCCGCTGGCGGAGCTCGCCGCGGAAGACCCGGCCGCTGTGCAGGCGTGGATGACCGACCCGGACGCCGCGCCCCACGGCGGCGAGTCCCTGACCGCGCTGCTCGCTCGCGTGCGCGCGTGGTTGGAGGAGCAGGCTGCGCTGGACGGGACCGCGATCGCCATCACCCACGGCGGCGTGGTCAAGGCCGCGGTCGTGGCCGCTCTGGACGCGCCGCCGAGCGCGTTCTGGCGCGTGGACGTCTCCCCCCTGGCGATCACCGAGCTCCACGCCCACGACGGCCGCTGGACCGTGACGCGTGTGAATGACCGCGAGGAGCGCGCGTGACCGCGGCCGGCATCGCGCTCGGGGTCGGCGCGGACGCGCTGTTCGGCGACCCGCGGCGCTTTCACCCCGTCGCCGGGTTCGGGCAGGCGGCGGCGGCGTGCGAGCGCGTCGTCTACCGACCTACGCGCGTGGCCGGAGCCGTGTACGCCGGGGTGCTGGTCGGCGGCGCCGCGCTGCTGGGCGTGGCGCTCGAGCGCGTGCTGCCGCGTTCGCTCGCGCGCGGAATCGCTCTGTACGTCGCTCTCGGCGGCCGGTCGCTCGCCCGGGAGGCGCAGGCCGTCGCCGACCTCGTCGAGCGCGACGAGATCGAGGGCGCGCGGGCGCGCATCCGCTCGCTCGTCGGCCGCGATCCCGAGCACCTCGACGGTGAGGAGCTGTGCGCCGCGGTGATCGAGTCAGTCGCGGAGAACACCGTCGACGCCGTGATCGCGCCGCTGTTCTGGGTCGCCATCGCCGGCGCGCCGGGCGTGCTCGCGCACCGCGCGGTGAACACGCTCGACGCGATGGTCGGCCGCCGCAACGAGCGCTACGGCCGGTTCGGCACCGCCGCGGCGCGGGCGGACGACGTCGCGAACTGGCCCGCCGCACGATTGGCGGGCGCGCTGACGGTCGCGCTCGCGGGCGCCGCCGGCGCGGCGCA
>JAPDDQ010000898.1 GCA_027587225.1 Solirubrobacter taibaiensis
ACACGTTGGATTTCATTTAAGCTTTGGATTGCATCTGTTAACTGAATTTCACCACCAGCACCGACATGTTGCTGTTCTAAGAACATAAAGATTTCAGGCGTTAAAATGTAACGGCCCATAATTGCTAAGTTTGAAGGAGCTGTACCTTGTGCTGGTTTCTCAACGAAATTGCGAACTTGGTAACGACGACCTTCTTGTTCTAATGGATCGATAATTCCATAGCGATGTGTTTCCGACTCTGGAACAGTTTGTACACCAATAACAGAAGAAAGTGTTTTTTCATACTCATCCATTAATTGACGTAAACACGGTTTCTCAGCTTGGACAATATCATCACCTAGTAACACTGCAAACGGCTCATCACCAATGAATTTACGCGCACACCAAACAGCATGTCCTAGTCCCTTCGGCTCTTTTTGACGGATATAATGAATATCTACCATTTTTGAAGAA
This sequence comes from Solirubrobacter taibaiensis, assembly GCA_027587225.1. Lineage (GTDB taxonomy): Bacteria > Actinomycetota > Thermoleophilia > Solirubrobacterales > Solirubrobacteraceae > Solirubrobacter > Solirubrobacter taibaiensis. Next base: position 454 of record JAPDDQ010000898.1, read on the forward strand.
GCTTGTACTTTTTCAAGCAACTCATATTTTTTCTTCTCTAATAAGTTTTGTTCTAGTT
>JAPDDQ010000899.1 GCA_027587225.1 Solirubrobacter taibaiensis
AGGAACACTAAAAATCAAACCTACATCTAAAATTGGTTGTAATCGCTGTTCCTTTTGATTCGCTTTATTCTCTATTGATAAATCCTCATCACGTACCCGCAGCATCAATTGGCTATAACGAATACTTAGCCAAATAAACAAACCGATATGCAACCATAAAATTATATCTAAGGTGTCGAACTGTTGAGTCTCTCCATAAAGCCCAATCATAGCCCCGCCAATAAAGAGCGTGGCAAAAAAGGCAATCTGATGCAGAATTTTCCAAGGTTGAATAAAGTTAACGGCTGCAACAGCAAGGTTAATCACAAAATAATAGCCAAATAAGAAAATCACGTCAGGATGTGATTGAGGTATGACAAGTGGTGCAATATAAGCCATCGTCAGCGCTAGCATGGCCAAATATAATGCTTGTTGTTTTAAACTTAGATAAACAGTAACTGATAATAAAATTACAAAGAATAAACTGGCTGTTTTTAAACTCGCAATCACTGCAAAGTGATGTGAGAAAATT
>JAPDDQ010000900.1 GCA_027587225.1 Solirubrobacter taibaiensis
CAAAAAACAAGATGGCTCAAAAACAAAAGTGCGTAGCAATGTTACTAGCAGGGGGAAAAGGTAGTCGTTTAAGTGCATTAACAAAAAATTTAGCCAAGCCAGCTGTTCCATTTGGTGGTAAATATCGCATTATTGATTTTACGCTAAGTAACTGCGCAAATTCTGGTATTGAAACGGTTGGGATTTTAACGCAATATCAACCACTAGAACTTCATAATTATATCGGAATCGGCAATGCATGGGATTTAGACCGAGTAAGCGGTGGAGTCACAGTATTACCTCCTTATGCGGAGTCTTCAGGTGTGAAGTGGTACACAGGTACGGCAAGTGCCATTTATCAAAACTTAAACTATTTAAGTCAATATGAACCAGAGTATGTTCTTATTTTATCAGGCGACCATATTTATAAAATGGATTACAGTAAGATGCTAGATTACCATATTGAGAAAGAATCGGACGTATCCATTTCTGTTATTGAAGTACCTTGGGATGAAGCGAGTCGCTTTGGCAT
>JAPDDQ010000901.1 GCA_027587225.1 Solirubrobacter taibaiensis
TTGAAAGAATTGCTGGATATAACCACCACCAAATTGAGAAGGTGGCAAACTGATGTTATGAATAACAATCAGTTGAATGTCAGCATCCATTGGACGTGCATTAAAATTTGGTGATGGAAGTTGCGTCGCACCTTCTAATACACCATTTCGAATTTGCGCAAATCTAGAACGTTGCATGGTTTATCAAATCGGCAATTTAATCTTTATCTTTGCCATTTTGACATGCTTTATGCGCAATAATCGAGATGAAATGCTTATTTTTTATGTTGAGGGTGCTAATATAACGCACTAGTTTTTTGGTCAACCTATACTGGAAATAGTATGAGCATTCCTCAATCTTTGCTTGAACAATCGATTCAAATTAATATTCAACAAGCATTACAGGAAGATATTGGGGACGGTGATATCACCGCAATGCTCACACCAGAAGATGAGCAAGCTACGGCAACGATTATCACTCGTGAAGACATGGTATTGGCTGGTCAACCTTGGGTTAACGCCTTAATCAAA
>JAPDDQ010000902.1 GCA_027587225.1 Solirubrobacter taibaiensis
GCATATCGCTTTCCACTTATTTTATTATCTTCTATCCTAATTGGTGGTTTCATTGGTTATTTCATGGGTGCCGATGCAGTTGCTTTAAAGCCGCTTGGTGACATTTTCTTAAACTTAATGTTTACGATTGTTGTACCTCTAGTGTTCTTTAGCATCGCATCGTCTATTGCTAATATGGATGGATTAAAACGTTTCGGTAAAATTATGTCTAGTATGGCTGGGACTTTCTTATTTACAAGTATTTTAGCTGCTATTTTTATGATTATTGTCGTGAAAGTATTCCCTCCAGCACAAGGTGTTGTACTAGAACTAACACAACCTGACAAAGCCGGCAAAGCTGTTAGTGTTGCAGATCAAATCGTCGGTATTTTAACAGTATCTGACTTCTCGAAGTTACTATCTCGTGAAAATATGTTAGCTCTTATTTTCTTCTCTATCTTAATGGGGATTGCAACTTCAGCAGTTGGCGAAAAAGGAAAACCATTCGCTACATTCCTACAAGCTGGTGCA
>JAPDDQ010000903.1 GCA_027587225.1 Solirubrobacter taibaiensis
GGAGAACCGTATCATAAGTAATGTATTCTATGTAAAACACTGATATTATCATATTTATTTTATTATGCCTATAATTGGAGGCTATGTGAATGGTAAGTGATCAGACGAGATATTCTAGACTCGCAAATATAACAAAAATAATAAATACGAAATTAGAACTACGTGACGTATTGCAGCGTGTGACAATGGCGATATCAGAGGAGATTGTTAGGTGCGACGCTGTTGGAATTTATTTACCCCAGGAAGATGGAACATTTAGAGGGTTTGCAGGAAAACCAGAGACTATAAATGGTGTAACGCTCGATACTCAAGTAATTGATCCTGAAATAGACTTACTGGCAAAAGAAGTTATTGAAACGAAAAGAACCATCTATATTCCTGATACCTCAAAGGATCATCGACCAGATCCGAGACCGGTTAATGCATTCAAAATTAAGTCCTTATTAGCTCTGCCTATCTCATTTGGGCAAGAGTTATTTGGTCTGGTTTTTTTATTTGATTATGGAATTC
>JAPDDQ010000904.1 GCA_027587225.1 Solirubrobacter taibaiensis
GAAAAAGCGTGGAGAAAAAATTGTTGAATCGTTAGAGAGTGAAGCGCAAGCACCTCCTATGCAATTTTCAAATGTAGAAAATAAAGATTACAAGCTTCCTTCACTTGATATATTAAAATTTCCAAAGAATAAGCAAGTTACAAATGAAAATGCGGAAATTTATGAGAATGCTCGTAAATTAGAACGTACATTCCAAAGTTTTGGAGTGAAAGCGAAAGTAACAAAAGTGCATAGAGGTCCTGCAGTTACAAAATATGAAGTGTATCCTGATATGGGGGTAAAGGTAAGCAAAATTGTCAGTTTAAGTGATGATTTAGCCCTTGCTTTAGCCGCAAAGGACATTCGTATTGAAGCGCCAATTCCCGGGAAATCAGCTGTAGGGATCGAAGTTCCAAACTCAGAAGTTTCGATGGTAACGCTGAGGGAAGTTCTTGACTCTAAGGCTAATAATCATCCGGAAGAGAAGTTGTTAATTGGTCTTGGCCGAGATATTACAGGTGAAGCTGTATT
>JAPDDQ010000905.1 GCA_027587225.1 Solirubrobacter taibaiensis
ATATCTCTTAATGATGGAAGAGAGGCAATTGCACCCTAATTTGTACATGTGATAGCGCCTACTTTATTGGCAAAGGAGATAAATGCTGTTAAGTCTTTGAAATGATACGAAAGTGTATGTTCACTTTGGGCAATCTGATATAACATTGCTCCAACGAAAGCGTCACCAGCACCAGTTGTATCGACTTGTTGAATGGAAATAGAAGAGACAATAGTTTGACCTTCATTTGTCGCAAGAAGGGTACCGTCTTTTCCAAGTGTAATAGCTACTACTTTTGCGCCATAATTTAATAATTTGAGTGCAGCTTGTTGTAAATCACTCTCTTTAGAGAGCATAGTAGCTTCCTCTTGACTTACTTTTACGAAGTGTGCATGTTTTATAAAGGTTAGACAATCTTGAGAGAATTGTTCTGTATTTGTAATGAGTGCACTTCGATAATTTGGATCAAAAGAAATGAAATGGCCTTTATCTTTCGCATATTGTAACAACTGAAAATACGTTTCTTTTAA
>JAPDDQ010000906.1 GCA_027587225.1 Solirubrobacter taibaiensis
CAAGCGTAATAAAGGCGTGTTGCATATAAGTTCCCCCTAGCTTAGTAGAATACTATCATTCTACATCCTACTGAATTTTTTGACAATTAAAAGGAGTATTACATGTTTTGTTTAATATACTATTAATGAAACGTGATGTAGAAAGGTGGAAACCAATGTTTGAAAAATTGTATGATGAGCATGAAAGTGTGAAGGTACGATTTTTAGGGTTTATGACACATGATACACGTTATGATTTTGGTGTTATTTATACAAATATGTTTTTTGGAAAGCCGCTCATTGTTTGTATGCAAACAGGAAGGTCTACTTTACTCGGACGAGATGATGTAGAGAATGTTCAATATATACAGGAGATTTTTAAATTAGGATCAGAAGAGGAAGCAAAGGAGTTAGCTCAGTTTTTCAAATTTCTAGTTCCGTCAACTTCTTTACATGCGGAATATGAAGAATAATTAATGTGAAACAGACGCACTTATAAATATGGCTGTTTTTTTATTTTAATATCGCAT
>JAPDDQ010000907.1 GCA_027587225.1 Solirubrobacter taibaiensis
TTATTTCAAACGGTGAAGCAGCAGTTATTGATGCAGTAAGAACAGCCGAGGCATATGAAGAATTTGCGAAAGAGCATGCTGTTACGATTACGAATGTAATGGATACACATTTACATGCAGACCATATTTCCGGAGGACGTAAGTTAGCGGAAAAGGTAGGTGGTACGTATTGGTTACCACCAAAAGATGCAGAGGAAGTTGTTTTCTCATACGAACCGCTTGTTGAAGGATCTGTTATTACGGTGGGGGGGACTAAAATTGTAATTGACGCATTATACTCACCAGGGCATACGATTGGAAGTACGTCATTCATTGTAGATGATTCTTATTTATTATCAGGCGATATTTTATTTGTAGATTCAATTGGGCGTCCTGATCTTGCTGGTAAGGCTGAAGATTGGGTGAGTGATTTACGTAATACTTTGTATAGCCGATATAAAGAGTTATCTCAAAATTTACTTGTGTTACCGGCTCATTATTCAAAAATAAGTGAAATGAACGAAAGTAGT
>JAPDDQ010000087.1 GCA_027587225.1 Solirubrobacter taibaiensis
CGCCGCCGCGCGGTCGGGCAGGGCCCCCGCGGACGCGAGGCCGAGGTGCTCCGCCCAGCGCTGCGCGAGCGCGGCGCTCCGCGCGGCGGCCTCGGGGCGGGAGTCAGCGAGCCGTATGCGGGTCAACAGCTCGAGCGAGTCGGCCCGCCAGCGGCCCGGGATGAGCGGGAGCTCGTCACCGCCGCCCGCCTCGAGCAGCGCGGCCTCGGCGCCGGCCGCGTCGCCGTCCGTGAGCAGCGCGGCCGCCAGCGCGTGACCCGCACCCGTGTTCGGAAACGAGCGCTCGAACGCCAGCAGGAGCTTGGTGCACTCGCGTGCCGTCGCGAGCGCGGTGGCCTGGTCGCCCAGCGCGGCCGCCGTGAACGAGCGGCCGAACAGGTTCCATGCGAGCCCTTGGTCCTGCCCGCCGACCCGCGCGGTCTCGATCGCGACGTCGAAGAGGTCCGCCGCCTCGCGCAGACGGCCGACCATCGTCCGGATCGTGCCCGCCCAGAACAGGGTCGGCAGGAACGCACCCTGGCCGCTGGCCTCGGCGATCGCGAGCCCGCGTTCGATGTGGCGGCTCGCCGCACGCGGCTCGTCGAGCAGGATCTCCGCCCCAGCGAGGCCGACGACCGCCAGGTCCAGATGCCGTACCAACGCCTCGTCGGGCAGCGAGTCGACGAGGCTCTCGGCTTCCGCGCGGGCGGCGCGGGCTTCCTCGATCTCGCCCGCGAGCGCGCCGGAGAGCGCCATCAGCCCGAGCGCCGACCCCATCAGCCCCTGGTGGCCGAGCGGGCGTGCGAGCTCGAGGGCCTCGCGTCCGCGGTCGCGCATCACCGCGTAGTCCATCGCGTAGAACGCGTTGCGCGCGAGGCTGAGGACGAGCGTCGCCGCGTCGAACCCATCCTTGGCGGGCAACGCGGCCTCGAGCCGCGCGGCCGCGTCCTGGTGACGCCCGAGCAGCTGCTCGAGCGCCGCGCAGCGCGCGGTCAGCGGTACGTCGCCGGGGGCGAGGGCGAGCCCCTCGAGCGTCGCGGCGTGCGCCTGTTGCCACGCCCCGACCATCATCCGCGTCTCGGCGAGAGCGGTGAGCAGACCGGCGTCTCGCGGTGTGAGGCGCAACGCGGCGGCGTACAAGCGCGCGGCCGATGCGGGCGCCCGCAACGCCATCTCGTCGGCCGCCTCGCGCAGCACAGCCGCGGCGGCGCGGTCGCCACTGCGGGCGGAGCGCTCGACGTGATGCGCGCGCTCAGCGGCGGTCGCCCCGCGCTCGGCCAGCGCGGTCGCGCTGCGCTCGTGCGCACCGAGGCGCCAGCCGGCGGGGGTGGACTCGTACACCGCGCGGCGCACCAGCGGGTGGCGGAAGCGGAAGCGGCGCGGCACAACCGTACCGCGCACGAGATCGGCCGCCAGGAGCTCGTCGAGGGCGACCACGAGCTGGGACTCCTCCACGTCCGCGGCCGCGGCGGCGAGTTCGAGCTCGAACGGATCACCGGCGACCGCCGCGCCGGCGAGGGCCGAGCGGGCCCCGCCGGAGAGCAGCGCGAGCTCAGAGCTCAGCGCGGCCGCGACCGCGCGCGGCACCTCGACACCGCCGAGCTCGACCGCGCCGTCGCCGCCCACGGACGGCGCCCGAGCCAGCTGACGCAGGTAGAAGGGGTTGCCGCCACTCGCCGCGTACACCCCTTCGGCGGCGCTCCCGACCAGCGAGCGCGCCTCGTCCAGGCTCAACCCGCCGAGTTGGATGCGCATCATCGCGGCGCGCTCCAGCGCTGCGCCCAACCGCTCGGGCAGCTGGCGTGGGCGCACGCCGACCGCGATCAGGACGGGCGCGTCCGGAGGACGGCGGAGCACCGCGCCGAGCAACTCGATCGACCCGGGATCGGCCCAGTGGACGTCGTCGAGGACCAGGGTCAACGGCGCGAGCTCCTCGAGCAGCGCGCCGACCGCCCGGTGCAGCCGGTAGCGGTCGACCAGGCCCACGGCGGGCAGCGCCGGGAACACGTGACCGAGCTCGCCGGGCAGCGCCGCCGCGCGCCGCGGCTCCAGCCCGTGCAGATACTCGTCGAGCGCGTCGACCCACACGCCGAACGGCAGATCCCGTTCCAGTTCGGAGGCGCTGCCGCTGAGCACCAGCCCGCCCCGCCGGTCCGCGCGCGCCGCGAGCTCGGCCAACAGCCGCGTCTTGCCGATCCCCGGCTCGCCCGCGACTTCGACCGCACAGAACCCGGGCAGGCCCAGCGCCTCCTCCAGCGCCGCCAGCTCGGCGCCACGCCCGACGAGCGGCTCGGCCGGCACCCGCATCGTGCGCCGATCCTAAAGGGGCCTGGCCCCTTTATGTAAGGGGGCGCGACCAGGGTCGGACCCCGATGACCGCAGACCCGCGCGGCGGGACGCTGCGGAGCATGAAGAAGATCCTGTTCGTCCCCCTGATCGCCGCCCTCGTGCTGACGCTCTTCGCCTGGCCCGCCTCGCGCGTCGGCCCGCGTGACGTGCCCGTCGGCGTGGTCGGCCAAGCCGCCCCGCCGGTCGACGGCGTCGAGTTCCACCCCTACCCCGACGCCGAGCGGGCCCGCGCCGCGATCGAAGATCGCGAGATCTACGGCGCGCTCACGCCGGACACCGTGCTGGTCGCGTCCGCCGCTTCACCCGTGGTCGCCCAGGCGCTCACGCACGGGGCCGGCGCAAAGCCCGTCGAGGACGTCGTCGCCGCCCCGAAGGAGGCCAACGGCCTCGCGGCCTCCGTGCTCCCGCTCGTGCTCGTCGGCATCCTCACCGGCGTGCTCTCGGCCACACTCGCGACCACCGGCTGGCGTCGCGCGGGGCTGCTGGTCACCGGCGCGACGCTGGCCGGCACCGTCGCGGCGCTCGTGATCCAGAGCTGGCTCGGCGTCGTCGACGGCGACTTCGCCACCAACGCCGCCGCGCTCTCCCTCACCGTGCTCGCCATCGGCGCGCTCGTCGCGGGCCTCACCGCGCTCCTCGGCCACAAGGGCGCCGCGCTGGGCGCGCTGACGATGGTGTTCGTCGGCAACCCGTTCAGCGGCGTGGCCACGAGCCCGGAGATGATCCCGGGCGGTTCACTCGGTCAGCTCCTCCCGCCGGGGGCCGGTGGGAGCCTGCTGCGCAGCACGGGCTACTTCGACGGCGCCGCGAGTGGGGAGCACGTCGCCGTGCTGGCCGGGTACGCACTCGTGGGCCTGACGCTCCTCGGCGTGGCCGCCCTGCGCGAGCGCGGCCGCGCCCCCGAGCCCGTGCCTGCGTAGAAGTCCGCATACGGACCGGCGGGCCTACGAGCTTGGTTCGCCGGTCCCGTTCACGTCATATTCACGCGGGTACGCCTCGCCCCATGGCCGTCGCTGATCCACCCCCGCAGGATCTGAACCCGGAGACCGGCGAGTTCGAGACGCCGCTCAAGCGCGTCATCGGCCCGGGGATGCTGCTGGTGTTCGTCGTCGGCGACGTGCTCGGCGCCGGCATCTACGCACTGGTCGGTGTGGTCGCGGGCGAGACGGGCGGCGCGATCTGGACCGCGTTCCTGTTCGCCACGATCCTCGCGATCATGACCGCGTTCTCGTACGCGGAGCTCGTGACGAAGTACCCCGCGGCGGGCGGTGCCGCGACCTACGTCGACACCGCGTTCAAGATCCCGTTGCTCACGTTCGTCATCGCCTTCACGGTGATGTGCTCCGGGATCGCCTCGGCGGCCACGCTCTCGAAGGCGTTTGCCGGCGACTACCTGGCAGAGTTCGTCGAGCTCCCGGTCGTGCTCGTGGCGATCGGGTTCCTGCTGGTCGTCGCGCTGATCAACTTCCGCGGGATCAGCGAGTCGATCAAGCTGAACATGGTGCTGACGACGATCGAGGTGCTCGGCCTCGTGATCATCGTCGTCATCGGCGTCGCCGCGCTCGCCAACGGCGACGGCGACGCGGGGCGCAACCTGGATTTCCCCGAGGGTGAGAACGTGGCGCTGGCGATCGTCGGCGGCGCGGCGCTGTCCTTCTACGCGCTGATCGGCTTCGAGGACGCGGTCAACGTCGCCGAGGAGACCAAGGACCCGGCGCGCAACTTCCCCAAGGCGCTGTTCGGCGGCCTGCTGATCGCCGGCGTGATCTACCTGCTGGTGACCTTCACGGCGTCGATGGTGGTGCCGACCCAGCAGCTCACCGAGAGCGACGGCCCGCTGCTCGAGGTCGTGCGCGAAGGCCCGCTCGGCGTGCCGACGAAGCTCTTCGCGGGCATCGCGCTGCTCGCGGTCGCCAACGGCGCGCTGATCAACATGATCATGGCCTCCCGGCTCGTCTACGGCATGTCGGTGCGCGGCGTCGTGCCGCGCATCTTCGACAAGGTCCACAGCGGCCGGCACACGCCGATCGCGGCGATCATCTTCACGACCGGACTCGCCATGCTGCTGGCGACCCTCGGCGACCTCAGCGACCTGGCCGGCACGACGACCACGCTGCTGCTGTTCGTCTTCGCGACGGTCAACGTCGCCGTGCTCGTGCTACGGCCCGACGAAGGCAAGCACCCCCACTTCCGCGCGCCGAGCGTGATCCCCGTGGCCTCGGTCGTGATCATCGTCTTCCTGCTCATCCGGCGCGCGTCGGACAACCCCGAATACTTCGCCTACGCGGGTGGGCTGGTGCTGTTCGGGATTGTCCTGTGGGGGATCCAGCGCCTCGCTTCACGCTAGGTGATGCACGTCCTGTAGCCCGTAGACGGGCGTCTCGATGCCCTCCATCCGGGCCTTGAGCTGCAGCGCGAGGTAGAGCGAGTAGTGGCGCGACTGGTGCAGGTTGCCGCCGTGGAACCACAGGTTGTCCTGCTGGGTCGGCTTCCACATGTTGCGCTGCTCGCCCTCCCACGGCCCGGGGTCCTTCGTGGTGTCCGAGCCCAGGCCCCACACCTTGCCGACGCGGTCCGCGACGTCCTGCGAGATCAGCTCCGCGGCCCAGCCGTTCATCGAGTTGTAGCCCGTGGCGTAGACGACCAGGTCCGCCGGCAGCTCGGTGCCGTCCTCCATCACGACGGCGTCCTCGGACAGCCGCGCCACCTTCCCGTTCTTGAGCTTGATCTTCCCGTCGGCGACCAGCTCGGAGGCGCCCACGTCGATGTAGTAGCCGGAGCCGCGCCGCAGATACTTCATGAACAGCCCGGAGCCGTCCTCGCCCCAGTCGAGGTCGAAGCCGGCCGCCTCCAGCCGGTCGTAGAAGTCCTTGTCGCGCTCGCGCATCTGGTCGTAGAGCGGGATCTGGAACTCGTGCAGGATCCGGTAGGGGAGCGAGGCGAAGATCAGGTCCGCCTTCTCGGTGGTCACGCCGCTCGCGACCGCCTCCTCCGAGTACAGCGCGCCGAGCCCGATCTCCATCAGCGTGCTCGAGCGCACGATGTGGGTGGACGAGCGCTGCACCATCGTCACGTCCGCCTTCTGCTCCCACAGCGCGGCGCAGATGTCGTGGGCGGAGTTGTTGGAGCCGATCACGACGACCCGCTTGCCCGTGTAGGCGTCGGGGCCGGGGTGCTTGGACGAGTGGTGCTGCTCGCCCTTGAACACGTCCATGCCCTCGATCACCGGCAGGTTCGGCTGCGAGCTCATGCCGGTGGCGAGCACGAGCTGGCGCGGGCGCAGCGTGATCGCCTGGCCGTCGCGCTCGACCTGGACGACCCAGCGGCTTTCGTCTTCGTCGAACGTCGCCGACTTGACGGTCGTCGAGCCCCAGTAGTTGAGCTCCATGACCCGCGTGTACATCTCGAGCCAGTCGCCGATCTTGTCCTTGGGCGAGAACACCGGCCAGTTCTCGGGGAACTTGATGTACGGCAGGTGGTCGTACCAGACCGGGTCGTGCAGGCACAGCGACTTGTAGCGCTTGCGCCAGGAGTCGCCGGGGCGCTCGTTGCGCTCGCAGATGATGGTCGGCACGCCGAGCTGGCGCAGCCGCGCGCCGAGCCCGATCGCGCCCTGCCCGCCGCCGACGATCACGACCTCCGGCTGCTCGGAGTACCCGAGCGTCTCGGCTTCCTGCATGCGCGCCTCGAGCCACGTCACGCGGTCCCGGTCGGCCCCGTGCTCGACGCCCTTGGGCCGGTGCGTGCCCTTCGGCTCCTCGTGTCCCTTGAGCTCGTAGAGCGCCGTGAGCAACGTCCACGCCTTGCCGTCGCGCAGGCGCAGGAGCCCGTTGCCGCGGCCGGCGGCGGTCTCGAACGCGATCCACGCTGTGGTGAGCCCGTCCGCCGTGTCCGGCGGCTCGGTCGTCGTCCACCCGCTCGGCCGCACGTGCTCGAGCTGGGCGTCGAGCATCGGCTCGATCTCAGCCGGCCCCTCGACCGTCTTCAGATTCCAGGTGAAGGCGACGAGGTCGCGCCAGAAGCTCTCCTCATGGAACAAGGCCGCCGCGCCCGCGCTGTCGCCGCTGCTCAGCGCGGAGTCGAATTGGGACAGCCACTGGTCGACGTCGCTCACGGTCTCTCCTCCCGGCGATTACTGACGCTTGCTGGATATCACCTCGCGCGCGAGAACGACAGCAAGCCCGCCCCAGAACAGACATTTGCGGACGCGAGCGCACCAGATGAGCGCGATCGACTCGTCCGTCCACTCGAGCAACTGGTCGATGCGGTCGCTCTCGCCGCGGCGGAACTCACGCCGGAACTGGCGGTAGAGCGTGAGCGCGGCGCGCGTGCGCCCCTCGTTCGCGTGGGCCGCGGCGGCGGCCGCGAACGCGTTGGCGACCTCGTTGCGCAGGTACGGGTCGGGCGAGCCGGAAGCGGCGGTGACGAGCTCGCGGCACGTCGCGATGCACTCGTCGCGACGCCGGAGATCCTGGAGCATCTCCACCTTGCGAGCGCGCGCGGACGTCACGTGCGTGAGCAGGTCCGGGTCCTCGGCGAAGTCGGCGACGAGTGCGTCGAAGCAGGCGAGCGCGGCTTCGTCGCGGCCCAGGTCGGCGAGGGCGTGACCCTCGACGAGCGCGTTGTAGACGTCACGCGGGAGGCCGGCGAGGACGTCGAGCGCCTCCTGTGGGCGGCCCTGCTCGTGCGCGTGGTGCGCCACCTCGGCGAGGGCGTACTCGGCCACCCATGCGATGTCGGGGAACCGCGCGGCGGCCGCGGCGTACTCCACCACCGCCTCGTCGCGGCGACCGAGCGCGCTCAGCGCCCAGGCCTTGCGCAGCCACGCTCGCCCCGCCAGCTCGCGCAGCTCGTCGTCGGTGGCGTCGCCGACGGCGGTGATCACTTCGTCCCACAGCGGGAAGGCCTCGACCTCGCGACCGTTGTCGTCGAGGTCGAGGGCCTGGTCCAGCAGATCGCTGACGCTGTCGCTCACCGCTCCAAGTTGGCAGAGCGGATGCGCAACAGGACGCTGGTTGTCCTAGGTCGTCGCGAGTCGCGCCCCCTCGATGTCGAGGTTCGGGACATAGCGCGACACGCGCTTGGGCAGCCACCACGCGTGGCGTCCGAGCAGCGCCATCGCGGCCGGCACGAGCGTGAGCCGGACGAGGAACGCGTCGGCGAGGATGCCGAAAGCCAGCGCCAGGCCGATCGACTTGATGATCGGATCGGGCGACAGGAGGTAGGCGCCGAAGACGACCATCATGATCGTGGCCGCCGCGGTCACGACGCGGCCGCTGTCGGTGTAGCCCTTGACGACCGCGCCCTGGGCGTCGCCGTCGTGGGTGAAGCGCTCGCGCATACGGGAGACGAGGAACACCTCGTAGTCCATCGCGAGCCCGAACAGGATGCCGATCAACAGGATCGGCAGGAACGAGACGATCGGGCCGGCGGCGGCGACGTCGAAGAGCCCGTTGAGGTTCCCGTCCTGGAAGATCCACACGGTCACGCCGAGGGACGCGGCGATGCTCAGCAGGAAGCCGGCGGCGGCCTTCAGCGGCACCAGGATGCTGCGGAACACGACCGTCAACAGCAGCAGGGCCAGCCCGACGACAACGGCGATGTACATCGGCAGCGCCTGGTTCAGGCGGTCGGCGGTGTCGATGTTGACGGCCGTCTGGCCGGTCACGTACGCGGACACGTGCGCGTCCTTGGGCAGCTTGTCGGCCTCGTCGCGCAGCGCGGTCACGAGGTTCTTCGTCTCCTCGGTGGCCGGACCGGTCTCGGGCGTCACCTGGACGATCCAGAGGTCACCCTGCTCGTTGGGCATGGCGGGGGAGACGGCGGCGACGCCCGGGAAGTCCTGCAGCGTCTCGGCGACCTCCTTGCCGAAGGCCTCCTGCTGGTCGCGGGCCACCTCGGGCGCGTCGACGACGACGGTCAGCGTGCCGTTGAAGCCCGGGCCGAAGCCTTCGGTCAGCAGGTCGTAGGAACGACGCTCGGTCGAGCTGGTCGGCTCCGAGGACCCGTCCGGCAGGCCGAGCTCCATGTGCGTCGCGGGCACGGCGGCGCCGATCAGCAGCGCGAGGCCGACGAGCAGCACGGCCTTGGGGCGACGGGTGACGAAGGCGACCCAGCGGGCGCTCAGGGGAGCGCTCTTGCGGATGCGCCGACCACCGAGGAAGCGGTTCGGCTTGGCGAGACGCGTGCCGGCGAAGCCCAGCATCGCGGGCAGCAGCGTGAGCGCGACGAGCACGGCGATGGCGACGGTGCCGGCGGCCGCGAGGCCCATCACGGACAGGAACGGGATGTTGACGACGAGCAGGCCGACCAGCGCGATGATCACGGTCAGGCCGGCGAACACGACGGCGCTGCCGGCGGTGCCGCTGGCGTGGGCGACGGACTCGCGGGGCTCCATGCCCTCGCCGAGGTTCTGCTTGTGGCGGGCGAGGATGAACAGCGCGTAGTCGATGCCGACGGCGAGGCCGAGCATCGTGGCCAGCACCGGGGCCGTCTCTGAAAGGTCGATCACGCTCGAGAGCGCGGTCAGGCCCGTCATGCCGATCATCACGCCGAGCGCGGCGGTGATCAGCGGCATCCCGGCGGCCAGCAGCGACGCCATCGTGATGGCGAGGACGAAGAACGCGACGATCATGCCGAGCGACTCGGAGCCGTGCGCGGCCTCCTCGGCCGCGATCCCGCCGGAGAACTCGACCTGGAGCCCGGCGGCTTCACCGGTGGCGGAGATGTCGGCCAGCTCCTGCTTGGCCTCCTCGGAGATCTCACTCGACGGCGTCGGGTAGATCACGTCCGCGTAGCCGATGGTGCCGTCCTTGCTCAGCACGGGTTCGGACACGCCGCTGACCTCCGCGGCGCCCTTCGCTTCTCTGAGCGTCGCGTTCATCGCGGCGGCGTTGCTCGAGTCCTTGAGCGTCTGGCCCTCAGGAGCGGCGAAGACCACGCGGGCGTACGAGCCGCTGGCGGCCGGGTAGCGCTCCTCGAGCAGCTCCTGGGCCTGCTGGGACTCGGTCCCGGGCACTTCGAACTTGTTGTTCTTGGTCCCGCCGAACGCGGTCGCGAGGCCGCCGACGGTGAGGAGGATCGTCAACCAGAATGCGAGAACCAGGCGGCGGTGGTCATGCGACCAACGGCCGAGTCGGAAGAGGTAGGTAGCCATGGCTCGGAGATTCCTCGCCGCCCGGCACCCCGACTTCAGGGCGCGACCCCGATCTCGCACCCTTAGGGATCCGGATCAGGGTCCCGAATCAGGGCTGTGCCCCGATGAGCTGACGGTGTTTTGCGCGCAAGCTGCGTGCCATGCCCCGCTTCCTGCTCCACCACCGCCACGAGCCGCACGAGTGCGGCGTGGCGTTCGCGGCTTTCCGGGGGCACGCGAGCCCGCTCCGCCACCGCGCGGCGCTGGCCTCGTGCGCCTTCGGCGGGCACGCGATCTGGTGGGAGGTGGAGGCGGCCGGCCCCGATGAGGCGCTCGGGCTGTTGCCGTACTTCCTCGCCGAGCGCGCCACTGTGACCCGAGTCGACGAGGTCGACATCCCATGACTCCCTCCTCCCCAGCCATCCGCCCTGCCCGCGGCGGGACGCTCGTACTCGGCGGCGGGTTCGCCGGCGCGTACGTCGCCCGCGGGCTCGGTGCGCGCGGCGCGACGATCGTCAACCCCGCGAACTTCATGCTCTACACGCCGCTGCTCCCCGAGGCGGCCGCGGGCAGCATCGAGCCGCGGCACGTCACCGTGCCGCTGCGCACGATGTGCCCGCATGCGGACCTGCTGCTCGGCTCGGCCGTCGCGCTCGACACGGACGCGAAGGTCGCCCACGTGAGCAGCGAGGCCGGCTCGTTCGCGGTCGGCTACGAACGGCTCGTGATCGCGCTCGGCGCCGTCACGCACACGCCCGAGCACGCGCTCCCGCTCAAGACGGTCAGCGACGCGATCCGGCTGCGCAACCACGTGATGCGCCAGATCGAGCTCGCGGACGCCGACCCGTCCCAGGCCGAGCGCCGGCTCACGTTCGTGTTCGCGGGTGCGGGCTTCGCCGGTGTGGAGACGCTCGCCGAGCTGCAGGACCTCGCGGAGGGCGCGCTGCGGCACCACCCGCGCCTGAAGGACGTCCGGCCGCGCTGGATCGCGGTCGACAGCTCGAGCCGCATCCTCGGCCAGGTGCCGGAGAGCCTCGCGCGCTTCGCCGCGCGCACGCTCGCCCGCCGGGGCGTGGAGGTCATCACCGGCACCGCGCTGTCGGCGGTGCAGCCGCGCGCCGTGCTCCTCTCCGACGGGCGCCGGATCGAGACCGAGACCGTCGTGTGGACCGTCGGCGTGGCCGCCAACCCGGCGGCGGCACGGCTCGGGCTGCCGCTGGACGAGCGCGGACGCGTGCCCGTGGACGAGCTGTTCCGCGTGGACGGGCTCGACGGCGTGTTCGCCCTCGGTGACATCGCCGCCGTGCCCAACGCCGCGACCGGCGCCGTCGACCCGCCCACCTGCCAGCACGCGCTGCGCCAGGCGAAGCGGCTGTCGAAGAACCTGCGCGGGCGGATCAAGCCGTACGCGTTCAAGTCGCTCGGGTCGATGGCGACGCTCGGGCGCCGCCACGGGATCGCCGTCGTGTTCGGCGTGCGGCTGCGCGGCGTGCTCGGTTGGGGCGTGGCCCGCGGCTACCACCTCGCCGCGTTGCCGTTCACGTCCCGTCGCCTGCGCGTGATGGCCGATTGGACGCACGCCGCCGTGTTCCGCCGCGACCCGGTGGCGACATGAGGCGTGGCGTACGGGAACTGGCGCTGTTCGGCGCCGCCTACCTCCTCTACAACGCCGGCCGCGGCGTGACGAGCGGCCAGATGGATCTCGCGCTGAGCAACGCGCAATGGGTCGTCGCCGCGCAGGGCGGCGTCGGCCTCGAACGCGAGGTGCAGGCCGCGGTCGGCGGCGCGCTGCTCAGCCACGTCTACCTGGCCGCGCAGATCGTCGTGCTCCCGCTCGTGCTGTTCGTGCTCTACCGCTGGGCGCCGCGCGTGTATCCGCGGCTGCGCGACACCGTGATCGCGACCTGGATGCTGTCGCTGCCGATTTACGCGCTGTTCCCCGTCGCGCCACCGCGGCTCGCCGAGCTGGGGATGGCGGACACCGTGAGCGAGACGTCCGCGGTGGCGCTCGCGGGCCACTCGACGTGGTTCTACAACCCGATCGCGGCCGTCCCGTCACTGCACTGCGGGTTCGCGCTGGCGCTCGCAGTGGCAGTGGCCGTGGTGGTGCGCAAGCGCTGGATGAAGATCCTCGCGCTGAGCTGGGCACCGCTCGTCGTGCTGTCGACGGTGGCGACCGCGAACCACTACCTGTTCGACGCCGCCGCGGGCGTGGCGATCACCGTCGTCGGCTACGGCGTCGTGACCTGGCGCCCGCGCCCCGTGCTGCGAACGGCGGTGGCGACGTGATCCGGGTCGTGGTGTTGGACGCGCACCCCGCGACCCGCACGGGGCTGGAGGCGATCCTCCGCGCGGCGCCGGGCATCGTCCCGGTGGGCGCGGCGGAGGACCGGCGCGCGCTGAAGCCGCTGCTGTACCGGACGGACCCTGACGTCGTGGTGCTGGACGACCTGCGCGCCGCGGTGGACGTGCGTGCCCGCGTCGTCGTGCACGCGACGGGCGTCGACGTGGTCCGCGCGCGGTTCGCGGGCGCGTCGGCGCTCGTGGACAAGGCGGCCCCGGAGCACGACCTGCTGGCCGCGATCCGCGGTGAGCGGCCGCTCCCGCGCATCACGCCGCACGCGCAGTGCCGTGCGGCTGAGCGGCTCGGTGTCAAGGACCGCGCGATCCTCGCCATGCGGCTCGCGGGCACGGCCGATCGTGACATCGCGAGCGTGGTCGGGCTCTCACGTGAAGCGCTTGCCGGACGCTGCGCCGCCATCCTGGCCGGCTCGGTCGGCACGCTCGACCGCCCGCGCGAGCTCCACGCGGGATGAGACGCCGACCTTGGCGAAGATGTTGCGCAGGTGCGTCTCCACCGTCTTCTTGGACAAGAAGAGCGTCTCCGCGATCTGCGCGTTCGTCAGGCGGTCGACCACGAGGCGCGCGAGCTCCAGCTCGCGCGCCGTGAGGTCCTCGAGCGCCCCGGACTCCGAGCGGCGGTAGACGGTGCGCCCGAGGCGGCGGAGCTCACGCTCGGCCGCCTCGCGGCGCTTGGTCGCGCCGCAGCGCTCGAACGTCTGCGCGGCCCGTTCGAGCTGTTCGATCGCCTGCGGCTTGTCGAGCTGCGCGGCGGCGCGCACCCGCAGCCGCGCCGCGTAGACCGGGGCGCCCGCCGCCTCGGTCAGCTCGGCGGCGGCGAGCGGGTCGTGCAGGCCGGTGGCGTGCGCGATCGCATTTGCAAGGCCCGTCTGCTCCGCGTGCTCGACGCAGCGCTCGGCTGCGCCCGGCGCCCCACAACGCGCGAGCAGCTCGAACCCGCCCCCGCGCCACGCGTACGGCATCCGCGGCAGGTCGGGTCCGCCGCCGCTCTCGAGCTCCAGCGCGACGGCGCGCTCCGGCTCCCCGGCCTCGGCCAGCGCCTGCGCGAGCGTGAAGCCGGCGAACGCGCCCGCGAGCTGGTTGTCGAGCTCCCGGGCGACGCTCACGGCCTCTTCTCCGAACGCGCGAGCGGCGTCGATGTCACCGGCCGACACCGCGGTCGCGCACCGGTTCATCAGCGCCAGCGAGAGTGCCTGGCGATTGCCGTTCAGGCGGGCAGCCTCGATCGCGTCGTCGAGCAGCGCCACGCTCTCGGCGATCCGGCCGGAGATCTCGTAACACGCGCCGAGCGCGGGGACGAGGATCGGGAACAGCAGCCCCTGCCCGGTCGCGCGGCCCACGTCGAGCGCGCGCTGCCCGTGCCGGAGCGCGTCGGCGACCCGGTCCAGGTACAGCTCGGCACCCATCAGGTGCAGGCCCGCGTCCACGCGCTGGGCGAACTGCTCGTCCGGGAGCGAGTCGACCAGCCGCGCCGCTGCGTCGCAGTGCGCGTGCGCGTCGTCCAGCAGCCCGACGAACGCGTCGGCCAGCGCCGCGAAGGCCGTGCTCGCGGCTAGAGCGGGCGGATCGTCCAGCGTGCGCGACACCGCGAGTCCTTTGCGCCCCCACTCCCACATCAGCGCCCAGTCCGTGCGCAGGAACCCGTCCGTGGCGAGCTCGGCCATCAACAGCAGGCCGCCGGACGTCGCCCGGTCCGGCAGCTCCGCCAGCGCCTGCTCCACCCGTGCCCGCGCCTCGTCGAACCGCCCCATCAGCCGCTCCGCCGTCGCGCACCCGGCGATCATGCGCGGCCGAACATAAAGGGCCTGGCCCTTGAGGTTCAGGGCGGCGAGCAGATCGGTACGGGCGGCGGCGAAGTTGCCGACCTGGGCCTGCGCGCGAGCGTGGGCGATCAGCAGGCCGAGGCGCTCGTCTTCGGCGTCCTGCGGGAGCACGGCGAGCGCGGCCGCGAACCAGTGCGCGGCGGTGGCCGGCAACGCCTGGTCGGCCGCGAGCCCGGCGGCGCGCAGGACCGCGACCGCCTCCAGGTCACCGAGCCGCGCGTAGCGCTCGACGTGGTGCGCGCGGGCGGCGGCGGACGCCCCGGCGGCGGCCAGCGCGGCGGCC
>JAPDDQ010000908.1 GCA_027587225.1 Solirubrobacter taibaiensis
GAATACCTGTTTTGCTTAAGGATAATATTGAAACGAATGACTTCATGCATACAAGTGCAGGTACAATAGCTCTAGAACAAAATATAAGCAGTGAAGATGCATTTCTCGTTACTAAACTGCGAGAAGCAGGGGCAGTGATAATAGGAAAAACGAATATGACAGAATTAGCAAATGCAATGTCTTTTGAAATGTGGGCTGGATATAGTGCAAGAGGTGGTCAAACAATCAATCCATATGGAACGGGCAAGGATCATATGTTTGTTGGCGGATCTAGTACAGGATCTGCAATAGCAGTTGCTGCTAACTTTACAGTAGTATCTGTTGGGACAGAAACCGATGCTTCTATTTTGAGCCCCGCTGTTCAAAATTCTGTAGTAGGTATTAAACCGACTGTCGGTTTAATTAGTCGTAGAGGAATTATTCCATTTACTTATTCGCAAGATACAGCTGGACCATTTGCTAGAACGGTAACAGATGCTGCTATTTTGCTAGCGAGTTTAATTGGAGTA
>JAPDDQ010000909.1 GCA_027587225.1 Solirubrobacter taibaiensis
CCAATACAAAAAACATTAACGAGCGTGGAATATATGGGGAATACCTCTTCAGTCACCATTCCACTCGCTTTAAATTTAGCTATAAAAGAAGGAAGGTTAAATAACGGAGACACACTTTTACTATACGGATTTGGTGGCGGACTTACGCATTTAGGACTTATTGTAGAGTGGAATTTAATTTAAGTGTATAAAAAGAGGTTCTAGTCAGTAACTAGAACCTCTTTTTCATTTAATTTCTTGTCCCTTTTCGAGACCATATCACAACAGGAATAAGTAATAACGCTAACACGCCTCCAGCCAATGACAATGCCGCATAACTTGAATTCGCTACTACCATACCTGACATTGCTCCACCAGAAGCTCCAGCTAGCGCAATAAAAACATCTATTTTCCCTTGTGTTTTAGCACGTGTAGACGGTGTTGTGGAATCAACGATTTGTGCTGTACCACTTATCAATCCGAGGTTCCATCCTAGCCCAAGTAAAGAAAGAGCAACGATTAATAATAAT
>JAPDDQ010000910.1 GCA_027587225.1 Solirubrobacter taibaiensis
TGGATTAGATGGCTGTCCATCATTCACTAGAAACTTGACGATAATGTGATCACCTAAATCTTCACCGTCATTATTTTGCTTTGCATCTGTAACTTCATATGATGTTTCAAGTGCTACTTTTGCGATATCCAATGTACCTTTATTTTCAAGCTTGAAGTTCCTTTCAATAAAATCACCTGGTTTTAAATCTTTCACATTAACGATTACACTTGGATTAATAGAAAGATCTAGTGTTCCAGCTTGAAATGAGTTACTTGATGTTTCTGAATCACTGAAATAGGCGAATACACCGCCGAATGTAAGGGATAAGCCAAGTGAAGCGGTGATAATTCCCATTCCTACTTTTTGTTTTAATGACATAAGAAAGCCTCCTAGTTAAATTTGTATAGCAACCGTTCGCAACAAGTATAAACAAGTAAACATAGTAGTCCGCTATGAATTGTAGTTACGAAAGATCGATGTTCTTTATTGAGAACAAGTATATGCTTATGAATTTCGCATTTCAATAA
>JAPDDQ010000911.1 GCA_027587225.1 Solirubrobacter taibaiensis
CATAAATAAATGTCTACTCTTCATCGTACGATGTAATTTCTCATTCGTTGGTTGCTGCATCTAAATCCTCCCCCTACCATACCCCTATATCCTGTTAAAATTTTCTGATAATAAAAATATACACGAAAGCGATTACATTTTCTATATAAAATTAAAACTTTTCTGATAAAACAATATAAAAATCGAATTATTGCAAGATTTAGATTCTATTTAGAGGAAAATAAGGAGAAACAAGGAAAAAACCCTTACATATATTGTAAGAGTCAACGGACTTCTAATCTTCTCGGTAAAATTGATAAACTATAATTTACGATAAAGTACATACAAGCTACTACTATAAACGTCGGAATCATGTAATTCACATTTTGCCCGCTAATAATTTGAGCAGTATGCATAAGCTCAGGGAGTGATATAACAACCGCTAGCGCCGTATCCTTCAGCAATGAAATAAATTGACTGACAAGCGGCGGAACCATTCTCCTTAATGCTTGTGGCAAAATAATATGCCA
>JAPDDQ010000912.1 GCA_027587225.1 Solirubrobacter taibaiensis
AAGATGGATTTTTGGTCGAGCCTCCTAAGCATGCCCATGCGTATACGTTTTACGTTGAAGCACCTGGTGGATTTACAATAGAAGTGATGTGTTAAGTTAAAAATCAAACTTTTTGTTATGTGTTTTTAAAATAAAAAGTAGGAAAAGTCTGTTTTAAGCGTGGAGCTTAAACAGGCTTTTTTACTTATATAATTGGAAAGAGAATGCTAGAAGGAATATTACCAAGTGTATGATCTGTATACATAATAAAGTTATGGTGGGTTAGTTGTCCTAAAATACAAGTCATATATCTTGTTTCCTCTCATAAATTTAAACATAGGAATTTGTCTACAAAGGTGGCGAAGCCTCATCATGAAAATCCGAATTTGTGCCACGTTCATGTTGTTTCTATTTATATGTTTACCTTTATCAGCTTTTGCAAAAGGAGAGGAGGCAAAGGAAAGGGTCGTTTCACTTGTATATGACGATTCGGGCAGCATGAGAAATAACGATCGCTGCAAATATGCCA
>JAPDDQ010000913.1 GCA_027587225.1 Solirubrobacter taibaiensis
GAAGATGCCATATTGGATTGTAACAAGATTTGATTAAAAGATTTTTGCAGCTTTTTGGTGTTAGGCCCAACTTGCCCATCTTGAATCGCGGTTCCATCAAGGTGGGTCATTGGTAAAATTTCAATCGTTGTGCCTGTAAAAAAGCATTCATCTGCTTGATAAACGTCACGAACGCTGAAAAGTTCTTCCTGTACAGGAATGTGAAGAGTATTCGCTAAAGAAAGGACATATTGACGAATAATGCCATTTAAAATAAGGTGATTGGCTGGATGTGTGTAAAGCGTTCCGTTTTTAATTAAAAAGAAGTTGGAATGGCTTCCTTCCGTTACAATACCGTTCCTTACGAGAAGTGCCTCTTTACAGCCTTTCCGTTCAGCTTTCGTAGCAGCTAGTACGTTTGGTAATAAATTTAATGATTTAATGTCACAGCGTAGCCATCGAGTATCGGGTTCTGATATAGCGCGTATACCATATTCAATCCATAAGGCTGGTCTTTCTTTTTTTGTAA
>JAPDDQ010000914.1 GCA_027587225.1 Solirubrobacter taibaiensis
CTGCTGCAACTTGTTTCGCCATTTCGCGAAGTTCTACTGTATATGATGTAGACATATCAGGGAAACGTACGCCCATTTCAGAATCATTCGGTCCGATTAATGGATTCGTACCCATAAAGTTAATGTGGTCTGAAATTAACATAAGATCGCCTGGCTCAAATGATGTATTTACACCACCAGCTGCGTTTGTTACAACTACTGTTTCTACACCTAGTTCTTTCATAACACGAACTGGGAATGTTACTTTTTGCATGTCGTATCCTTCATAGAAGTGGAAACGTCCTTGCATTGCTACTACTGTTACACCTTGAAGTGTACCAAATACTAGTTGACCTGCATGGCCTTCTACAGTTGATACTGGGAATTCAGGGATTTCACTGTAAGGTACTGTTACTGCGTTCTCAATTTCGTCTGCTAATACACCTAGTCCTGATCCAAGGATTAGTCCTACTTGTGGTGTCTCTTGAAATTTCTCTTTTAAGTATGAAGCTGATTTTGTAATAAGTTC
>JAPDDQ010000915.1 GCA_027587225.1 Solirubrobacter taibaiensis
TTCGGATTTTGTTCCACCGGGGCGAGGACCAATTGTTTCAGATAAGAAACGAACATGTTCAATCGCGCGGTTTGGATCAATCTGTTTTGTAATAGATGGAGTTTGTGTAACCTCTGACGTGGAATCCGCTTTTGCTTGCCCAATTGGAGCTAAGCTAACAGCGAGTGATACAGCAAGCAAAGAGCTTACTATTTTTTGTTTCAATGATTTTCTCATTTTTTCCTCTCCTATTCTTCTATTCTCTGTGACTGACAAAAGAAGACGGATAATGACTTTATTTTACCTTCGAGTCTTTTGTTTTTCAATATTCTGACATTGAGAAATAAAAACAATATATGCATATTTGCATATTTTTGAGGAAGATATGTATGCTATCATTTTAAACGAAGGTTCGCTTTCTACTCTGAAAGCTCCTACATTGCATGAATCTAGTGTACCCAAACTTTAGATTATGTAGAGAAATGGAACCACTGTAGGGTTTCATTTCTCATGTTTGAATCAGTTGATG
>JAPDDQ010000916.1 GCA_027587225.1 Solirubrobacter taibaiensis
CAGCTGTTGAAGAAAAAACGAAAGAAGAACCAAAGGCAGAAGTAGCTACGTCTGAAAAAGCACCGAAAGTAAAACAACCAACTGATGGAAAACCACGTTTTTCACCAGCTGTGTTAAAACTTGCGGGTGAGCATAACGTTGATTTAGATCTAGTAGAAGGTACGGGAGCAAACGGCCGTATCACTCGTAAAGATATTTTAAAGCTAGTGGAATCTGGAAATATTCCGCAAGCAGGTGCAGCGAAGAAAGAGGAAGCTGTAGCGGCAGTAGTAGAAGCTCGCCCAGAAGCACCAAAAGCAGCACCAGTAGCGCAAAAAGTAGAAGCTGCGAAACCAGTTTCTGTACCTACAATGCCTGGAGATATCGAAATTCCAGTAACAGGTGTGCGTAAAGCAATCGCAGCAAACATGTTACGTAGTAAACATGAAGCACCACATGCTTGGATGATGATTGAAGTAGATGTGACAAACCTTGTGTCATACCGTAACTCAATTAAAGGTGACTTTAA
>JAPDDQ010000917.1 GCA_027587225.1 Solirubrobacter taibaiensis
ACCGCCTTCTTCATATCCTACATATCCAGCAGGTGCACCAATTAAGCGAGACACGGCGTGTTTTTCCATATACTCAGACATGTCAATGCGAATCATTTGCTCTTCACTATCGAATAAAGACTGGGCTAACGTTTTTGCAAGTTCTGTTTTACCAACACCTGTTGGTCCTAAGAAGATGAAAGAACCAATCGGGCGGTTCGGATCTTTAATACCAGCGCGAGCACGAAGAACCGCGTCTGACACTAAGCTTACTGCTTCCTCTTGTCCGATGACACGCTCTGATAAGATTTGCTCTAAGCGTAATAATTTCTCGCGTTCACCTTCCACGAGTTTCGCAACAGGAATACCAGTCCAGCGTGAAACAATATCTGCAATTTCTTCTTCACTTACTTCCTCACGTAATAAACGATTTTCTTGTTTATTATGCGCGCCCATTTCTTCCGCTTCTTTTAACTCTTTTTCAATTGCGGGAATTTTCCCGTGACGAAGTTCGGCTGCTTTATTTAAA
>JAPDDQ010000088.1 GCA_027587225.1 Solirubrobacter taibaiensis
CCCGCCGCCGCCACGGCCGCCGCCGTAGCCGCCGCCGCGCTGGCCGCCCTGGCCGCCACGCTGGCCGCCGCCCTGGCCGCCGCGACCGCGACCGCCGCCGCGGCTGTCGTACGTCGGGCGCGGGTTGACGATCGCCTTCACGTCACGCACCGGGGTGGCCGCGAGGCGCACCCAGGCGGTGAAGATCGGGTCGCCGGCCTTGACGCCCTGGGCCTGCTCGGCGCACACCGAGGACCACTTCATCGTCTCGCCGTCGTCGCGGCGCTTGGGCTGCAGCGCCTCGAGCACGGCTTCGGGGCCGCCGACACGCTCGATCGCGGCCGCGAGGCGCGCCTGGGCGCGGGCGGAACGCGTCGGGGACGTGGCGGGAGCCTGCGGCTGCTGCGGCTGCTGGGGCGCGGCAGCCTGCGGCTGCTCCTCGCCCTCGGCGACCGGCTGCTCCTCGGCGCCCTCGGCCGTGGCCTCAGCGGGCTCCGGCTCGTCCGAGGGCGGCTCCAGGCCGGCCTCGAGCGCGGCCTGCTCAGCCTTGCGCAGCTCCGTGAGCTTCGCGAAGAACGTGCGACGGTGCCGCTCGGCAGCCGTCAGACGGCGACGACGCGGACGCTCGGGCTTGTCCGGGCGCCCCTGACGCGGCGGACGGTCCCCACGGGGAGCGCCACCGGCGCCCTGCTGGCCACCGTCGGCGGCCGGGGCGTCCGTAGAGGCGGACGCGGCAGCGGGCGTGTCGGCCGGGGCCGGCGTCGCGTCCGCGCCGGGCGCCGGCGTCTCGGCCGGAGCATCGCTGGCGGGGGCCGCGTCGGCGGCCGAAGTCGCGTCCGCGGCGGGTGCGTCGGCGGCCGGAGCATCGGCAGCGGGCGCCTCCGAGGCGGGAGCCTCGGCGGCCGGGGCCGGGGCCGGGGCGTCAGCGGCTTCGCTGGTCGCGGCCGGGGCGTCGGCGCCCTCGGTCGGGGCCGGGGTCGCGTCCGCAGCCGGGGCGTCCGACGCGGGCGTGTCCGCCACGTCGACCGAGTCGCTCGCGGCGTCGCCGGAGACCGGCGCGTTGTCGGCGACTTCCGCCACCGGGGCGGCGTCCGTCGCAGCGTCACCCGCGGGCGCGGGCTCGGAGGACTCGGCCGCGGCTGGAGCCTCCTCGGAAACCGGGTTGGGCACGTCGACGGCTTCGGCGTCCACCGGAGCGGAGGCGGGAGCTTCCTCGTCGGCGGAGGTGGCGGCCGGGGTGACCGCGGGAGTCGGATCGTCGAGCGCAGGCGCGTCGGCGGCGACGGCGGCTTCCGCCGTGGCCTCCTCTTGCGTCACGGCAGGGGTCGGATCGCCGTTCCCCTCTGAGGCCGCGGTCTCGGGCGTCGTGGCGGTCTCGGGCTTGTGATCCTCGGGGGAGGGCGTCTCGGTCATGTGATGGACCTCTGGCTGCTGGTGGGGGCGCGCCGCGATTCGCGAAGGGAGAGAGTTGCGCGCAGAGCAAGGCGTCCGGGCGCACCAAAGCACCGGGAAGCCGCGCCGCCAGCATAGCGGCCGGACCGCCCCGATCTGACCACTCTTTGACGCCCTCCTGACCACTAGTGTCTAGGCCATGGCCGGAGGCAACGGAGATACCCCACGCGAGCTGTTCCTGATCGATGGCAACAGCCTCGCGTACCGCGCGTTCTTCGCCCTCCCGGAGTCGATCGCGACGTCCGACGGACGGCCTACCAACGCCATTTTCGGCTTCGCGTCGATGCTCGTGAAGATCCTCACGGACTTCGGTCAGGTGCCCGTCGTCGTCGTGTGGGACGCGGGCATGTCGGGGCGCAAGGAGATCAGCGCCGACTACAAGGCGCAGCGCAGCACCAGACCGGACCTCCTGAAGCTCCAGTGGCCGCATCTCCGTCCTCTCGTAGAGGCCTTCGGCTACTCGAACGTCTCGGTCGAGGGCTACGAGGCCGACGACGTGATCGCCGCCCTCACCGAGCAGGCCAAGGAGCGCGGCGTCCCGGTGATGGTCGTGACCGGCGACCGCGACGCCTACCAGCTCGTCGACGACGGCGTGCGGATCATGTCCACGTCCCGCGGCGTCACGGACACGAAGGTGTACGACCGCCAGGCCGTGATCGACCGCTACGGCATCCCGCCCGAGCTCGTCCCGGACTTCATCGGCCTCAAGGGCGACACGTCGGACAACATCCCGGGTGTCCCCGGCATCGGTGACAAGACCGCCGCCGACCTGCTGCAGAAGTTCGGCGACCTCGAAGGCGTGCTCTCCAGCATCGACCAGGTCACGGGCGCCAAGCGCAAGCAGAACCTGATCGATCACGCGGACAACGCGCGCATGAGCAAGCTGCTGGCGACGATGGTGCGCGACATACCGCTGGACATCGACCTCGAGGTCGAGTTCACCAAGACCCCGGACCGCTCCAACCTGCGCCAGGTGTTCCGCGACTGGGAGCTCCGCGACCCGCTCCGCCGCCTCGAGGAGGCGCTCGCCGAGGCCGAGCTGGAGGCGATCCCGCGCCCCACCGACCTCGAGAAGGTCGAGGTCAAGACCGGCCCGGCCCGCAACCCGTCGGACATCACGCGCCTGAAGGGTGAGTTCCTCTCCCTGGCCGTCCTCCCGCCCGAGGTCCCCGAGGGCGAGCTGATCCCGCGCGAGCCCAAGTGGCGCTTCGCGGCCTACGCGGGCGGGAACATCGCGCTCTCGGGCGAGATCGACTCGCCCGCCGACGTGATCGCCGCCGTCGGCGACCGCGCCGTGATCGCCCACGACGCCAAGGCGCTCACCGAGGTCCCGGCCAACCTCGTCTTCGACTCCGCGATCGCCGCCTACCTGCTCGACCCGGCCCGCCGCGGCTATCCGCTGGAGGAGCTGTGCGAGGAGCGCGGCATCTCCGCCGAGGCGGGTGACGCGCTCGCCACGCGCGCGGTGCTCACGCACGAGCTCGCGAAGGCGCAGCGCCCGCTGATCGTCGAACGCGGCCTCCAAGACCTGCTGGACACGGTCGAGCTCCCGCTGGTCCGCGTCCTCCGCGAGACCGAGAAGGCCGGCATCAAGCTCGACACCGAGCGGCTGGCGACGGTCGCCACCCGCATCAAGGCGCAGGTCGTGGAGCTGGAGCGCGAGATCTGGGCGCTCGCGGACGAGGAGTTCATGATCGGCTCGCCGCAGCAGCTCGGGCAGATCCTGTTCGAGAAGCTCGGCCTGAGCCGCAAGCGTCGCGGCAAGACGGGCTTCAGCACCGACAACCGCGTGCTGGAGGCGATCCGCGACGAGCACGAGATCGTCCCGAAGATCATCCGCTACCGCGAGCTGTCCAAACTCGCGCAGACCTATCTGGACGCGCTTCCGAACTGGATCGGCGAGGACGGCCGCCTGCACACCACGTTCGACCAGGTGACCGCGGCCACCGGGCGCCTGAGCTCGGTCAACCCGAACCTCCAGAACATCCCGATCCGCACCGAGACGGGCCGCGAGATCCGCGCGTGCTTCATCCCGGAGCCCGGCAACGTCCTGCTCGCCGTCGACTACGGCCAGGTCGAGCTGCGCGTGCTGGCGCACATCGCGAACGAGCCGGTGCTCAAGGACATCTTCCGCCGCGGCGAGGACGTGCACACCGAGACCGCGAGCGCCGTCTTCGAGCTCCCGGCCGACCAGCTGGACGTCGCGATGCGGTCCAAGGCCAAGATGGTCAACTACGGGATCGTCTACGGCCTTTCCGCGTACGGGCTGGCCGATCGCTTGAAGATCCCGCAGAAGGAAGCGGAGGACTTCATCAACACGTACCTGGATCGCTTCCCGGCCGTCGCGCAGTTCATGAAGGACTCGATCACGCAGGCCGTCGAGCACGGGTACGTGTCCACGCTGTTCGGCCGCCGCCGGCCGATCCCGGAGGTGCGGGCGAGCAACTGGAGCGTCCGCAAGCTCGGCGAGCGCCTCGCCGCCAACAGCATCATCCAGGGCACCGCGGCCGACATCATCAAGATCGCGATGGTGCGCTGTCACGATTCGCTGGAGGCGGCGGGCCTGAAGACCCGCTGCATCCTGCAGATCCACGACGAATTGCTGTTCGAGGGGCCGCCGGAGGAGATGCAGCAGGCCACCGAGATCGTCACCCGTGAGATGGTGGGGGCGATCGACATGGACCCGCCGCTCGAGGTTGACGCCGGCGTCGGCGACAACTGGTTGAACGCGAAGTAGGGGAGAACGTAGTCACCATGAAGCTCGAGAACGATTTCACCGTCCCCGCTTCGATCGACGAGGCCTGGGCCTTCCTGCTCGACGTCCCGCGCGTCGCCCCCTGCCTGCCCGGCGCCACCGTGGAGCCGGAGACCGACGAGGACGGCACCTACAAGGGCGCGATGAAGCTCAAGATCGGCCCGATCACCGCCCAGTACAAGGGCACGGTCAAGATCCAGAGCGCCGACGAGGCCACCCATACGGTGGCTATGCGCGCGCAGGCCAAGGACGCTCGCGGCCAAGGCAGCGCCTCGGCCACCATCACATCCACGATGGAGGAGACGGCCGAGGGCACGAAGGTGTCCGTCGTCACCGACATGCGCGTCACCGGCCCGGCCGCCCAGTTCGGCCGCGGCGTGATGCAGGACGTGTCCGCCAAGCTCATGGGGCGTTTCGCCGACTGCCTCGCCGACAAGCTCAGCGGGGACAAGGAGGAGGCGCCGGCCGAGGCCGCCGCGCCGGGAGCCGCAGCCGAAGAGACGACCGCCCCGGGCGAGGTCGCCGAGAGCGCGCCGAGCGCGTCCAGCGGCATCTCGACGGCGGAGCCGACGCCCGAGGCGCCCAGCGCGTCCTCCGGCACCTCGAGCGCCGAAGCGCCGAAGGCCACCGAGGCGCGCCCGACCGACGACGTGCTGGACCTCGGCGAGGCCGCCGGCGGGGCCGTGCTCAAGCGCGCGCTCCCGGTGGTCGCGGGTGTCGTGGCCCTGCTCGTGCTGCTGCGTCTGATCCGACGGTGAACCCCGAGATCCAGCGTCTGCTCGACGCGTTCCCGGATGACGGGCCGCCCGCGCACGAGATTCCGATCGAGCAGGCGCGGATGGCCCACATCACCGAGACGAAGGTGATCGCGGGCGACGGCGTCCCGGTCGATCACGTCGAGGACACCGAGATCGCGGGCGTGCCCGTGCGGGTGTACGAGCCCGCGGACGCGCGCGGCACGGTCGCCTATCTGCACGGCGGGGGCTGGGTGATGGGCAGCCGCGACAGCGTCGACGCCGTCTGCCGCGCGCTCGCGAACGACGCAGGCGCGCGCGTGGTGAGCATCGGCTACCGGCTCGCGCCCGAGCACCCGTTCCCGGCCGCGCTGAACGACGCGCTCAACGTGGTGCGGGCGCTCGACGGGCCGCTCGTCGTCGCGGGTGACTCCGCGGGCGGCAACCTCGCCGCGGTGGTGGCGCTCAAGGTGCCGGGCGTGAAGCTGCAGTTGCTGATCTATCCCGTCACCGACGCGGGCCTGAACACGCCGTCCTACAGCGAGTTCGACGGGGACTTTGGCCTCACGGCCGCGAGCATGCGGCGCTTCTTCAACCTCTACCTGGACGGCGCCTCCGGGCTCCAGCCGGATGTCTCGCCGTTGCGCGCGGACCTGAAGGACGCGCCGCCCGCGTACGTCATCACCGCCAGCCACGACGTGCTGCGCGACGAGGGCGAGGCGTTTGCGAAAGCGCTGCCGCAGGCGGAGCTGCACCGGGTGGAGGGCAGCGTGCACGGCTTCTGGCGCTGGCAGACGACCGAGATCGCGCGGGCGACCGTGCGCGACGCCGCGCGGGCGGTCCGGCAAGCGCTAGGTTGAGCCGCCGTATGAGCTTCTGGCACCCGTTTGCGGACATGGCCGCGGTCTCTCAGAGCGAGCTGCTGATCGAGCGCGGCGAAGGTGTCTGGGTCTTCGACTCAGACGACAACCGCTATTTCGACGCCACCGCGTCGCTCTGGTACGCGAACATCGGCCATGCGCGGGAGGAGGTCGCGGACGCCGTCGCCGCCCAGCTGCGCAAGCTCGAGGCCTACCACACGTTCGGCGACTTCACGAACCGGCCCGCGAACGAGGTCTGCGAGCGGCTCGCGCGGCTCGCCCCGGTCGACGACGCCAAGGTCTTCCTGACCAGCGGCGGCGGCGACTCGATCGAGGTCGCGGCCAAGCTCGCCCGCCGGCACTTCGTCAACCTCGGCCAGCCCGAGCGCGTGCACCTGATCAGCCGCACGCACGGCTACCACGGCACGCACGGCTTCGGCACCTCGCTGGGCGGCATCGAGCCCAACGTGACCAACTGGGGCCCGCTGATCCCGCAGACGAGCGTCGTCCCGTACGACTCGCTGGAGGCGCTCGAGGCCAAGATCCTCGAGGTCGGCCCGGACAAGGTCGCGGCGTTCTTCTGCGAGCCGGTGATCGGCGCCGGCGGTGTTCGCCTCCCGCCCGAGGGCTACATCCAGGGCGTCGCCGATCTGTGCGCAGAGCACGGCATCCTGCTCGTCATCGACAGCGTGATCTGCGCCTTCGGGCGCCTGGGCACCTGGTTCGGCGTCGAGCGCTGGGAGGACGTGCGCCCGGACATGATCACGTTCGCCAAGGGCGTGACGAGTGGCTACATCCCCCTCGGCGGCGTCGTGGTCAGCGGCAAGATCGCGGAGCCGTACTACACGCCCGGCGGCGCGCCGATGTTCCGCCACGGCGCGACCTACGCCGGTCACCCGGCGGCGTGCGCCGCCGCCCTCGCCGTGCTGGACATCTACGAGGCCGAAGATCTGATCCCGCGCGGGCGCGAGCTCGAGGGACCGCTGGCGGACGGGGTGAACTCCCTCGCGGACCATCCGGCCGTGGCCGAGGTGCGGGCCGGGCTGGGCTTCCTCGCCGCCATCGGGCTGCATCCGGAGGCGGACGCCGCGGCACCCGCGCGTCTGGTCGCCGGGGCGCGCGAGCAGGGCGTGTTGGCGCGCGCCGTGATCGGCGGCGTGGCGATGTCCCCGCCGCTCACGTCCGAGCAGGAGCACATCGACCTGCTCGTCGAGGGGCTGCGCGCCGGGCTCGACCGCGTGTAGCGCGTTTGTAATCCCTACCGCGGCGGTCGTGATAAGTTAGGGCCACCTAATGGCCCGGATCGCCGAAGCACCTCAAGAAGAACTTGAAGAGTTTCCGACCTGCGGATTCCGCGCGCGCCGGTGGCTGCGCTTCGAGCGGGATCTCACCGCGTGGCTCGAGACTCCCGAAGGCCGGTTCGCGGCCTGGGAAGCCGCTCGGGAAGCCGAATCCGAGTAAGGCCAGCCTAACTTGAAACAGTGGGTAGTGTGGACTTCATGCCCACTACCCGACACGCTTCAGCCGGCATCCTCTCCGATGCCAACGCCGCCAAGCGTGAGGAGATCGTTCAGCTCCTGACGAAGGCGTACTGGATGGAGATGGAGACCGTCATCTCCTATCTCTCGAACTCGAGCAACCTCGACGGCGTGCGCGCCGAGGAGATCGCCGAGAACCTCGCGGCCGACGTGGAAGAAGAGCTTGGCCACGCCAAGCTGTTCGCCGCGCGCATCAAGGACCTGTACGGGACGCCGCCCGGCTCCATGGAATTCACGCCGGAGCAGACCTACCTGCAGCCGCCCGAGGACCCGACCGACGTGGTCACGGTCATCAAGGGCGTCATCGAGGCCGAGGCCGGCGCGATCGAGCACTACACGCGCATCATCGAGGCCTGCGACGGCGTCGACTGGGCCACGCAGGACATGGTGATCGACATCCTCCGTGACGAGGAGAACCACCTGCGCACGTTCGAGCGGTACCTCAGCGAGTACGAGTAGTCGCTACGCGGCTTTGCGCTCTGCCGCCCGCACCGGGGCGGCAGGAGCGGGGACCGCGAAGCTCGGCGGGGCGATGTCCAAGTAGTTCTGGAACGCCCAATTCGAGAGCTTGCGGCGCGTGAAGGCCCGCGTCACGTTGTCCAGCGGGCGGCCGTGCAGATGCCGGATCGACTGCTGGACCGCGTACAGCGACTCGAACTTCCACTTGTGGCTCGCGCTGAAGGCGTGGTAGCGGGCGAGCGCCGCCGCCTTGTCCTGGCGGCCTTCGAGCACGGCGCGCAGCTCACGCCCGACGGCGATGCCGAAGTACAGCGCCGTCCGGATGCCCTCAGCGGTGACCGGCAGGCAATGGCCCGCGCTGTCGCCGGCGAAGAAGATCCCGTCCTCGGTGGCGGGGCGGATGCGGTGCGGAATCCAGTTGCCCTGGTAGCCGTCCGGCTGCTGCTGGACGTCCTCCACGAGCCGCAGCGTCGGCTGCTTGACCGGATCGTGCGGGTCGAACGAGCCGACGCCGATGCGCACCTCGTCTCGCGCCGGGAACGCCCAGCCGTAGCCGGCGTCGACGTAGCGCGGGTCGATCCACAGCTCGAGGTCGTCGCCGGTGCCCTTCGGGTGCACCTCGAGACCCCGCGAGAGCGGCCCGTTCGGCGGCTGGAAGTTGTCGCCGACGCCGAGCACACGCCGCCAGCCGAGGGCGTCGACGATGAGCGGGGCGGTCACATCGCCGCGGTCCGTGCTCACCGTTTGACCTGTACGACTGCTGACCTTTGCGGTCTCGAACTCCGCCAGGCCGGCCTGCTCGAACAGCTCATCGCAGAGCTGCTGGTAGTCGAACGTGGAGAAGCTGAAGGGCAGTGCCCAGCGGGCCTTGCCGACTCGCGGGGTGTGCACCAGCAGGGAGTCGAACGTCTGCCGAATCGACGCTTCCAAGCCAAGATTGCGCAGCCACTCGGTGGGAGCGGCGCACGCCGAAGTCTGCCGCTCACCGATCTCGTACCGGTCCAGGATCAGCACGCGCGCGCCCGACGCGCGAAGTTCGCGCGCGACTGCCAGACCCGCGAACGACGCGCCACAGATCAGGACGTCGGCATCCGCGCCAGGGGGAAAGGGGACGCGGGCGGCTCCGCGCTTCGTGGCTCGTACCGGCATGGACCGCTACAGTATCCAGCCGCTAATGGAAGCCACGCTCACTCCCCCTGCCATCCCTGAAGCTCGCGTCGTCGAGGGCTCGGACGGGATGCTCCTCGAAATCGACGGCAAGATCGTCCCGAATTACGACGCAACCATCGTTCCTTTTGAAGAGGGCGACGTCGTCACGGGCAAGGTCGTGCGGATCGACAAGGACGAAGTCCTGGTCGACATCGGATACAAGAGCGAAGGGGTCATCCCCAACAACGAGCTCTCGATCCGTAAGTCGGTCGATCCCAATGAGGAGGTAGAGCTCGGCGAAGAAGTCGACGCTCTCGTTCTCACGAAGGAGGATCAGGATGGTCGCCTGATCCTGTCCAAGAAGCGCGCTCGTTTCGAGCGTGCCTGGCGCAAGATCGAGGCTGCCGCCGATTCTGGCGAGCCCGTCAACGGCGCGGTCATCGAGGTCGTCAAGGGCGGCCTCATCGTCGACCTCGGCGTCCGCGGGTTCCTGCCCGCCTCGCTCGTCGACATCCGCCGTGTGCCGAACTTGGACGAGTACCTGGGTCAGACGATCCAGACCAAAGTTATAGAGTTGAACCGTTCGCGAAACAACGTGGTCCTCTCACGTCGCGCGGTACTTGAAGAGGAGCGCAAGGAACAGCGTCAGGCGATCCTTGAGCGACTGCAGCCGGGCCTCATCATCGAGGGCCAGATCTCGAACATCGTCGACTTCGGCGCGTTCGTGGACCTGGACGGCATCGACGGCCTGATTCACATTTCCGAGCTCTCGTGGTCGCACGTCAACCACCCGAGCGAGATCCTGTCCATCGGCCAGACCGTCGAGGTCAAGGTCCTGGACATCGATCGCGATCGCCAGCGCATCTCGCTGGGTCTCAAGCAGACCCAGGAGGATCCGTGGCAGCGCGTCGTGGACACCTACCACGTGGGTGACGAGCTCGAGGGCGCGGTGACCAAGGTCGTCGCCTTTGGTGCGTTCGTCGAGATCCTCGAGGGTGTCGAGGGCCTCGTGCACATCTCCGAGCTCGCCCAGCAGCACGTCGAGAACCCGCGCGAGATCGTCGCGCCGGGCGACGAGGTGAAGGTCAAGATCCTGGAGATCGACTCCGAGCGCCGCCGGCTCTCGCTCTCGATCAAGCGGGTCGAGGGCCAGGTCCTGCCGCTCCGCACCGACGTCGGTGGCGACGCGGGCGACCTCGAGGACATGCCCGAGCTGGGCCTGTCCGAGGACGTTTTCGCCGAGGCGCCGCCTGCGGCCGAAGAGGACGAAGTGGTCGACGGCATCGACGAGGCCGACGTGCCTTCCGCGGAAGCCGCGGAAGCCGCGCCCGAGGAGTACGACGTGGAGGCGCACGCGCCGACCGTCGACGAGCTCCCGGCTGAGCCGACGCCCGAAGAGACCGCCACCGAAGAGACCGCCACCGAAGACGAGTGACCGCGCCGCCGTTCGTCGGACTGACGGGCGGCATCGGCGCGGGGAAGTCGGAAGCACTTGCCGCGCTGAGTCGTCTCGGCGCGGCAACGATCTCCACCGATCGGGTCGTTCACGACCTCTACGAGGATCCTGCAGTCCGCGACGCTGTCGTGGGCCGGTGGGGTCCTTCGGTCGTTGTGGAGGGGCGTGTGGATCGTCGCGCAATCGCGCGGTTCGCGTTCGCGTCCGACGAGGAGCGCGGGTGGCTGGAAGGACTGCTCTGGCCGCTCGTGGGGGAGCGGGTGGCGGCGTGGCGGGCGGCGGAGTCCTTGAAGGAGCCCGTGGCGCTGGTGGTCGAGACGCCGCTGCTGTTCGAGGCGGGGCTCGAGAGCAACTACGACGCGACGATCGCGATCGTGGTCGACGAGGCGGTGCGCGCGGCGCGCGCCGGCGCCCGCGGCCACGAGGCTTTGGACGAACGGACCGCCAGACAACTTTCACAGGCCGAAAAAGCTTCCCGGGCCACCTACGCTGTTGAGAACTCCGGCACTTTGCGAGAACTTGAGCAGGAGCTGTCGGGGGTTCTTGCGAAGCTGAACTCTTGAGATGAGCGCCCAGTCCGCCAGCACCACACGTTCCCGCCCGGCGCCCCGTGGCCGCCGGGTTTCGCGTGCCCGCGCGTGGCGGCGGCGCTTGCTGCTCATCGTCGGCCTGATCGTGGTCGTCGCCTCGGTCCTCTCGCTCGTGGAGCCGGCCGATCACGCGGTGCGCGAGATCCAGCTCCCGCTCCGCCACGACGACATCATCCGCCAGCAGGCGGCCGACAAGGGCGTCGACGCGTCCCTGATCGCGGCGGTCATCTACACCGAGTCCCGCTTCCGCGACCAGACCTCCGGGGCCGGCGCCAAGGGCCTGATGCAGATCATGCCGGAGACCGCCGACTACATCGCCCACAAGTCCGGCGGCACCCAGTTCACCCGCACGGACCTCGCGACCCCGCAGATCAACATCGCCTACGGCACCTGGTACCTGCGCTACCTGCTGGACAAGTACAAGGGCAACACCATTCTCACCCTGGCCGCCTACAACGGCGGCGAGGGCAAGGTCGACGAGTGGCGCGCCGAAGCCGCGGCGAAGGGCGAGAAGTTCAAGGTCGCCTCGCACGTGCCCTTCAAAGAGACGCGCGACTACGTTCAGCGTGTTTTGTCGGCCCGCAAGGACTACCGGGCTACCTACGCCACCGAGCTCGGCCTCAACGACTGACGATCCGCTCGACGGTCCAACCGTCGGCGGTGAGGTGCTCGTCTCGTCGGACGTCGTCGAGTTGCGTGGCGAGCCGGTCGTGGCCGTGGCCGTCGATCTCGACGACGCGACCCTCGTCGGGCCAGTGGAAGTCGACCTCGATCTTGGTGTTCACGAGCGGCTCGACGGCTTGCTGTTCGAGGAACGCGTCCTCCTTGGCGCTGCGGGTGCCCGCGGAGCCCTGTGCGCGGAGCTCGAGCGCGCGCTGCAGGCGGTGCAGGTTGCGGCGCCCGTTCGCGCGGGCCATCGCCGCGCGGACGGCGCGCTCGTCGAAGATGCGCCTGAAGTCGGCCTCGTGGATGACGTACGCGAGCTGGTGCGGCGTGAGCACGTCGGTGAGGTCGACGAGCATGCGCGCGACGGTGGTGACGCGGATGCCGTTGTGGATGAGGACGTCGCGCGGGTCGAGCGTGCGGGCGGTGTGTAGTTCGACGCCGGTCAAGGCGCGTCGCGCCGTCGAAACGACGCTGGTGAGGGAGGTGGGCCACCGTGAGACGTTCCAGAACTCCGCGACGGAGAGGTGGCTCAGCGCCGCGTTGTCGCCCGCTGCGAGCACCGCGGCGGACCAGCGGCCGTGCCGTGAGAGCCCAGGATGCCCGACGGCGTAGACCCCGCGATGCACCCGGTGGAGCCGCCCAGCGGCGACCCAGCGCCGCACCGTGGTCTCGCTGACGTGCGCACGCAGCTGCGCGATTGTCACGACCCCGTGCTGCCGCGCGGCGATCGCGCTGATCCCCATGGGGGTGTCGCAATCTGGCGTCACCTGTCGTCGCCTCTTTGCGGCACCCCCCGATCCTTGCAGCGGCGCCATTCACGGCTCAACACGCGTTCGTGCCTAATCCGTGCCAAAACTCGCACGGAATAGACGCCGCGGCGGGCGCGTCCTATGAGACGTGGACAACGCCGCCCCCACATTCGCCCCCGGCAGTGAATTTGCCGGCTATCGCATCGAGTCCGTCGCCGGTCGTGGCGGCATGGGCATCGTCTATCGCGCTACGCAGCTTGCGCTCGGCCGCCCAGTCGCGCTGAAGCTGCTGACCGCCCAACTCGCCGCTGACGACGGCTTCCGCGAGCGGTTCCGCCGCGAGTGGGAGACCGCCGCCGCGATCGACCATCCCAACGTCATCCCGCTCTATGAGGCGGGTGAGCACGACGGGACCCTGTTCATCGCGATGCGCTTCGTCGATGGTGTCGACCTCGCGTACATGAGCGCCGATGGGCCGATGGCCGCGCCGCGCGCCGTGCGCCTGGTCGCGCAGATCGCGGCCGCGCTCGATGCCGCCCACGCGCGCGGGCTCGTGCACCGCGACGTGAAGCCCGCGAACGTGCTCGTCGGCGAGGGCGACCACGCCTACCTGAGCGACTTCGGCCTCTCCCGCGAGGCGAGCCAGACCCGCCTGACCCGCACCGGCCTGTTCGTCGGGTCGACCGACTACGCCGCGCCCGAACAGGTCCGCGGCGAGGCCACCGACGCCCGCACGGACATCTATGCCCTCGGTTGCGTGCTCTTCCAGCTCTTGACGGGCTCCGTGCCGTTCGCCCGCAGCGGCGACATGGCGAAGATGTACGCCCACATCACCGAGCCGCCGCCGCTCGTCAGCGATACGCGGCCCGAGCTGCCCGAATTCGACGCCATCGTCGAGCGCGCGATGGCCAAGGACCCCGACGACCGTCACCAGTCGGCGGGCGAGCTCGCCCGCGAGGCAATGGCCGCGATCTCCCCCTCCTCGGACGCACATCGCATTCCCACACCCTCGCCCGCCCCAGCGGCGCCCGTGGGCTGGGACACCGCCCCGGTCGGCCTCGCGGCCCTCACACCACCTTCGGCGGCCACGCCGTCCGGCTCGGTTTCCGGCTGGGCGGCCGGCCCGGCCGACACGGCGAACAGCGCCGCCGTCGCGGCAGCCCCGGCGGGTCTGGGCGGACCCGCCGGGGGCAGCTCGCCGCTGGCCAACATCCCCGGCTCCCGCGCCGCCGTCCCGGTGCCGAGCGCCCTCGCGTCGAGTGACCCGGCCACGCCCGCCGACGCGGCACCCGGCCGCGCCGCTAAGTCGGATCGTAGC
>JAPDDQ010000918.1 GCA_027587225.1 Solirubrobacter taibaiensis
GGGGGATGTGGACTTGCTGTTTTATATATCCCTCTTCCTAGTGTTTCATTACAAAGTGTGATCATCGCAGGATCGACATCAATGCCAAGTAAATTTTGATCAGAGGCATCTTTAAATAAGAAGCGTATAATTCTTCCCCATCCGCAGCCGAAGTCTAAAACTTTACTTTCTTTATTTAAGGGAACCCCTAAATTTTGGGCGTATTCTTTTATATGTCTATAAAACAAATATGCTTCGTAAAGAGCATGTTCATAGGAAGCACCTACAAATTGTTTTTGAATTTCTTCAGGAGGAAACCTAGGTACGGGAACCCCATTTATCGTTGTTTGTGAACAACTTTGTATAAATAAATTTAGAAGTTCGACATCAGATAGTGAATTAACAAGATGATCAAAATCACTTCCTAACTTAAATTTATTCATTTGTTAAACCTCCGAATTATATAGTGATTAAACTTTATTTTCTTGCTTTTTACTAATAAAAACATGTAAAAATTCAGCATCTAACC
>JAPDDQ010000919.1 GCA_027587225.1 Solirubrobacter taibaiensis
TGGTTACATAAGTTGCGCAAGTCCTAACCTCATTTTTTCTCCACCGCGCAGTTGCGTTACTTTCTTAAATACTGCTGGACCATAAAATAAAAACTTAGCCAATATATGTCTTGCTTCTCCTTCTGTTA
This sequence comes from Solirubrobacter taibaiensis, assembly GCA_027587225.1. Taxonomy (GTDB): domain Bacteria; phylum Actinomycetota; class Thermoleophilia; order Solirubrobacterales; family Solirubrobacteraceae; genus Solirubrobacter; species Solirubrobacter taibaiensis. The sequence goes on from JAPDDQ010000919.1 coordinate 129, forward strand.
CAGCTACATACTCTCTAAACGCTTCCAATACATTACTCTTCACATTTCCATACGTATGCTGTGATAAATAACCAATTTTGACACTACTACCAATTCGAATTTCACCAACGTCTGGATTTATTTCTTCTAATAGTAGTTTTAATAATGTAGTCTTTCCTGTACCATTACGACCAACGATAGCCGCACGCTCTTGAAAACGAACATGTAAATTCGCTTGTTCAAATAAAGGTCGTCCAGCCAAACCTTTACTCACTTCTTTCATTACAACAACATCTTTCCCGCTTCTCTCTTGCCCTTCAAACTGAAGACCCATCTGTTTTCGTTCTAAAATTGGCCTCTTTAATTTCTCTATACGTTCTAACGCACGTTCCATATTTCTC
>JAPDDQ010000920.1 GCA_027587225.1 Solirubrobacter taibaiensis
CAGCGGTGTCTTAGATGCATTTTTACTGCAACAATTTAATCCATTTGATCTTTGTGTTGGTGTTTCATCTGGTTCTACCAATGTCGCTAATTACCTCGCAGCTCAACAAGGTCGCACCCTACAAATCTATCTAGATCATTCTCTTCGATCCGAATTCATTCATTATGGACGCTTCTTCAAAGGTGGCGACTTACTTGATTTGAAATGGATGTGGGACGTGGTTGAAAAAGAAAATCCACTCAATCAAACTCAATTATTTGCCAATCATCCTGAGTTCTACATGGTATTGACCCATGCTATTTCAGGAGATGCAACATATATCAAAGCCTCCAAAGACAACATTCTCGATGGATTACGTGCTTCAAGCTCTATTCCTGTCCTTACCCGTCAAGCAGTAGAAGTTTTTGGTGAACCTTACTTTGATGGCGGAGTCGCAGATGCTCTCCCCGTACTTTGGACGGCGAAACAAACTAATGTATCTAAACTCATGGTACTGAGAACTCGCCCC
>JAPDDQ010000921.1 GCA_027587225.1 Solirubrobacter taibaiensis
ACCAAATACACCGACAATATGAATACAGAGCCTGTCTCCAAAATTTGACACACCCTTTTCTTCAAAAAAATTATTCTTCTACAAAATGCTCGAAAAGTATACGAATTACCTATACCATTGCTCGAGCTGACCATAAATTATTTGCTCACAGGGATGTCTAAGTACACTTACTACTCTTTTTGTACTCAAAACATGTTTAGACCTCTTTCATAACAACTATATGTTTTCTAAAATGCTTCACTTCTAGCTATTATTTTTTATCTATTTTTAAGAAATAGTAAAAAAGGGTACTTTAGAAATCCTATCTAAAGTACCCTTTTATTAAAAATCTATTTTATTATAAAGAATAATTGGAGACTGCAAAATGATAAAAATATAGCATGCTTTCAAAATTATTTATAATTATTAATATTAATATTAAACATAAAGCAACTACTTTTACACGTCTCATCACTTTAAAACCATATGCTAATAATAACGGTATTGTTAACAGCATATGTGCGCCAT
>JAPDDQ010000922.1 GCA_027587225.1 Solirubrobacter taibaiensis
GAATCATGTTCATATTCTGTCGTTAGTAAATAATAATAGATGTAATTATTGTAATCTTAAATTATATAACAGAATTAATTATCTGAAATGATATTTTAAAAATTGTTATTAAATTGTCGTATTTTGTGCACAAAATCTTCAAAACTTTAAAACTGTATTTACTTTACTCTTTAGTTTATATAAATTGTGATATGTAACATTATATATGTTAAAAATATTTCAGTGAGGTGAGTTTATGGAAGGTAAGAAACAAAGGAAGTGGTATCAGTATTTAATACAACTTATCGTAGTTGCATTAATTGTTACTTCTATACCACTGAATGGGTTGGCAGAAACGGCACCACCGTTTACACCATCTCCAAATTCAGAACAAAGTCCAGAAGTGGAAAAGAAAGAGGAGCAGGAATTACCAGCTCCACATCCAGATCAATTAAAGAAGGATAAGGCTAAAGCACAGGCGAGTCCGACTGAGATTGTAGAAGAAAGAACGGAAACCGAAAAGGTTTT
>JAPDDQ010000923.1 GCA_027587225.1 Solirubrobacter taibaiensis
ATTCTTCCAAACAAATTTGAATTACTTCTCTAGAATATCCTTTTCGAACAAGCATCTCATCTAACTTTAGTTTCATTTGTAAAAAAGAATGTTTTTGATAAGATTTTTTCTTCTTCTCTATGAGAAACAAGGCATTCTCAATTTGCTTTTCCTTCGGATATTCTTGTAAACTATGTGTAATAATTAAATCCTGAACACCTTTATTTAATAACTCTCTTTTAATAACAGTTGGACCTTTTCGATTCACATTACTTTGCGTTCGCGTATATAAAACAGCATACTCTTTATCATTAATATATCGGTCATGTAATAATTTCGAAACGACTTCAGAGATGATGGCCTGTCCCACTTCTTTTTTTCGTAAAAAATCTTCTATTTCTTGTTTTGTTCTCATTTGATAGGATAAATAGGAGATTGCTTGTAAATATGCTTTTTGTACCTCTTCATTGTACAAAATATTTCCTAACTCTATTTCATCAATTTCTAAGCCTTTTTGTAATCCATGTT
>JAPDDQ010000924.1 GCA_027587225.1 Solirubrobacter taibaiensis
ACGATAATTCCGGCATTTTGGAATCCAAGGAAAGCAATGAATAATCCAATACCTGCTGCTACTGCAAACTTTAACTCCGATGGAATTGCATTAATGATTTTTTCACGAATACCTGAAGCAGTAAGAATAATAAAGATAATACCTGACATTAATGTTCCGGCAATTGCTGTTTGCCATGGAATCCCCATCGTTAACACTGCTGTATAAGCAAAGAACGCGTTAATTCCCATACCTGGCGCTAAAGCAATTGGATACTTCGCGAAAATACCCATAATTAACGAACCGATCGCTGCCGCTAATGCCGTAGCAACGAATACTGCACCTGGATCCATCCCTGTACCTGCTGGTAACCCTTTAACATTTCCAAGCGACAGCGTAGCAGGATTGACAAATAGTACGTAAGCCATAGATAGAAATGTCGTTAACCCTGCTATGAACTCAGTCTTATAATTCGTACCGAGCTCATCAAACTGAAAATAGCGTTTCATCCTATGTTTCCCCCGTTAT
>JAPDDQ010000925.1 GCA_027587225.1 Solirubrobacter taibaiensis
ACATCATTTTTTGTCATTGTCCATTTAATTTGCAATGTATCCAGCGCCTCTATTAAACGGTTATAATGATCATCCAATAAGAAAGGATGACCATTATAAATACGAAACGTTTCAAAAACTCCAAGACCATATAAATAACCATGATCATAAGGAGAAATTCTCGCTTCACTTGCTTCTACATACTGACCATTTACGTAAATTAACATAATGTCGCACTTGGACTGTATTTACGAATGAAATTCTGCAACAGCTCTTTCCCATGAGAAGTCATAATAGATTCTGGATGGAATTGCACACCCTCTATCGGTAATGTCTTATGACGAAGTGCCATAATTTCCCCTTCCTCTGTCCAAGATGTTACCTCTAAGCAATCGGGTAACGTCTCTTTCTTAACAATAAGGGAATGATAGCGCGTCGCAGTAAACGGATTAGGAATATCCGAAAAAATCGTCTTTCCATCATGATGCATAAGCGACGTTTTCCCATGCATTAATCGTTCTGCACGGA
>JAPDDQ010000926.1 GCA_027587225.1 Solirubrobacter taibaiensis
TCTACCGAACGATACATCATCTCTGATTGTGATTGCGTACCAACTGCCACCTCTTCAAAGGCAAAATTAATTTCACTCATCGATTCCATCGACGTGTTCATATTTTGTCTTAAATGATTGAAATTACTATCTAGTTTCACAACTGTTTCTTCAATAAGTCTTTGCGTCTCTTCTAACTCCTGAGCTTTTCTCATTACTTCTTGCTTCTCATCACTTAAACGAAGGAGCAAATTAGAACCGATTTTCGTGACGCCCCACATAGCGATTGTTACAATCGCTAACAAACTTGCGAAATTAGCAGCTTCAGATGAGGCTGTATAAGCAAAAAATTGCTCCGGCCAATAGCTACAAAGGATAAATGTGATCACAACAGCTACCCCGCCAAGAATTAAAATGAGACGCTCACTTAAGTAAATAAGTGAAACAGCTAATGTAAAATAGACCATTTGAAATACAGCCGGGCTTTCATTAAAGGCTTGTACCATAATGTAAGACATTGTAAGCAAC
>JAPDDQ010000927.1 GCA_027587225.1 Solirubrobacter taibaiensis
ACACGCTCCAAAGGTAAGCGACGTTCGATTAACCACGAAGCAAGACCATGCCAAATCATCAGCATACTTTCCGTAATAAAATGATCAGGGTCAAGCGCTTTAGGAATGTGAGGTACTAAACGAGCTTCGTGTTTATCACGCTCTAAACTGACAGACCATTCATCACCGAATAATTTGTAAAATTGTGAGGAAAGTTCGAGCGCTTGTCCAAGTGTTTTCGAATGTATGATCAATTGGCACATGATCGCAAATGTACCTAAACGACGTGGTTGAACATCGAAACCAACGTGTTCGTCTTGGGTGATCATCCATAACATTTTGACAAAGCGAGTGTATTGCTCTGGGGAGATTCGAGCTTTAGGTTGACGAAGCAATTCTGCTTCAATACCGACATGTGAAAGTAATGTTTCAACGTCCATGCCTAGGCGTTTTACACCTGTTAAAGCCGCATTCACGAAGTGGATGCTGATCGTATCACGGCTCATATTGAATCCTTCAGTTTCTTT
>JAPDDQ010000089.1 GCA_027587225.1 Solirubrobacter taibaiensis
CCGCCCGCCCCCAACGGCGCGCCGGCGTGCCGCGCCGCCGCGTCGAGGTCGCCCCTCAGGTACTCGTGCCACGCGGTCAGCGCGTGGATCGCCGCTCGCGCGGGCGCGGCCGGCGGCAGCGCCGCCAGCGCCGCTTCCGCCGCCGCCACGGCGCCGCCGAGGTCGTCGAAGCACAGCAGCGCGGTCAGGCACGCGCCGGCCAGTTCGAGCGAGGCGGTGCCGTCGGGCATCGGGCCGTCCCAGCCCGCGGCGGCCGCGGCGGCGAGCCACGCGTCGCGCGCGGCGCGGTCGCCGTCGAGCGCGGCGAGCAGCGCGCTGACGTAGCTCAGCCGCGCGTCCTCGCGGACCACGTCGGGCGGGAAGCCGGCGAGCCACTCGCGCGCGCGGCCGCCGAGCGCGCCCGACTGGACGAACGCGAGCGCGTGGCGGGCCAGCAGCTCGGCGGCGAGGTCCCACTCGCGCGCGGCGAGGTAGTGGCGCATCGCCTCGTGCAGCTCACCCTCGCCGCCTTCGCTTTCGAACCAGGCGCCCGCGCGGCGGTGGAGCTCGCGGGCGCGGTCCGGCTCCTCGGCGGTGAGGCGGGCGCGGAGCGCGTCGCGCATCAGGTGATGGCAACGGAACCACGTGCGGCTGCGGTCCAGCGGCATGAACAGCAGCGACGTCCGGGTGAGCGCGCGGAAGGCACCGCCGTCGTCACCGAGCAGCCGCGCGCACAGCCCGGCGTTGAAGCGGTCGAGCACGCTCGTGTCGACGATGAAGCGGCGCTCGTGCTCGGGCGAAGAGCGCAGCAGCTCGTCGGTCAGCGCGCCGAACAGGTCGGCGCCGGAGAGCTGGTCGAGCACATCGGCGACCTCATCCCCGAGCCGCAGGCGCAGCGCGGCCAGATAGAGCGCGGCGGGCCAGCCCTCGGTGCGCGCGTCCAGCGCCGCCGCCTCACCCGGGGCGAGCGCGAGCCCGAGCCGCTCACCGAGGAAGCGCTCCGCCTCGCCTGCCGCGAAGCGCAGGTCGTCCGTGCGCACGTCGAGCACTTCGCCGCGCATCCGGGCGCGCGCCAGGCCCGGCAGCGGCAGCTCCCGCCGCGAGGCCATCAGCACCTGGTGCGAGGCGGGCAGGCGGGAGAGCACCCAGTCCAGCGAGTCGTGCGTCGCCTCGTCCACCAGGTGCAGGTCGTCGAGCACCAGGGTGAGCGGCGGCGTGGCGGCGAGGATGTCCAGCAGCGCGATCAGCACGCCGGTGCGCAGGTCGGCCTCCGGCGCTTCCGCCGCGTCCAGCGCCTGCGTCACCTCCACCAGCTCCGCCAGCGCGGTCAGCACCGCCGCCCACAGGCGCGGGCCACGGTCGTCGTCGTCCAGCTGCACCCACGCCACGCGCTCGCAGCGCGCCGCCCACTGCGCCAGCAGCGTGCTCTTCCCGAACCCCGCGGGCGCCGTCACGTTCACCACCCGCGCGCCGCTCGTCGCGATCGCGTCGAGCAGGCGCGAGCGCTCCAGGTGCTCGTCGCGCAGCAGCGGGCGATGGAACTTCGTACGCGGGAAGACCGCGGTCGGCGCCGTCACGGCGGGCATCGTGTCCTGCGCCGCCGCCTTCCAACAGGGCCAGACGGTCGAATCGCCCGGGGTGATTTTGTCCCGGGGGATGTGCGGTCACCCCAGCCGGCCGCACCGTGTCGGTGCATGACCGTCGTCGCACCGACCCCAACCACCGAGCCATCCGAGGCCGCGCATGACGGCCGCAAGGAGATGCTCGAGGACTACTCCCTGCGCTACGCCCCCACGACGTACCGCAAGTGGAGCTCGTTCGCCGTCGCCAACACCGCGCTCGGCGGGATCGCCTACCTCGCGGACTTCGCGATCGGCGGCAGCCTCGTCGTCACCTTCGGCTTCACCAACGCGCTGTTCGCGATCCTGCTCGCGGCGACGGTCATCTTCCTCACGTCGTTCCCGATCGCGTACTACAGCGCCAAGTACTCGATCGACATGGACCTGATCACCCGCGGCGCCGGGTTCGGGTACTTCGGCGGGTCCGTCACTTCACTGATCTACGCGAGCTTCACCTTCATCTTCTTCGCGCTGGAAGGCTCGATCATGGCCCAGGGACTGCACCTGGGGCTCGGGTTGCCGCTGTGGCTCGGGTACTTCGTCTCCGCGCTGATGATCCCGCCACTGGTGATCTTCGGCATGACGCTGCTGTCGAAGATGCAGATGTGGACGCAGCCGCTGTGGCTCGTCGGCATGTTCCTGCCGTTCATCGTGATCGCGATCACCGAGCCGGAGATGTACGAGCAGTGGACGCACTACGGCGGCGTCGACAACGTGGCATTCTCGTTCGTCGCGCTCGGCGCCGGCGCCGGCATCGCGCTCTCGCTGATCGCCCAGATCGGCGAGCAGGTCGACTACCTGCGCTTCATGCCGGCCAAGACCAAGGAGAACTCTCGCGGCTGGTGGACGGCCGTGATCGCCGCCGGCCCCGGCTGGGTGATCCTCGGCGCGCTCAAGCAGCTCGGCGGCGCGTTCCTCGCCTTCTACGTGATCGGTGAGATCGGCCAGTCCGCGGCCGTCGAGCCCGTCGAGCAGTTCCTCGCCGGGTTCGAGACGTTCCTGCCCTACACGCTCGCGCTCACCATCGCTGTGCTGTTCGTGGTGCTCTCGCAGGTGAAGATCAATGTGACCAACGCCTACTCGGGCTCGCTGCGCTGGACGAACTTCTTCTCGACCGTCTTCAAGTGGTACCCCGGCCGCGTCTACTTCGTCTTCTTCAACGTCCTCATCGCGCTCGTGCTGATGGAGGCGAACATGTTCTCCTTCCTCAACGAGCTGCTCGGCTTCTACTCCAACGTGGCCATCGCCTGGATCGGCGCGGTCGTCGCCGACCTCGTGATCAACAAGCCGCTGCTGAAGACGAGCCCGTCGTTCATCGAGTTCAAGCGCGGGCATCTGCCGGCGTTCAACCCGGTCGGGTTCGGGGCGATGGGCGTGGCCTCCGTGGTGTCGATCGCCGCCTACTTCGGCGCGTTCGGCGAGTTCCTCGACGCCTGGTCCCCGTTCCTGGCCATCACCATCGCGCTCGTGCTCTCCCCCACGCTCTCCCTGATCTTCGGCCAAAAGGTCTACTTGGCCCGCACGCCCACGATCCCGCCCGCGGAGCGCTCGACCGAGCAGATCCAGTGCAGCGTGTGCCTCGAGCACTACGAGAAGCCGGACATCATCGGCTGCCCGTTCCACAAGGCCGCGATCTGCTCGCTGTGCTGCACGCTCGAGAAGACGTGCGGGAGCGTGTGTAAGGACTAGCGGAGGCCTTCTTCCCGCCGTAGGGCCGTCACGAGCTTGTCGTAGCGGCCCTCGGCGAGGTCCCCGAACGGGTCGGGGGTGTAGCGGCGCAGCGTCTTGAAGTCCAGGTTGTAGGCGGCGCGCGCGGCGAGGATGTGCTCCGGCGCGCCGCTCATCGTCCGCTGGGCCGTGTGCATCCCCGCCACCTGGCGCGCGCGGGCCGGGAGCGTGAAGGCGAGCAGGGTCACCGACGGCAGCAGGAAGACCAGCCAGCCCGCCCAGTTCGCCGCCTTCTCGGTCTGTCGCACCTGCTCGACGCCGAGCCGGACGATCTTGCTGCCCTGCTCGTCGCCCGTGGCGCGCAGGGCGCTCGTCGCCTCGCTCGGTGCGCTGCGGAGCGACCCGCCCAGCTGCTCGCCCACGAGCGGGATGCCGTCCACCGCGTTGCCGGCGTCCGCGAACGCGCCTTCGACCGCGCCGGCGGTGTTGCGGGTGGTCGCGGAGATGGCGCGGCCCGAGTCCTGGATGCCGCGCCCGACCGAGGTCAGCTCGAGGATCCCGTCGTGCACTTTCATCCCGGTCCAGGCGAACAGGATCAGCAACCCGAGGACGACGAGGTCACGCGTGGCGGTCCGGGTGCGCGCCACGGGCGACGCGGGATAGAGGCGCATGTCGCCTCTCTACCCGGAAAGACGCAGGGCGGGCCGTATGGCCCGCCCTGTCGTAGTCGTACCCCGACCGTCCTGAGAGAAGATCTGTCCTTGACAGATGTGGTATCCGCTCAGGCGGGCGTTGAAACCCGCACGAGCGACCGCTCGTGCAGCACTTCGGCGATCTGGACCGCGTTCGTGGCGGCGCCCTTGAGCAGGTTGTCGCTCACGACCCACAGCTGCAGGCCGCGCTCGTGCGTGGGATCGCGGCGCAGGCGGCCGACGAACACCTCGTCGCGGCCGGCGCTGTCGAGCGCGGTCGGGTAGCCGTGCGTGCTCGGGTCGTCCACGAGGATCAGGCCCGGCATGTTCGCCAGCAGCTCGCGGGCCTGCTCGACGCTCAGGTCGTCGCGCGTCTCGAGCGTCACCGACTCCGAGTGCGAGCTGCGCACGGGCACGCGCGCGCAGGTGACGGCGATCTTGATGCTCTCGTCGCCCAGGATCTTGCGCGTCTCGAACATCATCTTGCGTTCTTCGTCGGTGTGGTCGTCGCCCTCGGGGAAGTTCCCGGCGCCGCCCAGCACGTTGAACGCGATGTGATGCGGATAGATCGTCGGGTCCGGCAACGGGTCGCCATCGAGCGCGGCGCGCGTCTGGTCCTCGAGCTCCTTGACGGCCTTCACGCCGGTGCCGGAGACGGACTGGTACGTGCTCACGTTCAGGCGGTCGATGCCGGCCGCGTCGTAGATCGGCTTCAGCGCGACCATCAGCTGCATTGTCGAGCAGTTCGGGTTGGCGATCAGGCCCTTATGGCCCTCGAGCGCCTCCGGGTTGACCTCTGAGACCACCAGCGGGATCTCGGGGTCGCGGCGGAACGCGCTGGAGTTGTCGACGACGACCGCGCCGGCCGCGACGAACTTGGGCGCCCACTCGCGGGACGTGGTCGCGCCCGCGCTGAAGATCGCGATGTCGAAGCCCTGGATCGTCTCGTCGTTGATCGGCTGGATCGTGCCGAAGCCCTCGAGCTCCTTGCCCGCCGAGCGCTCGGACGCGAACGGGACGATCTCGGACGCCGGGAAGTTGCGCTCCTTGAGCTTGCGCAACATGACGGTGCCCACGGCGCCGGTGGCGCCGACGACTGCGACTCGGTACTGGCTCATGCGGGTGCTCCGAAGGGATGTTCGACTTCGATCTGGTCCGCCCCGAGATCGAACGCCTCGTGCAGCGCGCGGACGGCGCGGTCGACGGCCTCCGTGGTCACGACGCACGAGATCTTGATCGGGGACGTCGAGATCATCTCGATGTTGATGCCCTGGTCGCCCAGGGTGGAGAAGACCTTCGCCGCGACGCCCGGGTGCGACTTCATGCCGGCGCCGACGACGGACACCTTGCCCATGTCGGCGTTCTCGGAGATGGCGCGGATGCCGACCTCGGCCGCGACCGGGTCCAGCGCGAGGCGCGCCTGACGCAGGTCCGTGCGCGGGACCGTGAACGACATGTGCGCCTCGGCGCCCTCGTCATCCGGCTCGTCCTGGATGATCATGTCGACGTTGATGTTCGCCTCGGCGAGGGCCGTGAAGATGCGGCCGGACACGCCCGGATGATCCGGTACGCCGAGCAGCGTGAGGCGTGCCTCGTCGCGCGAGTGCGTGACGGCGGTGATCAGGGGGCGTTCCATCGTCTCCTCTTCTCCGACAACGAGCGTTCCGGGCGCCTCGGTGAATGAGGACCGGCAATGAATACGGACGCCGTGGTTGCGCGCGTATTCCACGGATCGCAACTGGAGCACGCCGGCACCCGACGCCGACATCTCCAACATCTCCTCGAACGACACGACGGGGAGCTTGCGCGCGTCCGGCACGATCCGCGGGTCGGCGCTGTAGACGCCGGCGACGTCGGTGTAGATGTCGCACACCTCGGCGTCCAGCGCGGCGGCGAGCGCGACGGCCGTGGTGTCCGAGCCGCCGCGGCCCAGCGTCGTGACGTCGCGCGCCGTCGACACGCCCTGGAAGCCGGCGACGAGCACGATCAGGTCCTCGTCCAGCGCCTGGTGGATGCGGTCCGCGCGCACGTCGAGGATCCGGGCCTTGGTGTGGCTCGTGTCCGTGACGATGCCGGCCTGGCTGCCCGTGAGGCTGATCGCGCGGTGGCCCAGATCGTTGATCGCCATCGCGCACAGCGCGCAGCTGATCCGCTCGCCGGTGGACAGCAGCATGTCCATCTCGCGCGGGTCCGGGTTCGTGGATACCTCTTCGGCCGACGAGATCAGCTCGTCCGTCGTCTTCCCGCGCGCGGAAAGGACGGCCACGACTCGATGACCCTGTTCGCGAGCGGACACGATCCGCCTCGCTGCGCGCTTGATGCGCTCTGCGTCGGCGACAGACGTGCCGCCGAACTTCATCACCACAGTGCCGGACACGCTGGCAAGGATAGGAGTAGCTGGGATACGCTGACGTCGAGGCCCGTGAAACGCTTGACCCACCCAAGGGTTAAGCATCCACCTGGACGATCGGACGACTTGTGGATTAATGGTTCCGGGAGGACCATGGATCTCGGTAGGGCGGGTATAGGCGGCGGGAAGTGGCAGCTTCGGTGACCAGACGACGTACGCGACAGGCTTTGGCCGGGACGATCAGCGCCCTGGCAGTGCTTGCGTGCGCGGCTGGTCCGGCCACGGCTCAGGATCGCAACCCGATCTTCAGAATCTTGAGCATCCCGACGATCTCCGGCACACCAGTGGTTGGCAACCTTCTAACAGCAAGCGGCGGCGCGTGGCAGAGCCCGTTCCCGAGCAACACGTCCACGCAGTGGCAGTGGTGGCGGTGCGCGAATCCGTTCGCGGTCGGCTGCCAGCTGGTCTCGCAGAACTCGCAGACCTACCGCTTGACGGATCGGGACAACGGCGCGTGGATCGCGACGGCGCGCTGGATCAAGTATCCGTCGAACGCGGACTGCAACCCGGTGTCCGAGTGCCTGCTGTCCGTGAGCGCGGCGCGCGGGCCGGTCGCGGTCGCCGCGACGCCGACGCCGACGCCGATCCCGACGCCCGTCCCCACGCCGATCGCGACGCCTGAGCCGACCCCGGTGGCCACGCCCGCGCCGTTCGTCGCCACCCCGGCGCCGACGCCGGTGCCCACCAGCGGCGGCGTCCTGCAGGAGCCCACCTCCAACCGCATGATGCGCCCGGCCCCGGTCGTGCGCATGCGCGGCGTGCTGTCGACCAACGGCGCCATGATCACCTCGCTCTCGGTGAAGGCGCCCAAGGCCGCCAAGCTCACCGTGACCTGCTCCGGCTCGTCCTCGTGCCCGGCCAAGAACTGGTCGCCCAAGGCACGCAAGCGCCAGAACACGCGCATGGTCGCGTTCGAGCGCAACCTGCGATCCGGCACGCGGCTCACCATCTCGCTGACCCGCGCGGGGTACGTGGGCAAGCGCACCGTCTTCAAGATTCGCCGCGGCAAGGCGCCGCTCCGCAGCGATTCGTGCCTGTCGCCGGCGACCGGAAAGGTGCAGAAGTGTCCCGCTGGCTGAAGGTGACCATCGTCATGGCGGCCGCGGCGTTCGTCGTCGCGTTCCGCTTCTCCGCGGACGGCAACGACGCCGACGCCACGTCCGCGCCGGTCAGCGCCGAGCGCGCGAGCGCCGCTGTCGAGGGCGCGAAGCCCGTCGCCTCGGCCGTGCGCCTGGCGCAGGTCGTCGCGCTGCCGTCGCTGGCCAAGGAGCCCGCTGCGCGCACCGCCGCGCGGGCGAAGAAGGAGGCCGCGGAGCGCAAGGCACGCGCGGCCGCGAAGAAGAAGGAAGCCGCGCGCAAGAAGCGCATCGCCGAGCGGCGCAAGAAGGCCGCGGCGAAGCGCAAGCGCGAGGCCGCGGCGGCCAAGCGCCGCGCGGCCACCGCCGGGCCTTCCACCCCGCGTGTGTCGGCGACGCCCGCGCCCACGGTCCAGCCGCCCGTCGCCACGCCGGTCTACCGCGCGCCGGCTCCGCAGGCGCCGCAGAAGAAGACGTACGTCGGCAAAGACTTCGACTCCGAGGGTTAGTCAGATGGGTATGGGGTCGCTTCCTTACGGCAAATCGCTGGTGCCGGCGCCTTTGGCTCTGCTCTGCGGCGTGCTCTTGATCGTCGGTGCCGCGGGTGCCGGGTGGTTCGCCGCGAGCCAGCTCGCCGACGATCCGGTGCCGGTCGTGCCGACCGAGACGCTGACCGTCAAGGCCGGCACCGCGCAGCTCGAGCTGCGTGACGGCTGGCAGGCCGACGCGCGCGTCCCGCGCGTGCCGGGCATCGACGCGACCAACGCGCAGGCCCTCGCTCCCGCCGACGGCGGTGCCGGTCGCATGGTGATCGCGCTGGTCAAGACCGAGGAAGGCGGCTCCGAGTTGCCGGCGGCGACGCTGGACGCCCTGCGGGTCCCGCTGCCCAAGCCCGAGCGCGCCACGGTCGGCAGCCTGCGCGGCACCGGCTACACCGCGCTCTCCCTGCGCGGCGTGAGCGGCCTCGCCGACATCTACACCTTCCGCACCGTCGCCGGCCTGCTGACCGTGTCCTGCATCGCACCGGTCGACGACCCGCTGCCGACCGGCTCCTGCCCGGCCGACATCTCGACCATCTCGGTCTCCGTGCCTGCGGCGCCGGATCCCGCTGCGTCCTTGAAGAGCGCGCTGCCTCGCGTGACGGGGACGCTGGACCGGGCGCGGATGGACGGGCGCCTGGCCCTGCGCCGCGGCGCGGATTCCGATGCGCAGGTCCGTGCCGCGCGCTCGATCTCCGCCGCCTACGGCGTGGCCGCGGACGAGGTGGCGAAGATCGCGCCGGAGAAGGGCGTCGGCTCGTCGTTGCCCGAGGCGTTCCGGACTGCTTCCGCCGCCTACGGCTCGTTGGCGACCGCTGCGCGGTCGTACGACAAGGCTGCGTGGGACCGCGCTACGGCCGCGGTCAACGAGGCCGAGCTCGACGCTGCCACGGCGCTGGGCGCCGTCGGCGCGTAACGGCGAGCACGCCGTCTAGCGCCGCGTCAAGAAACTCGTGCTTCGCATACGAGTTTCTTGACCCGCCGCGGCCGGCGTGCTTTGGGCGGGTGAGGCGGGTGCCCCGCACTGCGTGAACGCCTCGGCGTTCACGTCTTTCCACGCCGAGGGACGGGCCCACGCCACGAGTGGCGCGTAGCCGCTCACACGCCACGCGAACCGCGACTTAGTCGGCTCTGGCACGAACAACTCGTGGTTCGCGTGGCACGCGGGTTGTTCGACCGCACCCGCCCGCGCCCGGGCGCACCCGGTGCAACCGGCTCACCCGCACAAGAGCGCGCCGGCCGCGACGGGTCAGAAACCCGTGACCACGCCGCATCCCACCCCGCGGCCGCGAGCACGGGTTTCTTGACGCGGCGCCCGACGGTGTGCTCGCCGTTCCCGCGCTCTCAGAGTGCGCGCCGACCGGAGAAGGCACGCCCCAGCGTCACTTCGTCCGCGTACTCCAAGTCCCCACCCACCGGCAACCCGCTCGCCAACCGCGTTACGGCCACGTCCGGCGACCGCTCGTGCAACGCCGCGGCGATGTGCAGCGCCGTCGCCTCGCCCGTCGTGGTGGGGTTCGTGGCCAGCACCACCTCTTGCACGCCGTCCATCCGGGCATACAGCTGGCCGAGCCGCAGGTCCTCAGGCTCGACACCGTCGATCGGCGACAGCGCGCCGCCGAGCACGTGGTAGCGGCCGCGGAACTCGTGGGTGCGCTCGATGGGGATGACGTCCTGGGCCTCCTCGACCACGCACAGTGAGGAGAGGTCGCGGCGCTCGTCCAGGCAGATCGTGCAGCGCGGACCCTCGGCGAGGTTGAAGCAGATCTCGCAGAGGGTGATCTTGAGCTTGACGTCGCGGATCGCCTCGGCCAGCGCGAACGCGTCCTGCTCGGAGGTGCGGAGCATGTGGAACGCGAGGCGCTGGGCGGTGCGGTTGCCGATCCCCGGCAGCTTCGAGAGCTCGGTGACGAGCCGCTGAAGAGGCGGGGCGAGCAATTACTTGCGCTTCTGGGCGCGCCGTGCGGCGCGGTTGCCGCCACCCGGGGGCATGCCGCCCGGGAGGCCACCGCCACCGCCGCCGCCGCCACCGCCGAGGCCGCCCATCCCGCCCAGGCCGAGCGACTCGAGCGCGCTCATCGGGTCGAACCCGCCCTGATCGGCGGGGCCGAGGCGGCTCTGCTGGAGCTCCTCGGCCTTGCGGATGACCTCGTTGACCGCGGCCGTGATCAGGTCCTGCAGCATCTCGACGTCTTCGGGATCGACCGCGTCCGGGTTGATCACGAGGCTCTCGATGCGCAGGTCGCCGGTCATCACGATCTTGACCGAGCCGCCGCCGGTGCTGGCGTCGACGCGCTCCTCTTTGAGCGCCTCTTGCGCCTCCTGCTGCTGCGCGAGCATCGCCTGCGCCTCGGCAAGCATCTTCTGGAGGTTGGGCGGCTGCGGCATCAGGTCTGCTCCTCAGGCTCGGGAGGGAGTTCCTCCGCGTCGAACTCGTCCATGAATCGCTTCACAAGGTCCTCGTCCGAGAGGGCCGGCTTGGCCGCGGCCGCAGCCATCGGCGCCGGAGCACCCGCCGCGCGCAGCTCGTAGGCGAGCCGCAGCGAGGACCCGGTCACCGCACGGATCGCCTGCACCAGCGCGTCCTTGTTGGCGGGCGCCTCGGCCTTGCGCTTCATGAAGGCCGATTCCTCCGGCCACACGAGCGTCAGCCCGTCCTCGCCCTCGGGCACCGGCGCAGCGTCGTCCAGCGCCGCCGCGAGCATCGGCGTGCCCTCACGCACCGCGTTGACCACGGCCTGCCAGTGCTCACCGATGTCCACCGACACGCCGAGGCTCGGCGCGGGCGCCGGCACATCCGGCTCGACCACCGCGACCGCCGACACCGCGGGCGACGGATCAGCCTCGGTCGCCAAGTCGCGCGCCACGGCCGCGGCCGCGTCGTCGGCGATGTGCTGCGCCTCCTCCGGCCCCACGTCCCCGGCGCCGGGCAGCGTGGCCCGGACCTGGACCGGCGGCTGCCCCTCGACCTGCGCCGTGATGGCCACGGCCGTGCGCCCCCGCAGCGGAGCCTCGGGATCGATGTGGGGCGCCGAGTCGTACTCGGGTGCGGCAGGCGGAGTGCCGTAGGCCGGCGACGAGCCGTAGGCCGGTGCGGAACCGTACGCGGGTGGCGAGCCGTACACCGGCGGGGCAGACCGGTCCGGTGCCGCGGGCTTGTCGTCGGTCGGTGACCCGTTGGCCGCCGCCGGGGACTCGGGCGCGGCGGGCGCCGGAGACGACGGTGTCGCGTCGCCGGCCGAAGAGGGCGCGGTGGGCGCCGACGAAGCCGCCGCTGAGTTGCCGGCGGGCGCAGCGCTGAGGTCGGCCGGGGCCGGCGAGGAAGGCGAAGGCGCGGCGTGGCCGGTGGGGGCCGACGAGGGCGCCGCGGCATCGCCGGCGGGCGCAGCGCCGCAAGTCG
>JAPDDQ010000008.1 GCA_027587225.1 Solirubrobacter taibaiensis
CGGGTGGCGACGCGGCGGGCGCCGGGTGCGCGCGGCCGCACGGTGAGCCGGCACCGGGCGGCGCGCCGCTGTCGGGCGCCCACGCGTCGCCGGCGCGTGTCTCCACTCGGGCAAGGGTGGCCTCGGCGGCCTCGAGGTCGCCCTGCGCGAGTTGCGCCTCGATCAGATCGGCCGCGACGGCGGCCCGGTCGACCGGCAGCGCGCTGTCGAGCGCTTCTAGGAGGAAGGGCACCGCGCGGTCCGCGTTGCCCGCGGCCGTCAGCGCCGCGCCGAGGCACCAGCCGGGCTGTCCGGCGGCGTGGAAGTCCGCGCGCGCGGTCCCGCGCACGGCATCCTCGGCGTGGCTCAACGTCGCGGCCACGTCGCCGGCGGCGAGGCGCGCGCACGCCAGCGCGCTCTGCGCCCACAGCACGATCCGGGGGTTGCCGGCGAGGCGAGCGCGCTCGACGCCCTCGATCGCGGCGGCGGCGGCCTCGGCGAGGCGGCCGAGGTCGATCAACGCCGCGACCGACTCGACGGTGAGCATCAGCAGGATGCGGTCGCGGCCCGTCTGCTCGGCGATCGCGGCGCCGCGGCGCAGGTCGGCGAGCGCGGCCTCGGACATCCCAACCGCACGACGCGCTCGGCCCTGCATCCATAGCGCCGGCAACCGGGTGGCGAGCTGCTCGGCGGTGAGCCGGTCGAGCGTCGCCGCGGAGGCGTCCAGAGCGTCGCTCCCTTCAGTCCCCGCGGACGCGCTCGCGAGCGCGATGCAGGCCAGCGCCCCGGCCTCGAACGCGGGATCGCCGAGCGCGCGGGCGTCGTCGCGCGCGTCGCCGGCCTGCGCTTGGGCGTCGGCCAGGTCACACCCGAGCAGCGCAGTGAGCGCGAGCGCGAGTCGGAGCCGCACGCGATCGAGTGACGGGACGGCGGGCAGCTCGGTGAGCGCGACCTGCAGCCGTCGCCGCGCGTCCTCATGGCCGCCCAGCCACCACTCCTGGTTCGCGAGCGCGACGGTCAGCGTCAGGCGCTCGCCGGGCTCGGCGACCTGCAGCGCGTCGAGCAGCGTCTGCCGGGCGCCGGCGGGATCTCCGGCGGCGGCCTGCGCGTCGGCCAGGCGACGCTGCCGACCACCGCGCTGTTCGCCGTCGTCCGGGAGCAGGCGCAGCGCGGCGGCGTGGAAGCGCGCCGCCGTCGCCGGTGCGGGCGACTGCAACTGCGTCGCCGCGGCGGTGAGCACCGAGATCGCGTCCTCGTCCCCGGGACGGGCCGCGTGCTCGACGTGATGTGCGCGCTGCACCGGGCCTGCACCGCGGGCCTGCAGGGCAGTGGCCGCACGGGCGTGCGCGCCGAGCCGCCAGGCGGGCGGCGTCGCGACGTAGACGGCGTGGCGCACGACCGGGTGACGGAACGCAAACCGGCGCGGAACCGTGGTGGTGCGGATCAGCCCGCCCGTCAGGAGCTCGTCGAGCGCATCGAGCGCCTCCGGCTCGGGCAGCTCCCCCACCGCCGCGGTCAGATCGGGCTCGAACGGGTCCCCCACGACCGCGGCGGCGTCGAGGATCCGGCGCGCTGCGGACGGGAGCGCGGCCAGCTCGGCGGCCAGCGCGGCCGCGACCGCCGGCGGCACCGAGCCGTCGATCGCTCCGGCCGGCCGCGCCGACGGAGCACGCACCCGCGCGAGCTGCTCGAGATAGAACGGATTGCCGCCCGCCTCGGCGAAGATCGCCGCACCCGCCTCACCGACCAGCTCGACCGCCTCCGCCGGCGTCAGTGCCGGTGGCCGCAGCGTGGTCACGCCGTCGGCGGCGGCGAGCGCGAAGCCGATGCTCGCGGGCAGCCGGCCCTCGCGTGCCGCCAGCGCCAGCAACACGGACGCAGCGGGCGGGCGGCGCACGAGCGCGGCTATTGCGTCGATGGAAGCCGGATCGGCCCAGTGCACGTCGTCCATCCACAGCACGAGCGGGGTCGCCACGGCCAACCGTTCGAGGAGGTCACGAAGCGCCCGGTGCGTGCGGTGGCGATCGCCGATCGCGGGTTCGCCGAGTGCCGGCAGAACCGTCGCCAGCGCCGCTGGGTCGGCGACGCCCAGCCGCCCCACCCGCCGCTCACCGAGCTGCGCCAGGTGACGCTCCAGCGCCTCCGTCCACAGCGCGTAGGGCAGGTCGTGCTCGAACTCCGACGCCCGCGCGCCTAGGACTGTGGCGCCGTCGGCCGCCGCAGACGCCGCGAGGTGGTCGAGCAGCCGCGACTTGCCGATCCCCGGCTCACCCGTGATCACGAGCACCGCGCTCGGTCCGCCGGGCAAGGCCCGCAGCGTGGCGGCGATCGCCTCACACTCGTCGCCGCGACCGATCAGCCTGGGTGGCACGCCCGCGATCCTCGCGCATCCCTGCCACTCCCGCAGCCCGGTTAGGTGGTTCCACCGATGAGCGAACGCGCCGCGACCGGGAGTCTTGCGGCATGGACATCCACCCCGCTGTGCGCGTCGGCCACGTGCACCTCAGAGTCGCCGACCTCGACCGTGCGCTCGCGTTCTACCGCGACGCGCTCGGCTTCGGCGTCAGCGCCGACGCCCGCGAACACGGCCTCGACATGGTGCTGCTCGCCGCCGGCGACTACCACCATCACCTCGGCCTGAACACGTTCGAGAGCGCCGGTGCCACGCCCCCGCCGGCGGGTCACACCGGGCTGTACCACGTCGCGTTCCTGTACCCCGACCGGCGGGAGCTGGCCGGCGCCGTGCGCCGGTTGATCGAGCACGACTGCCCGATCGATCACGCCACCGATCACGGCGGCACCGTCTCGGTCTACCTGTCCGATCCCGACGGCAACGGCGTCGAGCTGTACTACGACCGCCCCCGCGCCGACTGGTTCGACGCCGCCGGCCGCTTCGTCATCCAGGCCGAGCGCTTCGACCCGCGCGAGCTCCTTGCATCCCCCATCGACCCAAGGAGCTCCTCATGACCTCGCCCCGGCCGTGGCTCGGCCTCATCGCCCTGCTGTTCGCGGGCCTCGCGTTCTCCGCCGCGACGGCTTCCGCCGACCAGCACCACAACACGCAGCGGCTGGTGGTGCGCGGCGACGCCACCATCACCGACACGCCCGCCGACGGCGGTCTCAGGCTGGACCTCAAGGACGGGCGCTTCCGCGGCGCCCCCGTCGGCTCGGGCGGCTACGCCGGATCGCTCCAGCTCCGCGTCGCCGAGACGTTCCCGAACGGCGAAGGCGGCGTGTGCGCCCCGATCGACGGGCGGATCACGCTCGGCGCCGGCACACCGAACCGGCTCGTCCTCGCCGTCTCCGGTGACTCCTGCCAGGACGGCGCCGGCGCTCCGACGACCACGTCGTTCACCGGGCTCGCTCGCTTCACCGTCTCCCACGGCACCGGCAGCTACCGCGGCGCCCGCGGCTCCGGCACGGCCGTCTTCGCCGAGGACGTCGCCGACCACGACCGCATGACCCTCATCGGGCACATCACCCGCTGAGCCCACCTTCCTCCCCAAGACCACCCCAACCAACGCAAGGAACCACCTCATGCACTCCCTTCTCACCCTGCGTCGTGCCCTCGTCGGCGTGGCCCTCGCCGGCACCGCGATCGCGGTCGTCCCCAGCGCCGCGCACGCGGCGTCCTCGTGCACGTTCGACGCCGCCGCGAAGACCGTGACCGTGACCGCGAACGGCGGCGATCAGCCGCTGGTCCTGCGCAACGCGTCCTCGATCACGTTCACCGACGGCACGGGCGTGGCCCGCTCGTGCTTCTCGCCCACGACGGGGCAGCTCGCCACCGCGTTCAGCACGACGAAGATCCGCGTCAAGGCCACCGTGCCGGCGGCGAACCAGCACATCGTCATCGACGAGAGCAACAACGGGCGCTTCATCACCGCCGCCGGCAAGCGCATGTCGTTCGCCATCCTCACGGGGTCGGGCGGCGACCATCTGAGCGTGCGCATGGGCACCAACCTCGACGAGGTCGGCGTGCGCAGCACGTCCGCGCTCGGGGGCGGTCCGGAGCTCGATCTCAACCTCGACGGGACCCCGGACGTCGGCATGACCGCGGCCGGTCTGGTCACGGTCGACGGCGGCGCGGGCTCGGACTTCCTGGACGGCGCCGGCACCACGACGTTCCAGCTCGAGCTGCTCGGCGGCGTGTCCGGCAACGACACGCTCCGCGGCGGCGGCCGGACGGACTTCCTGGACGGCGGCGCCGGCATGGACACGATCCGCTCGGGCGGCGACAACCGGCAGGACTTCGTTCGCGGTGGCGCGGACGCCGACCGCGCGTTCACGGACGCCCTCGACAGCGTCACCGACGTCGAGGATCAGCGGATCCAGTAGACGAGCGCGGCTCGCTCGGCGGGTTCGCCGCCGAGTGAGCCGCGTGCTCAGGCGGACTTCTGCTGCGCGGCCAGCACCACGCCGGCGCGGTTCTGATGCGCAAGCTCGTAGGCGAGCACCTTCACGAACCGATCGCGAGCCGCGCCGTCGAGGCCGAACCGCACACCGTCGACGTCCAGCCCGTCATAGCCGGGCCACGGCTCGTTGCCCAGCAGCGCGTCGATGTCGGCGAGCACCACCACGCGGTTCTGATTGGTGCGCTCGTGGTGACCGAGCTTGATGAGATCGGTCGCCGGGAGTCCGCTGAGGTGCGAGCACACCTGGGCGGCGCTCAGCTTGTCGTAGCGCGCCATCGGGAGCGCGGGCGGATCGACGGGCTCCTGCCGCTGCATCTCCGGCAGCGCCGAGGCCTTGCCGCCGCGGCCGGACCGCAGGTACTTCTTTACAGACTGCATCATGAGGCTTCCCCACAGGGGTTGATCGGTGCCCGAGCGCTGCGGCACCCAAGAGCCTACCCCTACCCCCGGCAGGCCGATCGCCCGCCGACAAGTGGGCCGCTGAGCAGGCCACCGAGCGACGGGCGGGGACGCGGGTCGGGATCGGGGAGGACGGAACCGTCGCTCCCCGTGTAGGTCCAGGCCACGCCGTCGCGCGCGATCTGCGCGACGGCTCCGAGCAGCCGGTCGATGTCGTCCGCGTTCGTGCCGACGCCGATGCTCGCGCGCACGGCGCGGAGCGCGCCGAAGTGATCCATCAGCGGATGTGCGCAGAACGCGCCGTCCCGGACGCCGATGCCGTGCTCGGCCCCGAGCGCGGCCGCCAGCAGTGCCGGGTTGAGGCCCGCGACGTTGAAGCTGACGACACCGACCCGGTCGTGGCCGCGCCCCCACAGCTCGTAGGTGCGCACGCCGTCGATCGCGTCCAGGCCGGTGAGCAGCCGCTCGAGCAGCTCTTCCTCGTGGGCGACGAGCTCGTCCCAGCCTTCCTCGTCCAAGGCCCGCACCGCGGCCGCCAGAGCAAACGCGCCGAGTGCGGCGGGAGTGCCGCCCTCGTGACGCGCGGGCCCGGTGTTCCACTCGACGTCTCCGGCGGTCACGCGGCGGGTCGCGCCGCCGCCCGCGAGATAGGGCTCGGCCGCGTCCAGCCAGTCGGCGCGGCCGGCCAGCACGCCCGCGCCGTAGGGCGCGTAGACCTTGTGGCCGGAGAACGCGACGTAGTCGACGTCCCATTCCGCGATGTCGACCGGCCGGTGCGCCGCGAGCTGGGCGGCGTCGAGCGCGACCCGCGCGCCGTACCGATGCGACAGCGCGGAGATCGCCTCGATCGGCCACACCTCACCCGTCACGTTCGAGGCGCCGGTCACGGACACGAGCGCGGGCCCGCCGATGTCGCGCAGCGCCGACTCCAGCGTGCGCAACGCATCCTCGGGGCTCGCGGGAATGCCCAGGTCGCGCACGTCGCCGCGCCGCCACGGCAACAGGTTCGCGTGGTGCTCGCCCGTGAACGTGAGCACCGTGGTGCCCACCGGCAGCGCGCCCGCGAGCAGGTTGAAGGCGTCCGTCGTATTGCGCGTGAACAGCACGACGTCGTCCTCACGCGCCCCGACGAACCCGCGCACGATCTCGCGTGCGCGGGTGTACGCCTCGGTGCTGACCACGGACGCGAACCCCGCGCCGCGGTGGACGCTGCCGTAGTAGGGCAGCAGCTCATCCACCGCGGCGGCGACCGACTCGAGCGCGGGCGCGCTCGCGGCGTTGTCGAGGTTCGCGTAGCGGACCCACTCGCCGGTGACGAGCGGCACTTCCAGATCGCCACCGACGAGCTTCATCTACTTCGTGACCTTGATCGAGGCCCCGGAGGCCGAGGCGGCCTGGTAGGTCTTGTCACCGGCCCAGGCGAGGGTGACCTTCCACGTGCCCTTGGCCAGCTTCGGCACCGAGACGGTGACGACGCCGTTCTTGAGCGTGCCCGTGACCTTCTTGGTCGTCTTGCCCTTCTTGAGCGTAAGCGTGACCTTGCCGGTGGCCTTGGTGGCGTTCTTGGCCGTGGAGATCGTGACCTTGTACTTGCCGGACTTCCTGCTCGTCGGCGCCTTGGACACGGCACCGGCGACCTTGCTGGCCTTGGCCTTAACCGCGACGGGGGTGGGCGTTGCGGTCGGGGCGGGGTTGACGATCGGCACGACGGTCGGGTCCGGGGTCGGCTCCGGCGTCGGGTCCACCACCACGTCCTTGGCCTTGACCGTCAGCGACCGGGTCTCGCTCCAGGCGTCGATGAACTCGTCACCGGCGTAGGAGACCGTGTACTCGTACGTGCCCGAGGCCAGGGTCGCCGGCAGCGTGAAGGACGCCGCGCCGCCCGAGACCGCCGCGGTACCGGTGTGCACCGTCGCGCCCGCGCTCTTGACGTCGATCGCCAGGTTGCTGGTCGGCGTGCGCCCGGCGGGGAACGTGACGCCGAGGGTGACCGTGGGCGCGGTGCCCTCGACCACGTCGTTCGCGGCGACGGTGCGCGCCGTGTAGAGGGAGCCACCCGGCAGACCGCCGAAGAAGACCTCCAGCGCCCGCTTGGCGGCCGCGCCACCGATGACGCTGCTCGGCGTGGTGACGTTGCCCCAGGCGTTGTTGTTGACGTTGCCCTTGCGGGTGTTGGCGAGGCCCCAAGGCGCCGCGAGCGCGTTGAGCTGCGCGAGGTACGTCTGGTCCGGCAGCGGCTTGGCCCGCTCGGCCACGTGCTTGGCGTTGAGGTCGGCGTAGCTCGTCGGCGCGTTCGCGCCCAGCGCGGCCAGCGCCGGGGCGATCGCCCCCGGGCCGGCGGGGAGCGGGTTCGCGCCACCGGGGGCGATGGATGTGCCCAGGGCGGTCGCGGTCACCGTCGCGGTGTCACCGTCGACGAGGAACTGCGCGGCGTCGGTGCTGATCGACGTGTCGGCGATCACCGCGGCGCGGTCGGTCTTCCACGTGTAGGCCGCGATCCGCTCGTTGAGCGTGGCCCAGTACGGAGCGGCCTGCGGAAGCTGCGTCAGGCCGACCTGGTTCGGCTGGGGATTCGTCATCCACCAGTTCGACATGTACTCGAGGTTGGAGGCGCCGGGCCGCTTGATGATCCAGTGGCGCGTCGTGCCACCGAAGGGCGCAGTACCGCCCTTGCCCTTGTAGCCGAACAGGTACGGCACCTGCAGGCGCGCGACCTTTTCCGCGGGCTTGGTCGTGTCGCCACCCGGGAAGAAGGTGATGGCGGTGCTCTCGGTGACCTGGTACTGGGTCTGGAAGTTGCTGAGGAACTGCTGCACCAGCTCGGCGTAGAGGAAGCTCGGGAACGCGCCGTTGTTGTGCGCGTTGCGCGTCTGCAGCGGGTTGGAGCCACCCGTCGGGTTGCCGGCGACCTTGCCGCCGTCGAGCACGGTGTCGTAGTTGTAGACCGTGACGTTCTGCGCCTTCGCCTCCTTGTTCACGAACGGGATCACCGCGCGCGTGTTCGGGCACCAGGTGCCGCCGAGCAGGATCGCCGCGTCGGCATCCGTCGCGTTCTGGAGCAGGTTGACCAGCTCGGGGAGCGTGACCTGGTTCACGCTCCAGCCGTCACGGTCGGCCTCGGTGAGGACCGGGACGTCAGGCCCGAGGGTCGCGTTGGTGGCCGCCGCGCGCGCACGCTCGTTGGCCTCCTCCTTCCACCACGAGAACTGCTCGACGGTCGCGAACGTCTTGTTGTCGATCGCGGCCGCGACCTTCGTCGCCGCGTCGGCGTCGTCGGTCAGGTTGACCGAGGAGACGATCTTGTCCTTGTCCGCACCGACCGTGTTGTCCGTGTTGTAGACGAGGAAGTAGCTGTCCTGCGAGTTGGCGGGCACGGCCGGCCAGCCGCCCGTGTAGTCGAAGACCGGGGCGTTGGCGTCGTTGACGTTCGTGCCCGCGGCGGTCGTGACGGCCTGGCCCGCGGCGCCGGGGTTGGTGCGGGTCGCGACGACACCGTTACCGAGCGACTGGGCGACGATGTTGCCCCACGCGTCGTTGTACTTGTTGCGCGAGGCCGCGGTGAGCGAGGTGATGCTCGCCGAGTTGCGGATGTCGAAGTTGGGCCACGCGGTCGTGCCCACCGTCGCGCCGCCGGTGAGGTTCGGGTTGAACCAGTAGACCTTGCTGATGCCCTCGGCCTTCGCGGCGGCCTCCACGGCCCGCGCCCGCGTGGCGAACGTGGCGTCGGTCTTCGGATCACCGATGAGGATCGCGAAGTTGCCGGGCTGGCGCAGCAGGTGCTGGAAGCGGTCGTAGGTGACCGAGTCGATGATCGGCGTGGAGTTGGCGGCGAACCCGAGCGCTTGCTGCAGGTACACCGAGCGGTTCCACTTGGTGGTCGTGACGGCCGCATCAGCGGTCGTCGAGGAGGCGAGCGGGACGATCGCTGCGGCAGCTATCAGGGCAGCAGCGAGCGACCGCTTCCGACGGGGGAAAGCGTTCACGGGTGTCTCTCTTGTGTGTGGGGCGGTGGACTAGGGGTGCTGCGAGGCTGCGCTAGCGGCGGCCGAACAGCTGGTTGCGGATCTCGCCGAAGGCGAGGGTGAAGAAGCCGAGGGCGATCAGCGCGACGAGGATCCCGACGCCCGCGAGGCGGGTGTCGCTGTCCCCGAACGCGAGGTCTGCGGTCTGGCTGGCCAGCTTGAGGTTGGTCTCGGCCACCTGACCGGCCGGGGGCGCGTTGACGGTGGTGCCGCCTCCGCCGCCGCCGTTGCCGGACGTGTCGGTCGAGGCCAGTACGACGTTCTCGTCGCCGCCGCCGTCGGGCGCGGTGTCCGTCGTGACCGTGCCGTCGGCGGAGGTGGAGGCCGCCGCGTCGGTGCCAGTGCCGGCGTCGCCCGCGGACGAGGTGCTCGCCGTCGCGCCACTGGACGAGGAACCCGGCGAGCTCGAGCCGCTGGAGGTGCTGCCCGACGTGGACGAGCCCGAGTTCGACGAGCCCGACGAGGAGGAGCCCGACGACGAGGAGGAGCTACCGCCGCCCGAGCTCGAGGAAGAGGAGCCGCCACCCGACGAGCTGCTCTTGGTGGACCCGGACTTGCTCGAGCCGCTCTTGGTGGTCGTCTTGCCTGAGCCGCTGTTGGTGGTCTGCGTGGTCGTCGTCTGGGTCTGCGCCGACGGGTTGTTCTGCGCAGCGGGGCTTTGCGTCTGCGTCTGGGTCTGCGTGTTGTTCTGCGCCGCCGGCGTCTGCGTGGCGGTGCTCGTCGGCGTCGCCGACGACGTCGGCGTGGGCGTCGGCTTCGCCCGGCTCTTGAGCCAGTCGTCGTAGGAGCTGATCCGCTCCCACTCCGTCCAGTCGGCGGTCTTGAGCAGCTTGCCGTCGCTGTCGTTGTACTGGATCTGGTTGTTCTCGAAGTCGTAGCTGATGCCCGGGATCGGCGTGCAGGCCACGTCGTCGTAGCCCGGCAGCGTGTCGCGCCCGTCGCTGTAGGTCTGACCGTCGATCGTGACCTCGACCGGGGCCGGATGCTTCGCCGGGTTCGTCACGCCTTGAGCGTGCGCGACTCCCGGCAGCAATGCCCATGCGGCAATGAGGACGGCGAAACGCTTCATCAGGCGACCACCAACGGTTGATTCTGGGAGGGAGCGTGGGGAGGAGGTGCGGGGACCGGCCAGTTGCCGGGGACGACCAGCGGCGGGTGCGCGGGCCGGGCGTCGTCATCGACGAACAGCTTGCGTTCCTCGAAGATCGCGTCGTCGAGGAGGTCCACCTGGCGCGCCACGACCGTGGCGCTGACGGCGGCGGTGGTGACGTTGGTCGCGGTGCGAGCCATGTCGGCGATGACGCTGATCGGGATCGTCGCCGCGACGAACTCGAGCGGCAGTCCGGCCGCCGACATCACCGTGGCGGCCGACACCGTCGCGGCGCCGGGCACGCCCGCGATACCGACGGAGACGACGATGCACAGGACCACGAGCACCGCGTAGTCGGTCGCCGAGTAGGCGATGCCGTACGCGTTGATGCCCCACACGGCGATCAGGATCGGCCAGATGCCGGCGCAGCCGGGCATGCCGATCGTGGACCCGAGCGGCGCCGTGAAGTGCGCGACTTCGGGGTGGACGCCGACCTTGTGCGTGAGCTGGCGCGTCGTGACCGGCAGCGTGCCGGCGCTGCTCTGCGTGGTGAACGCGAGCAGCTGCGCCGGGAAGATCTTGCGGAAGAACGCGACGGGCGAGACGTTCGCGAACGCGCTCAGGATCACGCTGTTGACCGCGTAGGTGTGGATCGCGCAGGCGACCCAGACGAGGGCGAGCAGCCCGAGCAGCGACCAGAAGCTCTTGCCGAGGTTCGTGCTCGAGCCGACCATGCTGGCCGTCAGCGCGACGATCGCGTACGGCGTCATCCGGATCACGTAGCTGACGACCTTGAAGACGACGAGCTTGATCGCCTCGGCGCCGATCGCGAACGGCCTGACCTTCTCGCCCTCCTTCTCGACGAGCGAGAGGTAGGCCACCGAGAGCGTGACCGCGATCAGGATGATCGGGATGACGGAATTGGAGGCGAAGCTGCCGACGACGTTGGTGGGGAAGAAGCTCACGACCACCTGGCTGAACTGCTGGACCTGACCCGCGATCGCATCGTCCGGAAGCGTGCCGAGGGCGCCGTCGACGCCGGCGCCGGGCCGGAAGATGAACGCGAGGCCGAGCGCCAGGACGATGCCGACGGCGTTGCTGCCGAGCAGCCACAGCGCCGAGCGCAGGCCGATGCTCCTGAGCTTGGCGATGCTCCCGAGCGACGTGATCGCGGAGACGATCGCGACCAGGATCAGCGGACCCACCGTGGCCAGCAGGACGTTGATGTAGATGCGGCCGATCGGATCGACCGCCGAGACGTGCTCACCGGCGAAGTACCCGATCGGGATACCGGCGGCCAACGCGAACAGCGCGATGACACTGAAGTTCAGGCTACGCTTGCGCAGCCACCAGATACCGGCCCAGGTGGCCGCAACCGCCGCTAGGGTCGCCAGCGACGGCCAATCGAATTTCATAGTGTTCTAGCCCCTCCAATGGACCCGACCAAGTGCTGCGGGTAGACAATCTACACCAAGCTGATCGGGTTTGTCCAAATTAAGGGTCAGAGGCTGCGCCGATGGACCGTGGCCAGCTCCCGATCGGCGACGGCCGGTTGTCCTTCCAGCAGGCGTTTGAAGCGCATCGTCGGCTCGATGTCCCCGCCGATCACGTAGCCCAGCCGGGCCCGTGGTGAGCAATCGATGCCCTCGTCGGTCTGCGCCCAGAACACGAGCTCGACCTCGGTCGGGCACAGGCTCGTGTAGTCGAGCAGGTGCAGCCCGAAGCGGTACGCCTCCCCCGGGCCGATCAGGATCGGGTCCGCGAGCCGTGTGCCGGCGCGCTCGCTCATCGCCATTGGTCCGTATGGGTACTTCGCGTCGGCGTCCAGATGCGCCGCCAGCGCCGCCCACACGTCCGGCAACGGTAGCTCATACGTGCGGTGCAGGTGCACCGTCTGGCCACCGCCGCCGAGCAGCAGGTGGGAGGCGTACCCGGCGCTCAGCACCTCGATCCCGACCATGGTCAGCAGCCGCGGCACGGTCGCGCGGTTGAGCACCGTGATGTCGAAGATCGGGTCCTCGTAGTAACCGACGCCGCCGCGGAACGTCCAGCGCGCGGGCTCCGCCGACCACGTGCCCGGGCGCGGGTTCTCGTCGTCCTGCCAGGCCCGGCACTCGTCCGCGACCGTGACGTCCGCGAACGCGATCGACTGCGCCGCGGGGGCGGGCGCGGCCGGCGGCAGAACCGGGACCGGGCGCGGGAGCGGCGGCACGGGCGCGCTGTCGGCGGACCGCAGCACCCAGTCGGCGCCGTTGACCTTGCGCACGAGCCACTCGCCGAGCTCTGCCGTGCTGCGCACGCGCAGATCGAAGTACGCCGTGGTCTCCGGCAACCCGGGCGGCCAGGCGTCGTCGAGCCGGACCGGCAGCACGTACTCCTCCCCGCTCTCCAGCGCCCGGCTGAGCGCCATCTGGCGCTCGAAGTTCGTGTACGGCTTCGCGCAGTAGTCCTCGGAGATCAGCAGCAGGCAGTAGCGCGACTCGTCGCTGTAGATGCGGCCGAGATCATCGAGGAGGTTCGTGCCCCAGGTCTCCCACAGGTAGTGCTCGTCGAAGTACAGGCGCACCTCGTTGGCCTGCGCGATCCGCGCGATCGCGCGCGCCACCTCACGATCCTCGCCGGCGTACGAGAGCGCGACGTCGTAGGTGTAGCTGGACACGCCCGCATCATGCCGCAGCCGACCGCATAGGATCAGCGCGTGCTGCTCGAGCGCGACACTGAGTTGTTCGCTCTGCAAACACTTGCGGAGGCGTCGGCGCGCGGCGAATCCGGGCTGATGGTGGTCGAGGGGCCGGCGGGGATCGGGAAGACGCGCCTGCTCGACGAGCTGCGCCGAGCCGTCTCCGCCGAGGACGTGCGCGTGCTGACCGCCCGCGGGAGCGAGCTCGAGCAGGCGCTCGCGTTCGGAGCCGTGCGTCAGCTCTTCGAGCCCGCGGTGTCCGACGTCCTGCTCCAGGGCGCCGCCGCGACCGCGCGTGAGGTCTTCGACGGCCCGGCGAGCGACGCGACCGGCGAGGAGTCCTCGTTCGCGATCCTGCACGGGCTCTACCGGCTGACGCTCAAGCTCGCCGACCAGGCGCCGCTGCTGCTGGTGCTCGACGATCTGCAGTGGTGTGACGAGCCGTCGCTGCGCTGGCTGTGTTACCTGGTGCGGCGCCTGGACGGGCTGGGCGTGGCCGTGGTGTGCGGGGTCCGGCCGTTCGAGCGGCACGCGCACGCGCATCTGATCGGCGAGATCGTGCGCGATCCACTGACCGTGGCCCTGCGCCCGCAGCCACTGAGCGAGCGGGCCGGAGCGGAGCTGATCGGCGGAGACGAGGTGTTCGCCCGTGCCTGCCACGACGCCACCGGCGGGAACCCGCTGCTGCTGATGGAGCTGGCCAAGGCGCTGCGCTCGGAGCAGGTCCCGCCGGACGCCGAGCACGTGGCCGAGCTCGAGAAGATCGCGCCGCGCGCGGCGTCGCGCGCCGTGCTCGTGCGCCTCGGCCGCTTGAGCCGCGACGCGGCGGCGATGGCCCACGCGACCGCCGTGCTCGGCGACGACGCCGCGTTCCCGCTCCTGGCCGAGCTCGCCGGCCTGGACGACGCCGCCGCCGTCATCGCCGCCGGCCAGTTGGTGGGCGCCGAGGTGTTCGCCGACCGGGCGCCGACGGCGTTCACGCATCCGCTCATTCGTGCGGCCGTGTACGAGGACATGCCGGCCCACGAGCGCTCGCTCGCGCACGAACAGGCCGCCCGGCTGCTGCGCGAGCACGGCGCCGGTCCCGGACCCGTGGCCACGCAGCTCGTGCAGGCGCCGCCGCGCGGCGAGCCGTGGGTCGTCGACGTGCTCGAGCGGGCTGCGCTCACCGCGCAGCGTGCGGGCGCTCCGGCGAGTGCGGCGACCTACCTGGCCCGCGCGCTCGCCGAGCCGCCGCCGCCCGAGCGCCGCGCGAACGTCCTGCTGGCGCTTGCCGGCTCGAAGCCCGCCGGGCAGAGCCAGGAACACCTGCGTGAGGTACTGGAGCTGACCGACGCCGCGGTCCTACGCGGCACGGCCACGCTGCACCTGTCCGGTGGGCTCTTGATGCTCGGCCGCGCCGACGAGGCGGTCGCCCTGTCGCGGCGGATGGCGGCAGAGCTCCCGCCCGAGGCCGATGAGCTGCGCGCCGCGCTCGACGCGATCGAGGTGACCGCCGGATTCTTCGGCGCCGCACCGGTCGCTCCCGAGCGCCTGGCCGCCTACCGGCGATTGCCCCTCCAGCCGGGCACCGGTCCGAAGCTGCTGGCGGCGATCGCGGCCTACCAGCAGGCATACGGGGGTGGCACGGCGGACGAGTGCGCGACGCTCGCACTCGCGGCGCTGGCGGGCGGCGACCTGCTCAGAAGCGGGAACCTCATCCCCGTGGTGATGGCGACGATGGTGGTCGTGCTGGCTGACCGCGAGGAGGCCGCGACCGTGTGGTCCGCGATGCTCGACCATGTGCATTCGAGTGGCTCGCTGGACTTCAAGTCGGCGACCAGCGTCTGCGGCGGGTACACGCAGCTGCGCAGGGGCGAGCTCGCCGAAGCCGAGGCTTCGCTGCGTGACGGGATCGAGGAGCTGATCCTCGGCGGTACCACCAACGGCCGCACCGAGATGGCCGCCTGGCTCGCGACGATCGAGCGCGAGCGCGGGAACCTCGCCGCCGCGCGACGCGAGCTGGAGGCGGTGACCGATCCCGGGGACGGCTCGCAGGCCGCGCGCTATTGGCTCGACAGCCACGCCGAACAGCTGCTCGCGGAGGAGCGGTTCGAGGCGGCGCTCGCCGTCGCCCGTGACGCCGGGCAGCGCTTCGCGGGCCTGGCCGCGATCGACACGCCGGCACGGTCGCACGAGGCGCTCGCGCTGCACCACCTCGGTCGTGAAGCGGAAGCGATCGCCGCGGCGGAGGCCGAGGCAGAGACGGCACGACGCTGGGGAGGGCCCTCGATCGTCGCGCGGGCCTTGCGCGTGCTCGGCACCGTCGAGCGGGACCCGGAACGGCTGCGCGCGGCCGCGCAGGTCGCGGCGGAGTCGCCGGCGCGACTGGAGCTCGCGAAGGCGCTGGTGGCCGAGGGCGCCGCGCTGCGGGCCACCCGCCATCCCACCGAGGCCCGGGACCTGCTGCGGCAGGGGCTGGGCATCGCGGCTGCACTCGGCGCCGACGCGCTCGCCGTGCACGCGCGCCAAGAGCTGTACGCCGCGGGCGGACGCCCGCGCACGACCGCATTGCGCGGCGTGGACGCGCTCACCCCGTCCGAGCGGCGGGTGACCGAGCGCGCCGCCGCCGGGCAGACGAACCGCGCGATCGCCGAAGCGCTGTTCGTCACTCCCAAGACGGTCGAGCTGCACCTGCGCAACGCGTATCGCAAGCTCGGCGCGCAGACGCGGCGCGACCTCGCCGGGCTGTTCGAGGCGGCGCCGGTCGGCAAATCCTAGGGTCTACGTCTCGGGTCCACCGAGTTGTTCGGGACGGTCGGTCACCGCATGGTGTGCACACCGATGAACCCACCCGTCCAGATCCACCTCGAGCTGCGCATCGACGGCGCGGCACCGATCGGCCACGCGACGCTGGAGGGCGGAGACCCACGCCCGTTCTCCGGCTGGGTCGGCCTCGTCTCCGCCGTCGAGGAACTGGTGAATGAGCAGCGCGGGCTCAAGTTCGAGGCCGCAGCACCCGAGATCTAATGGGATCCCCTCGATGCCTGCGCCTTCCTCCCACCGCGGCGCGCTCGGTCGCCTGGTGGCGGCGTGCGCAATCGTCTTCGCCTGCTGCGCCGCGGGCGTGGTCGCTGTCGGGGCGAACGAGCTGCACGCCACCGCGCGGGCCCTTGAGGCCCAGCCGCGCGTCGATCTCGACGGGGTGCTCACGAGCACGACGTCCGGTAGCCCCGCGGCGAGCGGCAGCGGCCGGACCATCCTGCTGATCGGTTCCGACCATCGCGCCAAGACGGCGTCCCGCAACGCGCGGTCGGACACGATGATGCTCGTCCGCCTCAGCCCGCGGGCCAAGGCGGTGACGGTGCTCTCGATCCCCCGCGACCTGAAGGTGACGATCAAGGGCCAGACCGCCAAGCTCAACGCCGCCTACGCCTACGGTGGCGCACCGCTGACCGTCAAGACGCTGCGCTCGGTGCTCGGGGTCAGCGTCGATCACGTGATCGACGTGGACTTCGCCGGCTTCCGCGGGCTCGTGAACGAGCTCGGGTGCGTCTACACCGACGTCGATCGCCGCTACTTCAACCGCAACGACGGCACGCCCGCCACCAACTTCGCCTCGATCGACGTGCAGGCCGGCTATCAGCGCCTGTGCGGCGCCGACGCGCTCGACTACGTCCGCTACCGCCACGGCGACAACGACCTCGTGCGCGCCGCCCGCCAGCAGGACTTCCTGCGCCAGGCCCGCGCGCAGTTCGGTGTCGCCGAGCTGCTCGGCGATCGCCACGCGCTGCTGCGCCTGCTCGGCGAGAACACCCGCACCGACATCCGCGGCTCCAAGCAGATCACCACCCTGGCCAAGCTCGCCGTCGACGCCGCCGACAAGCCCGTCCAGCAGGTCCCGTTCCCGGCCACGATCGGCCCCTCGTACGTCACCGCCACGTCGGCGCAGATCAAGACGACCGTGCGGCGGTTCCTGCATCCGACCGTCGCCGTGGCGCAGGCCACCACGGAAAAGCCGCGCCGCGCGAAGCGCAAGAAGACCGCTCGCGCGACCGGACTCGTGGCCGCGGCAGCGCCTCCGTCGCTCGACGCCCCGTTCGGCTTCCTCTACCCCACCCGTCGCCGCTCCGGCGCGGCCTACGACAGCGCCCGTGCCTACACGATCAAGGACGGGCAGGGCACGCGTCACGCCGCGTACAGGCTCTCCGTCCGCGCGGCGCTCGGCGAGTACTACGGCGTACAGGGCACCGACTGGACCGACCCGCCGATCCTCGCCGCCCCGGACGAGCAGCGCACGCTCGGTGATCGCACATTCGACCTCTACTACGACGGCAGCCACCTGCGGCGGGTCGCGCTGCGCACGTCCGAGGGCTCGTGGTGGGTCACGAACACGCTCACGCTCGGCTTGAGCAACGCGCAGATGCTCGCCATCGCACGCAGCCTCCGCGCCGCGTAGCTTTCCGGGCTTGGACACCCCTTTCGACGCGGGGCGGCTCGACCGCCTGATGGACGCGGCCGGCGTGGACGCGGTGCTCGCGTGCTCGCCGCACAACGTCTCCTACCTGCTCGGCGGCTACCGCTTCTTCATGTTCGCCCACGGCACCGTCATGGGCGCCAGCCGCTACCTGCCGGTCGTGGGCTACGTGCGCGGCGCTCCGGAGCGCACGTTCTTCGTCGGCAACCCGTTCGAACGTGGCCAGCAGGAGCACGAGCCGCTGTGGGTGCCGGACGTGGACATCACGTCGTGGAGCAGCCGCGAGTCCGGCCGGGTCGCGGCGCAGGCGCTCGCCGCCCGAGGGTTGCGGCGGGTCGCGATCGAGCCGTCCTTCCTCCCGCTCGATGCGCATGTGGAGCTCGCGGGGCTGGAACTGGTCGACGGGAGCGGCCTCCTCGACGAACTGCGCGCGGTCAAGCGGCCCGACGAGCTCGCGCAGATCCGCGCCGCGGCCGACGCGATCGTCGACTCGATGGGCGCCGTGTTCGCGGCCGCCACGCCCGGCATCAACCAGCACGAGCTGGCGGAGCTGATGCACGTCGAGGAAGCGCGCCGCGGGCTCACGTTCGAGTACTGCCTGGTCAACACGGGGCGCGAACGCAACCGTGCGCCGAACGCGGCCGTCGCGTGGAACGAGGGCGAGCTGTGCTGCCTGGACTCGGGCGGGAGCTTTCGCGGCTACGTCGGCGACCTGGCCCGGATGGGCTTCATGGGCGAGGTGCCCGAGCGGGCGCTCGGCCTGCTCGCGCAGGTCGACACGGTGCAGCAGGCGGCGCGCACCGCGATCGCGGCCGGCCGCCCCGGCGCCGGATTGTTCGTGGCCGCGGACGCCGCCCGTACCGACCTGCCGGACAGTGCCCGGATCGACTTCCTCGCCCACGGGATGGGCCTGATCAGCCACGAGGCGCCCCGACTGACCGCCTCGGGACCGGTCCCGTACGCCGCCGACCATGCGGACCGCCCGCTGGAGGCCGGCATGGTCCTGTCGGTGGAGACCGACCTTCGCGACCCCGAGATCGGCTTCGTCAAGCTCGAAGACACGATCATCGTCACGGCGGACGGCTACGAGGCGGTGGGCGACCGCCTACGCGGCTGGAATCACGCGGGCACGGCGCCGAGCGCGTCGAGCACGGCGACGAACACCTCATCGGTCGAGCCAGAGCCGTCGACGCGGCGCAGCAGACCGAGCGCGGCGTAGTAGTCGACCAACGGCTCCGTCTGCTCGTGGTACACGCGCAGCCGCTCGGCCACGATCTCGGCCCGGTCGTCCTCGC
This sequence comes from Solirubrobacter taibaiensis, assembly GCA_027587225.1. Taxonomy (GTDB): domain Bacteria; phylum Actinomycetota; class Thermoleophilia; order Solirubrobacterales; family Solirubrobacteraceae; genus Solirubrobacter; species Solirubrobacter taibaiensis. The sequence continues at coordinate 18,337 of JAPDDQ010000008.1, forward strand.
GTCCCCGTCCCGCCAGCCGGTCGATCACAGCCGCGTCCGGCACGTCGAGCAGCACCACGGCGGTGACGTCATCGGCGGCGGCCAGCGCGTCCGCCTGCGCGGGGGTGCGCGGGAAGCCGTCGAGCAGGAAGCCTGATGCGGGCAGCTCGGACAGCAGCAGCTCCGTCACGAGCGCGTCCGGTACGAGCCGGCCTGAGTCCATGAACCGCTTCACGCGGGCGCCGAGCTCCGTCGCGCGGGCCATGTGGTCGCGCAGGAGGTCGCCGGTCGAGAGGTGCACCAGGCCGAGCTCGTCACGCAGCCGCACGGCCTGCGTGCCCTTGCCGGCGCCGGGCGGGCCGATCAGGATCAGGTTCCAGTCCATCTCCTTCAAACTAGGACGCCGACCGGACGATGAGCGCGCTCGACGACTACCCCTACCGACGCGTCCTCGGCACCCGCTGGGCCGACAACGACATCTACGGGCACGTCAACAACGTGCAGTACTACGCGCTGTTCGACACCCTGATCAACGCCTACCTGATCAAGGAGGGCGGGCTCGACATCCACGGCGGACCGGTGATCGGGATCTGCGCCGAGTCCCACTGCCACTACCACGCCTCGCTGGCCTTCCCGGACGACGTGATCGGCGCCCTGCGGGTCGGCAAGCTCGGCCGCTCCAGCGTCACCTACGAGCTCGCGCTCGCCACCGCCGACGACGCCCCGCTCGCCGCGACCGGCTCGTTCACGCACGTCTTCGTCGACAGCGCGACGCGCCGGCCCACGCCGATCGAAGGCCGCATGCGGGACGCGCTGGAACGCCTCATCCCCGCGTAGTCGGGACGACCGCGTCGACGGTCAGGCCCATCCGTCGCGCCTGATCGATGTCGACGATGTCACGTCCGAACGGCGTCAAGGACACCGGGATGAGCTTGAAGTTCGCCAGCCCCAGCGGAATGCCGATGATCGTGAGGCACATCACCACGCCGCTGAACAGGTGCCCGAGCGCCAGCCACCAGCCGGCGAGCAGGAACCAGATGACGTTGCCGATCAGCGACCCCGCGCCGGCGCCCGGGCGGCGCACCAGCGTACGCCCGAACGGCCACAGGCAGAACAACGCCATCCGCGCGGCCGCGATGCCGAACGGGATCGTGATGATCAGGATGAACATCACCAGCGCCACGAGCGCGTAGCCGAGCGCGAGCCACAGGCCGCCGAACACGAGCCAGATCACATTCAGCAACACCCGCACGCGCCCACCCTACCGTCGTTCTCAGTCGCGCTCAGAGAGCTTCGCGTCGAACTTCGCCTTCTTCTCGGCGGCCTTGGCCTTCTGTCGCTGCTCGCCGAGCTTGCGCCGCGCCCGGGGCGAGATGCTCGGGTCGTCGTCGTCGAAGGTCGCCTTGGTCCGCCGGCGATTCACCAGCACCGGGACGGTCTTGCCGAGCTCCGGCAGATCGAAGTCCGGGTTCTTGACCCGGATCACCAAGCGCGTCGGCTCCCCGTCGGTCCCGGGCACCTCGACCATGAAGTCCCAGACCTGCAGGACGTAGGACGCACCGCCCTCCCGGCCTTGGATGGACTTGCGGACCCTGTTCTGCGCGACGAACTTCGCCTGCGCCTTCTGCCAGCCGATCCGTAGCACGCGGCGATCGTACAGGAGCCCCGACGCACCGTCCCGGGCTACGGGCGTCGGATCACGGCGTGCGGAGGATCTTCTCCATCGCCTTGCCACGAGCGAGTTCGTCGATGAGCTTGTCGAGGTAGCGGATCTCCTGCATGAGCGGGTCCTCGATCTCCTCCACGCGGACGCCGCAGATCACGCCGGTGATGAGCTTCCGCGACGGATTCAACGCCGGCGCCTCGGCGAAGAACCGCTCGAAGTCCGTGCCCTGCTCCAGCTGCGATTCGAGCTCGCTCGCGCCGTAGCCGGTCAGCCAGCACAGGATCTCGTCGACCTCTTCCTTCGTCCGGCCCTTCTTCTCGGCCTTGTTGACGTAGTGCGGGTAGACGCTCGCGACGCTCGTCTTGTAGATCCGATGCCCTGCCATGCCGGACTTATACCTCGCGGTGCTTGAGACCATCTGCCGACAGGAGCTTCGTTATCGGCCGAGGGTCTGCCGTCGTGGCGGTCAACGCTCGCCAGTAGGCGAGTCGGTTCGGTGCCGCGCTCTCAGCGGTCGTCACGACCCGCGCGAGCAGCCGCTTGTTCACGCGGAGGCCCTGTTCGAGCGCCTCGTTGGCCGATTGCAGCACCAGGTCCGTCGTGTGTTCGCACGCAGCTTCGTTGAGGCCTTTGAACATCTGCGTGAAGTACTGCGCGAACTCTCCGAACCGGCGCGGGTCCGCGTGCTCGATGCCCCAGTCCTGAGAACCGGCGGGCGACGGGAGCTCCAGGTCCTCGGCCACCTTGTCAGGTCCGCCGCGACCCAGCGGGTCGCCGGTCCGGACGTAGTTGTCTACGTAGAACTCCGTCGCTCGAGCGGTTCCAGTCCCGATCAGCTGCCCGGTTCTCGCGTCAACGATGTATGGAGCGTTGCCCCCCAACGGCCTGCCTTGCGCGTCGGCATAGAACACGACCCATCCGTGCTCGAACGGGACAACGCGCGTAACGGCCAGCGTGACACCCGTCTTCGCGTTCGCCCGCGTGAGCTCACGCTCGACGAGAATGCGGGCCTCGGACTCCTGCACTCGAAGCACTATGGCCGGTGCTGCCGCTTGTCGCCCGCCGGCTCGCGATGGCGCTGCTCCAATCCATGCAACCCACGGCGCGGCTTGTCGGGCCGACCACAGTGGCGGAGCCGTCGAGAACGCACTTTTGCTTGTCGTCCAAACGGGTGCTCGCTCATCGTTGGTCATACTGCCGAAGGCGTGGGGTACTACCTAACCCTCATCGGCCGCTATGACGACAATCGGATCGATACAGCTGCGCGGGGCTACTGGATCCGTCGTCGGGGCTCGACCGTTTGGCGCGACTGGGGTGCGATCGACGTGGCCGGCCGCCGCGGGGGTGTCTTCACCTGGCGAGCAGGGCGTCGACACACGCGCGACGGGTTCGCGACGGATGCTGATGCAACCGAATTCGTGCGGCGTAAGCTGCGCGATCAAGCCGCGCAGGCCTACACCGAGTTACCGCCGGGAAGGCGCATCGAATAGATCGTTTCCGTCGCCGGGCGCAAGGAGCCGTTCGGACGGCGCGACAACGGTTCGTCGTTCGGACTCGAGGCCCGCGCCGGACAGCCCCACGCACTCACGTGGCCGGGACGTGAGGATCCGCCAGGCTATCCCGCCGCTGGCATTGAGTCCTCCACCGCCAATGTTCGCGCTGCTGGCAAGGCCAAATTCACGAGGTCTGCCATCCGAACTGCGAACACGCGGAGCGACGCACGCGTTTCGTTGGCCGAGCAGGAGCCGTCGAGCAAGGAACCCGGCAAGTCGGGCAGCGGCATCAAGACTGGCGCTCCACCAGCGGTGACGGCCAAGTATGCGGTTCGCGTGTCAGGTGTCACTGCGTGCATGACGTCGACTACCCAGACGCTCTTCGGGCTTACATCCTGCGGCCGCGTTCCGTGAGCAGAGTGGACGTTCAGCTCATACACCAGCCGCATCAATTGCCGCGCGACCTTGCCGAAGTGCTGCGCGCCGGTGTACGCGCTGTAGCTACCGCCGTCGTCCTCAACGAGCTCAGCGAGCGGAAACCCCGGAGCCTCGCCCCGGGTAGCGAAGTCTGCGCCCTCGCCGTAGCGGCGTTGGAGCGCCCGCAACACGAGGCGGTCGGCGTGCTCGACGTTCGGCTGTAGTAGAAGCGTCACACGCACGGACCGTAGTGCGCTTGCCCGCTGCTTTCCATGCGAGGCGAGCCTTGTGTGCCAGCGGTCCAGGGTCGGTGTCAGCGAGCGCTCAGCCTCGCGTGCCGTAGGCAGCCGCAGAGCAGTCCCGAGGAGCAGTACGGCACCCCGGGATGATCCGCTGTGTGCGCCCGCCGTGGTCTTGCTCTCGACGGACCAGTCCGATCGTCAGGTTGCTGCGGAAGCTTCACGGCGCGCCTCGCGTCGCGTGCGGCAACCTCATGTTGTGATGACAACCCCGCCGGGCTTCAGGTCGGGGCCCGAGCTGATCGACGCTGTCGTCGAGGGCGCCTCCGGGGCACGGCGGTCCTCAGGCTTGTGAACATTGGTCGCCGATCAGCTCCCAGCAGCCGCACTATCGAGCGCGGTCTCGCGGCTCGCCCTTGCCCTTGCCCTGGTGGAGCAAGGCTCGAAGTTCGTCCGCCAGAGCACGTCGGCGGCGGCCTTCGAATCGGCCAACGAGCCTAGCCGGGCACGGCACGTCTCCACGTGCCTGCGCCGGTCCGCGAGCCCAAACGCGCGAACTCACGACGGAGCGCCGTGCGGCCGCCACGGAGCCGCGCAATCGTCGCAGAATCGACGAGTGAGGTCCTCGTCGTGATCGCCGCGCGTTGCGCGACCTGAGCCTTGAGCATGTCTTCGCCCGACACCTCCTTCGAGGGCTCGGGGGTGCAGGTCGGGCTTCAACCGGCGCGGCTGTGCCTCAAACGGAATTTCATCGTAGGCCCAGTCGCTTCCGCGCTCTCCGATGATTACGTCCATGCGGGCGCGTGACCAGTTCCTCCCCGCCATTGTCGATCGTCCCCGCCACGTCGTCCATAGCATCGGTGTTCGGCAGGGGGCGAGAGAAGTGAATCTCGTCACCCCCAGCGATCGCCACCCAGCCCGTCCTCCCCCGAGCGCCTCAGGTCGACCTAGCTGGAATCGATATGGAGCACCGACACCTCGTCCGACCTCGGTGCCTTCGCGAACCCGCCGCTGGAGACGACGCTAGTTGGGCGCGATACGCGAGCCGCCGTCGCAGCTGGTCGTCGTCCAGAGCGACAGTGGCGCAGGCGTCGACGCATAGCGCGAGGCACGAACGCCCTGGCTTTCCTGCGCCACTCTGAGCGAGAGCCGCGTCAGGCAGCGTCCGATTACTCGTGATTCACTAACGATTGCATGCAACGAGGGCGAGGAGGGGACGGGATTTGGGCAAGACCGAGCGCATGGAGGAACGCGATGACCGGATCGTTGAGCGCTATCGCGAGGGCGAGACGATGCAAGCAATCGCTGACGACGTGGGAGTCTCGCGTGCGCGGATACAACAGATTCTCGCCGCCCGCGGCGAAGTCGTGGCCGCTGCGCTGGAAGTACGCAAGCAGAGGCGCGCAGACAAGCGCTTCAGTGAAACGGAGGAGTTCTGGGCGCATCACGGGGTGACAATCGAGGCGCTCGCCAATCAAGGTCAATCCAAGCAGTTAATCCTGGATCGATTCGCCCTCCTCTTCCCGGAACTCGATCAGGCGGTCATTCAGGCAGCGCTGGATCGCAGCGGTATCACCTTCTCCAAGCTGAGGGATCCTCAACACTTTCCAGATGCCGCGCTAGAGCTTGGAGTTTGGTACGTCCTAGGTCTGCATCTCGAAGTCGACTCCGACCGAGGCGCCGCGCTTGCCTCTATGGATTTCGACGAGGCACGTCTTCTGCGGGACGCACTTGAGCAGCGAGGGTTCTCGAGAGAGCAAATCGCCGAGATCCTCGCGGTCGCCATAGACGCTCGTGAGTTCGCCGCTACCAGCGCATGCTCGCTCTCGAAGGCGAAGCACGACCAACTTCGCAGGCCGACTGTCGTCGCCCAAGGAGATGGCCAAGGGCTGCACCCATGGCCCGCCGATTCTCAGACGGTCATGAAGCGGCTCGGCAATGGTTATTGGACCGAAGCCATGGTGAGAATCGGACTCGTTGCGAATGAAGGAGGCCGAAGCAGAGGTCTCTTGCTGTTCAGCGAGGATTCGTATCCGCGTGCGCTTGAGAAGTACGTCAACGACCGCGGTGTTGTGGGTGCTACCACGAGTTACGACGACTACGACGCCTGGCGGCGCCGGGAGTATCGGGACGGACGAACTTGGCCATCAGCGATGGCTATTCGCAATCGATTCGGGTCGTGGAGTTCTGCGATGCGCTCGACCGCTGGGGCAGTGACTGGCGCACCATCAACGGCAGCCCCGCTCACGCGCGACGCCGGCCTAGGCGCCAAGATGTTGCCCGTTGTAGCGGAGGAGATGCAACGACGCCTCCAGGCTATCCGCGGCATTGAGCGTCCGGCGGAGCGTGACGCCGAAGTGCGTGAGTTCCTTAAGAGCTATGCAGGCAACTTCGAGATTGACCGCCGAGCGTGGCTTCGCGAAATGATCCTCCTCGATCCTCGAGCAGTCGCTCGCCGCTTGGCACCATCGGCTCCCAAGCTCGACAAGAAGTTGCGTGATGCGTTGTCAGCGGCACCGCCGGACCTCGGTGCAGCTCTCACTGACCGCTACTTGGACAGGACGCTCTCAACCGGGGGTATCGCCAACTCGGACGGATGGCTCTCACCGGCCGTTCAAGCGCAACTCGATGCGCTTTCGCCCTTGAGTTTCGCCTTGTACGAGGTGCTTCGAGCGGCGCGCAACCTCGTGACTCACGATTCGGAAGAGTCCCGTGTTCGGATGCGAGAGGCCTTGGAGGCTGCTGCCGCGCTCGACGCTGAGTTCAGGTACCAGCGCCCCATCACCGAGCGCAACATTCTGGGCTGGCTGTCCTCGGGCGATCAAGGACGGCTCCGCAGAATCGCGGAGGTCATGCCGGATATCTGGCGAGCGATGACCGTCGCAGAGGCAGTACATCGAGCTGAGGTCTAGCGAGGCGCCTCTTTGTCATCGCGGGGCGACTTGACTTCCCCGCTTCGGTGGACACCCGGGGTTAGTTGTTGTGGGTCCTTCTTGGTTCTGAGAGATACATCGTCTCGAACTGCGCGGGCGAGAGCATCCCGAGCGTGGAGTGCCGGCGGGTGGCGTTGTAGAAGATCTCGATGTACTCGAAGACCGCGGTTCGCAGCGCGGCGCGGGTTGGCCAGGATTGGCGGCGGATCAGTTCCTTCTCGAGCGTGGCGAGAAAACTCTCGGCGACGGCGTTGTCCCAGCAGTCGCCGCGGCTGCGCATCGAGCGCGCGATCCCGGCCTTGGTGCAGGCCTGCCCGAAGCCCAGCGAGACGAACTGACCGCCCTGGTCGGAGTGATGGATCAGCCCTGGAGCCGGCTGGCGTCGATCGACAGCCATTCGCCAAGGCGACGAGTTCTTGGCGCATGTGATCGGCATGCTCCAGCCGACGATCCGGCGCGAGAACGCGTCTTCGACGGCGGCGAGGTAGAGCCAGCCCTCCCAGGATCTGAAGTAGGTGATGTCGGCGACCCAGAGCACGTTGGGCGCTGTCGGCCGGAACTGGCGCTCGACCAGATCGTCGGCGACGCGAACGCCGGGCACCCGGATCGTGGTGCGCCCGCGGCGCCTCGGGACCAGGCCCGACAGCTCGGCCTCGCGCATCAACCGCTCCACGCGCTTGCGGCCCACCCGAACGCCCTGCGCGAGCCGCAGCTCCGCGTGGATGCGCGGCGCGCCGTAGACACCGCGGTTCGCAGCGTGGATTCGCGGATTCGCTCGAGCAGCCACGCGTCCGAGAGCGCCCGATCACTCGGCACGCGGGTCTGCCAGGCATAGAACCCGCTCCTGGAGACGCCGAGCACGCGACAGAGGAGATCGACGGGATGCTCGGCCTTCTCCGCGGCGATGAGCCTGTAGGCGCTCACCGGATCTCGTCCCGGGCGAAGAAGGCCGCCGCTTTTCTCAGGATCTCCTTCTCCTGACGAAGCCGCGCGTTCTCGCGCCGCAGCCGAGTGAGCTCTTCGCGCTCAGACGTGGTCAGGCCGTCGTCGCGCTCATGGCGGTCGAGCTGGCTCTGCTTGATCCAGCGCCGCAGACACCACTCGGCGATCCCAAGCTCGGCCGCGATCTCCGCGACCGGACTGGTCGCCCCGGGCGACCAAGTCCAACGCGCCCTGCTTGAACTCCTTCGGATCCGGCCTCGGCATTCGCCTTCACATCCTTCCATCAGCACCTCACGGCGCCTCAGGTCAGATGTCCACGAAACCGGGGGAAGTCCACGACGGGCTTGGGTGTCGACGGTTGCGGCCGATGGAGCCGTTCGGCGCGCCTTCGGGCGGCCCAGAAGCTCGGTCGCCGCCCTTCAATGCGGGCCGTGCAACTCAACCGGCGAGCCGTAACAGCGGCCCTCGTGAACTGACGCCCCGCTGTGGACGCCGTAGGGGAACGATCGTGGGATCGGCGGCGCTTAATCAAGTATGTTTGCGCCACCCGACGAACCGACGCAGGCAGGTGCCTTCTCGAATGACCCCGGAGGAAGCTAGGGCGCGTGCCCGCGCGGTGCTCGAAGCCCAGGTCGAAACGCAGGTGATCCGTTTGAATCCAGACGGCTCTTTGGCCGCCGCAGTGGATGACCAGCCACGCGCCAAGAAGACGATTCTCCACGACGAGAGAGGCGAGTACGGGGCCGAGTTCGATTGAGTACCGATCTGTGGCCTGATTGGAACTCTCCCGAGTACACCATGACGGCAGAAGATGGCCGGCGTGATCGCTTCGGTGTCGAGGAACGAAAGCTCTTAGCTGCATTCTCCACCGTCATCATCGCGAAGCAGGGAGGCCGCATTACAAGGATCGCCGGCTCAATCGAACCTCTTCCCGGTGTCATTCGAGACTTCAAGATCATCGTCCCCGAGCGGTATCCGTACGAGCCGCCGGTTGCGCTAAGCGTCGGATGGGCGTGCACTGGAAAGCATCGCTTCAGCGACTCAGAGATGTGCCTATGGCGGAAGAACCTCTGGTCGCCGCGGTATACGCTGGGGTACGCCGTCGCAAAGACATTCGTATGGATTCACAAACATGAGGTGTATCGCTCCACACACAAATGGCCGGGCCGCGAGCAGGACCATTGACCGGGCTCCGATTCGAACGCCTGGAACACCTTCTGGGAGTGCCTGCGCTCAAGTCGAGCGTGTTGATTGTGGGGCTCGGTTCTGGGGGCTTCCCAGTATTTCAACAACTCGCTCAATCGGGCGTGTCGAATTTCATCCTCATCGATCCGGACCGCCTCGACGAACTGAACCTTCTGAAGCATCCAGGTTGGCGCCGCGACATCGGCCGCCTGAAGGTCGAGATCGCCTCAGAGTGGCTCTTTGATCGAAATCCCTCGGCTCGCGTAGAAACCCTCGCCGAGGATCTCTTCAACCTCGCTCCCAAGCGCGTGTCGGCAATTATGCACCGTGTTCAGATCGTCGTCTCCGCTACTGATTCGAACGCGGCACGCCATTACATCAACGAGCTCTGTATCGCGTCGAGAACGCCAATGACGGTTGGCTCCGTGTTCCGAGGTGGGATCGGGGGATCGGTGCTCATCTACCGGCCCGGGATCTCGGGCTGCTATGCGTGCATGGAGTCCTTGGCAGAACGCATGGACGCGTCCCTGCCTAACGACGCAGAACTCGCTCTCACGGGCGACGAGGAGCAGATGGTGTACGGACGGCGGCTGACGAACTACGCGGCGTCCGGATTGATCAGCGATATCGCACTCGTTTCCGGGCTGCATGCGCAAGCAACGCTGGGTGAGATTCTCGCCCACGAAGTAGCCGAGGGATCGCTCGGTCGTTTCAACGGGACGTGGGCAGCGATGCGCATCCGGGCGGGACAAGACTGGGCGTGGAACCTGTCGCTGTTCGACCTTCCTCAACTCGACGACTGTCTCGCCTGCCAATGAGACTCCATCGCACGACGCCTCAGCGGACCGCTCCATCACTAATCCTCTTGCATGCGGACGTTGTCCGCGAGTCGCAGGACGCGGTTCGTCGAGCGCCTGCAATCGAGGTTGGGGGCAAATTCGTCGGATTCGTCATCGACCCGGCGGAAGCGGTATCGAACCCCGATGGTCTTGTCGGCCAGTACTCGGCATGGATCAGCTCCCGCAGACCCACCGCCGGGGTGGCGCTTGTGATCCTTGGGTCCATACCTTCCGGACCCAAGGCACGTGCAACAGCTACCTCGCTGATACCTGACACGGGATTTCAACTCGCATCCTTTCGAGAACTTGAAGGCCGATTCCCTGAGATCGAGCATTTGGGATCGTGGCATAGCCATCATCCAAACGGGTTGGGGTCGTTCAGCGCGGGAGATCACGCCCACTATTCGTCTGCGGTCGCGGACCCCAACTTCAATCTCGATTTCTTCCTGGCCGGACTGTGCTTCGACCAGCGCGGCCTATCGTCGGGGATATTCGCGCTGTATCGACGGGAGTCACCCGATGTCCCGGTTCAAATAGGCCCCCGGGAGGTATTCGTTGTTGATGGGCTCGCGTCACTCGCGGCGCCCATTCGCGAGACTTCTGCCAGTCGGGTGTCCGACCAACCCGGGGACACGCCTGTGGTTGCGGCCGTCGCCGCTGAACTACAGCGGCGTCTGGGGTCGTGGGCCGACCGACTGGTCGAGGACGATGCTGTCAGCTGGATTTACCGCGGGTGGGGAAAGGGAAATCTCGACATCGTCATAACACATGGCAGCGCTAGCCCCGAGAGCGCTGGAATGTCGTTGCGGCGACGCGGGGGAGGCATCGATCTGTCGTGCGACGCGGCGGGCCCGATTCGAGATCTTGCTCGTCTGGTGCGCGCGATCGACAGCGCCGCGGCAATAAGCGCACAGATCTCGTCTCATCGCTCGGGCGGCACACGAGGCGGAGAGAAATGATTGAAGCAGCGCTGGTCGCTCTGGACTATCTCTTGGTCAGGACGGGTCTCCTAAGTCACCTAACCGAACGCCTGCTTGCTCGGACCGAACCCGAGGCGCCTCCTTACGTGATCGAACTCCGTGCGCGGCCCGCTTCGCCCGGGCCGGCGACGACGTTCACTCAGGGCATGATCCACAGGTTCGACGGCGACCTCGTACTCATCGACGGCGGCAGTCAAGACGGCACGCCCGTCCTGGCTTTTGTCATCGACGGAGTCGGCGACAACTTTGCGTCGGTGTCTTGGGTGCCGGCAAGTTGGGAGACACCTGTTGCCGTCTCGGGCCCGAGGAATCTTCTCGCGGTCGTAGTCTGGCGGTTTGTGACTTCCCCTACGCCGCATCTTCGCGCAGCTCGGGTCAACGAGGCTGGAGTCGTGTCGGGCACGTCAGTCTTTGTCGTCGACTAGACGTTGATCCCGACGACATTGTTCATCCGGCCCTCGCGACGGCTGGAAGCGTGCCAGCAACTCGCCCTCAAGGAGGACGCGGATGCGACTACACGCTGATACCGGGCTCCGCCTGAATCAGCGCAGGCGGAATGTTGCCGCAAGTTGGTAGATCGGTGACGAGCGCCCGACAGACGCACTCGGCAACAAGCGCACGGCTGTCCGATCTGGCGTGGCGCAGTGACCGTGTGGACATGAAGTTCGGTCGGCATCGAAAAGGTACGGAAATCGACGATCTGGGCACTCGCCCACTGCTGCTTTGCATGCAACCCAGTAGCGCGGCCCGAAGGCCAAGCGAAGTGCCCAGATCGTCGAGAAGGACCATTTTCGCGTCTCATGCGGAAGGGTGCGAACGGAAACTCGCCTGAAGCGAGTTGCGCTCATCACCCCTGGGGAGAGGTGATGCAACTGGGTTTCGCTGAGCGAAAGCTCCTTGCTGCACCCCTCGAAAGTGGCGAAACGCGCGTTCGGCGGTCGTCCACTACCGGTACTTGTGCCAGGCCGCGCCGGCGGCTCGGAAGATCAGCGCGTACACCGCCGCGACCACGGCGATCTGCACGACGATCAGGCCGCCGAACAGGAACAACATGGCCGCCGTGGCGAGCCCGTTGCACTGGTTGAGGTAGTCCATGCCCTCGACCGGGCAGTCAGCGCCGAGCAGCTCCAGCGCCAAAGGGACCGCGACCGCCAACACCACCGCGGCGAGTGGCGCGGTCCAGAGCGGCCGCAGCGAACCTCGACGCAACAGCCAGGCCGGCCCGACGGCGACGAGCAACACCGCGTACTGGAACTGGAACATCAGCGCGACACCGACGACCAGGGCGATGAGGTAGAGCAGATCGCGCCGCATCGCCGCCAACCTAGGCCGCCGATCAGGACGCGCGGTGCGGATCGCGTGCAGATCGAGTGCAGGTGACAGATGTCATAGGAAAGTGTTGAGTCCCGGCACTACCCGGCGCAACTGCCCGCGACGACGTTAGGGGTATGCACACGAACTCCGCCGCGGCCCATGTCGTGGACGCGCGTAAGACCTACGGCGAGGGCGAGGCGGCGATCCATGCGCTCGCCGGTGTCACCGTCGACTTCCCCGCCCATCGGTTCACGGCGATCATGGGCCCGTCGGGCTCGGGCAAGAGCACGCTGATGCAGTGCGTCGCCGGCCTCGACAAGCTCACGTCCGGCGAGGCGTTCGTCGGCGAGACCGAGATCGGCGAGCTGTCGAAGAACGACCTCGCGCTGCTGCGGCGGGACCGGCTCGGGTTCATCTTTCAGCAGTACAACCTGATCCCGTCGCTGACGGCGCGGGAGAACGTGCTGCTGCCGCTGATCCTCGGCGAGCGGGCCCCCGAGCAGGCGTGGTTCGACGAGATCATCCGCACGGTCGGGCTCGGCGACCGGCTCGGCAACCTGCCGAGCCAGCTCTCGGGCGGCCAGCAGCAGCGCGTTGCTGTCGCTCGCGCGCTGGTGCCGCGCCCGGACATCATCTTCGCCGACGAGCCCACGGGCGCGCTGGACTCGCGTACCGGCATCGAGATCCTCACGTTCATGCGCCGCGCGGTCAGCGATCAGGGCCAGACGATCGTGATGGTCACGCATGACCCGCACGCCGCGGCGTACGCGGACAACGTGCTGTTCCTGGCCGACGGGCAGATCGTCGACGCGATGGCCGAGCCGACGGCGAACAAGGTGCTCGACCGCATGAAGGCGTTCGAGGCGTAGCCATGCGCATGCTTGCTTGGCGCGGGGTGAGACACAACCTCGGCCGCTACATCGCCACGCTCGTCGCGATCGTCACCGGCGTCGGCTTCTTCGCCGCCACGGGCTTCGTCTCCGACGGCGTCATCTCCAGCCTGGAAGGCGACGTCGACCGCCGCTACGGCAACGTCGACGTCGCCGTCGTGCTCGAGGACTCCGGCATCACCTCTGCACCGAGCAACCGCGAGCTCCGGATCCCGGAATCGCAGGCCCGGCGGATCGTCGCCCTCCCTGGCGTGGAGGGCAGCGCGGGTGAGCTGTCGGCGCCCGTGGCGTTCCCGCCGCGCGCCGGCCACCCCGGCACGAAGGCCGTCACCGGGCGGCTGTGGATCGACGACGCCGAGCTCAACCCGCTCGAGCTCACCTCGGGCAAGGCGCCCGCCAACGTCGGCGAGATCGCGGTGGACGAGGGCCTCGCCGAGAGCGAAGACCTGCAGGTGGGCTCGAAGGTCAAGATCGCTTCGCTCGGCGGCCAGTTCGACGCCACCGTCACCGGCGTCACCAAGTTCGGGTCGAGCGACTCGCAGGACCCCGAGGGCACGGTCTCGCTGCCGCGCGCCGCCGCGTTCGAGTGGCTCAACGAAGGACGCGAGGAGTACCAGGCGATCTACCTGCGCGGCTCGGTGACCGAGCGCGACGTCGCCGGGCTCGTCCCGCGCGGCTACCAGGCGCAATCCGGCGCGGACTTCCTTGCCGACCAGCGCGAGCAGATCGGCGCCGTCGGCCGCTACCTCAAGTACGCGCTGCAGGCCTTCGCGCTGCTCGCGCTCTTCGTCGGTGGCTTCGTGATCTACAACACGTTCAACGTCATCGTCGCCCAGCGGATGCGCGAGCTCGCGGTGCTCGCGGCGATCGGCGCGACACCGAAGCAGATCAAGCGCTCGCTCGGCACCGAGGGCCTGTTGCTGGGCGTGATCGGCTCCGCGCTTGGCGTCGCGGCCGGCTTCCTGCTCGCCTGGCTGCTGATCGGGATCTTGAAACTGATCGGCGTCGAGCTGCCGGGCGGCGGCGTGCTGGTGAGCCCGGCCACGGTGATCCAGGGCCTGGTGCTCGGCACGCTCATCACGGTCTTCTCGGTCCGGATGCCCGCCCGCCGCGCGGCCAAGGTGGAGCCGATCGAGGCGATGCGCAGCGCCGCCGTCGACCAGACGACGTTCCGCAAGCGCCGGAAGATCGCCGCCGCGGGCCTGCTGCTGCTCGGCGCGGCCGCACTCGTGGGCGGTGGCTCGTGGGTGTTGATCGCCCTCGGTGTGCTGCTGCTGTTCATCGGCGCGGTCGTCTCCGGTCCGTTCCTCGCGCTGTTTGGCGCGCGACTCGCGCGCCCCGTCCTCTCGCGCTTCGGCCTCGAAGGCCGCCTCGCGGTGGACAACACGGCCCGCAACCCGCAGCGCACCGCCACCACGGCCAACGCGCTGCTGATCGGCGTGTTCCTGGTCACCCTCGTCACGGCGGCGGGAACGAGCGTGAAGGACTTCGCGGTCGACGAGATCCGCAAGCTCGACAGCGCCGACTACTTCGTCTCCAGCCAGGGCGGCACGATCGACACCCGGCTCCAGGACGAGCTCAAGACCATCGACGGCGTCAACAGCGTCACCCCCTTCCAGCGCGCGCCGGTCACCATCGACAACGACGTCAGCCGCCTCTCCGCCGGCGACCTGGCGGCGATGGCCGAGGTCTCCGACCTCAAGTTCACGCGCGGCTCGGCCGCGGACATCCGACCCGGCACGATCGCCGTGCCCGACACCGACGGCCACCCGGAACTGGGCGCCACCGTCACCGTGGCCAACAACGAGGGCAAGTCGGAGCGGCTCGAGGTCGTCGCGCTGATCGAGCAGACGATCGACTCGCCCCAGGTCGGTGCGTTGACCGCCCCGGAGAGCTTCGACGCGCTGATCGGCGACGCGGCCCCGACGGTCGCGATCGTCGACATCGGATCAGGTGATCAGGAGCGGACCGAGGACGCGATCAACGCCCGCGCCGACACCCGCCCCGACATCACCGTCGAAGCGGGCAACGCGATCGGCAAGATCGTCGGCTCCGTCTTCGACTTCGTCATCAACGCCATCAACGGCCTGCTCGGGATGAGCGTCATCGTGGCGCTGATCGGCATCGTCAACACGCTCTCGCTCTCGATCCTCGAACGCCGCCGCGAGCTCGGCCTGCTGCGCGTGGTCGGCATGGTCGACAAGCGCGTGCAGCGGATGGTGCGGTTGGAGTCGGTCGTGATCACCGCGATCGGGACCCTGTCCGGGGTGCTGCTCGGCCTGTTCGCCGCGTGGGGGCTCGTGTTCTCGATCGACCGCCTCGCGGACGCGGACATCGGGTTCAGCTTCCCCGCGGTGCAGATGGTGGTCGTGCTCGTCGCCGGCCTGGCGCTGGGCCTGCTGGCCTCGATCATCCCCGCCCGCCGCTCGACCCGGCTCGACGTGCTGGAGGCGATCCAGGCGACTTAGACGCGCGCCTTGTCCCAGTACTCGCGCCAGGACTGGATCCGACCGTCCTGGTCCAGCGCCATCCAGATCACGTAGTCCTGCTCGTAGGCGGCGCCCGTTTCGATCCACGTGGCCGAGGCATGGATCTCGGCCACGTACAGGCGCCGCGCCGCGTCATCGACGGTGTTCACCTCGTCGAAGCGCCAGTCGCGCCAGCGGCGCGCACCGCCGAAGTACGCCACGAGCCGGTCGACGCCCTCGATCCGCGACGTCATGTCCGCCGTCGCGTACGGGAACTCCAGGACACCGTCGGGCGCCCCACCATTCGCGCAGGCGCTCGGCGTCCTGCGTCACGGCCTGAAGGTGCCCGGTCATCGCGGGATGCAGTGGCATCCGCGGAGTCTAGGCTCGGGGTCAGCGAGCGAAGTAGAACCGGCTGTTGCAGCGCCACACGCGCGCGCCGCACAGGTACTCGACGTGGGTGGCGAGCACGGCGGCGGTGCAGATCGCGCCACCCAGGACCGCGTACGCCACGCCGAGCGTCTGGCCCGCGCTGGTGGAGGTCATCGAGACGAAGACCACCGCGCCGACCGGCAGCACGGCCAGCAGCGACGCCCGCGCGGCGACCCAGAGCACCGACACGCGCCGCGCCGTCTCCGGCAACCCCTCGATCTCGCGCAGCCGGTGGACCGCCATCCCGATCACCCAGACCGATCCGACGACCACGAGCGCCCCCAACACCGCCGCGAGCAGCCCGAGCTCGGGCACACCGTTGTCCGCGGCGTGCACCAGGGCCGCGAGGCCGGCCACGACGTACCAACCGCCCAACATCCCAAGCTCGACCGTCGCGCGCTGTGCCTTCATCTCGCCGAAGGTAGGCCCGGCCGAACGACACGAGAAGGGGACTAGACGAATGGCGCAGCGGCTACCTTCGGAGCATCACCGCCCGTGAGCTGATCGACCGGCACGCCCTGCTCGCCATCGAGCGCCAGCTCGCGTTCGCCGACGTGCTCGGCGAGCAGCGCTACGAGGTCGATCTCGTCGACGGCCGCGCGCAGCTGAGCGACGGGACGCAGTTCGCGGTCGGGCTGCTGGGCTCGGCGGCGCCCGGCCCGAACACGTGGCTGTGGGGCTGGGCGAACCCGTCCGACTATTCCGACGCGGTGCTGGCCGGTGCGCAGCGGGTGCAGGCGTACGGCCAAGAGCACGGGATACCCGAGCTGGCCGAGGCGGAGGTCGCGCTCGAGGAAGGCGTCTGGGACGCGACGCGGGCGGCGATCGCCGCCACCGCCGTCGCCGGGCTGCCGGCGTGGCTCCCGGTCCAGGCCGAAGGCGGCACGCAGGTGATGCTCGGCATCGAGAGCGAGGTGCCGCCCGCGCCGCCGACCGTCGAGCCCACGCGGCTGGGCCCGGTCCTCAGCCAGGCGATGTCCTCGTGGCTGATCGCCGACTGGGCACTCGCGCTCGACGCGTACGCGGCCCACCGCGGCGCTCCCCTGCGCCGCGAGGGCAACACGCTCATCCTCGAACCCGCCGGCGGCGACCACGGCGCGACCATCGAGATCGACGACCTCGGCCGCATCACGTCGCTGAACATGACCCGCAGCGCGACCGCCTACGAGCCGGACCCGCCGAAGCGCCGCGGGCTCTTCCGGCGCAAGCGCGATTGACAGAGAGGTAGCCTGCAGCGGGTGCCCGAGTTCACTCGCTACGCACCTCCGGCCGGCTCGTTCATCCGGACCGCGCAGCTCGGGACCACTCGGGAGTGGGTCGAGCCGTTCATGGCGCAGATCGCGCCGTACCTCGCGAACGCCCGCCAGCAGTCGAACTACATGCCGCTCGGCGTGACCGTCACCGCCGCGCTGCCGGAGCACGAGAGCCTGCTGCTCGGCCACTCGCTCGTGGGCCTGCTCGAGCCGCTCGCGATCGCCTTCGGCCTGCCGCACCTGCGCTACGTCGCCGGAGCCAAGGTGCACGGCGACACGTCCACGCTGTGCATCGGCCCGGTCAGCACGTCCAACGAAGGCCCGCACCTGTGGCGCACCGCGCGCGGCCGCTGCTCGGACGTGAGCGTGAAGGCCCAGCGGGAGTTCGGGTACCAGATCGCGACCCAGATCCCGGCGTCGCGCTTCGGTCCCGGCCACCTGGACCTCGCGATCCGCACCGGCATCCTGCGCGACTGGATCGTCACCTGGCGCCCGCTGGTCGACGCGCTCGTGACGATCCTCGGCCGCCGCCGGGAGCCGGGCCGGCGCGAGTTCGACGTCGAGGACGGTCGGGTCGTCTCGCTCGCGCTGCACCACGACGTCGACCCGCTGCTCGGCAACGCGGTCGACGTCGAGGTCCGCTGGCGTCTGGTCGGGCGGGCCGAGGGCCCGGTGCTCGACTACGACGTGCGGCGCGCGGTCAGCGCGTAATACCCTAAGGGTCAGCTTGAGGTTGCGGGAGCGAGGTGGCCGACGAGATGCGCGACGATCTCGCGCGCGTCGTCCTCGGCTCCGTGGATGAAGCTGGACTTGCGGCGGCGCAGGAAGTTCAGGCCGACCCGGTAGAGCCCCGGTGAGCGCGTGACGACGCCGCCGTCGTGGCGCAACTCGCCCTTGCGATCGAGCAGGTCGTCGATCTCCAGCCACGAGTAGTCGGCCTGGAACCCCGTGGCCCACAGAACCGTGTCGAAGCCGACGAGGTCGATCAGGACGCGCGGGTCGTCCTCGACCCGGGTCGGCTCGGGCCGCGGCCCTTCCTCTAGGCCGGCGAACGCGTCGATGGTGTTCAGCAGCCGCTTGAGCTTGAGGTCCGCCAGATTGCAGACGTTGCGCAGCGACCCGGAGAACGACGCGACCGTCCCGTTCACCGCGCTCAACCGCCCCACCAGCGTCGCCCCACGGTCGGTCAGCGCGTTGAGGTCGAGATCCGCGTGCTCGGGCGTGCCGACGAGCTGCGGCGACGGCACATGCCGCGCGCGCACCAGGTCGTCGGTCTCGTCGAAGCGCTCGTCGTGGCGGCCGAGCTGGTCGAGCCACCACATGATGTCGCGGTCCCGATAGGTCCGGGGCATGCGGACGTGCTCGCCGACCGCGATCGTCACCTCGCGCCCAGAGCTCAGCAGCTCGTCGGCCAACTGCAGGCCCGTCGCCGACGCGCCGACGACCAGCACCGGTCCGGGCCGCAGCTGGTCCGGCCGCTTGTAGTCGAGCGTCGTGACCTGGTCCAGACCAGCCGGCAAGGCAGCGGCGATCGCCGGGAGCTTGGGCGCATTGAAGGCGCCACTGGCCAGGACGACCGCGTCCGCCTCCCACACGCCCGCGTCCGTCGCGACCACGTAGCCGGAGCCACGGCGCGACACCGACGAGACGGTCGTTCCCGCGCGCACGGGCGCGTCCACGTGAGCGGCGTAGCGTTCGATGAACGCCACCAGCTCGGCCACCGTCATGAACCCGTCCGGGTCCTCGCCGTCGTACCCCAGACCCGGCAGGCGCGTGAGCCAGTTGGGCGTGAGCAGCCGCAGCGAGTCCCAGCGCTCGGTCTTCCAGCTGTTGGCCACCTCGCCCCGTTCGAGGACGACGTGTTCGATCGATTGCTCCGACAGCACCCGGCTCACCGCGAGGCCGGAATGTCCGGCCCCGACGATGACGACGGGCACGCGCAGCGCGACGGACCCGCTCAGCCGACCGTCACCGTGACGTTCGTCGGGTTCGTCAGCGCGTCGAACACGGCCGAGCGCTTCTGCGACTGGGCGACGAGCGCGGCGATCTCGTCCGCGTCGGCGTCCGCGTCGATCTCGTAGTTGACCCGGATGTTCTTGAAGCCGTTGCGCACCTCGGGGTCGGCGCCGAGGATGCCGAGGATGTTCATGTCGCCCTCGATCGTGGCCTTGACCGAGTTGAGCTGGATGCCGCGGTTCTGCGCCACGGCCGCGACGCCCGCCGTGAGGCAGCTCGACAGGCCCACGAGCAGGAACTCGACGGGCGTCGGCGCCAGGTCCTCGGAGGCGAAGACCTCCGGGTGGTCGGCGGTGTAGCTGAAGACCGACTTGTGGTCGTGGTCGGCGCCGAGGCCGCTGTACTGCTGGATCGTCGTCTCGCTGTGCGTGCCGCGCAGCCACTGGTTCGTCGCCCGCCAGGTGAACTCGGCGGCCTCGGGCGCGTCGGTCAGCGCGGTGCGCGCGTCCAGCAGAGCGGCGACGTTGACGCCATTGTCGGCTGAGGATTCGGTCGTGCTCATCTTGTACTCCTGAGTCGAGGCCAAAGACTTCAAACACGACCAGGTTATTCGGAAAATCCGCGCCGTGGCAAGTGCGACACGACGAACTCCTTCTTGGCATGCTGCTGGCGATGCGGGTAGTGGCCGGTGCGGTTCTCGCCGCGGCGTTGCTGGTCTGGGCAGCGCCGGCGCAGGCATACGACTTCGGGAAGGAATGGGGCTACGCGGTTGTCGACGACAACCCGTTCACCGACCCCGGCACCGGCGCGCTGCTGCCCGCCACGCAGGTGTTCCCCCGCGGGCGCATCAAGGACAAGGACGCCAAGGACTGCTGCAACGTGGCGCTGACGGTGACCGTGGTCGGGACCGCCGGGCAGACGCTGACGAACTTCATCGTGCGGGACGGCCAGGAGGTCTTCCGCACGATCGACCGCCGCCTGGACACGAGCCCGAACCCGATCGCCGCCATCCGGTACGAGTTCTGCCGCTCCGACGACAAGTGCGCCACGCACGCGATCGCGCGCCCGCCCACACCGGTCACGCCGCCCCCGCCCAACCCGACCCCCACGCCGAACCCGAACCCCTTGCCGACCGACGACCTCGACGCGGACGGCTATCCGTCGGCGACCGACTGCTCGGACGTCAACAACACCGTCCACCCGGGGGCGCCCGAGGTCCCCGGCAACGGCATCGACGACGACTGCGTCGGCGGCGACGTGCCCGCTCGCGTCACCGCGCTCGTGCGGAGCAAGTTCTCGCTCGCGAGCCGGCGCTCGAGCCCGAAGGTGAACCTCCTGCGCGTCCAGGACGCGCCGCCTGGCGCCCAGGTCGACGTGCTCTGCCGCGGGAAGCGCTGCCCGTTCAAGCAGCGTGTCCGCACCGTGGACGCCAAGGGCCAGGTGTCGCTGACCAAGCTCTTCCGCAAGCGCCTCGCGCCCGGCATCACGCTCGACATCGTCGTCAGCCGGCCGAACACGATCGCGAAGGTCTCGCGCTACCTGATCCGGCGCGGGAAGATCCCTGCGCAGCGCAGCCTGTGCCTCCCGCTCGGCGCGACCCAACCGCAGAAAACCTGCTGACACGAGTCACCAGACGCGGCTTGAGCGTTTCACCCTCAGGTGGACAAAAGGCTGTTTGTGGGTTGAAAAAAGCTCCGGTACTATCGGCTTCGATGCGGCATATCGTGCTGCGTCTACGGGATTCGCCGGAGGAGGAGACGAGTGGTGTCAGTTTGGAAGCCCGTCAGAGCGTTCGCGCTGCTGTGTGGCCTTGTGTTGATGTTTGGTGCGATGGCGTCGTCCGCCTCCGCGCAGGAACGCGACCCGGGCGTGACGTTCCGCGTGTTCCAGCTGGGCGGAGCCCCGACGGAGATCTGCCCGATCAAGGCGGGCCAGACGCCGAACGTCGACGAGCTCCGGCCGACGATCGACTGGGGCGGCGAGACCGCGTTCGGCGGCCCCACGCAGAACTTCATCGTCCACGTGATCGCCGAGATCAACGTGCCGGCAGCGGGCGAGTACACCTTCCGCCTGCGCAGCGATGACGGCTCCGAGCTGCTCATCGACAACAACCTGGTCATCGACCACGACGGGCTCCACGGCGCGTCCGACAAGGACGGCGCGGTCACGCTGACCGCCGGCCGCCACGCGCTGCGCGTGAACTTCGTCGAAGCCGGCGGCGACCAGGAGCTGCGGCTGAGCTGGCGCAAGCCCGGCGACAGCGGCTTCTCCATCGTCCCGACCTCCGTCCTGGACGCCGAGCGCGCCGTGCGCGTCACCGCTCCGGGCACCAAGCAGTGCGAGGGCCAGCTGGACTCGCCCGGCGACGGCCTGCCGCTCGACGGCGTCAACCCCGCCTACAACCTCGTCAACCTCCGCCCGGCCGGCTTCGAGCCGAAGGTCACGGGCCTGGAGTGGATGGGCGACGACCTGCTCGTCCTCACGTGGGGCGACGACGACGGCGACCCGAGCAGCGTCACGGCCGCGGGCGAGGTCTGGAAGCTCACCGGCGCCAAGACCGCGACGAACCCCAGCACGATCACGCGCACCAAGCTCGCCGAGGGCCTCAAGGAGCCCCAGGGCATCAAGGTCGTCGACGGCGAGATCTACATCTCCGAGAAGGATCAGCTGGTCAAGCTGATCAACCCGAACGCCGCCGGCCTCTTCCAGGGCAAGACGCGCATCGCGACGTGGCCGTTCGACGGCAACTTCCACGAGTTCGCGTTCGGCCTGCTCTACAAGGACGGGTTCTTCTACCTGAACCTGTCCGTCTCGATCAACCTCGGCGGCGCCTCGACCGTGCCGCAGGGTTCCGTCGATCGCGGCACGCAGCTGAAGATCAACAAGGACACCGGCGCGGTCGAGCACATCGCCGGCGGTCTGCGTACGCCGCACGGCATCGGCTGGGGTCCCGAGGACTCCATCTGGACCACGGACAACCAGGGTGGGTGGCTGCCGGCCAACAAGCTCATCCACGTCCAGCCGGGCAAGTTCTACAACCACTACACGACGGGCCCGAACGGCCAGCCGGGTCGCTACGACAACCAGCGCCCGACGCCGCCGGCCGTGTGGATTCCGCACAACGAGATCGGCAACTCGCCGAGCCAGCCGCTGCTCATCCCGAACGGCCCGTTCGCCGGCCAGATGTGGGTCGCCGACGTGACCTACGGCGGCATCCAGCGCGCCTTCCTCGAGAAGGTCGAGGGTGAGTACCAGGGCGCCTACTTCCGCATGACGCAGGGCCTGGAGTCCGGCATCACGCACATGCTGCAGCAGGACGACGGCTCGATCATCGTCGGCGGCCTCGGCGCCGGCGGCAACTGGGGCCAGTCGGGCAAGCTCGACTTCGGCCTGCAGAAGCTGGTCCCGAACGGGACCCAGACGTTCGACATCCAGAAGATGGAGCTGGTCGACGGCAACTTCAAGCTGACCTACACGAAGCCGATCTCGGACGCGACGCTCACCAACCTCGCGACCAAGTACAAGGTCCGCTCGTGGGGCTACGCGCCGACCGAGAACTACGGCGGCCCGAAGATCGGGGACAAGGAGCTGACGGTCAGCGAGGCCACGGTCTCCGCCGACAAGAAGGTCGTCACGCTCAAGGTCGCCGGCCTGGAGCCCAACAAGGTCGTCTACGTCCGCTCGCCGCGTCCGTTCGCGGCCGCTGACGGCACGGAGCTCCTGAGCACCGAGGCCTGGTACACGCTCAACAAGCTGCCGGGCTACGTCGCGCCGGTCAGCGAAGGCTTCCTCGAGCTCGAGGAGGGCATCCTGGCGGGCGGCGCGAAGCCCGACACCGAGCACGCCGGCTTCACCGGCACCGGCTTCGTGTCCGGCATCCAGACCGCCGGCGCCTCGTCGGTGAAGGTCGAGGCCAACATTGCCAAGGCCGGCGACTACCGGATGGCGCTGCGCTACTCCGCAGGCCCGAACCCGTTCGCGGGTGCGAAGACGATGACGCTGATCGTCAACGGCACGAGCCGCGTGATCACGCTGCCGCCGACCGCGACCTGGAAGATCTGGCGCCAGTACATCGACACGGTCACGCTCACCGCGGGCGCGAACACGATCGAGCTCAAGTACGCCACGGGCAACTCCGGCAACGTCAACCTGGACAACATCCGCCTGGCCCCGGCGGGCACCACGCGCTACGAGGCCGAGTCGGCCACGCTCGCGGGTGGCGCCAACGCGCAGACCGAGCACGCGGGTTACAGCGGCCTCGGCTACGTCGGCGGCTTCCAGAACCAGGGCGCCGCGGTGACCTGGAAGGTCAACGCGCTCGCCGACGCTGCCACCGACGTCGTGCTCGGCTACGTCAACGGGCCCAACCCGTTCCGCGGCACCAAGCGCGTGAGCCTGTACGTCAACGGCGTGTTCGTGAAGAAGCTCGCGCTACCGGACACCGGCACGTGGCAGACCTACCGGACGTTCGCCGACAAGCTGGTCCTGAAGGCCGGCAGCAACGACATCATGATCCGGTTCGACTCGGGCGACGACGGCAACGTCAACCTCGACTACCTGGACGTCGTCCAGAACGAGCCGATCCAGTGCGATCCGCAGGCTGCCAACGACACGTTCGACGGCACGTCGCTGAACAAGTGCCGCTGGACGACGATCGTCAATGAGGACCCGGCCGGCTACTCCGTGGCCGACGGCAAGCTGAACATCAAGGCCCAGGCCGGCGACATCTCCGGCACCAACGTCAGCGCCAAGAACATCATCCTCCAGCCGGCCCCGACCAACGGCAACTGGTCGGCGACGACCAAGGTGTCGATCGACGGCAACAAGGAGTACACGCAGGCCGGCCTGGTCGCGTACACGAGCAGCAGCAACTGGGCCAAGGTCATGGTCATGCGCCGTCCGAACGGCACGTGGACGACCGAGCTCGGCCGCCAGAACGGCTACGCCAACGCGGACCTGCCCACGGATGCCCAGAAGGCGATCACGCTCCAGATGTACATGCGTGACGGCCAGATCCGCGGCCGCTACTCGCTCAACGACGGCACGACCTGGACCGAGATCGGTGACGGGTTCGACACCTCGGGCCTGGGCTCGCCGAGCATCGGCGTGTCCGCCTACAACGGCACCGGCACCGAGACCGCCACGTTCGAGGCGTTCACCGTGGGCGACGCGCCCCCGCTGCCGCCCACCCCGCCGTGCGAGACGCCGTACGTGCCCGAGGCCGGCTACACGAGCCTGTTCGACGGCACCGACGCCATGCTCACCGACAAGTGGAAGTACTCGGGCAGCGGCCGCTTCGTGCGCGACGCCTGCACGATCAAGTCGGTCGGCGGGTTCGGCCTCATGTTCACCAAGGAGTCCTACAAGGCGCCGTACTCGCTCAAGCTCGATTGGATGATGCCCGGGGACGACAACTCCGGCATCTTCGTGGGCTTCCCCGACACCGGGGCGAACACGGTCGACACCTCGATCAACAACGGCGAGGAGATCCAGATCGACCCGACGGACAACCCGGCGCAGACCACCGGCGCGATCTACCTCGAGCAGGCGGCGGACGCCGCTGCCCGCGACGCGGTGCTCAAGCCGGCCGGTCAGTGGAACTCCTACGAGCTGATCGTCAAGGAAGACCGGATCATCGTCATGCTCAACGGCGTCAAGATCAACGAGTGGATCGATGACGACCCGGTCTCCGATCTGGTCGATGGCCACATCGGTCTCCAGATGCACGGCGCGGGCGACGACGTGTTCTTCCGCAACGTGCGCGTCAAGCAGCTCGAAGAGAGCGTGCAGGAGGACACGACGCTCAACTCCACGGTGCCGGCGACGCTGGCGCTGTCGCTGGGTGGCCAGTCCTCGTTCGGGACGTTCATCCCCAACGTGGACCGCACCTACGAGGCCTCCACGACGGCCAACGTCATCAGCACCGCGGGTGACGCGAAGCTGAGCGTCTCGCCGGAGCCGGCCTACCTCACCAACGGCGCGTACACGCTGTCGGAGCCGCTGCAGGTCGCGTTCTCGAAGTCCACGTGGACCGGACCGGTGTCCAACGACCCGGTGACGATCTCGTTCAAGCAGCACATCAGCGCCACGCAGGGGTTGCGTACCGGCAACTACAGCAAGACGCTGACGTTCACCCTGGCTACGACGAACCCGTAGTCCTCACGGAGCCGGCCGCCGCGTGCACGCGCGGCGGCCGGCTCCCGGGGTTCCCCTAGGAAGCTTCGCCCCCATGGCTGAGCTGGTGCGCGAGGATGCGGCCTCGGTCCAGCTGGAACCGCGTCCACGGGCGCTCGCGGCGGCTGTAGGCCACGAGGCGCGCGTGCGTGCCGATCGGGAGGACGAGCTTGGCGCCGTAGCCGGCCGCGCGCAGCTCGTCGGCTTCCCCTCCCTCGTCTGAGACGAGGACCTGGGCGGCCTGCGCCGGGCCGGGGAGCACTTGTACCTCGTCGGCGTTCAGCGCCGCCGCCATGGCGTCCAGGGAGCCCGCGGCGCCCAGCGCGAGATCGCGCATGAGCTGCTCGAGGTCCGATCCGACGTGATCGTCCGCGAACGCCGCCTGGAAGGACGCGCGCGAGGCGGTCGCCGACTCGGGGTGGACGCCGACCCAGGGCGCCGCGGGCCGGGCGATGTAGTAGCCCTGCCCCAGAGCCACGTCGAGTTCGGCGAGCTGCTCCAGCTCGGCCGCGGTCTCGATGCCCTCGGCGCAGATGATGGCGTCGATCTCCCGCGCATACCGCACGAACGAGCTGACCAACGCGGCCTTGACCGGGTCCGCGTCGATGTCGGTGGTGAGCGCGCGGTCGAGCTTGATGATGTCGGGCGCGAGCCGCATCACGTGGGTGAGCCCGGCGTAGCCCGCGCCGGTGTCGTCGACGGCGATCGCGGCGCCTCGTGCCCGCAGCGTGGCGAGCGCGGCCGCCGTCTGCGGATCGCCGAGCGCGAGCTCGTTCTCGGTGATCTCGATCACGATGTCGTCGAGGCGCTCGGGCAGCACGGCCTCGATCTCCGGTGCGCCGAGCGACGACAGGCTGAGGTTGAGCGCCAGCCGCGTGCCCGCGGGCCGGCCTTCGACGGCGAGCGCGACCGCCACGGCGCGCGCTTCGAGCGCGGCGCCGAGCCCGAGCCGATGGGCCTGCGCGAACCACTTGTCGGGTGTGCGGACCGGGGTGCGATTGAAGCGCGCCAGCGCCTCGTAGGCCGTGACGCGCCCCGTCCGCAGGTCGAGCACGGGTTGGAAGACCATCGTCAGCGCGTCCGGGTCTTCGAGCACAGCGACGATCTCCGCCCGCTGCGCCTCGCTGCTCATGAACAGCCGCAACGCGCCATCGGCGTCGAGCTGCGGCGCGCCCGGGTCGTGGATCGCGAGCCGGCGCTTGCCCCCGCGCTTGGCTTCGTACATCGCCCGGTCGGCGGCGCGCAGCAGCTCCTCGACGTCGCGGACGTCCTCGCCGTTGATCGCGATGCCGACGCAGCCCGAGATCCGCACCGCCTCACCGGCCAGCTCGAAGCGCTGCTCGAACGCCGCCAGCACGCGCTCGGCGGCCTCGATCGCCTGTGCCTCACCCGCACCTTCGAGCAAAATCCCGAACTCGTCGCCGCCCAGCCGCGCGACCGTGTCCGCCGAGCGCACGCAGGCCAGCAGCCGCTTGGCCATCAGCCGCAGCACCTGGTCGCCGGCGGCGTGCCCGAGCCGGTCATTGACGGGCTTGAAGTCGTCGAGGTCCACGAACAGCACAGCCACGTGCGAGTCGCGGCGGCTGAGCGCATGCTCGGCACGGTCGTAGAACAGCGCGCGGTTCGCCAGCCCGGTCAGCTCGTCGTGGAAGGCGCGGTGACGGAGCTGCTCCTCGAAGCGCTTGCGGGCGTCGTTGTCGCGCACGGTCAGCACCAAGCCGCCCACCCGCGGGTCGTCGATCAGGTTGGTGGCCACCACGGACACGTGCCGATAGGCGCCCTCGGTATCCACCATCCGCCACTCGGCTTCGGCCGACTCGCCGCGCGGCTTGTCGGCCACGGCGGTCAAGAAGCCGGCGACACGAGCGACGTCGCCGGCATGGACGCGGTCCAGCAGCAGGTCGCCGGAGCCGCCGCGGAACGCCACCGTCGAGCCGGTCACCGCTTGCAGGTGCCCCGCGGCGTCCACGATCAGGATCAGGTCCGACGAGTGGCGGACGATCGACTCCAGCCGGTCGCGGCTCTCCTCCGTGATCCGCTGCAGTGCGACCGCGTTCTGCAGCCGTCCACGGCGCTCATGCGCGAACAGCGCGAGCAGGGCGGCCAGCGGGAGCAGGGCCGCGGGCGCGGCGGGATGCTCATCCATCGCCCACGCCGCGAGCAGGCCGACCGGAGCGAGCAGGAAGTCCACGAGGTAGGTCCAGGCGTAGGCGCGCCGGTCGTCACGCGGGTCGATGCCGAGCCCGACCCACATCCGCAGCGAGCTGACGACGAAGTCGAGCCCGGACTGCACGACGAGCGCCCCGAACACGAGCACGGCGGCCGCCGCCATCGAAGCGGGATCGGGCGCGAGCGCGAGCAGCGCCGCGGCCCCGAGCGTGTACCACGTGTCGCCGATCCGCAGCAGGACGCGCAGCGGCTTCATCTGCCCGCGCACGAGCTCCGGCAGGCACGCGAGGAAGCTCGCCACGAGCACGAGCAGCGGCACGACGGACGGCTCCAAGAGCACGAGCATCGGGATCACGGCGAGCACGACCGGGCGCGCGTAGCCCTCGCCGACGGCGAACTCGACGCGCGCGATCACGGCGTAGAGCACGGCCAAGCCGATGCCGGTCGCGCCGGGCGACGGGGCGCCGGCAGCGAGCCAGAACGCGCCCGCGGCCACGAGGAAGCTGACGGCGACAACCAGCTCGGTCAGCACCTCTCGCTTCTGCGCGCCCCGCTGATCGCGCTCGTCCGCGGCCATGGCGAGGCCGACCTGCTCTGGCGAGAGGCCGGTCAGCGCCGGGTGCTCGGCAGACTGCATCACTCCTCGTTACTCGGCCACGGCGGGTCCAGGTTGAGCGTGGTTCATCCGTCCAGTCCGGCTACGAGACGGCGCGCACGCGCCGATAGACCCCCATATGAAGATCCTCGTCGCCGCGACCGCCGCCGTCTTAGCCTTAGCGGTCACCCCGGCCGCCCAGGCCAAGGGCGTGGCCGCCAACCCGGACAACTGCACACCGCTGGCGGCGCTCGAGCATCCCTTCGCGCGCTGGGGCGACGCGGGGTTCTACGTGCTGCATCCGGGTGGCGACATGGAGTCCGGCCTGACGGGCTGGACGCTCTCCGGTGGCGCGACGGTCGTCGCGGGCGATGACGGGCTCGGCGTCCGTGGCGGCTCGAAGGTCCTGTCGCTGCCCGCCGGCGCGACCGTCACCACCTCCCCCATCTGCATCGACGACACGTTCACGCACGCCCGCGTGCTGGCGCGTGGCACGGTCACCTCGGGCTCGACGCTGAACGTCGAGGTGCTCTACACCGACGTCAAGGGCAAGTCGGTCGTCAGGGGTTCCAAGAGCTACTCCGTCAAGACGTCGGCCTGGGCCCCGAGCACGGACTTCAACATCGACGCCAGGCTCGCCGGAGCGGCGCCCATCCAGTTCCGCTTCACCGCCCCGAAGAGCTCCAGCTGGCAGCTCGACGACTTCTACGTCGACCCCCGCGCCCGCGGCTAGTCACTCCTCCACCACCAGCGCGGGCGTGTCCCGCTCGAGCACCTCGCCCCGGAAGAACTCCGGTGCGCGGAGCTGCCAGAAGACCATGAACACCGCGCCGAGCGCCAGCACGCCGACGCCGAGCACGAACACGGTGCCGAGCCCGAAGATCGCACCGCCGCTCCCGTACTCCGGGTCGGTGGTGTCGATCACGAGCCGGACGAACACCGCGGCGAGCGTGAGCCCGCCCAGCAGCGGGGCGACGCCCTTGAGGACGAAGGACTTCAGGTCCCGCCGGGCCTCGTGCCGGAAGTACCACGTGGCCGCGAACGCGGTCAGCCCGTAGTAGAAGCAGATCATCAGCCCGAGCGAGAGGATCGTGTCCACGAGCACGTTCTCGCTGGCGAGCGTCATCAGCGCGTAGAAGATCGCGGTGCCGACGCCCGAGACCAGCGTCGCGTAGCTCGGGATGCCGTGCTTGGGGTGGATGCGCGACAGCGAGTCGGGCAGCGCCTTGTAGTAGCTCATCGCGAGCATCGTCCGCGCCGCCGGGATGAACGTCGTCTGCAGGCTGGAGGCGGAACTGGCGAGCACCGCGAGGAACAGCACCAATCCCACGCTCGATCCCAGGACGGGTGCGGCCAGCGCGGCGAACACGTTCTCCTCGGTCTCGGGGTTGCCGAGCCCGACACCGTCCCCGCCCGTGCCGGCGTACATCTGCGCCGCGATCGCGACCACCACGTAGGTGATGGCGAGGATCAGCAGCGAGAGCAGCGCCGCGATCCCGGGCGTCCGTTCGCTGCCCGTCGTCTCCTCGCAGGCCGACAGCGCCGCGTCCCAACCCCAGTACATGAAGATCGACAGCGACAGCGCCGCCGCCAGCGCGGAGAACGACGACACGCTGAACGGGTTCAGCCAGGCCCATTCGAAGTCCGTGGCGGTGGGGACGTCGCCGTTGACCGCCTTGCCGATCGCCACGACGGCGAACAGCGCCAGCGCGGCCATCTGCACCACGACCAGCACGTACATCACGCCCTTGGTCGCCGTCATCCCGCGGTAGGCGACCGCGGTCGCGAGCGCGATGAACGCGAGGCACGTGAGGACGTTGACGAGCTTGCCGTCCCCCCAAGTCGCGATCGACTCGTCGCCGAGCACCTCGGCCAGGAACAGGTAGAAGAACGTGACCGCGACGCCCGCGAGGTTCGAGAGCACGATGATCGTCGCGATCAGCAGGCCCCAGCCGCACATCCAGCCGACGTGCGGGCCGAACGCCTTGGTCGTCCACGTGAACGAGGTGCCGGCGTCGGGCGCGACCTGGTTCAGCCGCCGGTAGGCGTACGCGACCAGCAGCATCGGCACGAACCCGACGAGGAACGTGGCCGGCATCTGCGCCCCGACCTCGCCGACCGTCGGGCCGAGCGTCGCGGTCAGCGCGTACGCGGGCGCCACCGACGAGAGCGCGAGCACGACGCTCGCGAGCAGCCCCACCGAGTCCCGTTTGAGGCCCTTGTCGACCCGGACCGGCTCGCTCGCGACCGTGCTCACACGTTCCTCCCCGTCAGTTCACCGAGCGGCCATCTTCGGTCATCGGGAGGACGGAGGCGACAGTGGGTGATCCGGGCTCACCCGAGGCAGGCCCGGATGGTCTCGACATCGGCGTTCCCGCCGGTGAGGATCGCGGCCACGGTCTTTCCCGCCCAGTGCTCCCGGCCGGAGCGCGCGGCCGCCAGCGACGCGGCGCCGGCCGGCTCGACGACCTGACCGACCTCCTCGAGCGCGACGCCCACCGCACGCGCGATCTCCTCGTCGGAGACCAGCGCGAAATCATCGACGTAGCGCAGCAGGTACGGGAACGTCAGCGCCCCCGGCTCGTCCCCTTTGAGGCCGTCGGCGATGGTGCGAGCCGTGATGTGCACGATCGCCTTCGCCTTCCAGGACTCGTAGACGGACGCGGCGCCCTCCGCCTGCACGCCGATGACCTGAACCGCGGGCTTGAGCGCCTTGGCGCAGATGGCCACGCCGGCGAGCAGGTTGCCACCGCCGGTCGGCACCAGGATCACGTCGGTGTCGGGGCGCTGCTGCAGGATCTCCAGCGCGGTCGTCCCCGCGCCGACCATCAGCTCAAGGTCACCGCCGTCGTTGATCAGCTCGAGGTCTTCGGTGGCCGCGATCCGTGCCGCCTCGTCGGTCGCGTCGGTGTACGTCTCCCCCGCCACCCGGATCTCGGCGCCCAGGCCCCGCGTGTGCTCCACCTTCACCCGCGAGGCGGCTTCGGGGAACACGACCACGGCCGGCACGCCCATCCGCGCGGCGACGTACGCCACCGCCCATCCGTGGTTGCCCATCGTCGCCGTGACCACGCCGCGCTGATGGCGGAGCGCCTGCAGGCGCACGGCGGCGCCGCGGATCTTGAACGAACGCGTCGGCGTGAGGTTCTCGTGCTTGGCCAGCAGGTCGAGGCCGTACGCCCGGCTGAGTGCCGTGACCGGCGCGAGGGGCGTGGGGCGCATGAGGTCACTGAGTACGACCTGCGCCCCGAGAAAGTCGCTGATGCTCGGCTCGATGCCGGGAGTATCTCAGTCGTCGAGGGCGGCGGCGATCGACACCACCGCGCGCTCCTGCGCCGCGTACGCCGCCCGCAACGCCGGGACACCGGCCAGCCCGTCGGCGGCCAGCGGCAGCGGGTGATCGACCAGCAGCGCGTTGACCTCGGCGCCGAGGTCCGCCCCGCCGATCCGCTCGGCGAGCGTGATCAGTGCGCCCGCGCGCACGCGCGCACCGTCGACGAAGGACCCCATCACGGTCTCCTCGGCGAGCGGCGCCCCGCCGAACACCCGCGCGTGCATCACCGCGGGATTGACGGCGTGCGGACGGATCAGCGACCGTCGCTCCGCGTCGGTCAGCCCCGCGGCCTCGCCGACGAGATCGATCGCGCCGGTGATCCCCTGCGCGTCCACCGGCAACGAGGCCTGGAGCGCGGATGGGAGATCCGGCAGCAGCGCGGCGTGCTGGGCGGCAGCGGCGGCCAGCATGGCCTCCACACGGGCACGATGCGTCATGCCATCCACGTTAGTCGCCCGCGCTGACGCGCTCGGCGGGTGATCCGGTTCACCCCCAGGGGCGATAGGACCAGGTGCGTGTGAAGCGCAAGATACGTCCTACAGAGGTTGACCCCCTCTTACGAAGCTCAAAGCTCCCGGGCAGTCCCGCTCTCCTCCCCGACACCCGCCGGCTTCCGCAGTTCCCGCCGCCGCGCCTGACCAGCGCGGCGGCCACTCCTCCTCCCCCGGTGTGACGATCCTTCGGGTCGCGCGTAGTACCGGCATGAGAGTCGCGTTGCTGAGCCTGGCCTGCCTGGTCGTCGCGTGCGGCGGGAGCGAGGTCCAGGCCGTGTCGGAGACGGGCCGGCTGGTGGTCGAGAAGTCCCTCGCCGACCGGCCGGTGTTCACCGAGGGGTCGCTCACGTACGTGCGCATCGTGCGTGATGACGGACAGACGATCGTGGACGAGGTGAAGGCGGCCGAGTCCCTCTCGACCCCGCTCTTCGACGAGGCGCTGGCCCCCGGCGACTACTCGGTCGAGACGGTCGAGCGGCCCTGCGACGGCAACTGCATGCACCTCGACGAGCCCGTGGAGAGCACGCGCTGCGCGACCGACGTCCGCGTGACGATCGGGGAGACGGCGACGGTCTCGATCGTCGTGGGCATGAACGGGCCCAGGCCCCGTGTCCTGCCGCTAGCGGCTTTCGGTGCTAGCACCGTGGCGGGGCGGCGCCGGATCGGAGAGGATCGGCAGCGTGTCTCGGATGTTGGCCTGGATCGTGGCGGTGGCGACGGTGGTCGCGGCCGTCGGGTTCGTGATCGTGGCGTTCGTGGGTGGTCGCGCGGCGCCATCGAGGGACGCGAGGTCGAGGCGGCCAACTACGACCAGCACCGGCACGCCCGGGTTCGGCTGGCGGCGCTGGGCGTCGAGGGCGAGCGGGTCAAGGTCGAGGGCCACGAGCAGTTAGGCATCCGCGGCGTGAGCGCGGGCGTGTTCGTCGTGCAGGAGCATCGGGCGACCACCACTGGGACTTCCGGCTCGAGGTCGACGGCGTGATGAAGTCGTGGGCGGTGTCCAAGGGCCCGTCGCTCGACCCCGCCGTCAAGCGGATGGCGATCCAGGTCGACGACCACGGCATGGCCCACAACGGCTACGAGGGCGAGAGCGTGACCATCTGGGACCGCGGCCGCTACGAGCAGGGCGGCCACGCCGTGTTCGTCCTGCACGGCGGGCGGGCGCTCCAGCGCACGGGGAGTGACGCGAAGAAGCCGCAGTGGCTGCTGATCAAGCGCAAGGACCATGAGGCGCGTGCGGGCTCGGACATCACCGCCGAGCGCCCGGAGTCCGTCAGCGGCCGCCACCTCGAGATCTCGCGGGGTTCAATGTAAAACGACGTGGTCGCTCGCGGCGGGCGGCGGGAGGATCCGGCCATGCGCCGCACGCACGTAGCTTCGCCGCAGGAACGCCCCGAGGAGCGCCGGCCGCAGCCGCCCGTCGCCCAGCCGCACGCGCTCCTGGCCCTTCAGCGGTCGGCCGGCAACCAGGCCGTCACACGCATGCTGGCCCGCCAGGGCGGCGACAAGAAGAAAGGCCAGCCCAAGCCGCAGGGCAAGGTCATGACGATGTCCGAGCTGCTCAAGCGCGAGGGCGCGGGCGGCAGCGCGAAGACGACCAAGACCGCCCAGAACGTCTCGGGCAACGTCGTGACCCTCACCGAGGTGATGGAGGCCGAGGAGCCCTCCCAGACCGCGAGCAAGCCGCCCGACTCGTCCGCGCCCGCGCCGCTCACCGCCGAGGACGTCACGCCGGAGCTGATCGACGCCTACCGCGAGGACATGGAGAGCGGCAACGCGTGGGGCGGCGACGCCGAGATCGCGCAGCTCGCCGAGGCGGGCGACGCGACCGTGCACGTGATCCACCAGAGCGACGACGGCTTCTACATGTTCACCATCGGCAGCGGGGCCCACCACATCTACCTGCTGCACAACGGCACCCACTACGACGCGGTGATCGTCGAGGGCGACAGCTTCCGGATCGTGCGGATCGCGCGCAACGGCTCCTGCCTGTTCCTGGCGTTCTGGAAGGCGCTCACCGGCCAGGACGCCGACGACGAGATCCTGCAGCTGCTGCGCAAGTACGTGTCGCTCGGCCTGACCGACGAGCAGATCATCAACACGCTCGTCAGCGGCAACCTGACCGGCATGGGCCCGCAGGTGGCGGCGATGCTCTCGACGATGTCGCCCGCGCCCGAGCCGCTCCCCGCGGTCCAGACGCCGCCGATCGAAGTGCGCCGCGAGCAGGCCGCGCACGCCGCCGAGGAGCGCCTGGGAATACCGCACCCGCAGGTCGTCACCCCACCGATCGAGGTCCGCCGCGAGCAGGCCGCCGCGGCCGCCGAGCGGCGGCGCACGCAGCCGCAGGTGATCGACGATCGGCCGCCGGCGAAGCTCGACATGACCAACCCGATCGAGACCCAGCGCGACCAGCGCGCCTCGGCCGCCGAGCGGCGGCTCGGGATCGTCCGGCCCGAGCCCAAGCAACCGACCCCCGAGGAGCGCCGCCGCCAGGCCGCCGCGGCGATGGACAAGCGGCTCGGGACCGCGCCGCCGCCGCTTCCCCAGCTCGCGCCGCCGCCCACCGTCACCGGTGCGCACGCGGACGCGCTGGCCGACTTCCGCCGGGCCAAGGAGCAGGCATTCGCCGAGTACGCCAAGTCGCAGCCGCAGCCGCTCCCGCAGCTGTTGCCCCAGCCCACCGTCACCGGCGCCCACGCCGACGCGCTCAAGGACTACCGGGCCGCGCAGCAGGCGACGCTGATCGCCTACGGCAACCGCCCGAAGTCCAACCCGGCGCCCGCCGTGGTCGCCCCGCCCGTCGTGCCGCCCGCCGTGGCCGCTCCGGCGCCCGTCGTCTTCGACGCGGCCGCGGCCGCGGCCATCGTCGCCGACCAGCCGCCCCAGCCCGGCCAGAAGTTCGAGCAGTACCTGGCGACGCTCGACGACGACGCGCTGGAAGCCGCCAACTACGACTACAGCTCGGCGCACGTCGCGCTGATCCGCCAGGCGTTCAACGCCCACCACGAACGAGCGGCACGCGAGGCGGCCGAGCGGGAGGCGAACTTCGATCCCGAGGACGCCAGCACGTGGACGCTCAACGCGGTCCAGTTCTTCAACGGCGTCACGGAGGGCGCGGTGCTGACCGCGGTCGACGGCGCCGCCGTGCTGGCCGCGATCGCCAACGGCACGGTGCGCGTGAACAAGAAGGGCGGCCACACCGAGATCAGCGTCAATCAGGGATTCCACTGCCACCTGCAGACGGCCTCGTGGGGCCTGGCGGTGATCTTCATCCTCGAGGACGACTTCACCGTCACCCCGTGGGTGTTCGACATCGCCTACAGCCGGTCGGACAACAAGTACAACTGGGAGAACGGGGGCCGCAAGCAGTACGACTCCAATGCCCGCCAGCCGCGCAAGCGCGGTTAGGCCTTCACGCGGCCGCGGGCGCCTCCGCCATGAACTGCTGGCGCGTGCACAGGTGGTCAGCGACACCCGCGGCGAGATCGATGATGTGCGTGGGGTGTCTTCTGAGCGTCACACGTTCAGGCTCGACCTATCGCGCCGCCACGGGCTGCTCGCTCTCCCTGTCCATCACGGCAGCTCGCCGCCGAAACTCGCAGGCGAAGCGTGGATCGACGCCGAGGGCCGCCTGCGCCGCGTGAATTCTCAGCCAGCGACATACGTATGGCGGCCGCGCTGGCCAGTCGCGCGGCCCACGGCACCGGGCACGCGAACGCTCGCGCCATGGAACTTCTGCATCGGCGCAGACCCAGGCATGGCGGCAGCTGCGTCGCCTACGCCGCGACCATCAGGCGCCGTTGCCGCTCACGTGACCACAACGAGCACGGCGGTTGGCGAAGCTCGCGTCTGTGACGCCATCGCGCGTCGCAGGCGCTGAGGGTTGAGCGGATCGATCGAGGAACGGTGGTTTTCGACGGTTGCACGTATCCGTGGGCCTCGATGTGCCCGGCTGGCTACGCCGCTACGCGTTCAACAAGCACGCCGCCACAGCGCGCGATCTAGTCGCCGCAGGAGGCGAGCGTCGTGCGACCGCAAGCCGTCACGACGACCGTTGAAGTGGCGCATCTCGTCCGGTGCGGCGCGCCGTCCATTCCGTCGGGGATCACTGCCGTTGCGCCCCAGTGCCTGTGAGCGGCGCGCGCTTTGTGTAACCCAGAGGTTGCTTCTCGTCGGAGATTGTGTAACCCTAAGGTTACGCAACGATTTGAGGAGATCCACGATGAAGGCCCCGCCGATCGTGACGCCCCAGGAGTGGGAGGCCGCGCGCCTCGAGCTGCTGGTAGAGGAGAAGCAGCTGACCCGTGCCCGTGACGCGCTCGCCGCCAAGCGCCGGCGGATGCCGTGGCTGGCGCTGGAGAAGACGTACCGCTTCGAGGG
Organism: Solirubrobacter taibaiensis; assembly: GCA_027587225.1. GTDB lineage: Bacteria > Actinomycetota > Thermoleophilia > Solirubrobacterales > Solirubrobacteraceae > Solirubrobacter > Solirubrobacter taibaiensis. Next base: position 54,469 of record JAPDDQ010000008.1, read on the forward strand.
CCCGGACGGGCCGGCAAGCTTGCTCGACCTCTTCGCCGGTCGCCGCCAGCTCATCGTCTACCGAGCCTTCTTCGAGCCCGGCGTGCACGGCTGGCCCGAGCATGCCTGCGTGGGTTGCTCGAACGTGGCCGACCAGGTCGCCCATCCCGCCCACCTGAATGCGCGCGACACGACGCTGGTGTTTGTATCGCGCGCTCCCCAGGCCGACATCGAGCGGGTGAAAGCGCGGATGGGCTGGCAGCACATTCCGTGGTTCACGCTCACCGACGACTTCGACGCGGATTTCGACGTCGACGAGTGGCACGGCACCAACGCCTTCATCCGCGACGGCGAGCGGATCTTCCGCACCTACCTCATCAACAACCGCGGCGACGAGACGATGGGCAGCACGTGGAGCTACCTGGACATCACGGCGCTCGGGCGCCAGGAGCAATGGGAGGACTCACCCGAGGGCTACCCGCAGTCCCCGACATACGTCTGGCAGAGCTGGCACGACGCCTACGCGGACACCGCCCAGCCGTCCGACGAGTGGTTGGAGCAGGTCGAACGCGGTGTGGCCGCGTTCGACGGCTGAACCTCGCGTACCGAGCATCCGCAGCTCGGTCCTGACCGGGCCGACGGGCAGCACGACCGGTGCGAGCGTTCCGCGCCAGCCGGCCTCGATGCCCTCTGACTGCACGTGTGCCCGTATCAGCTCGCGTCGCGAGGGAGTTCGCCGAGGAGTCCCGCGGCGCGGGTCAGCAACTCGTTGTAGCGTGTGGCACCGATGTCTCGCAGCGCCTGCGCTGCAACGTCGATGAAGTCCTGGTCGAGGTTGAAGTACGCCTGCAACGCTTTCCGACGATTGCGCCCATCGGCTAGGAATGCTGTGGGAGGGCGGGCTTCACCCCGAAGGGACGACGCGCGGTCACCCGAGTGTCACCGACCGTGACTGGGCTACCCGAGGTACGGAGGATGGTCGTGGTCGGCCGGCCCATCGCAGGAATGTTCGAGGTCAGCATCCGCGGGGCGCCGTCACGGCCGCCGCGGTGCCCGATGCAATCGCATCTCGTGGGCGGTTGGTGGTGGACGCAGCCGACGCCGAGTCCTGCATGCCCGTCGGTGTGAGGTGAGCAACGTGCCAAGGTCCGCGTCCGACGGCGTGACCTCATCCGTGCGCGGGCCACGGTCATGGCTGGACCGCGTGCTGGACTCGTCGGGCAGCGTGTACGGGATCATCCTCGCGAGTTCGCTCATCGCCGCGCTCAGCTATAAGGAACGCGGCGACGCCTGGGTGATGATCGGCGCGCTGGTCGCGAGCGAGGTCGTGTTCGCTCTTGCACACGCGCTCTCGGCCCTGCTCGGCGGCGGCCGTGTCCGGGGCGCCCTGCCAGGGTGGGCCGAAGTCCGCGGAGCCCTGCGGTATGAGGGACCCGTCCTGCAAGCTGCATGGCCGACGGTCGGCCTTTTGCTGGTTGCGGCGGTCGGGGTCGTCGGCGTGGATATCGCGGTCAACCTTGCGCTGGCTGTCAACGCGGCGCTTCTCTTCGTCTGGGGACTCACCGTCGCCCGTCAGCAAGGTCTTAAGCCTCCGGTGGCGCTCGGGGTGGGCGCGCTGTGCTGCGGCTTAGGTGTGGCGATCGTTGCGTTGAAGATCGCGCTGCACTGAGACGCGCCACACGGACGGAAGCAAGCCCTTCCCGGGGCGAAGTAGCGCAATTCGACGGAAGAGCGCGTTCTGTGCTCCGCATGACGTCATCGAGCATCCGTCGATTCTTCGGGACGACCCGCGACCGAGCAGCAATACTGACTGAATGCTTCGCTACGGCATCGCGTGGATCGCCCTGGCTTTCCTCGTACTTTCGTGCTTTGCGCCGTGGGTCACAGTGACCACTCACACGAACGCGATCGAGCATCACGGCGCGTTTGAGGAAGCGTTCTACGGCGGGACGTACTTGCTCGGGCTCGCGGGACTCGCAGCGATCGGGTTGCTCGCTCGCCGGCCAGTGCTGGCGGTGACGTGCGCGGCGCTTGCGTGCCTGATGGCGGCGCTCATGATCTACGAAGCGCCGGGAACGATGCTGCAGTTCGGCTGGATGGCGGAATTGGCGTGGGGCGCATTCCTCGCCTTCGCGAGTTCTCTTGCGCTCGCCATCGCCGCGAGCCGAGCACCGAGGCGCGCTCACGCGACGCACGTCTAAGCGCGGGCGACGATTGTCCGCGGCAGGGACCTGTGCGACGAAGGATCCCTTTCGACGAAAGCGTGCTTCCAGTTGGCACCGTCTGCCAGCGACAGCCGTCACATCGACAGCCTGGCGAGCGCCGCGCGGATCGGTTGCGGAGCCACGCCGTACACCTCGGTGAGGCTGTGGTCACCGCGATCGGTCATCGCGATCGTGACCTGGGTCGGCGTGAGCAGCTTGTTGCGCATCAGGAACTCGGCGAACTCGGACATCCTGCGCCGGAGCACCAGTTGGTCGGGCTTGCGCTCTGCGATCTCGTAACCGCCTTGACGAAACATCGGGACGATGTGCTCCATGATCTGCGCTCCCGCGTGACGCGGGTTCGCCGGCCCCCGCCATTGGATCGAGAACGGCAGGTCACCTGCCATGGACGGCCGGCAACCAAGCGATGGTTGCGGGCGCGACCACCGAATCGCCCCGGGCGGAGGCGGCGACGGACCGTAGGCTGGTGGCGTATGGACCTGTGGCGGATAGTTCGGCGGGGGTGGAGGCGGGATCGCTTCGACCGGGAGATCGTCGACGAGCGTGGCGAGTTCTCCGCGGGTCGTCGCCGCATAGGCGGCCTCGGAGCGTCGTTCCAGTTCGTCCACGGTCAGCCGCCCGTCGGCCGCCGCTTCGCCGAGCAAGCGAACTACGCGCTCACGCTCCGTGTCTGATGCCCGCGTGCGATCCATCGCACTGACCACGGTACGAGCTGCATCCCGACGCGGCCACCCGCACCGCACCGACGATTTCGCTATCGCGGCAGCGCTAGTACCGTCAGGCGATGGATTCGGCGGGTGCGCTGTCAGTCGCAGTTCGGAACTGCATCAACACCCGGGAACACCCGCGCATCGAGGTGCGTGAGAAGGCGCTTGCCGACGTCAGGGTTCTGCTCGAAGGCATCGTGAGGGACGGGCTCAGCGACCGAGCGTTGGCTGCGAGTTTGGACGGGCTGGCCGCGCGCAACGTGACTTGTGACTGGGCAGACGCCCTTCACCTCGTCGGCGTTCTTTGGACGCTCGGGCTCCCTCGTGCCGAAGGCTGGGTGTTGCCGGTGAAGGCCAACCTCTCATTGCAACCCGAGGCCGTCTCGATCGTGCGAGTCGCGAGCCGATGCTCGTTGATGGAAAACCCGCGCAGCGAGCGCGGCTTCCAGCGTGCCTGGGCGAGAGTCGCCTGGCACGAGACCATCGAGCTCCGTCTCGGGTAGCGCACGCTCGTAGCCGCGACTGGGGCGCGCGGCGGCGACGTCACGAAGTGGCGTTTTTGGACGCTTTCGTCGCTTTGCGGGCGCCTTCACTGGGAGTCGGCCGCTGCTGCCTGCAGGCGAAAGCGATAGCGGGTAGTGGCGCTCTCGCTACACAGAGGGCACATCCTGAACCGCGCGAACCGCGGTGAGCCAGTCGCTCCACATGGCCGGGTCGGCCGGTCCACTGTCGCGAGTGAGATCCGGATTCAGTGAGCCGAGGAGGTTCCCGATTTCGTCGGGCCGCCCGTTGCGCTCCCAGTAGTCAGAGAGGAAACGGAACATCGCGGCGAAGGCCTGCTGCTCGGTCAACGGCATGGCCGCGAGACTACGCGGACCGACTGCTGAGTTGAGGCAGAAGCGAAAGTAGCTCTATTCGACGATCTCGCCTGCCCGCCGACTCGCCGTGAGCGCTCGACACGTGACCGATTGCGCAAGTCGCGCCAGTCCGGTCAAGATGCTCGTGTGATCAATGAGGAGAGCGTTCGATGAAGCGCCGAGGACGCGCGGAACGGGTGGTCTTGTGGCTGTCGACTGTCCTCGTGCTCGCCGCCGTGGGTGCAAGCTTGATGGAGGTCGACGGGACCATCGTCATGCTGCTGGTCGCTTCGGCGCTGATCGCGTTGGTCGTCGATGCGGTCTTCTTCGTTGTCGGGCTGAGGAGCGACACTTAGCCCGAGAGTCGGCAGAGGTTCGAACTCGCCGTGGCCGGGCACGAGAGTCTCCGGGCGGCTGGCTCCCCCTCGTCGCGGTCGAGAATGGCGCTCGGCTCAGACCACCCTTGCCGGCCGTAGCTGAGGGCATCGTTGGTCACTCGTCAGGGGGAAGGGAACCTTTCGACGCAACCATCAAGAGGCGTGGCAGCGCCCGTAATCGGCGCCGCGCTCCTTGTGTTCGCGCTGTTTGAGTTGTGATGGCAGATCAACCGGAACATATTCAGACCGAGGACTGGACTCGGCAGTTTGAGGAGCGCTTTGAGGAAGAGCTCTCGCGTGGCACATCCCGCGGGCGAGCGGCCCTCGTGGCTTTCCTGGAGGTCGCCGCGACCAACTTCGACGACCGATCCGGGAGCGAAGCGGTGCTTTTCGACGTAAACAGCCTCACCGGGACCAAGCTGGTAGGGGCCCGAGCGGCGGGAAGCCCTGTAGCCGACGCCCGATCTGCGCGCGCGTGGCAGGAGTGCGGCCGACGCCGCGCACGCGAGCGTGAGATCTGCAGGCCGGGCTGAGAATCTGATCGCGCACCAGGCGGGGAATCACCGCCTCTTGCTGGCCGCCAGGCAACGCCCGGACGTCGCCTCACGCCCTCTGGTCTCGGCGGCAGGCCTGATTCGCGCCGGGGTGACGACGAAGCCGGCGGCGTCGGATGGAGGTCGGTCCTAGGTGGTTCCCTCGGCCTAGCCGGCAGCGGCGCGCCTCTTCGCCGGCTTCCGCCGACCCCGGCACTGTCCGCGGTGGTCGCAAGCCGGACGTCGATCGCTCTTGAAGTCGGCGCAGGGGTAGGGCGAGCGTATCCACAACGAGAGGAACCCAGATGTTCGAGAAGCTCAATAGCCCCGAAGAGATCTTTTCGTGGAAGCTCGGCGCCGCGCTGAGCATGGAGAACACCGTCCTCGATTCGTTGCAGGACATGCAGAAGGAGACCAACCGCGACGAAATCCGCACCCTGCTCGCCCAGCACGAGCAGGAAACTCGCCAGCACATCGCCAACATCGAGCGGTCGTTCGAGCTCTTGGGCGAAGAGGTCGACGACAGCCCGTGTCCGGCGATGCAGGGCATCGCCAAGGAGGGCAAGGCGACGCTGAAGAAGATCGATAACTCGATCGTTGACGCGGGCATCCTGTCGGGCGCGATCGAGACCGAGCACCACGAGATCGCCGTCTACGAGATCCTCGTCACCAATGCCGAGGCGCGCGGCGCCGCCGAGGTCGCGACACTGATGCGCGAGAACCTCGAGTCCGAGCAGCGCACCCTCGATGCGGTCAAATCGCTCGCCGAGCGAATCGCCAAGGGCGAGGGCTACGCCGTCGCGGTCGCGTAACGCTCCCGGGGCAACGCTTCCGCAGCCAGGCCCGGGCGGGCCCACCCGCCTCTCCTGCGAGGGGCGGGCCCGGCTGGAAGCTACAGGCGACGCCCGCCAGTTGTCGTTGCGCGTGAGTGTTCAGCTGATCGCGAACGTCACGGTTGTCGTGGCGAAGACCTCGCGTGGCACGCGGCACACCCGGTGCGTGCCCTTTACGCGCACCCGCACCCGGCGTCCGTTGCGCGTGACGGTTTTGGTGTTGGGCACTTGCCCGCAGTACTTGTCGTAGCCGAAGGTGCCGTTGACGTACGGGCCGTAGTAGTAGCCGTTCTGGCCGCCGCTGTCGCTGAGGGCGACGAGTGCGCCGAGCGTCACGCCTGCCGCGGTGGCGAGTTCCTGTGCGCGCCGTTTGCCGTCGGCGATCGCCAGCGGGAGCGCCTGACCGCGGGCGGCCTTCACGGCGGCGCGGATAGACGTTTCGCTGTTGCGGTTCTCAGGTTTGACGTCGGCCTGCGCGAGGCCTGTGGCGCTGAGCGTGCTCGGCGTCTGAGCGTGGGCGGCAGGCGCGGTGGCCAGGAGCGCGAACGCCACAGTCACGAGCGACACGGATCTGGTCATGCATCCTCCTCGACGATCGGGGTCTGCTCTTTAGTTCGTCTGGGCGCGTGATTTGTGACCGGCCGAGCAAGGTCGCTTGCCCGAGCGCGGCGCTGCACGCGTCGCGAACCACGCCCGTTCGAACCTGCATCGACGAACTGGCGTTTCTCGACGAACTCGCGCCTTTGCGACCTAGCGTTGACGGTCCCCACGCCGCCACCGTCAGGCTCGGGCGGTAGCGAATCCGCGGTGGGCTATCGCAGGTGCAGAGTCGCCTCGCGGGCGAGCTGATCAAGAGCGGTTCCGGCGTCGAGGGTCAAGAGTGCGCGGACTGTCCAGCCGCTGGTCACGTCCGAATCGACAACGTCGTTGCGCAAGGTCACGACGAGGGCGATGTTTCCGCGGCCGTTGTGCGTCGCTGTAATCTCGACATCGCTCTCAAGCGACTTCCAGTTGCGCTCGCCCTCCCAGCCGCGCCAGTTGCTGGCTAGCCCATCTAGAAAGAGCGGAAGCGAATCGATGCGTAGCTCGTAGAAGCGGCGACGAGCGTGGAGTTCTGAGCACTGCAGCGTCGCCGTCCAGTAGTCGGGTCGGTCCGGCTCGATGACGAGTCGGTCCCCGGCGTTGTTCGACTTGATCGCGAGCGGCAGCACGCGCGAAGCATCGCACCGTCCCTGGATGCGACTCCGTCTCGAGCGAGGCAAGAAGTAGCTCTATTCGACGATCTCGCGCCTCTACAGGAAGATCCGCGCTTCGGGCCGACACCAGCCGACGATGCAGTCAAGGATGTCGAACAGCCGGTCTTCTTCCTCTTCGCGTACTCCGTCGCGGAGCTCCAGGAACACGGCTTCGAGCTGATCTTGCGTCATGCCGTTTGCCGCGGCGTCCCGAGCGAGTTGCCACAGCAGCTTCGACGAGTCCGGCCCCGGCCGGCCGAGCAGTTCGCGAGCCCGTTCAGCAATGTCCATGATCCGAGCGTAATCAGGCTCGCAGCTCCGAGCCATGCGGGACCCGCGTGATGCGGTGTTCTCCGACAAGCTCGTGCATCTCGCGACGCGTTCCGCAGGCGGATTCTTCCGCCGACTGGAGTTCGCCGCCGGCGCTGAGACTCGTCCCGGCGTCGTCCTGCACTGGGTTGGGCATGATTGGGTGGTGAAGCGACGCAGCCCGCAAGAGAAGAAGCGGCTCAGCTACGAGCGCGATCACCGTGACGCGTACGGGGAGAGCCCGCACGCGTCACGCAAGTGGATTCCGCGGCGCAAGCGGATGCGTGCCCGTGCCGATCGGCGCCGCGCCGCCCAAGGGCTTGCGCCCGGGGCAGTCCCGGCGAACGTGGTCGACGGTGACCACCTCAAGATGGAGCTGCTGCCGTCGCGCGATCCGCGGCAGGGATGGCGTAAGACGCCCGACCGGCCCCTCGGCGACCACGTTGCTCTCCAACTCGCGCAACGTCACCGGCCGGTCGAGGGTCCTGAGGCCTGACCTGACACTCGCTCTCGTCGGTACGCGTCGACGACGAAGCCGCACCTACCGCTTCGGGCGAACACGAATAGCGCTTTTCGACGAATTGGCGCATCCTGAGATTGCGATACGCACTCCCGACGACCGTGTTCCGTCGTTGAGTGCGCGTCTCGCCCGATCCTCTTAGGCTGCGGGCGTGAAGGACGAATACGCCGAGACGCTCGTCGAGCTTGAAGCAGCGCTTCAAGTACGCCATATCGCCCACCGACCGCTGGTGACGATCGCACGAGACGCGAAGCCCGCAGCCGCGGAGCGCCTCGCCAACGGCAAGACGCTCAACAACCTGCCGGTGCGGGGCGCCGACGGCGCCATCGTTGGGGTCCTGGAGAACATCAACGGCGAGCTTCCCTCCGTCGAGCGTCCGAGGCTAGACGTCTCGGCGGTTAGTCATTCAATGCGGAGGCTCGACGATCGAATCGTCGTGGAGAGCCGACAAACGATCGAGCGCTTGCTCCAGGACCTCCTGTCCCCGCCGTACTACCAGCTCGTCGTTACAGACGGTCGGATCGACGGCATCGTGACTGTCTCCGACTTGAACAAGGCGCCGGTGCGCGTGCTTGCGTACGCCACCATGGCGCGGCTGGAAACGGCCATGAGCGTTGCTATTCGGACCGTCACGCGCAACAGCGACGAGGCAGCGATCCAGGCACTGGGTGAGGGCGGAGCGGGCCAGGTGCGGGGCCATCATCGCCAGCTGCGCGAGCAGCATCTCAATGTCGCGCTCCTAGACGCGACCACGTTCAGGCAGAAAGGCATCATCCTGGCCAAACTCCGCGTGTTTGCCGGCGGTGACGACAAGACAATCCAAGCGGAGTTCGATGGCCTGTACGAGCGGCTCCGGAATCCGCTGATGCATATGTCGCCGTTCGTCGGAGAATCGATCCCGGGGTTGCAGCGCTTCGCCGAGGACCTCGAGCAAGCACGCCAGCGCACGAAGGAGGCACTGGTCGCAGCCGACGGCTTGTAGCGGGACAGAAGCCGGAACAAAGATGGGCGAAACGACTGAGCACCGCGTTTCGCAGCGCCCGTCTAGAAGGAGCGTTTGTCGATGGATTCGCTATTGCGCCGGCCCAACGGGCGAGCTAATTCAACGGACCGGCGGCCACACCACGCCCGGATCTCCCGGGACAGGGATCCCTTGGCGTTCTCGGCAAGTGGACCTGTCTCCCTGCCACGGGTCGTACGCCTGTTCGTAGACCCACCGGCCATCCTCGAGTCGCTCAAACCCGGCATCCCAGGCCTGTAGCGTGCACGTCCCCGAACGCAACGAGGCGCTGGCGTAGTCGTCGTCTACACGGATTGTGACGACCTTGAGTTGCGCTGCCCGTTGCCAGAACACGATTCGCTCTCCGGTGATCTCGCCGCGCCAATCCTCTACGCAGTCATCGAGGTAGCGCGCTCGCAGCGCCGCGCTACCGTCGACCGACAGCGATTCCTGCTCGCAGATCCGTTGCACGTCACCGGACGCCTGAGCCTGCAACCACTCCTGGTAGGCGCTCTCCACGTGGCGCGCCGGCGCCTGCGGCAGTGCAGTGAGGAACAACGCCACGGCGACGAACAGCACCGTCCAACTGGAGTGCATTCGTCAAGCGTAGTCCGGTCCCGCGCGCGCCCAGCAGTTGATCGGCCGCATTGGCACGCTGTCGGTCGCGCCGACACGAAGCAATCCACAGAGTGTCGCTTCTCGACGATCTGGCACCTCTTCTAGGTGCCTGGCGTTTACGAATCAACGCCGGCGCTAACGACCAAGGAGCGTGCTTGCCGACGCGTTCTCCTTCGTCCTTGACGCCGTGATCGGCCGGGTACCGGAACGGCAGCCATGGCGAGTCATCGTGGTTGGGCTCTACGTCCTCGCCGCGGCGGCGGCCATCGCGTTGCTCGTGTGGTTGGTCGCTACCACCTGGTAGACGGCGGTCAGCAGGTCCGCTTGGCGGGCCTCCACGCGTAGCGCTCCCAGCAAAAGCAAAGTGGCGTTTGTCGACGGTTCCGTCCCTTTGGCGACTGAGATGCTGGGCGGACACGTCGCCGCTCCGTTCAGGCGAACGGAGAAGCCCGCTGGTGCATCCATCCGGGCGGCTGGGGAGGGTGTGGTGGGCCGACCGCGGAGCGCGTCAGCGGACCCAGAGCTGCTCGAGGAGTGTCGTCCAGACGGGGTGGTGCTGGTAGTTGCCGACGCGCTTTGAAACCAAGGTGATGGTGCGGCGGTTGACGAGCGGGACGGTGGGTGCGGCGGTCTGGATGTCGCGGTAGACGTTCCTCCAGAGCGCGTCGGCGTGCGGGCCGTGGGCGGCCAGCGCCGCGTCGATCCGCGATTCGAGGCGGCGGTCGCAGTATCGGGCCAGGTTTTGGTTGTAGACCGACCGGGGGGCGATCGCCGCGCATCGGAACGGTGGTGTGAAGTTCGACGGAGTCGCGGCGTCGGCGATCCAGCCGTCGATGCCGATCTGCGCCGGTGCGCGCGAGCGGGCGATCGCGTTGCGGTACGTCGGGTAGTCGGGGAAGACGCGCAGTGAGTTGGGGTAGCCGAGTTCGCGCAGGAGCGAGACGAAGTAGCGGGCCATGGCGCGCTTCTCCTTGTTGATCCAGACCGTGACCTTCGTGCCCTTGGTTCCGGATTGCTCGATCAGGCGGCGTGCCCGTTCGATGTCGGGCGCGCTCCAGCCGCCGCCGGGGCTCGGGTTCAGCGTGTAGGGACACGACGGCTTGTAGTTCGGGAACCCGGGCGGCAGGAGCTGGCAGGTGGGTTGGGCGAGGTCGGGACCGCCGGCGAGCCTGGTGATTTCGCGCCGGTCGACGGCGTAGTTGAGCGCGCGTCGGACCCGCGGGTCGTCGAACGGGGGCGTGCGCACGTTGAGAAACACGTAGTCCATTTCGGGGATGGCGTTGGTGTAGAGCTGTCCCGCGTTGCCGGTCGCAAGCGCGGTCAGGCTGAGCGGCAGACCACCGCCAAATGGTCCGACGACGTGCACGACGTCGGCTTCTCCGCGCAGTACCGCGGCGATCTGGGCCTCGCGGTCAGGGTTGACCCGGACGACGATCTGGTCGGCGAAACCGTCGGGGCGCGCGCCCGGCGACCAGGCGCGGAAGTGTGGGTTGCGGATCAGTCGTGCGCCGCGCTTTCGGTGATAGCTGACGATCCGGTAGGGCCCGGTTCCGGGCGGCGGGGTGTTGCCGAAGGGCCGAGCGGCGGGCGTGAGGAAGGCGATCGAGTAGGCCAGTGTGTGGAGGAACTCGCCGTCGGGTCGCGTCAGGTGGACGGTGATCGTCCGCAGGCGCGCGTCGGTCACGATCCCCGCGGAGAGGTCGCAGCTCGCGGGCCGTCTCGCGCACCGCTGCCCGCCGACGATCCCCTGCAAGGACGACCCGAGCCCAGGATCGCGGCGGAACAGTGCCTCGAGTGAGGCGCGGAAGTCCTCCGGGCGGACGGGCGAGCCATCGGAGTAGCGCAGCTTCGGTCGCAGCCTGAAGATGTAGGTGCGCCCGTCGGCGCTCGGGCGCGGGACGTCGGTGGCGAGCGCGCCGACGAGCGGTCCGAACATCGCGCCGCCGCCGCGCCGGTAGGCGACGAGGCCGTCGTAGGCGAGCGAGAGCAGTGATTCGGCGGTGAGGTCGGCTGGCGGCTCGAGGCGGTTGTACTCGAACGGGTCGGCCTGCACCCGCAGGGTTCCGCCGCGATGGGTCGCCGGCGCGGCGAGCGCCGCCATCCAGACCTTGCCGTCTACGACGGCGATCGCGCTCGGGCTGCTCCTGACCGCGATCGTCTCGGCCGTTCGCCGCGTTACGGGGTCGATTCGCGAGACGGTCCCTTCGGTCGCGTTCGCTACCCACACTGCGCCTTCGCTGGCCGCGATCGCGCTCGGATCGCGTGGCACTTTGACGATGTCGGTGACCGCGTCGGCCGCCGGGTCGACGCGCGAGACGGTGGCGTCTTGGCGGTTCGCGATCCACGCCGCCCCGTCCGCGACGGCGACGTCGACGGGGCCGTTGCCGACGGCGATCGTCCCCACCACGTCGCCCGAGCGCGGCTCGATCCGAAACACGGTCGCGCCCTCCTCGCTCGTGACCCACACCGCGTCGGCGCCGGCGGCGAGCGCCGTGGGGCTGGCGCCGAGCTCGATCCGCTGCGTCACCCGTCCGCGCGTGAGGTCGATCCGGGCCACCGTGCGGTCGGCCTCGGAGGCCACCCACAGCGAACCGAACCCGGCGACGATGCTACGCGGGGCGTTGCCCGCGGCGATCTTGCGCACGACACGGTTCATCGCCGGGCTGATCTGCGACACCGTGCCGCCGCGATCGCTGACCCACAGCGAGCCGGCCGCGAAGGCAAGGTCCGCCGGGCGCTCGCCGATGGGGATCACGATCTGGTCGCGCCCGGGCTCGATCCGCGAGACGGTGCCGTCGCCCGCGTTGGCGACCCACACCGACCCGCCGCCGATGGCGAGGGCGCTCGGGGCGCGCCCGACCGCGTAGTGCGCCGTGATCCGCGCCGTCTTGGGATCGATCACGCCGACCGCATTCTCCTTGATCACGGCTCGCCGCTCGCTCGCGCTCCAGCGGCTGACGGCGAAGACCGCGAGTCCGGTGGCGAGCATCAGCGTCGCCACGGCGACCAGTACGCGCCGACGCGTCCGTGCAGCGACCGGCGGCGCGTGCCGATCGGCCGCCAACGGAGACGACATCGCGGCAGGCGGCGCTTCGGCGGCGGGCAGATCCAGCGCGGCGGCGTCCTGGCGCAGGATCGCGTCATGCAGGCGCCGCAGCTCGCGATCGGGCTCGACGCCGATCTCGTCGACCAAGACGCGGCGAGCGTCCCTGTAGGCCGCCAGCGCCTCGGCCTGGCGGCCGGAGCGATACAGCGCCAGCATGCGCTGCCCGTGTAGCCGCTCGACCAGCGGATGCGCGGCCACCAGCGCCTCGAGCTCGCCGATCAGCTCGCGATGCCGGCCCGCGGCCAGCTCGCCCTGGATCGCGAGCTCGGTCGCGCGCAGCCGCAGCTCGTCCAGCCGACGGATCTCCGCGCCCGCGAACGGCTCATCGGCGACGTCAGCCAGCGCCGGCCCGCGCCACAACGCGAGCGCCTCACGCGCCAGCCGCGCGCCCGGTCCGTTGGCCGCGGCGGCCTCCGCGACCAGACGTTCAAACCGGGCGGCATCGACACGATCGGCGGCCAGGCGCAGCTCATAGCCGCGGCCGCGGGTGACGATCTCGGCCTCCGCGCCGAGCAGCTTGCGTAGCTGCGACACGTACAGCTGCACGAGCTTCGGAGCGCTCGGCGGCGCCCGATCACCCCACAACCCCTCGATCAGCCGATCGGTCGACACCGTGCGATTGAGCTGCAACGCGAGCATCGCCAGCACGGCACGCTGCTGCCTGGGCCCGAGCGCGGCGGGCCCGCTGTCGAGACTGGTCTCGATCGGTCCAAGAAGGCGGATGTCCATGCCGCATGAACAGCGGAGGGGTGACAGGGCGAGCCTACTCCCGCGGCGCCACCGCGAATCGACCGGCCACTGACCTGGAATCGACCGCCGATCGACCGGGCCGCTGCAGCCTCCCGGGCGTCCCGCACGTCAGCCGAGGTCCATCATGCCGCCCCGCCGTCTCAAGGCCGCCGTTGCCGGCGCCCTCGCCGTCACCGCCCTCGCCACACCTGCTGCGGGCGCGCGCCCGGTCGAAGCCATTCCCGCCACAACACGGCCCACCACGCCCGCGGCGGGCCCGTCTCAAACCGAGGCGCGGGCCCCGACCGTAATCCGCACCATCGACCGCGGCTTCGACTGGGGCTCGGCCGGCATCGGGGCCGCTGCCGCCGCCGCGATGGTCCTGCTTGCCGTCGGCAGCGCCTGGGCAAGCTCCCGCGCCGGCGCTCGCCCCACCCGCTGATCCAATTCAAAAGGAGGGTGCCATGAGGCATCTACGTCGTACCGTTCTACTGGCCCTGGCGCTCGCGCTGTGCGCGGCGCCCGCCACCCCCGCTCACCCGCCCAACGACCACGCACGCGCCGCGATCTCGCCCGCGCGCGGCGGCGGACTCACCGGCGGCGAATTGCAGGCCGAGGCATGGGCACGGGGGCTCAGCGGCAGCAACGCGGCCTTCCAGGGAACCTGCACGACCCTCGCGCCCGGCGTGCTGCAGGGACACGGCGGGGACGACGGAATCGCGAGGTGCACGGCCACGCCACGCTCGCGACTGTTCGTCAACTTCGGCTCCTTCTGCAGCGACCTCGGGGAGGGGTTCAAGACCGAACGAGAGCAACTCGCGTGCGCCCGGGCCGTCAGCCAAGAGTTCTTGAAGGAGCTCAACGTCACGGTCGACAACGGCGACCCCATCAACATCGTCAGGCCACGGTTCGAGCTCTTCTCGCCACAACGAACGATCGCGTTGCCCGCCGACAACGACTTCGGCGTACCTGCGGGAACCCCCCTGACCTTCACCGCGCACGGATGGGGCGTCGTGGTCCACTCGCTACGGCCCGGCCGCCACACCGTCACGCTCGAAGTGGTGACCCCGGAGTTCCGCGGTGTCTTCATCACGATCATCCTCAAGGTCGTTCCAGACGGCCACTCGAACCACCGCGACCACGGCGACGACTAGAGACGTTGGTTGCAGCCGTTGCCCAGAGGGCCCGCGCCAGCGGGCCTTCTGGCCGGGCGACGGCGGAGCTCCGACGACCGCCGCTCGACCTCGTACGGCCGCGTTCGTTGCCGCTTTGAAGGCAAGATGAGCTGCGACTGCGGGCTGGCGAAAGGTCCCGGTTGGGTCTATGCCACTCGGTCTCGCGCCCGAGAGCACCGAAGGGCCAGAGATGTCAGGGAAGCCCGCCCGAGGGCCACGCTCCACGAGGGGCGCCGCGGCGATCAAGCGGGAGGGCTGACTTGATCTCTGGGAAGCCAAGGAGGCGAAAGGCCACGGCAAGCCGACCATGCCTGCCTCAGAACAGGCACCCAAGGAGAGGGCGCTGCGTTGGCCAGCCCAGCTTCCTGGGCGGCACGCGGCGGTACCTCCCGGCGCACTTAAGAGCCCCGCAGCCGACCCATGACCGTGCGCGAGTTCGAGGGCGAGCGCAGGGAGGTGCCGACGCGGGCCGACTACCAACGGCAACCGCCTCCCGCACGTCCTTAAGGGCTAGCCCTCAACTCACGCGCTCCGGATTCCGGGGCTGGCCCGGATGCGGTGCGCTAGAGCCAAACGTAGCGTCTGCAGCATGATCAACCGCACCCTCATCGCTGCGCTCGCGATCCTCGTGCTCGCCCCCACCGCGTCGGCCTCCGCGAAGACGGAGACGCTGCGCTTCTACTCCAAGGTCGACAAGGCCACGCTGATCAAGGCTGACGGCACCGAGGTCCCGCCTGGCCCCGATCCTGCCGCCGCCGGCGACCGCCTCGAGATCCTCGCCTCCGACTTCGCCGGCACGTTCAAGAAGCACGCGAAGAAGGCCACGGCCTCCGAGCACGTCGTGTGCACGTTCACGACCGCCCCGGAGCCCGACTGCATCGCCCACGTCGCGATCGGCGGCTCGATGCTGATCTTCAAGGGCTTCCCCGGCACGCTGATCGGCGGCTCCGGCAAGTACCTCGGCGCGACCGGCAAGGTGATCTCCAACAAGACCATCCCCGGCACCAACGACTCCGAGGTCGTGGCCAGGATCAAGCTCGCCGAATGACGCCCGGCTAGGTTGCAGGAGCAGTGGACGCGCGCGAGGGCTACATACGGGCTTCAGACCGGACGCAGCAGGCCCCGGAGGGCAAGCGCTGGCGTTCGTCGTTCGAGTGGGAGCTCGTAGACCCGGAGCTCCTGCGGGAGTTGATCGCGGCGCTGCCCGACGGCCGCGCCGCGGTCACCGACATCGACGATCCCGCGCTCCTGCTCGAAGTCGCCCGTCGCGTGTTCGGCACCCAGCTGCCGAAGCGGGCGATGCCCCGCCTGGCGCCGGTGCTGCTCGAGCGCTGGCTGCCGGGGGCGCGTGAAGACACCCTCGCGCGCCTGGCGAACATCACGCAGACGGCCCTCGGCAAGGCATACGCCGACCACGAGTACCGCACGCCCGCGAGCCAGATCAGCTTCCTGCAGGCACGCAAGAAGACCAAGAACTTCCTCGAGAACCTGCGCGACGCATTCCACCGCGAGCACCGCGCATCCTGGCTGATCCCGAAGGGGCAGTCCGGAGAGGAGGGTCGCGGCGTCTTCGCGCTGCGCGGCGCCGGCGGTGACCCGCTCTATGCGCCGTACCGCCACACGCTGGACGCCCAGCGGAGGCTCGACGAGCTCAAGCGCGCCGGACCGGTGCGCGGCCTGGTGGTCCTCCCCACCGGCGCCGGGAAGACGGACGTCGCCGTGGGCTGGCTCCTGCAGCAGCTCCAGCGCGATCCGCAGCTCCGGGTGTTGTGGCTCGCGCACCAGATCTCGCTGCTCGACCAATCGGCCGTCCGCTTCGAGCGGGCGGCCCACCAGCTGCCGGAGGGCTTCGCGCGCACGCTGCGGATCTTCGCCGGTGACCGCGAGCCGACGAGCCTGCTCGACCGCCGCCACACCGACGTCGCCTGCGCGACGATCCAGACGGTCTCGCGCAAGCTCGACCGGCGCAGCCGCCGCCGCACCGAGGTGTCGAACTTCCTCGCCGGGCCGACGGTCGTGATCGTCGACGAAGCCCACCATGTCGCCTCTCGCAGCTACCAGACGCTGCTCGACCTCGTCGGCGACACGGAGATCCACGACGTCGTGGGGCTCACCGCCACGCCGTGGGGGCAGGGTGAACGTCAGGACCGGATCGACGCCGCGTTCCCCCAGGGCGTGATCGCCCGCACGCGCGAGGAGTTGATCGCCGAGGGTGTCCTGGCCGCCTACACCGTCACGCCCGTCCGCACCCACCTGCGGATCCCGGTGACGGCGGACGAACGCGAGCAGGCCGCGCGCGTCGGCGACCTCCCGATGACGGTCCTGCGCAAGCTGGAGACCGGCGAGCGCAATGCGGTCGTGCTGCGCGCGTATCAGCAGCGCGCCGATGCGTGGGGCCGGACGCTGCTGTTCACGACGACGATCGAGAACGCGGACGCGCTCACCGCGCAGTTCAAGGCCGCCGGGGTCGACGCCCGCGCGCTGCACTCGCAGAGCGAGGCCACGCTGTCGGGTCTGCGACCGTGGTTCAAGGAGCACGCGCACGCCGTGCTGATCTCGGTCGGGATGCTGCTCGAAGGCGTCGATCTCCCGGAGGCGCGGACCGCGCTGATCGCCCGCGCCACGACCAGCCCCAACGTGCTCTCGCAGATGGTCGGCCGGGTCCTGCGCGGTGTCGCGGCAGGCGGCGAGGCAACGGCGAACGTCGTCTATCTCCAGGACGACTGGGACGACTTCACCGCCGTGCTGTCGCCGACCGGTCTCTGGGAAGGTGGCGATGTCGCGCCCGCGCCCTCCGGCCCGCCGGACGTGGCGGCCGCGGTCGCGGCGGTGCTGCGCGCGGCGACCGCCGTCGCGCCCGAGCGGGAGCGCCCGCCGGACGTGCAGATCGCGCTCGAGCAGCGCCAGATCGTCGGGGCCTACGAACTCGACGACGCCACCGTGCCGGTCTTCGATCACCAGCACGACCTGCTGCGCGAGCACCTGGAGCGCGGCGGGCCGTTTCACTGGCCCGACGATGCACCCCCACCTCCCGTCGCCGGCGAGCATCTCGAGCGCCTGCAGCGGCACGTGGCCGAGCACGGCGCTCCACCCGCGTTCCATCCCGTGGCGCGCAGCCTCGCGCCGATCGAACTCGCCCGTACGCTGTCCGACGACACGCCCCGGACCTTCGCCGAGCGCCAGGCGCTGATCGCCGCCGGCTATGTGGATCCGCTGACGCAGCTCGTCTACCCCACGCTGCGGCACTTCGCCGAGGCCGTCGACCAGTGGCAGCACCAACTCGCCCAGCCGCGCACGCCCGAGGCGTCGCTGCCGGCCGTTGCCGGCCGCCCCCCACTCCCGCGGCGCCCCGAGCGTCGGCTCGAGCCGACGCTCGACCTCGTAATGGCGCGGGCGAAGGCGCTGCTGCCGGAGACGCGCAAGCACCGGCTCGTGCGTCCGCACGTGCGGTGGTCGAGCCGGGTCACGCGCTCCTACCTCGGGCTGTGGCGACTCGGCGACACGCCGAGTGAGCACCACATCACGATCAACGTGCTGTTGCGGACGGACGAGTCGATCGTGTCGGAGGAGCTGCTCGGCTTCCTGCTGTGGCACGAGGTCATCCACAGCGTCACGCCCGGGCAGGGCCACGACGCGGAGTTCGAGTACCTGGAGACGCTGTGGCCAGATGCGGTCATGCGCAACACCGACCTCGACGCACTTGTGCACAAGTGGTCGGCTGAGCCCGCGGACTACTAGGTTGAAGGGCGATGCCCCGCGACCCTTACCGAGTCCTCGAGGTCTCGCCGAACGCGTCGGCCGAGGAACTGCACGACGCCTACCGCCGCCTGGTCAAGCTCCACCACCCCGATCGCAACGGCGGCTCGGAGGAGTCGGCGCGGCGCTTCGCGGAGGTCCAAGAGGCCTACGAGGCGGTGCGCAACCGCCCCCGGATGTCGCGGACCGCGTCACAGGCCGCGGCGGGCGCCGCCGAGTCCGTCCGGGAGCGGATGGCCACGCTCGAGCGGGAGCTGCGTGAGGCGCAGGCCGCGCGTGAGCGGGCCCGCCAGGCCGCGCGCGACGCGGTCCGCGACGGCGACGACAACGAACCAGCCCCGGTCACGACCGAGGACAGCATCGGCCGCATCCTCGGCGACATCCGCGACGAGGTCGCCGACCGCGTGTCCGACGGGCTCAAGCACCCGGCCGTCAAGCGCGTCAGCGACCTGATCGACGACGTCGTCGCGCGCGTCGAACGCCGTCCCTGAACGGCGATCACCCCGCAAACGCTTACTTTTTGGTCATTCTCATCCGGCGTCTATAGATTCCCTCTCCGCCAGTAGTAGAGAGGGAGTGCAATGAGGACTAAGGGTCTGAGCGCCGCGGCGGCGGCGTTAGTGGTTGCGTGCGGACTATCCGCCGGGCCGGCGTCAGCCGCGCCGCGGAAATCGCTCGAGCCGCTCAACCAATACGTGGTCAAGGGCGACGTGGAGCAGCTGTCGCACCTCGGGTACGACCTGACCGAGGGCGGGAGCAAAGCCGGCCAGGGCATCGTCGCCACCCCCGCGCAGGCTGAGGACCTGCGCGCGAAGGGCTTCACGGTCACCGCGCCCTACGGGGAGGCGAAGACGTCCCAGGCCGCGCCGCCGGACCCGTTCGCCACTAACCCGACGTACGGCTGGGACGTCTACCGGCCGTGGCATCTGCAGCCGGCGCCGTGCCCCGGCACCTGCTCGGGCGCCGTGGACAGCG
Organism: Solirubrobacter taibaiensis; assembly: GCA_027587225.1. GTDB lineage: Bacteria > Actinomycetota > Thermoleophilia > Solirubrobacterales > Solirubrobacteraceae > Solirubrobacter > Solirubrobacter taibaiensis. Next base: position 73,403 of record JAPDDQ010000008.1, read on the forward strand.
CGGGCAAGCCGATCAACCTGCAGACCTGGTACGAGAACCAGCGGGCGGCGAACCCGGACATCGTCAAGAAGGTCGTCTACGGCCAGTCGCGCTACGGGCAGGACCTGGTCGCCTACAAGGTCTCCGCCAACGCGGGCACGCTGGCCGACGGCGCCAAGCCCGTCGTCTGGTACGAGTCCACGCAGCACGCGCGTGAGTGGCTCGCGACCGAGACCGAACGGCGCCTGTTCGGCTACGTGCTGGCCAACCGCAACAACAGCTCGACCGACATCCCGGCGCTGCTGCGCGACACGGAGATGTGGTTCGTGCCGGTGGTCAACGTCGACGGTTACGACTGGACGTTCCAGTCCAAGAACACCCGCCTGTGGCGGCGCAACCTGCGCGACAACGACAACGACAACGTCCTCACCGGCAACGACGGCGTCGACACCAACCGCAACTGGGCCGAGAAGTGGCGCTACGACCAGGAGGGCGCGTCCGACGACTTCGGCAGCGACACCTACCGCGGCCCCTCGGCGCAGTCCGAGCCCGAGGTGAGCGCGCTCGACGCGATGTTCGCCAAGCTCAAGCCGAAGTTCCTGCTCGACTACCACACCTACGGGCCGCTGACGCTGTACCCGGAGGGCTGGCAGGTCGAGACCTACAGCCAGGACACGCCCGCCACGCAGGCGCTCGCGGGCTACGACGACGACCACCCGGCGGTCGTGGACTCGGACCCGGACGTCTCGGGCGAGCTCTACACGACCAACGGCGACGTCACCGGCCACGCGTACAACCACTACGGCTCGCTCGCGTACACGGTCGAGCTCACCGGCGGCAGCGGCCCGGCGGTCGGCGGCACGGTCGACGGGCCCAACTCGTTCCTGCCCGGCGGCTTCGTCTACCAGGACTCCGAGGCCGACGTGCAGGCGGAGTTCAACCGCAACGTGCAGTTCGCGCTGGACCTCGCGCGCTCGGCGACCAACCCGGGCCGGCCCAAGTCCTACCTCGGCAACGTCGCTCCGGACTTCGTGCCGACCACGTTTAAGTGGGGCTACGGCGACCCGCAGCTCGTCGAGGTCAACGCGAACCGCGACCTCGGCCCGGTGCAGGCGCACTGGCGCGTGAACGGCGGCGCGGAGAAGTTCGTGCTCACCGAGGAGTACAAGGGCGGCGAGCGCTACGACCCGCCGGGCGTCTACTACCACAAGCTGCGGGCCAACATCACCGGGTTCAAGAAGGGCGACTCGGTCGAGGTGTGGTTCACCGCGGGGGCCAAGAAGTCGGCGGCGTTCACCTTCACGTCGGAGGTCGACAAGTCCGGTGACGTGCTGGTCATGGGTGCCGAGGACTACAGCGGCAACTCCAACCTGTTCGGCCTGCCTCCGCGTCCCGGCCCGGAGTACCTGAGCTACTACACGACCGCGCTCGCGGACGCGGGCATCTCCTACGACGTCTACGACGTCGATGCGCGGGGCCGCACGGCCCCGAGCCCGATGGGCGTTCTCTCGCACTACAAGGCCGTCATCTGGTACACCGGCGACGACCTCTACGTGCGGTCGTCCTCGCAGCCCGGCGGCACCGGCAACTCCAAGCTCGCCGACGACGAGGTGATCGCCGTCCGCGACTACCTCAACGATCACGGCTCGGTGCTGATCACCGGCCAGGCGGCGCTCCAAGGGGCCTGGGACCAGTTCCTCTACAACCCGCTCGAGGGTCAGTCGGCCACGACGCCGTGGTGCAAGTCCAACCAGACCGCGGGCCAGGGCAACGCGGATGACCCGGTCGGGCAGAAGACGAACTGCGTGATCGTCTCCAACGACTTCATCCAGTACTACCTGGGCGCGTGGATCGCCGTCGTCGCGGCGACCGACGACGCGGTCTCGACGCTGCCGTTCAAGGGCTCCGGCGGGCCGTTCGGCTCGACCGCGTTCACGCTCAACGGCGGGGATTCGGCGGACAACCAGGCCCAGGCGCAGACGTTCGTGACGACCGCGAGCGTGCTGCCGGGCTTCCCGCAGTTCAACTCGTCGCGCGCGATCGGCTTCGACCGGCCGCCGTCGTACGACCCGCCCGAGGGCACGAAGTACGCCTACGCCAAGTCCAGTGACGAGGGCTGGCAGCGGCTGCGGCGCACGGTCGACCTGACCGGCAACACCACCGGCGCGCTGAAGTTCAAGGTCTCCTACGACACCGAGCTCGACTACGACTACGTGTTCGTGGAGGCGCACACCGTCGGCCAGGACGACTGGACCACGCTGCCCGACAAGAACGGGCACACGGACACCAACGTCGAAGCCGGCTCGTGCGACATCGACTGGGACACGATCCACCCGTTCCTCAGCCACTACCAGACCAACCCGACCCCGGGCGCGGACTGCACGCCCACCGGCACCACCGGCGCCTGGAACGCCGCCACCGGCAACTCCGGCGGCTTCCAGGACTGGGAGATCGACCTCAGCGCCTACAAGGGCAAGCAGGTCGAGGTCTCGATCACCTACGCGCAGGACTTCTCGGTGAGCGGTCTCGGCGTCTTCCTCGATGCGCTGCAGGTGGTCAAGGACGGCGCGGTGGCCGAGTCCAACGGCTTCGAGGCCGGGCTCGCCCCGTGGGTCGCCGGCCCGCAGCCCGCGGGCACCGAGAACGCGGCGACGTGGGTCGCGAGCGGCTCGGTCGGATTCACCGACGGTCCGGGCATCGCGACCGAGGACACGCTGCTGTGGGGCTTCGGCCTCGAGGGCGTGACCACGCGGGCGGAGCGCGCGGCCGTGTTGAAGGACGCCGTCACGTACCTCACGCGTTCGCGGACCAACCCGCCACCGGCCAGCGGTCCCCCGCCGGCCACGTACGGCACCAGCGTCCCCGGTGGGGTCGGCGGCACCGTGCCGGCGACGCTGTCGCTGACGCTCGGCCCGGCCGCGTCGTTCGGCCCGTTCACCCCCGGGCTCGGGAAGACGTACTTCGCCAACACCACGGCGAACGTCATCTCCACCGCGGGTGACGCGCTGCTGAGCGTGTCCGACCCGTCCTCGGTCGGCACCGGCCACCTGGTCAACGGCACGTTCGTCCTGCCCGAGCCTTTGCAGGCCCGAGCCCGCAACGCCGCCAACACCGGCACCGCCTACAACAACGTCGGCAGCAACCTGAACCTGCTGACGTGGAGCGGCCCGGTGTCCAACGACGCCGTGAACCTCGAGTTCTCGCAGCTCGTCAAGGCCGACGACCCGCTCCGCACGGGCACGTACAGCAAGGCGCTCACGTTCACGTTGAGCACCACGCAGCCGTAGGCATCGCGTGAAATCGGGGCCGCGCCGCTTTGGTCGGCGCGGCCCCCGATGCGCCCAGCGCGACTCGCCGCGCTCGTCCACGCCGCGCCCGGGCGCGGGCGGAGGCGTTCTCCGCGCGTGAGCGGCAACGCGCCACCCGGGCACGCGAGCGATCACTTTGTCAACTCCTGGTTGACCAATCGAACACTCGCGTGGCATCGACCGTCCCTCGGCGTGAAAGACGTGAACGCCAAGGTGTTCACGCAGTGCGGGGCACCCGCCTCACCCGCAATCAGCACGCCCGCAGTTCACCCCACTCGGGCTCCGCTGACAACCCGCCGTCAGCAAAGCGTCCAAGAACAGTCAGCCACCCGTGGTCAGCTTCTCGGCGTCACCTCCCCACTCCCCCAGGAGACGCCAAATGACGCAGCTGGGTTCTTCCTTCCGTACACGCTTCGCTCGCACCGCCGGCCTCGCCGCCGCCGGGCTGTTCATGGCCGGCGCGTTCGCCGGCACGGCCTCGGCGACCGAGGGCCAGATCCGCGGCGAGAACGCGAAGAACGCCATCGAGGACAGCTACATCGTCGTCCTCGACTCCGACGTGACCAAGAGCAAGGCCCCGACCGTCATCAACACGCTCACCGACGAGCACGACGCGGATCTCAACTACCGCTACACGAGCTCGGTCCAGGGCTTCGCGGCCGAGATGAGCGAGGCGGAAGCGAAGGACCTCGCCAACGACCCGAACGTGGCCTACGTCGAGCAGAATCGGAAGGTCAGCGCGCTCGACACGCAGCCGAACCCGCCGTCCTGGGGCCTGGATCGCATCGACCAGCGCGACCTGCCGCTCAACAACAGCTTCAGCTACGCCAACACGGCCTCGAACGTCACGGCGTACATCATCGACACCGGCATCCGCACCACGCACGACGACTTCACCGGGCGCGCGAGCTGGGGCACCAACACCACCGGTGACGGCAACAACACGGACTGCAACGGCCACGGCACGCACGTCGCCGGCACGGTCGGCGGCTCCAAGTACGGCGTCGCCAAGAACGTCAAGCTGATCGCCGTCAAGGTGCTCGACTGCTCCGGCAGCGGCTCCTTCGCGGGCGTGATGGCCGGCGTGGACTGGGTCACCGCCCACCACCAGCCGGGCCAGCCCGCGGTGGCGAACATGAGCCTCGGCGGGTACGGCGCCAACACGAGCGTCGAGAACGCGGTCCGCACCTCGATCGCCGACGGCGTGACCTACGCGATCGCCTCCGGCAACTCCAACGACAACGCCTGCAACTACACCCCGGCCCGCGTGGCCGAGGCGATCACCGTCAACGCGTCCACGAACACCGACGCGCGCGCCTCGTTCTCGAACTACGGCACCTGCACCGACGTCTTCGCCCCGGGCCAGAACATCACGTCCGCCTGGATCACGAGCAACAGCGCCACCAACACCATCAGCGGCACCTCGATGGCCGCCCCGCACGTCGCCGGCGCCGCCGCGCTGATCCTGGGCACGAACCCGTCCGCCACGCCGCAGGCCGTGCGCAACCAGCTCGTGAGCGACGCCTCCGCGAACAAGGTCACCGGCATCGGCGCCGGCTCGCCCAACCTGCTGCTCTTCACGGGCGCCGCCGCGTCCGACGGTCCCTGGGCCGGCAGCGGCACCGCGACGACCACCGTCAACTCCGACGCCGCCGGCAACGCGACCCTGAACTACTCGGTCGCCGGCTCCAGCGGCAGCTGGACGCTCAGCAACACCGCCAAGACCGCCCGCAAGCTGCCCGTCAAGTACCGCTACAACGGCTACCACGCCTGGTTCCAGGTCCGCGTCGCGATCGAGCAGTTCGTGACGCGCAACAACGTCGACGTCACCAAGCAGGTGCTCCACAGCGCCGGCCCGGTCAACTGCTGCGCGGCCCCCTCGGGCGGCTTCGACTACAGCGGCACCGCGACGTTCGACCTGCAGCCCGGTGACGTCTACGGGTTCCGCATGAGCGGCAGCCACTTCGACAGCGATCGCCGCCTGCTCGGCACCCTCACCGTCTCCAACTAAGCGCACTCGCAGCAACCGAACGCCCCGCCTCTACGGCGGGGCGCTCGTCGTTACGGGCCGATGGCCGGCGCGGCCCGCTGGAGCTGCTCGAGCGTCTCTCGATACACGGGCTCCAGCTCCGCGACGGCCGCGCCGGTGCCGTCGCCGTGCTCGAGGTCCCAGGCGAGCGCGGAGAGCCGCTGAGCGCCAACCGCGTCGCTGCTGCCGCGTAGTCGGTGCGCGAGCTTGCGCCGCGTGTCGTCCTCGCCCTGCTCGACCGCGCCGCGCAGTGCTTCGAGCAGCGGCGGCGTGGTGCGCGCGAACACCTCCACGAGTCGCTCGTGCGTCCCTGGGCTCGTGCTGTTGAGGCGATCGACCCGGCCGCTGTCGACCATCCCGTCGGCCACCGGCAGGGTGGTGCCGAGCCAGCGCTCCAGCACCGGGTCGAGGTCCTCGCGGCGGATCGGCTTGCTGAGGTAGTCGTCCATCCCGGCGCGCAGGCAGCGCTCGCGGTCCTCGGCGAACGCGTGCGCGGTCATCGCCACGATCGGGATGTGCTGGTCAGGTCGCTCGCCGGCGCGGATCCGGGCCGTCGCCTCGTAGCCGTCGAGGTTCGGCATCTGGCAGTCCATGAAGACCGCGACGTGGCGCTCCGGGTCCAGCCGCCGGACCGCGTCGAGCCCGTCCGCGGCGACCTCGACGGTGAATCCGCGCTGGTGCAGCAGACCCTCGATCACGAGCTGGTTGACCGGGTTGTCCTCGGCGACCAGCACGTGCCCGCGCGCGGTTGAGACAGTCGGCGGCGGCGCAACCGCCTCGGGCCCGCGGGCCTCGGCCTCCGTGAGCACCTCGGCCAGCGTGTCGAGCAGCGCGGCCCGCCGCACCGGCTTCGACAGCGTGCGACCGCGGCCGGAGGGCGGCGCGGCCCCGGCCGACGTCAGCCACACGATCGGCACCGGAGCGTCCACCGCGTCCGGCGCGTCAGCGTCGACCACGGCCACGTCGTAGGGCCGGCCGGAGCCCGCCGCCAGCTCGAGCATCGCGAGCGCCTCGCCTCCGCTGCTCGCCTCGTCGCACACGGCGACCCGCCCGCGCAGATACGCGAGCAGGATCTCCCGATTGGTCGCGTGATCGTCGACGACGAGCACGCGCGCGCCGGGCGCCAGCAACGCGCGCGCACGGCGGCTCGAGCGTTCCGGACGCGGGACGACCAGCGGGATCTCGAACCGGAACGAGCTCCCCTGGCCGCGCTCGGACCGCGCGGTCATCTCACCGCCCATCACGTCGACCAGCCGGCGCGAGATCGCGAGCCCCAGCCCGGTTCCGCCGAACCGGCGGGTGGTCGACGTGTCCGCCTGCGTGAACGGCTCGAACAACGTCGCGAGCTGCCGCTCGGAGATCCCGATCCCGGTGTCCCCGACCTCGACGCTCAGGCGCGCGCGTTCGCCGGCCTCCAAGGCTGCCGTGACGCGCACGGCGACCTCGCCCAGCGGCGTGAACTTGATCGCGTTGGCGACGAGGTTGGTGAGCACCTGGCGCAGGCGATGCGCGTCGCCGCAGAGGGCCGCCGGCACGGACTCGTCGATGAAGAGCGTCAGCTCGACACCCTTGGTGTGGGCCTGCGGAGCGAGCATCGCGCAGGTGGACTCGGCCAGCTCGCGGGGATCGAACGGCCGGTTCTCGAGCTCGAGCTTGCCGGCCTCGATCTTGGAGAAGTCCAGCACGTCGTTGATCACGCCGAGCAGCGCGTCGCCGGAGGAGACGGCGGTGGCCACGAGCGTCCGCTGCTCGTCGCTGAGCGGCGTGTCGGCCAGCAGCTCGAGCATGCCGATCACGCCGTTGAGCGGCGTCCGGATCTCATGGCTCATGTTGGCCACGAAGTCGGACTTCGCCTGGGAGGCCGCCCGGGCCTCGGCCAGCGCCCGGTTGCGCTCGGAGATGTCGGTGGCGATCGAGCCGATGGCGTAGATCTCACCGGCGTCGTCGCGCAGCGGGAACTTGACGACCAGCGCAGTCGTCTCCCCCACCTCGCGCTCGTACTCGATCGCGGCGCCGCTCTCCCACACCTCGGCATCCATCCGCCGGGCGCGCTCGGCGATCTCCGGCGCGAACAGCTCGGCGTCCGTGTGCCCCGTCCCGTCGCAGCCGGCGGAGGTCTGCCAGGCGCGGTTGACGAGCAGGTAGCGTCCGTCGCGGTCCTTGACCGCGATCCGCGTGGTGGCGTGTTCGAGGATGCCTTCGAGCCGGTCGGTCGAGATCCGCAGCGCCTCGGCGGCGCGCCGCTGCTCGGTGATGTCGGTGCCGGTCGCGATCAGGTGCCCGATCGCGCCGCCGTCGTCGAGCAGGCAGGCCACGGTCCAGTCCACGAGCCGGCGGCCGCCGTCCGCCGTGACGAGCTCGTGCTCGTAGCAGCGCGGGAAGTCCGCGGGCCGTGCGGCGGCCAGCTCCGCGCGGATCATCGCGTTCGATTCGGGCGGCATCAGCGCGTCGATCAGCGACCGGCCGACCATCGCGTCCGCCGTGAAGCCCGAGACCTGCTCCGCGGTGCGGTTGAAGCGCTCGATCCGGGCGTCGGCGTCGGTGACGACGACGAGGCTGCCGGCCGTGTCGAGAATCGCCGCCGAGAAGTCGCGCGCCGCTCGCATCTCCCCCACCAGGCGCTGGATCGTGAGGCCCGCGAGCGCCGCGACGGCGACCACCAGCAGCGCGCTGCGCGGCGTGCTGTCGGGGTAGCGCACACCGCCGATCAGGAGCCACGGGACGAGCAGGATGAGCGCCACCGCCGCGAGCGTGATCAGCAGCTGGCGACGCGTGCCGTACAGCGCCAGCCACACGACGGGCAGGATCACGAGCGGGAGGAAGCCCGATGGGCCGTCGCCCGCCTGGCGCATCAGCGCCAAGATGCCCAGATAGCCGAGCGAGAGCCACAGCTGCGCCGACGCGGACGAGCTGAGCGCGCCCGCCACGAGCAACGCCAGCGTGAGCACGCAGGCGAGAGCGAACAGCACCGGGTCGAGCTCTGGGCCCGGCAGCAGCGCCACCAGCGGGCCGGCGACGACCGCCCCGCCGAAGGCGAGGCGGGTGACACGGCTCGCCGAGCGGTCGCCCATCAGCCCAACCAGACCCGGAGCGCGATCAGCGCGGCGGCGAGCATGACGATCGCCAACTGGCGCCAGAACAGGCGGCGCTCGAAGCGCGCGTCGGCCTCGAAGTCCTCGCTCACGCCAGGTCTCCCACGGTGCCGGTCTTCTCCGTCTTCTCCCACTTCATCTCCGCACGCCGGAGCTCGGCCACGTAGGCCGTGGCACTGATCACGCACAGCAGCGGCCCGAAGCCGACGACGTACAGCAGCGGACGGGCGAGCCAGCCGATGCGTGGCAGCGTCTCGATGCACCGGACGAGATACGCGGCGAGCATCGACGCCGACAGCCAGACGTAGGTGAACAGCAGCAGCCAGTCCGGTGCGTTGTCCAGCACCGGAGCGATCGTGGTCCAGACGATGATCGCCAGGCTCACCAACCCGGGGAAGGTGATCGCCTCCAGCCAGCTGCGGCGCGCGGCCGGTCCGTCGTAGGCGAAGGCCGCGAGCGTGACGAACAGGTACGCCAGCAGGTTGAGCGCCCACAGCGAGCGGAAGACGTCGATCGAGAGCTCCCGGTCGAGCGCGAACAGCGCGACCAGCGAGGCCGACGAGATGACCATCAGCGCCGGCATCAGGAAGATCGCGAACCAGATCAGCGCGAAGCTCAGGCCGCCGAGCTTGCCCGCCTTCCGGCGCAGCCAGTACCGCCGGTAGCGCAGCGTCACCTGCACGTTCCCGCGGCCCCAGCGCAGCCGTTGCTTCCACAGCCCGGCGATGTCGCGCGGCTCCTCCGCCCACACGATCGCGTGCGGCTCGAACACCACGCGGCGGCCGGACAGCTGCACGTTGAAGGTCGTGAACGTGTCCTCGGCCAGCGAGGACGTGTCGATCTCGCCGCCGATCGCCTCCAGGGCCTCCCGCCGCAGCAGCTGCGCGCCGCCCGCCAGGCACGCCTGCGCGCCGAGGACGTTCTGCGCACGGCGCGCGCCCGCCTGCGCGCTGATGTACTCGAACGACACGAAGCGGTTCATGTAGTTCGACGGCCGGCTGCCTTCCTTGATGTAGCCCGTGACCGCGCCGACGGTGGGGTCCGCGAGGTGCCGGACCAGCTTGCGCAGCGATCCGGCGGTGAAGATCACGTCGGCGTCGATGATCAACACCGCCTCGTACCAGCCTTCCGCGCGGATCTCGCGCAGGCCGTGGTTGAGCGTGTGCGCCTTCCCCTCGCCACCCTTGGCGCGCCGCAGCCCGATCACCCGACCGGGATGCGCAGCCGCCTTCTCCGCCACGACCGCGGGCGTCTCGTCCGTGCTGGCGTCGTCGACGATGTAGACGCGCAGGCGCTCCGGCGGGTAGTCGAGCGCCAGCAGCGTGTCGATCGTGCGCCCGATCACCGCCGCCTCGTTCCAGGCCGGGACGACGATGGCCACGTTGGGCTCGTGCTCGAGCGCTGCGAGCTCGCGGTAGCGGAAGCGGTGCAGCCCCGCGAGCACGAACTGGTAGCACCCGGCGAGCAGCGGCAGCGCTCCCGCGATGACGCCCGCCGTCAGCAGCCAGGTCAGCACCTAGCCGGCTCGCAGTTCGCGGCTCACCGCCAGGCAGTGGGTGTAGCGGCCGATCGTCTCGCGCCGGTGGCTGTCGGTGGAGAGGGCGATCGGGACGCCGTGGCGCAGGAACGGGCGCAGCGTCGCGGCCGACGGACAGCGCCAGCGTTCGGAGATCTCGATCTCCTGGCCCGTGCGCGCCGCCTCCGCGGCGAGCCGGTCGAGCCCGTCCGCGGGCAGGTCGGCCTCGGTCAGCCCGATCTTCGGCAGGATGCTGCCGAAGTGCGCGATCACGACGTGCTGCGGGCGGTCCAGCGCGCGCGCCGTGGCCTGCAGGATCGCCTCGATCACGTCGGCGGCCGAGAGCTCGCCGGCCGCGATCCGCTCGCGCACCTCGCGCGGGTGCGTCGGCCCTTCGGCCAGCGGCACCTGGTGGTCGGCCGCGTAGATCGCGTCCACCCCGTCGATGCCCTCCGGCAGGTCCAGAGCGCCACTCGTGTCGAGCAGCTTGGCCTCGATCCCGCAGCGCAGCTCGACCTTCGTCGCGCCACGCGCACGCCGCACCGCCTCGACGTAGTCGGGTACCCACGCCGTGTTGGCGCGCACGTGATCCACGCAGCCGAGCGCGGTCAGCCCGAGCGCCTCGGCCTCGGCGACGTTGTCCTCGAGCCGGTCCTTGCCGTCGGAGAACGTCGAGTGCACGTGCATGTCGGCGCGCTCGTTCACGCCACGATCTCCGCGGCGTGGCGCTGCAGGTCCGTGATGTCGTCGAAGGCGAAGAAGCGCTCCTGGAAGTAGCGCACCATCGCGATGTCCTCGAACGCCAGCGGGCCGTCCGGGATCGGCGTCCCGAGCGCCTCGCCGACCGCGAGGCGCGGCATGTCGACGCCGGCGGCGATGGTCAGCGGCATCGTCCCGGGGAAGCGGGCGTTGACCTCCAGCAGCGCGGGCTCGCCGGCCGCGTCGACCTTGACCTGCACGTTCGCGACGGTGGTCAGCCCGATCAGCACGGCGACGGTGCGGGCGAACGTGTCCAGGCGCTCGTCGTGCAGCGTGCGGCCGGTGACCGCGATCCCCGAGTCGACCTTCAGCCGCTCGCGCGGCACGACCGCGACGACCTGGCCGTCGGCGCGGGCGAGGACGTCGAGCGAGTACTCCGGGCCGGGCAGGTGCTCCTGGACCAGCAGCGTCCCGTCGCGCTCGATCGCCTCCAGCTCCTCGACGCGGTCCACGAGCCGGATACCCCGCGAGCCGCTGCCCGAGCGCGGCTTGACGATCACCGGGAGCGCCACCGCGGCGGGATCGAACGCGGCGTCGGCGACAACGGTCGCCGGGACGCGCACGTGGCCGCGACAGCGCTCGACCAGCGCCCACTTGTCGATGCACGTCGCCAGCGTGTCTTCTCGAGCGAGGACGAGCGTCACGCCGGCAGCGGCGAACGCTTCGCGCCGCAGCGCGAGCGGCAGCAGCTCGCTGTCCACGGTCGGGACCACCACGTCTACCTGCTCGCGCCGGCAGAGCGCCAGCAGGTCGTCGGCGAAGCGCGGGTCGTCGCCACGGCGCAGAATCCAGCGGTGCCCGGCGTCGACGATGTAGAGCCCCGCGCCGTAGGGGTCGATGTCGCCGGCGAGGAGCGTGACCGGCGACGCTTCGAGGGCGCGCAGGATCGCGACGCCGGACGGCCCGCCGGCCCCCGTCACCAGCACGCGCGGGGTGTCAGTTGACATCGAGCACCGGCTGTGGCGCCGTGTAGCGGTTGACCTGGGCGGCGACCGGAGCGTCGTGGCTGTCGCGCACGACCTCGAGCGGCTCCACGTAGCGCGCGGTCGCGAACCGCGACCAGTAACGCGCGGTGGCCCGCAGCAGCTCCTCGTCGAGATAGCGGCGGACCTTGACCTGCGAGACGTAGGCCTGGATGACCTCGATCTTGCGTTCGAGGTACTCGTCGATGACGACGAAGCGCGTCGGCATGAACTCGACGGTCGTGGACGGCGCCTGGTAACAGAACACGCGCGCGATCCCGCGAGCGGCGACGAGGGTGGCGCTGTGCGCGTTGCGGTGGTCCTGGTGCACGTCGCGGCTGGTGTGGGTGTAGACGGTGGTCGGGCGGACCTCGTCGATGACGTCGGCGATCGTGCCGATCGTCGAGCCGCCCTCGCTGACGCTCGTGTCGGCCAGCGCCGCGTGGATGAGTCGCGCGGAGAGCAGCTCGGCGGCGCGCGCCGCCTCCGCCGCACGGTCGACCGCGACGCCGCCCGCCTCGCCGCCCGTCAGCGTCAGGAGGATGACGCGGTGTCCTTGCGCGACGTGGCGCAGGAGGATGCCGCCGATGCCGATCTCGACGTCGTCGGGGTGCGCTCCGACCGCCAGCACGACTTCCTCGGCGGCCGCTCGGCGTTGCCGGGTCAGCGCCATCAACGCCGACGCCTTCTCGAGCACGGCGTCCGGGTCGAACGGCTTCGTCAGATAATCATCCGCTCCGACGCGCAGCGCCGCGACCGCGTGGTCGAACGAGCTGTGGCCCGACAGGACCAACATCGCCAGGTGCGGCCGCAGCGGCTTGACCTGGCGGATCAGCTCGAGCCCGTCCATCCCCGGGAGATCGATGTCGCTGACCAACAGGTCCCAGTCGTGACGCCCGACGATCTCGAGCGCCTCCTCGGCGCTGGCGGTCCAACGCACCCGTCCGAAGCGCTCGAGCAGATCCGCCAACAGCGTCGCGACGACCTCGTCATCCTCGACGAGCAGGATCTGCCCGCCTCCAACCTCACTCATCCAGCCCTCCGACTTGCCCTCTTGAGTGATCATGCAATACACCGAATGTTCGTCCAGCTAGCCCGGACGGCGCGAGCGTCATGACGATGAAACTCGGATGCGGGCTGGTCTGCTCACGCTGTGCGTCCTCGTTGCCGTCGCGATCGCGACGTTGGATGCCACGCGCGCCACGGCGGACGATGTGAAGCCGCGGCTCGTGCAGTCTTACGACGCTCCCGCCGGCGACCCGCTCGGCGACCGGCTCCGTGGGCGTGCCTGGACGTATGACTCGGCGGTGACGGCGGTCGCCCGCGCGCAGACCGGTGACCTCGACGGCGCCGGCGCCCTGCTCGACGCGCTACAGGACGTTCAGCGGCCTGACGGCGCGCTCGAGGGCTCCTACGACCTCACCGGCCGCGACGGCGCCGGGCCGGTGCGCGCCGGCAACCAGGCCTGGGCCGGGCTCGCGGCGCTGCAGTGGCGAGCGCTCACCTGCTCAGGACGCCACGACCGGCTGCTGACCGGCCTCGCGCGCTGGCTGCTCGCCCACCGGATCGACGATCCGCGCTCCCCCGGCTTCGGCCTGGTCCGCGGTGGACCCGACGTCACGTGGGCCTCGACCGAGCACAACCTCGAGACGCGCGCGTTCTTCGCCGGCCTGGACGCCGCGCTCTCCGGCCGCGCGATCGATCCAGCGGCTGCGCCCTGCCCGCCCGGTCTTGACGGTCTCTCGCCCGCCGCGACGAGCACGCTCAGGCGTGATGTGCACGACGCGGTCGCCCGCCTCGACCGCGCGATCGAGGCCGAACTGTTCGTCCGCGACGGCGGCGGCCGCGCGCACTTCGGGCAGGGACTCGACGACGACACGCGCCCGCTCGATGTCCAGGCGCTCGGCATCCTGTGGCTGGTCGGGCAGGGCCGCGCCGACGACGCCCGCGCGGTCGAGCGCTTCACCGACAAGACGATGCGCGTCCACGGCCGCCGCGTCGACTGGCCCGGAGCGTCCACGAAGACGTTCATCGGCTATCGCCCGTTCGCGGCGTACGGCCCCGACGTGCTGTGGATGGAAGGCACGCTGGCGATGCGCCTGGCCAAGGCGCGGCTGGGGAGCTCCGTCGCCGAGCTCGACCGCAGCGCCGATCGCTGGGCTGCGCTCACCGCGCCGCGCGCTCCGCTACAGGTCAACCGCGCCGGCGGCGAGGACTACCACGTCTGGCCCGCGGCGGCCCCCGCGGCCTGGCTTGTGATCAGCCGCAGTTCGTTCGCGCTGCTGCAGTAGCCCGCCCGGCGAACCGGACGGGCCACTGGACCGCGCCTACGGGCTCGTGGTCGAGAGCGTGAACGTCAGCGTCTTGGCGTAGCTGCCGGTGCGCAGTGCGTCATTGGCCCCGATCGCCTGCTTGAACGTGATGTCCACCCGCTCGTTGGACGTCGGGCCCGACCACGCCGACTTCGAGAACGCCACCTGCAACGGCTGCGGCAGCGAGAACGCCCCGTTGGTCAGATGGCCGGGCGCGGACACGGTCAGCGCGGCGTCACCGGCGGTGCTGATCACGTTCGCCGTGGTCGACGCCGTGTAGTCCTTCGCCACGCCCGGTGTGAAGGGTCCGAACGTCGCGGGGGCGCCCAACGTCAGACCGAGCGTCGCCCGCACCGTCCCGCCGACCGGGGCTTCCTCCACGTCGCCGCCGGTGGCCAGGGCGTACGCGTTCGAGCCGCCGACGACCGGCAGTGAGAGCGAGGTGCCGGCGAGGTCGACGGTGACCTCGGTACCCGCCTGCGGCCGCAGCGTGAAGTTGCGGTCGCTCGAGAACACCATCAGGCCGAGCTTCTGGCCCGCGAGGACGACCTTGTCCGTCGGCTGCAGGTTGAAGGCGACGTCGACGAACTCGCCGGGCACGAGCGGCGCGCCGCCCGAGATGGCGCCGCGGTTCTGCGGGTCGGCCCAGCCGCGCGTGATGACGTGGGTCGTGTTGTTCGCGGTCGCGGTGCAAGCCACCGACGGCGTGAAGGGCAGGGCCACCAAGTAGACGGAGAGGTTGGCCGCCGCCTTGCTCGCCGCCATCCGCACCTTGATCCGGGGCGTGCCCGAGAGATGCACCGGCGCGGTCAGGCTCGGCGTCGAGTACAGGAGCCGCTGCGTCCCCGCGTTGACGAAGTTGGCCGGCTGGCAGGCGACGTCGTCAACGAGCTTCTCCGACCCCGTGGCCGGGCCCGAGAACGGCGTCATCAGGCCCGTCGTGTTCCCGCCAGGCTGGGGCCGGAACTCGACGGCCTTCGCGGCCGGGTTCGGGTAGTCCCCGTACGGGGTCGGGTTCGCCTGCGAGCACACGATGCTCAGGGCAGCGCCGCCTGCGACCTTGTCGCCCGCGGTGGCCGCGACCGCCGATTCGAGCACGACGGTGGTCGCGTTGGGGATGGAGAGGATGGCCCGCGTCACGTTGGTGGTCACCCCCGCGGCGTTCGTCTGCGGGATCGTGAGCGTCATGCCGACCTGCAGCTGGCTCGAGTCGGCCACGGTCAGCGTGGCGGTGTTCGACTGGTCGCCGACGACCGCCGCCGTCCGCGGCGGACATGCCGCCGCCTCGCGCGTCACCCAGGCCTTCGGGTCGTTCTCGACCCCGTTCTGGACGCCGTACAGGTAGCGGGTGAACCAGCGGTTGCGCAGGCCCAGCGGCGGCGCGCCGCCGTGTCCGCCCTGGTGGTAGAACTGCTGCAGCGGCACCTTGCCCTTGAGCGCCTCGGCGATCCGGACGGAGTGCTCGGGGACGACGTTCCAGTCGTTGAACGCGTGCGCCATCAGCGTGGCGGCCTTGACGTTCTGGAGCTGGTTGAGCTGGTCGCGCCCGGCCCAGAAGTCGTTGTAGTCGCCCGTCGTCCGGTCCTGGCGGACCTTCATCAGGCCTTCGCGGACCGTGTCGATGCAGTACTGGCGCCGGGCCGGGTCGCCACTGTTGATGTAGTCGAAGAGGTAGTCGATGTCCTCGCCGACCCAGCCACCCGGATTGCGCACCATCCCGTTGGAGCGGTAGTAGTGGTAGTAGGACGTGTTCGGCGCGATCGGGATGATCGCCTCCAGGCCTTGCACGCCGGTCGTCGCAGCGGAGATCGGCAGCGTCCCGTTGTACGACGTGCCGGTCATGCCGACCTTGCCCGTGGACCAGTAGGCGCTGACCTCGGTGGTGCCGTCGATCGTCGTGTAGCCCTTCGCCCGCCCGTTGAGCCAGTCGACGACCGCCTTGGGGCCGTCGTTCTCGTTGGCGCCGCCGACCGTCGGGCAGCCCTGTGAGAGGCCCGTGCCCGCCGACTCCGAGTGGACGACGGCGAAGCCACGCGGCACCCACGTGCTGACTTCGCTGGTCGAGATCGAGGTCCGGTTCGGGTTCCACGTGATCGCCGGCGGCGAGGTGCGCGGCGGCGGCGGCGTGCCGAGCTCGTGATTCGGGTTCCAGAAGTACTGCGCGGCCGTCGAGGCCGTACCCGCGTAGTACGGGCTCGTCTCGTAGACGACCGGCACCTTCAGGTTCTCACTGTCGGTCTGCGCCGGGCGCGTCACGTCGACGTGCATCCGGTCGCGCTTGCCGTCGCCGTCGGAGTCGAACTCCGTCTCGACCCACAGCCGCTGCCGGACCCACTGGGCCGACGTGTTGAAGGCCGGGACGACCTGCGCCTGGCCGTTCACGAACACCGGCTGTGTCTGCGCCGCCGCCGTCGCCGGCAGCGCGGCGGCCAGCGCCACCGCGGCCCAGCAGGCACGCCGTGCCCCTACTCCTATCCCGTCCATGCCACTTCCCCCTCGGAACTGGTGCGAAAACCCTCTCCGAGTGACCGTACGCCAGGCGCCGAGCGCTCTCATCCGACCGTTGTCGGAATTACACGAGCGGCCCTTCGCGGATCACGCCGCGCACGGCGTCCTCCGAGACCGCGTCGGGCGGGAACTCGACCATCCACCACGTGGCGCCCGCGGCCCGGTAGGGCCGCGGGTCGTCACCGGCTCCGAGCGCCGCGACGATGTCGTAGTCCCCGGTCACGCCCAGCTCAGCGAGATCGCCGGCGATCTCGGCGAGCTGGTCAGGGTGCTCGAGGTTGACCGGGAAGAACCCTTGGTGGCGCGCCGCCCGGCGCAGCGGCCGGGGCTTGCCGTAGAACCCGGCGACCCACACCGGCACTGCCGGCCGCTGGACGGGGCGCGGCAGAAAGCGCACGCCGTCGACGGTGAAGTGCTCGCCGTGGTGCTCGACGGGCTCACCTGACCAGGCGGCGGTGAGGATCTCGAGCGACTCGTCGAGCATCCGCGCGCGGACGCGGTCGTCGGTCTCCTCGCCGGTCAGCGAGTACTCGCCGCCGAACGAATCGCTGCCCAGCCCGACGCCGAGCGTGAGCCGCCCGCCGCACAGCACGTCGAGCGTCGCCGTCTCACGGGCGACCTTCACCGGCCGCCGCCGCGCGAGCGGCGTCACCATCGGCCCGAGCCGCACCCGTTCGGTCGCGGTGGCGATCGCCGCGAGCGTGATCCACGGGTCGGCCACCTCGAGGATCGGCTCCCGCCAGCGCACGTGGTCCCACACGAATACGCCATCCCAACCCGCTTCCTCCGCCTCGGCCGCCAGGCGCGCGACCACGAGCGGGTCGGCGAGGGCGTCGAAGAGCGGAAGGAAGAGGCCTGAGCGCATCCTCGGCAGGCTACGAGAAGCGGCCCTTCGGCTTGAGCGCGGCCTCGATCGCTTCGACCACCTGCGGCGCGTCCGGCGCCACCTTCGAGGAGAACCGGGCGATCAGCTTCCCGTCCCCGCCGACCAGGTACTTGGTGAAGTTCCACGCGGGCGGTCCTGAATCGGGCTGACGCGCGAGGTCGCTCCACAGCGGGTGCGGGTCGGCGCGGACGGAGGCCTTCTCGGTGATTGTGAAGCTCACGCCGTAGTTGCGCTCGCAGAAGGCCGCGATCTCGCCGTCGCTGGAGAACTCCTGGCCGGCGAAGTCCCCCGACGGGGTCCCGACCATCTGCAGCCCGCGCTCACCGTACGTGTCGTACAGCTGCTGCAGGCCCGCGAACTGCGGCGTCAGCCCGCACTTGCTCGCGGTGTTCACGAACAGCGTCGGGCGGCCGCGCAGCTCGCGCAGGTCCAGCGTCCCGCCCTCGAGCAGACCGATCTCGTGTTCGTAGAGATCGGTCGGCTCGTCCAGCGTGTGCGTGCGGTGGAGGTACAGCTTGGCGGTGGACAGCAGTCCCATCGCCTCAACGATAGGTCACCCGGTGACGATGCTCACCCCGTACTGCGAGGCGACCGTCGTGTACGGCTGGGCGTAACCCGTGGTGCCGTTGGTGGCGATGGTGTTGCCGCGAATCCACGCGCGGCCGGAGCTGTCGATGGCGTAGAACGCGCCGCCCGAGTCGCCGCCCTGGATCATGGTGCCGCCGGTGAAGGCGATGACCGGCTTCTTGCAGCCCGACTGGGTGCAGACCTGCGCGTCGGTGTCCTGCGCGGTGTGCCCGCAGTTCTCGCCCGTGGTGCGGCCGCTGTGGCAGTACTTGGTGTAGCCCTCGTAGGCAGCGCCGGCGTTGGCCACGCCGCGGCTGGTGGTGCTCGTCACGCCGCCGGTGTAGACGCGGCCGGCGTAGGTGCGACCGCCGACGAGCTCCATGTCCATCTTGTGCCCGGTCACGGTGGGCAGGCGGCGGCCGGAGACGGTGCCGTAGCTGCGCAGGCCTGACTCCACCAGCGCGTTGGTGCCGTTGGCGAAGCAGTGGCCGGCGGTGACGCTGAACACGGCGCCCGTGGCGCTGCGGACCGCGTAGCCGGCCGAACAGATGCCCGACCCGTTCGTGATGCCGGCGCCGCCCCAGAACGCCTGGATGTCGTCGCGTCGATGCCAGGTGTCCTCGGTCTTGCTCTCGGTCACCTTCGCCTTGGCGATCGCCTCACGCCCCTCCTTGTCCTCGACGCTCGTGAGCTTCGCGAGTAGGTCGCGCGGCGCGTCCGAGTCGATGACGATCTGCCCCTCGGAAGAGTCGAAGTGCGTCGCGAACGAGAACTTCGGGCCGGACTTCTCGACGTACTCGCCGATCTGCGCCTGGATCGTCCGCAGGGCGATGGCCTGGCCGGCCGTCGGCGCGAAGTTGCCCTGCGCCTTGTCGGGCAGCCGCTCCGAGGACGGCGGCGTCACGTCGACCGGCTTCTTGTCGTCGGCGGCTTGCGCGGGCGCGCTCGCCACGAGCGCGGCGAACGTGAGGGCGAGGGCCGTGCTGGTGAGACGGATCATCCGTGTTCCTTCGTGTCGCAGTGGGTGGGTCACTGCGCGGAGAGAGCCACCCGGCCCGCCCCTGATAGTCACCCCGGCGGGTGAACCCGCTCACCCGCTCATCCCCGTCTGGCATGCGGTCGGCTCGGCAGATGTACGCCGCTACTCGCAGCCTCTCGGATGTGAGCGAATCAACGTTTCCGTGAGCGGGTTTGCCGCTCACGCCAGACGATCTCCGTCCAGCGCTCGCCGTCCCAGTAGCGCCGCACACCCTCGTGGTCCGTGTACCAGCCCGGCTCCCCACCGTCCGGGGGCGGAGGCGGTGGGGGATGCTCGACCAGCGCGGCAGCGTGCTCGGGCTCAGGCTCGGCGTCGTGCGTGGGTTCGTCCTGCGCGCGTGCGGTGAACTCCGTCTCGTTGCTCGCCACCGAGGCCGCGGCCGGCTTGGGCGGTGGCCGCCACCAGCCGCTCAGGATCACGCCGATCAGCGCGCCGAGCCCGAACCCGACGACGGCCATGGATGCGAGCACCCCGACCACGTCCGGAGCCACCCGGTCGCCCAGATAGGCGCCACCGGCCGCGCCGAGCAACGCCCCCATCACGATCACCAGCCACTGCCACCTCACGCCCACTCCCCGTCCTCACTCCTCACACCCGATCCCGAGTATGCCTGCCGCTGAGGACAATTGGACCGCGTCGTCAGGGCGTGTCCGATCTATGTCGGTGCGAAGGCACGCAGCGCCCACAGCTCGAACGCCAGCTGATCGACCATCGGCAGCCCCGGCGCGACCAGGGCGAGCGCGTCGAGGCTCAGCTCGTAGTGTGCGAGCTGCTGCGGGTCGATCTCCGCGGTGCGCATCGCCTGCGCGCGCAACTCGCGGACCTTGGCGATCTTGTCGGCCGCATAGATCGCGTGTGCCTGCGGCCCCGCGGCGGCCATCCGCTCACGGAGCGCGGCCTTGCGGGCGTCGTAGTCCGCGATCCCCTCGTCCTCCGTCACCGCGGCCACGAGGTCCGCGACCCGCCCGCCGAAGCGCTCGCGCACGTCGGCCAGCGAGACGTCAGCCTGCTCGACGACATCGTGGAGCAGGCCGGCGGCGACCACGTCGTCCTCGTACCCGCGGGCGCTCAGCATCGAGGCGACCTCGAGCGGGTGCACGATGAACGGCGCGTTGTCGAAGGTCCGCCGCTGCGATGCGTGATGCGCCGTCGCCCACGCCAGCACGGCGCCGAGCACCGGGCGCTCCGACACGAACGGCGGTTCGCCTATGGTCGCTGGCTGAAGAATTCGAGCGCCTGCTTGGTCTTGGTGTGCTGCTCGCCACTGGTGTCGATCCCGCACGTCCCCAGGAACGCGCGGGTCTCTGCGACCGCCTCGAACGCGTCGGATGGTGGGCACTTGGTGGAGAGCTCCAGGATCCTCGACCCGTCGGGGTAGAACCACACCTCGGTCACGAGCCGCCGCGCGAACTCCGGCGGCGTCATCCGCAACTTCAGGACGAAGATCGGGCCCATGATCGTCAGGTCGTCGAGCGTGAGCCCTTCCGGCGCGTGTTCGGCGTAGAACGCGCGCTGCTCCTTCGAGAACAGCTTGCGCACGGGCCGCTCGCCGCGCACCGCATTCTTGACCTCGGCACGGCTGAGCGTCCGCTTCATCGTGCCCGAGCACACGAAGCCGCCCGGCATCGCGTCCACCTCGACCACGAAGTTCGGCGACTTGCGCAAGGCCGGCGGGAGCTGGTCCGGGATGACGGGCCGCAGCTTGACCACGGTGTCGTCGCCCTTGCCCTGGACGCGGCGCGCGCGCACGACGACGCCCGCCTGGTTGAGCGTCAAGTCAGGCGTGTCGAAGAAGTAGACCTGCCGGACCTGCGCGTCCAGCGGATCCAGCTGCAGCCCGTGCAGCGCGGAGTACTGATGCGGCTCCTCGATCGTGAGTTTGAGCTCGACGCTGTCGGCCGCCTTGATCAGCGTCAGCAGCTCGCCCAACTGGGTGTCCGACAAGCGCGGAGCGATCATGGTGGACATTGGCGGAGTGTCCGCCCGGTCTGGGTGAGCGCGCATCCTCCCGTTCGGGTGATAAAGGTCAGCGAACCAGGCGGCGTTCCGCCGCCGTCTTCACCGCCTGTTCGAACAACGCGCGGGTCGCGATGCCGCCGGCGCGCGCCATCGTGCAGACCACGCTCTGCTCGGCGAATGAGCAGTAGAGCCCCGCTTCGAGGAAGAACGGCCGTCCGCCGGGATCGACCCGGAAGTCGAACAGGCTGTAGTCACGGCAGCCGAGCGCGACGTGACAGCGCCTTGCCGCATCCCATACGGCGGCCGTCACGGGATCGGCGGCGTCCACGATCCACGCCTTCGTGCGCTCCTTGGCCACCAGACGCAGGTCGCCGTTGCCGTCGCGAGCGAGCTTGTCCGCGCTGCCGCGAACGCGGTCGACGGCGTATTCCTCGAGCGGGAGGCAGACGAGCTCACCGCGGCGCACGACGATGCCGCAGCGGACCTCCCGGCCGAGCTCGACGTATGTCTCCACGAGCGCGGCGTCGGCGTGTTCGAAGGCCGAGCGCAGCGCAGCGTCGTAGCCGTCGGGGTCGAGCACGAGCGTCACCCCGTGCGAGTTGTCCGCGTCGACCGGCTTGACGACCGCCGGCGGCGCGACGGTCGGCGACTCGCCGCGCCGCAGGACCTCACCCGCGGGCACGTCCACGCCCGCGGCCGCCACGACCGCCTTCGCCTTGGCCTTGTCGGCGGTGAGCGCCATCATGGCGGGTGCGTTGCCGACGTACGGAATGCCGAGCAGGTCGAACAGGGCGCGGTAGTGCGTCATGCCGGGCAGGCAGAACATCTGCGGCACCATCACGTCGAGGTCGAGCGCAGCCAGGTGCGCCATCGCGTCCGGCAGCGCCAGCGGGGCCGCCGCCGCGAGGGCGCGCTCGCCGAGGTCGGCGGGGAACCGCCAGCGACCGTCCGGCGAGACGTACGCGATCCGCACATCGTGGAGTCCGGCGGTCGCGGTCAGGCATTCGCGGGCGTACAGGCGCGAGAGGTCCGCGTGGAACTCGCTCACCGCGGACCCGGTGAGATGCAGCACGCGCACGTCAGTCCCCCGCGGCCTCGACGAGCTTGCCGATGTTGAAATCGATGCGCATCCAGCCCTTGCCGTGGCGCAGGTTGTCGAGCAGCAGCGACGGGATCTGCGCGTGGTGCACCATCAGGAACGGGAGCGGGTCCGCCCAGTCGAAGATCGCGTCCTTGCCACGGGCGATCGTCTTCAGCCGCGCCACCCCAGGCCGGGTCACCAGCCGCCAGAGCTCGTGGTAGAGCCAGTACGTCGGCCGGCTCGCAGCGGTCGGCCGGATCTCTGCGACGCCGTCCTCCAGGTACGCCCGCGCGACGTCCGGGTGGTCGTAGAACATCGTGATCGCCGAGTGCGTGCGTGGGTTGCACTCGATCGCGTACAGCGCGCCCGTGTCGGAGCGGATGAAGTCGAACGACACCTGGCCCGTCAGCTCGTGCGCCGCGACGAACCGCCGGACCCACGCTTCGATCTCCGGCTGCTCGACCATCGCGTAGTTGATCTGGAAGGCCGACGACTCGCAGCAACAGTGCAGCTGGACGTGCCCGTCGCGCACCGTGCTGTGGGTGCAGTACTCCTGGCCCGTGACGAACTCCTGCAGGATCCACGGGTTGTCCTCGGAGATCGGCAACGCGCGGGCGAAGGCGGCGGTCTCGGCGGGTGTGGCGCGTGGCAGGCGCGTGAGGTCCAGGCGCCGCACCGGGTCGTACGCGATGCTCTTGAGGATGTACGGGCGCGGGCGGGCGCCGAAGTCGAAGTCGATCACCTGCTGCGGGTCGGTGATGCGATGGGTGTCGGGCACGGGCAGCCCGAGCGCGGTGGCGGCGACGGCGAACGCATGCTTGTCGTCGAGTTGCCGCGCCGTCGCGGGATCGACGTGCACGACCTCGCATGGCAGAGCCGCTGCGGCATGAGCGTCGTACTGGCTGGCGACGGGGCTGCAGACGGGGACATAGACGTCCACCGCCTCCCGGCGGACGATCTCGACGAGCGCCGCGACGTACCCGGGGTGCATCGGCTCGGGGACGGTGTAGAAGCGGTCCACCGCGCGCGAGAACCGGTGGCCGGTGAGGCGGTACTTGCGCGCCTCGACGAGGACCACGCGATGCCCGGCCCGGTGGAACGAGCGGGCGAGCGCCAGCGCCTTGGTCATCTTGCCGCCACTGATCAGGATCGTCTTCGGATCCGCAGCGACGGCGCGCGGCGGTCTGATCACCAGCGAGCGCAGCAGCGCGACCGCGGTGAGCGCGAGGTTCAGCGGCAACGTGACCAGCAGCAGGGCGAGCGTCGCGACCGTCTTGACCATCAGACGCGGCGGATCAGCGTGAGCCCGTCACGCAACGGGATCAGCACCTGCTCGACGCGGGGGTCGTTGGCGATGGCCGAGTTGAACGCCGTGATCGCGTCACCGTTGGCGGTCGACTCACCCGCCCACGGCTGGCCCTGCATCAGCGTGTTGTCGACGCACATCACGCCGCCGGGAGGCAGCAGACCGCTCGCGAGAATATGGTCGACGTAGCCGACATAACCCGCCTTGTCCGCGTCGATGAAGACCAGGTCGAAGCGATGGCCGGCCGCCGCCAACTGCCGGAGCGTCTCGTCCGCGGGCCCGAGCCGGACCTCGATCTTCTCGCCGCCTGGCGCGGCGTCGAAGCATTCCTGCGCGAGCGCGGCGACGTCGGCGTCGACCTCGCACGCCACGACATCGCCGTCCTCGGGCAGCGCCTCGGCCATCGCCAGCGCGGAGTAGCCCGTGAACATCCCGATCTCCAGCACGCGCCGGGCGCGCGCGAGATGCACGAGGAACTTCAGCGCCTGCCCTTCGACATGCCCGGAGAGCATCTCCTGCTCGAGCGACCCACTCCACTCGTGTTCCCGGGTCCGTTCGGCGAGCCGGCGCAGGCCCGGGGACTCCGGCGTCGTGCAGCGCTCGACGTAGGGATCGAGCCCGCCGGCCAGCTCGGCGATCGCCCGCAGCTCGGGATCGTCGAGGCGCTCGGTCAGCGCCTCCAGCCGGGCGGCGATGATCCCGAGCGGCGTCACCGGCCGCGGCGCGGGCAGCGTCTTCATCGCGCCGGGTCCAGTGCCGCGAACATGTCCTCGCCGTCGCCGCTACGCGGGTACGGCTCGCACAACGCCTTGTGGATGACGAGCGCGGTCTCGAGCTCCTCCGCCGCCAGGTCGTTGACGAAGAAGCAGGTGCCGATCGGGCGCGGCACCGCGGCCCGCAGGAGCCCGTCGCGGGTCTGCACGATCGACGTCGTGGCCTCGTGCAGCAGCTCCGCCGTCAGGTACGGGCTGTCGATCGCCAGACCCAGACGGCTCATCAAGGCCAGGATGCGATCGCGGTCGGCGGTGGAGATGTAGCCGCGTTCGGCGGCGATCGTGGCCGAGAGCGCCATGTCGACGCTCACGGCGTGCCCGTGCAGCATCGGGGACGCGGGCGCGAGCTCCAGCGTCGGGCTCCACGTGTGCCCGTACGCGATCTCCCGGTCCAGGTTGAGCTCGTGCAGGTTCGGCACCTCGAGGTCGAGCATCGTCCCGATCGCGTCGTACGTGAGCCGGTGGCCGATGTCCCGCAGCTCGGCGGTCCCGTCGGAGAAGCCGAAGCGCGTCTGCAGCAGCTCCTCCCCGTGCTCCTCGAGCACCTCGAAGACGTGGCGGTTGGCCACGACCGCGATCTTCACCAGCTCGGCCATGCCGTTGCGCACCTGCGCCTCGGGCAACGTCTCCAGGAACGAGAAGTCCAGGAACACCTTCTCGGACGCGTGGTACGCCCCCAGCCGGTTCTTCTGGTGGCCCTGGTTGACCGCGACCTTGATCGCCACGCTGGCGTCGACCAGCCCGATCAGCGTCGTCGGGACGCGGATGTAGTTCGTGCTTCGCCGGTACGTCGCGCACGCCAGGCCCGCCACGTCGGTGGTGAGGCCGCCGCCGACGACCAGCACCGGTTCCTTGCGCACGAGCCCGAACGCCGTGAACGCATCGACGATGCGCTCGAGCGTGCGCAGCGACTTCTCCGTCTCGGAGATCGCGACGCAGAACACGGTCAGGTCGATCTCGTAGTGCTCGAAGTACGCCTGCATCTGCTCGCCGTAAAGGGCGTGGACGACCTCGTCCACCACCATCAGGCAGCGCCCGTATGGAGCGAAGCTGTCCGCCAGGTCGGCGTTGCCGACGGCGAACGCGCCGTCCACGTAGAGCAGGCTGAACGCGATCTTCTCGTAGCCCTCCACATGGAAGGCCGTGCTGGTGGCCGTCAACGCGGCCTGGACATCCCCCATCGAGCCCTACGCGGCGGCGAAGGTGGACTGGACGTCGGAGAACTCGAGCCGCTCGACTCGGCGCTCCGCCTGCGCGAAATCGTGCTCTGCCGTGTTCTCGTTCGGGAACGCGATGCAGCGCACGCCCATCGCCGTCGCCGCCTGCACCCCGCCGACGTTGTCTTCGATGGCGACGCACTGGTCCGCCGTCACGCCCAGCGTCAGCAACGCGAAGTCGTACGCCGCGCCATCCGGCTTCGGCGTCTCCACGTCGCTGCGGCTGACGATCAGGTCGAAGTCGCTCTCGTCGAGATCGTGCAGGCCGCCCAGCAGCGCGGTCACGTTCTCGAGCGCCGTGGTCGTCACGAACGCGATCTGGAAGCCGTTGTCCCTGGCCTCGTGCAGGACCTCGGCGACGCCCGGCCGGAGGGTGAGCCCGGCGTCGGCCAGGCGCGACTGGAAGAGCTCGGACTTCGTCTGGTGGACGGCGTCGGCGTCGACGCTCTCGTTCTTGGCGCGCGCGTACTCGGCAAGGCGGTCGCTGCCGCCGCTGCTCGTCAACAGCGAGCGGTACTCGTCTTGGTCCCAGCTCCAGTCGAGACCGTGTTGGGCGAACGCGTCGTTGTACGCCTGCCGCTGCAGTTCAGACGTGTCCGCGATCGTGCTGATGGAGCCGAAGAACATCGCTGGCATAGGGATTCCTCGCAGGTCGAGACGACCGCGCTGTCGTGCGACAGGCGGCTCGCCGAGGTAGACATGCGAGGTACGCCGGCGGGCCGCTATGAGGTCAAGAAGTTGGCACGCCCAGGACGCCCAGGAACGCGAGCGCGTCGGCGTCCGGGGAGCCCACGGGCGCGCTGTAGAGCACGAGATGCTGGTCGCGGTCGGTCAGCGCGAGCGAGTCGCAGTCAACGGTCACCGCTCCGACCACGGGGTGGCGGAAGGTCTTGCTGAGCATCGGCGCGACGTGGACGTCGTGGCGTTCCCACATCCGGGCGAACTCCGCGCTGCCCGTGCGCAGTTCGGCGATGAGTTCGGCCACGGCGGGATCGGCGGGGTAGCGCGCCGCCGTCGCGCGGAGCTCGGCGACGACGTGAAGGCGGAACTCCGCGGTGTCGGAGATCCCGTACAGCGGCTGGTCGTCGCCCGCTCGGTCGAGGAATGCCCGGCGCGCGAGGTTGCGCTCGTGCGGCGTCAGCCGGCCGAAGTCCTCCATGAGCGCGGCCGCCAGGGAATTCCACGCGAGCACTTCGAAGATGGCCGAGGTCACGAAGCCGGCGGTGTGCGGCAGTCGCTCGAGCAGCGCGAGGATGCTGGGGCGGACGTCGCGCCGGTGCAGGCGGACGCGGCTCGAGGCGGTGCCGGCCAGCACGTGCAGGTGGTCGAGTTCCGCCTCGGTCAGCAGCAGCGCCCCGCCGATGCCGGCCAGGACGTCGCTGGACGGCCTCGGGGCGCGCCCCTGCTCCAGGCGGACGTAGTACTCCGTGGACATGTGCGCGAGGACGGCGACCTCCTCACGGCGGAGCCCGGGCGTGCGCCGCCGCGGACCGGACGCGAGACCGACGTCCTCCGGCCGCAACCGTTCGCGGCGGCTGCGCAGAAACGCCCCGAGCTCGCGCTTGTCCATACGCCGAGTCTAGGCCTGCTCGGCCCTCCCGAGCCTGGTACAGCTTGTGCCTGGATCAGGCTCGCAGCGCGGCTGAGACTGGCGTCATGTCCACTCACACCAGCCCCGCTCCCATCGGCCTGCTCGCCGGCAAGGTCGTGCTGATCACCGGGGCCAGCCGCGGCATCGGCGCCGCCGCGGCTCACCTCTTCGCGGCGGAGGGCGCGGCCGTCGTGCTCGCCGCCCGCAGCGCTGACGCGCTTGACGCGATCGTCGGCGAGATCCGCGCCGCCGGGGGCGTCGCCGAAGCCGTCCCCCTCGACCTGGCCGACCGCGCGAGCATCCGCGCCGCGGTCGACCGCGTGCAGCAGCTGCACGGCCGTCTCGACGGCGCCTTCAACAACGGCGCCACGATCCAGCAGCCGGGGCCGCTCGATACGACCAGCGACGAGGACATCGACCTGCAGTTCGCCGTCAACTTCCGCGCGCATTGGGTCGCGATGAACGCGGAGGCCGCGCTCATGCGCCGCGGCGGCGGCGGCGCGATCGTCAACACGTCGAGCATCGGCAGCCGCCGAGCCAACCCCGAGCTGCCCGCGTACGGCGCGATGAAGCGGGCGCTCAACAGCCTCACCGAGAGCGCGGCCGTGACCTGGGCGCCGGAGGGCATCCGCGTGAACGGCATCACGCCCGGCGGGACCGCGACCGAGATGATCGACGAGTGGGCGGCGGCGTCCCCAGGCCTGCTCGACCGCATCAGCACGAGCATCCCGCTGGGGCGGATGGCCGAGCCCCGCGAGATCGCCGAGGCGGCCGCATGGCTGCTCAGCGACCGGGCCTCCATGGTCACCGGGGCGATCGTCCCGGTGGACGGCGGCGCGGGAGCGTGAGCGGAGGCGCGCCACGTTTCCGGTGCGTCTATCGACTCAGGAATAATTGTTCGGAAACTCCTTTTTACTCAGGACTTCGCGCTACAGTGCATCGCAGTCAGTAGGTCTACACGGCCCAAGGACAGGGCTCAATACAGCGTGCTCGCCAGGAGCAGCGCGCCATACGTCGGGCGGGACCGATTTCGGTCCGCCGCCCGCGTCCTGCGGTTCCACCGTTCCGTCTCGAGCACCGGCTCGTTCGCCCGCGGGAACCGCTCAGCGCCTTCTTCCTCCCGGCTAGAAGATCGGAGACGATGCCATGCGCTCGTCCCACCCCACGCTGTTGCGCCGCTCATTCGTCTGCGGCGCGACCATCGCCGCCCTCAGCCTCACCGGCAGCACCTCCGCCCACGCCGCCGTCACAAAGGACCAGTGCACCGGCGTCGACATCGCGGTGACCGACAGCAACGTCGACGAGATCCGCGGCGGCGTGCTCTGCCTCACCAACGCGGAGCGCGCGTTGAAGGACCTGAAGCCGCTGCGTGAGAACGCCAAGCTGCGCAAGGCCGCGCTCTCGCACTCCTCGGACATGGTCCGTCGCAGCTTCTTCTCGCACACCGCCCCGAGTGGCTCCACGTTCGTCGACCGCATCGTGCGTTCCGGCTACACGCAGCGCAACGACGGCTGGTCGCTCGGCGAGAACCTCGCCTGGGGCACCGGCGAGCTCGGGACCGCGCGCGGCATCCACGAAGCCTGGATGGACTCCAGCGGCCACCGCGCCAACATCCTCAAGCCCGCCTTCCGCGAGCTCGGCATCGGCATCCGCACCGGCGTGCCCAAGGACGCCAGCGTCGGCGCCACGTACACGGCGAACTTCGGCGTGAAGCTGTGAGCTTCCAGGTCCCGCTCCTCGGGAGCGCGGCCATGATCACGACGGCGCTCGCGCTGTCCACCGTCGGGTCGCCCGCGCAGCAGCGGCCCGGCATCGAAGTGCATCGCGACACCCGCTCAGAGTTGGCGAGCGTGAACTTGGCCGAAGCCGTCACGGTCGCGCAAGCGCAGGCGGCCGGACCCGATGGCCTCCCGGCGCTGTGGTGTGGCGATGAGACCACGACCGAAGGCACCGCCAACGCCTCCTCGCCCGAGTCGGCCGCCCACTTCAAGGTCGTCTACGCGTACGTCGCCGACCGACCGAACCGGTTCGCCGGCTTCCAGGACGCGCTGCAGGCGAACGTCGCGATCACCGAGCGCTTCCTGAGCGCCCAGAGCGGCGGCACCAAGGCGATCCGCTTCGACATGGGCACGCGCTGCGGACCCGAGTACGTCGACCTGCAGGTCGTCGCGCTGCCCGGCCCACGCTCGGACTACGCCGACAACTTCAACGCGATCGCCACCGCGGTCAGCCGTGCGCTCGGGCCGAGCGCCGGCCCGCGCAACACCGTGATCCTCGCCGACAGCCTCTCGTCCATGGGCGTGGAGTTCGGGCTCGGCGAGACGATCATGGGCGACGCGGGCGAGCAGCCCGGCGCGGCGAACCCGCACAACCGTGGCGGCCTGCGCTCCGTGCTGTTCACGCGCGACGGCGACGCCGTCCCCGGCACCGCCCGCGGCGGCTGGTGGCCTGAAGGGTTCCTGCACGAGGTCACGCACAACCTCGGAGGTGTGCAGTGGGGCGCCCCGCACTCGACCGCGCCCGCGACGAGCGACCAGCGTTCCCGTTACGGGCACTGCTGGCAGGGCGCCGACGTCATGTGTTACGTCGAGGACGAGGGCGCTGCGCACGCCATGCAGTACGACTGCGCCCCGATCGCCGGCACGATCGCCCAGAGCTTCGACTGCGGCCGCGACGACTACTACAACCCGGCCCCCGCCGCCGGGTCCTATCTCGCGACGCACTGGAACACGTACGACTCGACCTTCATGGTGGCCTGCGCCGGCATCGCCCCGGCCTGCGGCGGCGGCGAGTCCTGGGTCCCCGCGCCCCCGGTCGCGACCAAGGCGCCGTCCATCAGCGGCCGCGCGCGTCGCGGCGCACCGCTGCAGACGCACGACGGCACGTGGCTCAACGCGCCCGACACCTACATCCGCACCTGGCAGCGCGAGACCCCGAAGCGCCGCTGGGTGAACGTGAGCAGCGGTTCCGCCCCCAGCTACGCGCCGAGCCAGCGCGATCTCGGACGCCGCCTGCGCGTCGTCGTGATCGCCGAGAACGCGGACGGCGTCACGGCTTCGACCTCCGCCCCGACGGCCCCGATCGCCTCTATCGGCATCGCCCGCGCCGCCGCCAACCGCAAGCACAAAGGCCCACGATGAACCCCACCTCCACCGCGCTTGTCGCCGCCGACCCGTGGCACCGCGTCGACGTCTGCGTCTCGAGCGCGCTCGCGCGCACACGCGTCAGCCTCATCGGCGTCCTCGACCGCCGTGCGATCGAGACGATCGACGGCGCCGTCCAGTCGGCCACCAGCAGCGGGCACGCCCTCACCTTCGACTTGGGCCAGATCAGCTCGATCACGCCCGACGCCCTGGCCACGCTTCTGACCCGCGGCCACATCTCCGCACTCTCCTAGGGCGACTTCCGCGACGGCGGGGGGCGGTCGGGGGAGGAATCGTGTCCTCCCCCGGGAGTGCCGGCTAGACGAGCGTGAACTCGGCGACGAGCCGCTCGAGCGCCTGCGCGGACTCCGCCAGCTCCTGGGCGGAGGCGGCGATCTCCTGCGTGGACGCCGAGGTCTGCTCGGTCGAGGCCGAGACCTCCTCGGCCGACGCCGAGGACTGCTCGGCGACGCCGGCGACCTCGCCGATCTCGTCGTGCATCCGGGCGGCGCTGCCCGCGATCCGTTGAGCGGCACCCGCGATCTGCTCGATGCGCGCGCTCATGTCCTCGACGGACTCGCCGATGCGTTCGAACGCTTCCCGCGTCTGTGCCACCGTGGCGACGCCGTCCTCCGTGCGCCGGGCGCCGGCCTCGACGACCGTGACGGCGTTCAGCGTGTCGCCCTGGATCTGCCCGATCAGCCCGGAGATCGATGCCGCCGCGTCCTGCGACTCCTCGGCGAGCTTGCGGACCTCGTCGGCCACGACGGCGAAGCCGCGGCCCTGTTCGCCGGCACGCGCGGCCTCGATCGCGGCGTTGAGGGCGAGCAGGTTGGTCTGCTCGGCGATGCCGGTGATGGTCTCGACGATGCCGCCGATCTGCTCGGACTTGGCAGCGAGGTCGCGGATCGCGCCCGCCACCATGCTCGACGAGTCACGCACCGACTGCATCGCGTCGCTCGCGGACTGAGCGGCGTCGACGCCATGCTGCGCCAGCTCGCGCGCCTGCGCGGCCACCTGGCTCGTCTGGCTCGCGGTGTCGGCTGACTCCGTGACGGCGACGGAGACGTGCTCGGCCGCATTGCGCGCCGACTCGACCACGCGCACCTGGCGCTCGGCGCCCTGGGCGACGTCGCTGACGGCCGACGCGATCTCGTCCACGGCACGCCCGGCTTCCTGCGAGCTCGTGGCCATCTGCACCGACGAGGCCGACAGCGCGGTCGCGGTGGTCGAGACCTTGCCGACCAGCGTGCGCAGGTTGGCGACCATCGTGACGAACGCGTTGCCGAGCGCATCACGCTCGGACTGGGGCTCGATGGTGATCGTCAGGTCCCCACGCGCGATCCGCTGGGCGTCGCGGGTCATGTCCTGCAGGTAGGCGATCGTCCGCTGCATCGCAGCGCCCATGACGGCGATCTCGTCCCGGCCGCGAACGTCCACATGCTGCTCGACGTCACCGCCCGCGATCGCATCGGCGGCGGCGACCATGGGCTGCACACGACGCGCGATGCGCCGGACGAGCCAGGCCAATCCGGCCAGGACGGCGAGCAGCAGACCGAAGAGGACGATCAGCAGCGTGATCGCGCGTCCGGCCCCATGTTCCGCGCTGGCCACCTCGGCCGAGAGTCGCGCGTCCATCGCGCGCTGGAACTTGGCGATCGGCTGCTTGATCACTGCCACCTCGGCGTCGTACTCGCCGTCGAACATGATGCGCTGCGCCGTTGCCATCTTCTGATCGGCCGTCATCGCCTGGTCGGCGGCGCTGGGCTTCCAATCAGCGATCGAGGCCGCCATCTCGCTCACCGGAACGGCAAGCGCGTCATTGACCAGCCGCATCGCGCGAGTCTCCGTCGCGACCAGGCCGTCGGAGTTCTTCTTCGCCAGCGCGATCAGGTCGATCTCGTTGGCCGGCGCGCCGAGCGCCTTGAGCCGAGCGAGCACGTGCTCGCCCGTCTTCGTCTTCTCGATCGCGTTCCAGTACAGCTGCTCATGCTTGCGATCGCCGGTCACGACGAACTTGCGCGCCTCGTTCGTCAGCAGATCCGACTCGTCCGCAAGGGCGATGCCGAGCTTGCGATGCTCAGCTTGGCGCTCGAAGGCGACTCGTTCGTTGTCCATCGCTCGCTTGGTGAGCACAACACCGCCGGCGAGCAGTACGCCCGTCACGATCGACGCGACGAGCACCAGCACGGAGAGCGTCCGTAGGGTGACTTTCATTTGGAGTCCGTTGTTCGGGAGGGAACGCCCGGACGAGCCCGTCCTGGCGTGATGTGCCCAGTGATCGGCGGGAGGTCGTCGCGCCTCTACCGTTTCGGTGAGGTTTTATCGCGCGCTGAAGTCCCACAACGCACCGATCGGTGGCGCGAGGGCGCATCCCTCGCGTCTGGGATCAGACTTCCCGGGTTTCAGTGCCCTGCCCATTTAGTAGAAACCAGCCTGGGAAGGCATCGCCGGTGCGGTCGAGCTCCTCGGCATCACTTGCTGACTTCTGAATCGACTCACTTCGAGCGTTCGGGAGTACGCCGTGTCTTTCCCCACATCTCTGCGCTTTCGCAGGCCTGACAACAGCTTCCAGCTCCGGCGCATCTGGGCTCGGGTCAGAACCCGATCGGCTCCGTTCGAGCCGCCGGAAGAGGCGCCGAGTCGCCGCCCCACCGGCTGGTCGAACTGACCCCCTGCGCGGGAAGCTCGCAGAGTCGTCGTCGCCTGGGCGGGGTAGGTCGGCTCGACCATGACTGACGCCGGCTCGATTCCCGCCTTGGCGCTGTTGGACGCGATGTTCGCCAACGAGGCGGTCGGCCTGGTCGTCTGGGATCGCGAGCTGCGCTTCCGCCGGGTGAACGAGCGTCTGGCGGCGATGAACGGTGTGCCGCTTCACGCCCACGTCGGCCGCCGCCCCAGCGAGGTGTTGCCGGAGCTCGGTGAACGTCTGGAGGCGTTGCTCGGTCGCGTTCTCGCGACGGGCGAAGGGCTGCACGACGTCGAGTTGTCCGGGGAGACTCCCGCCGCCGTCGGCGTCCGGCGCCACTGGCTGGCGCAGTACTTCCCGGTGCGCAACGGCGGAGGCGAGATCGCCGGGGTCGGCGGGCTGGTCGTCGAGATCACCGCGGAACGCCACGCGAAGGACCGAGCCGACTCGGCGATGGAGCGCACCGCGTTCATGGACGCCGAGTTGCAGGCGCTGTACGCGGCCCTGCCGGTGGGCGTGGCCTTCATGAGCCCTGATCTTCGCTACCAACGTGTCAACGACACGCTCGCGCGGCTCAACGGGCTGCCGGTGAGCGCACATGTCGGTGCGTCGCTCGAGGATGTCGTGGGGCAGTACGCGCCCATGTTGCGGGCCCAGCTGGAGCGCGTGGTGAGCACCCGCGAGCCGCTGGAGATGGAGCTCGACGTCGCGTTGCCGCACGACTCCGGGGACCGGCGCGCCCTGGAGGCGACGTTCTTCCCGGTCGCCGACCGCGATGAGCGGCTGCTCGGCATCGGGAGTGTCGTCCGCGACGTGACGGCGCGGCGACGGCTCGAGCTCGAGCAGTCCGAGCTGCTGCGCGAAGCGCTGTTCGCCCGCGCGGCCGCGGAGGCCGCCGGCGTGCGGACCGACGACGCGCGCGAAGAGGCCGAGCGCACCGGTGCGGCGGCGGAGCGTGGCCGCGCGCGCATCGCGTTGCTCGCGGGGGCCGGCCGGCGCATGGCGGAGTCCATGGAGTGGGGCCCGACGTTGCAGGCGGTGGTCCGCAGCGTCGTGCCGGAGATCGCCGACTGGGCGTCGCTGACCGTCGTCGAGCGCAGCGGCCGGCTCCGCGTTCACGCGATCGCCCACAGCGACCCTGAACGTGAGCGGCTCGCCTGGGAGCTCGCCGAGCGCTACCCGGAGGCTCCGGACGCGCCGAGCGGCGCGGGCCACGTGATCCGGACCGGTGAGCTGGAGGTGATGACCGACATCTCGGTGGACACGCTCCGCGCGGCCGCGCGCGACAGCGACCACCTGCGCCTGATGGAGAACCTCAACCCCGCGCACGTCGTCATCGCTCCGCTGACCGGACCGCAGAGCGTGCTCGGAGCCCTGACGTTCGTCCTCGGCGACTCCGGGCGGCGCTTCGAGGACGAGGATCTGCAGCTGATCCGGAGCTTGGCGACGCGGGCGACGCTGCACATCGAGAACGCCCGCCTGTACACGGAGCGATCGGCCATCGCGGAGACGCTGCAGGCCAGCCTGCAGCCGCGCGCATTGCCGGAGATCCCAGGGGTCGACCTCGCGGCGCACTACCAGCCGGCGGGGGATCAGAACACCGTGGGCGGCGACTTCTACGACGTCTTCCGCGCGGGGGAAGAGCGCTGGACCGCCGTCGTCGGCGACGTCTCGGGCAAAGGCGCCCCCGCGGCCGCGCTCACGGCGCTCGCGCGCTACACGCTGCGCGTGTCCGCACGCACGCACGACGATCCCGCCGACAACCTCGAGGTCCTCAACTCGATCTTCCACGACGACACGGACGCCGGGGACTTCTGCACCGTGCTCTTCGCGTGCGTACGCCCTGGCCCGGCCGGGCTCGACGTGCGTCTCGCCAACGGCGGGCACCTGCCGCCGCTACTGCTGCGTCCCGACAGATCGATCACGAGCATCGACGGCGGCCGCGGGCCGATCGTCGGCGCTTTCCCGGACGCCCACTACGGTCAAGCGCAGCTGACGCTGCAGCCCGGCGAGCTGCTCCTGCTCTACACCGACGGCGTGACCGAGGTCAGCACGACCGATCTCGCCCTCGGCGAGCGCGAGCTGCGATCGACGCTCGCCGGCCTCGTGGACGCGTCGGCGGCGGACGTCGTCGACGCGGTGGCCCGCAGAGCCGTCGAGCTCCAGGATCGCGCCCCGCGCGACGACATCGCCCTCCTCGCGATCCGGAGCCGGCCCGCTACGGTGGCAGCGTGAGTCTGGAATGGCGTCAGCAGCGCATCGCCAAGAACGAGACGAGCTTCCGCGATATCAACGAACGCCTGGAGAGTGGGTTGCGCCAGGCCCGGCACAACCCGGAGCGGCTCGAGTTCATCTGCGAGTGCGGCGACCGCGAATGCGAGTCGTCCGTCCCGCTGAGCTTCGAGGAATACGAGGTGGTGCGTGAGGACTCCCGGCGGTTCCTGATCGTTCCCGGGCACGTCTTCCCCGAGACTGAGCACGTCGTCGCGAGCAACGAGCGCTACGAGGTCGTCGAGAAGTTCGGCGAAGCGGTGGACGTCGCCGACGCGTCCGACCGTCGCAGCGCCGACGGGCGTCGCAGCGACTCGGCCACGCCCTGATTCACGCTTCGCCGAGCGCGTCGAGCCGCTCGGCCAGGACGACCGCGTAGTCGAGGATCGCGGCGTTGGCCTCCTGACACGCCCTCAGCTCGTCGACCGCTGCGACCAACGCTTTCGTGGCGTGCAGGTTCATGTGGGCAGCTTCGAGTATCGACTCCGAGATCCCCGCCGGCGAGAGCGGGTCGCGAGGCGAAGGACCGGGCGTCATGGCGACGCGACGTCGCCGCTGCCCGCAGGGCTGGGAGTGCATGACCCTGCCCTATCCCGATGGGCCCGTGCGTACTGATTGCGGTCCGTCATATGACAGCTCAGAGCATCCAGCGCGCACCGTGGCCGCGGGACTAGCCCAGGTTCCAGATCCCGCCGGCCTCGGTGGGAACCGTCTCGAGCGCGAGTTGGAAGCGCGTCGGTGACTCGGATCCGGAGGTCGGGAAGAGCAGGCAGCCTGTGGTCTTGGCGCCCACCGGGATGGACACCGACGGGAGGTCCAAGGTGTTCGAGCACGGTGCGTTCGCGCCCTTGGCGACCGGCTTCGTCGTGCCGTCGCCGTAGGTCACGGCGGCCTGCGTGAACTCGCCGTCGTAGTTGGTGATGCCGGTGCTCTCGAGCTCGAGCTGGACGGCCTGGTGGTCGTCGACCTGTTCGACGCCGGTAACGGTGACGCGCAGGCGCACGCCGATGTTGGTGCCGGTGAGGGTGATCGTCTCGCCCAGGCCGGCTTCGGCGGGCGTCGGCGGCTGGTGGTACTCGGACTCGACGTCCTCGATGCTGCCCTCTTCGGCTTCTGGGTGCGCTTCGCCGTCGCCGTAGTAGTCCTTGACCCCCTGCGAATAGCCGCCTTCCTCGGCAGCGGGGGTCGCCGTGGGGGTCGCCTTGGGCGACTCCTGCCCGCCGCATCCTGCGACGGCCAGCACGGCGAAGAGCACGAACATCAACTTGCGCATCAAATCTCCAGATAGCACGAGGGGCGCCGGAGAACCGGCGCCCCTCGTTTGGACCCCTAGCTGATTACGGCGTGGTGGTGCTCAGCGTGAACGTGAGCGTCTTGCTGTAGTTGCCCGCGCGCAGCTGGTCGGTGGCGCCGATCGCCTGGCGGAAGCCAAGCGTGACGGGCTCGGCACCGAACGTCGGCGCCGAGTACGTGAGCACCGGCGTCCCCGCGCTCGTCACCGGCGCGTAGGCCGGGTTGGTCTGCGCGGCGGTGGCCGCGCGGACCGTCAGCGGCGAGGCCAGAGCGAACGCGCCGTTGACGAGCTTGCCCGGGTTGACGGTGTCGGCATCCGACACCGACAGCGTCGCGTCGCCGGCGGTGCTGGCCACGGTCGCCGAGCCGGCCGCGTCGTACGTGCGAGCGACGGCCGGGACGAACGCGCCGAAGCTCGGCGTGCTGCCCAGGGTCAGCGACAGCACCGAGGCGACGGTGCCGCCGACGCTGCCGATCGAGCTGTTGGTGCTCAGGCCGGACAGCGCGATCGACTCGGTCGCTGTGTCCGAGCCGGACGTGACCTGCAGCCGCGCGACGGACTGGGTGCCCGAGCGCGTGGGCTTGAAGCCGACGTTGACGGTGCAGGTGCCACGCGGGGTGGCGTAGGCCGTCTCGTCAGCGGCGGTGGCCGGGTCGTCGGCCACGAGCGTGGAAGCGGCCAGCGGGCCGCCGCCCCCGGCGGTGGTGCAGTTCTGGCTCACGATCGAGAAATCGTTGGCCGCGCCGACGTCGAGCGCGTCGGCCTGGATGGCCAGCGCGGTGATGGTGAGCGGCGCGTCGCCGGTGTTCTGCAGCACGACCGGGACGACGTTGTCGGCAGCCGCGGTGCCGGCCGCGACCGACGGGAACGTCGCCGGCTTGCCGAGCACGGTGCCCACGGCGCGGCCGTTGATGCCGCGCACGTTGATGAAGCTGTCGTTGGCGTTGTTGGGGTTACCACCGTCATGCTCGTGGTGGTAGTACTGCACGCGACCCGCCGCGGCGGCGAAGATCGGGTTGAAGTTCAGCCCGTCGTAGGCCGTGCGGTCGGCCGGCACCGCGAAGCCGTTGGTGCGCGGGCTGGCGTTGGCGCAGGCCGGTTCGCCGGTCGAGCCGCAGGCGAGCGGCGTCGACGGGATGTTCGACCCCGTGGCGTTCGGCGTCGGCGCGATGTTGG
This sequence comes from Solirubrobacter taibaiensis, assembly GCA_027587225.1. Classification (GTDB taxonomy): domain Bacteria; phylum Actinomycetota; class Thermoleophilia; order Solirubrobacterales; family Solirubrobacteraceae; genus Solirubrobacter; species Solirubrobacter taibaiensis. The sequence continues at coordinate 110,860 of JAPDDQ010000008.1, forward strand.
CGCCGTCCTTGATGTGCAGCAGGCGGACCTTGGTCGGGAACTGGTTGATCAGCCCCGCGACGGCCGTGCCGGTCACGTCGTCGTACGCGTCCGAGGCCCAGAAGGCGTCGATCTCAGCCGCGGCGTAGCGGGCGTCGATGCGCTCCATGTAGATCTGCCACGCGGTCTTCAGGACGCCGTTGTCGACGTAGCGCGTGCGGAACTCCTGCTGATGGTTGTGGATGTAGACGCGACCGACGCCGTTCTCGACCGCGTACTTGCCGAGCCGGTTGGCGGTCTCGGCGGTCGCGATCACGTTCGCGTAGCTGCCGATGCCCGGGGCGGGGGTGCCGCCGGAGCCGAGGTAGTCGGCGCCGAGGATCTTGCCCGCGGCGACCGTGTCGGCCCAGCCGTTCTCGCTCACGGAGCCGTGCTGGCCGCCGGCGTGGATGCCGTACTTGTCCAGCAGCGCGCGATACTCCTCGAGGCCGCGCTTGTTGAAGTAGCTGGCCGCGACGCCGGCCGCGTGGGCCTTGGTCAGCGGGGCCGTGAGCGTCACGTTCGGCTCGGGCGACGCCGGCGCGGGCGTGATGATCGACGCGATCGTCACCGACTCCAGGCCGGTGCCGGTGTTCACGCGCAGCGTGTCGCCGGGCAGGTAGTTGGCCGTGGCGGCCAGACGGATCGCCGTGGCGCCTGCTGCGGCCGCCTGGTTGAGCGTCGTGTTGACGGTGGTGGCGGGGAAGCCGGTGTGTCCGAAGAGCTCGATGTTGGTCACGCCGCGGCGCTGGAACATCCGGAACAGACCCTCGAGGCGCTCGCGGGCGCAGACCGCCTGGCTCGGCGTGTTCGTGGCCTGGCACCCAGCGGAGACGCCGGTGATCGAGCTGGCCGCGGCCGCGTTGCCACCGTTGCTGATGTAGCCGCCGTAGTTGAACATCTGCGTGCCGATTTGGCCCGTCGGAATACCGTCACCGGTTCGCTGGCGCCCCTCCGACTGCGCCTGCGCGACACCTGACCCTGCCAGTACCGCGACACCCGTCACGGCCACCGCGGCGCACATACGTGTGCGCCGAGAGATTCCCTTCATGGCACTCCTCCTCCATAGGCGACTTCGACCCTCTCGAAGCCGTGTGATCACGCGCGGGGCGTTGCCTTCAAGTCGATCGGGGACGACCGACCACGCGCTTTCGGGCGTGGCCGGCGGCCCCGGGTTGCCCGGCGTCCGGGCGGAGAACTGGACCCGGACTCCGTGGGTCACGGACTCGGACGAGATCCGCGAAGTTGAAATCGATGCTGCGCCCAACGATCCGACCCAGCTCTCTCCTCTAGAAACGCTCTCTCCTCGCCCGACAATGCGTCGTGCGAACGCCCTCAGGACGTTTCTACCACCGTTCGATGACAGAAGGCAAGGGTTCTTGAACAAAAGTATGGGGACTTATGGATTGTCGCCCTCCCGAAAGGCGCAATATATGTAAGTGCGCTGGCAAAAGGCGGTATCCAAGATGCCCAGTTTTGCCAACCGCGACGGTAAATCGGCTGCCGCCGAGCCTCATGCCCCTGCGCGCTTTCACGTTTAAGCAGAAGTCTCCCGCGCCTCTCATCATTCGCGGGTTCGGGGTCCCGCCAACGCGTGCGCCGTGAGCTGCGCGAGCACGGTGCCGGCCAAGGCGCCGACGACCACGTCGCCGGGATAGTGCACCCCGGTGTGGACGCGCGAGTACGCGACGAGCGCCGCGAGACCATGCAGCGGAATCCCCGCCGGCGCGAGGACATGGCCGACCCCCGTGGCAAAGGCGAACGCGGTCGCGGAGTGGCCCGAGGGAAACGACGTCGAGGACGGCATCCGCACGTGGCGCGCGACCGGCACCCGTTCGATCTCGCGGCCGGGCCGCGAGCGGCGCCCCAGCGGCTTCATGCCCAGGTTGACGACCGTCGCCGTCACTCCGACGGAGGTGAGACCCACGGTCGCGGCGCGTCGCCCTCGACGGCCCCCAGCGGCCAGAGCGGCGGCCGCCACCAGCGACAGGCGGGAGTAGTCGGCGGCGTGCGAGAGCCGCGCCATCGCTCGGTCCAGCGCCGGCGTCGGCGTCCGCGCGATGGCCGCGTAGAGGGCGACGTCGACCCGCTCGGCGTCCTCGAGCCAGCGCACGGGCCGCGTGAACATCTCAGTGCGGTCCGTCCGGGTCAGACGGCTGGTCCGGCTCGGCGAGCCAGGTCTTCGCCTCGGCGAGCTCGCGGACGCGAAAGCCCTTGGCCTTGCCGGGAAGGAGGAACGACAGCGCGCGCAACGCCGGACGGATCCAATCCTCGTCGCTGACGACCGCGACGCGCTCGAACGACGAAGCGTGACGCGCCCGAAAGCCGGTGTCCGCTTTGAACGCATCGCCCTCGACGTCCCGCGCTCGGGCTCCCAGCAGATAGAGCAACCGGAGCTTGCGGCCGGCAGCGATCTCGCTGCGCAGCACCGGCTCGACCGACCGCTCCCAGTCGTCGTCCTCGACCTCTCCGATGGCCTCAAAGCCGACGGTGCCCGCCGGCATGTCGCTCATGCGTCGCAGCATGTCGTGCTCCTCACCTCGATGGCTGACACCTCGCCCCCCCCCGCGGCCGGGGTCGTGTGCGCGAGGATTCTGCGCGCGCGGTCGCGGCCGGTCATCGCCTAGATGGGGTGATGCGTCGCGCACCCCGCGGCCTTAGAACCGTTGGCATGATGAGCGCTCGGCGCATGGCAGCCATCGGGGCGCTGATCCTCGGCGCCGGCGGGTTGGGTCTCGCCGCCGTCATCGCCGTCCAAGAGTTCCCTCGCGGGCTGATCGCGCTCGTCTGCGTGGCCGTCGCCGCCACCGCGATCTGGTACGGCCTGCTGCGACGCGGCGCGTCCCGCGTCGGCGGGCTGGTCGTCGGCGTGGTCGGCATCGCCGCGGCGATCCTCCCGCTCGTCGGAGAACGCCTGCTCGAGGAGCTGGTGGTGATCGCCGCGCTGGGGCTCGGCTGTGCCTGTGGGCGCGCGGCGTTCCAAATCCACACGCCGCTGTCTCGGGTGCCGGCACCGCAGCGCCCGGTGCTGTTCTACAACCCGAAGTCCGGCGGCGGGAAGGCCGAGCAGTTCTCGCTCGCGGCGGAAGCCCGGGCGCGCGGGATCGAGCCGATCGAGCTCGGCCCCCCGTGGGACCTGGAGGCGCTGGTGCGCGACGCGGTGGCCGGCGGCGCCGACGGGCTGGCCATGGCCGGCGGCGACGGCTCACAGGCCGTGGTCGCCGCGATCGCCGCCGAGCTCTCACTCCCGTACGCGTGCGTGCCCGCCGGCACCCGCAACCACTTCGCGCTGGACCTCGGCGTCGACCGCGACGACGTCGTCGGCGCGCTCGACGCGTTCGTCGACGGCGGCGAACGCCGCGTGGACCTGGCGGAGGTCAACGGCCGGGTCTTCGTGAACAACGTGTCGCTCGGCCTGTATGCCGACGCCGTCCAGCGCGAGGGCTACCGCGAAGCGAAGCTCCGGACGATCCTCGACACCGTGCCCGACGTGCTCGGGCCCGACGCCGTCGGACTCGACCTGCGCTGGACCGGACCCGGCGGCCACGCGCACCGCTCGGGCGCCGCCATCCTCGTGTCCAACAACCGCTATCGCCTCGGCCGCGCTGTCGCGTCCGCCACGCGCCCGCGAATCGACGACGGGCTGCTCGGCATCACCGTCGCGGGGGCCGTCACCGGTCGTGGCCGCGACGGTCGACGTCCGCAGCGTCCGTGGCGTGAATGGACCGCACCGCGCTTCGAGGTCGACGCCGACCACCCCGTGCCGGCCGGCATCGACGGCGAGGCCGTGCAACTGGAGCCCCCACTGCGTTTCACCATCCGCGCCGGTGTGCTGCGCGTCCGTATCGCGCACGGGCACCCTGGCGCCTCACCCTCGGCCAACCTGCCCGAGGGTCTCGGGCAGAGCGCCCGCGCACTGGCCCGGCTCGCCGCCGGCCACGAACCCCCGACCGCCACGTCCCACCAACCCGAACCGGAGCGATGACCCATGGACATTCTCGAGCTCGAGCAGAAAGAACGCCTCGGCCGCGAGGAGGCTGCCGCGCGGCTGCGCAACCTCGCCGACATGCTGTCCCGCCACAACGACATCGAGTTCGACCGCGGCGGAATGCACTTCAAGGTCCGCGTTCCCGACGAAGTCAACCTCAAGCTCGAACTCGAAGTGGCTGACGATGGCTGCGAGTTCGAGATCGAGCTGACGTGGTGACCGCCGTGGCCCCGGCGAGCACCCACCGGCCGACGAGGCAGAACCGCGTCGAGCACCTGTCGAAGGCGGAGCGCGAAGCGCGGGGCAAGGCGGCGCGAGCGGAGACTCCGCGGGCGTCGCACGCCGAATGGAATCCGCCGGCCGGGCGCAACGACCCAGTCGACCTGATCGAGCAGGAGGAGCTCACCCGGCTTCCCGATCTGCTCCCGATCCGGCACGGGCGGATGCTCGTCTCGCCCTTCACCTTCTTCCGCGGAGCCGCCGGCCTGATGGCGGCCGACCTCGCCGCGCTGCCGCGAACCGGACTGCACACGCAGCTCTGCGGCGACGCGCACCTCTCGAACTTCGGGGCGTTCGCAACACCCGACCGGCGGCTCGCCTTCGGCCTCAACGACTTCGACGAGACGCTTCCCGGCCCGTTCGAGTGGGACGTCAAGCGGCTCGCCGCGAGCTTCGCGGTCGCCGGACGAGATCGCCGGTTCAACCGTCCCGATCGTGAGCAGATCATCCTCGCGGCGGCGCGCTCCTACCGCGAGGCGATGCGCGGGTTCGCCGAGATGCGGGTGCTCGACGTCTGGTACGCCCGCGTGCACGTCGAGGAACTCGCCACCCGCTGGGCCGACCGCGGCACCCCCAAGCAGCTCAAGCGGTTCGAGCGCAACGTTGCCAAGGCGCGCGCCAAGGACAGCATGCGCGCCTTCCAGCGCCTCACCGAGGTCGTGGACGGCCGCCGGCGGATCATCAGCGACCCGCCGTTGATCGTGCCGCTCGAGGAGCTGCTGCCGCCCGTCGAGCGGAGCGAGCTCGAGCGTCACATGCAGACCATCATCCGCTCCTACCGGCGCACGCTGACCAACGAACGCCGCCGCCTCTTGGAGCGCTTCCAGTACGCCGACGCGGCCCGCAAGGTCGTCGGCGTCGGCAGCGTCGGCACGCGCGCCTGGATCCTCCTCATGCTCGGACACAACGACGGCGATCCACTGATCCTCCAGCTCAAAGAAGCCGGGCCGTCGGTGCTCGAGCCCTACCTCGGCCCGAGCCAGTTCGCCCAGCCCGGCCAGCGCGTCGTCGAAGGCCAACGGCTGATGCAGGCGGCGAGCGACATCATGCTCGGCTGGCTCAAGACGCATGACGGCGACGGCATCGAACGCGCCTACTACATCCGGCAGCTCTGGGACGGCAAGGGCTCCGCGCTCGTCGAAGTCATGGCGCCCAACGCGATGACCGCCTACGCCGAGATCTGCGGCTGGGCGCTCGCCCACGCCCACGCCCGCTCCGGCGACGCCGTAGCCATCGCCGCCTACCTGGGTTCAGGGACCGCGTTCGACCGTGCGATGGCCGCGTTCGCCGAGGACTACGCCGACCAGAACGACCGTGACTACGCCGCGTTCAAACACGCCGTCGACAGCGGGCGACTCGCCGCCGAAACGGGGCTGTGACCCGACTCGCGGCGGTCAACTCCGTGCGGATGGGACGTCGAGGCCGAGGGCGCGCAGCCAGATCTTGTTGATCGTGTCGACCATCGTGTGCTCGTCGTAGTCGACCCGACCCGCCGCCCAGGCCATCGCCACGCGCTCGACCATGAACGTCAGCGCGTGCGCGGTGTAGACCGGGTCGAGGTCGGCGAAGGCGAGGCCGTCCGCCTGCCAGCGGGCGATCGCGGCCGAGACGCGGTCCTGGAAGTGCTGCCGGACCTCGTCGCCCAGCGCGCGGATCTCCTCGTCGGTCTCGCCGGCCTGGTAGAGCAGGGCCATCAGCCGCGCGTTGCGCCGGAACGCCTGCACGTAGACCCGGTTGACCTCCTCGATGCGCCGGGCGGGATCGTGCTGCCCGCTGACGTGCTCCGGTGTGATCGCGGTCAGCTCGTCGGCGACCTCCCGGAAGACGTCACGGAAGATCTCGTGCTTGGACCGGTAGTAGTTGTAGAGCGTGCCCGCCGCCACGTTGGCCTCCGCGGTGATGTCGGACAGACGCGCGTCGTAGAACCCGTCGCGTTCGAAGACGATCCGGGCCGCGGCCACGAGGCGCTTGGGCGTCTGCTCGCGGCGCGGGTCGTTGCGCGGGCGCCGCTCAGAGGCCAAAGGTCTTGCCGATGATGTCGCGCTGGATCTCGCTCGAGCCGCCGAACACGGTGGCCGGCAGCGTCGCGCGCAGCAGCCGCTCCATGCCGTATTCGGTGGCGTAGCCGTAGCCGCCGAGCATCTGCATGCCTTCCAGCGCCGCGTGCTTGGCCACCTCCGAGGTCTTGAGCTTGGCCATCGACGCCTCCCGCGGCAGCGGCGTGTCCGGATCGGCGTCGATCTTGGCCGCGACGTCGTAGACGAGCAGCCGGCAGCACTCGATCTCCGTCGCCAGGTCGGCGAGGCGATGGCGCAGGACCTGGAACCGGCCGATGGGCTGGCCGAACTGCTCACGCTCCTTCACGTAGGCGAGCGTGTCGTCGAAGGCGCGGCGTGCGGTGCCGAGCATCATCGCGGCGATGATCATCCGCTCGAGGTTCAGCCCCGTCATCAGCTGGTTCCAGGCCTGACCCGGCGTGCCGACCACCGCGTCGGCCGGCACGAAGCAGTCGGTGAAGAACAGGTCGCTGACCTCGCGGCCACCCATGGTCTCGATGTCGCGGATCTCGAGACCAGGCGCGTCGGCCGGGACCATGAACTGCGTGAGGCCTTGATGCTTGGTCCCAGCACTCGACGTGCGGGCGATCAACAGGATGTGATCGGCGGCGTGGGCCTCCGAGCACCAGGTCTTCTGGCCGTTGATGACGTAGCCGCCGTCGCGCTCGTCGGCGCGGCAGACCAGGGCGGCGACGTCGGACCCGGCGCCGGGCTCGGACATCGAGATCGCCTCTACGCGCCCTCGGACCACACCGCCGAGAATGGTGCGCTTCTGCTCCTCGGTGCCGAAGCGCTCGTACGCCGAGGCGCTGATCATCGACACGCCGAAGCCGCCGATCGGGGCCTGGCCGTAGCTCGTCTCCTCCAGGAACAGGCACAGGTCGACCATGCCCAGCCCGCCACCCCCGTACTGCTCCGGGATGGCGATGCCCAGCCAGCCGAGCTCGGCCAGCTTCGCGTAGAGCTCCGGGCTGTGGACCTCCTTGCCGCCGTCGGTCAGCCGATCGCGCTGCTCACGCGTGCCGCACTCGCGCGCGACGAAGTCCCGCACGGCGCCCACAAGCGCGCGGTGCTCTTCCGTCAGGTCCATGAGCCCGAACTGTAAGTGAGGTTGAACTCAGTTTCAATGCTTAAGCGTGTACCCGCAGCCACTCGAGCATGGCCGGGATCATCTCCTTGTGGGCCTTGCGCCCGACGATCAGCCCGGCGTGCCCGGCGTTGAGCTCGAGACGCTCGAGGGCGGCGTTCGGCAGCGCGAGCGGCGCGCTGGAGCCCGCCGGAACGAGCTTGTCCCTCGCGCCGGTGACCGACAGCACGGGAACGCGGATGTCGGCGAAGTCGACGATGCGCCGGCCGACCGGCACCCGGCCTGTGACGAGCGCCTCCTGGTGGATGAACAGCTCGGTCATCTCGCGGAACGCCGCACCGGGGAACGGGATGTGCCGGCCCGACCAGCGCACGAGCGCGTCGTGGGCCTGGAGTCGTTCCGGGTCGCCGAGGCTGTTCCAGAGACTGAGATACGTCGTGATCTCGCCGGCCGGCTCGACGAGGTAGAACGACTCCTTGATGCGCTCCGGCGGCACGTTGCCGGACCAGTCGAACAGGTCGTCGACGGTGAGCCGGCGGTCGCGCAGCATGCTCGTCAGCGGCCCGAGCGCGCTCATGTCCATGGGCGTGGCGAGGAGGATCATCGCGCGCACCGGCATGCGCTCATGACCGGCGACGCTGAGCAGGGCGAGCACCGCGCCGAGGCAGTAGCCGAACAGCACGACCTCCTCGGCCTCGGACTCGCGCAGCGTCGCCTGCACGGCCCTGGGGAGGTACTCGTCGCAGTAGGTCTGCAGCGTGTTGGCCGAGTCGACGGCGTCGGGGACGCCCCAGTCGAGCAGGAAGACGTCGTAGCCCTCGTCGAGGAAGCGGCGGACGACGCTGTTGTGCTCCTGGAGGTCGAAGACCAACGGGGTGGTCACCAAGCTCATCACGAGCAGCAGCGGCGGGGCGTCGCGCTGCGTCACTCCCTCCGGCGTCTCGTAGCGATACAGCCGCGCCTTGTCGCGCGACCAGACGTGCAGCCGCGGCGTCGGGCTCTCCGGCGGGGCGAGATCGAAGGCCGCGCGCCTGGCCCCTCGCGAGAGTCGCTCCACGGTGCGCAGCACGCGATGCGAAGTCGCCTGAGAGGCGCGGAGCACCGGCCCGATCACGTGTAGGGCTCCTCGATCTCCTCGTGCGTGTCCTCGACCCGTTTGCGCAGCTCGCGGACCTCGCGCTCGAGCGCCGCGATCTGCACCAGCAGCCGGTTGACGTCGCTCCCGGCGGGGAGGTTGAGCAGGTGCAACAACCGCCGGCTCGGCGCCTCGGTCGCCCGCAGCGCGTCGTTGCGCAGCGACTGCGCCAACGCGATGCCCGCCGCGATGTCGGGGTGGTCGACGGCTCGGCGCAGCACCGGGTTGGCGCGTACCTGGACCGCCAGGACCGCACGCTGCCAACCAGGCGGGCCGCTCACGCTCCGGCCCCGACCCGCTCGGCCAGCGCGACCTGCTCGCGCACCAGGCTCGTGAGCAGCACCGGCGCGTCCCACATCGGGACGTGGCCCGCGCCGGGAAGCGAGACCTGCGCGGCGTCGGGCAGCCGGGCGATGAGCGGTCGCCCGTGTCGCTCGTAGGGGATGACGCGGTCACGGCGGCCCCACACCACGCGCACCGGACAGGGCAACGCTTCGGTGGGCTCGAAGCCATCCCGGCGCCCGGCGCGCAGCAGCGCGGGCACGACCCGGCAGGCGTGGGCGTCCCGGAGGATGCCGCGCGCGTCGTGCGGCGCGACGCGATCACCTCGCTCCATGAGCCCGCGCAGGACGGCCCGGCGGACGAGCGGACTGACCATCGCCGCCGAGACGGGAGACGCGTCAGGCGGGACGCGATTGAACACGTCCGCGGTGCGCAGGAGCGTGTGGACCCGGCGCTGGTCGGACCCGTTGCGCCACGCGCCGGCCGGCGACACGGCGGTGACGCTGCTGGCCCGGCCGCGACGGGCGAGCTCGAGCGCGAGCCAGCCGCCGAGCGAGTTGCCCACGACGTGCACCCGGTCGTGGCCCTCCTCGTCCAGCAGGGTCTCGAGATGGTCGGCCAGCCAGGTCACGTTCACGTCGGCGGGAGCGGCCGGGCCGCCGCGGTGGCCGGGCAGGGTCGGCGCGAGGACTTCATGGTCGGTGCTGAGCGAGTCGAGCAGCGGCCGCCACGCGTGCCAGGACATGGCGAGACCGTGCAACAGCAGCAAGGGCGGACCCTCGCCGGCGCGGAAGCTCCCGTCCTCGCTCACAGCGCGCTCATCCCGCCGTCCACGAGGAGGCTCGTACCGGTGACGTACGACGAGGCGGGCGAGGCGAGGAAGATCAGCGCCGCGTCGAGCTCGTGCTGCTCGCCGAAGCGGCCGAGCATCGTCCCGGCTTCGACGACTTCCCGCAGCGGCTCCTGGTCCCGGGTCATCTCACTGTCGAAGTACCCAGGGCACAGGGCGTTCACCCGGATCCCCTTGCGACCGGACCACTCCTGGGCGAGGTCGCGCGTCAGGCCGAGCAGTCCCGCCTTGCTCGCGGTGTACGCCGCCTGCGGGAACCGAGGAGCGACGTGCGCGAGGACGCTGGCGACGTTGACGATCGAGGAGCCCTCGGGCATCAACGGCTGGCAGGCCTGGCTCATCCAGAACGCGCCGTTGAGGTTGACGTCGATGACCTGCCGGAAGCCATCCGGTGTTTCTTTGGAGGCCGGGACCACGGTGCCGATCCCGGCGTTGTTGACCAGCACGTCCACGCGGCCGAAGCGGGTCGCGGCGGCCTCGGCGACGCGCCGGCAGTCCTCGGGCGAGGAGACGTCGGCACGGACCACCTCGACGCGAGTACCGGTCAGCTCCGCCGCAAGCTCCTCGAGTTGTTCGAGGCGCCGGGCGGCGAGGACGAGGTCCGCACCCGCCACCGCCAGTGCCCGGGCGAAACCCCGCCCGAGACCCGAGCTGGCACCGGTGAGCACGACGACCCGGTCATCGAGCCGGAACGGGTCGCCTGACGGCGTGTCGCGGTTCACGAGTCCTGCACACTACGCACCATGCCACAGCCGCACGCGAGCCGGCGCTCGCACTGGGTCAACCACCTGGAACGTCACGCGCATGGCCGCCCCGACGATGTGGCGCTTCGCTTCCGCGGTGAGACGACGACCTGGAGTGAGCTCCAGAACCGGGTCGAGCAGCTCGCCGCGGCGCTCGCGGCCCGCGGTGTCGCGGCCGGCGACCGCGTGGCGATGCTCATGGGCAACCGGCCGGAGTACGTCGAGGCGCTGCTCGCGACGAACCGGCTGGGCGCCATCGGCGTGCCCGTGAACTTCCGGCTCGCGGCCGGCGAGATCGCGTACATCCTCGAGAACTCCGGGGCCGCCGTGCTGTTCGTCGACGAGCTCGGCGCCGAGACCGGCGAGCAGGCGGCCGGCCAGGCCGAGCATGACGTCGAGCTGATCGGCGTGGACGAGCTCTCCGCGGTGCTGGAGAAGGAACACGACGCGCCGCCCGTCGTCGACGTGCCCGAGGACTCCCCCGCCTTGATCATGTACACGTCGGGGACGACCGGACGCCCCAAGGGTGCCGTGCTCACGCACATGAACCTGCTGTCCGAGTCGGTGGTGCTGATCCGCGCCTACCAGCTCGTGGAGGCCGACGAGGTCAACCTCGTCGCTTCGCCGATGTTCCACATCGGCGCCATCGGGTCGATCGCCCCGCTGATCCTCATCGGCGGCACCATGGTGATCCTCCCCAGCGGCGCCTTCGAGCCGGCGGCGGTGGTGCAACTGCTGGAGGAGGAGCGGGTCACCAGCGCGTTCCTCGTGCCGAGCGCGTGGCAGCTGATCGTCGACCACGACAGCGTGCCCGACCGCGACCTCTCCCGGTTGCGAACGACGTCCTGGGGTGCGGCCCCGGCGACGCACAAGCTGCTCACGAAGATGGCGGAGGTCTTTCCCGACGCGCTCAACGTGGCGGTCTTCGGCCAGACGGAGATGTCACCGATCACCTGCGTGCTGGAGGGCAAGGACGCGCTGCGCAAGATCGGGTCGGTCGGCAAGCCCGTGCCGACGGTCGCGTTGCGGATCGTGGACGCCGAGATGCACGACGTCCCCCAGGGCGAAGTGGGCGAGATCGTCTACCGCGGCACGGGCCTGATGTCCGGCTACTGGCGCAACGACGCGGCGACGGACGAGGCGTTCGAAGGCGGCTGGTTCCACAGCGGCGACATGGTGCGCCAGGACGACGAGGGCTTCCTCTACGTCGTGGACCGCGCAAAGGACATGATCATCTCCGGCGGAGAGAACATCTACTGCGCGGAGGTCGAGAACGCCCTCTCCAACCATCCCGCCATCGCCGAGGTGAGCCTCATCGCGCGCGAGTCCGAGAAGTGGGGAGAGACTCCGGTCGCGGTCATCGTTCCCGCCGACGACAGCGAGGCGCTGACCATCGAGGCGCTGCGGGAGTGGGCCGGCGAGCACCTGGCGCGCTACAAGCTGCCGACCGCGCTCGAGCTGGTCGACGAGCTGCCGCGCAATGCGGCCGGCAAGGTGCTCAAGCCCGAACTTCGCGAGCGCTTCGGCTCGTCCTCCTAGAGGACGGCCAGGACCAGGACTTGACGCTCTCGGGGTCGTCCCCGTGCTCGCGCGTGTAAGCGCGGTGCCGGAGCCGCTCGTCGACCATTTCCTGGCGCAGGTGCGCGGCCCGGGCGCCGAGTGTCGGGACCCGGTCGATGACGTCCATGACCAGATGGAAGCGGTCCATGTCGTTGAGCATCACCATGTCGAACGGCGTCGTGGTGGTGCCCTCCTCCTTGTACCCGCGCACGTGCAGGTTGGCGTGGTTCGTCCGCCGGTACGTGAGCCGGTGGATCAGCCACGGGTAGCCGTGGTAGGCGAAGATCACCGGCCGGTCCGCGGTGAACAACGCGTCGAACTGCTCGTGGGAGAGCCCGTGCGGGTGCTCGGTCTCATCCTGCAGGCGCATGAGGTCGACGACGTTGACCACTCGGACCTTCAGGTCGGGCAGGTGCTCGCGCAGGAGTGCCGCGGCGGCGAGCGTCTCCAGCGTCGGGATGTCGCCCGCGCAGCCGAGCACGACGTCCGGCAACTCGCCCGCGTCGTTGGACGCCCAGTCCCAGATGCCGATGCCGCGCGTGCAGTGCGCGATCGCCTCGTCCATCGTGAGGAAGTTCAGGCTCGGCTGCTTGCCGGCGACGACGACGTTGACGTAGTGCTTGCTGCGCAGGCAGTGGTCGGCCACCGACAGCAGCGTGTTGGCGTCCGGCGGCAGGTACACGCGCACGATCTCGGCCTTCTTGTTGACCACGTGGTCGATGAAGCCCGGGTCCTGGTGCGAGAACCCGTTGTGGTCCTGACGCCACACGTGCGAGCTGAGCAGGTAGTTCAGCGACGCGATCGGCGCCCGCCACGGGATGTCGCGCGTGACCTTCAACCATTTCGCGTGCTGGTTGAACATCGAGTCCACGATGTGGATGAACGCCTCATAGCAGTTGAATACGCCGTGCCGGCCCGTCAGCAGGTAGCCCTCCAGCCAGCCCTGGCACAAGTGCTCGCTCAGCACCTCCATCACGCGCCCGTCGGGCGCGAGGTGGTCGTCGGTGTCGAGGGTCTCCGCCTGCCACGCCCGGTTCGTGACCTCGAACAGCGCCGAGAGGCGGTTGGAGGCGGTCTCGTCAGGCCCGAACACGCGGAAGGTCTCCATGTTCTCGCGCATGACGTCGCGCAGCCACGTGCCGAGCACGCCCATCGGCCCGTCCGTGGTGGACGCGGGCGCCGGCACGTCGACGGCGTAGTCGCGGAAGTCCGGGAGCCGCAGGTCCTTGAGCAACTCGCCGCCGTTGGCCTGCGGGATCGCACCCATCCGGCGCTCGCCCACCGGCGCCTGCTCGGTGAGCTCGACCCGCGGCGTGCCGTTGTCGTCGAACAGCTCCTCCGGGCGGTAGGAGCGCATCCAGGCCTCGAGCATGCCGAGATGCTCGGGGTTGTCGGCGAGCCCGGACAGCGGCACCTGATGCGCGCGGAACGTGCCCTCGACCGGAACCCCGTCGACCTCCTTCGGGCCCGTCCAGCCCTTCGGCGTGCGCAGGACGAGCATCGGCCACTCGCCGGCGTCGAACATGTCCAGCGCCTGCTCGAGCGTCGCCGCGAGCTGCTCGTGCACCGCCGCGGGCTCGTCACCTTCGACGAACAACGGCTCGTGGCCGAAGCCGCGCATGAGGTCGCGCAGCGCGTCGTCCCCGATCCGCGCCAGCACCGTCGGGTTCGCGATCTTGTAGCCGTTCAGGTGCAGGACCGGGAGCACCTTGCCGTCACGCTCACGGTCGAGGAACTTGTTCGAGTGCCAGCTCGCGGCCAGCGGGCCGGTCTCCGCCTCCCCGTCGCCGACCACGCACAGCACAAGCAGGTCCGGGTTGTCGAACGCCGCGCCGTACGCGTGCACCAGCGCGTACCCGAGCTCACCGCCCTCGTGGATCGACCCGGGCGTCTCAGGCGCGACATGGCTCGGGATCCCGCCCGGGTACGAGAACTGGCGGAACAGCTCCTTCATGCCGCGCTCGTCCATCGACACGCTCGGGTAGCGCTCGCTGTAGGAGCCCTCGAGCCACGTGTTCGCGACCAGACCCGGGCCACCGTGGCCAGGTCCGGTGATGAACAGCGTCGGCTGATCACGGAGCTTGATCAGCCGGTTCATGTGCGCGTACAGCAGGTTCAGCCCTGGTGTCGTACCCCAGTGCCCGAGCAACCGCGGCTTGACGTGCTCGAGCGTGAGCGGCTCGCGCAACAGCGGGTTGTCACGCAGGTAGATCTGCCCCACGGACAAGTAGTTCGCGGCCCGCCAATACGCATCCAGGCGTGCACGTTCATCGGCGCCGAGTCCCATGCCCGGACCCTACTCGCGCACGCGGGGTCTTTGCGGTACGTCTTCCCACGTCATGCGGGGACCGCGGCGTCGGGACGCCGCTGCGGCGTACTCGCACCGCCGGCAAGCTGATCTGCCCAGTCAGCGGCGTCGAGGTCTGACGTCGTGACCGGGAAGAGATTTCGTCGCTGACGGATGCCCCTGTCGCGCGCTGGTACGGCGGATGGGCGACAGTCCGGATTCAGCCACCAGGTCCCGTTGCGCTGGCGAACAACCCGTTGTTGGTGCGCCAGGCGCGCGAACGCGGTCGACACCGTCGGGCGAGCGGCGCCGACGATCTGGCCGATGGCGCGGTGCGAGAGCGTGAGCGGTACCACGATCCCGTCGGCCTTCGGGCGACCCCAACGGTCCGCGAGCAGCCAGAGCGCCGCCTCTACGCGGGCGTCTACGCGGTTGAGGTGCGCGATCGCCTGCAACATCGCCAATCGTTGCGACCGAGCACTTAGGCGGTCCATCAACATCGCGGTGACCTCGGGATACTCGCTCAAGCGGCTGGTGAGCCGCTGGTCCAAGAGCGCGACGCGGACGGCCGAGAGCACGTTCCAATACGTCATCGACTCCACGCCCCGCGCGTGGCTGTCGAGTGTCCACGGTCGGACGAGATCGCCCGGACCCAGCAACTCGCTGCTGACCGTCGCTCCCAGCGAGAGTTCACGCGCAACCGCCCCGTCGAGCAGCATCAGCCCCATGTTCGCCGGGCTCACCCGTCCGAGCCCGCTGAGATCCCACTCACCTACCGGCACCACGGTGGTCCGCACCGAGAGCGCTGAGCGCGCTGACCGCAGACGCTCGCCCTCGAGCAACCGCCCGAGGTCGGGATCAACGTCCAGCAGCAGACGGCGCCCGAGCGAAGGCTCCGTCATGAGCGCCTCCACCGAGCAGGGACCGGCTCAACTGATCTGGGACTGCTCTGGCATTGCAAGCACGAAAGGAACATCGACGCCCACCTAGTCGACTGGACCGGTGACCAGTGACGCTCCCCCTTGACGCGGGGCGATCACGTGCCGCCTCTCACCGTGCTTGCCGACGTGTCCCTTTCGAGCGACGCAGACCCGCGCTCCGAGCGTATCGCTGGACGCGCGTGGCGTCACGTCCAATCGGCCCGGCGGTTGGGTAGATCGGGAAGCTGGCGCGGTGGGACCCACCCGGCGACCCGGCCCTGCGTACATCGTCGGCGCAGCGTTTTGGCTTTCGAGGGACAGGGGTAGTGCTCGCCGCGTCGAGGGCATCGAGACCGACGCTCAGCACCCCGAGCAGCGGCACCTGAACTCACGAAGACAACGACGGCAGGCACACGCGCCGTCTTCGCCGACCGCACTCGCACCGCTCGTTCTCGTCTGCCGCGTGTCGGCGCGGCAACGCGGCTCCGGGTCCGCGCGCTCTCCCCTCGCGGACCCGGGCCGCCGTGTCCGTTCCACGGTCTGAACCCAAACCGGAGCTCCCATGGCGACCCCCTCAACCAACAGCGCTGCACCTCCCGAGCTGATCCCGCTCCTGCGCGGGCGGCTCCACGCCTACGCCTTCTGGGGCGCCCTGATCGCGGCGTCCGCGCTGATCGCGCTCGCACCGTCGAGCACCGCCCGCGCGGCGTGCGCGATCTACGGCTCCGCGCTGTGCGCCCTGTTCGCCGTCAGCGCGCTGTATCACCGCTGGCGCTGGAACCCGCGCTGGCGACCGCTGCTGCGACGGCTCGACCACAGCACCATCCACATCTTCATCGCCGCCTCGACCACCCCGCTGGCGCTCCTCGTATTGAGCGGTGACCTGCGGACCTTCGTCCTGATCTGCGCGTGGACCGGCGCGCTCGGCGGCGTCATCCTCAGCGTCGCCTGGATCGACGCGCCCCGCGCGCTCGTCTCCCTCAGTTACGTGCTCGTCGGCTGGGCGGCCCTCGTCGGCATTCCACAGATGCTCGACCGCCTGCCCGCGACGCCGCTGCTCCTGCTCGCCGCCGGCGCCGTGCTGTACATCGCCGGCGCCGCCGTCTACGCCACACGGCGCCCGAACCCCTGGCCCCGCGTCTTCGGCTTCCACGAGGTCTTCCACGGCCTCGTCGTCGCCGCCGCGATCGCGCACTTCGTCACGATGGCGCGCTGGATCGTCCCCGCCGCCTAGATGGGACGGACGCACTCCGCTCCGCACACACCCGGCCTGCTGCTGGGCATCGGCCTCGGCGGCTTTGTCGACGGCATCGTCCTCCACCAGATCCTGCAGTGGCACCACATGCTCACCAACACCGGTGAGCAGCCGATGACGACCGTCGCGGGACTCGAGGCCAACACGCTGGCCGACGGGCTCTTCCACGTCGCCACCTGGGTCTGTGTCGCGGTCGGCTCGTGGATGATGCTGCGCGCGTGGCAGCAGCGCCGCTCCGCGCCGTCCTGGCCGCGGCAGCTCGGGCTGCTGCTGCTCGGCTGGGGCGCCTTCAACGTGGTCGAGGGGCTCATCGACCATCAGCTGCTCGGCCTCCATCACGTCCGTGACGACCTCGGCGGACCGCTCAGCTGGGACATCGGGTTCCTCGCGTTCGGCGTGCTGCTGATCGCTGTGGGCTGGTGGCTCGAACGGCATGGTCCTGACACCGTCCCGCGGCGTTGACACGCGGTGTGAGTTCGGTCCACAAGCGTTTCGCCGCGTCCACCGGGAGGGCAGGGTCTGCGTGGCACCGCGGCGCTTGTCGCAGCGTTGCCCCCCTTAGAAGGCAACCGTTGGTCGTTCTCGATACTTCGGAATCAGTCTGAGGGCCTTTCAAGCCCGACCGAAGGATCACCATGAGCACCCAAAGCGAGACTCGCCGCGACCGCGGCGCCACTACCGCACGCGATCTCGACGACCGTCAGCCGCGCCGTCTGAGCACCGAGACGAAGGCCTCCTTCAAGACCACGGAGTTCTTCGCCTACATCGGCCTGTTGGTCGCGCTGCTGATTGCCGCCGCGGTGGTCGACGAGACCGACGCGGGTGGCTTCGGCGCCCAGCAGGTCTGGCTCTACGCCACCCTCCTCACCGTCGGCTACATGGTCAGCCGCGGACTGGCCAAGTCCGGCAGCCGTGACCCGTACGACGCGGACGCCCGCTAAAGCCACGCGCTCGTGACCGTCCGATCAACCCGCGGAGGCCGCCGGCATGCCGGCGGCTCCCGCGGGCGGACCGGCTTCACCGGCCTCGCGATCTACGGTTCCTCACCCGTTCCCGATGTATGTCGCCGATCGCGGGTAGAGCGCGATCGTGCACCGATTCGAGAAATCCGGGAGTCGCGATGTCGCCGTCGCCCTTCGACGCTCGGCACGACTGGATTTCGGGCAGCTGATCGCGGCCGTTGAGAACGCACCGCCTGTGGCTGCCGTCGATGCGCTCGGCGCGCGACTGGCGGACGCCGTCGGGGCACGCGCGGTCTCGTTTCTCATAGCGGATTTCAGCGGCCAAGCGTTGATCCGGCTCGGTCACGTCCCGAGTGGAGCAGCAGGGCGGACACAAGGTCGCGAGACGGCTGAACGTGTGCCGCTGCGAGGCAGTCCGCACGGCTGCGCGATCACCACTCAGACCGTCCAGGTCGAACGCGATGCCGGCGAGATCCGTGTGCTCGCTCCCGTGACCAACCGCGGAGAAGCGATCGGCGTACTCGAGGTGAGCCTGCTCGACACCCCCGACGAGCTGACCGTGTCGGATATCGCCTTGGCCGCGCACGCGCTGGCGTACGTCGTGATCGCCAATCGTCGCTTCACCGACCTGTTCGTCTGGGGGCAGCGCTCGGTTCCGTTGTCTTTGGCCGCCGAGATCCAGCATCGCCTCCTGCCCGGCACCTCCACCTGCGAGGCGGGACAGTTCACCCTCGCCGCTTGGCTGGAGCCAGCGGGCAACGTGGGCGGCGATACGTTCGACTTCGCCCTGGAGCGCGACACGCTGCACCTGTCCATGACCGATGCCATGGGGCACCAGGTCGAGGCCGCCGTGCTGGCCACCGTGCTGGTCGGCGCGCTGCGCAACGCGCGCCGCGCCGGAGCCGAACTGGCAGAGCAGGCGAGTCAAGCCAACACCGGGCTGCGGAACTTCGCGCGCGACGGCGGCTTCGTCACCGGCCAGCTCGCGCGCGTCGACCTCCGTTCACAGACCGCCACCATCGTCAACGCCGGCCATCCGCCGCCATTGCGACTCCGTGACGGTCGCGTCGATCGCCTCCAGCTCGAGGCCGACCCGCCCTTCGGGATCGTCCCCGGCCAGGAATACCGCGTCCAAACGCTGCCGCTCCGGCCGGGTGATCGGATCTTGTTCCTCACCGACGGCATGCTCGAGCGAAACGCCGAGAACGTCGACATCGAGGCCGTCCTTGCCGCCGGCCGCGAGATGCATCCGCGCGAAGCGGTGCAGCACCTGTCCCAGGTCGTCCTCGAGGCCACCGATGGCCAGCTCGACGACGACGCGACGGCGCTGTGCTTCGACTGGCATGGCGGGCCTCCTCAACAGAGAACGACCGACTCCGGCGCCGACTCCTGAGTGCGCAACGGCGGTATGGTCCTTTGGTGAGGGCTAGGCAGCGAGGTTTCGGTCTTGGACAGGGGCACCGCACCTGGACTTCGGGCTTGCGATGCGCACGCGAGCACGCGCGGCTCGTCGCGATCAACCTGCGAGAGGTGACGTGCTTGGACGGCACCAGGGCTCTCGTCTGCCAAGGGTCGTGCGCGCTGCGGTGGCAGGCTCCGCCGTGGCACAAGTGCTCGACCACCACGAGTGCTGCCTGACCTGCGCGGGTCGTCTTGTCCTCGCCTGACGCCGGCTTCCCCTTCTTCGGCGAGCGGTTGCTGGACGCGGTCACCGACGCGATTCTGGCGCTGCATCTGCGCGAGCACGGATACCTCCCCGCCACCGCCGAGACCGTCATGCTCGGCGAGGATCTCCTGGCCTGCACCCTGATCGGGACCTATGTCGACCCAGGCGATCCTTGGACGGACTTCTGGCGAACCGCGGCCGTGCACCCCGCGGACGAGCCCGCGGTGACCAGCTCTGACCACTCCTACATCGACGTGGTTCAGCGCCTCTCCGGGCGGACCGTCCTGGCCTTCGTCATCAACTACGACGCCGGACCCCACCGCTGGGTCGAGCTCTTCTGGCTCGCGCCCTCGACGACCCGGCAGCTTTGAGACCACGGTCGGTTGAAGCCGCCGGCGTCCGGATAGGACCTACGCGATGCCCGATCCTGAGACGGTGATTACTCCTTATCGCGACGGTCCGTTGCTGATCCGCGGCTCGTTCAAGCTCCTCGACCAGAACGGCGAAGAGATCCCGGCGGCCGGACGTGAGACGACCGTCGCGCTGTGCCGGTGCGGCAAGTCGCGGATGCGGCCGTTCTGCGACGGGACGCACAACGTGATCCGCTTCCGTGCCCCCAGCGGCGCCGAGTTGGGCCGCGCGACGCCCGGCGACCAGCCGACCGGCTAACGCAGGGCGGGCTCGCGCCGCAGCGACGACGCGTGGTTCTCCCACGATTGCATCGTGTGCCGAGCCCACCGGCCGTCGATGGCGAGCAGCGCCCTCGCGCCCCACAGCACGTCGGCGCCCAAACGCGGGTCCTGCTCGGCGAGCCCGCCGGCGAGGTCGACCGCAGCGACGCTCTCGTGGACCGCGTCGGCGACGACGTGCACATCGAAGAACAAGCAGGCTTCCTCACCGTGCCCCAGCCGGCGCAAGCCGTTCGCGTAGCGCCGGTTCGGTACCGACGATGTCATTTCGAACAGCGCCAAGTGGCCGACGATTGCGCCACGGAGCCGCCGGTGCAGCCCGAACAGCGACATCAGATTGACGGTCGCAAGCGTGACGCCGGGAATCTGGTCCAGATACGCGCCGTACGACGCGTCAAGGCCCACGGCGGTCATCGCGCGTGCGAAGAGGTCGGCGTGGATGTCCGACTCACGGCCGTTGCCGTACTCGTCGGACTGGATCTCCACCATCGCTGCCTTGGGCCTGCCCGACAAGCGCGGCAGCGCCCACGAGTGAGGATCCGCTTCTTTGAGCTGGTAGGCGGAGCGGTGCTTCATGAACTCCAGCAGCTGCTCGTCCGTCGCCTCGCGCTCGATGAACGTCGAGACTGATGGCGAATCATCGGAGAGCATCAGCTCACGCAGGAGCGCGTCCATCTCTCGCGGGTCGGGCGGAGCGCTAGGCGCGCCGACGAGATCATGGAGCTCAGCTTCGAACTGTCGCTCGAGTACCCCACGCAGCGTGAGCAGCGAAGGCTCCCACTCCCACCGATCGTCGACGCCGTCGAACCCTCGGTAGTGCAGCTCGTAGCAGCAGTACAGCGCCAAGTGCAGGTCCTCATCCTCGACGGGCCCCGAGACCCGCGCGATGGCGTGTGGCGGACTGCCCAGAGCCTCGAGCAACTGCTCGCTGACCGGACCGCGTGGGCGAGGAAGCGCGCTCATACCGTTGCCCTACCCACTCCCCAGCCCGCCACGGTTGCGTGCGGTTTGAGCCATGACGCTTCGCGACGCGTCCCGGCTCAGAGACCGACCGCCTCCTTGCCGTTCGCGACCAGCTCGAGCAGCACCGGGCGGATCGTCAGCGGTGGTACGCCTGGCCGATCCCCGGCTTGGAGCGGACGCGGTCGCGCCGGCTTGCTGAGGAAGGTTCCTTGACGGGCATGCTCAGGCCCGACGCAGCGGTGACCTACCGCGGATCAACTGGCGAACCCGGTTGCTCACGGTCGCAGTCATAGGAGTAACAGAGCCGAATCCGTCGCTGTCGCGCTGCCGTAAGCGCGACGATGACCGTGTCCTCGCTCAAGCAACGCTCCCGCGCCGTGGTGATCGGGTCGGGTCTAGGCGGACTGGCCGTCGCGTTGCGGCTCCAGGGCCAGGGCTACGACGTGACGGTGCTCGAGCAGCAGCCCGCGCCGGGCGGCCGGGCCGCGCGCCTGCGCTCGGATGGCTTCACCTGGGACAGCGGTCCGTCGCTGATCACGATGCCGTGGGTGCTCGAGGAGGCGTTCGCCGCGGGGGGACTCGACTTGCACTCCGAGGTGACGCTGCGGCGGCTCGATCCCCTCTACCGCCTTCGCTGGGCGGGCGAGGAGCGCGCGCTGGACTTCTTTTCGGACGCGGACGCCCTGCGGTCAGAGATCGCCCGGTTCGACGAGCGGGACGCGCGGGCGCTCGACGGCTTTCTCGCCGCGCTGAAGCCGATCTACGAGGAGGGTCTGCTGGCCGCCGGGCAGCGAGCGTTCCCGTCCGCACGTTCGTTCGCCGGGCTCGTGCCGTCGATGGTGCGTCTGCGCGCGGTGATGCCGCTGCACGCCTTCGTGTCCCGCCATTTCCGCCACCCACGCGTGCGCGAGGCGTTCTCCTTCCATTCGCTGTTCATCGGCGGCGATCCGTACCGCGTGCCGGCGATCTACGGGGCGCTGGTGTACCTGCAGCTGCTCGACGGCGGGTGGTACGCGGACGGCGGCGTGTACTCGCTCGTGGAAGCGATGGCGCGGCCGCTCGACGTGCGCTGCGACTCGCGCGTAGAGACGATCGAGACCGGCAGCGGCCGCGTGCGCGGCGTGTGGCTCGAGGGCGGTGAGCGGATCACCGCCGACGTGGTCGTGTCCAACGCCGACGTGCTCCGCACGCACGAGCTGCTCGGTCGTCGCGCGCCGCGGCGGCGGCTGCGCCCGACGATGTCTGCGTTCCTGCTCTACCTGGGCTGTGACCAGCGCTTCGACGAGCTGCTGCACCACACGCTGCTCGTGGGCCGCGGCTACCGGGATTTCATCCGCGACGTCACGCGCGGGCGGGGGCTCCCGTCGACATTCTCGACCTACGTCCACGCGCCGGCACGCACGGAGACGGCGATGGCGACTGACGGCGGCGACTCGCTGGCGGTGCTCATGCCCGTACCGAACCTGCGGGCGGACGTGGACTGGCCACGCGTGGCCGACGGACTGCGGAACGCGCTCGTGAACGACATGGAGACGACGTTCGGCTTGTCCGGGCTGGACGCCTCCGTGCGGGTGGAGCATCGGATGACGCCGCCCGACTTCGCGTCCCGGTTCGGCGCGGTGGACGGCAACGCCTTCGCCGTCGAGCCGACGCTCCACCAGTCTGCGTACTTCCGGGCGCCGAACCGCGTGCCGGGTGTGCGCGGGCTCTTCCACGTGGGCGGCGGGACGCACCCCGGGGCCGGGATTCCCGGAGTGCTGATGGGGGCCGGCGTGACCGCGGGTCTGATCGCGGAGGATGCGGAGGTGCGGGTGTGAGCGCGGTGCTCGACGAGGCGCGGGCCACGACCCGCCAGGTCGCGCGGACGTTTGCGTTGGCGTGCCGGATTCTGCCGCGTGACGTGCGCGACGACGTGTACCTGCTCTACCTGATGTTCCGCACGCTGGATGACCTCGTTGACGAGGGGCGCGTGGACGCCCCGGACCGCATCGACGCGGTCGTCGCGTGGGCGGTCGGCGACGAGGAGGTCCTCACGCCCGAGACGACGATCCTGTCGGACCTCGCGACGCGCCACGAACTGCCACGCGACGCGCTGCTCGACTTCTGCGCAGGGATGAGCGAGGACCTGGACGGCGTCGTGTACGAGAGCGAGGCCGACGTCGACCGCTACTGCTACCGCGTCGCCGGTACGGTCGGAATCGTCATGTCAGCGGTGCTCGGAGTATCCGACCCAGCTCGCGCCCGGCCCGCCGCCGCGGCCCTGGGGATGGCCATGCAGCGCACGAACATCCTGCGCGACATCGACGAGGACGTCGAGCGTGGGCGCGTGTACTTCGCGCGATCGACGCTCGACCGCTTCGGATCCCTGGCCCCAGGATCGCGCGAGGCGCTGCTGCGCGATCAGATCGCCCGCGCCGACGCGTTGTATGACCAGGGCATCGCCGGCATCCGCGAACTCCGCCGCGGGCGCCGCGCAATCGCCGCGGCGGCCGACATGTACCGCGAGCTTCTCCGCCAGCTCGAGGCCGAGGGCTACGGCTCGCGCCCCGGCCGCGCGATCGTCCCGCGCTCGCGCAAGTTGAGGCTCGCCGCCCGCGCGGCGTGGCGGGCATGAGCGCCGCGCGGCGTCGCGTGTTCCCCGTGTTGCTCGGCTCGCTCGCCCTCGCTCAGGTCGCCTACGGTCGTTCTCGGCGCACACCGGCGGCCACGCGCGGCATCGTCGGGCTCATGCTCGCGACGTCGCTCGCCGAGGCGCGGCGGCCGCTGCCCGTCGTGGCCGCGGGCGCGATCGGGTTCGGGGCAGAGCTCGTCGGTGTCGCTACCGGGCGGCCATTCGGCCACTACACGTACTCGGAGCAGCTCGGCCCGCGCGTGCGCGGCGTGCCGCTGCTTGCCGCCGCGGCCTGGGCGATGATGGCGCGGCCCGCGTGGGCCGTCGCGGGGCGGATCGCTCGTGCCCCGGGTGCGCGCGTGCCGCTCGCCGCCGCTGCGCTCACGAGCTGGGACGTCTACCTCGACCCACGGATGGTCCGTGAGGGCTACTGGACCTGGCCCGGCGGCGGCCGCTACGAGGGCATACCCGCGACCAATTTCGCCGGCTGGTTCCTGACTGGTCTCATCGTGTTCACGACGGTCGCCGCGCTGAGCCGCGATGACGAGCAGGACCGCGACGCCGCGGGCGCGATCGCCCTCTACGTGTGGACGTGGGTCGGCGAGGCGATCGCCAACGCGTTCATCTGGCGGCGACCGCGGGTGGCGCTCGCGGGCGGGCTCGCGATGGGTGTGTTCGCGGTTCCGGCCCTTCTGTGGCGCCGATGAAGATCGCGGTCGTGGGAGCGGGCGTCGGCGGGCTGGCGGCCGCGATCGAGCTCGCCGCGCGCGGGCACGAGGTCATCGTGTTCGAGCGCACGGGAGCGCCTGGCGGCAAGTGCGCCCGGGTCGAGAAGGACGGGTTCACGTGGGACGCCGGGCCGTCGCTGCTGACCATGCCGTGGGTCTTCGACGACCTCGGGCTGGAGCTCCAACGCGTCGAACCCGTCACCCGCTACGAGTTCGCGGACAGCAGCGTCCTTGAACTGTTCGCCGATCTCCCGCGCGCCCTCTCCGCGCTGGAAGCCTGGTCGCCGGGTGCGGGCGCGGACTGGATGCGCTTCCTGTCGATCTGCTCGTCGATGTGGCGCGCGTCGGAGCGGTTCCTCACCGGCCCGCCGCCCTGGCCACCGCGACGGCCCGAGCCCGGTCACCCGCCGCCGGACCCGCGCGACGCGCTGCGCGTAAGACCGTGGTGGACGCTGCGCGACCTCGCCCGCGCGACGGCGCGCGACCCGCGCCTGCAAATGGTCATCGAGCGCTTTGCGACGTACGCGGGCGCGGACCCACGGAAAGCGCCGGCGGCGCTGGCGGTCGCGGGCTACGTGGAACATGCCTTCGGGGCCTGGCACCCACGCGGCGGCATGCACGAGCTGCCGCTCGCGATGGTGCGGCGACTCGAAGCGCTCGGCGGCACGCTGCGCCTGCACACGACCGTGGAGCGCATCGCCGTTGTGCATGGCCGTGCCCGGGGCGTCGAGACCTCGGCGGGCGCGTACGCGGCAGACGCCGTGGTCACCGACGTCGACGAGCGGGTCGTCCGTACCCGGCTGCTCGGGCGGCCGGCGCGACGCCGAACGCCGTCGCTGTCTGGCCTCGCCCTGCTCCTCGGAGTGCGGGACGAGGCTCCGGCGCACCACCGCATCCTGTTCCCGCGCGACTACGACGCCGAGTTCGACGACATCTTCACCTACCGCAGGATGCCGCGCGACCCGACGCTCTACGTGTGCGCGCCGCCGGGCCAGGGCTGGTTCGTGCTCGTCAACGCGCCTGCCTCACCCGCGGACTGGGACGCGACGCAGGCCGCGGTGATCGAGCGGCTCGAGGTGACCCCGAACGTCATCGAGCGCGTCACCCCCGCAGACCTCGGCGGCCCGATCTACGGCGCCGCCCCACACGGCCGCCTCGGCGCGATGCGCCGCCCGGGCAACCGTGTCCGCGGCATCGATGGCCTGTGGCTCACCGGTGGCACCGTCCATCCGGGTGGCGGCCTGCCGCTCGTGGCGCTCGGTGGCCGGAGCGTCGCGCGTCAACTCAGCGGATCACGGCCGTCCCACGTCCCCTCGGCGCGATAGGGGGCAAAACGCGCGAACAGCTCCTCCGAGTACCAGCGCTCGGCCCGTGTCCGCCGCACCACCGTCGCGTGGGCTGCGTTGCGGTACGCGTAGTCCTGGACCGCGTCGACGTCTCGCCACAGCGAGAACGTCGCCTGCCGCAACACGGGCAGCTCACCGACCGCGACGGACGCGAGCAAGCCGGGAGCGCCCTGGAGCGCCCGCGCCGGCCCGGACACGGCGCGGTGGAAGGCGACGAGTTGTCGCGGCCGGATCGACGCACGGGTAAGGATGGCGACCGGCCCGGCAGCGGCGCATGGCGGAGCCGGAGCCGGTTCGACGCCGCCGTCCGCCAGCGGGTCGACACTGCCCCAGCCACCATGGGCGCGGATCGGTGCGAGGCGCACCGTGTAGGTCTCGACGCCGCGCCAGCGTGCTGCGATCTTCGACTCCGCGAGGAAGGCGTCGAGCGCGATGTCGTCGTCCCAGACCGCAAACAGCGCCCAACGGCGCAGATCGGCCGACAGCGTCATCGTCGAGCCGCGGCCCGTGCCCAGTTGCCGGAAGAACCGGAGCCCGGCCGTACGCGACAGCACCGGCCGGTCCCAAGCCATGTATGGCAGCCCGTCACGGATTCCGGGGTAGCGGACCAGGTGAAACGAGGCGACGGGCACAGATGGAGTACGGACTAGCAGCGTTGATGGGCTACCTGTGCGGTGCGATCCCGATCGCGCTGCTCGTCGCGCGCCGCCACGGCGTCGACCTGCTGGTCACGGGCGACGGGAACCCTGGTGCGTGGAACGCGCTCGATCAACTCGGCCCTCGCGCGGCGCTCCCCGCGTTCCTGGGCGACGGCGCCAAGGCGTTCCTCCCGGCCCTCGTCGTGCACCTCGCGTTCGGCTATTGGCCCGCGTTCGTCGCCGTGGCGGGCGCGATGGTGGGACACGCGTTCCCGCTCCCACACCCGAGCCGCGGCGGCAAGTCGATCATGTGCTTCGTCGGCGGCGCATTCGCGCTCTCGCCGCTCGCCGCGGCCGTCTGCGGCGCGCTCGCGATCGCCGTCACGCTGGCGACCGCGTTCAAGTACGCCGCCCGCGTGGCCGTATTCGCCTTCCCGCTTGTCCAACTCGTCACCGACCCGGTGCAGCACGTCGCAGCGACAGGCGCGCTGATGACGTTCATCGGCGCGCTGTTCGTCACGCGTAGTCGCGCCCCCGCCACCGGCGCGCCGGACGCGCCGCCGACCACGTAAGCCGAACCGCCGCCGGCACGTCGGCGAGCGGCGAGAGCCAGTAGGCAGGGCCGCGGCGCGTGTACGACGGCGCGAACGCGCCCGTCATGACCAGCCTCAGCAACACGAGCGCGAGATCGAGCCGGGAAGCACGACGCCCCGCAAGCTTCAGCCACGGCAATCCGAGCGTGAGCCACACGACCGCGACGTCGGCCACCCGCCACGCGGGGGACGTCACGTCCGGCAGTGCGATCGAGCGCCCCCACTCCCGCCACGTCTCCGCCGCCGACTCGTGCATGTCGACGTCGATCAACCCGCCACCGTCGTGAAACACGATCCGCCACCCGCGCCGCGCCAGCCCGCGCGCGAACGCCGCATCGTCGGTCATGTGCCCGGCTGCCTCCGCGTAGCCGCCGGCCGCGAGCAGGTCGCTCCGCCGTACCGCCGTGCACTGCCCGTTGATCATCAATCGCGAGATCGAGACCTGCGCGTCGGCATCCGGTGGGCCGTAGCGATACACGAGCGTGGCGAGCAGGGCGGGATGCAGCCACCGCTCGCCCGCGGTCGAGCAGACGAACCGCGCACCGACGCTGACGAGGGCCGGCGAGGCCACGCCAGAGTTTCCCGACGCGGTCTCGGCGGCGACCAGCGCGGCGGACGCGGCGCGCGCCAATCCGATGCGCGGGCGCGTGTCGGCGTCGACGCTCACAACGGTCTCCCCGCGCGCTTCCTCGAGTCCGCGCTGAAGCGCCCACGGCTTGCCGACCCATCCAGCCGGCGGCTTTCCCGCGACGACCACGCGCGCACCGGCCGCCTCCGCAACGGCGACGGTCCCGTCGGTGGAGCCATCGTCGACAACGATCACCTCAAGCACGTCCGAGTCGACCAGCAGGGCCTCCAGGCACGGCCCGATGCGCGCCGCCTCGTCGCGCGCCGGAACGACCACCGACACGGACCGCTCCGACAGCGCGTCCGCCGCCAGTGGCGCGCGTCGCACCCGCCCGCGGGCGAGCCGGGCGAGCACCACGCCCGCGGCGAGTCCTTGCGCTAGCGCGAACACAGACGAGCCTTCGCTACCCAGCCAAGCCCCCGCACAACGCACCCCTGTCGTCGTCGTGCGGCGATATCATGTGTTGCGGCGCGGCCTTCACAAGGCCGTACCGACGAAATGAGGCAGCACGGGCACCAGGGTTCCGCATCGGCTCTGGGTTCGGCGGTCGGATCGAGTACAACGTTCCCGCCAGGAGGCTGCCCGTGTCCGTTTCAGGTCTTCGTCCGCTTCCGAACGCGCTGAGTCGGGAGACGACCGCTCAGCTGTTCGAGCGCTATCACCGTGAGCGCCGCCCCTCCGATCGTGACGAGCTCGTGCTGCGCCACATGCGGCTCGCCAGCAGTCTGGCCGTGCGGTATCGGGCCAATCACGAGCACGACGATCTCCAGCAGGTCGCCGCGATCGGTCTCGTCAAGGCCGTCGATCGGTTCGACCCGTCGCGAGGGCTCGCGTTCTCCTCCTTCGCGGTGCCGACGATTCTCGGGGAGCTCAAGCGCTACTTCCGCGACCTCGGCTGGTCGGTGCGGGCGCCGCGGGAGATCCAGGAGCTGAGCTTGCGGCTGGAACGCGAGGGTGCGCAGTTGACCGGCCGGCTCGGGCGCACCCCCACGGTCGACGAGCTCGCGCGCGCATGCGAAGTCACGGCCGAGGCCGTGCTGGAAGCCCGTATGGCAACGACCGCGCACTACGCCGACTCGCTCGATCACCCTGGACCGGACGATGACGAAGACGTCCCGGAACGACTGGTGGCGACCGAGGACCCGGGCTTTGCGCGTGCCGAGCAGAACGCCGATCTCGATCGGCTGCTGTCCCACCTGAGCCACCGTGAGCAGACGGTGCTGTACCTGCGGTTCGGCGAGGACCTCGTGCAGCGCGAGATCGCGGTACGGATCGGCAGCTCCCAGATGCAGGTCTCGCGAATGCTCAGGCAATCGATCGCCACGCTCCAGACCCAGTCGTCCGACTGGCCAAGGCCGGTGACCCGATAGGATTCGTCTATCGCTCTGGCCTAAGGCTCCTCGACTTGAGCGCGATCACCCCGAGGAGCAGGAAGGTGGCCCCGTGTCCACCAAAGAGCAGCATCCTGCCGAGACCGACGCCGGCACCAGCCTCCTCCTCGAGATCTCCAACGCGATGGTCCGCGTCTACAAGGACCAGTTCGGCCGCGGCCCAGAGCGCGCTCGCGCGCTCTGGGCAGGGCCTGATGCCCTCGTCGTGTACTTGGAACGCACCCTCACCCCGGCCGAGCGCAACCTGATCCGGCTCGGCGAACACGAACGCGTGCGCAACATGCGGATCTTCTTCCAGTACTCGGCGGTCGAGGGCTTCTGCAACCCCATCGAGCAGTTCACCGGCCGCAAGGTACGTGCGTTCCTGAGCGGCATCGACACCCAAGCCGACGGCCTGTCGATCGAGAGCTTCGTCCTGCACCCGAAGGGCTACGACGGCCCATCGCGCACCGAGATCACCGATGCCGGGGCCTCGTTCGGATGAGAGCGACAGCCAACGGCCCGCGGAGGCGGCTACGACACAGGGAACACCGCGCGCGCTCGCCGTTGGATGCCGACGATCGCCGGCCAGCCGAGAACCGCTCGCTCGTTCTGAGGGGCGCGCAGCACGTCCTCCACGAGTTCGTAGTGCTCTAGACGCCCGAACAGGCGCATCGTCCGAGGTCGCACGCCGACCACCCAGGCATCCGCGCCTGCAAGCCGACACCGGATCGTTACAGCGACGATCTCGCGGAGGCCGCTGATATCGACGTGGGACAGCCGGCTGAGGTCCACGACGACCGACCGTCCTGATTCTGCAAAGGCCGTCGCACGAGCCAACTGCTCTTCCGCGACCTGGAGTGTCGCGCCATCGAGTCGGCCGACGAGCCGGACCGTGAGCCGCCGCCGCGACACGTCATGGCGTGCAGTCAGCCGAGGGACCGAATGCCCGGCGAGTGCGAGCGCAACGGCTTGCGACGCCGCAAACGGGATGCCCACCGGGTACGCCAGCGAGATCTGTGACGCCAGAGCCGGTACCGCGACGACGACGAGCCGGCCGGCGCTGTCGCGCACTTGCAGAAACGTTGCCACCAGCTCCTCGACGGCCGTCGCGGGAAGCGCTCTGTGGCCGCCGAGGTCGATGACGAGCCGAACGCCCTGCCGTCGACCCAAGCGGCGGCGCATCTTCTCGATGTCCACGGCCACCCCGGCTGTCGAACGTCCGCCCAGCGCGAGCATCAAGACATCGTCATGGCGGGACATCAGGCCCCGGGGGAAACGAAAAGCGCGTGGCATTCGCCCATACAACCCAGCGGTACCGATTCCCACTCAGCAGCGTGTCAGCGCTGACAGTGAGACGACTGAAGACCAATCAGAACCGCACGTCCGCCTGAGGACGCGGCCGCGATCGGTTGCTCTCTGACGTCGTGGTCGGCACACTCCTGAGCGCGACCCTGCTCGACCTCCTTGGCGGCGACGAAGACCGGCGAGCTCGCCACCGCCTGATCGCCTCCGCCCTGGCGGCCGCCACCCCAACCGCCCTGACCGGCCTCAGCGACTGGTCCGAGGAAGAGGCCGGCGACGACGGCGTCCGCCGCGCGGGGCTCGTTCACGCGCTGTGCAACTCGACTGCGCTGCTCCTCTCCGCCGCATCGATGGCCGCGGGACGACGTTCGTCAGAGGCGCAGCGGTCGACGCGGTCTGACAGCGTCCTCGACCGCGAGCGGGGGGCGATTTCCGCAGAGCTTCGACCCCCGGGGCCGAATTCGGACCACCGCGAGACGTCTCGATGGCACGGGGGTATGGTTGGTGTCGAGGGCTGAGGATGCGGTTCCCGACCGGGCGGGAGCATCGTGATCGGACTTCGGGTGTGCGACACGACCTGGAGTCCCCGAATGTCTTCTCACAGCGCTTCTGACTGGCCCGGCGAACCGCCGGACTTCCTCTGCGACTGGTCGCCGGCCGGCACGGGCGCCGCGGCCGTGCGGGTGGGCGGAGAGCTGGACTCGATCACGGCGCCGCAACTCCAGCAAGTCCTCGACGAGGCGCTCGACCACGCACAGCTGATCCTGGTCAACCTGCGTGAGGTGTCATTCGTGGACAGCACCGGGCTGCGCTTGCTGCTCGACGCCACGCGCCGGTCGCGCGAAGGCCACTGGCGACTCGTCCTGGTCGGCGCGTCAGCACCACTCGAGCGCTTGTTCGCGTTGACCGCGACGCGCAGCTTCGTACACGCGCTTCCGGCTCCTCCCAGAACCGCAGCGACCGCCGTGCCCGCCGCCGACGGCGGGATCGATCCGCTCAGCAACCCCGTCAACGCCCGAATCATCACGGCGCGAGTGATGGATATCGACGACCGCGCGCTGTGGGCGCACAGCACCGACGGCGCGATCCGCCGCGTGTGGGCGCCGACCGCTGATCGCTCACGCCTACCTGCGGGCGCCAAGGTGGAGGTCTACCTCGACCACCGCGGCACCATCAACGGCTGGTGGCTCACCGGCTCGAGACTGGCGATCAATCAACGCCACCTGGACACCGTCGATGACGAGCCGGAGACGGCCCCGGCGCTCGCCTGCCAGGGACTGTGCGAGCTGCTCTGGCAAGCCCCCGCCGCGGCGCACGTGCTCGATCACGAAGAACGCTGTCTCACCTGCGCAGGTGCTCTTGCCCTCGTGTGACTCCACCTCCGCGCTCTCCGGCGAACTCCTGCTGGACGCGGTCACCGACGCCATTCTCGCGTTGTACTGGCAGAAGCACGGCCACCTCCCCGCCACCGCCGAAACCACCATGCTCGGCGACGATCTGCTCACGTGCACCATCGGCGGAACCTACGCAGACACGGACAACCCCTCGCACACCGCAGACGTGCGTCACGCGCCCGAGACCGTCCAGCCCAGCCGGCACCACGACTACGTCGATGTCGTGGAACGTCTCTCCGGGCGGACCGTCCTGGCCTTCATCGCTGACTTCGACGCCGGGCCCGACCTCCGGATCGAGCTGTTCTGGCTCGCACCGCTACCTGTCGGAGGGTCCGGACCGCCGGGCTACATCGTGGCCCGTGTTCCTCCGGAGTCGATCACGTGCTCGCGACACGTACCGTGATCGGTCAACCCCTGCCGCGCGAGGTCCGCAGCAGCCGCTGCAGGCGACGCTCGTCGAACGAGGGTGCTTCGGTGGTCGCGATGAAGTCGTGGACGACGTCGGCGAACTGCTCGGGCTCGTCGTTGAACGGGAAGTGCCCCGCGGACGGAAAGACCTCAAGCCGGCTGGCCGGCATCGCCTTCGCGGCGGCGTAGGCGTGGGCGACCGGGATCATCCGGTCGCGCGCACCCCAGACGATCAAAGTCGGGAGCCAGGCGGCGAGATACAGGCGATCGGTGGCGCTGACGCGCTGGCCGGACGGCTCGATGATCGAGCGCGCGGTGTGGAGGAACGCCCTTCGGGCATCCACGGCACCGAGCGAAGCGAAGCCCTGTCCGATGCCGACACCGTCAGCGCTGGGTCGGATACCCACCGTCGCCAGGGCCTTGACCGTCGCGGTGACGCCGCCCCGCAAAGGCGGCGACGACAGCACAGGCAAGACGTAATCAGCCCCCGGCAGCGTCGCGGCGCGCAGCATGAAATGGACCTCGCGCCCGAGGCCGCCGCTGGAGACCAGCACCAGCCGTTCCAGCCGCTCTGGGAACTGATACGCGAACTGCAGCGCGATGCCGCCGCCGAGCGAATGGCCGAGCAGCGTCGCGCGCTCGTGGCCCAGCGCGACGAGCAGGTCGCGAATGCCGCTGGCGTACGCGCCGAGCGAGTAGTCCCCGCGCGGTTTCGCCGACGTGCCGTGCCCCAGCAGGTCCGGAGCGATCACCGTGTAGTGCTCGGCCAGCTCGGCGATCACTCGCTCCCAAGTCATCGCGCTGGACGTGATCCCGTGGACGAGAACCAATGTCGGGCCGCTGCCGCGCTGGTGATAGCTGACCGACTGACCGTGCAACTCGATCGACCGCGCCGGCCCGAGCGCTGATCCTCCGCCGTGTTCGGCCTTGCGAGCTCGCTGCAACAGAAGCGTGTGAAGTCCGATCACGCCACTACCTCGCGATGATCGACGACCCGCAAACGGTCGGCGGCGCCGGTGAGCGCCAACAGCTTGGTCACCGCGCGCGGCGGGTTCTCAACCGTCAGGTAGACACCCGCGCGGCGGGTACAGGCCTCGGCCGTCATGAGCGTCCGCAGACACGCAGAGTCCATGAACGTCAGCCGGCAGAGATCGACCACGACCCTGCGGCTCTCGGCCTCGACCGCACGCAGCGCGGCATCAAGGTCGGGCGCGGCCGCGAGATCCCACTCGCCGATCAGCCAGAGGCGCGCCACGTCGTCGGTATCTCGCTCACGACGACGGAGGTGAGTGGAAAATGGAGAGGAAGCAGGCACAGAGACCCCGGCGGCTGAAGACAGCGAGAACCGAAAGTCAGGCGACGTTGCCCGCATCCGCGGACCTCGTTGCGTGCCCCTCGCCCTCAGCATTCCCACGAAGACGCAACCCCACACGGGCCGCGATTGTTCGTCCCGGGGTTCCTCAGCCCATCAAACCTGGTCGACGAGAACGCGCGGCCGGGTTGAACGGCGTCAGCGAACCCCGTCGAGCCAGAAGAGCTCGACAGCGAGGTCTGGGCCCACATGGTGATTGGAGATGAAGGCGACGACCTTGCGCCCGGACAGGCGCTCCACCGCTTCGACGAAGCGATCGCGCAGATGGAGCGCGACGATCGCGTCCGTGACAGCGGCCAGGAGGTCTTCGCCGGACAGCGGCCCACTCGGGTCAGGCGAGGACAAGAAGGACATGGTGTACCAGCGCACGGGTGTCCGTCGCTTCCTCGGCCTCGGGGGTTGCCGTTGCCGGTGCGCGAGTGCGGCGGTGTCGGAACGACGCGCTATGCGCGGTGACCGTTGCGCGATCCGCTCAGCGGCGGGGATGGGCTGCGGGCGGGCAACGGCGCAAGCCAGAACAGCTCGACGGCCAGGTTGGGCCCGGCGTCGTAGTCGGAGATGAAGGCCAGGACAGTCCGCCCGGAGACGCGCTGGACAACATCGATGTACGTGTGATGGGGGCTTTGTGCCGTCTCGCCAGTGTCGTGCACTGGTCCGGCGCGACGGAGGCGTCGCTCAGGCTCTTCCGGACCGACGTGGACGCCGCCCAGTGTGCACGCCAGGAGGTCCTCGGCGAGCATGACGGTCTCGGCGGTGGCCGGGAAGCGGCCGTAGTGGCGCCGGTGCAGCCCCACGACGGCGTCGGTGACCGCGTCCAGCAGCGCTTCGCCGGAGAGCGCGCGGTTGGAGTCATGCGAGGACAAGTGCACCTGCGCAGGTCAGGCAACGCTCGTCGTGGTCCAGTACGTGTACCGCGGCCGGGGCCTGCCAGATCAGCTCGCAAGCGCCTTGACACGCGAGTCCTGCCGCCGTCGTCGGCGCAGCGTCGATGCTCGTCAGGTGGCGCTGATTGACTGCCACTCTCGAGGCCGTGTGCCACCAGCCGTTGACCGCGCCCTGGTGGTCGAGATAGACCTCGAGCGGGGCGCCCAC
Organism: Solirubrobacter taibaiensis; assembly: GCA_027587225.1. Taxonomy (GTDB): domain Bacteria; phylum Actinomycetota; class Thermoleophilia; order Solirubrobacterales; family Solirubrobacteraceae; genus Solirubrobacter; species Solirubrobacter taibaiensis. The sequence continues at coordinate 145,086 of JAPDDQ010000008.1, forward strand.
CGGCAGGCGAAGGTCCTCAGCGGCTGGCGCCCAGCCGCAGCGGATCGTCCCGTCGAGGCTGTGGGCCCACAGCGCCCGATCCGGGATGTCCATCACCCGAGCCGCGACGATCCGGGCATTGACGGGGTTCAAGAGCGGATCAAACCCGCGGGCGACTGCGTCCTCGCGCCCTCCCGCGGCCGACGGCGTGCCGGGCAGCATGTCGACCAGAGGGCGCGTGCCGGTCACGGCGAACCACTGCGCAAGCTCCGCCGACACGCCGACCAGCACCAGCCGCGCCCCGCTGGTGCGCGCCCGACGAGTCGCGTCGACCAACACCTGCAGCCCGGAGTCGTCCACGAACGACAGGTCACGCACGTTGACCATGATCAGCCGCGCGTGCTCGAGCGCCTCGTCCAGGACCTGCACGACCTGCGGCGCCGTGACGAGGTTCAGCTCGCCGGACACCCGCACCGCGGCGGCCTGCACCCCGCCTGGCGACCAGACACACACAAAGCCAGTCGGCTCGCGGGGTCCGTCAAAAGCATTGGGATCAGACATCGAAAGACTCCAGGTTGGGTCGCACACACCTGAAGTCCGGTTGCGCTGCTCCACGACGGAACCTCGCCTCCAAGCCCTCACCACCAACCTTACCGGGCGTCAGCGAGACCGGGGCGGTCAATGCCGTGACGGTGCGGCGGAGCCGGTCCCTGCCGATTCGCGCCGAACGTGACGAGATCGAGCGCGTTACGGGGTGTACGCGGTGAACTACTCAACCGCTTCTGCGGGGCGGGGTTCGAGCAGGAACAGCTCGACCGCGAGGTCAGGACCAACGTGGTAGTTGGAGACGAAGGCTTGTACGGTCCGTCCGGAGAGGTGTTGGACGACGTCGATGTAGGCCTTCTTGACGGCGTCGCCAAACGCGTGGCGCGTCGCGTGCACCTCGTCGGCGCGCTGCAGTTCGATCATGGTCTTCTCGACCTCGGTGTAGATCCCGGACAGCATGCAAGCGAGCAGCTCATCGCCGAGCAGGTGGGTCTTGGCCTGGGCCGGCGCACGGCCGTGGTGACGCAGGTGCAGCGCCACGATGGCGTCGGTGATGGCGTCGAGCAGCGCGGCGCCGACGAGCGGTTCGGTCGGGTCAGACGGGGACAAGGGGACCAGCGCAGGTCAGACAATGTTCGTCGTGCTCGATCAGCTGGCGTGCCGCCGGTGCCTGCCACGTCACTCCGCATGATCCCTGGCAGGCGAGCGGCACGGCGGTTGCCCGTTCGACGCCCGGTGGGAGGCGTCGCTGGTTGATCGACATGCCCGAGTCGGCATGTCGCCAGCCATTGACCGTGCCTTGCCGATCGAAGTAGATGTCGACCGTCCCGCCCGTCGGGACCGGCGTGCCGTCGGCGGGCGCCCAAGCCTGCAGGATCGTGCCATCCGACGCATGGAGCCAGAGGCCGAAGTCGGGAATGTCCATCACGCGCGCCGCGATCACGCTCGCGTTGACCGGGTTCGCGAGTGGGCGAAACCCGGGCTCGCGCTCGCCGCTGGTCGGCGAGCCGTTGCGCACGGACTGGGTGCCCGTGGACATCACGGGAAGCGCGTCGAAGACGCTGTACGTTCCTGTGAGCACGAGGAGCGCCTCGATCTGCGGCGACGCGCCGAGCATGACCACACGCGTTCCGGATCGGCGCCTGCGCGTCGCGGCCGCCACAAGGACATGCAGACCGGAACTGTCCATGAATGACACCGCGCTCAGGTCCAGGAGGACCAGTGGCGCCAGCGCGCACGCGTCGTGCAGCGCGCGTTCCAGCTGCGGCGCGGTGGCCAGATCGACGTCGCCCGAGACCGTCACGGAAGCCGCCAGGGCGCCTTCGGCGCGCCAGTGGCAGGCGAATGGGGGCGGGTCACCGGTTCCGTCGAAAGAGCTCTGAGAGGACATCCGCGCTCCAGGTCGTGTAATCACACCTGAAGTCAGACCGAGCTGCCCCGTCAGGGACCTCTGGATGGTGCCCTCGTCGTGGCGAGTCTACCCCGTCAGCGAGCGGCCACAACCGCTCCTGGAACGGCGGCGTCGAGGGTCCGACCGACGATCCCGAGATCCTCGAGCTCCGCGGCCGCCGGCAGCGCAACTTCCTGGCCACGCTCCTGCTGTCGCAGGGGATCCCGATGCTGCTCGGCGGCGACGAGATGGGACGCACGCAGGGTGGCAGCAACAACGCATACTGCCAGGACAACGAGACCTCCTGGTTCGACTGGGAGCACGAGGACGGTGCCCTGCTCGCGTTCACCCAGCGGCTGATCGCCTTCCGCCGCACGCACCCCGTCTTCCGCCGCCGGCACTTCTTCCACGGCGCGTCCCTCGGCGCCGACGGACCCGACATCGCCTGGCTCCGCCCAGACGGGTCAGAGATGAGCGAGCAGGACTGGTCATCCGGCTTCGGCAAAGCCATCGGGGTCTTCCTCAACGGCGAAACGATTTCGAGCCCGGACACACGCGGCCAGCGTGTCGTCGACGACTCCTTCCTGCTGCTCTTCAACGCCCACCACGAGCCCCTCGATATGACGATGCCCGAAACCCGCTGGGGCACGCGCTGGCTGCGCGTGCTCGACACCGCCGACGCCTTCAACGAGGGCGAAGCGGTCGACGCCGGCCACACCACCAGCGTCGACGCGCGCAGCCTCGCACTCCTGCGCAGGACAGGCTGACCGATGGCGTTCGCCGTGCAGCGACAAGACGCGGTCATCGCCGTGCGAGGCGAACTCGATATCGCCACCGCGCCCGAGCTCCGCGCCGCGCTGGCCGAAGCGATCCACACGCTCCCAGGAACCCGCCTGATCGCCGACCTCGAAGGACTCGAGTTCATCGACTCCGCCGGCCTCGGCATCCTCATCGGCGGCCGCAAACGCGCACAAGCCCAAGGCGGCGACCTCGTCCTCGTCAGCACCGGCCGCAACATCAGCCGAGCCCTCGAGCTCACCGGCCTCACACGCGTCTTCGCTGTCTACAGCTCCATCCCAGCAGCCAACGAGTGAGAAGGTCCTTCGCGGGCGCGCTCCTCGTCCGCGTGTCTCCGCGGCTCAGGGTGGCGCGGCGAGCTTCAAGATCGCCGGCAGCTCATGCTCGCCGATCAGGTCGGTCGGGCTGAGTACGAAGACTTCGCAGATCATGTCCGGGCTCTGCTGGTTGCCGCTCATGAACCCGATCACCGGCCGGCCGGTGGCGTGCTCGATCACCGCCGTAAATCGCTCGCGCATGACCTCCTGAAACGCCATGCGCTGCTCGATCACCGCGGCTCCGCGCCCCCCGTCGAGCAGCGTCTGCTCCACGCGCGTGAACCCACCACGGAGCACGCAGACGACGAGATCGTCGTGGTAGTAGGTCTTGGCCTGTGTTGGCCCGCGGCCGTAGTACTCCTTCAGCAGCGCGACCAGGCCGTCCGAAACCGCGGTCAGGACGTCTCCGCGAGTGCCGTGCAGGCTGTGCGCGTCATCCTCGGTCACTGGGCGCCACCTGTCGAAACCGAATGGCGGGATAGAGTGAATCGTTCAGTCGCTCGTCGGGTCTCGCCCTTCGCCTCGCGCGCGCAGGACCTAGGGAGAGCGAGAGAGGACGTCGCCGCATGGCGACCCCCACCGATCCCATGGAAGGCGACGAGCTCCTTGCGGCCGTGACCGACGCGATGGTCGCCCTGCACGAGCGCTACTACCATCGCCCGCCCGGCACGGTGAAGACCCAGATGATGGGTGACGACCTGCTCGCCTGCGTGCTCGGTGACATGTACACCGACGTCGAGAAGACCCTGATCGAGCTCCAGCGCGCGCCGATCGTGACCGACAACCGCAGCGCCTTCCAGCTCGCGATGCAAGACCGCTTCATTGCCATCGTGGAGCGACTCGCGCGCCGGCGCGTCGCGCACTTCATCTCCAGCCACCACATCGGTCCCGACCTCGAGATCGAGCTGTTCTTCCTCGCTGACCCGGCTTAGAGTCGCTGCGTCGTCGCGCAGCCCGAACGAGGCGCGATCGTACCCGCCCGGCACCACAGCCCTTCCCGCACCCGGATGCTGTCGGGAGCCGACGAGGTCGAGTGGGCCCTCAAGCGGGCGGTGAGCGGATCGGCGATGCGGCACGGCGGGCGTCCTCTATCCCAGACTGAACGGTGAAAGAGAAGTCAGACGCCGCTGCCTGGTTTCCGGAACACCAGACCTCGACGTGTGCCCTCCAAGTTTCAGTCTAGGCCGGGGCAAGCGCGCTGTCGACCCATTGGCCCTGCTCGATCTCGTCCCAAGGTCGCAGGCCGCCCGAGGACCGCGGGCGCAGGTGCCTCACCATGGCGGCCGCTAGCGGGCAAAACGCCGCGTGGGTACCCAGTAGCCGACTTCGGCAGCTCCCCAGAAACGGCGAAAGGCCCGCTTTTGCGGGCCTTTCGTGTAGTCGGGGAGACAGGATTTGAACCTGCGGCCGCCCGGCCCCCAGCCGGGTGCGCTACCAGACTGCGCCACTCCCCGTGGTTCGTCGACCCTAGCGAAGCGGGCGACGGGAATCGAACCCGCCCTAAGAGCTTGGAAGGCTCCTGTGCAACCACAACACTTCGCCCGCGGGACGACTCGGCGCCATGATACCGCCGCATCGTGTTGGACGCGGGTCGTTTTGGGGAATCACGTAGTCATGCAGATTCCTGGCGTCCATATCGAGACCCTGCATAACCCCGTTCGGTACACGTACGGGCAGATCGAGAAGGCTTGTGCGATCGCCCAGATGCTGAACCGGGGCAAGCTGGTTCTCGTCGAGCCGCCGCAGCGCTGAGCGGACGCCGTCGTCGCCCTCCGAGGGAGGAGGGGGACGACGACCGGTACGTCCGGGCAGGGTCTACGGGAGGCTCATCGGGTCATTGCAGCCGCGCTGCCGTGGCGGCCGCTTCCTGCTCGTCCTTGACGGGTGCGATGCGGACGGTCAGGGCAGCGCGGCTGAAGCTCTTCGAGCGGGCGATCTGGATCGCGGCGGTCGGGCCTGGGCGGGGGTCTGAGCTCTGGGCGGCGACCTTCAGCGCGTGCACGCCGGCGCCCGCGGGTCGCGTGCCCGCCGGGACCACGATGTAGCCGCTGCGTTCGCTCTGCACCCACAGGTACTTCACGGACGAGAGCGGAACGAGCTTCGTGCCGACGGTCACCGAGGAGCCGTCGCGGAGCACCGCCGTCACCCGCGCGGCCTTCCCGCCCCAGGACGGGAACAGCACGTCGGCGGTGTAGCGGGAGTTGCCGGAGCGCCGGGTGGCGGTCCAGGACGTCTGGATCCAGTCGCGGGTGAAGCGATGGGTGACCCGCATCAACAGGCCGCGAGCGGACATGGCGCCGGTCGCGCGCAGATCGCTGAACGGGCCCGCGTAGGCGCGGCCGACGGCGGCAGAGGACACGGCACCCGCACCGCTTGGTGCCTTGAGCAGCGTCAAGGGGCGAACGCCCGGTTCGACGCGCGAGCGCCCGACCTGGGAGGCGGTCACGCGCTTGCCGGCCACGTCACGCACCATCAGGCCGAAGGAGGCCGGAGGACGGCCGCCGATGTTGGACAGCACGTCCTGCTGGCCGTCGAACAGCCGGGCCAGGTCGAGGCCTCCGTACGGGAACGCCTTCTGGTTGACGGCGACGATCGCGGTGTTGTACTTGGGCGTGGTGACGGCGAGCCGGCCGATGTCGGGATCGAACGAGTACAGCGGCGGCGGCTCCTGCCCGCGCATGCTGCCCATCCCGGCGTCCACGGCCCGTGCGGCGTTAGCCATCACGCGCGCCACGGCGAGCCGGGCGGAGCCGTCGCCCTGAGGCACGGTGTTGACGTCGAAGAACAGCGGGTCCGGCACGCCGTTCTTCGAGCGTCCGGACTCGCGCCCGTAGAACTCGAGGCCGCGGTCGAGCATGTACTTGGCGTACCGCGCGTACTCGGGCCCGGGGAGCAGCGACTGCGCACCGGTGGCGACGCCGATCAGCGCCTCCTGCGTGAGCCCGAACTTCTTGCCCTGGTGCCAGCGGTCGAAGCCGAGGCCGGAGTCCCAGTTCATGTAGCCGCTGTGGGTCCAGTAGCCGCTGATCACGCGCTTGATCCACTGCTGGGCCAGGGCGCGGGAGGACGCGGGCAGGGCGGGCATGCCGGCGCGGCGTGCCTGGTCGTAGAAGCGCGTGAAGGTCAGGACGATGTTCGCGTACTCGGCGGAATCGACGTTCTTGTCCACGTTCAGCGGCATGTGCGGGAGGTAGTGGAAGCGCAGGCCGGGGCCGAAGTTGCCGATCTTGGACGAGCTGCCGGCGCGCGCCTCGTCGAAGAAGCGCCGGAGCTGGAGGGACATGTCGCGCTTGAGCAACGCCGGGCTGCCGGTCACGGTCGCGTCGGCGGCGTACATCAGCGAGTACCAGTTGACCTGGTTGAGCCGGATGGTCGGGTAGCGCCAGAACTTCCCGCGCGCGGTGCGGGTGATCGCGTCGCGGATGCCGTTCACCGTGGAGTCGGGCAGCTGCAACTCCTTCCGGGCGCGGTAGGCGTAGACGAGCCCGTCCACGACCTCGGCGTCGAACACGAGGTGCTGGAAGCCGCGGCCGCTCATCGAGTTCACCCACCCGGGCGCGTGGGCCTGGCCCAGCGCGGGCTTGGTGAGGTACGGGCCGCCGGGTTTCACCAGCCGGGCGGCCAGGGCGCGGGCTCGCGCGTCGTTGCGGGATGGGCCGGTCCAGCCCTTCATCGCGGCCACGGAGTGCGTCAACAAGAGCATCGAGTTGGCCATCGGCTCGACACCACCGCCGCCGAGCTTGTAGTAGCCGGCGTCGCCGTCCCAGCGGGAATCGAGCGTCTGCTGGAGCTTGTCGGCGACGGTGAAGTAGTCGGCGTCGGAGAAGTCGGCGGCCGCCGCGGGCGCGGCGAGGAGCAGGACCGCCACGAGGGCGGCCAGGAAGGTGCGGATCACTTTGGGGGGCCTTTCGGGGTGTTCCTGGGGAGTGACCCAGACGTTCCCGGAAGGGCGAGTGCGCGGCTACGCGCCAAGGGTGGGACCGGCCACCCCGAAGGTGGACGCCCGCACCACCCATTGGTGGCCCACACGCGGACCCCTCTCCCCTTTACGCTCCGTCATGTGCCCGAATCACCCCTGGACGCTCACGTCGCCACCCCGCAGGACCTGAAGGAGCGGATCGCGGCCGAACGCCGCGGCACGCCGTTCCTCGTGTACCGGGACGCGGACGACCTGCAGGTGATCGTGGAGCTCGCGCCGACCGGCGATCAGCTGACGATCGGACGCCGTCCGTCGAACGACATCGTGCTCGACTGGGACAGCGAGATCTCGCGCGTGCACGCGGCGCTCGAGCGCATCGGCGAGGACTGGACCGTCGTCGACGACGGCCTGTCCCACAACGGCACCTACCTCAACGGCGCGCGCGTGACGAGCCGGCAGCGGCTCAAGGACGGCGACGTGCTCGCCGTCGGCGGCGTCGTGATGGCCTACCGGACGCCGGCCGGCGAGTCGATGTCACGGCCGACCGTCACGGCGATGGGCCCGCACGTCGGCGAGCTCCTCACCCCCGCCCAGCGGCGTGTCCTGATCGCGCTGTGCCGGCCGTTCAAGGACTCGACGTACGCGACGCCCGCGACCAACCAGCAGATCGCGGACGAGCTCGTGGTGAGCGTGGACGCGGTGAAGTCCACGCTGCGCGCGCTGTTCGAGGTCTTCGGCGTGGACGCGCTGCCGCAGAACCAGAAGCGCGCGTCGCTGGCGCTTCAGGCCATGCGCACGGGTGTGATCACCCGCCGCGACCTGTGAGCACGGTGCTCAGCTTGTTCTCGGGCTGGCTGCCGACCCACAGGGTCTTGCCCGCGGCGTCGACCGCCATCGAGAACGGGTTCGGAGACAGATCCACCGGGTCGCCGATCTTGCGGGACTTCTTCTCGTCGATCGTGTACAGGTCGCTCGAGCTGTAGTTGCTCACGTAGACGACGCCGTCACCGAACGCGAGCTGACGCGGCTGCTGGCCGACGCTGATCGGGATCTTGTCGCCGGTCTTGGTCGTCACCTTGTAGACGGTGTTGTCCTCGGGGACGGCGGCCCAGAGGGCGCCCTTGCGGTAGACGAGGTCCTCGGTGCGATTGCGCCCGACACGCAACGGCCGGACGATCTGCCCCGTCTCCAAGCTCACGCGCTGGATCTGTGCCCGCCGCCGGGCCGCGACCCACAACGCGGACGGGCTGACAGCCAATGATCCGATCCCGTACGGATACTCGACGCTGGCGAGCGTCTCCCCCGTGTCGGGATCGAGCTTGAGCAGCGTGTCGGGCGCTCCGTTACCCGGGACGAGCGCGACCCAGACGGCGTTCTTGGACGCCACCACCGCCCCGGGCGGCCCCGGCATGGCGATCGGGGTCCCGCGCGGACGACCCGTGCGCTGATCGAGCCGGACGACCTGGTTGTCGCGCCCGATCGCGAGCCACAGCGACCCGAAGCCGAACGCACCGTCGTTGACGCCGACCCCGACCTTCGGCGCGTAGGAGCGGACCTTGCCGGTCTTGGCCGACACGATGCGCAGCCGCTCCTGGCGGAAGGAGCCGACGAAGACGTTGTCGCGATAGGCACGGACGACGTTCGGGCGATCGCCGATCGTGAGCTCGTCCTCGACGCGCAGCTCGGTGCTGGTGGCCGTCGGTGTGGCCGTAGCGGTCGCGGTGGGCGTCGGGGTGGCCTGCGAAGTCGGTTCGGGATCGTCGCCGAGACCGAACGCGACGGCCGCCGCGAGGCCGGCCCCGGCGGCGGCGAGCAGGGCCACGCCCAGGAGGGCTCTGCGGCGCTTCGTGCCCGGATTCGAGCGCTCCTGCAGCACAGTCTCAGCCTCATCTTGAGGCTTAGGTGCGACCGTCGTCTGCGGCCTGGCGGCGCTCACCGTGGGCGATTCGACCGGAGCCGCAGCGCCCTTGGCCACGAGCCGCTCCCGTTCCTTGGGGCGCTCGTTCGCGGCCGCGGCCTTGGCGGCGCGGCCGAGGTCTCCGGCCGACGGGTAGCGCTCCTCGGGATCCTTCGCGAGCGCGCGGGCGACGACATCGTCGAAGGCGACCGGGGCCCCGTGCTCGGACGGCTTCGGCGGGGGGTCGTGCAGGTGCGCCCACAACCGCGCCTCATCACCTTCGCGCTTGTACGGGACCTCGCCGGTGAGCGTGTAGTAGAGAAGGCAGCCGAGCGCGTACACGTCGGCGCGCGCATCCACCCGCTCGCCGCGGATCTGCTCGGGCGCGACGTAGTCGAGCGTCCCGACCCAGTGGCCGGGCTTCGTCGTGCCGGCCATCGAGAGCGCGTGCTTGGTGAGCCCGAAGTCCGTGAGGTAGGCGTGCTCCTCCGGGCCGAGCAGGACGTTGGCGGGCTTGATGTCCCGGTGCACGAGCCCCGCCGCGTGGGCGGCGTCGAGGGCGCCGCCGGTCTGGGCGACGATCTGGGCGGCTCTTTGCGGCTGCAGCGGACCTTCGCGCCGGACGAGGCTGCGGACGTCGTCACCGGCGACGTACCGCATCGCGATGAACGCGATCCCGTCCTCTTCGCCGGCGTAGTAGATCGGGATCACGTTGGGGTGATCGATCGACGCGGCGATCTTCGATTCCCGCACGAACCGGGCCCGAACCGTCTGATCCTCCAACAGCCCGTCGGCGATGACCTTCAGCGCAACCGTGCGGTCCAGCGCGAGCTGCGTCGCGCGATACACGACGCCCATGCCGCCGCGGCCCGCCACCGTTTCGATCCGGTGGCCGGCGAAGACCGTGCCAGGTTGCAGCTCACCCATCGGCGTGAGGTATATCGACCGCTGGTCCGGGAGGAGCATCCACCCTGTCGTAACGGACAGGGCGACCAAAGGTGGCGCAGGTGCGCCAAAAGAGCGGGGGACCGAGGAATCGAACCTCGAGCAAGGGTTTTGGAGACCCCTATGTTGCCGTTACACCAGTCCCCCAGCGGCGCGTCATTGTAGACAAGGACGCGACGGGTTCGGCCAAATTCGTCAGGCGCGTACCATGAGCGGCGCTGCGGGCGTGGTGGAATTGGTAGACACGCCGGCCTTAGGAGCCGGTGCCGCAAGGCGTGGGGGTTCGAGTCCCTCCGCCCGCACTCCTCTCGCTCAGGCGGGTGGCGCGAGCGCGGCTTCGAGCTTGTCGAGCATGCGCTGCTCGCCCTCGCTGACGCGGACCGCGTGGAAGCCGAGGAAACCGCCTTCCTTGGCGGCGTTCGCGGCCTCGCGTGCGGCGTCCCAGAGCCAGGTGCGATAGGCCTCCGCATCCTCGGGCGTCGCCTTGCTGGAGACGATGGCGTTGACGGCAGTGATCTCCTCGAGGATCTCTTGCCCCGCGAGGGTGCCCTTGGGCTTGAAGTCCGAGAGCGGGTTGTGGCGGGCCTTGGCGTCGGCGGTGGCTTCCCCCGCCAGTGCGCCGACCAGCGCTCCCCGCTCACCCGCCTCGGTGACCACGCGCAGCGCCGCCGCGGTTTCCTTTACGACCTCGATCGGGCCGCCGGGATCGGCCAGGGTGATCGCCATGCCGGCGACGAACGGCGCGCGCTTGAGCCGCGTCCACTCGTCCTCGGTGAAGTCCGCCTTGCCGGTCATTCCGCCTCCTGCGCGCCGTGTGTGCGAGCGGCCGAGTCTGTCATGCCGTCGTCATCGGCGACCTGCGACAGTCGATGGATGCAGAGGCCTGACGCGACGGTGATCGGACTTGTCGGCGGGACCGGCGACCTCGCGCGACGGATGGTGATCCCCGGGTGCTTTCACCTCATGGTGGCGGGACTGCTCCCGGATCAGTGCCGGATCGTCGGGCTGGCGCTCGACGAGCTCGACGACGACGGGTTCAGGGAGATCGTCCGGCAGTCGCTGGACGAGCACGCGCGGATTCCCGTCGAGGACGCGGCGTGGGAGCGGTTCTCCGCGATGGTGTCGTTCGCGCACGCTCACGCGGCGAGCGACTACGCCAAGGCCTTCGCGGTGGCGGAGCAGGCGCTCGGCGGCTCGCCGCGGCGGGTGTTCCATCTCGCGGTGCCGCCCTCGGCGGCCGCTTCGGTCGTGCAGACGATCCACGACGCGGGCCTCGCCGACGCGGAGCGCACGCGAGTGGTGCTGGAGAAGCCGTTCGGCACCGATCTCGACTCGGCGCGGTCGCTCAATGCCCGGCTGCATGAGCTGCTGAGCGAGCTCCAGATCTTCAGGATCGACCACTTCCTCGGCAAGGAAGGGCTCCAGAACATCCTTGCGCTGCGGTTCGCCAACGCCTTCATCGAGCCGGTGTTCAATCGCGACCACGTCGACTCGATCCAGATCGACGTGCCCGAGCAGCTGACGATCGTCGGACGGGCCAGCTTCTATGAGCAGACCGGCTGCCTGAAGGACATGGTCACGACGCACCTGCTGCAGGTGCTCGGGTTCGTCGCGATGGAGCCGCCGGTCTCGCTGGCACCCGAGCCGCTGCGCGATCGCACCGGTGACGTCTTCCGCTCGCTGAAGCCGATCGACCCTGCCGACGTGATCTACGGCCAATACGACGGTTACCGCGACGAGCCGGGGGTGGCGCCGGACTCGCACGTGGAGACGTTCGTCGCCGCGCGGGTGGAGATCGACTCGTGGCGGTGGGCGGGCGTGCCGATCTTCCTGCGCACCGGTAAGGCGATGGCGGTGTCGAGCGAGACCGTGACCATTGTCTTCAAGGAGCCGCCGATGCAGCTCTTCGAACACGCTTCCAAGGTCCGTGACGCCCGCAACGCCCTGCGGTTCGAGCTCAACGACCCACCCGGGATCACGCTCGAGTTCCTCGGCAAGCAGCCGGGCCCGCACCTCACCGTCGAGGAGTCAGAGCTCGACCTCGGGCTCCGCCCCGCCGACCGCGACAAGCTGCTCGCCCCGTATGAGCGCCTGTTCCACGACGCGCTGATCGGCGATCAGACCCTGTTCACGCGTGCGGACGGCGTGGAGCGCGTGTGGGAGGTCGCTGCGCCACTGCTCGCCCACCCGCCGGCGCCGCAGCCGTACCCGCAAGGCAGTTGGGGACCCGCCGCCGCCCAGCGCCTCGTCGGGCGCCGCGGCTGGGAGCTCTCGGCGCGTCACTCCGCCGCGGCGAGCTGAAATTCGCCGCGGTCGAGCGCTTCGGGGTCGATGGTGACCGACTCGACGCGGCCGTCCGGGTGGACGAGGAGCCAGGTGAACGGGTTCGGGGACTCGTCGGTGACCAGCCCTCGCAGCCCGAGCGAGCGGCTGACGGAGCTGACGAGGTCGCTGGGGGTCTCGCCGCGCACGTAGAGCGAGACACCGGTCGGGAACTCGCCGTCGAGGTCGTCGAGCTGGGCGGTCACGCGCGCGTCGGTGATCTCGCCGATGTCGCCGATGATCTCGATGCCGGCCTCTGGGAGCGACAGCGCGTCGGCCAAAGCGGCCCGCAGCTCTCCGGGCTCGACCGGCCCGGAGAGCAGGAAGTCGATCCCGTCACCACTCATCGTGCGAGTGTGACGGGTGTCGGTCAGCGGGCTCGGACGGTCACCGCTTTCGAGCGCGTGCCGCTCTTCAACGTGAGGACGACCTTCGGGGCCTTCCTCAACCGCTTGGCCGACTTGAGGCGGAACTTGGCCTTGCCGGTGCCCTCGACCGGCTTCGCGGACCTGGTGCCCTGGAGGCGGGCGGTGCCCTTGAACGTCGCGGCCGGGGCGATGGTCTTGATCGTGCAGGCGATCGAGCGGCCGTCGCTGGAGAGGTCGCACGTGACGCGCACGTCGAGGGTGTCGCCCTTCTCGCCCTTCGGACCCTGAGGGCCGATCGGGCCGGCGGGCCCGGAAGCGCCGATCGGGCCGGCGGGACCGGGCGCCCCGTCCGTCCCAGAAGGACCGGCGGGGCCGGCCGGGCCGGGCGGGCCCTGGATCGGCTCGCCGGGTGTGGACGGGCCGTCGCCGTCGATCGCGCGCAAGGCCGTGGCGTCCTCGATCAAGCGCGCGGCGGCCGCTTCGCCGATCTCGGACTCGTGCGCGCGCACGAAGTCCAGGAGCCGCTTCCAGGACTTCGACAGCGCCATCTCGAGCATGAGGACGCGCGCCGCGTTCGGGATGCCGCGGTGGGTGGCGATGAGGGAGGCGACGCCCGTGACGGACGGGGCGACCGTGAACCGCGCCTCCGCCGTGGCGGTCTCGCCGCCCGGGGCCGTCGACACCACCCGAACCACGTGCTCGCCGAGCGAGAGCGTGTCCGCGCGGACGGTGGCGCCTTCGGTCACGCCGGCACCATCGAGCGTGGCCACGACCGAGGAGTCGGACGTGTCGAACGCGAAGGTGACGACGTCGGCACGGGACAGCGTCGCGCCGTCGACCGGCGACTTGATGACCGCCTTGGGCGGGTTGGGCACGCCGCCCTGCTTGTAGCGCGCGTTCCAGCCCCAGAGCTCGCCGGGCTTGTTGGTGATGATGCCGTCGACGCCGGCGTCACGGGCCTGCAGCCACACGTCCGGGTTGTCGATCGTGTACGGCATCACGGCGATGCCGGCGGCGTTCAGGTCGGCGACGACCGAGCGCCGCGCGGCGAGCGCGTTCCAGTCCGGGTTGTAGGCCACGGCGTGCAGTCCACGCGCGACAGCGACGGGATCGGCATCCAGCGTCCCGCGCAGCAGGCCCAGCCGCAGGGCAGGCTCGATCGCGTAGGAGTCGCGTAGGACCTGCTCGTCGAAGCTCTGCAGCAGCACGCGCCCGACCAGCCCGCGCGACCGGACCATGCCGATGATCGTCTCGAGCTCGGCGCGCGTCTCGGGCCCCTTGATCTCGAGCAGCAGGTCGGCGGCCATCCGCTCGACCTGATCCAACGAGGCGGCGAAGCGCGGCAGCGGCTCGCCGCGGTGCACGGGCGAGAACCACTCCCCGGCCTCCAACGTGTCCAGCACCGAGGACTGCAGGACGTTCAGCGCGCCGGTCCCCGCCGTCGTGCGATCGACGGTGTTGTCGTGGAGCACGTACGGCACGCCGTCGGCGCTCGTGCCGACGTCGATCTCGACCCAGTCGGCGCCGGCGCGTGAGCCGGCGTCCATGGCCACGACGGTGTTCTCGGGGGTGATCGAGGAGTAGCCGCGGTGGGCGACGATCGCGGGCGTCGCGACCCGGTCGTTCGGCCGGACCAGCGACTCCGCCTCCAAGGGCGTCACCACGACGTCGTCGAAGGACACCGCCGCGCCGTTGACGACGAAGCCGAGCCGCCCGTCGGCCGAGCGCGTCACCACCTTGGCCTCCTGCACCAACGTCCCGTCGAAGAACCAGCGCGTCTTGCGCCCGTAGACCTCGATCGCGACGCGCACGTCGCGCCCGACACCGGCCGCTCGGGGAGCGGGCGCCGTGACCGGGACGTTCCAGGCGTTCGCGGCCGTCCGTTGCGCGATCTCGGTGCCGTTGGCGGCCGTCGTGTTCGAGCGCATCGCGGCGTGCCACCACGGCGGCGCCCCCGACGAAGGCATGTCCAGACCCAGAGCCGTCCAGCGCGTGCCGTCATTGTTCACGAGCGACTCGAAGCGCACGGTGGCCTCGAAGCGGAAGTTCTCCAGCCGCGGCCCGAACGTCAGCCGCGAGATCTGCGCCGAGGACGTGGAGCGACCCACCAGGCGGCCGCCGCTCACCTCCCAGGTGCCCTCGCGGGCGGTCCACCCCGCTGGGAGCACGCCGGCGTCGAACTTCTCGTCGACGACAGGGTCGGCAGCGAGTGCGGACGAGGGCAAGGTCATGGCGACGGCAAGCGCAGCGAGCAGCGCGCGTGATGATGTTCTCACGGCGGGCGAAACTAGCCACGCGCCACCCCGTACTCGTTACGGAATCGTCACTCGCCGGGGCAGAGCGCGTCCGGGTTGTCCGGATCGATCCAGACGTCGACCGTGCGGCCGACGGTGTAGCGCTTGAGGTGCCGCCAGCCGTAGCAGTGCTCGAACACGATCTCGCGCCCTTCGACGGCGAAGTGCAGCATCACCACGGGTGAGCTGAACATCTCGCGGTTCGTCGCCTCGTGCCGCACCACCGTCCCGCGCGCCTTCCGCCCGGTGTCCTTGATGCGCTTGAGCTCGGCCATCTGCTGCTCGAAGTAGGACGGCGGGCCGGGCGGCGGAGGCGGCGGCGGCTTCTCGGCCTCGACCCGGCGCTCGATCTCCGCCAGCTCATCCTCCGAGCGCGCCTTGCCCGCGAGCGGGTTCGACAGCCGCTCCCACGTGCGGTCGTACAGGTTCGAGCGCTCCCCCACCCCGCGCCGGATGCGCGCCTCGCGCTCCCACGCGTGCTCGTGCGCGTCGTAGGCGCCGTCCCAATCGATCCACAGATCCGCGGGATCGGCGGGGTTGACGAAGCACGGCACCGGCACGTCCTTCATCAGCCCGTACTGCGGCCGGACGCGGACCTTGTACCAGCGGTTGCCGCCGCCGACACCACCGCCGGCGGTCCACGCCGGGCCGTCGCGCTCCTCCTGCACCTCGTACGGCTCACGGCCGGCGATCTCGATCCGCCAGCGCGCCTTCACCGCGAACGACGTCTCGATCTCCGGCGCGCCGCCTTCCGCGGACGAGTAGTTGTGCGAGCGCACACGGCATTCGAGCGCGGTCGCGCGCGCCGGAAGCCACCCGCGCGGTGCGCGGCGCAGCAGGCCGGGTCCCATCTCGAAGCCCATCGGTCCGAGAACGTACCTTTCACGAGATGGCGCCACAACCTGCGCGGGCGGGAACGCCCAGCATCACGCTCACGTGGTTCATCGCGCCCAGCCGATGGGCACCGGAGACCCTCCTGCCGCTCCTTGGCGCCTTCGCCCCGGAGGCGCTGCCGCTGGACTACGCGGACTTCGGCACCGGCTCGCACTGGTGGCACGGGCAGGACGGGCAAGGCTCCTGGGACGAGCCCGGCTACGCGAGGGTGCACCACTTCAGCCCGCAGGACGCCGCGGAGGTCGGCGTCGAGTCCGTCACGTTCGACGCGCACGACGTCGGCCAGCTGCAGGTCATCCTGGGTGAGGCCTCGATCGACCGCGCCGCCGCGCTGTTCGACGCGGCGAGTCCGGCGCTCGGAGCGTTCTTCGCCGCCGGGCAACGCTGGGAACGAAACCACGAGCCCGAGCACTTCCTCAACGGCGTGCGCTGGCAGGGCCTTCCGCCGATGGCGATGTGGCGCGCGTGGTTCGGCCCGCCCTACCTCGAGCTGGTGGAGCCGCACATCGCCGGCGATCGTCACCCCGCGGGGCTGCTCGTGCGCGACCCGACCGAGTGGACGCTGCCGCCGGAGCTCACGTACACGCCGCGCCCGCCGATCCACCACGAAAACGGGGGCATCACGGTGGTTCCGGCCGTGGACGAAGACCGGGCATCGGTCATCCCTCCGATCGAATGAATCGTACGAGCGTCCATCCGGTCTAAACCCCAAGGGCCTACCTGTCGAAAACCTGACCAACAGGGTCGATAACGGCAAACTCGTCGCGAGGCGAGGACGCAAAGCTAGAGGTCTCCACGGAAAGGAGATAGCTCGGCCGCCGGCTTTCCAAGGATTTGATTTTGGAAGTGGCACAAGGAGGTGCCCTGCATGTTCCCCAACACGAAGTTCCGCCGGAGTGGCCGGTTGACCGTTGCCGTAGTGGCCGCGGTCGTGCCGTTCGCTCTCGCCGGACCAGTGGCCAACGCCGCACCGAACGCGCAGTCACGCCTCGCGACGGCTGCGTCCAAGACGCCGAACAAGACGGTCGAAGCGATCGTCCAGTTCAAGCCGTCCTTCAGCGAGAAGGCCGCGAAGCGGGTCGTCAAGGCTCACGGCGGCAAGGTCACGGGCCAGGTCCCGTTCATCCACGGTCTCGTCGTCAAGCTGCCGGCCAAGCAGGCCAAGCTGCTCGCGAACGAGTCCAAGGTCGTCGGGCTCACGCTCAACAGCAAGGTGCACAGCACCGGCCTGGACGCGAACCAGCTCGCCACGAGCTACCCGAAGACCACGCGCGCCGACAAGCTGTGGCAGCGCGGCATCACGGGCGCCGGTATCGGCGTCGGCGTGATCGACACCGGCATCGCCGGTGACCAGCCCGACTTCAAGGACGCCGCGGGCAACTCTCGCGTCGTCGCCAACGTCATCACTTCCCCGGCCGCCGCCACGGCGGGCGACGGCTTCGGCCACGGCACGCACGTCGCGGGCATCATCGCCGGCGACTCCAACAACCGCGCCGCGGGCGACCCGTTCAAGGGCAAGTACGTCGGCATGGCGCCGGGCGCGAACCTGATCGCCATCAAGGCTTCCGACGACGCCGGCAACTCGACGGTGCTCGACGTGATCAACGGCATCGCGTTCGCCGTCGACCACAAGGCCACGTTCAACCTGCGCGTCCTGAACCTCTCGCTGGCCGCGGACACGCCGCAGTCCTACAAGACGGACCCGCTCGACGCGGCCGTCGAGTACGCCTGGCAGAAGGGCATCGTCGTGGTCGTCGCCTCGGGTAACCGTGGCAACGCGGCCGACGCGGTCCAGTACGCGCCGGCCAACGACCCGTTCGTCATCTCCGTCGGCGGTGTCGACGAGAGCGGCAACAGCGGCCGCGGCGTCCGCGCCGACTGGTCGAGCAACGGCGTCACCCAGGACGGGATCTCCAAGCCGGAGGTCGTCGCCCCGGGCGCCCACATGGTGTCCGTGCTCGCCCCGAGCAGCGCGTTCATGGCCCTGTGCCCGAACTGCTCGATCGGTGGCCAGTACTTCAAGGCCGGCGGCACGTCGATGGCGGCCCCGGTCGTCTCCGGCGCGGTCGCCCTGCTCCTGCAGGCCCGCCCGACCCTGACCCCGAACCAGGTCAAGGCGCTGTTGATGGGCACCGACAAGCCCGTCTCGGGCAACAAGCTCGGCACCGGCATGATCGACGTCGAACGCGCCCTTTACACGCCGACGAACGCGGTCCCGGCGGTCAACGTCAGGCTCATCCCGAACATGCTGATCGAGTACGCCACCCGCGCCGGTGTCGACATCAGCCAGTGGACGCGCTCCACCTGGAGCTCGGCTCCCAGCCAGTACAGCTCCTCGTGGGCTCGCTCCACCTGGTCCTGCGGCACGTGCGCCGCGATGGGCGGCGCGATCGACCCGCAGCGTTCCACCTGGAGCCGCAGCACGTGGTCGAGTGCCGGCGAGGACGCCAGCGCCGAGGCCGCGCAGTATGTGGAACTCGCCGAAGAAGCCGCGGAGACCGGGTCGCTCGACGCCCCGATCCCCACGGACGCCGAGGTCCCCGCCGAAGTCCCCGCCGAAGCCACCGCCGACGCTCCGGAGGCGGTCCAGTGATCCGCACTCCGAACCGCGCCAGCTGGGGCCGCAAGCAGCGCCCCTAATTCATCGAAAGTCTTGGGGCGGGTGGCGCAAGCTGCCCGCCCCGAGCGCTATCGTCGCGCCACCATGGCCGACGAGGACCGCGTCGACATCGAGCATCCCAACCGCCGCAAGGCGTCGTCGAAGCTCGCCCGTCTCGTGGTCATCGTGCTGCTGCTCGCTTCGGCGGCAGTCGTGCTGATCATCTCGCTCGGCGGCTGGGACACGCAGGAAGGCGCGAAGCCCATCCAGATCGTGTTCATCGCCGTCTACGTCATCTTCGCGCTGTTCGTCGCGCGCTGGAGCCGCGGCGTGTTGCCGATGATCGCGGCGCTCGCGGTCATCCTCGGCATCTTCGGCGCGGTGGCCGCGCCCGCTTGGTTCGACCGCGACAAGGACGGTTTCACCGACCCGGCGATCTCCTCTGGCGTGCTCGGGCTCGTCTGCGTGCTGCTCGTGTTGCTGCAGATCGCGTTGTTTCTGAGCGCGATGATCGGCTTCCGCCAGGGGTGGAATGTCGAAGTCGAGCGCCGGCGTGAGCCGGCGCCCGCCTAGAATCAATCGCCGCGCCCGCCCGGGTGGCGGAATGGCAGACGCGGAGGTCTCAAAAACCTCTGTCCGAAAGGGCGTGCGGGTTCGAATCCCGCCCCGGGCATCAGTTGACTTAGAGCGGCATCTTGCCGCGGCCCTTGCGGCCCGCGGAGCCGGACTTGCCGACCATCTTGCTGGACGAGCTGAACGGCTTGCTCAGCCAATGGCCGAGCTTGCCGGGGGCCTTACTGGCACCGCGGCTGCCGAGCCCGAACGCCTTCTGGGACCCCTGCTGCGGATGCCGCGACAGCTTGGGGAACAGGAAGGCGAGAATCAGGATCACTACACAGAGTGCGATAACGCCGGCGATGAGCATGGGTTTGCCATACCCAACACCGGCGCGATTTCACACCAGCGCGCGCGCCAGGGCGTCAACGAGTGTTGGCGGCCCCACGATCACGCCCGGGTTGGACGGACCGATCGGATCCACGTGCCGCACCTCCAGCCCCGCGCACTCGCAGATGAGCCCGCCGGCGGCGAGATCCCACGCGTTGAGGCCGTGCTCGTAGTAGGCGTCGAGCCGTCCGCACGCAGTCCACGCGAGGTCGATCGCGGCCGCCCCGAAGCGGCGGATGTCGCGCACCTCGGGGAGCAGACGGGCGACCACCGCGGCCTGTGCGCGGCGCACCTCTGAGTCGTAGCCGAAGCCCGTGCCGATCAGCGCCGTGGCCATGTCCGTCTTGGTCGAGGCCTTGATCGGGTGCCCGTCCAGCGTGGCCTGGCCGCCGCGGGTGGCGGAGAAGAGCTCGTCGCGCTCGGGGTCGTACACGACGCCGACCAGGGCTCCCTCGGAATCCTCGGCCGCGATCGACACCGCCCACTGCGGCACGCCGAACAGGAAGTTGATGGTGCCGTCCAGCGGGTCGACGACCCAGCGGATGCCGCTCGTCCCCTTGGTGTCGCCGCCCTCCTCCCCCAGCACGGCGTCGTCGGGTCGCGTGGCCGTGATCCGCTCGCGGATCAGGTGCTCGGCGGCATGGTCGGCTTCCGACACCAGGTCAGTCGGGGTTGACTTCGCTGAGATCCGCAGCTCCGGCCCGCGGAACGCTTCCCGCAGGAGCGCGCCCGCCTCGCGGGCGATCGACTCGGCGAGCAGCAGCAGCTCGGTGGCGTTCGCGCTCATGCGGCCACCGCCGGACAGGCGTTCGCCCAATCCCGCGCTCGTTCGAGCTGCGCGGAGAGCGTGACGAGCAGCGCTTCGCTGTCGGGCGGCCCGACGAGCTGGGCGGCGAGCGGGAAGCCATCGGGTGTGAAGCCCGCGGGCACGCTCACCGCGGGCTGGCCCGTGTGGTTGAACGCGGCGTTGTAGGGCGCGAGGCGGGTCATCCCGACCAACGTGCGCGCACCGCCGCGGCCGTCGAACTCGCGCACCCGCGGCGGGCGGCGGGTGAACATCGGGGTGAGCACGACGTCAGCGTGCTCGAAGACGGCGTTGAGCTGCGCGGCGTCCGCGGCGGCGTGCGCCGCCGCGGCGGCCGCCACGCGTTCCGGCACGGCGTGCCCGATCCGCTCCAACCCGCGCGCACGGCGCGAGAGCCGGTCGGTGTGGCCCTGCTCGGCGGCCGTGTCGTGGATGCCGCGCATGAAGCGGGCGAGGATCCGGTTGCCCATGGTCATTCCCCAGTCGAAGTCGCGCACGTGCACCTCGTGGCCGAGGTCGCGCAGGATGGCCGCGGTCGAGTCCACCGCTCCGAGTTGCTCGGCGTCGGGCTTGACGCCGATCGGCGGGAGCGCCGTGGAGATCGCGATCCGGAGCCGGCCCGGCTCGGTCGCGGCCGCCGCGGCGAGCGAAGGTCCGCCGTCGGCGATCACGTCCATGATCAGGGCCGCGTCCATGACCGTGCGCGTCAGCGGGCCGAACACGGCCATGCCCTGGTGCGCCTCGTTCTCCGGCGCGGAGGACACGCGGCCGCGCTGCGGCTTGAGGCCGAACAGGCCCGTGCACGCAGCCGGGATGCGGATCGAGCCGGCCCCGTCGGAGCCGAGTGCGGCGCTCGCGAGCCCGGCCGCGACGGCGGTCGCCGAGCCGCCGCTGGAGCCGCCGCTCGTGCGGTGCGGGTCCCACGGGTTGCGCGTGACGCCGAACGTGGGCGACTCGGTGAACGGCGTCGCCATCAGCTCCGGGACGTGCGTCTTGCCGATGATCACGGCGCCCGCGGCCCGCAGGCGCGCGACGACCTCGGAGTCGGCGGGCCGGGGCTGCGGGTCGGCGTCGCAGCCGTAGGCGGTGACCTGGCCGGCCACGTGCATGTCGTCCTTGATCGCGATCGGGACGCCATTCAGGGGGCCGGACCGGCGCGCATCGGCCGCGTCGGCCTCGGCCAGCGCCTCCGCGCCGAGCACCACGCGGTACGCGTTCAGCAGCGGGTCCAGCCGCGCGATCCGGCTCAGGAACAGCTCCGTGAGCTCCCGCGACGTGATCTCACCGGCGGCGATCAGCTCCGCGTGACGGGCGAGTCCGGCGAAGGCGAGGTCGGCGTCATCCATCGGCGTCGCACCTTATCGTCGCGGCTGATGCCCGCTTTCGCCACGGCCGATGAGGTCACTGAAGCCGCCCGCTCCGCGCTCCCAACCGAGCTGTGGGATTACGTCTCCGGCGGGGGCGGTACCGAGATCACGCTGCGGCGCAACCGGAGCGCGCTCGACTCGGTGTGCTTCCGGCCCCGGGTGGCGCGCGATGTGTCGGACACACGGGCGGACACGACGGTCCTCGGGATCGAGTGCTCGGCGCCGGTGCTGCTCGCGCCGATCGGGACGATCGGGCTGTTCGACGCGGGCGGCGCGGCGACGTGTGCTCGGGCCGCGGCGCGAGCGGGGACGGCGGCGTTCGTCTCCATCCTCTCGACCCCGTCGCTCGAGGAGGTCGCCGCGACGGGCGCGCCCTTGATCTACCAGCACTACACCCGTGGCTCACGCGCGTGGACGCTTGACCTGTTCCGGCGGGCCGAGGCCTCTGGGTACCGGGCGATCTGTGTGACGGTGGACAGCCCGGTGGATGGGCTGCGGGAGCGGGAGCTGCGGCACCGGTTCGACCGCGGGAAGGCGCAGGCGCAGCCGAACCTCGGGCGCGACGCCCGCCGCGAGTTGCAGGCGGAGCTGACCTGGAGCGAGATCGCGTGGCTCGCGGAGCAGACCGAGTTGCCGTTGCTGCTCAAGGGCGTGACGCACCCGGAGGACGCGGTGCTCGCGCTGGAGGCGGGAGTGGCGGCGCTCATCGTGTCCAACCACGGCGGGCGGCAGCTCGATGCGCAGCTCGGCGCCGTCGAGGTGCTCCCGGGCGTGGTCGAGGCGGTCGGCGGGCGGGCCGAAGTGCTGGTGGACGGCGGCTTCGAGCGCGGCGGGGACGTCGTGAAGGCGCTCGCGCTGGGCGCCCGGGCGGTGCTGATCGGGCGGGCGATGTGCCTCTCCCTGGCCGCGGGCGGCGAGGACACGCTGGTGGAGACGCTCGCGCGGCTGCAGGAAGAGGTGTCGCGGACGCTGGCGCTGCTCGGCGTGAGCACACCTGGTGCCGTCAGTCGCGAGTACCTCGTGGGCGGGTAGCGCGGGCCGCGAGCGGCGCCTCCCCCGCGCGGTAGGGGTCCGGCTCCGGCGGAAGCGGACTGCGCGGGCGCAGCCCGGCGGCGACCATGATCACGCCCCCGACGAGCAGGAACAGCGGCCAGACCAGGAGCGTCGTCCCGGACGCGGCGCTGATGATGAAGAGGATCAGGTTGAGCACGCCGACGTAGGCCGGGCCGGGCGAGCGGTCCAGCGCGCCGAACGCGACCAGGCCGAGGCCCGCCGCGAGCAGCACGAGCTCCCAGAAGGCGGAGAGGTCCGGCGTGGGGACGCCCGTCGAGTAGGGCTGGATGGCGATCGCCGCGACGGCCAGGCCGCCGGCGTCGCACAGCACCTCGGCGTGACGGCGCGCCGGTTCCCGCAAGGCCAGCGACGCGAACAAGAGCCCGCCCGCGTAGGCGAGGAAGACCCACCGCCGGATGCCGTCCGGGGCGAGCACTCCGAGCGCGAGGAGGACCAGCAGCGCCGCGAACAGCAGCGAGATGGCGCTGTTGCGTTCGAGCGCGGGCCAGATGGCCAGCGCTGCCACGACGAGCGAGGCCGTGATCAGCACCCAGCCTTCCGGGATGGTGTCGACCTCGCCACCGAGCGCGACGAGCAGGCCGCCGTAGATCAACGGCAGCCCGGTGGCGAGCAGGACCGACTGGTACGCGGGCGGCATCCCCTGCTCGTTCGGCGCCTGCGCGCCGAGCCAGAACAGCAACGCGCCAGGCAGGATCAGGAGCGCGGCGTCGACGCCGATCGGCAACGTGTACTGCAGCCGCAGCACGGTGAGGGTCACGCCGATCGCCAGCGCGACTCCTCCGGCCGCGATCAAAGGCCCGCGATGCGGCGGCGGCCGCAACAAGTCGCGCAGGCTCATCAGAATCAGTCTAGGTTCGTCGGAACATGGGCGGTGCGCCTGATGTGGTGCAGCCGCCAGTGCCTCGGGCCGCCCGCGACAAGCGTGGCGTGCCTCTGGCACGTGAGCGTCGTGGGTGGCGCGAGGTGCGGCGGATGTGCCGCAGCAGGCGTGCCGGTATGTTCCGACGAGCCTATGGTCGACCTCGTGCTGACGGAGGACCGCGACGCGGTCCGCCACGTCATCCTGAACCGCCCCGAGAAGCGCAACGCGTTCAACCTGGAACTGGTGCGGGCCGTGGGCGCGGCACTGCGCGCGGCGGCCGACGACCCGAGCGTGCGCGTGGTGGTGCTCCGCGGCAACGGCCCGGTCTTCTCCGCGGGGATGGACATCGCCACCCTGGGCGCGGCCGCGTCCTCGGCGTCGCAGTTGCGGTCCTTCCGCCGCGATTGCCTGGACGCCTGGAACCTGGCCGAGGAGATGCTCAAGCCGACCGTCTGCGTGATCCACGGGGCATGCTTGGGCGGCGCTTTGGAGCTGGCGCTGGCCTGCGATCTGCGGGTGATGGCCGAGGACGCGGTGGTCGGGCTTCCCGAGACACGGCTCGGTTTGGTGCCCGACGTGGGTGGCTCCTCCCGGCTACCGCAGATCGTGGGTGTGGGGCGCGCGAAGGAGCTGATCCTGACGTCACGCGTGATCGGGGCCCTGGACGCGGAGCGGTACGGGCTGGTGAACCGGATCGGCGGGATGCAGGTCGCGTCGGCGCTCGTCGACGAGTTGCTGGGGTGCGCGCCGATGGCCGTGGGGTTGGCGAAGCGGTTGATCGATGCGTCGGCCCGGCCGGCGCTGTCGACGACGTTGGAACTCGAGGTCAGCGCGCAGGAGCAGTGCATGCGGTCTGCCGACGTCCGCGAAGGCGTGGCGGCGGCGGCCGAGAAGCGGGCGCCCGTGTGGCGTGGCGTTTAGTGCGGGCCTGGGCTGGGTGCGGGGCGGTTACGGCGGGCACCGAGGAGGGGGTGAGTCTTTCCGCGCGGTTGGGAAGCGACCGCGCTGGCGAGCGGAGCCGAGAGGGGTGCAGCAATTGAGCGTCGGTAGGCGACGCTTAGTTGCTGCACCCCCATCAACGCGCCACCTCGAACAGTGCGTTTGCGCTCGTTTCCGGCCGATGCGCGATCGACTCCGATCGCCCCCACCTTCCTCGGTGCTGCCGTTCGTCGGCGCTACGAGCCGTTGCTCGGAGCCCGCCGCCCCTTGCGCACCTTGAACAACTTCGCCTTCACGAGGAACGCCTGACCGGCCTTCACCGTCACCGTCTTCTTCTTGGCCACGGCGACGGTCACGCGCCCCTTGCCCACCTGGGTCAACGTCCCGTCACAGCGGTCCACGGTGTTGAACGTCGCGGACCGCGCGGTGCTCGTGCTCGCCCCGCCCACGGTGCGGTAGTAGCCCTTGACGACCATCGAGATCGAGCGGACCACGGTCCCCTTAGGCGGGGCGCCGACGCACCGAGCCTCGGCACGCGGCGGGGACAGCAGGCTCACGTCGGTCGGGATCGAGGAGCTCTTGGCCTTCGCGCGCTTCTGCTTGAGCAGGAAGATCGCCGCGCGGATCCGAGCGGATTGGCGTTTGGCCCGACGGTCGGCGGCCGAGTAGCTGTTGGCCGCCGAGTCGATCGCGACTTCGCCGCGCGTGGTGTCGACGGTCGCGCCGAGCGGGATCGAGGCCACGCCCTTCAGCGGCACGAAGCTCGTGGTCTGCAGCGGCGCGCGCAGCCCGTCGAACCCCAGCGCCGTCCGCACCGGAAGCTTTACGAAGACCTCGCCGGAGACCACCTTGACGACGCTGGTCTCCCCCGGCTTCGGCGGCACGTTGCCGGGCGGCAGCGTGTCGCACGCGTCACCGACGCCGTCGGCGTCGCCGTCCTTCTGGTCGGAGTTGGCGGCCGCGGGGCAGTTGTCCCGCGCGTCGGGGACACCGTCGGCGTCGCTGTCGGGCTCGGCAGGCGGTGGTGGCGGCGCGGGGTTGGGCTGCGCGATCGTGAAGTCCGCCTGCGCCGGCGTCGTGTCCCGCGCGCCGTAGTGGTCCACCGCGACCACCGACAGCGAGTACGCCCCGGGCTCCAGGCCGGAGAACGCCGACGGGTTCTTGCACGGCGTGAAATCGGCCTTGTTGATCGCGCACTCGTACGACGCGGTCGGAACGCTCGAGGAGAACGAGAACGACGCGGACGCCTGCTCGATGAAGGTCTGCGGCTGCTGCTGGTCGGAGAACGCGACGTCGTCGAGGTCGAGCGTCAGCGCCGAACTGCCAGTGTCCACGACGCCGTCGACGAAGCTGATCGTCGGCTTGCCCGCGGGATCGGCGAGCACGACGCCCACCCAGCCGCCGGTGCCCTTGACCGAGCGCTCGAGAGCGCAGCGCTGCATCGGATCGCACGACCGGAACGTCATGCCCGTGCCGACCGGCATGCGCACGAAGAACTCGACGGTGGCCATCGGCTTCTCGAACGAGATGTTCGGATAGCCGCACGTGACCGGCATGTACGCGCCGCCGTCCCAGCCGCCGCGCTCCACCGCGGCACTCGCCGCTGATCCGCGCGCCGCCCTCGGTGAGCGGAGTCGTCTGCCCCGACTTGAACGGCACGACGGTCGGCGTGAACTGCGCGGCAGCGGGCGCGGCCCAGATCAGGGCCACGAGTACGGCGAGGGCTGTGATCTTCAACGCTTCTGCTTCTTCTTCGCCGCGAACAGCTTGGCCTTGACCAGGTAGGCCTGGCCCGCCTTCACGGTGACCTGCTTCTTCTTGACCGTCATCGTGACCTTGCCCCGGCCCACCTCGGTGAGCGTGCCGTCGCAGCGGTCGGTGGTGTTGAACGTGGCCGAGCGGGCGGTGCTCGTGCTCGCGCCCCCCAAAGTGCGGTAGTAGCCCTTGACCACGAGCGAGATCGTCCGGACGATCGTGCCCTTGGGCGGTGCGCCGGCGCACCGGGCTTCGGCGCCCGGCGGGGACAGGAGGCTCACGTCCGTGGAGATCGACGAGCTCCTGGCCTTCGCGCGCTTCTGCTTGAGCAGGAAGAGCGCGGCGCGGATGCGGGCCGACTGGCGCTTGGCCCGCCGGTCGGCAGCCGAGAAGCTGTTGGCCGCCGAGTCGATGGCGACCTCACCGCGCCTGGTGTCCACGGTCGCGCCGAGCGGAATCGACGCCGCGCCCTTGAGTGGCACGAAATCGCTGGACTGCAGCGGCGCGCGGAGCCCGTCGAAGCCGAGCGTCGTGCGCGCGGGAAGCTTCACGAAGACCTCGCCGGACACCACCTTGACCACGCTGGTCTCCCCGGGCTTCGGCGGCACGTTGCCGGGCGGGAGCGTGTCGCAGGCGTTGCCGACCCCGTCGGCGTCGCCGTCAGCCTGGTCGGAGTTGGCGACGTCCGGGCAGTTGTCCGTGGCGTCGGGCGCACCATCGCGGTCCCGGTCGGCGGGCGGAGCGACGATGGGCGGCGCGACGGTGAAGGTGACCCGCGCCGGGTCGCGGTTGTCCGCCGCGCCGTAGACGTCGACCGCGAACACGGCCAGCGTGTACGTGCCGGGCGCAAGGCCGTCGGACGTCCAGGTGGGCTTGCAGTCGGCGAACTCGCCGCGGTTGAGCGAACACATGAACCGCGGGTTCTCGACGGTCGAGGAGAACGTGTACGTCGCCGGCCCGCCCGTGATGAACGTGTCGGGCTGGCGGACGGTCGAGAACGCGACGTCGTCGACCGCGAGCGCGTTGTCGCTGCCGGTCTCGGGCGTGCTGTCGATGGACGTGATCGTCGCCGCGCCGTCGGGGTCCGCGAACACGACCGGCACCCACCCGTTCGTGCCCTTCACGCTCTGCGCGCGGCACATGTCGTCGATGCCGCACGCGCGAAGCGAGACGGCGGAGCCGGCCGGGACGCGGATGAAGAACTCGACCATCGCCTGCGGTTTCTCCAGCCTGATGTCGAGCAGTCCGCAGGTCATCGGCAGGTACGCGCCCCCATCCCACCCGCCGGTCCCGATCACGTCCTGTGGGCAGTAGCTCTGGATGGTGGCGCCGCCCTCGACGACCGGGCTCGCCTGGCCCGGCTTGAACTTCACCACCGTCGGCGACTGAGCAGAAGCGGGTGCGGCCCACGCCGCGAACAGCAGCAGTGCGAGGGCCGCAGCCTTCATCGCGCGGCCTGCCGGGCCGCGAACAGCTTCGCTTTGACCAGGTACGAGCGGCCGGAGGGCACGCGCACGGTGGTCTTCTCCTCACGGTCGTAGACCGAGACGCGCCCGCGGCCGACTTCGGTGCGGGTGCCGTCGCAGCGGTCACGGGTGACCCAGGTGGCGTCCGGCGCGGTGGTGATCGCCGCGCCGCCGATCACGCGGTACAGACCCTTGGTCGTGGCCGCGGTGAGGCTGCGGACGGTGTTGCGCGAGCGCCCCTTGATCGGGCCGCTGCGCGAGCTGCGGGCGCAGGCGGCCTCGGCGCCGGGCGCGCTCTGGAGCACGAGGTCCATCCCGACCACCGCGGCCGAGCCCCGCTTGGCCCGTTGCTGGCGGATCAGGAAGATGCCGGCCGACAGCCGGGCGTCGCGCTGCGTGCCCTGACTGTTCTGGGCGGAGGCCATGGCCACGGTGCCCTTGCGGGCATCCACGGTGGAACCGACCGGCACGGACGCCTGACCCTTGAGCGGCACGAAGCCGGGCGAGGACTGCTTCAAAGACCCGCTCGGGAACTTCACGAACACCTCGCCGGCCACGACGTCGATGTTGACGCGCTCACCCGCGATCGGCGCCAGTGTGCCGGGCGAGCCGACCTCGCAGGCGTCGCCGACGCCGTCACGGTCGCCGTCGGCCTGGGCGGCGTTCGGCACGGCGGTGCAGTTGTCGGTCGTGTCGGGCACGCCGTCGCCGTCCGCGTCCGGGGCGGCCGGCACGGGTTGCGGCAACGGCGGGCCGGCCACGGCCCACGTGTACACCGCCGGTGTCAAGTCGTCGTTGCCGTAGACGTCGAACATCCGCACCCGCAACGTGTGGGTCCCGATCGCGAGCTGCGGGAGCGTGACGGGCGAGGCGCAGGGCGAGAAGTCCGCCTCGTCGACCGCGCACTCGAACAAGTCGACCTTCTGGTTGCCGTTGAGCGCGACGCGGCCGTCGGCCAGAGCGAGCGTTTCCGTGTCCGGCTGCGTCACGGGGCTGAAGGACAGGTCGTCGATCGTGACGTCCTCGCAATCCGTGCAGTTGGCGGACACGACGAGGGAGGTGATGTTCGCGCCGGTCAGCGTCACGGCGTCGCCGAGCGGCCCCGTGGAGAAGACGTCCGCCTCGTCGACGACGGTGTCACCCGAACGCGCCTCGACGAACGCTCCTCCGCCCTCTCCGCCGCGGACGGCGATGAACAGCGAGACGGTGGTCTGCGGCGTCGCGAACGCGATGTTCAACGGGCTGCCAAAGACCCCGAGCGCTTGGCCCACGCGCCCGTTCGCGATGTAGGCGCAGTACATCGGCGCCGGCGCGGCGGACGACGCGCGGAAGGAGCCGCCGCATTCAGGGGTCGTCATCGAGACGCCGGGATAGATCGCGCCGTCGAGCGGCCCTTCGTCGTCCGGGTACTCGAGCGCTTGGAAGTCGAGGACCGTCGGCGGCGGTGCGAGCTGCGCCTGCGCCGGCGCCGCGAACGCCAGCGCCGCGAGCAGCGCCACGGCGAACGTCCTCACTTGCAGGTCTCGATCTTCGACGCCGTCCCCGCGACGATGCAGCGCGTCTGGCGCTTGCCGAGCCCGTTGGCCTGCACCGGCCACTTGAAGTAGCTGCCAGTCGCGCCGAACTTGTACGTCCCGGTGCGCTGGGAGCCGAGCGTGACGCGGATCTCGATGTTCCCGCCCGCGCGGACGCTCTTGCCCACGAGCTTGGTGAGCGTGACCGTGCCGGTCTTCTTCGCGCGCACCGTCTGCGAGCCGCAGCCGCTGCACTTCGCGACGACCTTCGCGCCCTTGGGCACGCGGTCGACGATCAGGCGCGAGATCCGCACGCCGTTGCCGGTGCGGTCGAAGCCGACGCTCGGCACCACGCGCAGCTCCGGCGGGCAGCCGCCGAAGC
This sequence comes from Solirubrobacter taibaiensis, assembly GCA_027587225.1. Lineage (GTDB taxonomy): Bacteria > Actinomycetota > Thermoleophilia > Solirubrobacterales > Solirubrobacteraceae > Solirubrobacter > Solirubrobacter taibaiensis. The sequence continues at coordinate 174,463 of JAPDDQ010000008.1, forward strand.
GGGCGATGCCCGGGACCTCCGGGCACTTGTCGAGCGCGTCGTACTCGCCGTCGCTGTCGGAATCCGCGAAGTAGTCCACGCTGAGCGTCGCCGGGCCGCCGATGCCGCCCGCCCCGCCGAGCTGGATCGTGTAGCTGCGGCCCTTCTTGACGTCCAGCGCCAGGCGCCCGCCCGCGACCGGCGTGCAGTCCACCATGCGGGTGATCTGTGAGTTCGCCTGGCTCCATTCGTAGAGCACGATCACCGGCGTGAAGCCGGTCCCGGCGGCCGACACGTCGATCGCGCCGTCGGACTGCGGCGTGAGGTCGAACCACGCGGTCTTGCCGAACGGCGTCCCCTTGCAGACCGTGTTCTCCGTCGTGCCGCCGCCGAGCGGCTGCCCGTCACGCGACGGGTTGAAGATGTCGGGCTGCGTCGTGGCCTCGGTCAGGTCCACGGCGGACCGGAACTCGATCTTGTCGACGGGAAGCGACGCGAGGTAGTTGTCGTTGACCGGCGGCGCGGCCAGCGCCGTGGGAGCAAGCACCGCGAGGGACGCTGCGGCGGCGATCAGGCTGGGGACGATTCGCATTCTGTTCTCCACTCGAACACACTCGGGGCGGACACGTCAACCCGCGTCAGGCCAGGGAGTCGCGGTATGACTCACCAGGAGTGGCCGACCAGCACCGGCTCCGGGTGCAGGTCGACGCCGAACCGCGCCCGCACGCCCGCGGCGATCTCGCGGGCCAGCGCGATCAGCTCGGCGGTGGTCGCGTCGCCGCGATTGACGAGCGCGAGCGTGTGCTTGGTGGAGATCCCGGCGCGTCCGTCTCCGTACCCCTTGTGGAAGCCGGAGCGCTCGATCAGCCAGGCCGCGGACGTCTTGATCCGCCCGTCCGGCTCCGGCCAGCCCGGCGGGTCACCGGGGATCGCCGCCCACGCCTCGTGGCTGAGGATCGGGTTGGTGAAGAACGAGCCGGCGCTGACCGAATCCGGGTCGCCGGGGTCGATGACCATGCCCTTGCCGCGGCGCAGGCCCAGCACGGCTGCTCGCACCTGGGCGAGCGGGGCGGAGCCGCCGACCGGGATGTCCAGCGTGCGGCACAGCTCGGCGTAGGTGAGCGGGCCGGAGTGCTCGGCCTCGCGCAGGCGGAAGCCGACGCCGAGCACGGTCCAGCGGTCGTGGTACTTGAACACGCTGTGGCGGTACTCGAACGCGCATTCCGCCGGGCTCATCGTGCGCACGGCGTCCGCCTCACGGTCGTACGCCCGCACCCACGCGATCGTCTGCGAGACGTCCTGCCCGTAGGCGCCGACGTTCTGGATCGGCGTCGCGCCGGTGGAGCCGGGGATGCCGGACAGGCACTCGATCCCCGCCAGGCCGTGCTCGACGGCGTGCGCGACGACGTCGTCCCAGGGCTCGCCCGCGGCGCACTCGAGCACGTCTTCGGAGCGCGCGATCCCGCGCGTGCGCACGAGCACGACAGTGCCCGGCAGGTCTTCGTCGGCAAGCACGACGTTCGAGCCGCCGGCCAGCAGGAGCGTCGGCCGGTCGCGGACGGCGGCGACGAGCTCGTCGTCGGTCTCGGCCGTGACGACGCGCTCGGCGGAGCCGCCCAGGCGCAGCGAGGTGAGGGCGGCGAGCCGCATGCGCCGCCGCACCTTATAAGGTGCCCGCCCAGTGGCACCCGTCGTCCTCCTTGCCGGGGGCACCGGAGGCGCGAAGCTGGCCCGCGGCCTGCTGGACGAGCTCGGGCCCGATCTGGTCGTCATCGCCAACACCGGCGACGACGTCGAGATCTATGGCGCGCACGTCAGCCCCGACCCCGACCTGATCACGTTCTGGCTCGCCGACGCCATCGACGAGCGCGGCTGGGGGATCAAGGACGACACGTTCGCGGCGATGGACCAGCTCCGTGCCCTGGGCGAGCAGATCTGGTTCAACCTCGGCGACCGTGACCTCGCGATCGGTCTGCATCGCGCGCAACGGCTCGCGGCCGGCGGGCGGCTGACGCACGCGATCGACGAGCTGCGGCGCGCGTTCGACGTGCCCGCACGGGTGCTCGTGCCCACGGACACGCCGCTGCGCACGTTCATCCGGTCGGGCGGGAACTGGCACGCCTTCCAGGAGTTCATGATCCGCATCAAGGGCCCGCTGGAGGACGTCGAGTACCGCGCGGCGGCTGCGCCCGTGCCCACGCCGGAGGCGTTGGACGCGATCCGCGAGGCGCGCGCGATCATCATCGGCCCGAGCAACCCGGTGTTGTCGATCGACCCGATCGTGGCCGTGCTCGGCGACGCCCTCCACGCCGCGGACGCCCCGGTCGTGGCCGTCTCGCCCCTGGTCCGCGGCCAGGTGCTGAAGGGCCCGACGGCCGACTGTCTCACCTGGGCGGGCCAGACGCTGGACTCCGACGGCATCGCCGACCACTACGGCGCGCTGATCGACGGGCTCGTGGCCGACCAGCGCACCGACCTCGTGCCGACGCTGGAGACCGACGTCGAGCTCGGCGACCCGGAGTCGCGCCGGCGCGTGGCGGCCGCGGTGCTCGAGTTCGCGGCCGCGCTAGCGTGACCCGCCGCCATGCGGACCGTCGCGATCCTCCCCGTCAAGTCCTTCAGCCGCGCCAAGCAGAGGCTCGGCCAGGCCTTCCCTGACCGCCCCGCCCTCGCCGCCGCGATGGTCGCGGACGTGCTCGACGCCCTCGCCGCCGTCCCCTCGCTGGACGGCGTGATCGTCGTGACCGCCGAGCCGATCGCCGCGCGGATCGCGACGGAGATGGGCGCGCAGGTCGTGCACGACCCCGCGGAGAGCGGCCAGTCCGACGCCGCCGCACGCGGGGTGGCCGCCGCGCTGGCCGGGGCCGGAGGGGACGCGAGCGGCGCTGGCACGGTCGGCGACGCGGCCGCCGCGGGCGGAGCCGGCGTGCCCGGTCGCCGGATCATCGTGGGCGCGCCCGCGGAGCGCGTGTTGCTCGTCCCCGGGGACTGCCCGGCGCTCGATCCCGACGAGGTCGAGGCGCTGCTCGCACGCACCGCGCCCGTGGTCATCGTCCCCGACCGTCACGGGACCGGCACGAACGCGCTCCTGCTCTCGCCGCCCGACGTGATGGCCCCGGCGTTCGGCGAGGGATCGTTCGAGCGCCACTCGAACCTCGCGCGCGCGGCGGGCACGGTGCCGCAGGTCGCGGACGTCAGGACGCTCGGGCTGGACGTGGACACGCCGGACGACTTCGCCGCGCTCAAGCGTGCGCTCGCCTCCCACGACCGCGGCGCGGTGCGCACCCGGGCGTTGCTCGATGAGGCCGTTGCGGCTTGATTGAGCTGCTCGCGCTGCCGGGCTTGCCCGAGGTGCGGCCGGGCGACGATCTCGCGCGCCTCATCCAGGACACGGGCACAGAGCTCACCGCCACCGACGTGCTCGTCGTCGCGCACAAGGTGGTCTCCAAGGCCGAGGGACGACTCGTCGACCTCAACGACGTCGTTCCCGGCGAGCGCGCCCGCCGGCTCGCGGCCGACCATGGCAAGGACCCACGGCACACGGAGGTCGTGCTCTCCGAAGCCGCGCAGCTCGTCCGGGCCGACGGAGGCCGGCTCATCTGCCGCACCCGCCACGGGTTCGTGTGCGCGAACGCGGGGGTCGATCAGTCCAACGCCGCAGCCCCCGATCAGCTGATCCTGCTCCCCGTCGATCCCGACGCGTCGGCCCGCGCCCTGCGCGCCGCGCTGCCGGGCCGCCCGGCTGTGATCATCACCGACTCGTTCGGGCGCGCGTGGCGGAACGGCCAGTGCGAGGTCGCGATCGGGGTCGCGGGCCTGCACGCGCTCGAGGACTGGCGCGGCCGGCCGGATGCCCAGGGCCGCGAGATGCACGCGTCGATCATCGCCATCGCCGACGAGATCGCCGCGGCCGCGGACCTTCCGCGTGGCAAGACCTCACGCGAGCCCGCCGTGCGCGTGCGCGGCCTGCACCGGCACATCACCGACGAGGACGGCCCGGGCGTGGCCCCGCTCGTGCGCCGGTTGGAGGACGACTTGTTCCGCTGATCGGACAAGCGTCCAGTTGGGGTCAGCACCCCACTTTTCCGCCGATGTAAGAGGCAAGTAAGTCCCGATTCGCTCAATCAGTAGGCACACGGAGGTGCCCTGACAGTGTCAATTCCCAGTTCTAGCCGTGCGCGCAGGAGCGCAGTAGCGGCTCTTCTCGCGGTAGCTGTACCGCTCACGGCCGCCACGGCCGCGAGCGCAGCACCGTCGGCGGCGGCCAAGCTCGCCTCGGCCGCGAAGCAGTCGCCGAACAAGTCCGTCACCGCGATCGTCCAGTTCAAGTCCTCGATCTCCCAGGCCAAGGCCAAGCAGATCGTCAAGGCCTCGGGCGGCAAGGTCACGGCCAAGCTCCCGGCCGTCGGCGGTTTCGCCGTCAAGCTCTCGGCCAAGCAGGCCGGCACGCTGAAGACGGTCAAGGGCGTCCTGAACGTCACGCTCAACACCAAGGTCCACACGACCGGCATCTCGCCCGAGCAGCTGGCCACCAACTTCCCGAAGACCACCGGCGCCGACCAGGCCTGGGCTCAGGGCATCACGGGCAAGGGCGTCGGCGTCGCGATCATCGACTCCGGCATCAACGGCGACATCGCCGACTTCAAGAACGCCGACGGCACGTCGCGCGTGAACAACGTGATCTCCAACCCGGGTGCCTTCACCGCGGGCGACCCAGTCGGCCACGGCACGCACGTCGCGGGCATCGTCGCCGGCAACTCGGCCTTCCGCACCGACGGCCTGGCCGGCAAGTACGCCGGCATCGCGCCGGAAGCCGACATCGTCGCCATCAAGACGGCCGACGAGGCCGGCAACTCGACCGTTCTCGACGTCATCAACGCGCTGCAGTTCGTGGTCGACCGCAAGGACGAGCTCAACATCCGCGTCGTCAACCTGTCCGTGTCCTCGGACACGCCGGGCTCGTACCTGATCGACCCGCTCGACGCCGCCGTCGAGTTCGCGTGGCACGCCGGCATCGTCGTCGTGACCGCCGCGGGCAACCGTGGCGACGCCGCCGACGCCGTCCAGTACGCGCCGGGCAACGACCCGTACGCGATCTCCGTCGGCGCGACCGACGAGGCCGCGACCCCCGCGGCCGCCGACGACACGCTCGCGACCTTCTCGAGCCGTGGCGTCACGCAGGACGGCTTCGCCAAGCCGGAGATCGTCGCGCCGGGCGCCAAGATCGTCGCCCCGCTCGCCGCCAACTCCGCGTTCGCGGCGCTTGCGCCGGCCACCAGCATCTTCGAGAACGGCCAGTACATCCGCATCGGCGGCACCTCGATGGCCTCCCCGGTCGTCGCGGGCGCCGCGGCCCTGCTCCTGCAGGCCCGCCCGGACCTGAACCCAGACCAGGTCAAGGCGCTGCTCACGCAGAACGTCAACAAGACCGCCGACAGCCAGAACGAGCTCAGCATCCCCGCCGCGCTCGCCGCGCAGCCCGGCAAGGCCAACGTCGGCCTGAACCCGAACCCGATCGTCAAGCAGGCCCTGCTGCTCGCGGGCATCGACCCGACGCGGGCCACCTGGACCCGCGCGACGTGGACGAGCGCCACCTGGACCCGCGCCACGTGGACCGGGGCCGTCTGGACCCGCGCCACCTGGACGGGGAACGCCGCCGGCGTCAACGCCCCGTGGGCACGTGCCACTTGGACCTGCACGGCCTGCCTCGGCTCCGCCGGCTCGTCCGTGGACCCCACCCGGTCCACCTGGAGCCGCTCCACCTGGAGCCGCAGCACGTGGTCCCGCAGCACGTGGTCGAGCATCGAATGGTGACCTCCGACGAGCGCGCCACCTGGGGCGGCAAGTAGACTCCAGAAATCTGTGTCAGCGAGCGGTCCTTCGGGGCCGCTCGCGGCGTTTAACCCCTCAATTTGGCGCGATCGCGGCCGATCATGTGGGTGTATGGGCCTGCGTGCCATCCGCAAGATCGAACCCATCTGGGGTCTGATCGCCGTCACCTCGGCGATCTCGGCGATCCTCTACTTCGTCTTCGTGCGCCACTCCGGGGCCATCCAGACCCCGGAGATCGCCTGGTACGTGATCGCGCTGCTCGTGCTGTTCACGGAGCGCTTCCCGGTCGAGCTCGAGTTCCGTCGCAGCTCCCACTCCTTCTCGCTGACCGACATCCCGCTCTCGGTCGCGCTCGTCTTCACCACCGGCTCGCACGCCTTCTGGGCGATCGTCGGTGGCTCGCTGATCGCGCTCGCGCTGCGCCGCATGCCGATCGTCAAGTTCTTCTTCAACGTCGCCCAGCTCTCCCTGGCGACGACCGTGATGCTCGTGATCGTGCACTTCGCGGCGCAGGTCGACGACGGCTTCGGGTTCCTGACCTGGGGCTCGGTGCTGCTCGCCACCCAGCTCGGCGGCGTGCTCACGATCGCGCAGATCCTCGCCGCGATCGTGCTCACCGAGGGCCACGTCTCCCGTGACCAGGTGCGGCAGATGTTCGGGATGGACTTCGTCGTCACGCTCACCGGCACGGCGATGGCGCTGGTGTCCTCGATCCTGTGGATCGAGCGTCCCGAGGCCGTACTGCTGCTGCTGGTCCCGATCCTCGTCGCCTTCATGGGCTACCGCGCCTACGTGCACGAGCGCCAGGGCCACGAGAAGGTCAAGTTCCTCTATGAGGCCAACCGCACGCTGTCGGAGTCCCCGGAGGTCGCGATCGCCCTCGAGGGTCTGCTGGAGCGCGCCCTGGAGGCCTTCCGTGCCGAGCAGGCCGAGGTCATCCTCTTCGCCGGCGACGGCGGCGCGCCGCTGCGCACCGGGCTCGGCCCCGGCACCGCCCGCGAGGCGATGGCGCCGATGGACCACGACGCCGCCAACGCGCTGCGCGAGCTCGCCGAGGGCACGTCCACCGCGGTCGCGCTGATGGACCCGCTCCCGGGTGGCACCGTGGGCGCGTACCTGGCCGAGCGCGGCATCCGCCACGGCATGCTCGGCGTCCTGCGCGGCGAGGACCGCGTGATCGGCACGCTGATGCTCGCGAACCGCTACGGGCTCACCCGCGGGTTCACCGGCGGCGACCGCGCGCTGTTCGAGACGCTGGCCGCCAACGCGTCCGCCGCGCTCCAGTTCGACCGCCTCGAGCAGGCCGTCACCGACCTGCGCGAGCTGCAGGACCAGCTCACCCATCAGGCGCACCACGACCCGCTGACAGGGCTCGCCAACCGCGCCCTGTTCTCCCAGCGCGTGCGCGAGGCACTCGAGCCGGGCGGCGCGGGCAAGGTCGCCGTGATGTTCATCGACCTCGACGACTTCAAGGGCGTCAACGACACCCTCGGCCACGCGATCGGCGACGAGCTGCTGCGCGGCGTCGCCTCACGGCTCGTGGGCTCCACCCGCAGGCAGGACGTGGTCGCGCGTCTCGGCGGCGACGAGTTCGCCGTGCTCGTGCAGCGCGACGAGCACGTCGAGCAGGGCGCCATCGAGCTCGCCGAGCGCACGCTCGACAGCTTCCTCGCTCCCGTGCAGGCCGGCGAGAAGCCGCTCAACGTGTCGCTGTCGATCGGCATCGCCGCCGCCCAGAGCAACCGCACCGCCACCGACGAGCTCCTGCGCGACGCCGACGTCGCCATGTACGAGGCCAAGGAGGGCGGCAAGCGGCGCTTCGCGGTCTTCACGCCGGAGATGCGCGACTCGATCGTCCGCCGCCACGACCTCAAGGAAGAGCTGGCGAACGCGATCAAGAACCGCGACCTCGTCGTCCAGTACCAGCCGATCGTGGACATCCAGACCGGCCAAGCGATCTCCGTCGAGGCGCTCGTGCGCTGGAACCACGCCGACCGTGGCCGCATCCCCCCGATGGAGTTCATCCCGCTGGCGGAGGACACCGGCCTGATCGTGCCGCTCGGCCGCTACGTGCTGGAAGAGGCGTGCGCGTCCGTCGTCCAGCGCTCGGACACGCTGCAGGTGCAGGTGAACCTGAGCGCGATCGAGCTCGAGCACCCCGATCTCCTCCACACCATCACCGACGTGCTCCAGCGCACCGGGATCGCCCCCGGCCGGCTCGTGCTCGAAGTGACGGAGACCCTGCTCGTGAAGGACGCCGAGCGCGGGGCCGAGACGCTCCAGCAGCTCCGCGACCTCGGCGTGCAGCTCGCGCTCGACGACTTCGGCACCGGCTACAGCTCTTTGAGCTACCTGCGCAACCTGCCGCTCGACACGCTGAAGATCGCCCGTGAGTTCGTCGAGGGCCTCGCCTTCTCCGAGCACGACGCCGCGTTCGTCCGTCTGATCGTCGGCCTGGCGAAGACCGTCGGCCTGAAGGTCGTCGCCGAGGGCATCGAGACCCGCGCCCAGCTCGACATGCTGCGTGAGATCGGCTGCGACCTCGGCCAGGGCTACTACTTCGCCGCCCCGATGGACGTCGACGCGGACTGGGTGTCCGCGCCGGTCGCCGCCGCGCTCGTCTGAAGCCGCGCCGTCAGGCGCCGCGTCCGCCGTGCGGATGCGTCCCCTTTCGAACATCGTCACGCCGGCTGCGTATCCCGGGTTGATCCACTCGCCCAAGGTTGGTAGGCGTACGCATAGCAGTGAAGGATGGTTGTCGGAACGAAGGAGCCGCGGATGGAACGCGCTGCAGGCCCGGATGGCACATCGCGCCGGCGAGTACGGCGACAGGCCTATGCGATCGCACTCGTCTTCTCCGCGGACGGCATCGCCGCCGCACTGCTCGGCGCTCCGGTATGGATGGCGCTGGTGTACGTCGCTCTCGGCTTGGCCCTGGCCACACTGCGCATGCGCGTCGGCCGCCCGCAGCCGGAACGGGTGGCGACCGTGCCGGAGCCCTCGCCCACTCCGCCGAAGCCGGCCCGCCGCCGAGGCATCGGCTACGTCTGCGTGACGAGCGTGGCCGACGGCGAGCTCAAAGCGCACACCGCCGCGGTCACCACGTGCTGCGAGACCCACGACCTCGAGCTGGTGACCGTGGTGCACGACGTCGACGCGGCCGGCCGCGACCAGCGGCCATCGTTGGCCTGGGCCCTCGAGCAGCTCGCCAACCGCGAGGCCGAGGCCCTCATCGTCGGGCGCCTGCGCGATCTCTCCGCGAACGTCGCGAACCTGCCTCCGCTGCTGGCGTGGTTCAACGATGAGGACCGGCGGCTGATCGCTGTAGACCTCGAGCTCGACACGTCGACCGAGGCCGGGCAGCTCGCCGCGTCAGCGATCGCGGGCGTCGGCGGGTGGGAGCACGAGAAGCTCTCTGAGCGCACGCGACGCGGGCTCGAAGCCGCGCGCGCCCGCGGCAACGGCAACGGCCGCACGTCGGTGGCCGACGATCCGCAACTGCAGGAGCGCATCGCCGGCATGCGCGCGAGCGGGAAGACGTTGCAGGCGATCGCGGACGTCCTCAACGCCGAGGGCGTGCCGACGCTCCGTGGCGGGACGATGTGGCGGCCGTCGAGCGTGCAGCGCGCGACGGGCTATCGGCGACCGTCGAGCAGCCGCGGCATCGAGCTGCCCAAGCGCAACCGCTGACGCACTTCCCGCGTTAAACGCAAGGGGTCGGCAGTGGATGGCGCGTGGCCCTTGCGCCCGCCGTGCGCACCTTCGAAGAATCGAGGGCATGCTGCTCAAGGGTCTCGTCGCCGCGCTCGCCTTGGTTGCACTGTCGCTCGCCGTCGCAAGTGCCGCGACACCCGCCCGGATCGCGCCGGGCCAACGGGTCGAGCTGAAGGTCCTCCTGGTGTCGGCCGACGGCCAAGAGTCCGGCTTCGGGGCGTGGAAGGCGCAACTCGAGCGCGAAGGCGTCCCGTACGACGCGCTCGTCATCTACGACCAGCAGCGCCGGATCGCGACGTTGACCGACGCCCGCCTCGCCGATTACGCCGCGGAAGCCGCGCACTATCAGGCGGTCATCCTCGCCACGGGCGACCTGGGCCACGATCTGCGCAACGCCGACGGGACGGTGAGCCGTCTCTCCGCGTTGACCGACACCGAATGGGCGGCGCTCGTCAAGTTCGAGCGCACGTTCGGCGTCCGCCGGCTCAGCGACTACACGGCACCGTCCGCCGCGCGCGGGCTGACGGCGGTGCCCGGCGCGTGGCAGGACGGGAACGCGGCGCGGCTCACCCCTGTCGGCCGAGCTGCGTTCCCGTACCTCCGCGGGCCGGTGACGATCGCCGACGACGCGCCGGGACCCAACGAGGCGTTCGGGTACGGCGCCAAGCCGATGCCGGGAGCGCCGTGGCTGACGCTGCTGGAAGGCGACGGGCAGACCGCGCTGCTCGGGATCTACACGCATCCCGAGGACGGGCGCGAGGAGATGGTCATGACCGTCGCGAGCAACCAGTTCCAGAACCACAACCAGCTGCTGCGCCACGGGATGCTCAACTGGGTCACGCGCGGCGTCTTCCTGGGTGCCGAGCGCCACTATCTCGGGCTGCAGATCGACGACCTCTTCCTCGGCGACGACGTCTGGGACCCGGTCACCCACACCACGCGCTACGACCAGAGCAGCCGCATGACGCCCGCGGACGTCGACCGGGCGATCGCGTGGTCCCGCGCCCGCGGCCTGCGCCTGGACATGGTCTTCAACGGCGGCGGCAGCGAACCCGGCGACCCGCTCGCGGCGTACTTCCGCGACCGGGCCGACGTACGCGCCGCGTTCGGCTACGTCAACCACACCGACACGCACGCGAACCTGGACTGCTCGACGAGCTCGTTCATCCGGGACCAGATCCGCGACAACGTGGCCTTTGCGCGCGCGAACGGGCTGCCCGTCGACCCGACAGAGCTCGTCACGGGCGAGCACTCCGGGCTCGCGAACGCACGCCCGGGCAACCCGGGGACGATCGACCCGCCGTCCATCGACGAGACGACCGCCGGCAGCGGCACGCTCGCCGCCGGTACGTACGACTACGCCTTGACCGCGCGCTCACCCGCCGGAGAGACGGTGGCCTCTGAAGCGGAGGTCACGGTGCCTGCCGCGGCGTCGGTGACGGTGAGCTTCGACGCCGTCTGCCACGCGATCGGGTTCGACCTCTACCGGCGCGTGACGGGCACCACCGAGTGGACCCGCGTGGCGACGCTGGCGCGCAGCGCCTCGGCGCCGACCGACAACGGCGTCGTGCCGGTCACGCACACGCTCACCGACACGGGAGCGGCAGGCACGGCGGCGGCCCCACCGGCGGTCAACGGCGCGGCGCTCGCGCCCTACGGGCAGAACCCGGCGTTCCTCGCCGGGGTCGCGGCCGGTGGCGTGACGACGATCGCGTCGGACGCATCGAAGGGCTATCCCGCGACGCCCACGGTCATCACGAGCCCGTTGCTCCCGGCCGGCGCGTCGTTCGTGATGGGCGCGGTGCGCGCCGTCCCGCGCTACCCCAGCAACGTCTACTACAACACGTCGCGCCAGGGCCAGCAGCTCGACGAGTACAACTGGATCTACGTCGCGCCGCCCGGCGGCGCGTGCGTCCCGATCGCGGGTGTCACGACCTGCCGGACCACGGGCGCCACATGGACGGAGTACGTGGCGAGCGAGACGCAGATCATGTTCCGGCACCTCACGGGCAACGACCCGCGGCCGCACTACTTCCACCAGAGCAACCTCGCCGACCACAACCCGGCGTTGCCCGACGTCCACGCCGACCAGGGCGGGATCCTGTACCCGGTCATCGACGCGCTGGTGGCACGCTACGAAGCGGCGTTCGACCGCGCCGCGGCGCCGCTCGTGCAGCTCGGGCCGACGCCGATCGCGACGACGCTCGCGCGCCAAGAGGCGTGGGCGCGTGACGCCGCGAGCACCCGCGCGTGGCTGCAGAACGGCCGCGTATACGTACGCAACGTCGGCCCATCCGCGGTGACGGCGCCGGTGACCGGGATCGAGGGCGGCGAGCCCTACGGCGGTCAGCGCTCGCGCTGGGTGCGGCTCGAGCCGGGAGCGCAGGTGGACTTCGCACCGGCCGAGCCCGCTTCGACGCAGGTCCCGACGCTGCGTGGCGAGGCGCAGGTGGGAGAGCGGCTCCAGGCGCAGCCCGGCGCCTGGACGGGAGCGCCCGAGCTGACCTATCAGTGGCAGCGCTGCGCCGCGACGTGCGTGAACCTGGCGGGCGCGACGGACGCCGCGTACACGCTGGGTGAAGCCGACGAGGGCCGCACCGTGCGCGTGGCCGTGCTCGCCGGCAACTGGGTGTCGTCTGTCAGCCAGGCGTTTTCCGCGCCGACACGGACGATCGCGCCGCGGCCACCCGCGGCGCGGGAGGAACGCGCCGGACGCGAGAACGGCCCCCCCGTGCGTCCGGCGCCGCCTTCCGGCTCACCTGAGCGCCCCGCGGCTTCCGTCCGGCTTCGGCTCACGCAGCTGACCATGAGCCCTCGCCGCTTCGCCGTCGCACACCGGCGGGCACGGCCCGGGTCGCGGCTGGACGGCACGCGGATCTCGTGGCGGCTCAACCGGGCCGCGACCGTCCGGCTCACGTTCCAGCGACGCACGCGCGACGGCTGGGTGCGGGTCGGGCGGATCGAGCGGGCGGCGCGCACGGGGACGGGCGTCGTCCGCTTCCGCGGCCGGTTCGGCACGCGGCTGCTGCGGCCGCAGCGCTACCGGCTCGTCGTCACGGCCATCGCCGGCCGTGAGCGGACCGCTCCGCGCCGCGTCACCTTCCGGGTCACGAACGGATGAGCGAGGACGAACGGCCCCGGCGGTTCGGACGCCGGCGCGCGGACTTCGACGCGCTCGAGGTCGCGGGCGAGTCGCTCGGCGCGCTGCGTGCCGAGCTGACGCTCCTGCGCGAGGAGAACGCGCGGCTGAAGACGGCCCCGCACCAGGCTCCGGACATCGCCGCGCTGCTCGGCCGCGCGCGCACACTGCCGGGGGCGCTGATGGACGACGCCGGCCTCGGCGACGAGATCACGCGCGTTTTGGTCGAAGGGCTCGTCGTCCGTGAATCGCTGCTCGAGATCTGCCAGGAGATCGAGCGGGCGATGGTGTCCTTCGAGGCCCGGCTGAAGGCGCTGGACTCCACGGTGAACCTGCATGGCGGCCGCACCCGCGCTTGAGCTGGCACCCGTGCCGGTGGCGGCGCCGGTCCCGGCAGCCGGCCCGCGCGCCCGGATCCTCCTGCTGACGGAGGGGACGTACCCGTACGCGCTCGGCGGCGTGAGCTCGTGGTGCGACCTGCTGATCCGGGGGCTTGACGAATTCGACTGGTCCGTGCTCCCGATCGTCGCTCCGGACGGGCGACCGCCGCTGTACGCGCTGCCGCCCCATGCCCGTGAGGTCGGTCCCCTGGAGGTGTGGTCGGAGGGCCTGCCGCGCGGCGGCGGGCGCGGGCCGCTGCGCTGGGACCTGCCCGGCGCGCTCGTGCGCGGGTTGCTCGGGTGGCACGGGGACACGGAAGCGGTGGTCGCGGAGTGCGTCTGGTGCCGCCACCATCCCGCCGGGGTGCGCCGCGTGTTCCGGTCCGGCCGCGGTTGGCACGCGTTCCTCGCCGGACTGCGAGACGTGCTGGCGGAGCGGGTGCCGGAGGCGGGAACGCCTCCCCGGCTGGACCTCGTCGAGGCCGCCGGCCTGTACCAGACGCTGTACTGGGTGGCGCGCACAGCGTCCGCGCCGACCCCGGACACGGACCTGCTTCACGTCACCGCCGCGGGCTGGTCGGCGATCCCGGCGCGGGTGCACAAGGCGCTGCACGGCACGCCGATGGTGTTGACCGAGCACGGCGTCTACCTGCGGGAGGCGTACCTCGCCGCAGTGCGCAGCGGCGGCTCGCCCGGAGCGCGCTTCTCGGCCACGCGCCTGGCGCGGGGGCTCGCTCGCTGTGCGTACGCGGGCGCGGACGTCATCTGCCCGGTCACAGACGCGAACGCCTATTGGGAGATGGGGCTCGGACTGGAACCGGCGAAGATCCTCGTGCTCTACAACGGCCTGCGCCAGCCAGCGCCGCCCGTACGGCCGCCGGACGCGCGGGTCGTGGTGTCCGTCGGGCGGATCGATCCTTTGAAGGACGTCCACACGCTCCTGCGCGTCGCTGCCGAGACGTTGCGGGTGATGCCGGAGGCGCGCTTTCGCCATTTCGGGTCGGTGACGGACGGGGAGGAAGCCTACGGCCGCTCGTGCTTCGCGCTGCACGAGCGGCTGGGTCTCGCAGACCGGTTCGCGTTCATGGGCCGCACCACGGACCCGACCGGCGCGGTCCGCGACGCCGACGTGGTGCTGATGACGAGCATCTCGGAAGGGCTTCCCATGTCGGTGCTCGAGGCGATGAGTGAAGGCCGCCCGGTGGTCTCGACGGCCGTGGGTGGCGTACCCGACGTGGTCAAGGGCTGCGGCGTCGTCTGTGCGCCGGGCGACGACCACGCGCTGGCCACCGCGGTCGTGATGCTGTTGCGCAACCCGGAGCTCGCCTGGCGACTCGGCCTGCGCGGCCACAACCGGCTCGGACGCATCTTCAACGAGAGCGCGTGCGTCGAGAGCTACCGCGCGCTTCTGCACACGCTCACCCGCGACCGGGTGCGCCTCCGGGCGGTGCGCTGATGACGGGCGCACGAGCATCACGGCTGGTCGAAGCACGGCTGGGGCGCCCGCCGCAGGACGCGCTGGAGGCCGCGGTCGTGCTGGAGGCGTGGGCGGGCGTGCCCGCGCAGCAGGCGTTGGAGACGGCGCGCGCGTTCATGCCGCGCGCGTTCGCGCCGCCGGCCGCGAGCGGGACGCGTCCGGTGACGCCACTCCGACCGCCGGGGATGGTGCTCGAGGGCGCCGCGCTGCTCGCGACCGTGTCGGCGATCGCGCTCTGGGCAGGGCCACTGGCGGCGGCGCTGGGCGACGGCGTGGTCGGGCGCGCGCTGACGCTCGCGCTGCCGCTGGCGCTCGGCCTGCAGTGCGCGCTGCGCGCCCGGCACCTCGGGCGGCCGTCCGGTCTCGACGGCCTTCGCTCCCGGCGCCTGGCGCTGGTCGTCGCGGCCGTCGCGCTCGTGGCGGGCCCGGCCGTGATCCTCGGGCCCGCGGGTGCGCTCGCCGGCCTGCTGACGGTCACGTGGACGAGCGCCGCCATCCTGCTGCGCCGCGGGTGGGTCGCCGGCTACGCCGTGTTGGTCGTCGGCGCGACGCCGGTGATGCTGGCGGGCGTTTCCGCGGCCGCCGTTGTGGGCGCCGTCGCGACGATCACCGTCACGGCGGCCGTCTGCGCGGTCGGAGCGTCGCGCGGCGGCGGCGCGCAACGGGCGGGCGAGTCGCGCGGCGGCCACGACGCGCCACCAGCGGCCGAAACGCGCGGCGGCGACGGCGGG
>JAPDDQ010000928.1 GCA_027587225.1 Solirubrobacter taibaiensis
ATGGATGGTGTTGAGGCGACGGCATATATTAAAAAAGAGTATCCAAATGTGAAAGTAATTGTATTAACTAGCTTTTCTGATCAGGCGCATGTGTTACCTGCATTAAGGGCTGGAGCAAGTGGGTATATTTTAAAAGATGTAGAACCAGATCAGCTTGTTGAGGCTATTCGAAGCGCATATAAAGGTAATATTCAATTACATCCGGATATAGCAAATGCTCTTCTCTCTCAAACATTACCTGTAGAAGAAAAGGAAGAAGAACCTTTTATTCAAGTGGATGTGCTAACAGCGAGAGAAAATGAAGTATTGCAGCTATTAGCGAAAGGGATGAGCAATAAGGAAATTGCATCTGTTTTAGTTATTACAGAAAAGACGGTTAAGGCGCATGTAAGTAGTATTTTGAGTAAGTTGAATTTATCTGATCGTACGCAAGCGGCATTATATGCAGTTAAAAATGGAATTGTATAAGACGAAAGTCGTAAGACCAAGTTCGCCTTTAGAAGGTG
>JAPDDQ010000929.1 GCA_027587225.1 Solirubrobacter taibaiensis
TAATGTGTGGAAAATATCGATGTATAATGTCTATGTGAAACAGGACCTGATAGATGTATATCAGGTCCTGTTTTTTATTTAGTAGATACTAAATAATCTGGTTAATCACTATTCATCTAAATACACTATACTAATAAAGTGAAATTTATTCGAAAGAAGTTCATTAGTTAATATGTATCTAATTAAGAAACATTCAAATACCAGCCCAAACATCTTTTCCATATCGCCCTTCATCTTGCACACGATCCAACCAATTTCTTGCTTCTTGTTCACTGACTTCATGAATTTCTTGATATGCTTGACAAAGGGTATCTTCTACATCCGGAGCCATTTTACTTCCATCACCACATATATAAAGATGAGCTCCATTATCTAATAACGAAATTAAATTGATTCTATCTTGTTTTATCAAATGCTGTACATATGTTTTTGGATGTCCCTCTAAACGAGAAAAAGCTGTGTGTAAAGAGATTAATCCATCTCTTTCATCATTTTCTAGTTCTGTA
>JAPDDQ010000930.1 GCA_027587225.1 Solirubrobacter taibaiensis
TGGTGATGTCATTTTTGAAATGCGTAATGGAACGAAGAAAGGGAAATTTGAAAATGTTTCGTTTCAAGTGAGGAAAGGTGAAATCTTTGGTGTAGCTGGTTTGATGGGGGCTGGTCGCACTGATATTATGAAAGCGATATTTGGTTATGAACCTTTAGACTCTGGACAAATTTTTATAAATGGACAAGAAGTAAAGATTGATAGTCCAATAGATGCAATTAGACAAAGAATTGCTTTCATTACAGAAGATAGAAAGTCTGAAGGATTAGTGTTAGATTTTTCAATTCGAGAAAATTTAGCTTTACCGAATTTAGAAAATCTTTCAAAGGGAAGTGTTCTAAGCAATGAGCTAGAACAACAGTTTACAGAGGATATGATGAAGCTTCTTAATGTGAAAGCATCTAGCGGAGAGCAGGCAGTGAAATCTCTTTCTGGTGGAAATCAGCAAAAGATTGTAATCGCAAAATGGCTAGGCATTCATCCGCAATTACTCATTTTAGATGAGC
>JAPDDQ010000931.1 GCA_027587225.1 Solirubrobacter taibaiensis
GTTACGTTCCATTTTTGCAGCAGCTTGCTCAAAAGTAAGTGCCCAAGTTGTAACTTTTACAAGTAAAGAATCGTAGTACGGTGTAATAACTGCACCTTGGAAGCTATTTCCTGTATCAAGACGTACACCAAAACCACCGCCTGATCGATACGCCATAATTTTTCCTGTATCCGGCATAAAATTATTTAGCGGATCTTCAGTTGTTACACGAGATTGAATTGCAAATCCATGTACAACTACTTCCTCTTGCTTCGGAACACCTACCATTTTGCTATGTAATGAATGTCCATCAGCTATTAAAATTTGTGATTGAACAATATCTACTCCCGTAATCATTTCTGTAATCGTATGTTCTACTTGAACACGTGGATTTACTTCAATAAAGTAAAACTCATCATCTTTTACAAGGAATTCTACTGTTCCTGCATTTAAATAATTTACATTTTTCGTTAACTTCACAGCAGCATCACAAATACGCTGACGCAGATCATCTGAAAGTGATACAC
>JAPDDQ010000932.1 GCA_027587225.1 Solirubrobacter taibaiensis
GATTATAAAAAGATACTCTCAAAATAGTGAATAGACTATTTTGAGAGTATCTTTTTTGCTTGTTTAATTTGATCAGTATTACCATTTTGAAATTTCTAATATTTTAATTTTATAATTCAGAATTTTGTAGAAAAATATCGGTTGTATTATTTATAATAAAAGTAAAAAGATGATGAGATGGTGAAATGATGCAAAAGAAAAAACGTTGGCGTGAATTCTTTGGAACTATTGCAATTGCATGTTTATTGGTGTTTTTGGCGAAAATTTTTGTGTTTTTTCCGACGACTGTAAAAGGAGCATCCATGAGGCCGACGTTGCAAGATGGAGATAAGGTGATTGTTAATAAGCTAGCAAAACAATTTGAAAGCTATGGGAGAGAAGATATTATTGTTATGAAAACAGATAATTTTTATGTCAAAAGAGTGATTGGATTACCTGGAGATATAATTGAGATGAGAAATGAGCAATTATATGTAAATTCTGAAGTGAAAGATGAACGGTATTTG
>JAPDDQ010000933.1 GCA_027587225.1 Solirubrobacter taibaiensis
ATGGAATTCTCATTACCAAATGGTGTGAAGATGGAAGTTGTCGGCCGTATTGACCGTGTTGATAAGGCAGAAGATGAAAACGGGACGTTCTTACGTATTATTGATTATAAATCAAGTTCAAAAGCGTTAGATTTAACGGAAGTGTATTACGGATTAGCACTTCAAATGTTAACGTATTTAGATGTTGTTACTTCGAATGCACAGACGTGGATGAAAAAAGGCCACGCAGCATCACCAGCTGGTGTATTGTATTTCCATATTCATAACCCAATCGTTGAGATGAAAGGTGACGCAACGGAAGCTGAAATTGAAAAAGAAATTTTAAAGAAATTTAAAATGAAAGGACTCGTATTAGGAGATGCTGACGTTGTTCGTTTAATGGATAACAAACTTTCAACAGGAAGCTCAGATATTATTTCTGCTGGCCTGAAAAAAGACGGTAGCTTTAGTGCGCGTTCAAGTATTGCAAGTGAGCAAGAGTTTAACGTACTGCAAAAATATGTACA
>JAPDDQ010000934.1 GCA_027587225.1 Solirubrobacter taibaiensis
CAAAATAAAGATAACATGTCCTGGCGGCTCTTCTAAGGTTTTTAAAAGCTCATTGAATGCACCCATAGAAAGCATGTGAACTTCATCAATAATGTATACTTTATATTCTACAGCACTTGGAGCGTATTTTACTTTATCTCTAATATCTCGAATTTCATCTACACCGTTATTTGAAGCCGCATCAATTTCTAATACATCTGAAATGGATCCTTGTGTGATTCCTAAACAAGAAGGACATTCATTACAAGGTTCAGCTACCGGAGCATGTTCACAGTTAATTGCTTTTGCAAATACTTTTGCAATTGTCGTTTTTCCTGTTCCCCTCGGGCCAGAAAATAAATAAGCATGTGAAACTTTCTCTTGAAGAAGGGCATTTTGCAACGTTTTTGTCACGTGCTTTTGACCGACTACATCTTCGAACTTTTGCGGTCTCCATGTTCGGTATAACGCTTGGTATGACACGAAAATACGGCCTCCCTCAAAGGTTATTATCTCATTTATTATAA
>JAPDDQ010000935.1 GCA_027587225.1 Solirubrobacter taibaiensis
ACATTTGATTTTCGTCTTCTTTAGATGCTTGCTGCGGTTCTCTTTCATTAATGAGTTTCTTTGCGACTTCAGGAACTGACCGATTGGCGGCCCTATACACGTAAGATTCTTGTTTACCTTCCTTGGCAACAGATTCAAGTGGATAACGGTCTTGAATCGACTTTGTCTGCCCGCCTTGACAACCTGATAAGGCATAACCAGCAACAACAAGTAATATAACGATAGCAAGTATAGGGATTACAAACGATTTAATCATGGTAAACAATCGGTTTGACATGATTACGCCCCCTTACGTTGCTCTTATAATTTGTACATCAGCAGGAATGATTGCTTCTCCCTCATACATCATTGTGCGACCATTTTGCCATTCAATACGCAATAATTTTCGATTGTCTGATTGGAATTCCCATACGTGCTGTTCTTCTGAAGCTGAGAATGGAGTTTTTCCCATAACAACAACACGTCCGTTATATTGTTCTTCCATATGGTACTCGGTATCATCCATT
>JAPDDQ010000936.1 GCA_027587225.1 Solirubrobacter taibaiensis
CGGACTCTACTGTGCATTTTGCTATGCTTTTCTTTTTGAAAGAGAGGTTAAAATGTGAAACAAACAAAGTTTATTACAGAAGGTGCAGCATTATTAGCTATATATGCAATTTTATTGCTTATATCTATGTATGTTCCGATTTTGGGTACAGTTGTAACTTTTGCGTTGCCGTTACCATTTATACTATTAATGATAAGACATAAACTATCTAATGTGCTCGTGGTTTTTGTAGCAGCACTTTTTGTTACTATTATTGTGAGTCAACCGCTGAATTTAGTGAAGACAATTATGTTTGGATTGATAGGGATTGTTTTAGGATATATGTATAAAACAAGAAAAAAGCCAGTGGAAATCTTAATAGCGGGGACGCTTGCATACTTAATTGGTTTTGTACTTATTTATGTTGCGAGTATAAAGTTTTTCAACATAGATATAATGAAGCAAATGCAAAGTATGTTTAGTGAAAGTATGGCGAAAAGCGAAAAGATAGTAAGTGCTACAGGTA
>JAPDDQ010000937.1 GCA_027587225.1 Solirubrobacter taibaiensis
ACTTTAATCCTGCTTAATACTTCACAGTATTTCTACCCTATCTCAAATTCTAAACATCCCAAACATTTGAAACAAGAAACATTTTGTCCAATATTTGAGCATAAACAATAATATCTCCAACATGCATGAACTTCGTGCAGATTATGGTTTTTTATATAATTTTATTTTTTTCAATTTTACCCTTGAATTTTAAGGCGATCGGCTTCATGTTGTAGAGCACGATCATTTTCGATATTTGTCATTTTTGCTTCATGTGAATGGAGTCAAATGGAAATATCTTTTTTTGGGTGAAGGCTATCGATCTCGGATCATTTAATTTTCCGATTTTAGTCATGTAAAAATACTATTTCCCCAATAACTAGAAATTATTTATTCTAGACCTCGCAAACAAGTTTAAAGATAAACCTCAATCATGGAGACAATGATGAGCTTGATTAATACTGAAGTTAAACCATTTAAAGCTGATGCATTCCGCAACGGTGAATTCATTCAAGTAACTGATGCT
>JAPDDQ010000090.1 GCA_027587225.1 Solirubrobacter taibaiensis
TCGGCGGCCTCCTCCCGTGCGCTGGCGGCGAGGCCCCGCGAGGCGCTCGCGCCGACCGCGATCGCCGCCGCCGCGCGCCCCGCACCGCTTGCCGCCGGCGCGCCGCCCGCGTTCTCGGCGCCGGCCATCACGCCGATCGCCTTGCGGGCGCTCGCCGGGCCGAGACCCTCGATGAGTTGCAGCACGCGGAACCACGCGATGTCGTCGGCGCCGTTGTCGGCCAACCGCAGCAGCGCGACGAAGTCCTTGACGTGTGCAGCCTCGAGGTACTTCAGGCCGCCGTACTTGACGTACGGGATTTTCCTTCGAGTGAGCTCCAGCTCGAGCAGGTCGCTGTCGTGCGACGTGCGGGCGAGGACGGCCTGGGCCCGTAGCTCGGAGCCCTGCTCGCGCGCCTCCAGGACGGAGTTCGCGACCGCTTCGGCCTGCGCGGCCTCGTCGCGCAGCCAGACCACACGCGGGCGGGTACCGCCGGGCCGGTCGGCGTGCAGGCGCTTCGGGAAGGCCCGCTGCGCCTGTGCGGCGACGGCGTTGGCGGCGTCCAGCACGGGCTGGGTGGAGCGGTAGTTGTGCTCCAGCGTCACGACCCGCGTCTCCGGGAAGTGCGAAGGGAAGTCGAGGATGTGCGCCGCGGACGCGCTGCGGAAGCCGTAGATGGCCTGGAAGTCGTCGCCCACGGCGGTGACGTCGCAGCCGAAGCCGCCCAGGGCGCGCGCGAGGTCCACCTGCAACCCGTTGACGTCCTGGTACTCGTCGATCAGCACGTGATCGAACGACGCGGCGAGCCGCGGCCCGATCACGTCGTCGCGCGCCAGCGCCCGCCACATCAACAGCAGGTCGTCCAGGTCGATCACGCCCAGCTCGCGCTTGCGCGCCGTGTACTCGCGGAACAGCGACGAGATGGCCTCGCGGTGGTCCGACACCCACGGGAAGTGCTCCGTCAGCACCTCCGACAGCGGCAGCTGGGCGTTGACCGTGCGCGAGTACAGATCGAGCAGCGTCCCCTTCTTCGGGAACCGGGACCCGCGGGCCGCGGCGTGGCCGGCCTCGACCCGCAGCAGGTCCAGCACGTCGGCCGCGTCGCCCGCGTCCAGCACCCCGAAGCCGGGCGGCAAACCCAGCGCCGCGGCGTGACGCCGCACCAGCCGGTGCGCCACCGAGTGAAACGTGCCACCCATCACCCGCGACGACGCTGGAACGATTCCGCGGGCCCGCTGGAGCATCTCTCGCGAGGCGCGCCGCGTGAACGTCAACAGCAGGATCCGCTCAGACGGCACACCCTCGGCCACGAGCCACGCGACGCGGGCGCAGAGCGTCGTCGTCTTGCCCGTCCCGGCGCCGGCGAGGATCAGCAGCGGCCCGCCGCGGTGGGTCGCGGCGGCCCGCTGCTCATCATTGAGCTCGTCCAGCCAATACCGCTCGCCGGTGTCCGCGACCACTGCCATGGGCCGAGCAACGCTACGGAGCACCCCGGACGACTAGGTGCAGCCCTAGCTACATCTCCTCACCGGTAATAGGATCGTCGGCGATGGAGGCCCATGTTCGCCCACTGAGGGCTGACGCTGCCCGCAACCGCGCCCGCGTCCTGGACGCCGCGCGGACCGCCTTCGCGGAGGCCGGGCTCGACGTGGGCGTGGAAGAGATCGCCCGCCGCGCCGGGGTCGGCAAGGGGACGCTGTACCGGCGCTTCCCCACGAAGGAAGCGCTCGTGTGCGCGATCTTCGAGGACATCCTGCTCGAGTTCGAGCGCGTGTCCGACGAAGCGCTCGAAGGCGAGGAGGTCGGCCAGGCGTTCGTGGCCTTCCTGAACACGTGCGCCGTGATGCAGGCCGAGAACCAGGGCTTCTACGACGTCGTGTCGCGCGTCGGCTCCCAGGTGATCACGCCCGACCAGAGCGCCCGGTTCCGCACGGCGGCCGCCGGCCCGCTGAAGCGGGCACAGGCGGCCGGTGTGGTGCGCGATGACCTGGTGGCGGAGGACCTGCTGCAGATCTTCCGCATGCTCGGCCCGACCACCCGGGAGTTCTCGGGTGGCGAGCCGGTGGACCACTGGCCGCGGTACCTCGCGTTCCTGCTGGACGCGATGCGGCCCGCGGCGGCAACTCCCTTGCCGCCGCGTCCCGAATAACTAGACCGTCACCTTGAAGTGCGCGACGAGGGCGTTGAGCTCCTCGGCGGTGCGCGCCAGTTCCCCGGCGCTCGCGGCGATCTCCTGCGTGGAGGCCGACGTCTCCTGCGTGGAAGCTGAGACCTGCTCGGCGGAGGCCGAGGACTGCTCGGCGACGGCCGCGACCTCGCTCACGTCACCGGCGGCGCGCGCCGAGTCGGACGCGATCTGCTCGACCGCGGTGGCGATCTCGGCGATCCGGAAGCCGACGCCCTCGACGGCGGTGTCGATGCGCAGGAACGCGTCACGCGTCTGCTCGACCGTCGTCACGCCTTCGTCGGTGCGCGCGGCGCCGGCGGCGACGACACCCACGACCTGGCGCGTCTGCGCCTGCATCTCACCGATCAGGGAGGAGATCTCGGCGGCCGCGACCTGGGACTCCTCGGCCAACTTGCGCACCTCTTCGGCGACGACCGCGAACCCGCGGCCCTGCTCACCGGCGCGGGCGGCTTCGATGGCGGCGTTCAGCGCCAGCAGGTTGGTCTGCTCGGCGAGCGCCGTGATCGTCCCGACGATCCCGCCGATCCGCTCGCTGCGCGAGGACAGATCCTCGATCGCATCGCCCACCGACGCCGAAGCGGCGGCGACGGAGCGGATGGCCTCGGTGGCGGACTCGGCCGCGGCGACGCCCTCACGGGCCACGTCGCGCGCCTCGGCGGCGGCACGGGCGGTCTCGGTCGCGTTGTCCGACGACGCGGCGGCCGCGGCGGACGACTCCTGCACGGCAAGGCGGGCGGACTCGACCATGCGCACCTGGCGCTCGGCGCCCTGCGCGACGTCATTGACGGCGTGGGCGATCTCGCCCGCGGCGCGCCCGGCCTCCTCGGACGAGGACGCGACCTGCTGGGAAGCGGCGCTCACGGACTCGGCGCTCTTGGTCACCTCGCCGATCAGCGTGCCGAGCTGCTCGCGCATCGCGCCGTAGGCGGCGATCGAGCGGTCGGCCTTGCCGAGCATCGCGTCGAAGGTGGCGGCGAGCTGGCCGACCTCGTCCTTCGTGCGCACGTTCAGCGGCTCGGTGGTGAGGGTCGCGTCGCGCGTGAAGTCGCCGGCGGCGGCGGCTTCCAGGCCGCTCGTGAGCGACGTGAGGTCCTGCTCGTCCAGGCTGCGCAGGCGGTTCATCAGGCCCTTGACCGGGCCGACGACGCTGCGCGTGATGAGGACGGCGATGGCGATGGCGATCAGCAGCGCGATCACCATGACGATCAGCAGCATCTTCGAAGTGGAGCCGGCGCGGGCGGCGACGGCGTCGGCGGTCGCGTCCGTGCCCTTGTTGACGGCGGCCTGCAGCGCGACGACGTCCGCGGCCAGCGTGCCGGTCTCGCCGCTGATCTCCTCGACATAGAGGGTGCGCGAGCCGTCGCGCTCCTCGACGTTGTCGACGGTCTCCTGGCGTGAGCGCTTGACGGCCTCGGTCACCTTCGCGCTCCACGCGTCCGACGCGGTCGCGATCTTGGTGGCCTGGGCGGCCGCCGGGGTGCCGGCGAGCAGCTTGGTCAGCTCGGCCGACTCGGCCTTGGTCTGCTTGAGCATCGCCTCGGCGTCGGCCTGGATCTTGTCCTGCGAAGCGAGATCGCCGTCATACACGTAGAGGTGCTCGACGGCCTCGCGGCCGGCGCCCTGGACGTCCTGGCCGAGCTCGCCGGCTACGGCGAGGGCGCGGACGTCCCGGTCGGAAAGCTTCTGTGTGTCATCACGGAACGTCCCGAAGGCCTGGACGGCGGTCAGGGTGATCGCCAGCATGGCGAGAGCGAGGAGACCGAATCCAGCGCCAAGACGGGCGGCGATTGGCAAGTTGGCGAGGCGCGACATGATCCCGTCATCGGCCTGACAGACTTAAGACTTGATTAGAGACCTCTCATAGACGGCGCGCTAACGCTCGCCCGATCAGGACTCCCCAATCGGCGATCGCGGAGAGGCAATGTCCAAGAGGGCCCGTGACAAACCAGGCGGCAAGACGCTCAGCCATACACCCGCTTTGTATCGTTGTGCGCCGTCCTCATGGCTACCGACATCAGCACCACCCTCACCGAGCTCCCCGAGTCACGCGTACGCGTCGACGCCGAAGTCGGCCCTGCCGAGGTCGAGCGTCGTGTGACCCAGGCGGCCAAGCTCCTCGCCCGCAACATCCGCGTCCCGGGCTTTCGCGCCGGTAAGGCGCCCCCGCCAGTCGTCATCAAGCGCGTCGGCCGGGAGGCCGTCGTCGACGAGGCGGTCCGCGAATCGCTCGGTGTCTGGTACCGGGCCGCGATCGACGACGCGCGCATCATCCCCGTCGGCGAGCCCGACGTCGACCTGAGCGAGCTCCCCAAGGAGGGTGAGCCGCTGAAGTTCTCGATCGAGATCGGTGTGCGCCCGAAGGCCGAGCTCGGCGAGTACAAGGGGCTCGAGGTGGAGAAGCGCGAGCCCGGCGTGCAGGACTCCGTGATCGACGAGGAGCTCGACAAGCTGCGCGAGCGCGCGGCCAAGCTCGACACCGTCGACCGCCAGGCCCAGCGCGGCGACTTCGTGGTGATGGACTTCGCCGGCTCCGTGGACGGCGTGCCGTTCGCCGGCGGCGAGGGCCGCGACCAGATGATCGAGCTCGGCTCCGGCCGGCTCGTGCCCGGCTTCGAAGAGCAGCTCGAGGGTGCGGTCGGCGGCGAGGACCGCGACGTCACGATCACCTTCCCCGAGGACTATCCCGCGACCGAGCTGGCTTCCCAGGAGGCCCTGTTCAAGGTCACGGTGCGCGAGGTGAAGGCCAAGCAGCTGCCCGCGCTCGACGACGACCTGGCCGTCGAGGCCGGGTTCGACACGCTCGACGAGCTGCGCGAGGACATCCGGTCGCGCCTCTCGGAGAACGAGGAGCAGCGGACCGAGGCCGAGTTCCGCGAGGCCGCCCTGGACGCCGCGGTCGACGCCGCGACGGTCGAGGTGCCCGACGCCCTCGTCGTGGCCCGGGCGCGTGAGATGTGGGACTCCATGCTCCACTCGCTCGGACACCAGGGCATCGACCGCGAGACCTACCTGCGCCTCTCCGGCACCACCGAGGAAGAGACGATCGAGAAGGCCAAGCCGGACGCCGACGTCGCGCTGCGCCGCGAGGCCGTCCTGGCCGCGATCGCCGAGGCCGAGTCGCTCGACCCCTCCGAGGAGGAGATGCTCGAGGCGGTCACCGACGTGTCCGGACAAGAACGCGTCAAGCCCGAGAAGCTGCTGGAGCGTCTACGCAAGAACGGGCGCCTGGACAGCCTCAAGGACGACCTCTCCCAGCGCAAGGCGTGGGACCTGGTGGCCGATTCGGCCAAGCCGGTGCCCGCCACAGCGTCAGATTCCTGATCCCGTACGTTCACATCCTGGTCGAAGGACCCGGGTCGGACCACGTCGAGCCGTTGCTAGTCTTCGGCCGAGTGGTACGGCACGGGCCGTCAGCCATCTGAAGGATTCGAGCGTCAGAAGCGAAACGAAGCGAGGACCGTGAGCCCACTCGTACCGATGGTTGTCGAGCAAACCTCCCGCGGGGAGCGTGCGTTCGACATCTACTCCCGCCTCCTGAACGAGCGCATCGTGTTCCTCGGGACCCCCGTGGACGACCAGATCGCGAACCTCATCGTGGCCCAGCTCCTGCACCTGGAGTCCGAGGATCCCGACAAGGACATCTCGATCTACATCAACTCGCCCGGCGGGTCGGTGTACGCGGGCCTGGCGATCTACGACACGATGAACTTCATCAAGCCGGACGTGTCGACGATCTGCGTCGGCATCGCGATGTCGATGGGTGCGCTGCTGCTGGCCGGCGGGGCGAAGGGCAAGCGCATGGCGCTGCCCAACGCGAAGATCCTGATCCACCAGGTGTCGTCCGGCTTCCAGGGCCAGGCGACCGACATCGAGATCCACGCCCGCGAGGTCATCGACCTGCGTCGCCGGCTCGACGAGATCATCGCCGAGCACACGGGCCAGTCGATCGAGAAGGTCAAGGGCGACACCGAGCGTGACTACTTCATGTCCTCGGAAGAGGCCAAGACGTATGGCATCATCGATCGGGTTATCTCCGAGCACTAGCTAGAGCTGATGGCACGCCCCACGGATTCCAACGAGCAGCTCCTTTGTTCCTTCTGCGGCAAGTCGCAGCGGCAGGTCAAGAAGCTGATCGCCGGGCCTGGGGTGTACATCTGCGACGAGTGCATCGATCTCTGCAACGAGATCATCGATGAGGAGCTCACCGCTCCGCCCACCTTCGACATCGACAACCTGCCGAAGCCGAAGGAGATCTACGGCGTCCTCAACGAGTACGTCGTCGGGCAGGAGCAGGCCAAGCGCACGCTGTCGGTAGCGGTCTACAACCACTACAAGCGCGTGCAGATGATGCAGTCCGACGACTCGGACATCGAGCTGCAGAAGTCGAACATCCTGCTCCTCGGCCCGACGGGCTGCGGCAAGACGCTTCTGGCGCAGACGCTGGCCCGCATCCTCAACGTCCCGTTCGCGATCGCGGACGCCACGGCGTTGACCGAGGCGGGCTACGTCGGCGAAGACGTCGAGAACATCCTCCTGAAGCTCATCCAGGCGGCGGACTACGACGTCAAGAAGGCCGAGACCGGGATCATCTACATCGACGAGGTCGACAAGATCGCCCGCAAGGCCGACAACCCGTCGATCACACGCGACGTGTCCGGTGAGGGCGTACAGCAGGCGCTGCTGAAGATCCTGGAGGGGACGACGGCCTCCGTGCCGCCCCAGGGCGGGCGCAAGCACCCGCACCAGGAGTTCCTCACGATCGACACGACGAACGTGTTGTTCATCTGCGGCGGCGCGTTCGCGAACCTCGACAAGGTCATCGAGCGCCGCATCGGCCACAAGGGTGTCGGCTTCGCCTCGCAGGTCGAGTCCAAGGCCGACCGCGACCTGGGCGAGCTGTTCGAGCAGACGCTGCCCGAGGACCTCATGCACTACGGGCTGATCCCGGAGTTCATCGGCCGTCTGCCGGTCTCGAGCGCCGTGCATCAGCTTTCGCGTGAGGATCTGATCACGATCCTGACGGAGCCGCGCAACGCGATCGTCAAGCAGTTCCAGCGCTTCTTCTCGTTCGACGGGATCGAGCTGGTGTTCTCCGTCGACGCGCTCAAGGCAGTCGCGAACCGCGCTCTGGAGCGCGACACCGGCGCCCGCGGCCTGCGCTCGATCATCGAGGAGATCCTCCTGGAGGTGCAGTTCGAGCTGCCCTCCCGCCGCGACGTCAAGAAGTGCGTCGTGACCAAGGAGACGGTGGAGCGGGGCGTGAAGCCCACGCTCGTCACCGAGGCGCCCGGGGAAGAAACCCCGGCCGCCAAGTCCGCCTAGAGAAGGAAGCCGGGGCAGCCCCTCCGCCCCACCCCGATCATCCGACCTTCCTTGGCGCCTACGCGAGCTGGAAGCGGCCGACGATCTGCTCGAGCTCCTTCGCGGTGTCGCTGAGCGAAGCCGCGGAGGCGGCGATCTCCTGCGTGGAGGCGGAGGTCTCCTGGGTGGAGGCCGAGACCTGCTCGGTGGAGGCGCTGGAGTCCTGCGCGAGCAGGCTGACCTCGCCGATGCCCTGCTCCATCGCGTTCGCGTCGGCGGCGATCCGGTCGGCGACGCCGACGATGGCCTCCACGCGGGCGGTCATGCCGTTCACGGCCTGGCCGATGGCCAGGAACGCCTCGCGTGCCTGCTCGACCGTCGCGGCGCCGTCCTCGGTGCGGGCGCTGGCCTGCTCGACGACGCCGACGACCTTGCGCGTGTCGCCCTGCATCTGCTCGATCAGGCTGGAGATGGTGGCCGCTGCCTCCTGGGACTCCTCGGCCAGCTTGCGGACCTCCTCGGCGACGACCGCGAAGCCCTTGCCCTGCTCGCCGGCGCGGGCCGCTTCGATCGCGGCGTTGAGCGCCAGCAGGTTCGTCTGCTCGGCCAGGCTGGTGATGGTGTGGACGATCCCGCCGATCTGCTCCGAGCGGGCGCCGAGGTCGCGGATGGCGACGGCGGCTTCGGTGGCGGACTCGCGGACGGCGTGCATGGCCGCGGTGGCGTGCTCGGCGGCGCCGACGCCCTCCTGGGCCACGGCGGCGGCGTCGTTGACGGCGGCGGCGGTCTCCTGCGCGGCGGCGGCGGACTCGCCGACGCCGGCGGTGACCTCGGCGATCATCTGACGCGTGGTCTCGACCGAGTGCAGCTGGCGCTCGGCGCCGGCGGCGATGTTCGAGATGGCGCCGGCGATCTCGCCCACGGCGCGCCCCGTCTCGTCCGACGTGGCGGCCATCTGCTGGGAGGCGGAGGCGACGGTCGTGGCCGAGCCGGCCACGGCGCCGAGCGTCTCCCGCAGGTTGTCGGACATGCGACGCAGCGCGTGGCCGAGGGCGTCCTTCTCGCCGCGCGGCGTGATCTGCTGGGTCAGGTCGCCGCCGGCGATGCGGTCGGCGGTGGTGGCGGCCTCCTGGAGGTAGGCGATCATGCGCTCGAACTCGCGGCCGGCGTCGCCGAGCTCGTCGTTGGAGCGGATCTCGACCTGCTGCTCGACATCGCCCTCGGCGATGCCGTGGGCGGCGCGGACCAGGCGGTTCGCACCGCCGGACAGCGTGCGCGACAGCCACCAGGCGAGACCGACGGCGATCGCGAGCGCGATGCCCAGCAGGATGAGCGCGAACGTGCGCGTGGAGTCGGCGTCGCCGCGGACCTGGGCGATCGTGGCGTTCGCGAAGTCCTCGTTGACCTTGTCGAGCGCCGTGAGGGCGGCCTTGGTGTCGTCCCAGCCCTTGTCCCCGTCGCCACTCTCGATCAGGGCGAGCCCCGCCGCGGCCTGGCCGCCGTCGGTCAGCGCGGGCAGCTCGGCGGACGCGGCCTTGTACCGCTCCCACACCGCGACGAAGGCGTCGAGGGCGCGCTGGTCCTCGGCGCCCGTGACCAGCTTGGCCTTGTAGTCGGCGACGAGCGCGTCGATGGCGGCGACGTCCTCGGCGAGGCCCTCGGCGATGTCCTTGCGCGCCGCCGCGTCGGCGGCGGCCGTGTAGCGGACCTGGTCGCGGCGGAACTTGCCGGTCTGGTTCTTGAGCTCGCCGACGGTGCGCGCGGACGGCAGCATCTTCTGGTCGAAGACCTCGGTGTCGGCGCTCATGCGGCTGGTGCTGCTGGCGGCGGTGAAGCCCAGCAGAGCCATCATGGCGAGGACC
Source organism: Solirubrobacter taibaiensis (assembly GCA_027587225.1). Lineage (GTDB taxonomy): Bacteria > Actinomycetota > Thermoleophilia > Solirubrobacterales > Solirubrobacteraceae > Solirubrobacter > Solirubrobacter taibaiensis. The sequence goes on from JAPDDQ010000090.1 coordinate 9,331, forward strand.
GCGGCGAACGCGGCGAACAGCTTGTACTTGATAGTCAGTCTCATGGGAGGGGTGATCGGGGGATGGTCATTCGTCTGATCGGCCGGTTCGCGATCGTCCTCAGCGGGTGAGGGCGGTTCACCCCGATTTCGGTCAGCTTGCTGCCCATGCGGTGGTGGGTGATGGCGGCGATGGTCCTTTCAGCCGTAGTGGCGCTCGGCGCGAGCGCACCGCGCGCGGCGACGGTCGCCGCGCGGCAGGCCGACGACGACTGCATGGACAACCCGCTCGGCCCGGTCCCGGCCTACTCCGTCGTCACGCACGGCGATTTCGAGGAGATGAACAGCGAATCCGACGGGCGCATGGTCGTCGGCCGGGACGCACGGCTGACGAGCATGGGCGTGGCCACGAAGCTGCCGGTCGACCGGACGCGCGTGGATCTCGCCGTCGGTCGCGACCTGCAGGTGAATTCGTCCGGCATCAACAACGGCAGCGTCACCTACGGCCGGGAGATCACGCCGCCCGGCTTCACGGTGCCGAACGGGACCGTGACCAAAGCGGCGCCGCCGTTCGACGTCGACGCGCTGTTCGCCGGCCTCGTGATCCGGTCGACGTCGTGGGGTGAACTGGATTCGCTCACGCCGGTCCTCGCCACGGGCACGCTCGTGCTGACCGGCACCGACCCGGTGCGCAACGTGTGGACGATCGACCACACCCTGCTCGAGCAGGCGGGGACGCTGCGCCTGCGCGTGCCCGACGGCGCGACGACGCTCATCAACGTGCGCGGCGGCTCGTACGTGAACGCGTTCAGCGGCGGGATGTTCATCTGGGACGACGCGACCGGCTACGTGCAGGTCGGCAACCCGGCGCAGAACGACGACCTCGAGGCGAGGCGGCGGGCGACCCTCTGGAACTTCCCGGAGGCGTCCTCGGTGACGCTGGGACCGCCCGGGACGGCCTGGCAGGGCAGCGTGCTCGCACCGCGGGCCCGGGTGAACCTCGACTACCAGCACATCTTCGGCTCGATCGCGGCCGAGTCCGTGTACGGGACCGGCGAGATCGGCGTCAACCCACCCAACCCGTGCCTGCCCGACCCGACGCCGTGCCCGACGCCGTCGCCCACGCCCACGCCGACCTCGACGCCTACGAGCACCCCGACGGCGACGCCCACCGAGATCCCGACGGTCTCGCCGACGCCGTCGCCGTCACCCACGCCGACGGCGATCCCCACGCCCACGCCGATCCCCACGCCGCGACCGACCCCGCTGCCCACGGTCAGTCCGAGCCCGATCGTCACGCCCACCGCGACGCCCGAGGAGAACGACCCGAGCGAGCCGCTCGACCCGGAGGAGACACCCGGCACGATCGTGATCGAAGGCGCTGACGCCGACGTCGACATCTGCAAGAAGGTCATGACCCCGAAAGGCCGGGCCGTCGAGACCCGCCAGGTGCGCGCCGGGCAGGTCGTCAAGTTCCGTCTGCGCGTCACCAACCTCGGCACGGATGTCGCTGACAACGTCCTCGTCTGCGACCTCGTCCCGCGCGGCCTCACGTTCGTGCGCGCGACCGTGAAGGTCACCTACCGCCGCGGCCGGCCGTGCGTGACGATCCCGCACCTGACCGGACAGCGCGAGGGCTTCGTCTGGATGCGCGTCGCCCGCACCGCGCGGGGGAGGATCACGAACGTCGCGGCGGTCACGAGCCGCGCGAGCGGCCGCCGCACGAACCCGGCCACGGTCGAGGTGATTCCCGTCCAGGCCTCCGGCGGCGGCGTGACCGGCTAGATGCGCCGCCGCGCGGCGTTGGCGATCGCGACGATCGCGTGGGGCAGCGCCGCGTCGACGAGCGCGATGGCCGCCACGGGCGTGGCCTCGCCGGCCGCCGCCGTCGCCCCGCGCCCGGCCGCGGTGGCCTCGCGGCCC
>JAPDDQ010000938.1 GCA_027587225.1 Solirubrobacter taibaiensis
GGATATTACCGTCGATCCAACCTTTAGGATCGAGTAACTTAAAGCCCAAAGAATTTAAAAAACCTGGTGAATGAATCATGAGTTTTGGGAGACGATTGTAAATATAGTCTTTAATCGTCGCATTACGTGTTGTCACATAGGCGAGCGTTTTATATAGCTTACCAATATAACCTGTTGCATAACTATCAATTGGACTACCCAATACGATTAGATTTTTTACTGCATCTGGTTGATGGCGTGCTGTATATAGTGTGACAAAGATGCCAGCCATACTCCAACCATGTAACGAGATTTCTTTAGATTTCGAATGCTTTTGAATTGCTTCAATGCAACGTGGAATGAACTTATCGATGAATGATAAGAAATCAATATGATAATTTTTATAAGTTAATTTTCCCCAATCAATCAGGTAAACGTCAAAACCGCTTTCTTGAAAGTGTTTAACTAAAGAACGGTATGGATATAAATCGTATATATCCATATTAATCGCAAGTGGTGCTACGAA
>JAPDDQ010000939.1 GCA_027587225.1 Solirubrobacter taibaiensis
ATTAGAAAAGAGAATTCAGATGCAGTCTTATAATTTACTTTTGCTAATAGACCTCCAGAGATAGTAGAGCCAGCTCTAGAGAAGCCAGGGTATACCGCTAAGCACTGAAATAATCCGATTGTTAAAGCTTGACGGTATGTTAAATCGTCCAGTGAATAGGCTGCTGCCTCTTTCTTTTTTACTTCTGCAAAGATCATAAGAATTGCCCCTGCTATAAGTCCAATCACAACAGTGTATGGCTGGAATAAGTATGTTTTAATAATATCATGTAGTAGCAAACCAGCAACCACTGCCGGAAATACGCCAAGAAATACATGGAACGCGTTGAATTTTTTTTCTTTCTGTATAAGAGGTTTAATATTACATAAAGAAACGAGACGTTTATGATATAAAATTGCAATAGCTAAAATTGCGCCTAGCTGAATAACAATTTCAAACGTTTTTGCTCTTTCTCCCTCAAAGCCTAATAAATGCCCGACTAATATAAGGTGGCCAGTAGAAGATA
>JAPDDQ010000940.1 GCA_027587225.1 Solirubrobacter taibaiensis
CTTGGCCTCCGACTTGCTGTATACTTTTTTCCGTCAATTGTAATATGAACCATGTTGTTATTCATGGTCTTTCCCCCTTTTTGAGAATAAAAAAACTCCACCACGAAAATATACGCACCACATTTCGGCACGTTATTATCATGGTGGAGTAGTTTATTAGCACATCTTGCTAAAATACCAATCCATTTATTCATAAATAAAACGATAGAGTCATAACAGGTCATATCACGATTCCATCTTTAACACTATAATTATAGCGTTAAATGTACAAATATACAATATAAATTTTAAACTGCGCATATGTCTGTATGTAACTATCCATAATAACCCATATAAAGTTCAACGAGGAATAAGGTGAATATATGGGATCTTTTCGAAAATGGATAAGGGGCGAAAAATCTTTCTCTACTCATGAGCAATCTGGAACTGTATTAAATAAAGAAATTTCTTCCTCCATGCCGCTTAATCTTAAACACTTATCCAAATTATTTAGTGGTATTCCAGA
>JAPDDQ010000941.1 GCA_027587225.1 Solirubrobacter taibaiensis
CTTTAACCTTATTGTTAGGATTTATAGCATTTAGCCTGTCAGCGGGAACATTAACAACTGCTAAAAGTTGAGAAGTATTTGCGATTTTAAAAATAGGTGTTGAAGAACTTACATTTGATCCAACAGCACCAAGGACTTCTAATATTGTTCCAGACATTGCAGCACGAACTTCAACAGTACCATTACTAGAACCACCATAAGAGTTGATTAAGTTATTCAACTCATTTGCACGAGTTTGTGCTGCGTCAAAGTCTCGTTTTGCTGAAATATAATCAATTTCAGGTGATACACGCTTTTGCCATAGCGCTCGTTCCTGTTCCATTTTTTGACGAGCAAACTGTAGGCTGTCCAAAGCAACTTTACGATCGGCATTCAAACGAATTACATCTTGGCTTTGAACTACAGCAAGTAAGTCTCCCTGACTCACCTTATCACCTAGATTACGGTAAGTTTTGATCAATGTCCCACTGGCTTTAGGCGTAATAAAGCTTTCAAAATTATCAGG
>JAPDDQ010000942.1 GCA_027587225.1 Solirubrobacter taibaiensis
TACTTAGTTGGAAGAATGATAAAATATGTTGCATAATAAAAGAAAGAGCTGCTGTAATGTGGAATACAGTAATCATTTTATTTAACACAGAGAATAAAATAATAAATCCGCCAATCATAAGTAATGTTTGAATAGAAGAAACAATGGCATCCCCAAGTAATTTACCAATTGGTCTTTTTTCTTGTAAGCGTGTCTCGTGAAGGATTAAAAAAGGGTTTTGAAAGCGACGTTTTTTTGTAGTGTGTGTATTAATTTTGTAAGCGGTATTATCGCCGTAAAAACGCATAATTAATCCGACAGCAAAGTTACTGAAATAATGGGCAGCGGCTAATATAATTCCTAATTTCGGATTATTAAAAAAACCGATAGACACAGCACCGAAAATAAAAAGTGGATTAGAAGAATTTGTGAAAGAAACGAGGCGCTCTGCTTCAATCTGAGTTAAAAGATTGCTTTTTCGTAGTCTAGCGCTTAATTTGGCGCCTGCAGGGAAACCAGAAGCCAT
>JAPDDQ010000943.1 GCA_027587225.1 Solirubrobacter taibaiensis
TTTACCAGTTGAAGAAGTATTAAAAAATGCACCGGATCACAAAGATAATCAAATCCGTGTTCCAGCAGTATTAGAATAGAGGAGGGGAATTTCGATGTCATTATTTGATCATTCAGTATCAGAGTTACATAAGAAGTTAAACAGCAAAGAAATTTCCGTTACGGATTTAGTAGAAGAATCTTACAAACGTATTGCGGATGTTGAAGATAACGTAAAAGCCTTTCTTACATTAGATGAAGAAAATGCACGCGCAAAAGCGAAAGAATTAGATGCAAAAATCGGCGCTGAAGATAATGGTTTATTATTCGGTATGCCAATTGGTGTAAAAGATAACATTGTAACTAACGGTCTTCGGACAACTTGTGCAAGCAAAATATTAGCAAACTTCGATCCAATTTATGATGCGACAGTTGTGCAAAAGCTAAAAGCTGCTGACACAATTACAATCGGTAAATTAAACATGGACGAGTTCGCAATGGGTTCTTCAAATGAAAACTCAGGATTC
>JAPDDQ010000944.1 GCA_027587225.1 Solirubrobacter taibaiensis
GGATCTAATCGATATGAAACCAACTCAAAATCTGGGCTATATACAAATGTACCGTAGACTATGCCATTTTCTTTGATTAAATACTCAATAATGTGATAATCTCCTGGCGCCATTGCTAAATCATCAATTTTATCAAATGTATGCCAACCAATGATGCCTTCTTCGCTCTCTAGTTTGTTTTCTCCTGCAAAATCTGTCGCTAAAAAGGAGAACATCATCCATTCAGAAACAACTTTATCACCTTCTTGGATGACAAAGGTGAAGACCCCCTTTAACGCTGGGTTTTTCAAATAAATACCTGTTTCTTCACGATACTCGCGAACAACGGAATCTCTTACAGTCTCACCACGCTCCATTTTCCCGCCTGGTGCAACCCACCAATTTCGGCGAGGTTTTTGGAGTAAGAGTACTTCATTATCTCTAATTAACACACAGTTTGTCACTCTTTGCATGTTTCTTCACCTCAGCTACCTGCAGTAAAATTCCTCACTGCATCCTTCTTCCA
>JAPDDQ010000945.1 GCA_027587225.1 Solirubrobacter taibaiensis
TAACCGTTTCATCCACTCTACTCCTTTATTCAAATTAAAAACTTAAAATGCCCAGCTACCTTTACGAAAAATTGGTTCTACAGTTCCATCTGGTAGAATACCGTCAATGTCCATCTCACTGCTGCCAATCATAAAGTCCTCATGTGTTACTGAAATATTTGCCCCTAACGTTTCAAGCTGATCGTTTTCTAAATCTCTTCCACCCTCTAAGCAAGTTGGATAAGCTTTACCAATCGCTAAATGGTTCGATGCATTTTCATCAAACAATGTATTAAAATATAAAATTCCCGATGCTGAAATTGGTGATTCATGTGGTACAAGTGCTACTTCACCTAAATAGCAAGAGCCTTCATCCACATTAATAAGCTCTTGTAATAAATCATGTCCTACCTGTGCTTCAGCTTTAACAATTTTTCCTTCTTCAAATGTCAGTTTAAAGCCATCGATAATATTCCCTTGATAAACTAATCGTTTTGTATTGCTTACATAGCCATTTACACCTTG
>JAPDDQ010000946.1 GCA_027587225.1 Solirubrobacter taibaiensis
ACCCATTTCATAATAAAAAGGCGGAAGATTAACTTCCGCCTTTTTATTATTATCGCTCTAGAGGTTTGGAATCATCAGGAGCGGCAAAAGGATTTTCTTTATTGATATGGTCATAGAACATAACGCCATTTAAATGGTCAATCTCGTGCTGAAATACGATTGCTGGTAAACCTTTTAAACGTAATTTTACTTCTTCTCCGTTAATAGAAGTTGCTTTTACTGTAATTCTTGTATAACGAGGAACATAACCAGGTACTTCGCGGTCTACAGATAGACAGCCTTCACCACCCTGTAAATATGTACGTTCAACAGAATGGCTAATGATTTTTGGATTGAATAATGCATGGCTATATAATGTACCATCCGCATCGGTTACATGAACTGCAATCATTTTTTTTGAAACACCGATTTGCGGAGCCGCTAATACGATTCCAGGGCGTAAACTATATTTTTCAGCCATTTCAGGATCTTGGCTATTTATTACGAATTCAATCATTTCTTTTA
>JAPDDQ010000947.1 GCA_027587225.1 Solirubrobacter taibaiensis
AATGTTATGATATTCAATCAGCACTAAAAATCGATCTAACAGTCCAGGATTAAAATCTGGTTCTACTGCAGAGAACACAAGGATCGCTTGATCGACATTAGCAATAGGAGGTCTAACAAGTTCATTTTTTCGATCAAACACTTCAAGCACATAACCTTCAGTTGGATTATCTGCCTGAAAAACAACTTGGTCTCCTACAAGTGGTGTAATTTTATTTTTTCTAAATACACCTCGCCCACGACATTGCGTAACCCCTTCTTCATGCTGCACGTAATAAAACCCACTTAAAGCTTTTATAATTTTTCCTTCTGGCATAGAATTCTCCTTTTTTGTATAAGGTGATGCTGAATTTAAAAATGAATGGATTTAAATTTTCTAAATAACGATTTCAAAACCTACCATATATACTTTCGCTAATATACATAAAATTTCCCATTAAATGCAAAATAATATTTACAACTGCATCACTTTACTAGCTTTTTGAATCATATATTTTTGCCTGCT
>JAPDDQ010000091.1 GCA_027587225.1 Solirubrobacter taibaiensis
GGCCGGCGCGGCGGCGTCGAGCGCCTCGAGGGCCTCTTCGAGCAGCGCGATCCCGTCGCGGTCCACGATCCCGGCCTCGGCGTGGCGGCCGGCGAAGCCCAGCGCGGCCCGCGCCAACGCGTCCGCGCCGACGGAGCGCCGCGCCAGCATCGCGGCCCGCGCGAACGTGTCGCGCGCGGCGGGATGCCCAGATCGCGCCTCGGCGCTGCCCAGCGCGAGCAGCAGCTCGCAGCGGCGCTCGGCGGCGACGTCGCCCTCCAGCGCGCGCCGGTAGTGCCCCGCGGCCTGCTCCCACGAGAGCGAAGCGGCGGCCTGCTGCGCCGCGGCGACGGCGTAGTCGATCGCCTTCCCGGTCCGGTCCAGGTGGCGTGACTCGGAGTAGTGGTGCGCGAGCTCGGCGGGCGGGAGCACGAAGCGCGGCGCGAGCCCTTCCAGCGCCTGCGCGATCGCGTAGTGCGCGCGTACCCGCCGCGCCGCGCTCTGGCGTTCGTACAGCGCCTCCCGCACCAGCGCGTGCGCGAACACGAAGCGGTCCACGTCGTCCTCGACCTCGCGGATCAGCCCGGCGTCGATCGCGGCCTCCAGGGCGGAGATGAGTCGCTCGACCGGCTGCGCGATCAGCGCCTCCAACACTTCGAGCCGGAACTCGCGCCCCACCACCGACGCGGCCGTCACGACCTGCACCGTCAGCTCGTCCAAGCGCGCGAGCCGGCGCGAGATCATCACCTTGACGCCTTCGGGCACCCCGAGCTCGCCGCCGCGCAGCAGCTCCTCGATGAAGAACGGATTGCCGTCGGTGTCCGCATGCAGACGCCGGATCGTCTCGTCGCTGATGCCGGCCCCTTCGCGGGCGAGCACGAGCGCCTCCGTCTCCTCCGCGTCCAGGCCGGCGAGCGCGATCTGCTCCATCGACGGCTGGCGCCGCAGCCGTGCGAGCAGGTCGAGCAGCTCCTCGCCGAGCTCCTCGGAGTCGCGCATCGTCGCCACCACGAGCAACTTCACCGGGTCAGGGTCCTGCAGCATGTGCGCGAGCAGCAGCGTGGTGGAGGCGTCCGCCCACTGGAGGTCGTCGAGGATCAGCACCACCGAGTGCTCGCGCGCGACGAACGCCAGCAGCCGCGTGACGGCCGCGAACAGGCGGTAGCGATCGACCTCAGGCTCGTCCTGGATCGGCGCCACGTCCGGCGTGTGCCGCCGCAGCGCCGGGATGAAGCGGCCGAGCTCGGCCAGGTCGGGCATCAGCTCGGGCGGGAAGTACAGCGTCTGCCGGTGCGCGACCCGGTGCTGGATGGCGGTGATGAACGGCTGGTAGGGCACGAGCGACTCGGCGTCCGAACGGCCGAACAGCACGGTCGCGCCACCCGCGTGGACCTCGCGCCCGAGCTCGGACGCCAGCCGCGTCTTCCCGATCCCCGCCTCACCGGAGATGAGCACGAACTGGCGCGTGCCCTCCTCGGCCGCCGCGTAACGCGCCCGCAGCCGCGCCATCGGCTCCACGCGACCGACGAACGTCCCGCCGCCGACCTCGCTCGACAGCGCCGGCGGAAGCGGGATCTCAGTCACCCGGTCGCCGCCTCCGGCGTCCGGGGAGATCATCGTCACACCGCCCGGGATCGTGGGGCGTACCGACGCGGTCCGCAGCGCCGCGGCCAGCTCGCCCGCGTTCTGGAAGCGGTCCTCAGGCGCCTTGGCCATCGCCCGCGCGGCGATCTCGGCCAGCATCGGCGGCACGTCCTCGGCGAGCACGTCCAGGCGCGGTGCCGGCGCCTGCAGGTGCGCGTACATCTTCGCCGCGTCGCTCTCGGCCGGGTACGGGACGCGTCCGCTGAGCACTTGGTAGAGCACGCAGCCCAGGGCGTACACGTCCGTGCGCGCGTCGACCGTGCCGGCCTCGAACTGCTCGGGCGCGGCGTAGTCGATCGTGCCGACGAACACACCCTCGCGCGTGAGCGGGTCCTCCCCCACCTGCTTGGTCAGCCCGAAGTCGCCGAGCAGCGCGAACCCCTCGCGGTCGAGCAGGATGTTCGCGGGCTTGACGTCGCGGTGCACGAGGCCGAGCTCGTGCGCGGCCTGCAACCCGTCGGCCACCTGCTTGACGATCCGCATGCCGTCCTCGACGTCGAGCCGGCCGCGCGCCATCAGCGCGCGGGCGAGGTCGGTGCCGTCGACGTAGCGCATCGTCACGTACAGCAGCCCGTCCTCCTCGCCGGCGTGGTAGATCGGGACCACGCGCGGATGCTGGATCGAGGCCGCCGTCTCGCATTCGCGCTGGAAGCGTGCGCGGAACTCGGCGTGGGCGGACAGCTCTGAGCCGATCACCTTCAAGGCGACCTCACGTTTGAGCGCGAGGTGGACGGCGCGATAGACGACACCCATCCCTCCACGCCCTGCGACCCCACGGATGATGTGATCGGCAAACGCGCTGCCGACGGCGAGCTCAGGCATTCGCATGGAAGGATGCCATCCATGCTCGCCAAGGCACTGATGCCGCTCGCCGAACGGCTGGACCGCAAGTTCGGTTGGCACCGGCTCCCGTACTACCTCGGCCTCGCAACGCTCGTCGGCCTCCGGGAACGGCTGCGCCAGAAGAACCTCTACAGCACGGGTGTACCGGATGTCGAGCGCCCGCAGCCGCCCGGCGCGCGCGAGGCGCGCCGGACCGACGGGAGCTTCAACGACCTCACACAGCCCGGGATGGGCAGCGCGGGTGCGCCGTTCGGGCGCAACGGCCCGGCACTCCCGGACCCGGACCCGCTCGGCGCGCCGCGCCCGCGCGACATCAGCGACGCGCTGATGGACCGCACGCGGTTCCTGCCCGCCTCACACCTGAGCGTGCTCGCGGCCGCCTGGCTGCAGTTCGAGGTCCACGACTGGATGAGCCACGCCAAGGAGCCGCCGATCGGCGAGTGGCTGCTGGACGCGGACATGCCCCTGCCGAAGGCGATCCCCACCGGCACCGACCCGCAGGCGTTCGTCTGCCGCGAACCGCACTGGTGGGACGCGTCGCAGCTCTACGGCACGCACCCGGAGTACATCGCCGAGATCGAGCGTGAGCACGGCGAGATCGCCGTCGACGACGACCTGCTGCGCGCGCTCGAACGCCAGGCCGCGAACTTCAACGCGCCGGAGGCGAGCCTGTGGGTCGGGCTCGCGGGGCTGCTCGTCCTGTTCGCGCACGAGCACAACGCGATCGTCCGCCACCTGCGCGCGGCGTACCCCGAGCGCGACGCGCGCTGGCTATACGCGAAGGCCCGGCTGGTCAACTCGGCGTTGATGGCCAAGATCCACACCGTCGAGTGGACGCCGGCGATCATCGGCCACCCCACGACCGTGCGAGCGATCAAGGCCACCTGGTGGGGCCTGCTGGGCCCGAAGGTCCGCCGCCGCCACGGCGTCAGCGACCTGCTGTTCGGCATCCCCGGCTCCCACGCGGACCACCACGGTGTGCCGTACACGCTCACGGAGGAGTTCGTCACGGTCTACCGGCTGCACCCGCTGCTGCCCGACGACTACGTGCTGGGCGGCAAGACGCTGAACCTGCGCGAGCTCGCGGTCCAGCCGGGCAACGTCGACCAGCCGCGCGAGCGCATCAACGAGGCGGGCGGGAACGCCGCGGCGCTGTACGCGCTCGGCAGGCAGCCGCCGGGCCAGATCGAGCTGTTCAACTACCCGACGACGATGCGCCGCTGGGAGCGGATCGGCGACCTGCCGCCGATCGACCTCGCCGCGGCCGACATCCTGCGCTCACGCGAGACGGGCGTGCCCCGGTACACGGCGTTCCGCCAGCTCCTGCGCCTGCCCGTGCCGACGACGTTCGAGGCGCTCGCCGGCGGCAACCCGCACACCGCGGCCGCCATCCGCGAGGTCTACGAAGGGAACATCGACGCCGTCGACGCCGTCGTCGGCCTGTACGCCGAACCCAAGCCGCAGGGCTTCGCGTTCAGCGAGACCGCGTTCCGGATCTTCCTGCTGATGGCCGCCCGGCGGCTGCAGAGCGACCGCTTCTTCACCGACGACTACACGCCGGAGACCTACACGCCGGAAGGGCTGGCGTGGATCGAGGCGACGACGATGGGCGACGTCATCCGCCGCGCCTACCCGCACCTCACGCCGCCGGAGAACCCGTTCCTGATCTGGGCGAGCTAACGCGGCAGCCGGCTGCGCCGGCGCCAAGCGAGATCGCTTACAGAATCCGCTTGAGCTTGGCCGACGCGTCCTGCGTGACGGGCAGGCCGTGGCCGGTCAGGATCACCTTGGGCTCGAGCTCGGCGATCTTGCGCAGCGAGCGCCGGTAGCGCGGCTCGTCGAGGTTGAAGCCGGGCCAGCCCGCGTCGAGCTTGGGCCAGGTGGCGACGGCATCGCCGACGGCGATCACGCCGCGCTCGCGCCAGTAGAAGCTCACGCTCCCCGGCGTGTGGCCCTGCGTCTGGATCACCTCGAGCGGCCCGATCCGCTGTCCGTCCTTGTCCTCGAGCAACTTGTCCGGCTCACACCCGTGGTGCGCGTCGTAGTTGATCAGCGCGCCGATCCGCATCGGGTAGATGATCAGCGGGCGAATCGGCCGGAACGGCATCGGCTGCGCCATCCGGTGGCCGCCGCAGATGTCCGCTTCCCACTCGTGGATGTGGATCGTGAGCTGCGGGTTCAGGCGCTTGAGCGCCGCGACGCCGCCGAGGTGCGAGCGGTGCGAATGCGTGAGCGCGATGTCCGTGATGTCCACGGGCGTGCGCCCGATGCTCCACAGATAGCTCACGATCGACTGCGCGTCGTGCTCGTAGCCGGTGTCCACCAGCACCAGCCGATCCGACCCGTCGTCGATCAGATAGCACTGGGCGTAGCCGCCGAGCTTCCAGCCCCTCTTGGTCGGTCCGATCCGATGTACGCCGGGCGCGATCTCCACGCCCGCGAGCGTAGCCCACGCGCCGCGCTCATGGAGAGCGCGGCGCGGGTGATGCGGACCTAACGGGTGAGCGTGCCCGTGGCGGTCTGCTTGGCCGTGCCGGCCGCGGCCTCGACGGTCACCTTGAGCTGCGGCAGGTGCTTGTCGATCGCCTTGGCGGCCTTCTTGGTCAGGCCGAGGTCGACGAGCGCGGCGCCCGTGGCGTCGATCTTGACCGACTTGGAGGAGATCGTGCGGGCGATCTTGAGCTTCTTCGCGTTGGCCGAGGACAACAGCGCCTTGACGGTCACGGCCGTGTTGGGCTCACCGGTGACCATGGCGACGCCCTGGTCGAACTTCTTGGCGCTGAGCTTGAGCGTGAGGGCGCGGGGCTTCGGGGCGAGCGCGGCCGCGAGCTGCGCGTCGACGGCGGCCTTGGCCGTCGTGAGCGAGGCGATGCCGGTCTGCAGCTGCGTGATCTGGCTCTGGAGCGGGCGGGTCGCGTCGGCGATCTGCTCCCCCGTGATGGCCGCCGACGTGTCGGCGGCGCGATAGACGCCGCTCTTGCCGATGCACGCCGCCTCGGCCTGCGCCGCGGTCATCCCCGTCAGGTCGACGCCGGTCTCGGCCTTCACCGGCGCGATCCACTCGGCCGGGACATCACCGATGCCGGCCGAGGTGCTCTGCCACGGAACGTAGTTGAAGAACGGGTCGGCGGGGATGGCCGTCTGCCAGCCGAGGATGCTGGCGCTGTCGTCGAGTCCGATGCCGGCGCACGTGGCGTGGGCCTGCAGGTCGGTCTGCGCGGGGCCGTACGCGCGCTTGTCCTCCGCGGACATCGTGTTGCGCCAGGTGCCGGCCATCGCGCGGTAGTTCAGGAGCCCGCTGCCGTTCACGCCATTGGACTCGGTGAAGCTCAGCGCGTAGCCGTCGTTGGCCACCGCGTACTGCGTGCGGGTGGCGAGGCAGGTACCGGGGGTCGTGTCTGGCCACTGGCACGTCGTATTGCTGGCCACGCGGTAGGTCTGCGTCACGGTGAACACGCCGGGGTGCGCGGAGGCGGCGGCGGGGAGGGCGAGCGCGGCCAGGATGCCGAGCGGCAGGGAACGGGACAGCTTCATCGGATGACTCCTGTGTTGGACACCGAGCGCTCGGCGCGCTCGCTTGAGGGGATGAACACGACCTGGTAGCGGCCGCGCTTCGGCTTCTTGAGGCGCAGCGTGAAGCTGCCGTTGCTGCGGGTGGTGGTGCGGGCGGAAGGCGTGACGGCGTTCGAGCGCAGCCACTGGATCCGGCCGGGAAGCTTGGGGTCGACGGTGCCGGTGACGGTCGCCGATCCGTCCTTGTGGTTGCGGACCTTGATCTGCACCGTGCTGCGCGCGGTGACGGTCAACTCGGGTGAGCCGATGGTCTCGGCGACGGCCCGCAGGTCGCTCGTCTCGGCGATCGCGATCCTCGCGCTGAAGCTGCCGTCGGCCGCGCTGGTGACCCTTGTGTCGGCCTGCTTCTTGTTGGCCGTGCGCGTGATCGTCACAGGGACGCCCGCGCGGGCCGGCAGGACCTTGCCGGTGACCGTCACCGTCTTGCGGCCCTTGACGCTCTTGGGTGCCTTGAGCTGCACGGAGGTGGTCTTCACCGCGGCGCCCGGGGGCGGCGCGGCGTTGCAGGAGCCGACGACGTAGTCGGCCCCGACGGCCGGGTCGGCCTCGGTGACGCCACCGGGGGCGTGGTCGACGAAGTCGGGGCCGTCCCACGTCACCACGAACGGGCGCGAGAGCACGGTGCCGGCCGCGACGGCGGGTACGTCGATGGTGACCGTCCCGTTGGCACCCGATTCGACCACGCCGGTCGTCGCCCCCGCACTGGTGAAGCCGCCGGGCGCCGTGTAGGTGCCGTAGTCGTACGTCGGCGTGCCGCCGAGCGGCAGCCGAGCGCGCACGTAGCGCGTCTCGCCGGCCACGACGTAGACCACGGCGAACACGGCCGCGGGGTCCGCGACGTCGTTGTGCTCGGCCAGCGGCGTCGCGGCGCGGACCTGGGCCACGGCCTGTAGACGGCCGTTGGCCTCCGACCACCAGGCCGCCACCACATCGGTGGCGCCGTGGTGACCGTCGCCGTTGGCGTCGGTGATCTGGGGTGCGTTGTTGCACGGCGCGGGCGGGGCCGCCACGGCCGTGGTTACGGGAAGGACCGTGAACGCTGCCAGCGCGGTGAAAGCGCCGGCCGCGAGGGCCCTGAAACGGAACATCGGACGACGTCCTCCGTCAAGTATTCGAAGTGGATGCGCATCGACGCGTGCGCGGGCACGCGGACGCGGCGGAACGGCGAACGGCTAGATCAGGCGGCGACGCGGGCGGGTGGTCCGCGCAGGGACCACGGCGCGCGCTCGATACCGGCGCTGAAGGGCAGTTCGGCGATGCTCGGCCAGCGCTGCGCGACCTTGCGGCGGCGCGGCTTGGGCTGCGAGCGGTAGACCGCGAGGATGCGTTCCTCGGCGACGTAGCGGCCGCTCAGGAGCAGACCGACGATCGCGAGGAAGGGCGCGGCGTAGAGCGCCATCTCGATGACGCTCGCGTTTCCGGCGATGACGTTCGCCACCGACAGCGCGACCATGAAGGCGGCGCCGGCGAACATGAAAACGCGGCGAGAAGACGACATCAACCGCGGGCACTGTACATGCGCGCCGCGGGGGCGCGCAACTGAACAGACGTTGAGCGGGCTACACAGACGCTGCCGCGCCGGTGAACGGGCACACCGCGGCGGTCTCGATCTCGGGCTCGGCATCCTCGACGAGGGCCGTGCGCGGGACCTGCACGAAGTTCGGCAGCTTGTACTCGTTCTGGTACTCGGTGTGGAACACGGGCGTCAGCGAGGCGGAGATCGGCGGGATCATCCACGACCAGTCCGCGTCGACGGTGCGGCCGCGGCGCGCCTCGGCGTCGACCCACTTCTGGAACTTCTCGGTGGCCGTGTAGTGGTCGTCCATCCGCATGCCGGCCGAGTCGTAGGAGTGCAGCACGGCGGTCGTGAGCTCGATCACGGCGCGGTCCTGCCACAGCGAGCGGCGGTCGGAGGTGTCGATCCCGAAGGACTCGGCGATCTCCGGCAGCAGGTTGTAGCGGTACGTGTCGCTGAAGTCGCGGGCGCTGAGCTCGGGCGCGAGGTACCAGCCCGTGAACGGCGACGTCGGGTAGGTGATGCCGCCGATCGACATGCCCTTGTTCGCGATGCTCGGGAACCCGTACCACTTCAGGCCGAGGGCGTTGAAGTCGGTGAGCGTCGGGTGCTCGAGGGCGATCTCCCAGACGACGTCGTCCGGCACCGAATGGGCGCTGAGCTCCCCGTCGGGCGTCTCGACGATCAGGGGGAGCACGTCGAAGGGTGTCTTGTGCTCGGGGTCCCAGCCGCAGCTCTGCGCGAGCTCGGTGGTCTCGACGGCGCCGCCGTCGCCCAGCACGGTGCCGTCCTCGTTCTTGTAACCGGCGTAGGCGACGATCTGGCCGTTGCGCAGCCGCGCGGCGGGCTTGCCGGGCGCGTCGGGGGCGAAGATCGTGATCGTCGGCTTGATGCGGCCGCCGTTGTGGACCACGCGCTGGTGCTCGAAGCACTCGTCGCGGATGCCCTCGGGCGTCGTGACGTCGCGGCAGTCGCGGACCGTCAGCGAACGCCAGTACAGCTTGCCGACGCAGCGGGAGTGGTTGTACCAAGCGAGCTTGGCGCCGACGGTGAGCTCGTCGGTCGTGTGCGTGTAGGTACCGGTGGCCTGGATCTCGGCCGCGACCTCGGCGATCCGCGCGCCGTACGCGTCCTCGTCCATGTCGACATAGGCCTTGTACTGCTCGAAGAACTCGCGCACCTCGCGCGGGTCGGGCCCGTCCGTGCGGCGGGGGGCAGCGAGCGGCGCGGCGGGCGCCTCGCTGGCGAGGTTGGCCACCCAGGGGCAGCCGTTTGCGGCGGTGTCCATCGTGTCTCCGAGTGGCCGGGAAGTTTCAGGGAACGGCGGGAGGTTTTCCGCCGCTCCCCGTTACTCGACCGATCGCGACCGGACTTGAGTGTCCGGTCCGCGAAGTGGACGGTCCGGTGAAGGGACTAGCGCAGTGGCGGCACGCCGCGCGCCACGACGATCGTGCGTTCGTCGGTGCCGGCGTTGCCGAGCTGGTCGGTCGCCGTGATCCGCAGCGTGTACGTGCCATCGTGCAGATACTGCGGCTGGAAGGACCAAGTGCGCGTCTTCGAGCAGCGCTCGACACACGACTGCGGTTCCGGGTCCTGGGACTCGTCGAGCACGGCGCCGTCCTCGTTGACGAGCTCGAAGTCGATCGTGTGGACGCCCGCGCCCTTGTCGTGCGCCTCGGCCGTGGTCTCGAACTCCGTCACCTCCGCGTCGATCCGCGGGGGTCGCTCCTGCTCCGAGAGCAGGGCGGGCGGGCTGCGGTCGATCCGCAGCATCCACGTACGTGAGGCGACGTTGCCGACCGCGTCGGTGGCGGTGTAGCGGACCGGTTGGATGCCCTCCGGCAGCCGCCCGGTGTCCGAGTACACGAAGCCGGCCTGCGGGCAGCGCGAGCGCCGGTCGCCGGTGCAGCCGGCGTCGTAGCTGTAGGCGCCGCCCCAGCCCGGGTTCGTCGGCGAGTCGAGCACGAGCTTGCGCAGCCCGAGCCCGGTGTCGGTGCCGCGCGCCTGGAAGGCGCGGAAGGAAGCCCAGCTGCCGTCGGACAGGCCGGAGTCCTCGGTGACGGCCGGGGCGTCCGTATCCTCGATCCACACCATCGCGCCGCCGAGGAAGTTCGTGAACGGGGCGTGGTTGCCGGCGTAGTAGACCGACGTGCCGAAGATCGCCGCGTTCCCGGGCGTGCCCTCGAGGTCGAAGTGGGTCTTGGTGTTGTAGTTCAGCGCGCCGTACGTGCTGTACGGCGAGGCACCGCAGGCACCACCGCCGGCACCGAGCTCACACCAGGTGCCCGTCTCGTAGCGGTTGTTGGTGTAGCTCCAGACGCCCTGGTAGGAGCGGTCGTCGTTGTAGGGCGCGGGCCAGGAGCCGGTGGTCTGCGGCTCATGCTTGACGTAGCTGAACTCGGCGCGCACGATCCGCGACGTGCCGGGCGCGTTGAAGAACCAGTTGGCGTAGTCGCCGGCGTTGAACGGCTTGCTCCCGCGGCTGTAGGTGTACATGCCGTTGCCGAGGTACGCGGCACCGTAGAAGTAGGTGAAGCGGCTGTTCGGGTCCGACCATTTCCAGCCCGTGGTGTCCACGGCCACGGACGAGTTCGAGAACCAGTGGCCGCCGTCCTCGAGGATCGTGGGGTCGAGCATGACCGGGTAGCGGACGTCCGCCTCGCGGTGCGCGACATCGACGACCAGGTCGTGGCCCTCGACGGCGAGCGCGGTCTTGACCTCGACGTCGTCCGCGTCCCAGGCCACCGGGGCCGTGATGTGGGCGAGCTTGGCACCTCCGGCGGCGATGATCTCCGCGCCGGGTTCGGTCGCGGAGAGCTGCAGCCGCGCGCCGTCGGGGAGCTCCAGACGCCAGCGGAAGCGCTCCGGGCTGTCGGGCGAGCGCAGCTGCGCGCCGAGGTCCACACCGGTCGGGAGCGGCGTGACGAAGTGGTCGGTGTCCGGGGCGGTCTCCGGGAAGAACGCCTTGTCCTGGCTCGCGGTGCCGACGGCGTCGCTCACGCCGATCGGCCTGACCGCCACGTCGATGTCCTCGAGCGCGATCCCGTCCTGCGCGCGGTCCCCCACTTCGAGCGAGACGATCGGGGCGAGCGGTGCGAAGCCGCTGCCGTCCTCACGCAGACTCAGGTCCACCGGGGTGGGCGCGCCGTCGGCGCCCAGCGTGCGCATCGGCAGCTGGCTCTCCACCACGACGTCGGCCTGGCCCGGACGCGCGATCCGGGCCGCGCGGGCGCCGAGCCACGCCTCGACGCGCTCGCCGGACTGAAGGTCCAACGCCTTGTAGCCGCGGCGGTCCAGCTCCGGGAAGTGCGCCTGCGCGAGCTCGATCGCTTCGCGGCGCGAGAGGTCGGTGTACGCGTCGCGCGACGCGCGGCGTCGCTCGCGGGCACCAGGCCGGGCGCGCCGGGCGGCCGCCGCGGCGCGCTGCTCACGCGCGGGCTCGCGAAGGC
>JAPDDQ010000948.1 GCA_027587225.1 Solirubrobacter taibaiensis
ATCATGATGAGAAGAACAAAATTGGTTTAACAGTAGCACTTTCTATCGTAGTAGGAACGATTATTGGATCTGGTGTGTTTATGAAACCAGGGAGCGTATTAGATTACTCGGGGAGTTCTAATATGGCCATTCTTGCTTGGGTAATTGGTGGTCTGTTGACGCTAGCAAGTGGTTTAACAGTAGCTGAAATTGGAGCGCAAATCCCGAAAAATGGTGGGTTGTATACGTATTTAGAGGAGATTTACGGAAGTTTTTGGGGATATTTATCAGGTTGGATGCAAACAATTGTTTATGGACCTGCTATTATCGGAACATTAGGTTTATACTTTAGTTCTTTAATGATTAATTTTTTCTATTTAGATAAAGTGTGGAATTTACCAATCGCAATTGGAACGGTTGTGTTCCTTGGCGTTGTAAATAGTATGGGAACAAAATACGGAGGTATCGTTCAAACAATCACGACAATTGGGAAGATGGTTCCGATTGTGTTAATTGTTGTGCTAG
>JAPDDQ010000949.1 GCA_027587225.1 Solirubrobacter taibaiensis
GTAAATGCAAAGCCATTATTTTCTTCTGGAATAGAACAACTTTCTAGTATTACAGATATGATTTCTAGTGTGGGGAAAACACCAGGAACAATCTTTTTATCATCATCTACTACAACTTTAACAGAAGAGGAAAAAGAGAAGTTTAATAGTGAAGATGGTTTTAATGCAGTGATGATTGAACGCGTGCGTACAGCAGATGGGGAACCTGTTGTGTATTGTATCGATAAACTTGCAAAAGAAATATTGCCAGATTTATCGGGTTACAATGAGGAATCATTATTAACGGTGATACATAATAACACGCATAAGCGCATAACATATGCGGTTGCTCACATTGAGCCAATTGGCTATCACCCTAAAATCTCACCAATTTTAGAATGTGAGCCTGAAACAGCACTGCTTGTATTAAAACAAATGCACTATGATCAAAATGATGAGCCAATCTTATATACAATCAATTACTTTAGAGCTGATAAATTTAGCTTCCACGTATTAAGAAAGCGT
>JAPDDQ010000950.1 GCA_027587225.1 Solirubrobacter taibaiensis
GCCTTTTAGGCACTGCTTTTCGCTATTAATAACGTGGTATTTTCGTAATTTGTGCCACGCCTGAATCAATAGCTGCTTTCGCTACTGCTTCTGCAACACTTGGAACAACTCTTTTATCTAATGGATTCGGGATTACATAATTCGCATTACGTTCTTCATCAGTAATGATGTTAGCGATCCCATATGCTGCCGCTAATTTCATCTCTTCTGTAATATCAGTTGCGCGCACATCTAACGCACCGCGGAATATTCCGGGAAACGCCAATACATTATTTACTTGATTCGCATAATCCGAGCGCCCAGTTCCTACTACAGCTGCCCCAGCCTCTAATGCATCCTCAGGGAAGATTTCTGGAATTGGATTCGCCATTGCAAACACAATTGCTTTCTCATTCATCGTCTGTACAAGTTCTTTCGTTAATACGTTAGGAGCAGATACGCCAATAAAAATATCAGCTTGGTTAATCGCTTCTTTTAACGTTCCACGCACATGTTCACGATTT
>JAPDDQ010000951.1 GCA_027587225.1 Solirubrobacter taibaiensis
CCTCTGAAATATATAATTCGAAATGTAATCATTTCTCGAATAAATGATAATGATTTTCATTATCATTGTCAACTGAAAAAATAAAAAGTTTACAAAAAAAGAACCTCTTTAAAAGAGGTTATGCCATTTTCTCACCTGATTCTTCTCTAAAAAAGCTTTTCATCGCATGAAATACGTCTGCTTTTTGCTTTAAAATATAATATCTGAAATTATCATCTTTAATATTTTTATAGGCTGACATGAGTGTACTATGGCGGTTATACTGGTTCACTTCCCCATACCCAAACATATTACACTTCTTCATTAGCTCTTCAACAAGTTTTACACATCTAGCATTATCTGATGTTAAATTATCACCATCTGAAAAATGGAATGGATAAATATTATAGCGGTCAGGTGAATATTTATTATCGATAAGTTCTAATGCTTTTTTATATACGGAAGAACATATTGTTCCGCCACTTTCTCCTTTTGAGAAAAATTCTTCTTCTGTAACGACTTGC
>JAPDDQ010000952.1 GCA_027587225.1 Solirubrobacter taibaiensis
GCAAGTACTTCCGGATTATTTTTACTTTCCCCATCAACTAACACTTCTACAATTTGACCTTTGTAACGACTATTCTTTTCAATTGCCAACGTATTTACTAGTGTATTTAAGCGCTGAAGACGTTCTTTCTTTACTTCCATCGGTACATTATCTTTCATTTTTGCAGCTGGTGTACCTTCGCGAGGAGAGTAAATGAATGTAAAGGCAGTATCAAACCCTACTTCACGGTATAACGACATCGTTTCTTCAAATTGCTCATCTGTTTCATTTGGAAAACCAACGATAATATCTGTTGTTAATACTGCATCTGGAATTGCTTCTTTAATTTTTCTTACAAGTTCTAAATAATGCTCACGCGAATATTTACGTGCCATAATTTTCAGCATATCCGTACTTCCAGATTGAACTGGTAAATGGATATGTTCTACTAGGTTGCCACCTTTGCCAAGCACTTCAATTAAGTGATCAACGAAATCACGTGGATGGCTCGTTGTAAAACGAAT
>JAPDDQ010000953.1 GCA_027587225.1 Solirubrobacter taibaiensis
GTGTTCGTTTTTATATTATCATTGTTTTGCATTTCATTCAACTATTTACTTCAGTGTTTTCAAAATTATTTTGACGGAATCTCCATCTCTTGTTTTCTAAGTTCAATACGGCGAATTTTTCCAGAAATCGTTTTTGGTAGTTCATCTACAAATTCAATTTTGCGAGGGTATTTATATGGTGCAGTGAGTTCTTTGACGTGTTGTTGGAGTGTTGGAATTAATGTTTCTTCGTTCTTTTCTATATTCTCTCTTAATACGATAAATGCCTTCACGACACTTCCACGAATTTCATCAGGACTTGCGACAACTGCACATTCTCTTACATAAGGATGTTTTACAAGTGCATCCTCTACTTCAAACGGCCCGATTGTATAACCAGAGCTAATAATGATATCATCGCCGCGCCCTTCAAACCAGAAGTAGCCGTCTTCATCTTTCTTCGCTTTATCCCCTGTAATATAATAATCACCGCGGAATTGCATCGCTGTACGCTCATCATCTTT
>JAPDDQ010000954.1 GCA_027587225.1 Solirubrobacter taibaiensis
GTAATCTACTTCTACGATATTTGCCCAGTTACCACCGATTGTTTTTTGGAAAAACTCTTTATTTTGTGGTGATAAGCTCGTTGGTGTTGTACCTGCAATTTTACCAGCCCAGCTTCCGCCACTCATGATAGACCAAGCTTGAATTGGCTCACCAGCACCGCTATATTGTGTATCATACTCATCTGGTAAACCTAAATCATGACCATATTCATGCGCGAATACACCAACTGCTCCATCTTCTGGTTCAATTGTGTAGTCGAACGCTGCCATCTTTCCACCCCAATATGGAACTTTCGCTTGTGTACCTTCAATTGCGAATGGTTTTGGTCCAACTGTCCAGCGATGTGACCAAATTGCATCATCACCTAATTTACCACCACCTGCTTCTTGTCCAACACCTGCATGAATAATCATTAAGTGATCAATTAAACCATCCGGTTGATTTTTATTTCCATCACCATTTACATCATATTGATCAAATTGATCAAACTCTGATAGATCAA
>JAPDDQ010000955.1 GCA_027587225.1 Solirubrobacter taibaiensis
TCGGGCGTGTAAATGAAGTATTAAAACAAGCGAAGCGTCAAGATTTAGAACAATTAAAAGCTGTATGGGGTGAGTTGTTAGGAAGACTCAAATCATATAACAACGTAGCGTTTGCCGTTTTACTAGAAAATAGTGAACCAGTGGCAGCTTCAGATGACACTTACGTTTTAGCATTTCAATATGAGATTCACTGTAAGATGGCGAGCGAAAATCGAGAAGCTATGGATACAGTAGAACAAGCTTTATTTGAATTGCTAAGTAAAAGGTTAAATATGATTGCCATTCCAAAAAGTGAATGGGGTAAAATCCGTGAAGACTTTTTACAACGTGAAGGTGGAGAGTCTGAAGAAAGCCCGGAGAAAAAGGAAGACCCTCTTATAGAAGAGGCAGTGAAGTTAGTAGGGCAAGAACTCATTGAAATAAAAGAGTAATAATAATTAGGAGGAATTAATTATGATGCGTGGCGGAATGGGAAATATGAATAACATGATGACACAAATGCA
>JAPDDQ010000956.1 GCA_027587225.1 Solirubrobacter taibaiensis
TGTGGGTGTGTAAGTGAAAAAGCGCCCAATAGTGTAACGACTTTGGAGTTGGCTACAGCTGCAATTGATCCAACTGCAAGAGCAACGATCGTGAATCAAGTGGTTGCTGAAACTGTTAATGCCTGCGTGTCTGAAGCATTAAAGAAATAGAAATAAAAGTAAGAAATTAGACAAAGCTGGATGATTTTCAGCTTTGTTTCTTAGAAGATATTCTTATAATTTCAAATCATTTTTAGTTTCTTAGAGTGCTAGATTAATCATGATATTATTCAACTAAAATGATAGTTACATGTATAAGAATAAATTTGTTTTGGCAATTTCAATGGTCTTTGCTTTGGCGGCTTGTACTACTGTGCAAAGTGGCGAGCAAAGTAATTTAAAATTAGGAACATCTGCAATTCAGTTTGCTGCACAGACTAAGTGTAATCATGATATTGATGATTTTGCAGCTTGGAAAATTGCAAGTAAATTAATGACAAAGACCCAGAAGAAAGAGAAGAAA
>JAPDDQ010000957.1 GCA_027587225.1 Solirubrobacter taibaiensis
AGCTCCCCATCAAAACGATGTGATAAAAACTCTTAGAAATATAGAAAATAGGTTGTTTGCCATAATGTTGTTGTAATTGATCATGCATGACCTGAATTTCTTTGAGTAACTGTTCTTTGGTATAAGTATTAATACAATTACTGTCATATTCCAAATCAATCACAGGGGGAAGGGCATCTGCTTTCTTTGGAACAGTCGCGATAAAATTTTCAGCTTGAACTTTGCCATCACGACACAGGCGATAGAAATGATAAGCACCGACATGCAACCCCTGTTCGCGAGCTTTTAGCCAGTTGTCCTGAAACTTACGATCTTTAAAATCGCCACCTTCTGTGGCTTTGAGATAGACAAATTGATATTGCATCGGAGAGATTTTTTTCCAGTTAATCTCACCTTGATGATGTGAAACATCAAAACCGCGAATCGAATAATCTTGTGCAGAAGCTTTTTGTTGGTAGAACAAACCGAAATAACTGACGATACCTAACATGACGGCTAAACC
>JAPDDQ010000092.1 GCA_027587225.1 Solirubrobacter taibaiensis
GCCGCTGCCGGCACCCGCGACCAACCCGCTGCCGCCGCCGGTGCCGTTGCCGCCGGCGGGCGACGAGCGACCTGCGCGCGAGCGCCCCCGCTCACGCCCCGAGCCGCGCCCGACGGTCTACCCGACCCCGGTCGCGACGGCCGAACCGACCCCGCCCCCGCGGCGCAACGTGTCCAAGAACACCCCGCCGGCCGCGCCGCCGCCCCCGGCGAGTGCCTTCGCGCGGCCGATCCCGCCCGGCGGCGCGGTCATCCGCGTGTACGAGGAGAAGCGTGAGGAGGAAGCGGCACCCGAGTCGTCCTCGGCTGCCGTCGCCTACCGCTACCAGGACCACGCGCCGACCTCGGTCTACCTCTACGGGATGATCGTGCTCGCGGCCTTCGCGGGCGCCACGCTGCGCCTCGGCCTCAAGCGCCGCGAGCGCGGGATCGCGGCCGCCTCCGTCCACGTCCCCTCGACCCTCCCGTACCGGAGACGCCGTCCATGAAGAAACACGCCGCGCTGATCATCGCGCTGCTCGCCCTCACCGTCTCGTTCACAGGTGTCGCCGACGCCGCCCGGCAGGCGGTCGTCAACGTCGTCAGCAAGCCCAAGCCCAACGCGGTGCTCAGGCTGGACCGCAAGGGCAAGTTCCCGGCCAAGGCGATCCCGAAGGTCGCCGCCGCCAAACGCGCCGACCGCCTCGGCACCCTGCGCGCCGTCGACCTGCAGCTCGCGTGCGACCCACAGTCGGTGGACCTCGGCACCTGGTGCCTGCAGGCCTCTCCGTACCCGGTGCCCAACGAGGACATCGGGAAGAACGACTACGCGTACGCCTCCAAGGCGTGCGTGGAGGCGGGTGGCTTCCTGCCGACGGCCGCGCAGCTGATCGGCGCCGCCGACCGCGTGAAGCTCGCCTCGACGATCGACGACGCGCCGGTCTCCTCGTCGCCCGACGTTGACGCCACCGACGGCCTCAAGGATCGCCGCGAGATGTCGGCGACGCTGATCACAACGCAGGCCGGCTCGTCCGCCGCGGGCTCGCAGGGTGTGACGGAAGGCTCGCGCGGGGATCCGAAGGCCGGCGAGCCGGACCCGGTGCCGCTGGCCGCCAACCCGTACCCGCAGACACTGCAGTACGTGACGGTCTACGACAACCACGACAAGGGCGGGTTCGGCGGCGGCAAGCCCATCTCAGCGCCGGAGTCGTTCCGCTGCGGGTTCATGAAGGCCCAGGGCGAGTCCGCATCAGAATCAGCCGGGTGACGCGGAAGTCCGCTTGAAGTTGTGAACGATACGGTGGGCAGAGTGCTGACCACGAGCTTGCCTCCGTTCGCCGCGTCCCGTCCCACGGTTCGCCGTGCCGTCGAGTGGGCGCTCGTCATGCACGCCGACCAACGCCGCGAGGTCGATCAGGCGCCGTTCGTCCTGCACCCGCTCGAGGTCGCGTCGCTGCTGAGCGGGCGCGACTTCGACGACGAGGTCGTCACGGCCGGCGTGCTGCACGACATCGTCGAGACCACGAGCGTCACGCACGACGACGTCGAACGCCGCTTCGGCACGCGCGTGGCGCGGCTCGTCGCCGCCGTCACGGAGAACTCCGGCATCGCGCACTACGGGCAGCGCAAGGCCGCGCTGCGCGACCAGGTCGCCCGCGCGGAGCGCGATGCCTGCGCCATCTACGCGGCGGACAAGATCGCGAAGGTGCGTGAGCTCAGGGCCAGGGCGACCCAGGATCCGCGCGTCTTGCACGGTCGAAAGCTCGAGCACTACCGCGCGAGCCTGGAGACGCTGCGCGGCTGCGCGGATGGTCTGGCGCTCGTCGATCAGCTCGAGTTCGAGCTCTGGGCGCTCGACGTGTTGCCGCCTTCACAACCTGGTAACGGGTAGTTCACAGCCGCGTAACCGGCTGACGTCGCGCGCCGCGCAAGGTACGCGACGTGCAGACAAGTGAGCCGATGGAAGTCCTGCTGGCGGGTGAGCTGGAGATTCGACCCTCCGAACACCTGGCTCGGGCCCGCGGTCGCACGCTGTCGCTGTCGGTCCGTGAGCTCGAGTTGCTCGCGGCGCTGGCGCGGCGTGAGGGGAGGATCGTGGCGCGCGAAGAGCTGTACGAGACGGTGTGGGGCGCACCACTGCGCGGCCAGGACCGGTCTGTGGACGTCTACGTCCACAAACTCCGGACCAAGCTCGCCACAGCGCTGCCTGAATGGGGGTTCATCCATACCCACTTCGGGTTCGGCTACCGGTTCCAGCCGGAGCCTTCACATTCTTTTCACAGGTCGGAAACGCGTCGATAACAGACTTGTGTCGCCGGCCTGCGAGGGTCGCCGGCTCATGACTCAGAGAAGGAAGGGTTTGATGAATTCGAAGCGGTTCATGCCGGCGTTTGCGGCCGCGTGCGCGGCGTTGACGTTCGCCGCGTGCGGAGCGTCCAACGAGGAGCCGGCTGCGAGCGGCGGGAACGGTGCCGACCCCGCGGCCACGGAAGCGGCTGCGGAGCTGTCGGGCAACCTGGCCGGCGCGGGCGCTTCGTCGCAGGAAGCCGCCATGCAGGCATGGATCGCCGGTTTCGGCGAGGCCAACCCCGAGGCCACCATCTCCTACGACCCGGTCGGGTCGGGCGGCGGTCGTGAGCAGTTCATCGCCAAGGGCACGGCCTTCGGCGGCACGGACTCGCACCTGAAGGAAGAGGAGCTCACGGGCGCCCAGGAGCGCTGCGGCGGTCCGGACAACTTGATCGAGATCCCGGTCTACATCTCGCCGATCGCCATCATCTACAACCTCGAGGGCGTCGACACGCTCAACCTCTCGCCGGAGACGCTGGCCAAGATCTTCAAGCAGGAGATCAAGACCTGGGACGACGCGGCCATCAAGGCCGACAACCCGGACGCCACGCTCCCGAGCGAGCGCATCACCGTGGTCAACCGCTCTGACGAGTCGGGCACCACCGAGAACTTCACGGAGTACCTGGCCGCCGTCGCCGCCGACGTGTGGACGGACGAGGTCAGCGGCGAGTGGCCGATCAAGGGCGGCGAGGCGGCTTCCGGCACGTCCGGCGTCGTGGACGCCGTCAAGGCCGGCAAGGGCGCCATCGGCTACGCCGACGCCTCCCAGGCCGGCGAGCTCGGCAAGGCCTCGGTCAAGGTCGGCGAGGAGTTCGTCGCCCCGACCCCCGAGGCGGCCGCCAAGATCGTCGAGGCCTCCCAGGAGACCGACGACCCGGGCGCGCACGTGTTCACGTACGACCTCGCGCGTGACACGACCGAGGCCGGCACGTACCCGATCGTCCTCGTCTCCTACCTGATGGCCTGCACGCAGTACGACGACGCCGCCCAGGGTGCCCTGGTCAAGGGCTTCGTCGGCTACGTCGTCAGCCCTGAGGGTCAGCAGGCTGCGGCCACCAACGCCGGCTCGGCTCCGATCAGCGACGCGGTCCGCACCAAGGTGCAGCCCGCCGTCGACGCGATCGCGGCCGGCTAACACCCACTACCCAGAAGCACTGGAGCTGAGATAGACGTGAGTTCCACCAACGTCGACGACCTGCAGTCAGTAGTTCGTGGCGGCCCTTCCAGGGGCGGTTACGGTGACCGCGTCTTTCGAGGCCTCGCGACCGGAGCGGGCGTGGCCATCCTGGCCACGCTCGCCGGTGTCGCCCTCTTCCTGATCGTCCGGGCCTGGCCGGCGATCACCGCCGACTCCGCGGACCTGCCGGGTGGCGAGAACCTCGTCGCCTACATCTGGCCGCTGCTCTTCGGCACCATCGTCGCGGCGACGATCGCGATCATCATCGCGGTGCCGCTCTCGGTGGCCGTGGCGCTGTTCATCAGCCACATCGCCCCGCGCCGGATCGCGCAGCCGATGAGCTACCTGATCGACCTGCTGGCCGCGATCCCGAGTGTCATCTACGGCCTCTGGGGCATCGCGGTGCTCGGCCCGGCCTCGGTCGGCTTCCTCAACTGGCTTGAGAGAAACGCCGGCTGGATCCCGTTCTTCGAAGGTCCCGCGTCCGCCACCGGACGCACGATGCTCGTCGTGTCCGTGGTGCTCGCGGTGATGATCCTGCCGATCATCACCGCCGTCACGCGCTCGGTGTTCGAGCAGACGCCCCGCCGGCTGCAGGAGGGCGCGCTGGCCCTCGGCGCCACGCGCTGGGAGATGATCCGGCTGACCGTCCTGCCGTTCGGCACGTCGGCGATCATCTCCGCGTCGATGCTCGGCCTCGGCCGCGCCCTCGGCGAGACGATGGCCGTCGCGATCGTGCTCTCGGTCTCCGGCGCCGTCACTTTCAACCTCATCGGCTCGGGCAACCCGTCGACGATCGCGGCCAACATCGCGCTCGACTTCCCCGAGTCCTCCGGGCTCGCCGTCAACGCCCTGATTGCCTCCGGTCTTGTCCTCTTCGCCGTGACGCTGGTGGTCAACATGGCCGCGCGCGCGGTGATCAACCGACAGATGCGTATCTGAGATGAGTACTGAACCCACTCAACGCGACGAAGAAGTGACTGAACCGACCCCCACGTCCGGCGGCCCGTCGCTGCCCCCGCTGGCCTCCAACGCGGTGGCCCACGCCGAGGCGGCTCCCGAGCAGTTCATGCCCGAGCGCGTCCGCCCGCCGGTCCATGTCGCGGGCAAGGTCCTGCCGGGCTGGGCCCCGTGGGGGATCGTCGCCGCGACGGGCGCCGTCATCGGCCTCCTGCTGTTGGCCACGGGTTTCAACCTCGCGCTGTTCGCGGTCGCCACCGTCGTCGTCGGCGGCATCGCCGTGTACGTGGTCTCCCGCGCCGTCGAAGGCAAGCGCCGCGCGATGGACCGTGGCGCCACCTACGCGATCGTGGCCGCGTTCCTGCTGGCGCTCACGCCGCTGGTCTCGCTGCTCTACACCGTCGTCTCACGCGGTGCGGCGCGCTTCGACTCGACGTTCTTCACCTGGTCGATGCGCGGCGTGATCGGTGAGGGTGGCGGCGCCATCCACGCCATCTACGGCACGCTGATCATCACGGGTTGCGCGACGCTGATCTCGGTGCCGATCGGCATCCTGGCGGCGATCTACCTGCAGGAGTACGGCACCGGGCGCCTCAAGCGCGCGCTGACGTTCTTCGTGGACGTCATGACCGGCATCCCGTCGATCGTCGCCGGCCTGTTCGCGTTCTCGCTGTTCTCGATCTTCTTCGGGCCCGGCATCCGCCTCGGCATCATGGGTTCCGTCGCGCTGTCGGTGCTGATGATCCCGATCGTCGTGCGCTCCACCGAGGAGATGCTGCGGATCGTCCCGAACTCGCTGCGCGAGGCGTCCTATGCCCTCGGCGTGTCCAAGTGGCGGACGATCGTCAAGGTCGTGCTCCCCACGGCGCTCGGCGGCATCGTCACCGGCATCGTGCTCGCGATCGCCCGCATCATCGGCGAGACCGCTCCACTGCTGATCACGGTCGGCGTCGTCTCGGCGGTCAACACGAACCCGTTCGACGGCCGCATGCAGAACCTCGCGGTCTTCGCGTTCAACTCTTACAAGTCCCCCGGCGTGCCGCCTGAGCCGTCGATCGATCGCGCATGGACCGCTGCGCTCGTGCTGATCATGATCGTGATGGTCCTCAACATCGCCGCCCGCCTCATCTACCGCCGCTTCGGCACGGAGATCCGATGACCGCCCACACCCCCGTCGCTGCCAAGAGCATCTCGGCAACGAACCTGGACCTGTACTACGGGAACTTCCTGGCGGTCAAGGACGTCAACATCAAGATCGAGCCGAACAAGGTCACGGCCCTGATCGGCTCCTCCGGCTGCGGCAAGTCGACGTTCCTGCGCTCCCTGAACCGCATGCACGAGCTGATCGTGGGCGCGCACGTCAAGGGCCAGGTCCTGCTCGACACGACGGACATCTACGCGCCCGACGCCGACCCGGTGCAGGTCCGCCGCCAGATCGGCATGGTCTTCCAGGCGCCGAACCCGTTCCCGACGATGTCGATCTACGACAACGTCGCCGCCGGCCTCAAGCTCAACGGCACGAAGATCAAGAAGCCCGACATGGACGCGATCGTGGAGCGTTCCCTGCGCGGCGCGAACCTCTGGGACGAGGTCAAGGACCGCCTCGGCAAGCCCGGCATGGGGCTCTCCGGCGGTCAGCAGCAGCGGCTGTGCATCGCGCGCGCCTGCGCCGTCGAGCCGGACGTGCTGCTGATGGACGAGCCCGCCTCGGCCCTCGATCCGATCTCCACGCTCGCGATCGAGGATCTGATCACGGAGCTCAAGAAGGAATACACGATCGTGATCGTGACGCACAACATGCAGCAGGCCTCGCGGTCGAGCGACAACACTGCGTTCTTCAACATCGAGGGAACGGGTAAGCCCGGTCGGCTCGTCGAAGTCGATACCACCGAGAAGATCTTCTCGAACCCCTCCAATAAGGAGACTGAGGACTACGTCAGCGGACGATTCGGCTAATCCCGCGAACAGGAGAGAGATCGTGGGTGGCCGGCAGCAATTCCAAGAAGAACTGCGGGAGCTCGAGGCGCAAGCGCTCGGGGGGATCGACCTCGTCGTCAAGACCCTCGACCGCACGCTCGAAGCACTCCAGCATCAGGACATCGAGCTCGCGTCGATCGTCATCCATGACGACGACCGCATCGACGGGCGGTACCTGGAGGTCCAGCAGGGGATTCTGTCCTTGCTGGCGCTGCAGGCGCCCGTCGCGTCGGACCTGCGCCTGGTCGCCGCCCTGCTGCACGTGATCAAGCACGTGGAGCGCATGGGCGACCAGTGCGTGAACATCGCGAAGATGCTGCCCGTGGTCGGCTACGAGCCGCCCAAGGACGAGCAGATGCTCGAGTTCATCTTCAAGATGGGCAAGCTCGCGCGCAGCGAGGTCGAGCAGTGCAAGCAGGCGTTCCTGCTGCGTGACGTCGCCGTCGCCGAGGACCTGGTGCGCCAGGACGCGGAGATCAACCGTTTGAACCGGTGCGTGTTCGCGCGGGCCGTGGAGATCGGGACCGATGCCGACCGGCGCGAGTGGGCGATGTCGATGATGCTCGTCGCGCGGGCGCTCGAACGCGTCGGCGACAACGCCGTGGACATCGGCGAGCAGGTCGCGTTCGTGGTCACGGGGCAGTTCCGAGAATTCTCGGACGCCTCGCACGTGAACTGAGGCCCGCCGGGGGCGCGGATGTGCCCGCGTTCTCGGCGGATCCGGTTTTCGGTTTGTAACCAGGTCGTTACCTGGACGGTTTGACTCTCGAAGACAAACCCATTCGCGAGTAATCTGCCGTTTCGAGATGACGACGTTGAGCGATGAGCGGCGCACCGGCGCTGCGCCGGGCGGCCAGTCCACCGTCCGGCTCGCGGTAATCGACTCCGATACCGGGTTCCTGCAGGTGCTGGGTAAGCGCCTGGAGGGCATGGGTTGGCAGTACCGCGTGTTGGCTTCACCCGTTCCGCTGGACGCCATGGTGGCGATGCGGCTGAACGCGGTGGTGGTCGACCTGGCCGTCCTGGGTCCCCAGGGCTGGACGTACCTCGACAAGCTCTGCGCCCGGCTTCCCGGGCTGGGCGTGATCGTGTGCACGGGGCAGTCCTCCGTGGCCCAGCGCGTGCGCGGGTTGCGGCTCGGCGCTGACGACTGGGTCACCAAGCCCTGTCATCCCGAGGAGCTCATCGCGCGCGTCGAGGCGGTCGTGCGCCGGCGCAAGCGCGCCGACGTGCGCGTCGAGAAGGGGCCCGTGATGATCGGCGAGGTCGAGATCCGCGCCGACCAGTTCCAGGCCTTCGTCGGTGGTGTGAGCGTTGAGCTGACCCGCCGCGAGTTCGAGCTGATCCAGTTGCTCGCCGAGGCCGAGGGGCAGGTCCTGCAGCGCGAGGAGATCTACCAGCGCGTGTGGGGCTACGCCATGGTCCACGGCGACCGGAGCGTCGACGTCTTCGTGCGCAAGCTGCGGTCGAAGCTCGAGAAGGCCTCGGCGGACTGGCGCTACATCCACACCCACTTCGGCATCGGCTACCGCTTCTCCGCCGAGCCCGTCGAAGAGCCCGTGGGCGAGGCCCTGCCCGTCCCGGAGCCGGTTGAGGCGTCTGTGCCGGTCGAGCCAGTCGCGATGCCCGAGCCGGATCTCGTCCGCGCGGGCTAGAGTTGACGTCCGGTGGGACCGGACCGCAACACGCACATCCGCAACTTCGCGATCGTCCTCGCGCTGGCGCTCATCGTCTGGCTCCTGCCAGGTGGCCGCACCGGCGCCGCGACGATCGAGAACATCTTCTCCGTGCTCTTCCTCGGCGGGGCCTTCTTCTTCGGCTACCGCCTCTACATGGAGCACCGCGACACGATTCTGGGGTTGGAGGAGCGCCAGCGCGGCATCTTGTACGGCGCCATCGCCCTGGCCCTGTTCGCGATCGTCGCCACGACACGCCTGTGGCGCGACCTCGCCCTCCTCGGCGGCATGCTCTGGATGCTCATGCTCGGCGCCGCCGGCTGGGCCATCTACAGCGTCTGGCGCAACTACAGGACCTACTAGGACAAAGTCGGCACACAGCCGGCACAGTTCTGTAACACCTGCGTCTAGACCCGTATGAGCCGGTCAACGGAAGGTATGCGGCATGCCGCCGCACCCACCTCCGGAGCCCGCCGCCGCAACCCCGCGACCCGCCTCCGGCCGGGCCCCGGACCCCGCCCCGCGCCCGCGCCCGCGGCCTGCCGCTGTGGCACGCTTCGTTCGTGCCCGTCCCTCCCGGTTGCGCTCGGCGAGCGGCCAGGCCTCGGTCGAGCTCGTCGCGTTGTTGCCGGTCGTCCTGCTCATCGTGGCCATGGCCTGGCAGGCCGTACTCGCGGGGCAGGCCGTCTGGAACGCCCGAGTGGCCGCGCGCGCCGCGGCCCGCGCGCACTCGTTCGGCGCTGACGCCGCGGAAGCCGCACGGGCCCACCTCCCTCACCGCCTCGAGCGCGGCCTGCGGGTCACCACGCACCCCGACGGCGCCGTACGCGTCTCGATCCGCGTCCCGGCCGTCATGGGGTTGCTCCGGCTCGGCCGAGTAAGCGCCACCTCCCACTTCCGGCCGCAGACATGAAGCCCGGCGCGAAGGGTGTGTCGCCTGACTGTCGTTTTCCGACAGTCAAACGACTCGGCTACGCCGGCGAGCGCGGCCGGCGCGTGGTTCACGAGTCGTCCGATCCGGGGGCGCGCCGCGACGCGCGCGGCCGCGCGGGCGAGTCCAGCCAGCGCGTGGTCCACGAGTCGTCCCCACGGACTGATCCGCAGGCGCGCGGCTACGCCGGCGAGCGCGGCCAGGCCTCGATCGAGGTCATCGGCCTGCTCCCGCTGATCGTCCTCCTCGCGCTAGTCGGCTTCACGGTCGTCGCGTCCTTCACCGCCCACGAACAGGCGGGCGAAGCCGCCGGCGCCGGCGCGCTCGCGCTCCTCCAGGGCGGCACCGACCCCCGCGCCGCGGCCCGCGACGCCCTCCCCAAGTCCGTCCGCTCCCGCGCGACCATCACGCTCTCCGGCCGCCGCGTGCACGTCCGCGTCCGCCCCCGCACCGCCCTCCCGATTCCGGGCCTCGCCACCCGCCTCACCCGGACCGCCCACGCCGACGCCGGCCCCTCCACGCCATGAGCCGCGTCCTCGACTTCTTCCTCGCCCCACCCGACCCACCCACGCCCCCGGCGTCGCCTGTCACGCCGCCTGGCCCGCCCGCGCTCGCCGCGTCGGCCCCGCCCGGCCCGCTGCCGCTCGCGGCATCGGCGCCGTCCCTCGTGCCGCCCGGCTCGGCGGCGTTGGTCGCGTCGGCGTGGCCCCTTGCCTCGCCCGCCCCGCCCACGCCCCTGGTGTCGGCGTCGCCCGCCGCGCCGCCCGATCCGCTGGCGCTCGCCGCGTCGGCACCGCCCGACCCGCCGGTGATGGCCGCGTCGGCGTGGTCCCTCGCCTCGCCCGCCCCGGCCACGCCCCTGGCGTCGGCGTCGCCCGTCGCGTCAGCGTCGCCTCTCGCGCCGCCTGGTCCGCCGGCGCTTGCCGCGCCGGCGCCGCCGCGCGTCGCTGGTCCGGGCCGGGACCCGCGGTTGGTGGACGTGCCGTCCGGCGTCCTGGTGCCGACCGTTCCGTCGTTGCCCGGCCCGCCCGCGCCGCTGGTGGGCGCTCCGCTCGGTCCGTTCGTCCCGCGAGTACCCCCGTCAACCGCGGCGCCCATGCGGAGGCCGCGAAAGCGGAGCGGGCGCGGGTCGGAGGCGCCGCCGCTCGCGCTGCCGGCCCACGCCGACTTCACCACGGTCACCGGCGCCGCGGTGCTGGGGCGGACGCGCGAGGCGGAGCCGGTCGCGGCGGCGTTGGCGCTCGTGCTGCGGCGTGAGACGCGGTCAAAGGCGGCGACCATCGCGGTGATCGGGCCGCCGTTGCCGGAAGCGAGCGGTGGGGGAGGGGCGGGGCGGAGGATCGCGGCGCGGCTCGAGGCACACGGGTTGGAGGCGCGCGTGCGGGGACGGCTCGCGTGGGTGCGGCTCGATCCCACGTCGCCCGATCTGGCGAGCCTCGCATGGCAGGTGGCGCTGCTCGCGGCGCCGGTCGTGTTCGCGGTCACGGCACCGCGGACACCCGCGATCGACGCCGCGCTCGTCGAGCAAGACCTCGTGGTGCTCGTGACCGGCGACCCGGACGGGGCTCTGGCTGCCGCTGCGGCGGCGGGTCTCGGTCGGGTTGTCACCGCCCGCCCGCTCTCCCGCGGCCTCGGGCGCGAGCTCTCGCGCGCTGGTATTCGCCCCGCCGCGCCGATCCGCACGTTGCTCCAGGCCGGGGGTCCACGATGAGCTCGCGCCTCACCGCGTCCGCGACGCGGGCCGCTTCGGCCACGCCGGCCGCGACGGCCGCGCGCGCCGCGACGGCCG
>JAPDDQ010000958.1 GCA_027587225.1 Solirubrobacter taibaiensis
AGCTATATTTGTTATATGTGATCCATCAATAATTATCCACAATCCACAATACCCGACTACACGACCATCTTTTTCTAACACAATATAATGTGCATGTTCATTCATCGTTAATTCACGGTGAAAGGCATCTGCAGTCCAAGGAGTTGAAAAAGACGCTTCTTCAATAGCTACAATTTGAGCAATATCATCAAGCTCCATCTTTCTAAATATCATATCCATCTTCTGCAAGCTCCTACTTGTTTTGACTTTCTAACCACTTTGTTTCAGCTTCAGCTAAACGAAGATAGCTTGGAACAAACGTATGCACATCTTGTTCTTCTTTTTGTAATCCTAAGAATGCTAGCTCGCTTGGTCTTGGGTTATTTTTAGTAAATGGAGCGAATACAGCTTGATCACCTAAATGTTCTATAATTGTTTCTTTATGCAATTTAACATCGTTACCGATAAATAAAACAGGCTGTCCTTTATCTTTTAACATTTGCAACCAGTCTACAATAAGAAT
>JAPDDQ010000959.1 GCA_027587225.1 Solirubrobacter taibaiensis
AAAGTACATAGTTTTGGAAAAAAATTGAACAAAATTTATTATTCTTGTGAAGCATAATATGGGAAGTGAAACATTTAGAAGATTGCTTAAATAAACGAGAATAGCGCAACATAATAGTTAAAGAAGGGTAGGTGTGAACCGCTGAGGTGAGAGTGCGCAGCGGGTAGAGATGGAAAATGAATCAAGAATTTTAATTGTAGATGATGAGGATCGTATTCGTCGTTTATTGAAAATGTACTTAGAAAGAGAACAATATACGATTGAAGAAGCAGATAATGGTGATACAGCTTTAGAAATGGCGTTGCAAAATGATTACGATTTAATCTTATTAGATCTTATGATGCCTGGTAAAGATGGCATTGAAGTATGTAAAGGGGTTCGTGAGAAGAAAGCGACACCAATTATTATGCTGACAGCAAAAGGTGAAGAACTAAATAGAGTACAAGGATTTGAAGTTGGAACAGATGATTATATTGTAAAGCCATTTAGTCCACGTGAGGTC
>JAPDDQ010000960.1 GCA_027587225.1 Solirubrobacter taibaiensis
TTACATTTAATTAAGGGGGCAAAAAAAGAAATCTGTACCGGTACACCATATTTCCTTCCTGGAAAAAAAATTATGCATGCCTTATTAAAAGCAAGAGAAAGAGGGGTTCAAATCACAATCCTTGTTCCAGAAAAAGCTGATCACCCTCTTGTTCGAGAAGCCAAATTTCCGTACTGCCGAAAATTAATACAGGCTGGTTGCAATATTTATGCATTTCAACAAGGTTTTTTTCACGCCAAAATTATTATAGTAGACGATGATATTTGCGATATCGGAACAGCAAATTTTGATATGAGAAGTTTATATATTAACCATGAAATAAACTGCCTGTTATATAATAAACATTTCATTCAAACAGTAAAAAATAAATTCCATGAAGATCTAGAAAATGCATCCGTACTTTCCTATAGCGATGTAAACCCGACTTCTCTTATCAATAGAGGAAAGGAATGGATTGGAACAATGCTTGCTTTCTTTTTATAGGAAAGACAATGAATGCAAG
>JAPDDQ010000961.1 GCA_027587225.1 Solirubrobacter taibaiensis
GTACGATTGGGTCTTTTTGTTCCCATTCGTTTTCGATATCTTTTGTACGGTAACGAGTTGGGTCATCACCAGCCATTGTATGTGGACCGTAACGGAATGTTAAAGTCTCGATTAAAGTAGGGCCTTCGCCATTTACTGCGCGCTCACGAGCGAAAGCAGTTGCTGCGTATACAGCTAATGGATCCATACCGTCTACTTGAATTCCGTAAATACCTGCTGCTACTGCTTTTTGTGCTACAGTTTTAGCTGCAGATTGCTTTTCTACTGGAGTAGAGATTGCATAACGGTTGTTTTGAACAACGAAGATTGCTGGAGCTTTGAATGCACCTGCAAAGTTCATACCTTCGTAGAAGTCACCTTGTGAAGCACCACCGTCACCAGTGTAAGTAATTGCAACAGATTTTTTACCACGTAGTTTCATACCTAACGCAACACCAGCAGTTTGGATGATTTGCGCACCGATAATGATCTGTGGAGCTAATGCATTTACATTCTCAGGCAT
>JAPDDQ010000962.1 GCA_027587225.1 Solirubrobacter taibaiensis
TTGCACTACTCCCTGCGTCCCTCCAAAATTAGAATCCGGTCCCCAAAAGCAACCCATGCCGAAAACCGTTTGACTAAGCTTCCCGATTTTCAATGCTTCTTCGATTGCTTCAGGGGTTGCAAATTCATAGCTTTCAACACCGTCTTCTTTATTCATTTTTAGATCCGACATATTTTTCACCTAACTTTCAAAAATTGAAGCCACTCCCATTCCTCACGCCGTGCAAACGACGATAAGACCACGTTTTCCAACACCAGCTTGATGAAGTATCTTTGCTAAAACTCCGCAGCATGTTTCTTGGTAACACAACTGCGGAAAATTGCTGTAATCATTGATCTTACTGCTTATTAAGTTATTAATAATTCAAAAAAACTCATTATTTCATTGAAGCTTCCAACCACCTGTCAAGGTCCTTGAACTTGGGGTTTCTCAGCTTCTTTGTCCCAACCAGTATTGTCGGGAAATTTAACTTTCCAGTAGTATAAAGGGATCGCAGTTCATC
>JAPDDQ010000963.1 GCA_027587225.1 Solirubrobacter taibaiensis
CTAACATTGCTCCAATAATCGGACCTATTACAACAGCAGCTATTGTAAACATTCCCATCATGGGTCCAACTTGCGATTCATTGCCACCTATCTCTTTAATAAAGAGCGGGAGTGTTGGAAGAAGTAAATAAAATCCTGTAAATAAAAATAACATTGCGAAAGTCATTTGAATAAATGATTTCGTCCATAATCGTTCCATAAAAATACCTCCATACACTCGTAAAATATTACGATTAACACCCTCATTGTATATTTTTTTTATCTCTTTTCCCTCCGCAAATAGACGTATCTTTTCATATTAAATAGTCCACCATCAGCTTACATTAGTCTTAAGACTTTGTACGCATATTTTAAACGAAAGTCCTATATATGTACCTTTATACGTGTGAAAAGAATATACTAATTTATTATCACAACTTAGGAGTGATTATTTTATGTGGGTATTATCATCAAGAGTAACTGTCGCGGTTCCTTCGATACCCGAAATACATGCCCCCGCCG
>JAPDDQ010000964.1 GCA_027587225.1 Solirubrobacter taibaiensis
GCTATCGTTGTTTCTACTGGAAAAAATACGTATTCAGGCATATTGCATACTTGTTGTAGTAGAACGTCTTAATGTGTTAATGGTGCTAAATATACAAAAACAATGTATAATAGACAAAGTTGAGCAAAAACGTAGAATGGTAATCTATTTATATAACCTTACGTGATAACGTGAGGTTATTATTTTTTTAATAGGAGAGCAATTATGAAAAAAGTATTATTAGTTGATGGTATGGCACTATTATTTCGTGCTTTTTACGCAACAAGTGTCTACGGACAATTTATGAAACGACAAGATGGAACCCCTACGAACGGGATTCATGGTTATATGAAACACTTGTTAACAGCTACGCAAGCGATCGAACCAACACATATCGTTACATGCTGGGATATGGGAAGTACGACATTTAGAACAGAATCGTTCTCGAATTATAAAGCAAATCGTGCAGCGCCACCAGAAGAATTAATTCCTCAATTTGATTTAGTGCAAGAAATGACTGCA
>JAPDDQ010000965.1 GCA_027587225.1 Solirubrobacter taibaiensis
ATATTGGTAGAGAAACCGAACTGACCATATAAATGAAAATAAGATTGAGATGGATCAACAGGCGTCTGTTTACCCATAAATAAATCAATCGTTTTATCTTGTGAAATGGTTTCGATCACTCTGATGGAGCATTTAATTGTATTAGGATGAATTCTTCTCAAGATTACATCAAGGCATCTTGGTGTTGTAAAAAGGGTACAATCACTCTGCAAGACTTTCATCACGAGGTCAAGACGATTACCCGTAAAGTTGTGATCGATAATTACATAATATTTGAAATGAATATAATCTAATGAAATTGCACCATTTACTCCGATGAAATCATATTCTGGATTATTAAAAAAGTTATGGTCAATGTTCTTTACTGATGGCCCTGTTGCAACGAGGACACATTTCCTTTTGCTAGTTGTAACTTGATTCGTATTATCTGCGATTAATTTTTTACGGAAAAAGACTTTTTCTAGGTCACCCTGAGCATTACGCTGCACAGAAAAGTATGGC
>JAPDDQ010000966.1 GCA_027587225.1 Solirubrobacter taibaiensis
GCTTGTGGGCTAGCAAGTCCAATATCTTCATAAGCCATAATAAGAAGGCGTCTGCCAATGCTTTGTAAATCACCTGCTTCAATAAGGCGTGCTAAATAATGGAGTGCTGCATTTACATCACTTCCGCGCACTGATTTTTGAAATGCTGATAATACATCATAATGAGCATCGCCGCCTTTGTCGTGGACGAAGCTCTTCTTTTGTAAGCATTCTTCTGCAATCTCGAGTGTGATTTCAGCCGCTTGATCGTCTGTAGTAAAGCTAGATAATACAGCAAGCTCAAGTGCGTTATAAGCGGAACGCATATCACCACCAGAGGCGTTTGCAAAGTGATGTAGTGCTTCATCTGTTACCGTTACTGCATATTCTCCAAGCCCTTTTTCTTTATCTTCTAAAGCTCTTTTTAACCCAATTAAAATATCTTCTTCTGTTAGTGCGTGTAATTCGAAAATTTGACACCTGCTTCGAATAGCGGAGTTTATTGCATGGAATGGATTACTT
>JAPDDQ010000967.1 GCA_027587225.1 Solirubrobacter taibaiensis
CGTATAGAGCAACTTGGAGAGATTGATGGTCTTATTTTACCGGGCGGTGAAAGTACAACAATGCGCCGTCTTATTGATAAGTATGCTTTCATGGAACCACTTCATACATTTGCAAAGTCTGGTAAACCAATGTTTGGTACATGTGCAGGGATGATTCTTCTTGCGAAAACACTTATTGGCTATGAAGAAGCACATATTGGGGCTATGGATATTACAGTTGAGCGTAATGCGTTCGGACGCCAAAAGGATAGTTTTGAGGCTGCGCTTTCAATTGAAGGCGTGGGTGAAGACTTCGTTGGTGTATTTATCCGTGCGCCGTATGTTGTAGAAGTAGCTGATAATGTTGAAGTGCTTTCTAAACATGGTGACCGAATGGTAGCGGTAAGACAAAATCAGTTTTTAGCTGCTTCATTCCATCCGGAATTAACAGATGATCATCGTGTAACAGCATACTTTGTTGAAATGGTAAAAGAAGCGAAAATGAAAAAAGTTGTATAAGTA
>JAPDDQ010000093.1 GCA_027587225.1 Solirubrobacter taibaiensis
CCGCCGCCGCTGCCGCCCGCGCCGCTGCCACCCGCGCCACCGCTCGATCCGCTGCCGCCGCCGCCCGCGCTGCCGCCGCTGCCGGGCGAACCGCTCCCGCCGTCACCGCCCGCGCCACCGTCGCCCCCACCAGCGGGGGGCGGGGCGGTCGGAACCGGCACCTTGGGCACCGGGACCGGCACCTGGACCGTCGGCACCGGAACGGGGACCTGCACTGTGGGCACCGGGACCTGGACGGTCGGGACCGGGACTTGCACGGTCGGCACCGGCACCACCGACGGCACCGGGACCGAGGGCAGGTTCTTGGTCGGATCGGGGATCTGCGCGAACGCGGGAGCGGCGATCGCGATCGTCGCTCCACCTACAAGGAATACGCCCCGGATCCGCACGTCATCACGCTGGGTACCGGGGCGCGATCTTCGCCAAACCAGAGCGGTCAGGAAATGGCGTTATCCAAGCGTACGAGCGCTTCGTCGATCTCCGCATCCGACACGATCAACGGCGGCAGGAAGCGCAGCGTCGTCGGCCCCGTCGCGTTGATGATCAGCTTCTGCTCGAGCAGCGCGCGCTTGGCGATCTCGGGTGCAGGACCGTCGACCTCGACCGCCACCATCAGGCCTCGTCCGCGCGCGGAAACCACGCTGGGTAGCTCACGGAGCCGTTCCAGGAGCCGCTCGCCGGCGTCGCGCACGCGTGCGAGGAACGCCTCGTCGTCGATGATGTCCAGCGCGACGTTGGCCGCCGCGCTGACGACGGGGCCGCCCGCGAAGGTCGAGCCGTGGTCGCCCGGGGCGAACGTGGACTGCAGCTTGGGGCCGATAACGAGCGCACCAATCGGTAGCCCACCGCCCAGGCCCTTCGCGAGCGTCATCGCGTCCGGAACCACACCCAGCTGCTCGTAGGCCCACAGTGAGCCGGTCCGCCCCATGCCGGTCTGCACCTCGTCGAACACCAGCGCGGCGCCGACCTCGTCGCACGCGGCGCGGATCGAAGCCAGCAGCTCGGCCGAGAACACGTTCACGCCGGACTCGCCCTGGATCGGTTCGATCAGCACGGCGGCGGTGTTCTCGTCGACCGCGGCCGCCACTTCCCAAGCGTCCACGGCCCGGAAGCCGGGCACCAGCGGTGCGAACGGGGCTTGCTTGGACTCCTGCGGAGTCGCCGACAGCGCTCCGTACGTACGCCCGTGGAACCCGTTCAAGGCCACCACGAGATCGCCGCGCGGCCGGTGCTTGCGCACGAGCTTGATCGCGGCTTCGTTGGCCTCCGCCCCGGAGTTGCAGAAGAACACGCTCTCGCCGAACGAGCGGTCGCACAGCCGGGCGGCGAGGGTGACGTTCGGCTCGTTGTAGAACAGGTTGGAGACGTGCATCAGGCGCGCGACCTGCAGCTGCACCGCCTCCACCACCCGCGGGTGGCAGTGACCGAGGTTGTTGACCGCGATCCCGCTCAGGAAGTCCAGGTAGGAGTCTCCCTGCGCGTCGGTCAGCCACACGCCGGACCCGCCGACGAACTCGACCGGATATCGCGCGTACGTATTCGCCAGGCTCACGTCGCCGGCCTCACTTTCGTCCCGATGCCGGCGTCCGTGAACAGCTCGAGCAGCAGCGAGTGCGGCAGCCGCCCGTCGATGATGTGTGCGTAGGTGACGCCGCCGTGGATGGCCTCGATGCAGGCCTGCAGCTTCGGGCGCATCCCGCCCTGCATCGACGACAGCGCCTCTTCCACCTCGTCCGCCCCGGCCTCCGAGATCACGCTCGTGGGATCGGCGGGATCGCGCAGCCACCCGGGCACGTCCGTGAGGAACATGACCTTGTACGCCCCCATGGCGCGGGCGATCGCGCCCGCCGCCTCGTCGGCGTTGACGTTGTGCGAGCGCCCGTCCCGGTCGGCGCCGACCGACGCGATGACCGGGATGTAGTCCTCGGCGATGTGGTTGATCACGCCGATGTCGACGCGGTCGATCTTGCCCACGTAGCCGATGTCCTCGCCGAGCGGCCCGAGCATGGTGGAGACGCGGAAGAGCTGGCCGTCGTCGCCCGAGAGCCCCACGGCGGGCTGCCCGTGGCGGTTGATGCGGGAGACGATGTCCTTGTTGACCTTGCCGACCAGGACCATCTTCGCGATCTCGACGGTGTCGGCGTCGCTGACCCGCAGGCCGCCGATGAACTCGACCGGCATGTCCAGACGCTTCATGTAGGCGGTGATGTCCGGCCCGCCGCCGTGGACGATGATCGGGTTGAGCCCGACGTACTTGAGGATCACGACGTCGCGCGCGAAGTCCTCGCGCAGCGCCGGGTCGGTCATGGCCGCGCCGCCGTACTTGATGACGACGGTCTTGCCGTGGAACTCCCGGATGTACGGGAGCGCCTCCAGGAGTGTCCCGACGTCTCTCATCACGTCGTGTAGTCCGCGTTGATGGTCACGTACTCGTGCGAGAGGTCGGAGAAGAAGACCTCGGTCTCGGCGCCGCTGCCCGGGAGCACGACGTCGTACTCGACCTCGTCGCCGCCGACCGCCTCGGCCAGCGCGGCGACGTCGAACGGGATCGCCATGCCGGCTGCGCAGACCTGCACGTTCTCGATGAACACGTCGACCGCGAGCGGTGCGGTGTCGGTCAGCACGCCGCCAACGGCCTGCACGATCCGGCCCCAGTTCGGGTCCCCGCCGTGCAGCGCGGCCTTCACCAGCGGCGAGTTCGCGATCGCCCGCGCGACGGTCTCGACCACGTTGTCCGACCCGCCGCGAACCACCACGCGGCCGATCCGCTTGGATCCCTCGCCGTCGCGCACGATGTCCAGCGCGAGCTTGCGCAGCGCCCAGTCCAGCGCCTCGCCGAACTTCGTCGCGTCCTCACTCTCGGCCGCCACCGCCACACCCGAGGCACCGGACGCCTGGAAGATCACCGTGTCGTTGGTGGAGAGCTGCCCGTCGACGGAGATCCGATCGAACGAGCGCTCCACGCACAGCCCGAGCAGCAGGTCGGCAAAGCCCGCCTCGAGCTTCGCGTCCGTCTGCACGAAGCAGAGCATCGTCGCGAAGTTCGGGGAGATCATCCCGGCGCCCTTGGCCTGCGCCGTCAGCCGCACCGTGCCGGACGGCAACGCGACGTCGACCTCGACCTCCTTGGGGAACTTGTCCGTGGTCTGGATCGACTCGGAGAAGTCGCCGTGCCCGTACTCGCGCAGGTCCCCGCGCGCCCGCACGATGCCCCGGATGATGTCGCCGGCGTCGAGCTGCACGCCGATCACGCCGGTGGAGGCCACCGCCACCTGGTCCTCGCGGACGCCGCCGGCCATCGCGGCCGCGCCCTGGGTGCGCGCCGCCTGCTCGAAGCCGCGGTTGCCCGTGGCGGCGTTGGCGTTGCCGGAGTTGACGATGACGACGCGGATCGCGTCCTGGCGCGCCCGCGTCTTGGTCAGCACGACCGGCGCGGCCAGGATCCCGGAGCGCGTGAAGCGCGTCGCGCTCACGCAGTCGGGCTCCGAGCACA
This sequence comes from Solirubrobacter taibaiensis, assembly GCA_027587225.1. Taxonomy (GTDB): domain Bacteria; phylum Actinomycetota; class Thermoleophilia; order Solirubrobacterales; family Solirubrobacteraceae; genus Solirubrobacter; species Solirubrobacter taibaiensis. The sequence goes on from JAPDDQ010000093.1 coordinate 3,494, forward strand.
CCAGCAGCCCGACGTCCATCCCACCACTGGGCTTGATGCCCGCCGCCACGCCCGCGGCGCGGAAGGCCTTGGGGAGATCGCCGGGGTTCTCGGTGACGTGACCGGGCACTTCCAGCCAGCGTGAGCTCATCGCAGTCCCTCGGTTTCGGGCCGTCCGAACATCAGGTTCAGGTTCTGCACCGCCTGGGACGCAGCGCCCTTCCACAGGTTGTCGATCGCCGCGAACACGATCACGCGGTTCGTGCGCGGGTCGTGATGCCACGACAGCCGCGCGTAGTTGGTGTCGCGCACGTCGATCACGCCCACCGGCCCGCGGCGCAGCTCGATGAACGGCTCCGCCGCGTACAGGTCGTCGAACAGCTCGGAGATCTCGTCGGCGTCCACGTCGCGCGTGGGCGTGACGTAGGAGGTGACCAGCTCGCCCTGCGCCAGCGGCAGCAGATGCGGCGTGAACGTCACCGTCACGTCGTTGCCGAGCGCGGACAGCTCCTGCTCGATCTCCGGCGTGTGCCGGTGCCCCTCGATCTTGTAGGGCGAGACGTTCTCGTCGGCGGAGATGAAGTGCGTGGTGGCGGTTGCGCCGCGGCCCGCGCCGGACACGCCGGACTTGCCGTCGATGACGACGTCGCCGATCAGCCCGGCCTTCGCCAACGGCGCCAGCCCGAGCAGCGCCGCGGTCGGGTAGCAGCCCGGGTTGGCGACCAGGTCGGCGTCCTTGACGGCCTCGCGCGTGAGCTCCGGCAGGCCGTAGACGCCCTGCCCGAAGATCTCGGGCGCCTTGTGCTCGCCGTACCAGTCGTCGTACGTGGTCCGGTCACGAAGCCGGAAGTCGGCACTCAGGTCCACCACGCGCACGCCCCGCGCCCGCAGCTCGGCCACGACGGGCGCCGCCGCCCCGTGCGGGTAGGCGACGACCGCCGCATCGGCGGTCTGGTCGGAGTACAGCTCGAGTGCCAGCGGCACCCGCGTCTTGGGGTGCACGTCGTCGAGCCGCTGGCCGGCCTCGCCGCGCGCCGTCACGTGCGCGAGCTCGAAGAACGGGTGCTTATACAGCAGCTGAGCAGCGATGGCGCCCGCGTAGCCCGCGGCGCCCAGGACGGAGACGCTAGCCACGCAGCTCACCCTCGAGCTTTTCCGCCACCGCCTTCACGATCTTGGCGCGCTGCGGCGCGATCTCCTCGTCCGTCAACGTGCGGTCGCCCGCGCGGAACTCCAGGCGCACGCCGAGCGACGTCTGCCCTTCGCGGCGGAAGACGTCGAACACGGCCACGTCCTTGAGCAGCTTGCCGCCGGCGCCCTTGACCACTTCGACGAGGTCGGAGGCCGTCCGGTCGGCGGGCACCCAGAACGCGAGGTCCTGGCGGATCGCCGGGAAGCTCGTGAGGTCCTGGTAGCTCGGGACGACGTCGGCGTGCGGGAGCACGGCGCTGAAGTCCAGCTCGAAGCCCGCGACGCGCCCGAGGTCGAACTCCTCGGCGACGCCCGGGTGGATCTCGCCGAGCCAGCCGGCGTCCTCGCCGTTGACCAGCACGCGCGCCGCGCGGCCCGGGTGCAGGAACGGATCGGAGCCGCGGACGACGGTGAACGGGACCCGCAACGCGCCCAGCACCGTCTCCAGCACGCCCTTGGCGGCGAAGAAGTCGGCGCTCGGCGGCGCGTTCTCACCCCAGGAGGCGGGCCGGAGCTTGCCGGTCAGCAGCGCGGCGAGGTGCATGCGCTCGTCCGGGAGCGGCGTCGAGCGCGCCTCGGCGGCCGTCGGCTCGCGCCGGTGCGGGCGGTCGAAGTAGACCGAGCCCTCCTCGAACAGCCGCACGTCCTCCGCCCCACGCGCCGTGTTGTGGCGGACGCTGTTCAGCAGCGAGCCGAGCAGCGTCGTGCGCATCTCGCTCAGGTCCTCCGACAGCGGGTTGCGCAGCACCACGGCGGGCGCGTCGATCCGCAGCGCGCGGGCGAGCGACGGCGACTGGAAGCTCCAGCCGATCGCCTCGCTGAAGCCCGCGCCCACGAGCGCGTCGCTCGCGCGGCGGCGCAGGCGCTGCTCGACCGTGAGTCGGGCGCTGAGGCCGTGGCCGGGGATCGTCGCCGGGAGCTTCTCCAGCCCCCACAGGCGCGCGACCTCCTCGATCAGGTCCACTTCGCGCGTGACGTCGTTGCGGCGGAACGCCGGGACGGTCACGTCGAGGCCGTCGCCAGAGTCGTGGACGCCGAAGTCCAGACGCTCGAGGATGTCGCGCTGCTCGTTCATCGGCACCTGCGTGCCGAGCAGGCGCGTGACCTTCTCGTCGCGCAGTTGCAGGGTGATCGGGTCCGGGCCGGGCCCGCCGATGTCGATCGTGCCGTCGACCAGGCGCGCGCCCGTGAGCTCGAGCATGAGCTGGGTGGCGACGATCGTGCCCCACATCGCCTGCTCGGGCGGCAGGCCCTTCTCGAACCGCCCGGAGGCCTCGCTGCGCAGGCCGAGCTTCTGCGACGTGCGCTGCAGGATCGGGCCGTTCCAGTTCGCCGCCTCCATCAGGACGCGGGTGGTGGTGTCCTGGACCTCGGAGCGCTGGCCGCCCATGATCCCGGCGATCGACGTGGGGCCGTCGGCGTCGTCGATCACGAACATCGTGCTGTCGAGCGTGCGCTCCTGGTCGTCGAGCGTGAACATCTTCTCGCCGTCCTGGGCGCGCCGGATGACGAGCTTCCCGCCGGCGACGAGGTCGAAGTCGAACGCGTGCAGCGGCTGGCCGGTGAGCAGCATCACGTAGTTCGTGATGTCCACGACGTTGTTGATCGGGCGCTGCCCGGCGGCCATCAGGCGCGCCTTCAGCCAGCGCGGCGACGGGCCGAGCTTGACGTCCTCGAACAGGCGCGCGGTGAAGCGCGGGCAGAACTCCGCGTCCTGGACCTCGATCGTCACGCCCTCGACGGGCCCGGGCGTACCGGGGTCGGTCTCCCACGGCGGCGGGTTCAGCGGCTGGCCGGTGGCCGCGTGCACCTCGCGCGCGACGCCGTACACGCTGAGGCAGTCCGGGCGGTTCGGCGTGATCTCGAGCTCGAGCACGTCGGTCGCGATCGGCAGCACGTCCGCGAGCGGCGTGCCGGGCAGCAGGTCGTCGTCGAGGACCATGATCCCGGCGTGGTCCATGCCGATCGAGACCTCGTCCTCGGCCAGGATCATGCCGTTGGACGGGACGCCGCGGAGCTTGGCCTTCTTGAGCTTGGTGCCGTCGGGCATGACCGCGCCCGGAAGCGCGACGCCCACGGTCTGGCCGGCGGCGACGTTCGGCGCGCCGCACACGATCGTGGACACGTCGCCCTCGCCGACCGCGACCTGGCAGACGGAGAGGCGGTCGGCGTCGGGGTGCTGCTCGCGCTCGAGCACGCGCCCGACGACGAAGTTGTCGAGCGCGGTGACGCCGTGCGTGTGCACGCGGTCGACCTCGGTGCCGGTCATCGCGAGGCGGCTGGCCAGCTTGGAGGCCTCCATGCCGGGGTCGACGTAGTCCGTCAACCAGAACAGGGGCAGCCTCATCCGAATTGCTCCAGCAGTCGAAGGTCGTTCTCGAAGAACATGCGCAGGTCGGGCACGCCGTGCTTGAGGAAGGCGATCCGCTCGATGCCCATGCCCCACGCGAACCCCTGGTGCTTCTCGGGGTCGTAGCCGGAGGACGCCACGTAGCCGTACAGGTTCGGGTCCACCATGCCGGCGCCGAGGATCTCGATCCAGGCCGTGCCCTTGCACAGCGGGCAGCGCGAGCCGTCCCGGAGGAAGCCCTGCTTGCAGTTGAAGCAGGACACGTCCAGCTCCACCGACGGCTCGGTGAACGGGAAGAAGTGCGGGCGCAGGCGGACTTCGCGGTCGTCGCCGAAGATCGCGCGGGCGAACGCGAGCAGCGTGCCCTGCAGGTCGCCCAGCGTCAGGTCCTCGTCGACGGCCAGGCCCTCGACCTGGTGGAACTGCGGCGTGTGCGTCGCGTCGTTGTCGGGCCGGTAGACGCGACCCGGGACGATGATGTACAGCGGCGGCGCCTGCAGCTCCATCTGGCGGACCTGCATCGGGCTCGTCTGCGTGCGCAGGACGACGTCGTCCGCGACGTAGAACGTGTCGGCCTCGCTGCGGGCCGGGTGGTTCACGTCGTGGTTGAGCGCGTCGAAGTTGTAGTAGGCGAGGTCGATCTCCGGGCCCTCGACCACGGAGAAGCCCAGTCCGACGAACACGTCCTCGATCTCGCGCCGCGTTGCGGTGAGGATGTGCAGGTGCCCCGCCGGCACGACCGGGGTGCCCGGGAGCGTGACGTCCACGACGTCGGCGGCCAGCTGCTGCTCGAGCTCGACGGCCTCCAGCTCGGCCTGGCGCGAGTCCACCGCGGCCTGCAGCGCCTGGCGCGCTTGGTTGGCGCCCTTGCCGACCGGCCCTCGCTCCTCCGGTGGGAGCTTGCCGACGTCTCTGAGCAGGTTCGGGAGCTCGGCTTTACGGCCGAGGAAGCGCACACGGATCTCCTCGAGGTCCGAGGTGGAGGCGGCGGCGGCGACCGCGGCCTCACCCTCGGCCCGCAGCTGCGCGATCCGGTCGGCGGTGGCTGTGCTCATGGGCGCGTGATCCTAAGGGTTCGGTGATCAATGGTCGGCGGGCCTGACGTGGTGCAGCCGCCAGTGCCTCGGGCCGCACGCTCGAGCGTGGCGTGCCTCTGGCACGCGAGCCGAGTGAGTGGCGCGAGGTGCGGCGGATGTGCCGCGGCAGGGCTGTCGGTATTGATCATCGGGCCCGGGTTAGCTCGTAGACAGCGACGGTGGCCGCCATGGCGGCGTTCAAAGAGTCGGCGTGGGCGATCGGGATGTGGGCAACGGCCTCGCACGCGGAGGTGACCTGGATGGGCAGGCCTTCGCGTTCGGCGCCCACCAGCAGCGTGACGTCGCCTTCGACGGGCTTCAGCGGCGAGCCCTCGCGCGCGACGAGCGCGATCTTGCGGCCCGGCAGCTCCTGCGGGGTGCGGACCTTCGCGACCGGGACGGAGAAGATCGCGCCCATCGAGGCGCGCACGGCCTTGTGCGACCACGGGTCGGCGCAGCCGGGGCCGAGCGCGACGGAGCTCGCGCCGAACGCGAGCGCGCTGCGGATGATCGTGCCGACGTTGCCCGGGTCCCCCACGCCCCACAGCGCGATGCAGAGCGGGCCGACGGGCTCAGCCCAGCGGATCGGGTAGACGCCGATCGCCCGGGTCCCTGAACCCAGCTGGGACACCGACGGCATCACGTGCGAGGCGACCGGGATGCCCTCCAAGCCGGAGTCGGACGTGACGAACCGCGCGCTGGCGTGCCAGCCGGCGGCGTCCGCGGCCTCCAGCAGGTCTTCGCCTTCAGCGACAAAGGAGCCCAGCTTGTCCCGCCACTTCTTGCCGGCGAGCTTGCGGACTTCTTTGAGGGATTCGTTGTGGGGGCTCTTGATTTCTTCCATGGGAACAAAAAAGGGCGCCGCTCCGATTGGAGGGGCGCCCTAAGTAAGGCTCGGCGGTATCAGGGGTTGCCTAGGCCGCCGAGGCCTCGCGGGCGCGGTCGACGAATCGGCGGAAGGTCTCGGGGTCGCGCACGGCGATGTCAGCCAGGACCTTGCGGTCCAGCTCGACGCCGGCCAGCGACAGACCGTGGATGAACGTGCCGTAGGACATGCCCTCTTGACGGGCAGCCGCGTTGATGCGGGTGATCCACAGGCGACGGAAGTCACGCTTGCGGTTGCGACGATCGCGGTACGCATACGCGTCCGCCTTGTACATCGCTTCCTTGGCGCGCTTGTAGTTCGAGTTCGCCTCGCCGCGGAAGCCCTTCGTGCGCTCTAGGACCGCACGACGCTTCTTCTTGGCGTGAACTGAACGCTTGACGCGAGTCATCGACCGTTCCCGTTCAGCATCGTCTTTGCACGGGACGCGTCACCCTTGACGAGTACGATCGCCAGCGCCATGTGCCGCTTGCGCTTGGGTGACTTCTTCTCGAGGATGTGGCTGGAGAAGGAGTGACGGGCCAGCACCTTACCGGTGCCGGTCACCTTAAAGCGCTTCTTGGCGCCGGAGTGCGACTTCATCTTGGGCATAACCGGCGTCGCAGTATAGCCGCCGCCTCCGGGCGTTCGGCCCGAATCGGCAGATCGGGTGTTGCGGACGTTCCGCTCCGGTCCCAACGGCGCGACCCGACGAATGGTACGACACGCCGCGCGCGACGGCGGAGGGGCGCCGGCGGCGCGAACGGCGAGCACACCCACGGGCGCCGCGTCAAGAAACCCGTGCCCGCAACCGCGGGGCGGGACCCGCGGTCGTCACGGGTTTCTTGACCCGTCGGGGCGGGCGTGCTGATTGCGGGTGAGGCGGGTGCCCCGCACTGCGTGAACGCCCAGGCGTTCACGTCTTTTCACGCCGAGGGACGGTCCTTGCCGCGCGAGGTGCGAGTTTGTCGGGCTCAGGCCGACAAAGTCGCCACGCGCGTGCCTGGGTGGCGCGTCGCCGCTCACAAGCGCGGCGAGTGGTCGATTGGTGTTGCAGAGCAACGTCAACTGACCAATGACCCGGCACGCAGGGGGTTCGCGCGAGCTCGTCCGCGCCCGGGGGCCGGCGCGATCGCACCGACCCCCTGTGGGCACCGCTACCGGCCCCGCCCCGCACGGTGGCGGGACGGGGCCGACCCATTCCTACGGCGTGGTGGCCGACAGAGTCAGCGTCACGCGCTTGCTGTAGTCGCCCACGAGCAGGGCGTCATTGGCAGCCACGGACTGCCGGAACTGCAGCTGGATCGCCTCGTTCGCGAGCGGATGCGCCCACGTCTTCAGCAGCGTCGGAGCGGCCGAGCCGCCCAACGCACCCAGGGCCCCGCCGACGACGCCGACCTTCAGCGCCTGCGGCATCGGCAGCGTGCCGTTGACCAGATGGCCCGTCGCCGTGGAGCTGGGGTCAGAGACCGTCAGCTTCGACGACGCCAGGCTCGACGTCGCCGTCACC
>JAPDDQ010000968.1 GCA_027587225.1 Solirubrobacter taibaiensis
CTGCAGGTAAATTAACAACTACTGAAGCTGCTTCAGTAGTTGTTAATTTACCTGCAGCTTCTTTTTGCAATAGTTCCTTTTTGTAGCGTTGTTTTTGCTCCCATATTTTCGGTTCACTTAAACTTTTACGGACATAGACAGCTAGTAAAGCTGGAATTAATCCAAATAAGAAAACGGCTCTCCATCCAAAATGCGGGACAATAAATGCTGGAAGGAGTGAAGCAACCAGTACACCAAATTGCCATCCAAGTGCAACAACAGATGTCGCTTTAGCGCGCATTTCTTTAGACCATGTTTCTGTTACGATGGCCATTCCGATTCCGAATTCACCACCAACTCCCATTCCAACTAAAAAGCGCAGAATTAATAATTGCCAGTAGTCTGTTGCGAAATAAATGAGTGCGGTTGCTAGTGAAAACAGTAAGATTGTGAAGGCCATTGTACGAATACGGCCAAATAAATCAGCAATAAATCCAAATAAATAAGAACCAATTAACATTC
>JAPDDQ010000969.1 GCA_027587225.1 Solirubrobacter taibaiensis
ACGAAAGCAGTTATACTGCAAACAGGCGAAGTGTTAGAAACAAATCACGTCGTTATCGCTGTTGGCGGAAAATCAGTTCCTCAAACTGGATCTACTGGAGACGGATATGCTTGGGCTGAAAAAGCGGGTCATACAATCACAGAATTATTCCCAACAGAAGTACCTATCCTTTCAAACGAGCCGTTTATACGTGACCGCTCATTACAAGGCCTTGCTTTACGTGATATAAACTTAAGCGTATTAAACCCGAAAGGAAAGGCTATCATTTCTCACAAAATGGACATGCTCTTCACTCATTTCGGCCTATCTGGACCTGCTGCTCTTCGCTGTAGTCAATTCGTCGTGAAAGCACTGAAAAAGTTTAAAACGAATACAATACAAATGAGTATTGATGCATTGCCAGAGGAAAATAGTGAGCAACTATTCCAACGCATGCTGAAACAAATGAAAGAAGATCCGAAAAAAGGAATTAAAAACGTTTTAAAAGGTTATGTCCCTGAA
>JAPDDQ010000970.1 GCA_027587225.1 Solirubrobacter taibaiensis
TACAAGATGTTATTTCTTTAGGAGATTGGTCGCAATTACAAATGCAAATTTTAATATTGTTATGTTATCTCGTTGTTGCCGGTGGAATTGCTTGGATCACGAGTCATATACAGCATAGAGAAACGAATGTGGAACAAGTTTCTTAAGATGAAATAAGCTATCCGATTTTTTCGGATAGCTTATTTTTTATTTACGTTCCATTACTGCAAAGTAATTATTTTCATTATCAGCAAAGTTGAATGCTCTACCAGTAGGTAAATCTACAACCTGTCCAACTGTGACATTTTTCTCAGAAAGATCTTTATATAGACGGTCTAAGTCATTTGAGAAGAACATAAGTGAAGGTGTATTTAGGTTTAGTTCAGGTTGCATCTTCGCGATTAACGCTTTATCGTGAAGGACGATGCTTGTTCCTGCTTCTTTCGCCGGTGCAATTTCAATCCAGCGGAAGCCATTTCCGTTATTTTCTTCCGCAATGATTTGGAACCCTACTTTTTCTG
>JAPDDQ010000971.1 GCA_027587225.1 Solirubrobacter taibaiensis
TGCAGGGCGTCCACTATTGGGACACGTCATTGTAACCGCAAAAAAACTCAACGCCCAAAATATTATTACCATTTATGGGCATGGCGGTGAACTTGTTAAACAAAGCTTTGCAGAAGAACAGATTGAATGGGTTGAACAAGCTGAGCAATTAGGTACTGGTCATGCTGTACAGATGACATTACCAGTTTTACCGCAAGATGGTATCTCACTCATTTTATATGGTGATGTGCCTTTAGTTCGACTCAGTACTCTTGAACAATTACTAGAAGCATCTAGCCAGTCTGGTATTGGGATGATCACACTCGATGTCGAAAATCCAACGGGCTATGGTCGTATCGTTCGTCAGGCAGGAAAAGTTCAAGCCATTGTTGAACATAAAGATGCCAATGAAGAACAACGTCAGATCCAAGAGATCAATACGGGTATCTACTGCGTTAGCAATGCAAAACTACACCAATGGCTACCAAAGCTGTCGAATAATAACGCACAAGGCGAATATT
>JAPDDQ010000972.1 GCA_027587225.1 Solirubrobacter taibaiensis
GCTAATCTTCTCATCATATAGTTCGCATTTAATACAGCATACTCAGTTACTGCACGCAAGCCATCTGGACCCATAGAGCGAATATACGTGTATGCACGAACGTTAATTCCGAAGTTACCATAGAATGGTTTCACACGACCAATTGCTTCTGGGCGGTCGTAGTTGAAGTGATAACCACTTTCCGTTTTCTCTAAAATCGGTTTTGGTAAGTACGGAATTAAATCAGCTTTCACACCTACTGGACCAGAACCTGGGCCACCACCGCCGTGAGGACCTGTAAATGTTTTATGAAGGTTTAAATGCACAACGTCAAATCCCATATCTCCTGGGCGTGCTTGGCTTAATACCGCATTTAAGTTTGCACCATCATAGTATAATTTACCGCCTGCATTATGGACGATTTCTGCCATTTCTAAAATATTTTCTTCGAATAGACCTAATGTATTAGGATTTGTTAACATAAGTGCTGCTGTTTCTTCGTTTACAACACGTTTTAAGTC
>JAPDDQ010000973.1 GCA_027587225.1 Solirubrobacter taibaiensis
AAGCTTCCACTGGTGCTTGCATATCTCCAATCGGATGTATAAAAGCAACGATTACTAAAATACCGATGAAAGTCAACTTAATTGGTGTTAAGATTTTTCCAACAATATCGACAATTTTCGCGGGATTTAGCGAAAAAAAACAAGTGATACTAAAGAATATAATTGTGAAAAGAATTAAAGGTGTAGAACCTACTCCTTCTGGCATAAACGGTTTAAGACCAATTTCATAAGAAACATTTCCTGTTCTCGGTATTGCAAATAACGGACCAATCGCTAAGTATAAAACTGTTGTAAACACAATCCCAAACACTGGGTGAGCACGACTAGCTAACGACTGCAAATCATCTTTACCTGAAAAACCAAATGCTAGCACACCTAGTAATGGTAATCCAACACCAGTTACTAAAAATCCAGCGTTAGCAATCCATACATTCTCTCCAGCTGATTGACCAAGCATCGCTGGAAAAATTAAATTTCCCGCTCCAAAAAATAGTGCAAAT
>JAPDDQ010000094.1 GCA_027587225.1 Solirubrobacter taibaiensis
CGGCTCAAGCGGCGGCGGCAGCGCGGCCGGCGGCGGCAACTCGGGCGGCGGCAACACCAACGGCGGCGGCAGCGGCGCCACGAGCGGCAGCGGCGCCACGAAGTCCGCGAGCGGCAGCGGCGCCAAGTCATCGTCCGGGCGGCCCTCGTCGCGGATCGCTCCGGCCGTGCCCACCTTCGACGAGGCCGACCTGCGCAAGACGGGCCCGGTCAAGCGGGAGCGGCGCCTGCGCGAGACGGTCGCGCGAGCGACCGGCTGCCTCGACGACCTTTCCCAGGGCCAGCGGCGGGTGCTCACGATGCGCGCCGGCGTGGGCAAGCAGCCGGCCCGGTCGCGAACGGGCGTCGCCAAGCGGCTCGACATCAGCGTCAAGCGCGTCGCCCGGCTCGAGACCACCGGGCTGCGCCGGCTGCGGACGCTCGCCGGCAGCGGCGCGTGCGCGACCGGCACGTCCAGCACCGTCACGGCCGCCGCGGTCACGACCTCCACCGACACGTTCGCCACCGAGCCCGCCCCGGCGGAACGCCGGTCCGGCAAGGGCGGCGGTTCCTCCGGCGGCGGTGAGACCGACAAGCCGACCGGGGGTGGAATCGATCCGCCCGCGACCGGGGGAGGCGGCGGCGTCGAGGGCGCCACGCAGAGCAATCCGCCGGCGGCGAGCCAAACCGGTGGCGTGGACCTCATGGTGCCGCTGATCCTGCTCGTGGTGGCGGGGTTCACGTTCCTGATCGGCCGTGCCGTCAAGCGTGAGCTGGCCGAGCCCGTCGCGGAACCTCAGCCTCAGCCCGAGCAGCCGCCCGCTCCCAGCGCCCGCTGGGACGAGCCACCGCCTGGCCTCGATCGCTGATTGCATGCAAAACGGCCCGGTTCTGCCTTGCGCGAGCCGGAGAACCGTGATTTCGTATGCAAGATGGCGGCACCACGGGTGCGCGATCTCCTCGAGGAGGCGATCCTCGAAGGGGACTTGAAGCCGGGTGAGCGGCTCCGGGCGGAGGCGCTCGCGCAGCGCTTCGGCACGTCCCGCACGCCGATCCGCGAGGCGCTGCTGCAGCTCGAGGCGCAGGGCCTGGTCGACGTGGAGCCCAACCGGGGCGCGGTCGTCCGCAGCTTCGATCGCGACGACCTGTCCGACCTCTACCAGCTCCGCGCGCTGCTCGAGCCGCGCGCCGCCGCGCTCGCCACGCCGCGCATCAGCGAGCAGGACATCGAGGCGCTCCACGCGCTCTGCGACGCCGAGGACCACATGGCCGCCAACGAGGCGTTCCACCGGATCATCCTCGAGGCCGCGGGCAGCCCGCGCCTGCTCGACGCGATGCGCGCCGCCACGGGCATCCCGCGCACGTTCCGCAGCGTCTTCTGGCACGACGAACGCCAACGGGAGGAGTCGCTCATGTGCCACCGCCGCCTCGTCGCGGCCTTCAACGCCCGCGATGCCGAACTGGCCGAGGCCGTGATGCGCATGCACATCCTCGGCGCGATCGCCTTCTTGGAGGAGACATGGCCGACGAACCGCTGAAAGGCCTCCGCGCCATCGAGTTCGGACAGCTGCTCGCCGGCCCGTTCACCGGCACGCTGCTCGGCGACTTCGGCGCCGACGTGATCAAGATCGAGGCGCCGGAGATCGGCGACGCGATGCGCGACTGGGGCCGCCTGCGCCACAACGACCGCTCCCTGTGGTGGTCGATCCTGGCCCGCAACAAGCGCTCCGTCGCGCTCAACCTGCGCGAGCCCGAGGGGCAACGCATCGCCGCTGAGCTCGCGGCCACCGCCGACATCGTGCTGGAGAACTTCCGCCCCGGCACGATGGAGAAGTGGGGCCTCGGGCCTGAGGACCTGCACGAGCGCAACCCGGGCCTGATCTACGCGCGCGTGTCCGGCTACGGCCAGACGGGCCGCTACCGGGACCGCCCGGGGTTCGCGTCCGCCGGCGAGGCCATCTCCGGCCTGCGCCACATCAACGGCTACCCGGACCAGGCGCCGCCCCGCAGCGGGATCAGCCTCGGTGACACGCTCGCCGCGCAGTCGGCGTTCCAGGGCATCCTGCTCGCCCTCATCGCCCGCCAGAACGGCGCGGAGGGCCAGGTCGTGGACGCGAGCATCGTCGACGCCTGCTTCGCCATGAGCGAGTCATCCACGCTCGAGTACGAGAAGACGGGCTTCGTCAGAGAACCCACGGGGCCACGGCTCCCGCGCATCGCGCCGAGCAACGTCTACTGCTCCAAGGACGGCAAGTGGGTCGTCATCGCCGCCAACCACGACACGCTGTGGCGGCGGCTGGCGAAGCTCATGGGCCAGCCGGAGCTCGGCGAGGACGAGCGCTTCGCCACCCACCACGCGCGCGGCGAGCACGAGGACCTGCTGGACGAGATCATCGGCGCGTTCGCCTGTAAGCACACGGCCGAGGAGCTGGACGAGATCGTCAACGGCGGCGGCGTCGTGTGCGCGCCGGTCTACACCGCCGAGGACGTCTACAAGGACCCGTACTTCCGCGAGCGCGAGTTGCTCGTGGAGACCGAGGATGAGGTGCACGGGTCGGTCACCGTGCCCGGGGTCGTACCGAAGTTGAGCCGGACGCCCGGTTCGATCCGTCAGGCCGCCCGCTGGACCGTGGGGGCCGACACGGACGCAGTGCTGGAGGAGCTCGGGGTTACCGCGGAGCAGCGCAAGCAGCTCGCGGATGACGGCGTTATCTAAGGAGACGGCATGGCGTATCGCTTGGGGGTGGACGTCGGAGGGACGTTCACCGACCTGTTCCTCGTCGAGGACTCAGACCACCGGCAGTGGCGGGTGAAGACGCCCTCGACGCCGAGCGACCCGAGTCAGGGCGTGCTCAAAGGCGTGAGCCGCATCTGTGAGGAGGCGGGTATCAGCCCCGCGGACCTGGCCAATGTCGTCCACGGCACGACCGTCGCGACCAACGCCGTGCTCGAGTCCAAGGGCGCCCGCGTCGGCCTGATCACGACGCAGGGCTTCGGCCAGATCCTCCATCTGGCGCGCTCGCAGACGCCCGGTCCGCTCGCGGGGTGGATCATCATGGTCAAGCCGGACCCGCCGGCGTCGCTCGCCGACACGCGCGAGGCGGTCGAGCGCATGGACGCGCGCGGGAACACGCTCGTCGCGGTGGACACCGAGCAGGTGAAGTCGATCATCGAGGACCTGGTGAGCAGCGGCGTCGAGTCGCTCACGATCAGCCTCATCAACTCGTACGTCAACGGCGCGCACGAGCAGCAGATCGCCGATCTGGTGGAGGCGCTGCACCCCGGCTTCCCGGTCACGATCTCGTCCGCCGTGCTTCCGGAGTTCCGCGAGTACGAACGGACCTTGACCGCTTGCATGAACTCCTACGTGCGCCCGCAGGTGGCGCAGTACGTGGACCGCCTGCAGGCCTCGCTGTCGGACATGGGCGTCAAGACCGAAGTCGACATCCTCCGAAGCGATGCGGGCGTGATGACGCCCGCCGAGGCCGCGCGCAACCCGGTCTACGGCGTCTTGAGCGGCCCTTCGGGTGGGGTGGCGGGTGCGCTCTACGTGGCGGCGCGGGCGGGCTTTCCGAACGTGCTCACGTTCGACATGGGCGGCACCTCCACGGACGTGTCGCTGTGCCAGGCCGGGGAGCCGACGATCGGCCGGGAGACCACGATCGGCCAGTTCCGGATCAAGGTCCCGAGCGTGGACGTGCACACGGTCGGCGCCGGCGGCGGCTCGATCGCGCACGTCCCGCAGCTCACCGGCGCCCTGCGCGTCGGCCCGCAGTCCGCGGGCGCCGAGCCCGGTCCGGCCGCGTACGGCCAGGGCGGCGAGGAGCCGACCGTGACCGACGCCAACGTCGTCCTGGGCCATCTTCCGGCCGACCTGATCGGCGGCGAGATGACGCTCGACGTCGAGGCGGCGCGCGCGGCCGTGGGCAAGGTCGCGGAGGCCATGGGGCTCCCGCTCGAGGAAGCCGCGGACGGCATCCTGCGGATCGTCAACGAGAACATGGCGGGCGCGCTGCGGGTGATCAGCGTGCAGCGCGGCCACGATCCGCGCGAGTTCGCGTTGGTCGCCTTCGGCGGTGCCGGCCCGCTCCATGCGAATGCCGTCGCGGAGCTGATGGGCTCGTTCCCGGTCATCGTCCCGCCGTCGCCCGGGCTGCTCTGTGCTTTGGGCGATCTGGTCGCGGGGTTCCGCAACGAGTTCGCGCAGACGCTCATCCGGCTCACGGCCGAGGTCGAGGACGCGGACACGATCCTCGGAGAGCTGGAAGCTCGCGCGCGGGAGTGGATGGAGGCGCAGGGCATCGCCGCCGGCGATCAGCACATCGAGTTCATCGCGGACATGCGCTACCGCGGCCAGGGCTACGAGATCCCGGTGCCGTGGGGCGAAGGGCTCGACGAGACCTTCAACGACCTCCACGAGCAGCTGTACGGCTTCCGGATGCCCAACACGGCGTCGGAGATCGTCAACCTGCGCGCCGTCGGCACCGGCGACCGGCCGCAGCCCGAGCTGCCTGAGGAGGAGCCGCGCGCGGAGGCGTTCGGCGCCGGCACCTACGCCCGCGCCGATCTACACCCGGGCGCGACGATCGCAGGCCCGTCGATCATCACCGAGTTCGACTCCACCACCGTCGTGCTCGAGGGCTACACGGCCGAAGTCGACCGCTTCTTCAACATCCTGATCCGACCGGAGGCGTGAGATGAAAGTCGCCGAGATCCCCGACCTCCAGGTCGATCCCGTCACCGTCGACATCATCGAGAACGCGCTCCGGCACGCGCGGTTCGAGATGGACGCCGTCCTGTTCCGGTCCGCGATGTCGCCGGTGATCCGCGAGCAGCACGACGAGTTCCCGATGCTCACCGACCCGCAGGGGCGGATGGTCGTCGGCCAGTTCGGGGCCTACATCAACGAGATGATGGCCGACTGGGACCAGGGCGTGTATCCGGGCGACGTGATCCTCACGTCCGACCCGTACAAGTGCTCCGGCTCGATCTCGCACACCAACGACTGGCTCGTGCTGGTGCCGATCTTCTTCGAGGACGAGCTGGTCGGGTGGGCGTCGCAGTTCGGGCACCAGATGGACGCCGGCGGCCGGCTCCCGGGCTCGTTGCCCACGGGCGCCACGACGATCTTCGAAGAGGGCCTGATCATCCCGCCGCTGAAGATCGTCGAGCGCGGCGAGGTGCAGGAACCGGTCCTGAAGCTCATCCTCAACAACATGCGCCTCCCGGAGATGAACCGGGCGGACCTGTTCGCGATCATCGCCGCCTGCCACGCGGGCGAGAAGCGCGTGATGGGCCTGTGCGAGCGCTTCGGCAAGGACGTGTACCTGGCGACGCTGCAGGCGCTGCTGGACCGCACGCACGAGGCGATGCGCAAGCTCATCCAGCTCGCGATCCCGGAGGAGAAGCAGACCTTCGAGGACTACATCGACGACGACGGACTCGGCAACGGCCCGTACAAGATGAAGCTGACGATCTGGCGCGAGGGGGAGGAGGCCTGGTTCGACTGGTCCGGCACCGATCCCCAGGCGCTCGGGCCGATCAACTTCTACCTCTCCGAGGGCATGTTCAAGATGTTCATCGGGGTCTACCTGATCATGGTCAACGACCCCGACATCCTGTTCAACGACGGCTTCTATCCGCTGCTGCACGTCGTGATGCCCGAGGGCTGCCTACTCGCTCCGCGCTATCCGGCGGCGCTGGGCTGCCGCACGCACGGACTGGCTCGGCTCTTTGATGTTTTGGGCGGGGCGCTGACCAAGCAGGCGCCGGAGCTCAACACGGCCGCGGGCTACGGGACCTCGCCCTACATGCTCTACAGCGGCTGGAAGGAGGACGGTGAGTTCTTCTACGCCATGGAGATCCTCTACGGCGGCATCCCGGGCCGGCCGATCGGCGACGGCATGGACGGGCACTCGTGGTGGCCGCTGTTCGAGAACATCCCGACCGAGTACCTGGAGGCCTATTACCCCGTGCGGGTCGACGGGTACACGACGGTGACCGACTCCGGCGGTGCCGGGCTGCACCGTGGCGGCAACGGCGTGGAGAAGCGCTTCGTGTACCTGGAGCCGGGGCACGTGTCGATCCACGACGACCGCTGGCTCTCGCGGCCCTGGGGCGTGCTGGGCGGGCTGCCGGGCGGGCGCTCGGAGAAGCTCCTGCGGCGCGTCGACGGCAGCGAGCAGGTGCTGCCGTCCAAGTGCGACGAGGTCGAGGTCGCGCCCGGGGACATGCTGATCTTCCGCACGGCGGGCGGCGGCGGCTGGAAGGACCGGCTGGACCGGCCGGTCGAGGCCGTCGAGCGCGACGTGTCGTTCGGGCTCGTCAGCGTGGAAGGCGCGCTGGCCAATTACGGCGTGGTCGTGGGGGACGCTGCGGCGACTTCCGCGGAGCGCGACCGGCAGCGGGCGGAGCGCGGGGAGGCCCTGGCGTTCGACTTCGGGCCGCCGATCGAGGACGCGATCGCCCGGGCCGAGGCGGAGACCGGTTTGCCCGGACCGTCACCGGCCAAGCCGTTGCGCTGGTCGCCGCTCGAGCGCCCGGAGGCGGCGATGGAAAGGGCGCGTGGCTGATTTCGGCGGGGCGGTGGGCTTCGGCTCCCGCCCCGCGGTCGTCGTCGTCGATCTCAACTACGGGTTCACGGACCCGTCGTCGCCCTTGGCCTGTGATCTGGAGGAGGTGCTCGGTGCGACACGGTCGGTGCTCGACGTGGCGCGGTCGGCGGGCGTGCCCGTCTTCTTCACGACGGTGGTCTACGACGAGGTGGGGGAGGCCGCGGCGGCCGTGTTCCTGCGCAAGGTTCCGGCGCTGAAGCTGTGCCGGCCGGGGTCGCGGTGGGTGGAGATCGACGCGCGGCTCGGGCGGCTGGAGTCCGAGCCGGTGCTTGCGAAATCCGGGGCGAGCGCGTTCTTCGGCGTCCCGTTCGCGGCGATGCTCGCGGGGCGCGACACGCTGGTGGTCTGCGGTGCGTCCACGTCGGGCTGCGTGCGCGCGACGGTGGTGGACGCGATGCAGCACGGGTTCGCGCCGATCATCCCGCGCGAGTGCGTGGGCGACCGGTCCGTCGCCGCCCACGAGCAGTCGTTGGCGGACATGAGCGGCCGGTACGGTGACGTCATGAGCGTGGACGAGGTGAAGGCGAGCCTGGCGTGAGCTTGACCGACGAGGTGCGGGCGGCGTTCGCGAACACGCCCGACCCGCGGACGCGCGAGCTGGCCGACGCCGCCGTCCGGCATCTGCACGCGTTCGCGACCGAGGTCGGGCTCACCCGCGCGGAGTGGCGGGCGGGCATCGACTTCCTGACCGCGATCGGCCACATCACCACCGAGACGCGGCAGGAGTTCATCCTGCTGTCGGACACGCTCGGCCTCTCCAGCCTGGTCGAGACGTTGATCGAGCCCGGCGGCACCGAGCACACCGTGCTGGGGCCGTTGTACGTCCCGGGGTCGCCGGTGCGGGAGCTGGGCGATTCGACCCTCGTCGACGAGGACGCCGGGGAGCGGGTGGAGATCTCCGGCCGCGTGCTCGGGCCGGACGGGCCGCTGCGCGCCGAGCTCGACGTGTGGCAGAACGCGTCGAACCGGCTCTACGCCGTCCAGGACCCGGCGCAGTCGCCGGAGAACCTGCGCGGGCGGTTCGTGACGGGTGAGGACGGACGGTTCGCGTTCCGGACCATCCGCCCGGTGCCGTACCCGATCCCCGACGACGGCCCGGTCGGACGCATGCTGGCCGCGACGGCGCGGCATCCCTGGCGCCCGGCGCACATCCATTTCATCGTCACGGCTCCTGGACATCGCGCGTTGACGACCCACGTCTTCGACGCCGCGTCCGAGTACCTGGACAGCGACGCCGTCTTCGGGGAGCGCGACTCGCTCGTGACGTCGTTCGAGGGCGGCCGGGCGACCTTCGATTTCCGGTTAGAGCGCGAAGTTCCCGGCGCGTTGCACGAGTCCCGGTAGCTCCTTGCCCATCGTCTGCGCGAGCCAGTGTGCGACCTCGATCAGCGCGTCGAGGTCGATGCCCGTCTCGTGACCCTCGTTGTGCAGGAGATAGAGCAGGTCCTCGGTGGCGATGTTGCCCGTCGCGCGCGGGGCGAACGGGCAGCCGCCGAGGCCGCCCACGGACGCGTCGAAGATGCTCGCTCCAGATTCGAGGCCGGCGTAGACGTTCGCGTAGCCCGTGTTGCGCGTGTTGTGCAGGTGCAGACCGACGGGCTTGCCCGCCCGCAGCGCCCGCGGCACGAGATCCTTGACCTGCCGCGGAACGCCGACGCCGATCGTGTCGGCCAGGATGACCTCGTCGGCGCCCGCGGCCGCCATCCGGTGCGCGTGCTCGATCACCAGGCCTGGGTCCACCTTGCCCTCGAACGGGCAGCCGAACGCGACGCTGATCGTGGCGGTCGTCTTGAGATCGCTCGCCTCGATGATCTCCTCCGCCATGCTCGCGGCTTCCTCGACCGTCTGGTTCTGGTTGCGCTTGGCGAACGTCTCGGTGACCGGATAGGCGACGTGGATCTCGGTCGTGGACGTCTGCAGCGCGCGGTCCAGGCCCTTGCGGTTGAGGACGAGGCTGGAGTAGGCGACGCCCTCCTCGGGCGGGAGATGCTCGAAGACCTCCTCCGCGCCGGCCATCTGCGGGACCAGCTTCGGGTGCACGAAGCTCGCCGCCTCGATGCGGGTGAGGCCGGTGGCCGCGAGCCGGGTGCAGAGCTCCGCTCTCGTCGCCGGATCAAGGGTCACGTCGTCGTTCTGGAGGCCGTCGCGAGGCCCCACGTCACACACGCTCACAGGCACCCGTGGAGTGTTGCGCACGCGCCTGGACTACCGTCGCGCCGTCGCGCGTGCTTGACTAGCCGGGGCCATGGATCTTCGTGAGCTGCTCGGAATGCTGGACATGCCGCCCGGCGAGAGCTACTACCGCAGCCGCATCCCCTGCCCCGAGGACGAGCAGGTCGCGCGCGTCGTACGGGCCTTCAGCGAGTCCTCGCCGGGCCGCCAGGCCGTGTTCCGCGAGGCCATCGACGGCGCCCGTGCCGGTCTGCTGCTCGTCTTCAGCGAACGCATGGCCGCTTTGGGCGTGCGCATGGAGAGCGGCGAACCCGTCGTCCAGGGCTTGGTCGCGGCGTCTTTGGCCCAGGAGGGCGACCCCCGCGAGGCATTGGCGGTGCCCGCGTTGCACCGCCGGTCCGCCGAGATCCTCGGCGTCGACAACGCCCGCCTGTTCGACGAGGCCGCGGGCCGCACCGACCTCTCCGGCGCCCACTGGCTCCGCGACGTCCGCGACGCCGAAGACACCCCGGAGGACGTCGGCTACGAAGAAGCCGACGACGGCGAAGGCTTCCGCTACGAGCGGGCCATCGCCCGCCAACCGCGCCACCGCTACTGAACCCGCGCTGCGGAACCTGAGTTACGGAATCCGTAACGCGGATTCCCCACCCGAGTCGTCTGACTGTCGTTTTCCGGCAGTCAAACGACTCGCCCCGCACCGTCGCTCGTTGCGCCCCATCTCGCCTCGGCCCACCGGCCGCGTGCCTGCCCGACCCACGTGGTGGGTAGGGTGCGGCCATGTTCTACTCGCTGCTCGGCCGGGTGGTCTGGCTCGGACTGAAGTTCGCGCTGCGCCGCAAGTACGGCCCCACCTACGTGCCCAAGTCCCTGCTGGCCGGCGGGACCGTCGCCGTCGCTGTCGCCCTGACGCTCGCGATCCTGCGCGCCACCCGCGACTCCGACTGACCCCGTTTCCATAACGGCGCGCGGCCACTTGTGCGTCCGAACCCCCTGGCACCATGAGCTTCCGTGGCCGAGTCACCATCTTCCGCCCTGCCCGGGGGCGTCCAGTGGCTGCCCGCCATCGGCGGCGCCCATCTCCTGCGCGCAGAGGTCGGCCGCGGTGAACCGCCGACCCTCGTCCTGCAGTCCGCGGGCGGGGGAGAGCACCGCATCACCGCCGGCCCGCAGACCCGCTTCAACCGCTCCGCCGACTTCCTGATCCCCGCGGGCCTGCGCTGGGCCGTCGCCGTGCTCGTCTGGCAGGACGGCACCCGCGCCGTCCTCCCCGACCCGCCCGCCGGCCGCGCCGAGGTCATCGACCTCGCCTCGCGCCGCGTCCCGCCGCCCGCCCCGCCGGACCCCACGCCCGACACCACGGCCCCGCTGCCCTGGACCGCTTCGCCGTGGGAGGACGCCGCCACCCCGCCGTCGACTGGCACGGCCGCCGCCGGGCCTTCCTCGGCCACTCCGTCCCCCGCGGCACCCGCGCCCTCGCCGGTCGCCGCAGCGCCGTCGTCGGCCACCGCGCCCACCGATGCCGGACCTTCGCCCGAACCGGGCGCCGCGCCCGCGTCGGCCGCCGATGCCGGGCTTGCGCCCGCACCCGCTGCCGCGGCGCGCTTCCCGGGCGCGGCGCCGGCGTCGGC
>JAPDDQ010000095.1 GCA_027587225.1 Solirubrobacter taibaiensis
TCTTGGTCCACGCACCGCCATTGACGCGGTACTCGGTGTAGTCCACACCCGAGCCCGGCACGGAGCCGCCACCAGAGGTCACGGTGATCTTGCCGACCATGCCCTCCCACTCGGTGGCGCCCTTGTGGCCGTGGACCTTGCAGACGAACGTGTACGTGCCCGGCTGATCGACCACACGCGTGATCGACGGGCCACCCGGCAGCACGATCGGCAGATCGCCCGTCACCAGCAAGGTCCCGTCGGACAACGGCGCCTCACCCGGCTTGATCAACCACAGATCGTGCGGACTGCCCGCCGTGGCGGCCGGGAAGTTCCAGCGGACCGTGTCGCCCACCGTGGCCGCGACCGCGGCCGGGTCCCACGTGGACGGCAGCGCGTTGACGTCACGCGTCGCCGCCGGGCCGCCACCGGTGCCGGCCTCGGCCGGGTCGGTGGCCGACAGCGTCACGCTGACCGGACCGGTGTACGTCCCACCCGCGCCCGGCGCGGCCGGGTTGAGCGCGTGGGTCGTGACCGGCGGCGTCTTCTCGCCCTCCGGCCCGATCGTGAAGTCGACCGACTTGGTCGTCTCCACGTTGCCGGCCGCGTCGGTCGAGCGGTACTCGACCTTGTGCGCGCCGTTGCCCGTCACGTTGACCGGACCCTGCACCGAGCCCTCGTCCAGCGAGAGGACGCGGATGTTGCGGTAGTCGATGACGTCGCTCGCGCCGTGGTTCTGCAGGCCGACGAACCCACGTGCGAACTGGCGATCCGTCGTGGACGGGTCACCCGAACGCGAGGACGGCTTGTCGCGGGTGTTCTCGAACACCTGCAACACCTCGCCATTGCGGGTGATCGTGTACGTCTGGCCGACGACCTTGATCTCGTAGTCGACCCACGTCCCGCGCGGCTGCACCTTGGCCTGCGTGCTGTTGAGCGGCGAGAAGTTGTACACGGAGCCCGTCTTCTGCGGCTCGGACGGCTGGTTGTCGTTGATCTGGATCTCGTGGCCGCAGTAGATCGCGACCCACGCCGGATCGCTGATCGCGGACCCGACCTGGCAGGCGTGACGCTGAGCCGCCGGACGGGTGATCGCCTCGGCCGGGTTCGGGAAGCGCACGAAGACGCCGCCGTTACCGCTCGTGCCCGTGCTCGAATCGCGCCACTGCATCTTGAGCACGAAGTCGCCGTAGTCCTTGACGGGGTACCACGGCATGCCGAAGCCCGAGAACGTGCGAGCGAACCCGCCGTCCGCGGTGTTCCAGTTCATGCCACCCGCACCGGCCTGCGCCCACTTCGCGAGGTCGGCCGCCGAGTTGAGGATGGTCTCCTCCTCCACGTACGGCTTCCACTCGCCACCGTCGACGCGGACCTCGGTCTTGGTGACACCCGAGCCCGTGCCATCGGTGGCGTCCAGGTCAACCGCGACGGGACCGTCGTAGTTGGCCTTCGGCGCCGCACCGTTGAGCTTCGCGGTGGTGGTCGGCGTGGCCTTGTCGATCTTGAAGCTCACCGAGCGGACCGCCTCGGTGTTGCCGCCCTTGTCGACCGAGCGGTACTCGATCGTCGTGTTGCCTTCGGTGGTCACATCCACCGGGGCGGAGTACCGCGTCCACGCCGTCGCCGGCGCGATCCGGTACTCGGTGTAGTCCAGGCCGCTCCCGCCGTCGTTGTCGGTGGCGGCGAGCGTGACCTTCACGTCGGACTTGTAGAACCCGGCGCTGCCGTCCGGCGTCGCCGGCGTCAGCGTGTGGGTCGTGCGCGGCGGCGTGGTGTCTCGGCCGGAGCCGCAGCCCGCCGCGTCGACCTTGAACGAGTCGAAGCTGATCGGCCGGGCCGTGTTGCCGGCATCGTGCTTGACGAACAGGCCGATCTTCGTGATGCCCGCCGTACCGAACGCGGTCGCCACCGGCACCGGAGGCGCGATGGTGGTGAACGTCGTCCCGTCGTACGAGTACTCGGAGATCAGGTTCGTGCCGTCATAGCTCGCCCGCAGCCACAGATCGCTGGTCGGCGGGGTGAGCTTGCCGGTGTTCGGATACTGGCCGCCCCACGTGCCCGTGATGGTCCCGTTGACGGTCTGCACCCGCTCCGCCCAGATGCCGTTCATCGGCTGGCCGGAGAGGTCGTTGGTCTTGTACTGGACGCCGATCTTGGCGAAGTAGTTCGGGGCGTTGGACCCGTACACCACCAAGCCGCCGGCGACACCGTTCTGGTTGATCGCCGTGTGGTCGAGCTTCGTGGTCACCGACCACGGGCCGCTCGGCACGTCCTGCAGCGGGACGTTGCGGGCGGTGAAGTTCGCGCCCGAGACATCGCCCTGCGCCGTCGTCAGCGCGAGCTTGCCGCCGGCGACGGCCAGGTTGGCCGGCGTCGGGTTGCGAACGTCCCACTTGGCGTCGAGGGCCGTGCCGTCGAACTCGTCGTTCTGGACGCAGCCGGTGACGCCGCCGCAGTTGTCACCCGCGGTCTGCGGGTCGGCGGTGTTCGGCACGACGTTGAACGCGTCGAACTGCACCGTGTCGTTGGCCGAGCCGTCGTGCTTGGCGAAGACGCCGACCTTCAGGCCGCCGGGGCGGCCGAGGTACTGCGAGACCGAGATCGGCGCACCGAACGACGTGAACGTCGCCCCGTTCGTCGAGGTCCAGGTCGTGACCGTGCCGGCCGCGGCGTCGTGGACGAACCGCACCCAGACGTAGTCACCGGCGGTGGACAGCGCACCCGAGTTGGGCCACGGCACCGTCGCCGGCGGCAGCGTGATCGCCTGACCGTCCGCGGTCAGCACCCGCTCCGCCCACTTGCCGGGCTGGTCGCCCCCCGTGTCCGGGTCGGTGTCGGCCTTGTACTGCAGGGTCGTCTTGAGGAAGTGGTTCGGGTTCTGCGAGTTGATCAGCGCGAGCCCGGCCGCTTCGCCGTCCGTGTTGATGTTGGCGTGGGCGACCTTCGCCGTCGCCACCCACGAGCCCGTCGGAGCGTCCTGCGTCAGGACCTGGGCCGTGAGGCGGTCGCCGTAGATGTCGCCGCCGATGATCGGCAGCGTCAGGTGCCCGCCGCCGACGGTCGGCACGTTGCTCGCCGACGGGTTGAGGATCGACCACTTCGGGTCGAGCTCGGAGCCGGTGAACTGATCCGACTGCGGGGAGCAGCCGGCCGAGCACGTCACCGGGGTGGTGTCGGCGCTGCCGCCGTGGAGCCGCAGGTAGTCGAACGTGACGTTGCCGCCACCCTGGCTGCCGCGGAAGGCCACGGGGCCGACCTTGAGCGCACCGGTGAGCGGCGCGGCGTGCGTGCCCTGACCGACGCGCACCCAGGTGGCGCCGTCATCGGTCGAGAACTCGCCGATGATGACCGTGCCCGTGTTGCGGGCGCGGAGCAGCACCTGCGGCGGCAACGTGCCGCCCGGCGCCGTGGTGATGCTCGAGCTGATCGGCGGGTTGACCGCGCCGCTCTGCGTGACGATGAACTCGAACTGCTTGGTGCCGCTGCTCGACTGGATCGCGACGAGCTTGGCGAACGTGTTCGGGTTCTCCGACTTCCACAGCAGCAGGCCGGCCTGCTCACCGTTGGCGTTGATGCCGGCGGTGTCGATCCGTGTCGTGGCCGTCCACTCGCCGCTCGGCGCGTCCTGCAGCACCGTGTTGGAGGCGAGGGCGTCGTTGGCGATGAAGTCGCCCTGGAGCATCGGCAGCGCCAGGCTGCCGTTGATCAGGGTCGGGCCACCGCCGGCCGCACGCGTGACGGTCCACTTGGGATCGAGCGTGGCGGCGTTGAACTCATCCGACTGCGGCAGGCAGCTCGAGCCGCCCGTCGGCAGGTTGATCGCGAACGTGACCGACCCGACCGGGGTGGTCACATTGCCGGCACGGTCGCGCGCACGGAACTCGACCGTGTGCGAGCCGTTGCCGCCGACGTTGAACTTCGTCTCGAACGGCTCGGCGTTGCCAGTGTTGTCGGCGCGCGTCCACGCGCCACCGTCGATGCGACGCTCGATCCACTCGACGCCGGTGGCGCCGGTGCCGTCGCTCGCGCGGACGGTGACCTCCACCGGAGCCGTGTAGCTCGCGGCGGGCGTCTGGCCGTTGATCTGCGCGATCACGGTCGGAGCCGCGGTGTCCGCGCCGACCGTCACCAGCGACGTCTTCTCCACCTTCTCGCCGTCCGCGTACGTGACGGTGAGCTTGGCGGTGTACGTGCCGGTCGCGGCGTAGGTGTGCGACGGGTTGGCCGCGGTCGAGGTCGGCGTGCTGTCGCCGAAGTCCCAGACGTAGCTCACGCCGCCCGAGGCGCCGGCCGAGAACTGGACCTGACGCGCGGTCGAGGTCGAGGTCCACTGCGGGTCAGCCGTCGGTGTGTCGGCGCCGCCCGTGTAGGACAGCTTGAACATGCCGGCTTCACTGCCGGTGCTGAAGAAGCCCGAGTAGACCTGGACGTAGAGCGCGCCGTCGGCTCCGAACTTGGAGTCCATGTAGTTGGCGCTCCACTCGAACCCGCCGCGGAGCGAGTCGGCGTAGACCGGCTGCTTGCCGTTCTTGCCGTCTTCGTCGAAGAGCAGGGCGTGCTTGACCGAGGTGTTGCCGTGGTCCTGCAGGAACCAACGGCCGTCCCAGTACTCCGGCCAACGCGCCGCGTTGTCGGTGGCCTTGTCGTCGTAGCGGTAGACCGGGCCGGCGAACACCGTCAGGCCCGAGCTGGTGACGTACGGGCACAGCTGCGTCGGCTGAGCGCCGTAGTCCGGCGCCGAGTCGGCGTTCGCGCGCGGGAACTCTGGGCAGCCGTTGGCCCCGTTCAGGTTGCCGCGGCTCCACCAGATGTTGTGCGAGCGAGCCGTGCCCGCGTCCTTGCCCGTGCCCGTGGTGTGGGGCAGGGTGACCAGACCGGTGTTGTTGGTCGAGTCGTTGACCAGGTTCTTGCAGTCGTACCAGCCCGGCGTCTGGTTGCCCGCGGGGCCGCCGTTGACGAAGCCCGGGCCGTTCATGGTGCGCAGCGAGCCGTCCGCGACGCGATCGCGGTAGGCCTGCTGGTTGCCCATGCAGTAGGGCCAGCCGTAGTTGCCGGCCGTCGGGATCATCGACGCGCTCTCGTAGGTCGACGGGCCCTGGCTGGCCGCCGGCGCACCGGCGTCCGGACCCACCCACGCGGAGTACGGGACGTCCGTCTTGGGATCGATCGCGAGGCGCGACGGGTTGCGCAGGCCCATGGCGTAGATCTCGGGCCTGGCCTTGCCGCCGCCACCCTCGGTGCCGTCGAACAGGTTCGGGCCGTTCGGCGAGCTCGCCGTCGGGAGCGTGTACGTCGTCCCCACGCCCACCGTCGGCTTGGCACCATCCGCGAGCGACGTGATCGGCTTGATGCGCAGCATCTTGCCGTTGTAATCGTTGGTGTTACCGGCTGTCCGGCGCGCGTCGTTGAACGAGACGTTGTTCGCGCCGCAGTGGTTGTTGCTGGCCTCCGTCGGCGGACCGGTCGGGCAGCGCTGGGGCTGGTAGTTGCCCGAGTAGCCGCCCGTGCTCTGCGACGAGTTCGAGTCACCGGTCGTGACGTAGAGGTTGCCCTCGGAGTCGAACGCCATGCCGCCGCCGCGGTGGCAGCAGGAGTACACCTGGGCGTCGTAGGCGAAGATCACGACCTCGGAGTCGAGCTTGAGCTTCTTGGTCGCGAGGTCGATCGTGAAGCGCGAGATGCGCCCCTGGCCCATCTTCGTGATGCGGCGCTGGGCGCCGTCCGCCAAGCCCGGGTGGACCGGGTTGTTCGGGTTGAAGGTCGGGTAGTACTGCAGGTAGACGTGACCGGTCGTCGCGAAGTCCTTCGCGGCCGTGATGCCCAGCAGGCCGGTCTCGATCTTGCCGTTGACTTCGTTTCCTGACCCACGGTCGCCGTAGACCGGAAGCACACCGGCCTTGGTGACGCCGGAGTTCGGCGTCCCGGGCGTGGCCGCCTTCGGGTCGAAGATGTGCACGTTGCCGCAGCCGATGCCGACGTTCGGGTTCGCGAAGTCGGTGATGCGCGCCTGCGAGGCGACGCCCATGGCGGCGCCGCGGTCGGCGTTCGAGCGACAGTCCGCGCGGCCGATGTAGAGCATCCAGCCGTTCGGCGCCTGCGCGACGCCGTGCGACTCGCCCGAGAAGTCGAGGTTGTTGGTGTTCGTCGCGCTGACGACGCGCTCGCTCTTGTAGTTGGACGTGATCGTGGCCTTGCAGCCGCCACGGACGAGGCCCGCGGCCCACTGGATGCCGCCCAGCAGGTGCTTGCGCAGGTTGTCCTGGGCGTAGGCGGCCGCGGTGCGGCCCATGCCGGTGTAGAAGGAGCGGCCGCCCTGGAAGTCACGGCACCAGGAGATCGGGGAGTCGGTGCCGCCCGTGTTGGTGCCGTCGCCGGCCGCGGCGCCGGGCGCGCGGTAGCGGGCGAGCGTGTGGACCGTGCCCGTCGGGCGCGTGGTCCACGTGTACCAGACGTCGTCGCGCGTCCACTCGAGCGGAAGATCACGCGTCGAGGGGTGCACGCGGTCGCCGACCGCGACGACCTGCGAGGTCGTGGCCGTCGAACTGCTGGACGCGGGGCGCGCACCGATCAGTCCGTTGAAGAACGTGTTGCCGGTCTCGGCCTCCGCGGTGGAGCCGATGCCGACGAAGCCGCCGCCACCCTGGACGTAGGCCTGCAGCGCACCCTCCTGCGCTGCGTTCAGGCGGTCGCCCGCGCTGTTGAGAAACGCGACGGCGCGATACGTCGCGAGGTTCGCCGCGGTGATCGTCGTCGCGTCAGCGGACGCGTCGACGGCGAAGCCGTTCGCAGTGCCGAGCGCCGTGATGGCGGCGACGCCTGCGTCATTGGTGGCGTTGGCGCCACCGTGGAACACGAGCACCTTCGGGGACTGCGCCGACGCACTCGCGGCGCCGACCATCGAGAGGCACAGTACGAGCAGCGCACAGGACAGTGCCCGCCATCGGCGGGACCCTCGCGTCCGTGCGTCCAGCAACCAAACACCCTTCACAGGTATTGCCCTCCTCCTAGGCCTGGACAGCCTTTTGTCACTGAGGGGGCGATACTACATGTCCTTCGCATTCGGGCAAACGCACTTCTGCGCGCTTACCGCCACAACCCGTCAGGGAGAGGACAAACGGGCCGCCCGATGTTCTCGGACGGCCCGGATGTTCGGGCTTCTAGGCCCGCAGCACGAACTGGCCGACGAGCTCGTCCAGTCGGGCGGCCTCGTCCGCGACGCCCTGGGCGGACGCCGCGATCTCCTGCGTCGACGCGCTCGTCTGCTGGGCCGAAGCCGACACCTGCTCGGTGGAGGCGGACGCGGACTCGGCCACGCCGACCACCTCGCGCAGGTCGTCGCGCATGCGCTCGGCGGCGTGCTCGATGCGCTCGATCGCGACCGCGATCTCGCCCACCTGGCGGTCCACGTCGCCGATGCCGTCGCGGATGGCGGTGAACGCCTCGCCGGCCTCGGCGACCGTGGCGACGCCATCGTCGGTGCGCCGCGCGCCCGCTTCGACGACGCCGACCGCGCGCACCGTGTCGGACTGGATCTCGGCGCTCAACGTGGCGATCGCGCCGGCCGCCTCGCGTGACTCCTCCGCCAGCTTGCGCACCTCGTCCGCGACGACCGCGAAGCCCTTGCCCTGCTCGCCCGCCCGCGCGGCCTCGATGGCGGCGTTGAGCGCGAGCAGGTTGGTCTGCTCGGCCAGCCCGGTGATCGTGTCCACGATCCCGACGATGCGCTCACTGCGGGCGCCGAGCTCACGGATCGTCTCCGTGGCCTCGATCGACGCCGCGCGCACCGCGTCCATCGCCGCGCTGGCGCCCGTGGCCGCCTGCTGGCCGGCCTCGGCCATCTCGCGGGCGCGCGCCGCGGCCGCGACCGTGCCG
>JAPDDQ010000096.1 GCA_027587225.1 Solirubrobacter taibaiensis
ACCGCCGCCCGTCGCCTCACCGCCGTCCGCCGCCGCGCCGCCCGCCACCGCTCCACCCGCCGCCACCACGCCGCCCGATGCCGCGCCTCGGGCCGCGCCACCCGCCACCACCGAGCTCGCCGCGGCGCGTGGCCAGGCATACGAGCGTAGGACGGCCTGTTCACCCGCGCCCGGGCCGTCGAGGAGGCGCACGCGCGCGGCTGACGGGCCACGCACGCGGTCGCGGACGGGCTCCAGCACGACGACGCGGGTCTCGATCGACCGCCCGTGCAGGTGCGCGAGGACGCCGGCGTCCAACGCGGCGAGCCGTGCGTCAGCGACGGTCGCGCCGGCGAACACGGCCACCGCGGCCAGCACCGCCGGCCACGGACGCTGGGCGAGCACGGCGAAGCCGACGGCAGCGGCCACCACGGCGGCGGCGCCCGACCGGTCGACGAGGAGCCCGGCGACGAGCGCCGCGAGCACGACGTGCCGCGGGTGCTCGCGCACGACCGCCAGTGCGACCGACGGGCGCCACGCGCGTGGCGCCGCCGGTGCAGCGCCCGGCCCGCAAGCCCCTGCGCTCAACGCCGCCCCTTCCCTCGCCGCCGGGACACCGTGCGCTCAGACCCCGACGTGGTCGCGGAGCGCCGCGAGGCGTTTCTCGCCGATGCCGGCGACCTGGTCGAGCTCGTCAACCGACTTGAAACCGCCGTGCTGCTCGCGGTACTCGACGATCTTCAAGGCGGTGGCCGGACCGACGCCGTCGAGGGTCTCGAGTTGCTCGAGGGTGGCCGTGTTGAGGTTGACCGGACCTGTCGACGTGGCCGGGGTGGCGGCGGTTGCGCTGGGCGTCGACGCGGACTTGCCGCGCGTCGGGACGAGGATCTGGCGGCCGTCCTCGAGTTTGGAGGCGCGGTTGATGACCGAGAGGTCGGCGCGGCGGGTCGCTCCGCCGGCGCGCTTGAGCGCGTCCTCGACGCGGTCTTCCGTCGTCAACCGGTAGACGCCGGGGCGTTTGACCGCGCCGCTCACGTCGACGACGACCGGCGTGCCCGCACTGCCGCCTCCGCGACCGCCCGGCGGGGACTGGCCGGCCGCGGCGATGGTGGCTACGGCAGGTTCCCCGGCGGCGACCGCGGTTGGGCGCGAGCGTGACAGGTACCAGGCGGCGAAGAGCGCGAGGATCAGGCCGGCCGCAACCCAGGCGGCCAGCCGGCGGGGGTCGGTTTGGGGCATGCCCCGACGCTAGGTCGGAAAGCTGCACGAAACAGCACGTGCTTTGCACCAAAAGACGCGCGTGATTGTGAAAAAAGACGCGCGGCGCGGGAATCCGCGCCGCGCGGCGAGAGACTCGCCGTGTGTCAGCGCACGACGAAGTTCACGAGCTTGGACGGCACCACGATCACCTTCACGATCTGCTTGCCGTCGATGTGGGCGAGCACGTTCGGCTGCTCGCGCGCCAGCGTTTCCAGCTCTTCGCGGGTGGCGGTCGTCGGCGCAGCCACGCGGTCACGCAGCTTGCCGTTGACCTGGACGACGATCTCGACCTCGTCCCGCTCGAGCAGCGAGAGGTCGGCGTCCGGCCACGGGGTCTCCCAGACGCGATCGCCGGTCAGCGCCTCGTACACGTCCGCGCCGGCGTGCGGTGCGAACGGGAAGATCAGCGAGGCGGCGGTCGCGGTGGCGAAATGCAGCGTGCCGGGCTGCACCGAGTCGCGCAGGCGGTACGCATCGTTGACCAGCTCCATCACGGCGGCGATCGCCGTGTTGAACGCGAAGCGGCCGGCCATGTCGTTCGTGACCTTGTCGATCGCCCAGTGCGCCTTGCGCATCAACGTCAGGTCATCGCCCTGGGGCACTTCGAGCGGGCCCAGCAGCGCCTGCTGCCCGGTCTGCTCGGCCACGTCCGCTCCCAGCCGCCACAGGCGAGCGAGGAAGCGGTGGATGCCGCCGACGCCCTCATCGTTCCAGTCCGCATCCTGGTCGGGCGGGCCGATGAACAGGATGTAGGCGCGGGCGGTGTCCGCGCCGTAGCGCTCCACGTAAGGCGCCGGGCTGATCATGTTGCCCTTGGACTTGGACATCTTCGCGCCGTCGCGCGTGATCATGCCCTGCGTGAACAGGGCCTTGAACGGCTCCTGAGCTTCCATCAGGCCCAGGTCGGCCAGCGCCTTCACGAAGAAGCGCGCGTACATCAGGTGCAGGATCGCGTGCTCGACGCCGCCCACGTACTGGTCGACCGGCATCCAGCTGTCCAGGACCTTCTTGTCCCAGGCCGCGTCGTCGTTGTTGGCGTCCGTGTAGCGCAGGTAGTACCAGGACGAGTCGACGAACGTGTCCATCGTGTCCGTCTCGCGCAGGGCATGGCCGCCGCAGACGGGGCAGGTGGTGTTGACCCAGTCCTCGGCCGCGGCCAGCGGGGACTTGCCCTGCGGCGCGTAGTCCTGCACGTCCGGCAGAACGACGGGCAGGTCCGCTTCGGGGACCGGCACCATGCCGTGCTCGTCGCAGTAGACGACCGGGATCGGGCAGCCCCAATAGCGCTGGCGGGACAGCAGCCAGTCGCGCAGGCGGTAGTTGACCGACCGGTGGCCCTTGCCCTCGCGGTCGAGCCAATCGACGATCTTCTCGAGCGCCTCGCGGTTCCCGATGCCGTCGAACTCGGCCGCCGAGTTCACCAACGGCCCGTCGCCCTTGTAGGGCAACTCGCCGTCGCCGCCGTCGACGACGCGGCGGATCTCCAGGTCGAACTCGGTGGCGAAGTCGAAGTCGCGCTCGTCGTGGCCCGGGACGGCCATGATCGCGCCGGTGCCGTACTCCATCAGCACGTAGTCGGCGACGTACATCGGGATCTTCTCGCCGTTGACCGGGTTCACGACGCTGCGGCCCAGTGGCACGCCGGTCTTCTTGCGGTCCGTGTCGGCGCGCTCTTCGTTCGACTCCGTCAGCACCTTGTTGACGTAGTCGCGGACGGCCTGCTCGTGCTCGGTGCCGGCGGCCAGACGCAACACGTCGGGGTGCTCTGGCGCCATCACGAAGAACGTCGCGCCGAACAGCGTGTCCGGGCGCGTCGTGAAGACCGGGTACTCGCGGCCGGAGTCGGGCTCGCTGAACGTGACCTCGGCGCCCTCGGAGCGACCGATCCAGTTGCGCTGCATCGTCTTGACGTGCTGCGGCCAGTCGATCCCGTCCAGGTCGTCGAGCAGACGGTCCGCGTAGTCGGTGATGCGGAAAAACCACTGCTCGAGCTGGCGCAGCTCGACCGCCGTGCCGCAGCGCTCGCAGTGCCCGTCGATGACCTGCTCGTTGGCCAGCACCGTGGCGTCCTTGGGACACCAGTTGACCGCGGCCTCCTTGCGGTAGGCCAGCCCGCGCTCGAACAGCTGCAGGAAGATCCACTGCGTCCAGCGGTAGTAGCGCGGCTCGTGCGTGCCGAACTCGCGCGACCAGTCGATCGAGATGCCCCAGCTGCGGAACTGGCGCTGGAAGGAGGCGATCGACTCCTCCGTGGCCTCGCGCGGGTGCTTGCCGGTCTTGATCGCGTTGTTCTCCGCGGGCAGACCGAACGCGTCGTAGCCCATCGGGTGCAGCACCCGCATGCCGTTGCGGCGGCGGAAGTGGGCGACGGCGTCACCGACGCTGTAGTTCTTCAGATGCCCCATGTGGGGCTCGCCCGACGGATACGGGAGCATCTCGAGCACGTACGAGCGCGGCGCCCCATCGGCGTCATTCGAGACTTCCCAGGTGCGTTCCCGCTCCCAGATCTGTTGCCACTTGCGCTCGATCTCGTGCGGCTCGTAACGGTGCTCGGCCATGAGGCGCGGAGGTTAGCGTCCGCGCGCGCACGGTCCCGGCGAGCGCGCCGCACGGAACGTGCCGCGCACGATGTCTCGAGGTCGCTAAAGTGTGCGTCGCACCAGCTGCACGGGGCTATAGCTCAGCTGGGAGAGCGCGTGACTGGCAGTCACGAGGTCGCCGGTTCGAGCCCGGCTAGCTCCATTGAAACGAAGGGCCGTCCGATCTGGGCGGCCCTTCGTGTTTCCGGAGGGGGTGCCGCACATGCGTACCGCCTCAGGTGACGGATGTACGGCACCCATCGTCGACCTCGCCAACGCACAGCACGGGGTCGTGACGCACGCGCAATTGAGCGCGCGCCTCACCCGGAACGGAATCGCGCGGCGGTGCGCCCGGGGCGAGTTGCACCGCCTGTACCCGGGCGTGTTTGCCGTGGGCCACACGGCGCTGTCGCGCGAGGGTCGATGGTTGGCGGCCGTTTTCGCCGCCGGTGAGGGCGCCGCGCTGTGCCGGAAGTCATGCGCCGGCCTGCTCGAGGTCGAGCGTTGGCCGCCGCGCATGCCCCAGGTGCTCGTGCCGCGGCGGCACCGAGCGATCGCCGGCGTCGAGCTCTACGAGACGCGCAACCTCGACCCCCGCGACATCACCGTGGTCAAGGGCATCCCGTGCACCACGGTGCCGCGGCTGTTCGTGGACCTCAGCGACGAGCTCATCCCGGAGGAGCTGACGCACTACATCCACGAGGCCGCGCACCGCGGTCTCCTGGACCTGAAGGCGGTGCGACGGACCATGGCGCGCGTGAACGGGCGCCACAACTTGGAGGTGCTCGAGACCGCGATCGAGGACTGGCTCGACGGCAGTGCCGGCACGCGCAGCCGCGGCGAGATCGCGTTCCGACGCGCGGTCACGGAGGCCGGACTCCCGAGCCCGGATACGAACCGCAAGCTGCTCGGGATCGAAGTGGACTTCCACTGGCCTGACCTCAAGCTCGTGATCGAGATCGACGGCCCGCCGCACAAGCGACCCCCGTCACGCCTGACCGATGCCGAGCGCGACCTGGTCCTCACGGCCGCCGACTATCGCGTCGTGCGGTGCACGACGACCGAGGCGGCGTTGGACGCTATTCGACGTGCCGCTTCGGGGCTTCGCCCCAGAGCTGCTCGAGGCGGTAGTACTCACGCGCCTCGGCGGTGAAGACATGCACGATCACGTCCAGGTAGTCCATGAGGATCCAGCGCGATTCGCCGAGGCCCTCGACCCGCCGCGGGAGCAGGCCGTGGTCCTTCTTCATGTTCTCGTGAATGCGGTCATGGACGGCCTTGACCTGGCGGTCGGAGCCGCCGGTGGCGATCACGAAATAGTCGGTGTACCCGAGCACGCCGCGGAGGTCGAGCTCGACGATGTCCTGGGCCTTGACGTCGGACGCGTATCCGGAGACGAGACCGGCGAGCTCGGACGGCTCGATCGGGGCGGAGGCGCGCGGAGCGCTCATGCGTAGAACCCTTCGGCGGCGATGTACTCGGCCACGGAGTCGGGCACGAGGTAACGGATCGGACGATCCTCCGCGATGCGGCGGCGGATGTCGGAGGATGAGATGTCGAGACGAGGCATGCTGAAAAACCGAATCTGATCGGCGCCGGAAAGCCCGGCGAGGCGCTCCATGATGTCCGCGCGGCGAATTCCTGAACGCTCGGCGACGCCTAGTGTCGCCAGGGAGAGCACCGCCTCCGGCTCGTGCCACGTAGGCAGCGAGTGGGCCATGTCTCCTCCCACGATGAACGTCAGGTCGTCCGCCGGACTGGACTCATGCAGCCGTTTGAGGGTATCGAGCGTGTAGGACCGACCCGGAACGTCGGCGTCCACGCGCGAAACCCAGAAGCGCGAATCGCCCGCCACGGCGCGGCGGGTGAGCTCGACACGCACGTCCACACCCGGGTCGTTCTCGATCTCTTTGTGCGGCGGCTGGTTGACCGGAATGAACGCCACCTCGTCGAGCCCGAGCTGCGCGCACGCCTCCGTGGCGCACACCAGGTGCCCGATATGGGGCGGGTTGAACGTCCCGCCCATCAGTCCGAGCTTCAAGCGCGGACTTGCCCGTCGCCCTCGACGAGGTACCGGGTGGAGCAGAGCTCGCGCAGGCCGATCGGGCCGCGCGCATGCAACTTCTGGGTGGAGTTGCCGATCTCGGCGCCCATCCCGAACTCGCCGCCGTCCGTGAAGCGCGTGGAGGCGTTCACGTAGATGCAGGCGCTGTCGATCCCGAGCTGGAACGCCCGCGCCGCGCTCCGGTCGTTGGTGACGATCGCCTCCGAGTGGCCACTGCCGTACTCGTTGACGTGGTCGATCGCCTCCTCGACGGAGTCCACCACGCGCACGGCCAGGATCAGGGCCAGAAACTCCTCGCCCCAGTCGGAGTCCACAGCCGCGGTGACCGACGGATCGACCGCGCGCACGCGCTCGTCTCCGCGCAGCTCGACACCCTCGGCGCGGAGTGCGGCGATCGCGCCCGGGAGGAACGCGGCGGCCACATCCGCGTGCACGAGCAGCGTCTCGGCGGAGTTGCACGTGCCCGGCCGCTGCACCTTCGCGTTGACGATGATCCGCTCGGCGGCCGCGAGGTCGGCGGAAGCGTCCACATACACGTGGCAGTTACCGGCGGCGGCGTAGATCACGGGGACCTTCGCCACTGCGCTGATCGCCTTCTTCAGGCCCTCGCCGCCGCGCGGGATGATCAGGTCCACGATCCCCTGGAGCTGGGCGAGCTCGGTCAGCGCGGCCCGGTCGCCGCCGACGAGCCCGATCGAGCCCTCCGGCAGGTCCGAAGCGGCCTCGGACGCGATGCGGGCGAGCACCGCGTTGGAGTGCGCAGCGCTCGACGAGCCGCGCAGCAACACCGCGTTGCCCGACTTCAAGGCCAGCGCCGCCGCGTCGATCGTCACGTTCGGCCGCGCCTCGTAGACCACGGCGACGACGCCCAACGGCACTCGAACCTTCCGGACTTCCAGCCCGTTCGCCAGGCGTCCGCCGTCCACGACCTCGCCCACCGGGTCCGGCAGGGCGGCGATCGCCCGCGCACCGGCCGCGATCGAGCGCACCCGCGCGTCGTTGAGCGCGAGCCGGTCCATCAGCGCGTCCGACAGCCCGTTCTCGCGCCCAGCCTCCAGGTCGCGCGCGTTGGCCTCGAGGATCTCCGGGATCCGCGCCTCCAGGGCATCGGCGATGGCGTGCAGCGCCGCGTCCTTGGTCGCCGACGGTACCGTCGCGAGCCGCCGGGCCGCTGCCTTGGCGGCGAGGGCGAGATCGGTGACGGAGGTCGAAGAGACGGTCGCGGCCATGGCCCAAGTCTAGGGCCCGCACGCCCGCGCGACGAGAGGCGCGGCGGCGCGCGCGGGGCGGGGCGACGCGCGCGGGGCGACGCGAGGCGACGCGAC
>JAPDDQ010000097.1 GCA_027587225.1 Solirubrobacter taibaiensis
CGCTCGGGTAGCTCCGCGGCGTCGTGGTTGTCAAGGCGATCGCTTCGCGACGGCCTTCGGCCGCCCCTTCGGGGTCGGGCTTGACAACCACGCCACCGCTGCGCTGACGGCTCACTCAGGCCGGCTGGCGCCGGCGCGCCCGGGCGCGGACAAGCTCGCTCAAACACGCGCGCGGCGGGTCATTGGTCAGTTGACGTCGCTATACGACACCAATCGACCACTCGCCCCGCGAGCGAGCGGTAACGCGCCACCCGGGCACGCGAGCGTTCGATTTGACAACCCCTGGTTGTCAAATGCATCACTCGCGTGGCGTGGACCGTCCTTCGGCGTGGGAAGACGTGAACGCCTCGGCGTTCACGCAGTGCGGGGCACCCGCCTCACCCGCCCAAAGCACGCCCGCCGCGACGGGTCAAGAAACCCGTGACGACCGTCGCGCAGCTTCGCGACCGCCCGGGCACGGGTTTCTTGACGCGGTGCTCGCGGGTGTGCTCGCCGTTCAGCTCGGCGGCTTGAACTGACTCGCCGTGAACGTCGCACCGTGGGGGTCGCGGATCACCGTGATCCGCTGCCAGGGGATGTCGAACGGCTCGACCAGGACCTCGCCGCCGAGGTCACGGGCGCGGGTGGCGGCCACGTCGGCGTCTTCGACGGTGAACGTGAGGTGCCAGCGCGGGCCGCCCTGGTCCATCGGCTCGAACCAGGCGACGGTGTCGGTGAAGCGTGGCGGCGCGCCGGCCGCGGCGTGGCGGGCACGCACGCCGGGGTCGATCGACTCCAGGTAGTCGCCGTACTCGGGCACGACGACCGTGACCGAGCGGTCGCCGCCGATCTCCATCTCGTCGAACTCCCAGCCGAAGACGGCGCCGTAGAAGCGCTGCGCGGCGTCGGCGTCGGCGGTGATGAGGTTCGACCAGTTCCAGCTGCCGGCCGCGTTGACCACCTCGGCGCCGATGTGGGTGTTGGCCTGCCAGACGGCGAACGTCGCGCCTTCGGGGTCGGCGCACATCGCCATCCGCCCCGCGTCGAGCACGTCGTGCGGGTCGACGATCACGCGCCCGCCGGCGCCGCGCACGCGTTCGGCCGAGGCGTCGGTGTCCTCGACGGCGATGTAGGTCGTCCAGCGCGCGTCCGGCAGTCCGTTGTCCCACGAGCCGATCGCGGCGACGAGCCCACCGTCCACTTGCGCCTCGAAATACGTCTCCGAGGAGCCGGGCGGCATCTGGTCGGCCATCTCCCAGCCGAGCAGGCCGCTGTAGAACGCGACGGCCGCAGCGGCGTCCGGACGCGCGCTGTCGATCCAGCACGGCACTCCAGCGGGGTATCGATCTCGCTTGGGCATGAGGTCCACCCTAGGGTCGGTAGCGGTCAGGAACTGTCCTCAATCCGGCAGGTGCGGCATCGCGATCCCGGGATCCTTCCCGACGAGCACCCCGCGCGTGATGGAGGCGCCGCCGAAGCGGTCGCGCACGCCGTCCACCGCGGCGTCCAGCTTCGCCGCCTTCGTCTCGTGGAGCGGGAGGACGAGCTGCACGGCGTCCGCGTCCTCGAGGTTCGTCAGGGAGAGGCCGAGCAGCGTCACGCCCTCGCGCTCGATCGTCGGCATCACGCCCGCGAGCAGCTCACGCGCGGCGGCCAGCAGCGGCCGGCTGTCAGCGGTGGGCTCCGCCAGCGTGTGCGAGCGGGTCGCGCGCGAGAAATCGTCGAAGCGCAGGCGCAGGATGATCGTCCGGCACATGCGGCTCGCGGCGCGCAGCCGGCGGCCGATCCGATCCACCAACGCGACGAGCGTGGCGTCCAGCGCCGCGGGCGTCTTGGGGCCGCGGCGCCCCAGCGCGCGTTGGCCGCCGATGGAGCGGCGACGGACGCCGGTCGTCACGCGGCGCGCATCCCGCC
Organism: Solirubrobacter taibaiensis; assembly: GCA_027587225.1. Classification (GTDB taxonomy): domain Bacteria; phylum Actinomycetota; class Thermoleophilia; order Solirubrobacterales; family Solirubrobacteraceae; genus Solirubrobacter; species Solirubrobacter taibaiensis. Next base: position 1,894 of record JAPDDQ010000097.1, read on the forward strand.
CGTGCGCGAGCGCGTGCAGCTGATGCCCGGACGCCTTGCCGACCAGGCTGACCAGCATCTCCTGAGGTAGCTCGGCGACCTGCGCGACGGTCATGATCCCGCGGGCGTGCAGCTTGCCCGCCGTGACCTTGCCGACGCCCCACAGCGCCTCCACCGGCAACGGGTGCAGGAACTCGAGCTCTCCGTCCACCGGTACGACGAGCAGCCCATCCGGCTTGGCCTGTGCGGACGCGACCTTGGCCAGGAACTTCGTGCGGGCGACGCCGACCGTGATCGGCAGCCCGACTTTGTCGCGCACGCGCACGCGCAGCCGCTCGGCGATCTCCGCCGGCGTGCCCGCGATCCGTTCCATCCCGCGGACGTCGATGAACGCCTCGTCGATCGAGAGCCCCTCCACCAGCGGCGACGTGTCGTTGAAGATCTTGAACACGGCCTTGCTCGCGGTCGTGTACGCCTCGAACCGCGGCTCGACGAAGATGAGCCCGGGGCAGAGCTTCTTGGCCGTCCACCCGCCCATCCCGCCGGTGACCCCGAACGCCTTCGCCTCGTACGAGGCGGCGGTCACGACGCCGCCGCCCACCGCGATCGGCTGACCCAGCAGCCGCGGGTTGTCGCGTTGCTCGACCGACGCGAAGAACGAGTCGAGATCCGCGTGAAGAATGGTTCCGTCCGCACCATGCACGAACGTATGTTCGCATGATGGGCGGACGGATACTCACCTCAGGCGAACGCCAGCCGGACCGCCGGCCGGGTGCGCCAGGCCTCGAAGGCCACGACCAACGCGAGCGCGGCGATCACCGAGCCGAAGATCTCGAACGTCGTCTTCAGCCCGAGCGTGCCCACCACCGCGCCGGCGATGATCGCCGGGACGGAGATCGCGGTGTAGGCGACGATGTAGAAGGCCGACATCACCGACGCGCGGTGGTCGGGCGGGATCGCCACCGAGAGCGCGCGGAGCCCACCGAGGAACGCCACGCCGAACCCACCGCCACCCACGACCGCGCCGATCGCGAACAGCGCCGGCGAGTCGGTCGCCGCCGAGGCGACGATCAGCAGCATCCCGAGCGAGAGCGCGAGCGAGCCGTAGGCCGCCCCCGCCCACGGCGCCGTGCGGCCGAAGAGCAGCTGCGCCAGCGCGCCCGACCCGGCGAGCGCGAAGATGCTGAGCCCGGCGACCAGATGGTCGTTCGTGTTGAACAGCGTCGCGGAGAGCTGCGGGCCGAGCGACAGGAACAACCCGCCGATGGACCACGAGGAGATCACGCCCAGCGCCGCGAGCAGGAAGGGGCGCCGGACCGCCGGCGGGATGCTCGGCCGTTGCGGCGTGAGCCGCGGACGCGACCGGTGCGTGACCGGCTCGGGCATCAGCAGCGCACCCACGAAGGCGATCGCGAAGAGCACGAACAGCGCGACATACGGCAGCACGCGCGGGGCGGGAGCGAACTCCACGAGCGCCGAGGAGAGCAACACGCCGAGCGCCATCCCACCGGCGCTCACGACACCGTTCGTGAGGCCAACCCCGGCCGGATCGCGGCGCGGATGCAGGTCGAGCAGCGCCGCGCTGGCAGCACCGAGCGCGAGCCCGGTCGCGATCCCCTGAAGCCCGCGCGCCACGAACAGCCAGGTCACCGACGACGCGAGCATGAACGCCACCGACGTGACCAACAGCGCGCCCAGGGCGACGAGCAGCACCGGCCGCCTCCCCCAGTCATCACTCACCCGGCCGGCGAGCAGCAGCGCGAGCAACACACCGAACGCGTAGGTCGCGTAGATGAGCGTCAGCACCACCGACGAGAAGTCCCACAGCTCGCGGTACGTCGCGTAGAGCGGCGATGGCGTGCTCGACGCGAACAACGCGAGCCCGATGACGGCCGCGACGAGCGCGTACGCGAGACGGGGCGAGAGGGTCCGGCGCGGCGCGGCTTCGGGGGGCGGTGGACGGTGCGACGACATGGAGGTTCCGATCTCTTTCGATATTTCCAAAGTCATGGAACTATGGAAGTTGTACCATACGGGCATGCCGACCACGCCGACGCGCGAACGGATCGCTCATCCGGAGACGTCCGCCCTCGATCTCGCGACGGTCATGCGCGTGGTCGGCGACCCGGTCCGGCTGGAGGTCGTGCGCCTGCTCGGCGATGGCCAGGAGCACCTGTGCGGGGAGCTCAGCCAGGCGCTGCAGATTCCGGCGTCGACGGGCAGCTACCACCTGAAGCTGCTGCGCGAGGCGGGGATCACCCGCACGCGGGCCGAGGGCACGCAGCGCTTCATCAGCCTGCGCAGCGAAGATCTCGAGACCCGGTTCCCGGGTCTGGTGGGCGTTCTCACCTCCAGCTGAGACACTTCCCGTCGAGCGCATCCGACGGGGAGGAGAGCCCACATGAGCGCCATTACGGGGACTCGTATCGACGAAGTCCTGCAGAAGGCCGTCGAGTCGGGAACGATGCCCAATGTGGTCGCGACCGCGACCAACGCGGACGGGCCGATCTACGAGGGAGCGTTCGGGCCCAAGGCGGTCGGCAAGCCGGACCCGGTGACGGTGGACACGCTGTACCGGATCGCGTCGATGACGAAGATGGTCACGACCGTCGCGGCGTTGCAGCTTGCGGAAAATGGCGTCATCGACTTCGACGACGCGGTCGCGAAGTACCGGCCCGAGTTCGCGGACCTGAAGGTCCTCGACGGTTGGGACGGGGACGAGCCACGCCTGCGCGACCCGAAGACGTTCGCCACGGTGCGGCAGCTCGCCACGCACACCTCCGGCCTGGGCTACTGGTTCTGGAACGCGGACCTCGTGCGCTGGGAGGCCAAGACGGGCACGGGCAACACGCTCGCCGGCACCGAGGACGCGTTCACCGCACCGCTGGTGGCCGACCCCGGCACGAAGGTGGAGTACGGCACCAACACCGACTGGCTCGGCCTGGTGGTGGAGGCGGCGTCGGGTCAGAAGCTGGACGCCTACTTCGACGAGCACATCCTCGGCCCCCTCGGCATGGAGCAGAGCTCCTTCCACCCCACCGACCAGCAGCGCGAGAACCTGTCCGCGGTGCACCTCCGCGGCGAGGCGTCCGGCCGCTGGGAGGCCACCAGCGTGGACTGGAACGCCGCGCCCGACTGGTGGCCCGGCGGCCACGGCCTGTATTGCCCGCCGAGCGAGTACCTCCGGTTCCAGCGGATGCTGCTCAACAACGGCACGCTCGACGGCACGAAGATCCTCGAGGCCAAGACGGTCGAGGATGCGTTCGCCAACCAGATCGGCGACCTCGACTGGCCGGAGGCGATCGCCACCGCCGAGCCACCCACGACCGCCGACTTCAACGCCGGCCCGGGCTACAAGTTCGGCCTCGGCCTGCTGCGCAACACCGAGGACATCGAGGGCATGCGGCGCGCCGGCAGCGGCGCCTGGGCGGGCATCTTCAACACGCACTTCTGGGTGGACCGGACGGCCGGCGTCTCAGGTGCGATCTACACCCAGACGCTCCCGTTCGTCGAGCCCGCCGTGTTCCAGGTGTACATCGACTTCGAGAAGGCGCTGTACGCGTCCCTGTAGAAACGCGAAAACCGCCTCGGCGGGCGGTCTAGTTCGAGTTATCGGCAGGCCGCCCGCGGACCTTTAGCCCTATTCGGCGTGTTGGCGCGTTGCCGCTCGTGGCGACGAGAACGGCGAGCACACCCGCGGGCGCCGCGTCAAGAAACCCGTGCTCGCGGCGACTGCGCGGGATACGCGGTGGTCACGGGTTTCTTGACCCGTCGGGCGCGGGCGCGCTTTGAGCGGGTGAGGCGGGTGCCCCGCACTGCGTGAACGCCGAGGCGTTCACGTCTTCCCAGGCCGAGGGACGGTCCACGCCACGCGAGCGTTCACGAACTTGCCGCGCAGGGAAGTTGGTGAACGCTCGCGTGCCTGGATGGCGCGTTACCGCTCGCGAGCGCAGCGGGTGGTCGATTCGCATCGCATAGCGACCTCAACTGACCAATGACCCGCCGCGCGGGGGTTCGCGCGAGCTCGTCCGCGCCCGGGCGCGCCGGCGCCAGCCGGCTGAGTGAGCCGTCAGCGCAGCGGTGGCGTGGTTGTCAAGCCCGACCCCGAAAGGGGCGGCGAAGCCGTCGCGAAGCGATCGCCTTGACAACCACGACGCCGCGGAGCTACCCG
>JAPDDQ010000098.1 GCA_027587225.1 Solirubrobacter taibaiensis
GCCTCGCCGCGCCGGCCACCGGCGGCGCCGTGCGTGGCTCGCAGCGCCCGCCCTCGCGGCCGCGGCGGCCGCCGCCCTCATCGCGCTCACGTCCGGGGTCGACGACGGGCGCGTCTCTCCCCCGCCCGCTTCGGCGGCGGCGCTCCTCATTCGCGCGGCGGACGCGGCCGAGGGTGCACCCGCCCCCGGCGCGCTCGCGCCCGGCCAGTACCTGTACGTCAAGCGGGTGGCGATGGAGCCCAAGGCGATCTCGTACGGCGGGGAGCGGTTCACCGCGTTCATCCGCTACTCCGACGAGGACTGGACCGCGCGCGACGGGTCCGGGCGCAGCCGGCACCGGCCGATGACGCCGGCGTTCCCCACGGTCGAGGATCGGGCGGCGTGGGAGCGGGCAGGCTCGCCGAGCGCGCGCAAGATGATCGGCAACTACATGCCGATCCTGGGCGAGACCGACCACAGCGACCAGGGGCGGCCGGGCCGGGCGTTCCCCGCGCGCTCGACCTTCGGGATGTCGTATCGGGCCGTGCGCGCGCTGCCGACGGACCCGGTCCTGCTGGAGGCGAAGTTGCGCGTGCGGCTGCGGCCCGGGCGGGGCCTCACGCCGGAGGCGAGCGAGCTGATGACGCGGATGCAGCTGCTCGAACGGGTCGGTCAGCTGCTCGCCGGCACGCCGCTCGACGCCGCGCAGCGCGCCGCGCTGTTCCGGGTGGCCGCGGGGATCGAGGGCGTGACGGTGTCCGAGGACGCGCTCGACCAGCTCGGCCGCAAGGGCACCGCGGTGAAGCTCGAAGGGACGATCGCGCTCGACGGCAGCGTGCGGCCGGAGTACAAGGGGATCAGCGTGCGCCGGGGCGCCGTGATCGTGTTCGATCCCGCGACGGGCGCGCTGCTCGGCACCCGTCACACGCTCAACGACGACGTCGACCAGGGCGCGGTCTACACGACGCAGGTGCGGGATGCGCTGAAATAGGAGGCGTGGACCTCGTCCGGAACTTCCCTCTCTTCCCGCTGGGCCTCGTCGCCCTGCCGAGCGAGGTGGTCCCGCTGCACATCTTCGAGGAGCGCTACAAGGCGATGATCGCGCGCTGCCTGGAGGAGGAGTCGGAGTTCGGGATCGTGTGGCTCGCCGACGACGGCCTGCGCCCGGTCGGGTGCGCGTGCGCCGTCTCCGAGATCCTCGAGCGGATGCCCGACGGGCGCATCAATCTGCTCGCGCGAGGGACGCGGCCGTTCCGGATCGAGCAGCGCCAGGACGACCTCGCGTACCCGGCGGGCGTCGTCGAGTTCCTCATCGACCGCGACGAGCCGTACGACTCCGAGGCCGCCGACAGCGCCCACGCCGCGTACACGGAGCTCGTCCTGCAGGCGACCGACAAGCCACCCGACCCGGACGAGATCGGCGCGCTGACGGCCTACGAGATGGCCGCGACCGTCGAGTTCGGGTTGGAGGCCAAGCAGGGCCTGCTCGACCTGCGCTCGGAGTCGGCGCGGATGAAGCTCGTCGCCCGCCTGTGCCGCGCCGCGATCAAGCGGCTGGACTTCGTCGACCGCGCGCAGGCCCGCGCGCAGTCCAACGGCAAGGTCCACTTCACGGGCTGAGCAGCTCGCGCAGCTCCGCGTTGGAGGTCATGTCGCGCGGGATCTTGCCCTCGTCGTCGGCGATGGTGCAGTCGGCGTCGTGGGCCAGGAGCAGCTGGATGAGCTCCAGATCTTCGCCGTGCGCCGCCGTGTGCAGCGGCGTGTAGCCGCCCTGCTGACGAACGTTGGGATCGGCGCCGGCCTCCAGCAGCAGGCGCACTGACGTCCGGTCGCGGACGGCGGCGGCCGAATGGATCGGGCGGACCTTGAAGGTGTTGACGGCGTCGGCGTCCGGCGACGCCCCCGCGGCCAGGATCACGCGCACCGCCTCCGCTCCACCGAAGAACGCGGCGAGGTGCAGCGGCGTGAAGCCGTCGCCGGCGCGCTCGCTCAAGTCGGCGCCGGCGAGCAGCTCGACCTCGCCGAGCGCGGCGGCCTCGAGCGTCCCGACGGGCGCGCCCGCGGCGATCAGCGCCGCCTTCGCCTCCGGCCGGCGGTGGTAACACGCGAGCAGCAGCGCGGAGACGCCGTGCTCGTCCGTCGCCGACGCGAGCTCTGGCTGCTCGCGCAGCAACCACGGGAACCGATCGGACGTGATCGCCTCGATGAGATCCATCTCAGGGTCGAACGATCCCACACTCGCGCTCGGTCACATCACTGGTGAAGGCTGTAAGCCGAGCGAATGCGTCTGGAAGCGGACGCGAGGTGTCGGCGAAACCGACCGTTCCCGCCTGCATCCTCACGCGGTAGCTGAGCACGGTGTTGGGGCCGGGCGGGAGCACCAGGTGCAGCTCGGCCTGCTCGGACAGGTCGCGCTCGAGCTCGCGGGCGCGCAGGAGCGTCTCGTTCGGAATCGGCGTGCGTTTGCCGCCGTTGCAGGTGACGGTGCCGTCGTCGGAGACGAGCAGCGTCAGGTTCGCGTTGGTGTCGGCGCCGGAGCGCTTGACCTCGAACAGGTCCGCGGAGGGCGAGCCCCCGCAACCGGCGAGCAGGATGAGCGCCACCAGGCAGGCTCGCCTCATACGAAGATCAGCTCCGCGCCCGCGGCTTCCTTGAGGAACTGCGGGGTGGAGATGACGCCGGCGAGCCGCGCCGTGTCCGCGCCGGTGGCCTGGGCCGCGGCGGCGCACGCGTAGACCGTGCACAGCTCGAGCGCGGTGTCGCGCAACTCGGCGAACGTGCGCGCGAACGGTTCGCGCTCCGCGTCGATCACGTGACGTGAGCGCGCGGGCGCGAAGAACGCCGTCAGCGCGCCGAAGCCCAGCAGCGCGCGAGCCTCGCGGCCCTCCACGGCCGCGCTCACGAGCAGCGACAAGCCCATGTACAGGCGCTGGTGGTCGTCGGATTCCAGGACAGCGGCGATCACATGTGGATCCTGGCACGCAGACGTGAGTCGTCGAGGTCCAGCTCATGCTCGACCTCGCGCAGGATGTCGTCCGAGAAGGCGCGCTCGTCGCGCATGGCGCGCAGGACCTCACGCTCGGCCTCGATCATCTCGGCCATCAGCTTGCCCGCCTGGGCGACGTCGGTCTGGCCGCCTTCGTCCGTGTCGCCCTCCATGCGCGCCTCGAGCCGCTCCAGCCGCGAGCCGTAGCGATCGCGCAGCCGCTGCACGACGTGCTCGGGCGCGTCGCCTTCGAGCTCGTCGAGCCGCTCGAGCGCGGCCTGCGTGATCCGCACGCGCGCCTCGGCCGACGCGCGACGGTGCTCCTCGCTCTCCTGCAGCCCGAGCCGTTTGACGAGCACCGAGAGCGTGAGTCCCGGAAGGACGAGCGTCAGGAGGATCACGGCGTAGGCGACGAAGATCACGAGATCGCGCTTCGGGAAGCCCTCGACGGTGATGGCCAGAGCGGCCGCGAGCGAGACGCCGCCACGCATACCGCTCCAGGCGATCACGATCCGTTCCCCGACGGTCGTCTCCGAGTGCAGGATCGTGGGGACGACGAGCATCCACAGCGCGCGGGTGCCCATCACGACCGCGGTGATCAGCAGCGCGTAGAGGCCGAGCGTGACCTCGTTGGCGTCCTCGATGCGCTCGATGATCGTCGGGACCTGGAGGCCGATGATCACGAACAGCAGGCCGTCGAGCAGGAACGCGGTGGACTCCCAGAAGGCGAGCGTCCGCAGGCGCGTGGAGGGTTCGATGATGTCGAGCGAGCGGCTGCCGATGTAGAGGCCGGCCGTGACCGTCGCGAGCACGCCGGAGACGTGCAGCTCCTCGGCGGGGACGTACGCGACGAACGGCGTGAGGACGGAGAGCGCGACGTCGAGCGACGGGTCCGTGACGATGCGCCGCAGGTGGGCGAACACCCAGCCGACCGCAAGCCCGATCGCGATGCCCGCCACGGCGACCCCGACGAACTCGAAGCCGATCTCGAAGACCGAGCCGGCGGAGGCGCCCACCGCGCCGAGCGCGAGCCGGTAGGCGGTGAGGCCGGTGGCGTCGTTGACGAGCGCCTCGCCCTGCAGGATCGTCTTGCTGCGCCCGGTCACGCCGAGCCGGTCCAGGACCGCTTTGGCCGAGACCGGGTCCGTGGGACCGAGCACCGCGCCGAGCACGAACGCGGCCGCCCACGGGACGCCCATGACCGCGTTGGCCACGGCGGCGACGGCACCGATCGTCACCAGGACGAGGCCGACGGCGAGCAGGCCGATCGGCTTCGCGTTGGCCTTCAGCTCAGAGGCGCTGTTGGAGATCGCGGCGGCGTAGAGCAGCGGCGGGAGGAAGACGAAGAGGATGATGTCGGGGTCCACCGCCGGGCTCGGCAGGCCCGGGACGAGCCCGATGACGAGGCCGCCGAGGACCAGCACGACCGGGTACGGCACGCCGCTGCGCAGGCCGAGCCCGGCCAGCACGACGACAGCGAACAGCAGGAAGACGAAGAGCTCGACCTCGGCCACGCGGCATCATCTAGCAGGGAACGTGGAGGTCTTCGTCGATGCCCGGGGGTTGCTGTGCCCGCTGCCGTTGCTGCGGGCGCGGGCGGCTTTGGCATCGGCGGCGCCGGACGACGTCCTCGTGGTGCTCGCGACCGACCGTGAGGCGCCGATCGATCTGGGCGCGCTCGCGGTGGAGGCCCGGCGGCCGTTCTCGAGTGTGTGGGTCGACGGGGCCTGGCGGCTGGAGCTAGCCGCCGCCGAGCAGTGACAGCAGGTCGATCGCGCTGCGTGGGTCCACCCCGTGCTCGGCCTGGAAGTCCCGCGCGCGACCGGCGTCGAAGATGGCCAGCGCGAGCTCCTCGCGGGTGACGCCGATCCGGCACGCCGACTGGTTGAGCTGCGAGAGCACGCGCTCCTGGATCGCACCGGCGAGCCCCGACGTGCCGGGCACGACGCGCGGGTTGCAGGGGTCGGCGAGCGTGACGGCCGGTGGCGCCTTCTCGCCCGCCTCGACGACGTAGATCACCGCGCAGCCGACGGCGAGCGCCGCGGCCAGGGCGATCGCCGGGCGGCGGGCGGCGCTGACGAGCGTGAGCGCGGCGAGGAGCGCGAGGGCGGCCGCGATCAGGTAGGCGGTCTGGAACGCGTCCATGACCGCGGCGACGACGACGTCGTCGAGCCGCTGCCCGAGCCGGTCGTAGACGGCGGCGTTGTCGGTGAAGTCGGCGCGGCGGGCTTCGACGGCGCTGGTGAGGCTCGCCCGCGGCTCGGCGGTGCTGACGTCGTCGAGCAGCGCGGGTGCGAGCTCCAGCTTCTGCAGCGGGTCGATCTGGGCGTCGAGGACGAGGCTTGCGCCCTTCAGGATCGCCTCGTCGGTGGCGCTGTTGAGCTGCGCCGTGGCGATCGGCGCGAGGACCGCGAGCACGAGCACGATGCCGACGTGCCGCGCGACGAGCGTTCTCGCCGCTTCCGTGAGATCGCGCTCGGGGCTGAGCGCCGGGAGCGCGAGGCCCATGCCCGCGCCCGCGAGGATCTGCGGCAGGATCGTCCACGCCACGGTCGGCGCGGGCAGGAACGCGAGCGCCGCACCACCGCCGGCGAGCAACAGCGCCCCGCCGAGCGCCCGTGCGTTGGGCGGGCCGGGCAATGCCGCGCCGGCGAGCGCCGCGACGGGCAGGACCGAGACGCCGAGCGCGGCGCGCATCGGCGAGATCGCGAAGCCGGCCACCAGCTCGATCACCAGCAGGAACAGCACCGCGGTGAACGCGGCGGTGGTGAACGCGAGCGCCACGAGCGACCGCGGGTCGGCGGGAGCCGCGACATGGGCGGCCGGCGGCGCCGCGGAGGCCGCGGCCGGCGACTCGCCGGGCGCGGCCTCAGCGGGCGCG
>JAPDDQ010000099.1 GCA_027587225.1 Solirubrobacter taibaiensis
GATCCGACTTTGCCCGCGTCGTCGCCGGCCGCGCCCACGCCGTCGCCACCCGCGCCTTTCTCCACCTCCGCCCAGGCGGCCTCCGCGGCGGCGGCCCGGGCCAGCGCGGCCCAGCCCGGGCGGTGCTGGCGGGTAAAGGCGTGGGCCGCGTGGACGGCGTGGTCGCGCGCGGCCGCGGTGTCGCCGACGAGCAGCTCGGCGTGGGCGGCGAGCAGACGCGCTTCGGCGAGGTCGGCGCCGAAGCCCGCGGCGGCGAGCTCGGCGACCGCTGCGTCGGCGTTCGCCTTCGCCTCCGCGGCGAGCCGCGCGGACAGCAGCACTTCGCAGCGGTCCATCAGGAGCAGGGCGAGCGGGACGTCGTGGGCGCGGTACTCGGCTTCCACGCGGTCGAACCACTCCAGCGCCAGCGGGACGTCGCCGCTGCGGGCGGCCACCCAGCCGCGGTTGTGGCGGACCTGGGTTGCGGCGAGCGCCTGGCCGATCGACTCGTGGATCTCCTCGGCCAACGCTAAATCCGCCTCGGCGGCACCCAACGCGCCCCGGTAGACCTGCAGCACGCCGCGGTTGCACAACAGGCGCGCTTCCCACAGCCGGTCGCCGGCCCGGCGGTGCGCGCGCAACGGTCGCCGATAGCCGCGCAGCGCCTCGTCCAGCCGCCCGAGCTTCTGCAACACCACCGCGCGCTGCCCTTGCACGCGGGCGCGCAGGTGTCCCTCCAACGCCGGCTCGGCCGCGTCCAGCGCCGCCAACGCCCCCGCGGTGTCGCCCTGCAGCGTCAACGCGAGCGCGAGGCTCATCTGCGCTTCGGCGGCGCGCCGCTCGTCCCCCAAGTCGACCGCCCGCTCCAAGTGCGCGACGGCGCTGCTCACGTCTCCGAGCTCGATCGCCGCCAGCCCGAGCGCCCGCTCGGCGACCGAGCGCGTCTCCACGTCCTCGGCCCGAACCAGCGCGTCGCCGGCGAGTCGCTGCGCCGCCCGCGCGTCAGCGGAAGCGAGCCGGACGGCCTCCTCGGCGACAGCGAGCACAAGCGGAGCCTATGGCCCCGGCCTTGCGAGTTTCTTGGGGGTATGCCCGGTCACTTGCGCTCAGCGAAAGTGAGTGGGCATACCCCCGCTAGATCGCGGTCCAGGGCACGGCGATCTGCGCGTCGCGCAGCAGCACGTGCAGCCGCACGACGCCGGCGCGCAGGCCGTCCAACACGAAGCGCCCGAGCTCGTCCGCGCGCACGGACACGGCGGGCTCGCCATCCGGCCGCTCGACCATCACCGTCGCCTCGCCCGGCGGGAGCAGCTGGCCCTCGACGCGGCGCACCCGCGGCCCGGTCTCGACGACTTCGAGCTCGATCCCCAACGCGGGAGACTCGAACGAGAGCTGCCGCGCCCCGCCCGGCCCGCGAACGCCGGCCTCGGCCAGCTCGTCAGCCGAATCGCGCATCAGCTCGGCGAGATCGGCGTCGATCGTGCGCCAGCCGAACGCGGCGCGCGCGCCGTCATCGACCAACTGCGGCACAGGATCCATGTGCGAGACGATCCCGCGCAGGCGGGCTTCCAAAGCATCGTGACCGGTCATGGCTGGTTCCCTCCAGAGGTGTCTTGGGCGGTGACGCCTTCGCCCTCGGCCAACCCGCGGAGCCGATCCAGGCACCGCTGACGGGTCGGACCGATACTCCCGATCGGCATGTCCAGCGCGGCGGACACCTCGTCGTAGCTGGGGGGCGGGTCCGCGACCAGGAGCCGCAACAGTCCCTGGCAGCGCTCAGAGAGCCCGCCGAAGGCCTGCCACAGCGCGCGGTCGCGCTCCTCCACCAGCAACGCGGCGTCCATTTGCGGCTCCGTGACCTGTTCCGGCGGCTCTTCACTGACAACCATTCGGGCGGAGTGACGCAACGTGCGCAGGCACTCCCGGCGCGCCGTCGTGGCGAGCCAGGCGCCGACGCGCTCAGGGTCCTGTAGGCGACCGAGGTGCTCGACCAGCCGAAGCCAGGTCGTCTGCACCACGTCGGAGGCATCCACCGCGGACAGCCGGTGTGACCGGGCGACGGACCACACGAGTCCGTTGTACCGGTCCACCAGGGCGTCCCAGGCGGCGCGATCTCCGTCCGCGGCGGCGTGCACCAGAGCAGCCACCTCAGCCATGTCGCGCGAACGTACCATGAGCGGGCTTGACGTCGTCATGCACCCGAACAGAGCGACGACCAAGCCCGCTGATACGTCACGGGATCAAGAGCAGCTTTCCGGTGGTCCGGCGCGCTTCCAGGTCCTCGTGTGCGCGCCGAGCGTCCTCGAGCGGATAGCGCTCTCCGACGCGCACGTCCAAGGACCCGTCGGCGACCCACCCGAGCACCGCGCCCGCCCGCTCGAGCAACGCCTCGCGCGTGGCGATGTACTGCGGGAGCCCGGGCCGGGTCACGTACAGCGACTTCGCCTGCAGCGACTGGGGGTCCAGGTCGGGCGCCGGCCCGCTGGCCATGCCGTAGAGCACCATGAACCCGCGGGCGCGCAGGGAGGCGAGGCTGTCCGCGAACGTCGTCGCGCCGATCGCGTCGTAGACCACGTGCGCGCCGCCCAGCTCCAGAGCCCGCTCCCGAAACGCGTCGTACCCGAGCGCCTCGTCCGCGCCCGCGCCCCGAGCGAGCTCCGCCTTCTCGGCCGTCGATGTCGTCGCCAGCACGTGCGCGCCCAGCGCCTTGGCCATCTGCGTCAGCAGGAGCCCGACGCCGCCGGCCGCCGCGTGCACGACCACGACGTCGTCGGGCTGCACCGCGTAGGTCGAGTACGCGAGGTAGTGGGCGGTCATGCCCTGCAGGAGCACGGCCGCGGCCTGCTCGCTCGTCACCCCGTCGGGCACCGGGATCGCCGCGCCCGCGGGCACGGCCACGCGCTCGGCGTACGACGCGGGCGCCGCCACCCAGCCGACCCGGTCGCCCTCGGAGAACTCGCCGGCACCGCGCAGCACGACCCCCGCGCCCTCGGCGCCGACGATCAGCGGCACCTTCGCCTTTCCGTACGCGGCGCCGCGCCCCTCGCGCTCGTAGACGTCGCGGTAGTTGACGCCGGTCGCCTCGACCTCCACGAGCAGCTCGTCGTCGCCGGCCGTCGGCTCAGGCTCGTCCCGCAGCTGCAGGACGTCCGGCCCGCCCTTCTCCTCGATCACGATCGCGCGCATGCCGGGACTTTCGCAGCACGAGCCCGACGGACAGCCCGAACGCCACGTGATCGGCCCACTGACGGCCCTGGGGGAGGGCGGCGATCGGTCCGAAGAAGCGCCCCAGGACCGCCAGGTCGAGCGCCGCGATCCCCAGCCCACCGACGGCGCCCGCCACCATCTCGCCGCGCTCGGGCAACACCGCGGCCAGCACGTACGCCCAGCCCAAAGACAGCGCTCCGTGCACCGGCGCCCCCGCCGCCAAGAGCACCCAGGTCCGCTCCTCGCGCGGGAGCAGGACCTTCCCGAGCGCGCGTCCGCCCTCGGTGACATCGCCGCCCTCGAGCAGCGTCCACACCGTCGACGGTGCGCCGGAGACGACCGCACCGACCAGCCCCGCCTTCAGCGCCACCCGGTCCATGAGCGCGAAGGCTAGGCTCTCGCGCCTTGATCGGGGTGATCTTCGACTGCGACGGAACGCTCGTGGACTCCGAGCCGCTCGCCGGCGAGGCGTGGCGGCGCACGCTCACGCCCTACGGCTACGCGGTCACGGACGCCGACCTGGCGGCGTGCACCGGCGTCACCTACACGCGCACGCACGCCTACCTGGCCGAGCGGGTCGAGATCCCGAGCCCCGACGTCCTGTGGCCAGAGTTGCGCACGGAGCTCTTCGCGCTGCTCGACTCCCGCCTGAAGCCGTTCGACGACGCCGTTCAGGCCCTCGCCGACCTGCGGGCACGCGGCATTCCGGTGGCCGTGGCTTCTTCCTCGGTGCGTGAGCGGCTGGACCGGACGCTCGCGGGCGGCGGCTTCCAGTTCGAGATCAGCATCGCCGGCGACGAGGTGTCCCGCGGCAAGCCCGCGCCCGACATGTTCATCCTTGCCGCGCAACGCCTGGGGGTAGATCCACGGCGCTGCGTCGTCGTCGAGGATTCGGCGCCGGGCGTGGCGGCGGGGCGCGCAGCCGGGATGCCGACACTCGGTGTCTGCCGAGTGCCCGGGACCGAATCGACACTCGCGGTAGCGGACCGCGTCGTCAACATACTAAGCGCTGCCGAAATACTTGCGTTGGGGTCGCTTTAGGAATCCGAACTTCCCGCACCAAGCGAAATCGCCACGCAAAGTTGACAGCGTGATGACTTTTTGCGTCAGGAGGCGTAGATTGGATTTCGTCGTCTGGAGGTAGCAATGGCCGAAGCCGAAACGCACCCGACGCAGGGGTCGGGCGAACTCGATGAATCGCTCCTCAGGGCGATTTCCCACCCGCTGCGACATCGGTTGCTGGGCATGCTGGACGGGCGCACCGCCAGCCCGAATCAGCTGGCGCGCGAACTGGATCTGCCCCTCGGGCGGGTCAGCTACCACATCCGCTTGCTGAACGATCTCGGTGCCATCGAACTGGTGCGAACGGAGCCTCGGCGCGGCGCGCTCGAGCATTTCTATCGCGCGGTGACGACCGTCTGGTTCAGTGAGGCGGACTGGCAGAAGCTGCCCCGCTCCGCCCGCCGCGGCATCCTCGGCCAGAACCTGCAGCACATCTTCGGCAGCGTCACCGCGGCCGCCGACGGCGGCGGCTTCGACGGCGCGTCCAGCGTCGTGTTGCGCGCGCCGCTGGAGCTGGACGAGGAGGCGCAGACCGAGATCGCCGACCTCCTGCGCGAGACCATCGAGCGGGCACGCGAGATCAACCTCCGCGCCGCCGACCGGCGCTCGAACGGCAACGGCGCCACCACGGCCTCGACCGAACTCGCGATCCTGCATTACGAACGCCGCGAATAGCGGACCCCTAATCTCTCCGGCCAATGGCCGGTCTGAGACGCGCGCTCGTCGCGATAGCCGCAGCACTGGCCCTGGCCGACGCCTCGATCGTCGCGCTGGCCCTCCCGCCGATCCTGGTCGAGTTCGACACCTCGATCACGGGCGCCGCGGCGATCATCGGCGTCTACGCGCTCGTCCTCGCGGCCTGTCTGTGGCCGGCTCGGCGGCTGCGTCCGGGCCCCGCCGGCCTGCTCGTGTTCGCGGCCGCGTCCGTGGGCTGCGCACTCGCCCCGAACCTGTGGCTGATGCTCGTCTTCCGCGCGCTGCAGGCGGCGGGCGCCGCGGCTGCCCTGCTCACCGCCTACGAGGCGCTGGAGGCCGGTGAATCGCATACAGGCCGCCGCTGGTGGCTCGGCGCGGCGCTCATCGGCACCGCCGCGGGCCCCGCGATCGGCGGCGCCCTCACCGAGGTGTTCGACTGGCGCGCGATCTTCGTCGTGCAGGTCCCACTGGCCCTGGCCGCCGCCTGGGCGTGCCGCGCGCCGCGCGCGAGCGCGCCCGCTGAGGCCGCGCCCGGCGAGTCGCCG
>JAPDDQ010000009.1 GCA_027587225.1 Solirubrobacter taibaiensis
TCCGACTTCCGCGGCGGCCGCGCTCCCCGCGCGCGCAGCCCGGCCCCGGCGGCCGCCAGGCCCCACCGCCCACGCCGGTGCCCACGACCCAGATCGACCTCCAGCTCATCCCGGACCTGCGCGCCGGTCGCGTCGGCTGGTGCGTGGACGTATCGATCCAAGCGGCCGGAATGTCCGCCGGCCACCGCGGCTGCACGCCCGCCGGCCCGGCCGGGACGATGGTGATCTCCACCGGCGGCCTACCCGGCACCGTCGGCGCGGGCTACGCGATCGTCGACGAGGCCGTGACCGAGATCCGGCTCAGCGACGGCCGCCGGATAACGCCCGAGGTCGACCCGGACATCCCGCCCCAGTGGCGCTCGGCGAGCTGGCCCGTCAATGGCGCACTGCCCACGTTCACGTTGCACGACTTCGCGGGCGCCGAGCTCCCGCCGATCCGCACCGCGCCGCTCGACCCGCTCCGCACGCGCCGCGTGTCCGCGGCGAACCCGCCGCGGCGGCGCTGCGCGATGCGGGCCAGCGGGAACCTCCGCGCGACCTCCGCGCGGCTGGTGACGCGAACGATCGGCGCGCAGGACGCCGTCGACCCGTCGTACGTGGCGTGCGCCTCGACCGTCTACCGCATCGGCGAGAGCCGGTTGCGCGCCTCGGTGTTGCTCGACGCCCGTTCTCCTGCCGCGATCGCGCCGGACCTCCCATCCGTCGGCGGCGCCATGAGCGTGCGCCGCGACGGCCGCGGGCTGCTGGCGGTGTACGGCGGGACCGCGGCACAGCGCGAACGCGTCCTGCAGGCGCTGACGGTCCGGGGGCCCTAGGCCACTTCGAACCAGACGCGCGAGTCGTCGCTGCCGACGCCCCACGAGTCTGAGAGCTGATCCACGAACCGCAGGCCCCAGCCGCCGCGCTCAGGGCGCGGCTCGGCCTTGACGATCTGAGCGCCGATGCCCTCGTCGAAGACCTCGGCGCGCATGCCGGTCTCATCCGAGTGCACGGTGAGCTGAATCCGACCGGCGCCGTGGCGGCACGCGTTGGAGACGAGCTCGGACACCATCAGGTTCGCTGACTTGAGCCGTTCGGAGGGCAGTCCCGCGCCGTGCGCGGTGACGATGAGCCGGGCAATGCCGGCGGAGCGCGCCCCCCGGGGCAGCTCCAGCGTGGTGGTCCCTGCCATGAGTCTCCTGCGAGCATACGCCGATGCGCGCGAGTCCGCACCAACTTTTGCTGAGAGAGACGTTCCAGATCGCCCGTGGTGCCGCCGACGAGGAGACCGTCGTGGTCGCCGAGATCGAGCGGGACGGGATCACGGCCCGCGGCGAGGGCGCCCCGGTCGACTACTGGGGCGAGACGGCCGACACGATCATCGCGGCGATCGAGGCCGAGGGCGAAGCGCTCCTCGGCGACGACCTGTTCGCGGGCGAGGCGATCTCCCACCGGCTGGAGGAGTGGGACGGCCCGCAGGGCGCGAAGATGGCGCTGGACGGGCTCGTCTACGACTGGGTCGGCAAGCGCGTCGGCCGGCCGGTGTGGCAGCTGCTCGGCGCGGACGGCGTGACGCCGCCGACCTCCTACACGATCGGGATCGACACGGTCGAGGGGACGGCGGACAAGACACGCCGCGCCACCGGCTACGAGGTGCTCAAGATCAAGGTCGGCGGGCCGGGCGACGTCGAACGCCTGCGCGCCGTGCGGGCGGAGACGGACGCGCGGCTGCGCATCGACGGCAACGAGGGCTGGTCGCTGGAGACGGCGCAAGCGCTCACCCCGGAGCTGGTCGAGCTCGGCGTGGAGTTCGTCGAGCAGCCCTTCCCGGCCGACGACATCGAGGCCTTCCTCGCGTACCGGGACCTGGATCTCCGGCTGCCGGTGCTGATCGACGAGGGCTGCCGCGACCTGGGCAGCGTCGCCGGCATCGCCGAGTACGCGGACGGGATCGTGATCAAGCTCTCCAAGTGCGGCGGGATCCGCGAGGCGCTGCGGATGATCCACGCAGCGCGCGCCCTGGGGCTGAAGGTCATGCTGGGGTGCATGATCGAGTCGGAGCTGGGGATCGCGCAGGCCGCGCAGCTGGGGTCGCTCGTGGACTACATCGATCTCGACGGCCACCTGCTGATCTCGTCGCAGCCGTTCTCGGGGCTGGGCCTGACCGATGGCCGGCTGGTGCTGTCGGAGCGCCCGGGTCTGGGCGTGGAGCCGACCGATGGCTGATCGGCTCGCGCTGTTCACCGGCGGCCAGTTCGCCATCTCCCACGCCAAGACGGCGCACGGGATCCTGCGTTACGGCGAGCGCGACGTCATCTGCGTCGTGGACTCGGAGTCGGCGGGCACGACGGCCGAGCAGGTCGTGCCGTACGCGCGCCGGCCGGTTCCGATCGTGGAAAGTGTGACGGCGGCGTCCCAGCTCGGCGCGAACGTGCTCGTGATCGGGGTTGCGCCGTTCGGCGGCGCGCTGACCGACGAGTGGCGCGTGGCCCTGCTGGAGGCGATCGAGGCCGGGATGAGCTTGGAAGCGGGGCTGCACACCGTGCTCTCCGAAGATCCCGAGCTGTCCGCGGCGGCCGCGGCCGCCGGAGTGGAGCTGCGAGACCTGCGCGCGTCGCCGCCGGGGCTGAGCGTGCCGCCGCCGGACCGGCCGGACGCGACCGTCGTGCACACGGTCGGGTCCGACTGCGCGATCGGCAAGATGTCGGTGACGCTGGAGCTGGACGCGGCCGCACGGGCGCGCGGGATGGAGTCCGCGTTCGTCGCCACCGGGCAGACCGGGATCGCCATCTCCGGGTGGGGGATCGCGGTCGATCACGTCATCTCCGACTTCGTCGCGGGCGCGGCGTCCAAGCTCGTGCACGACGGTGCGCAGCGGGCGCCCTTGCTGTTCGTCGAAGGGCAGGGATCGCTTGGGCACCCCGCGTACTCCGGCGTGACCCTGGGCCTGCTCCACGGCTCCAAGCCGGACATCCTGGTGCTCTGCCACCGGGCGGGCTCGACCGACATCGACGACTACCCGGGCGTCGCCATCCGGCCGCTGCCCGAGCTGATTCAGACGTACGAGGCCGCCACTTCCTGGGTAGGCCATCCAGCGAAGGTGCGGGCGATCGCCGTCAACACGCGCGGGCTGGACGACGCCGCCGCGCAGGAGGAGCTCGCGCGCGTGAGCGCGGAGACCGGGCTGCCGGCCAGTGACCCCGTGCGCTTCGGGGGTGACGTCCTGCTGGACGCGCTGGGCCTCTCGTGAGCGCGCCCGTCGCCGCCGATGTCCACATCGCGCTGCGCGACGGCTCCACCGCGCACGTCCGCCCGGTCGTACCCGCGGACGCGCCCGCCCTCCGGACGTTCCTCGAGCACCTCAGCGACAACTCCCGCTGGCTGCGGTTCTTCTCGCTCGGCGTGAACCTCGACAAGGCCGCCGAGCGCGCGGCCGCCGGCGACCGGCCCGAGGGCTACGGGTTGATCGTCACGACGGGCGCGGAGGAGCGGGTCGTCGCGCACGCGGTGTTCGAGATGGAGCGGCCCGACCGGGCCGAGGTGGCGTTCGCGGTCGCGGACGAGATGCAGGGCCGCGGGCTCGCGACGGTGCTGATCGCGCACCTGGCGCAGGTGGCTTCCGCACGGGGCGTGACGACGTTCACCGCGGTCGTCCTGCCCGAGAACCGGCGCATGATCAGCGTGTTCCGCGAGTCCGGGTTCCCGGTCGAGGTGCGGGCTTCGCCGGACGGGATCGAGATCATGTTCCCGACCGAGCTGGGCGCGGACGCGCGGCGGCGCTTCGAGGACCGCGACCGGGTGGCGGCGGTGGCCGCGGTGGAACGCGTGCTGCGGCCACGGTCGGTGGCGGTGGTGGGCGCGTCGCGGCGGCCCGACAGCTTCGGCGGCGCGGCCTTCCGCCACATCCTCGCCAACGACTTCCGCGGGGAGCTGCACGCCGTCAATCCGAACGCCGAGTTCGTCGGGTCCCGGCGGGCGTTGCCGCGTGTGTCAGAAGGCGTCGATCTCGCGATCGTGGCGGTGCCCGCGAGCGCCGTGCCGGGGGTGGCCCGCGAGTGCGCCGCCGCGGGCGTCTCCGCGCTGGTGGTCATCACCGCCGGGTTCGCCGAGGCCGGTGCCGAGGGCGCGGCGCGGCTGGCCGAGTTGCTGGACGTGTGCCGCGCGAGCGGGATGCGGCTCGTCGGCCCGAACTGCATGGGCGTGGTGAACACGTCGCCCGACGTGTCTTTGACGGCCACGTTCGCGCGGGCCGACGTGCCTGCGGGGTCGATCGGGTTCGTGTCGCAGTCCGGTGCGTTCGGGGCGGCGGCGATCGACGGCGCGTCGCGCCGCGGGATCGGGCTGAGCGCGTTCGTGTCGCTGGGCGACAAGGCCGATCTGTCCTCCAACGACCTGTTGCAGTATTGGGAGCAGGACCCGGCGACGCAGGTCGTCGCCCTGTATCTGGAGTCGTTCGGCAACCCGCGCAAGTTCGGCCGCGTCGCGCGGCGCGTGGCGCGCGCGAAGCCCGTCCTGGCGGTCAAGGCGGGGCGGACTTCGGCCGGTGCCCGGGCAGCGTCCTCCCATACGGGCGCGTTGATCGCGGCGTCGGACTCGACCGTCGACGCGCTGTTCGCGAGCGCCGGCGTGATCCGCTGCGACGGGCTGGACGATCTGCTGGACGCGGCCGCCGTGATGTCCGAGCAGCCGCTGCCGACCGGGAGCGGCGTGGCGATCATCGCCAACGCGCGCGGTCCGCTGGTCGTCTGTGCCGACGCGTGCACCGACTCCGGCCTCAACGTCGCGACCTTGAGCGAGGAGACGCAGCGGGCGCTGTCCGAGCGGCTGCCGGCGACGTCCGTCGTCGCCGGCCCGGTCCAGCTGGTCGCTTCCGAGTCGCCCGAGACCTTCGCCGCGGTCGCCGAGCTCGTCGCCGCCGACCCGTGCGTCGACGCCGTGATCGCGATCTTCGTCGAGCACATCGCCACGGGCGCCGACGACGTCGCGGCCGCCCTCGCCGGCCTGTCCTTGCCGATCCCACTGCTCACGGTGTTCATGACGCCGGGCAACCTCCCGGTCGTCCTGCGCCGCGGCGCGACCGGCCGCCGCGCGACCGACACGTCCTCGGACACACCCCCGCGGCCGGGGGCACGCCTCGCGGCGGCCGTGGCCCGCTTCACGGGCACGGCCACTCCACCTGCCCTCAAAGAGGAGGAAGTGGAGGGCCGCAAGATCCCGACTTTCCGCGCCCCCGAGCGGGCCGCCCGGGCGCTCGGACGCGCCGCCGCCTACGCCCGTTGGCGCGCGACCCCGGTGACCGAGCCGCCGCAGCTCGACGACGTCGACCCTGGCGAGGCGGCCGCGATTCTCGCCGGCGCCCTCGCGCGCGGCGGCGGATGGCTGCGGCCGGACGAGGTCGAGGCGCTGCTCGCCGCCTACGGGATCGCCTTGGTCGAGCAGCGCCGGGTCTCCTCGGTCGCGGCCGCCGCGAAGGCCGCCGCCGAGCTCGGTGGGGACGTGGCGCTCAAGGGCATCGCACCCGGCATCGTGCACAAGGCGCAGGCCGGCGCGGTGCGGCTCGGCCTGGCCGGCCCGACGGCCGCCAAGCGTGCGGCGCAGGAGATCGCGACGCAGCTCGAAGCGGCCGGGACGCCCGCGGCCGAGTTCCTCGTCCAGCGGATGGCGGACCCCGGCGTCGAGATGCTCGTCGGCGTGCTGGCGGACGAGCGGTTCGGGCCGGTGGTGGCCTGCGGCGCGGGCGGCGGCACCGCCGAGGTGCTCGGCGACGTGCAGGTCCGGCTGGCGCCGCTCGCCCGGGAGGACGCGCTTGACATGATCTCCCGTCTGCGCTCCCTGGCTCTCCTGCACCGTGCC
Source organism: Solirubrobacter taibaiensis (assembly GCA_027587225.1). GTDB lineage: Bacteria > Actinomycetota > Thermoleophilia > Solirubrobacterales > Solirubrobacteraceae > Solirubrobacter > Solirubrobacter taibaiensis. The sequence goes on from JAPDDQ010000009.1 coordinate 5,833, forward strand.
GGCGCCGACGTCGAGCCGCTCGCGGACATCGTCGTGCGCATCGGCGCGCTCGCGGACGCCCACCTCGCGATCGCCGAGCTGGATCTGAACCCGGTGATGGTCTCCGCCGAAGGCGCCGCGGTGGTCGACGCGCGCGTTCGCGTCGCGCCGCCCGCCATCCAGCCCGTGTTCCCGGCGGTCGGGCGGTGAGGCGCATCGGCCTGCTCGGCGGGATGAGCTGGGAGTCGACGGCCGAGTACTACCGGCTCATCAACCAGCTGGTGGCCGAGCGACTCGGTGGCCTGCACTCGGCGGACTGCCTGCTGCGGTCGGTCGACTTCGCCGAGATCGAGGCGCTCCAGCGCGAGGGCCTGTGGTCCGAGGCCGGCGAGCGGCTGGCGCGTGAGGCCCAGAACCTGGAGGCCGCCGGAGCGGAGCTGCTCGTCCTGTGCACGAACACGATGCACAAGGTCGCGGCGGAGATCGAGATCGCGATCACGATCCCGTTCGTCCACATCGCCGACACGACGGCGCAGGCGGTGCGTGGCGACGGCCTCGATCGCGTCGGCCTGCTCGCGACGGGCTACACGATGGAGCAGGACTTCTACGTCGGCCGGCTGCGCACCGAGCACAACCTCGACGTGCTCGTGCCCGACCGGCCCGACCGCAAGATCGTCCACGACGTGATCTACGAGGAGCTGTGTCGCGGCGTGATCAAGGACCGCTCACGCGAGGAGTACCGCCGCATCATCGGCACGCTCGTGGAGCGCGGCGCGCAGGCCATCCTGCTCGGCTGCACCGAGATCGACCTGCTCATCAGCGGCGAGGACTCGCCCGTGCCGGTCTACGACACGACGCGCCTGCACGCCGAGCGCGCGGTCACGCTGGCGCTGGCGCCGTGACCGGCTGCGGCCGCGGGCGCTTGACCACGGGGATCATCAGCGCGGCCACCACGGCCAGTGCCGCCGCGATCGCGGCCACGATGAACGCGTCGGTGTAGGCCGCCTCGGTGGGGATCGGCGGGGTGCCGATCGTCTGCGTCGTCAGCAGCGTGGCCACGAGCTGGGCGCCGAGCGCGCCGCCGAGCGAGCGCATGATCGTGTTGATGCCGGTGGCGACGCCGACCTCCTCGCGCGGGACCGCCTCAACCACCAGGTTGGCCATCGCCGAGAACGAGAAGCCGATGCCGATGCCGAGCAGGACGCCGCCGAAGGCGATCTGCCACACCTCGTCGTGCGCCACCGCGTAGAAGGCGAACGCGAGCGCACCGAACCCCGCGCCGAGCACGAGCGGCAGGCGCGAGTTGGCCCGCACCGCGATCCGGCCCGCCCACGGACCGGCGACGAGCATGATCAGCGTGCTCGGCAGCATCAGCAGGCCCGCGCCGGTGACCGACGTGCCGAAGCCGTAGCCCGTTGATTCCGGCGTCTGCGCGAGCTGCGGGATCAGCAGGAACGAGGCGAACATGGAGAAGCCGATCAGCACCGCGGTGATGTTCGTCATCAGCACCGGGCGGCGACGGAGCACGCGCATGTCCACGAGCGGCTGCGGGATCTTCGTCTCCACCCAGCCCCAGAAGACGGCCATGGCGAGACCGCCGAGGATGAGCGCGAGGGTCCGGGGGTCGCCCCAACCCCAGGCGTTGGCCTTCGAGAGGCCGTACAGCAGCGAGGCGAGCGAGACGCTCAGCAACGCCGCGCCGAGCCAGTCGACCTTCGCGTCCTTGCGGGTCTCCTCGCGCGGGACGTAGCGGTGGATGGCGAACGCGGCCGGCAAGGCCATCAGACCCAGCCAGAACAGCCACGACGCGTCGAGCGCTTCGACGATCAGGCCGGCGATCACGAGCCCGACGCCGCCCCCGATGCCGAACGTGGCGCTGATCCCGCCGATCGCGGTCGACACCCGCTCGGGCGGGAAGGTCTCGCGGATGATCCCGAACGCGAGCGGGAAGATGCCGCCGCCGACGCCCTGGATGATGCGACCCAGCACGAGCACGCCGAGCGACGGCGCGAGCGCGCACACCGCGCTGCCGGCGGCGAACGCCAGCAGCACCATCGTCAGGACCCGGCCACGTCCGAAGAGGTCACCCAGCTTGCCGACGATCGGCGTCGCCACCGCCGCCGCGAGCAGGTAGCCGGTGAGGATCCACGCAGCCGAAGTCGGCGTCGCGCCGAACTCGCGCTGGATCTCCGGCAGGGCGGGGGAGACGACCGTCTGCGAGAGCGCAAACGCCATCCCCGCCAGCAGCAGAGACAAAAAAACGACCCGGGTATGGTCCTCGCGTTGCGGCACGAGGACGAAGCTTAGATGCCGAAATGGACGCTCCGGTCCGAACCCCCCGACCGTCTGGTTCGAGGGGGTTCGAACATGAGAGCGGCTTTAGCTTCGTTCGACGTAGCGCAGCGTCACGTGGCCGACCAGGACGACATCGCCGTCCTTGAGCTCGGCCTCGGAGACGCGTACGCCATTGACCTGCACGCCATTGAGGCTGCGGTCGTCGAGGATCACGGTGGACTCCCCGCGCTTGGTGATCAGCGCGTGCCGACGAGACACAGAAGCGTCGTCGAGCAAAATGTCAGCCGCAGGACTACGGCCGATGTGCATGTTCTCCGCGGCCAGGAGGAACAGGAGGATGTCCTCGCCGTCTTCCATGGCCAGGTACCGCCCGGGGGCGATCCGAGGCAGGGTCAGGGACACGCGTCTCCGTTCCTGCTCTTCGAGGCGCGGCAGGGTGCCGGTCTCTTGTGTCGGCGCTTCAGTTTGCTGCGGTCGAGGGGCGGCGATGGCCACGGGCAAACCTCCGGTGGACGGGCGTGGTCAGGGCCTTGCGAGACACATTGTCGCCATGAGTTCTCAAGAACGAGCTAAAGATTCTTAATCACCGCATCTGAACGTGCGCCGGTTCGTTCTCACGCGAGCTGGATACCTCTCCTCGGACCGGTTCGAAACCAGTTTTGCGCCGAACCCCCGACGGGTCGCTATCCTTCCCGATCCCAGCTCGCGGCTGTGGTGAAATTGGTATACACGCAGGCTTCAGGTGCCTGTGGGCTTTACGCCCGTGGAGGTTCGAGTCCTCTCAGCCGCACTCTCGAAACCCGCTGCTAAGGTGAGTTTTCGAGTTGTCGCGCCGCGTTCGTCTAGTGGCCTAGGACGCCGCCCTCTCACGGCGGAAGCACGGGTTCGACTCCCGTACGCGGTACTTACGAATGCCCCGGAGATCCGGGGTTTTCGTCGTTCTGAGGGGCCTGTCGGAAGCTCTGTTACGCTCCGCTCCAGGTCGTTCAGCCCGGCCTCGAACAGGTAGCTGGCGGCCGAGTGTCGGCCCTCGTGGGGAGCAATCGGTGCGAGTGCGTCCGGGCGCGCCGTGGCCCAGATGAGCTTCGGACCGTCCGGATTCGGATTCGGTACCTCTTTCCAGCCCCAGGCGCGCATCGCCCGGCTGCGCACGGTGGAGTTGACGAACGGGTCCGCTCGGGTGCGGCCGAACACGAGGTCCTCGCCGGCGCGGCCGGTGGGATCTGGTGCGCGAACAGCCCGATCGTCACCGGCACCCTCCGAAAGCCCGCGTCGGTCTTGACCTCGGCCTCGCCCTCGACGTCGTCCCCCGGGCGCCGGACGTGGATCAGCGCCGGTCGCCAGCGCAAGTCGACGTCGCTCCCAGCGCAAGCGCTCGCAGGTCGCCGCGGCGCAGCCCCGCGTGGAACGCGGTAGCCCAGAACGCGCGCTCGTCGCGGGGGGGAGGGCGGCGATCAGCGTCGCCGCTTCTTCCCGGCTGGCGACCCGGTCGCGGCGGCCGCGGATCGTCGGCAGCTCCGATCGAGATCTCGTCCCGGTGCATCGCGCGCCGGAAGATCACCCGCAGCGGATCGACCTTGTTGGTGAGCGTGCTCGGCCCCAACCCGGTCTTGCGGAGTCGCATGACGTAGTCCTGGATGTCGGCCCGGCGCACCTCGCTCGCGCGCGTGCCCGCGAGCGGATCCGGCATCAGGTACTTGCGGACTGCCTGTTCGTAGGACCGGCAGGTGCTGGGCTTGTACTCGCGCCCGGAGCGGCTCAGCCACGAGCCGTCGCGCGTGGCCTCCAGCAGCAGCTCCGCGGCTTCCAGGATCGTCTGCGTGCTCGGCTTGCGAATCGTGCCGGCCCGGATCACAGCCCGGACGTTGTTGCGCCAGGTCGTCGCTTCTGGGTACGAAGGGAGCGTCTTGCGGTGCGGCGTCCGCATTCTCGGGTCCCAGACGTTGACCCGGTAACTCGGCTCGCAGTTGCACCGGCTCTTCGGGTGTTTGCAGCGTCTGGAATGGACGGCCTCCATCCGGGCCATGTCCCTGGCCATTGGACCTCCTTCGGACAACGACTAGATCGCGCGCTGCGACCTCCGACCCCGGCACGCGATCTCATGGTGCCAGCCGGCAAGTACGTCCGTTAAGGATCTCGACTAGTTACGCGAGCTGCGCATGACGCGACTTCGCGCAGTAGGCGCTCGGCGTTCTCGGCCACCAAGCGATCAAGCTCGACGAGTGGGAACAGGTCGCATCCGCCCGCGACGGATGCACCGCAGTCGGCCTAGACATAACGCTCGAAGCTGTCGACGCTCGTCCCGAGCGCCGTTGTGGCGGCCGGCTTGGGCAACGCGATGGGGTGGACGGCGACGTCGAAATCGGTGATAGTCGGGTTGACTCGGACGGCGGTTGCTTCTCACACCCTTCTTGGCGCACGGGCGGGCGCCTGCCGAACGCGCAAGGCCACTGAAGGCACGCCAGTCGGCTGAACGGCCAGCCAGCGCGAGCCACGCCAACCGCCGCGATAGCCGCCGATCGCCAAGACAGATGCCGGCCAGCCCGTGCGAAAGCGGTGCAGGTCCCGGCGCCAGAGCCAAGCTGGGTTTGTCGCGGCGACGCTGGCTGACCTGGTCGCCCCCGACTTCGTCGCTCCTGGACGGAGCGTGAGACGTGATCGGCCTCGATGACGGTACACGACCTAGTTGGCTGTGCCGATGTGCAAGAGAGGCAGCGTCGCGAGATCGTCGCGCTCGACGAAGGTTATGGCGATCCCGGGTTTGTCGGGTGTCCGAGCGCACCTTACGCGCTGGTCCTGCTCAATCCCAGAATCTGGGACACGGACCGGCTCCGGGGGAGCCTGGTCGATCCGTGACGTGCCCCGATTCGTCGCTCACGGGCAGCAAGTCCCATCGGGCTCGTAGGTCGCGATTGGTGCGGGTCCGGACGACCACGGTGCTGACGACCCGCGCGTCGTCGGATCTGGTCGCGTGAAGACGGTGCACCACTCGCAGAGGTCTGGCTCGCATCGGGCTTGCATTCTGTGCTCATATCTGGAATTAGTCTGCCTATCCCGATCGATCCTCGGGCATTGGCGATTCCCGACGGTGTGGGCACGGTGCTGCGACCGCGTCCAGACGTGGTCTTCAAGAAAGCGAACTTGCGTTGAGCCCACCCCTAGTGCTCTGGTTTCACGATCCTGCATGCCGCGACAATTCGCTGGTGGGCAATAAGGGCTCTTGGCTCGCGAGGCTGAGTCAGCGGGGTTTTGATGTTCCGCCCGGGTTCTGTCTCACGATCGAAGCGCTGCAACGGCCACTCGATCAATGGGCCTCGGCGATGGAAGCGGCGCTAGCCGAGTTGCCGCCGCCGTGGGCGGTGCGGTCATCCTCGACGGCCGAGGATTCGAAAGGTGCGGCGTTTCCGGGCCTGTTCACCACCGTTCTGGACGTGGGCGACAGGTCTTCCGCGATCGAGGCGGCGGTGCTGATCGCCACGCGCCGCAACGACGAATCCGTCGTGCGCTACGCCGAATCACGAGGGATCGGCTCCGAAACGATTCGGATGGGCGTGATCGTGCAGACGATGGTTCCTGCTGACAGCGCGGGCGTCGCGTTCTCGCGCGACCCGATCAGTGGCGCCGAAGTCGTATGCGTCGAGGCCAACTACGGGTTAGGTGAGACCGTGGTTGACGGCTCGGTCACTCCGGACGAGTACTGCGTCGATACGGAAGACAGGATCGTCCAGCGGCGGATCGGTTCCAAGAAGGAGAAGGTCGTGACCACAACGTCAGGCACGCGGCTCCGTCGATTGCCGACGAGCGCGCGAGAGCGCGCTAAGTGCGTGCTCAACGACGACCAGGTTCTCCTCGTGGCGGGCCTGGCCCGTCGACTTGACCAAGAAACGCGCCAAGCAATCGACCTGGAATGGGCGTTCGTCGATGGACGACTGGCTCTGCTCCAGGCACGGCCGATCACCACTCTGCCAACGTCGACGAACCTGGAGTCCCATTGACGCTCGCTTCCTTGCCGTCTCCGCCGACTGGCGTGGCGTACGCACTCACAGTGCCTCAGTCGGTGCTCTTTGCCGACCTCAGCTTGCGTGGAAGCAGACGCCCCGCGTTTCAGACGGTGTTCGGAGTCGACTACGAGGTGCCCTGGGTCGTTATCGACGATGGTGCTATGAGCTGGGATTTTTCTGGCGACCCGCAGTTCAGCGAACGCCTGCTAGGAACCCTGGACCCAGCCGTTGCGGTGAGGCGCTTCGTGTCCACTATGGGAATGACATCGCGCGCGCTGGAGAAGACAGCGTCGCTCTTGGGCCCTTCGGCGGGGCGGCGCCTGCGCATGCGCCAGGACCTCCTTGCCGATCTGAACGAATGTTGGGACGCATACGAGCGTCAGATGACGAGCCTTTTCACGTTCTGGAACGTGGAGCAGTTGCTCTCAGGGGCCCTCGTCGACCTCGTCAAGGCGATGGGCTTCGGCGCTGATGTGAACGCAGGGCTCCAGCGATTCCTTCAGCCGTCGGAACTCAACTACTTCGCTGTGGAACGGCGGCATCTGGTCCGTATCGCCAAGCGGTTTCACACGCCTCAGCCGGACGTGCCGGACGAGGCCGAGCCACGGGAAAGAGCGCTTGAGTACCACGCGAACGCATTTGGCTTCCTGCTCGCGCCGTTCAATCTCGGCGTGCCTCCCTCATCAGCCTCGCTGATCGAGCGCCTACACGACGCCGAAGCGGCTCTGGACGACCCTTTGCCTCTGATCACCGGACGTCCCGACGCTCTGCTCGACGTCGACGAACCCCTGAGGGAACTCGCGCTGCTCGCGCAGGAGTTGACGTTCTGGAAAACCGAGCGTCTTGACGTGATGTCGCTTGCCGACGCGAGGATCGCGCCGCTCTACATGGAGGCGAGCGCAGTCCTAAAGATCGATCTCGACCAGCTGTTCGCGATGACCCGCGACGAGATAGACGAGTCGCTGAGATGCCACGATGCGATCGTCGAGCCCCACGTTCTGAGTGAGCGCCGCCGCGCCTTCTGCATGTTGCTGAGCGCCGGCGAGATCGCGTTCTTCCTCCCGTCTGGTCCTGCCGGAGTCGTCGACTCCACGACTTCGACGATCGCGGGCGAGATTAGCGGGATAGGTGCTTCATCGGGAACCGTGAGCGGCCGTGTCCGCCGAATTCTAGACCTCGATCGGATCGGGACCCTCGAGCCCGGTGAAATTCTCGTGACCACGATGACGCGTCCTGAGATGGGTGTGGCGCTTGATCGAGCCGCTGCGTTCGTCACCGACCAGGGGGGGCGTATGTCTCACGCCGCGATCATTGCGCGAGAGATGGGCAAACCGTGCGTCATCGGGACCGAGACGGCCACGTCAGTCCTGAGCGATGGGATGGTGGTGACCGTCGATGGTGACCGAGGTGTCGTGACCTTGGGCGAGGGTGAGAACGCTGGGTGATGCAGCGCACGAGGCCAACCCGGCCGCGGTGCGCACCGTTCGTGTTGTCGATGACAACGTCGCTCTACGCCACGCCATCGTTGCCGCGATTGTCGGCGCAATTGAACGGTTGACCGAAACTCCGAACGAGTGGAACCCGAGAGTTCCCGCGTATAAGTACATTTGGGATCTGACAACGGACCCGGCCGTCCGTTCGGGGGATATCGCCGTCTGCGATCTGTATCCGTCGGGCTACTGGCACGACGTACCAGACGATCCCCCGCCGGGCCCCATCTTCCCCCAGACGCCGATTGACATCGATGAGGGGCAGAACGTCGTAAAGGCGTCGTTCGACATTGCGGAGCGGTTTCTGTTTCCGCTTCAAGCGCGGGGAGTGCACGTCATCGTCTTTACGTACGTCCCCCGCTTTCTGAGGACCCGGGACAACACCGTCGCCCACGCGTGGGCCGACAGCGTCGAACAGCAACTCGGAAGCCGGCTCGAGCTCGTGCACAAAGAGGATCCGTCGTCGGACGCCCGGATTGTTGACCGTATCGTCGGCCGCGTTGCGGAGTTGCTGACCGAGGGAGCAAGCTGATGGTGCCGTTGACGCTCGAAGCCGAGCTCAATCGGGACCAGCGGAGCGAGGCTCGGAGGCGCTACCGCAAGACGCGTAAACGCCTCGTCGCCCCCGATCGTGATTCCCGCCCGCCTTGGACTCGCCGAGGGCTGATCTACGTTCTTCGACTGTTCACACGTGGCAATGCGGCGAGCGCGCACAAGATCGAACTCTGGGCGAAAGGTGTCGTGGAGACGGTGTTCTCCTTCGCGGCGGCGATCACGTTGGTCGTGGCCGTCGCCTTCGTTGTTGCTGATGCCGCGTGGGCATCGGAGCCCGATCGCGGAATCATTGGGCAAAGCCCGCTTGGATCATGGTTTGCGCTGATCGTCTTCGCGGTGTTGCTTGCGATTCTGATCGTCGAACTCCTGACGTATCGCCCTCGCGTCTATGTGAGTTGTAGTGTCACGCCGTCCGTTTTCTTCACCGAGTTGGCGAAGCTTGCGCCGAGCCTTGCCGAGTCGGTCGAACGGATCAGGAAGTCGCCGAGTGCGAACCTGAAGGATATGAAAGAGTGCGAGCAGGACTTGGTTCTCGAGTGCCATGGCTATCTTTTGCTCGAGGCACTGCGAATTCGAATCTTGGGCGGACTCGCTTATCGAATGCTCACCATCTTCGCCGCGGTCGCTTTGGTCGGCTACGCCTTAAGCGGTAGCACGAACGACGTGATCGAGGGCCACGGCACCACTACCGGTGATCTCGTGTCGCACCTGTACTTTTCTGTCACCACGTTCTTCACGATTGGTTTCGGCGACATCGGAACACATCACAGCGCGGCGGGTTACGCGTATCTCACCGTGATAGTTCTGACCGTGCTCGCCGTCGCGTATTTCGTGATCGCGGAGCTGGTGTCGAGCCATGGGGCCTTCCGCGCTGACCTGCGAGCTGCTGCGGCGACGTTCGTCGCGTTGTGTTCGGAATAGGAGTTTGATGCGTTCCCAACGTGAGGACTTCCCGCTCGACGCCGTCCCACGAGATTCACGCGCGCCGGGTTCTCTGGCGCTTTTCAGCGTGATTCTTGGCATACCCAGTGCGCTCGTCTTCCTATCCGTCGGGGGCGCGCTGCAGACGGCTTACGGCACTGCCTCGTTGCTGTCGGGGTTGCTTGTCGCGTCAGTGATAATTGGCATCGCTGGCTGGGCACTGACTTCGTACGCGTGTCGCACTGGGCTGGACAGCGATCTGATGTCGATTCCACTCGGTTTCGGCCGGCGCGGATCAGCGCTGACTTCGTGCATCTACGCCGCAAACTTCGTGGTGCTGTTTGCGCTCGAGGACGGGATCATCGCGAGTGCGCTGCAGCAGCAATGGCCGGCGATTCCGAAGTTCGTGATCTTTGTCGGGCTAGCACTGGTGGTCCTCGGCCTCGCGTGGAAAGGGGTGTCAGGACTGGCTCCGACGATGCTCGTGACGTTCCCGGTGTTCGCGGTCTTGATGATCCTGCTCGCGCATCGGACGGGCGACGCCTCCTCGGTCACGGAGGGCTTTCTCCAATCCGGCCCATCAGTCACCGAGATCGGGGCAGAAGGCTGGCTCGCCGTCCTAGCCGCGCTTCTAGCTTTCGTCGTGAACGCAACGGTCGCGGCCGACGTCGGTCGATTTCTGCGGCCCGAGCATCGCGTGAGAGGGGCAGTTCTCTTTGGCGGCGTTCTGCAGGTGACGAGCTTCTTCGGAGCGACGTTGTTCGGCGGATGGCTTGCTTGGCGCTTGGGTGGAAACAGCGACCCCGGCAGCTACCTTCCTGGGCTGCTCGGTGCGTGGGGGATTCTCTGCGTCCTCGTCTCGCAGACGCGTATCAACCTGATAAACGCCTACTCCGGGTCGCTCAGCGCTGCGAACTTCGCCGCACGCGCGTTCGGCTGGCGCATCGGACGCCGGCACTGCATGGTGATCCTAGTCGCGGTCGCCACTGCGCTTGCGATGAGCGACGTATACGGAAATTTGGTCGCCGTCCTTACCTTCGAGGCGATTTTCGTGATGGCGTGGGTGTCCGTACTCGTCACCAACGTTTGGCGAGACGCCGATCATCCAAACCCAGAAATCGAAGGTGCACCCGATGTCGAATGGGTGGGCGTCTCGGCGCTCTTGCTAGCGGTGCTGATCGCGGCTCCGCTGGCTTTCGGGGCGATGGGCGAACTCGGTAAGGCTGTGGCTCCGTTGACGGCGATGATCGTGGCGTCAGCGACGACCGTCGTTGGAGACCTTATGCGGGTCTCCCGGCCGGTCGACGCGGTTTAGCGACGCCGCCTGGGCGAGCGTGGCAGTCCGGGACCTTCACGCGCCGGACACGTTCCGGGAGACCCTTTCAATTGGGTTCGCGGCGGAGTCTTCACGAGCATCGGTCGCGGCTCTGGAAAGTTCGGCCGACCGCGGCCCTGATTAGCGCGAACCATGTGGCGTGTCGGGCCGCGAACTGGCGTTTGGCGCGATGTGCAACGACGCGATCGACCATCGGGTTCTGGGCTTAGCTGCGCTAGCCGTAAGACCCGAGCAGGTTGTTCACGCGGCTGATGGGTTGTTGGCGGCCGATGGCTGAGCGTCGTCGGTGATGCTTGTAGTGCCAGAGCCAGTCGTCAAGGGCGGCGGTGCGTTCTCGGCTTGAGCTGTAGATCGCGCCGCAGGCCCAGCCGCCGAGATGGTCCGGATGAGCCGTTCGGCTTTGCCGTTGGTCTGGGGCCTGTGGGGGCGGATTGGGTGGCGGATGCCGATCGCTTTGCAGGCGAGCGCGTGGATGGTCGCGCGGTAGGCGGAGCCGTTGTCGGTGAGCAGGCGCTCGACGTTGATGCCGTGCCGCGCCTAGAAGGTGATGGCGCGGCGCAAGAACGCGATCGCCGTGCTGGGCCTTTTCGTCGGTGAGGACTTCGGCGTAGGCCAGGCGGGTGGCGTCGTCGATACCGATGTGCACGTAGTCCCAGCCTGCGCTGCGGCGTCGACGTCCGGCGACGTCGGTGTGGCTGCCGGTGTAGTGCGAGCGCCGCCGAAGATTCGCTTGCCGGCGCCGCCTTCGATGTTCCCGAGTTCTTGACGTAGAGGTGGATGAGCTCGCCGGGACGCTCGCGATCGTAGCGCTCGGCCCGTTCGAGTCCGAGCCGTCCGAGCCGGCCCATCCCGATTCGCGATAAACACGCCCGAGACCGTCGAGAGCGGCATCTCCAAGACCTCCGCGATCTCCGGTCCGCTGAACCACAGCCGCCGGAGCGCGGCGATCGCTTCGATCCGTCGCTCATCAGTGCGATAGCGACGGTCTTGGGCGCCGAAGAGCGATCCAACAAGCCGAACTCGCCGCCGGCGCGGTAGTGCGCGACCCACTTCGCGCAGGTCCGCTCGCTCACTTCGGCTGCGGCAGCCGCCTCGCGGATGGTCCAGCGGCGCTGGAGTACGCGATCGACCATCCGTTGCCGTTGTCTGAAAGACAAAGCAGCGTTAGCGTGCAACTTCATCCGGGACTTCCCTCCTGGGAGGCTGGGACCGCTTGGCAGCCCTCAGTCTCCTGGGAGGCCCGGATGAACAACCTGCTCAGGAACGACAGCTAGCCGTGCTCGAGCAACACTAGGGGTCATCGACTACGGCGATTCTCTCGACACCGAGCCGGCGGATCTTCCAGGCTGGGCGGTGCACCTCCGGTATGAGGCCGCAGCCGGGGGAATACGGTCCCCCAGCCATCGTGTCCGCCGACTGGCTCAGAGCCTGTCTCGAGGCCACGCAGATGGGCTCGCCAAGCAGATCACGGCGCCTTGTCGACGTGGTCGCGGTTCGTCCACCCGAGGTCCGAAGTGGTGTTCCGCCGCCCGCGACCACTTCGCGGTGCGGGCGGCGAGCCATGGTCGCTAAGGACGGGCGACCGTGCCGATCTCGAGCTGCTTGATCGGCGGTTGACGACCCATCCAGGGAGTTGGCTCTGCGTGAGAACCCCGCAGCGGACACAGGTGATCGGCTCGTCGGGGTCGGGCTGCGCGTGGGTGGCGGCCTGGGCGGCAGGGACGGCCGCCATCAGGCTTGCGGTGGCGACAGTGCCGGCGCGGATGCGGAGGAGTGGGCGGGTCATACGAGCTCCTGGTGTGAGTTGCAGGCTCGCCGTTACGGCGCTTGATCGACACAGAGCACGAAGGGCGCGCGGAAATCCGTCGGCGACTCGTCAAGTTCGGCGCCCGCGACCATCCGGATAGCCGAGGGCTCGGATCGTCAGGGCTCGCACGAGATCCCGGTCGCAGCGGGGCAGCGCCGCGAGAGCGGCGGCCACGGTGACGCACAGCGCGGCTCTGTGCTGGATGACGCTGCTCATCGGCTGCCCCACTTCCTGGCCCCGGCGATCCAGCGGGTTGCGGTGATCACGGCGATGATCCCGACGAGCGCGGTCACCACGGCAGGCTCCGGCCGCAGAAGGGCGATGACGGCGCCGACGAGCGCGAGGTTGACGACGGTCACGAACGCCTCACGGGAACGATTCGGCGCCGGGCCGACGCGGAGGACGTCCTGGATCAGCTCGTCGGGGCGCGCCTTGCGAAAGGTGGCGGCTCGACGCGTTGACTTACTGCGGTGCGGGTCTTGTTCCATGGCTCAAGCGTCGCGATGCGTCGTCGCCGCGAGTAGTGCCTGAAGTCACTCGTTAGCGGCACTTTCTCACGGGGTGGCGATGACAAAAGTCATGGAGAGACAGTTCCGTCACCGCCGTCGAGTTCGCTCTCGAGCTGCCGGTCTGTTGCGCCAGCGGGAGATCTCGGCCTGAAACGGCCCCGGCCTGCTCGACGAATACGGACTCACCGACTGACTGACCTCAGAAACGGCAGAGGTCGGGCGACCGGTAAGGTCGCCGTCGTGGCGCGCAGGCGAACCGAGCGGGGTGACTTCTCGCCGCTGCGGGTCTACAGCGACCCGTTCCAGCACGCGGCGATCGCCGCGGCCGTCGTGGCGCCGCTGACCCGTGGGACGTCGCGGCGCGTGGTGGTCACCGCCGTCGCCGCTTCCGTGGTGATCGATCTCGACCACGTGATCGCCGCCCGATCGGCGCGGCCGCGCGCGACGACCGGGCTGGATCAGCGTCCGCGCAGCCACAGCTTGCTCGTGGCCGCGATCGCCGGGGCGGCGGTCGCCGTGCGCGCGGGGCCCGCGCACGGATGGGCGACGTTCGCCGCGCTCGGGTCGCATCTGCTGCACGATGCCGGCGACACGGCCGCCGCCACTCCGATCCTGTGGCCGTTCAGGCCGGCGCGCCAGATCGGCCGTCGCCGTCAGGTCGCCGGGACGCTGCTGCTCACCACAGGGTCGATCGCCGCCGGTTACGCCGCAGCACGCGCGAGAGCTCGCGCCGCTGCTTGTGCTGATTGTGCCCTTTGAACGCCTTGGCGGCGAACAGGGTGAGCCCGATGGTGACCACCAGGCCGACGGCTCGTTTGCCGCGGAACGAGGACTCGCCGTGCTCGCGCTGGCGCATGTGGACCGGCACCTCGAGGAGCCGGAGCTTGGCGTCGGTGATCCGCACCAGCGCCTCGACCTCGGGGGCTTCGCAGATGTAGTCGTCGGCCAGGAGCTCGAGCGCCGAGCGGTCGACCGCGTACAGGCCGCTGGTGCCGTCGGAGATCGGCTGTCCCAGCCGCAGGCGCATCAACAGCCGCAGCAACGTGGTGCCGAACACGCGCTCGGGCGCTGGCTTGTAGCGCTCGCCGTCGCGACCGGACTCGGGGAGGAAGCGCGATCCGATGGCCACGTCGCACTCACCGGAGCGCACCAGCTCGAGCATGCGGGCCAGTTCCTCCGCGAGGTGCTGGCCGTCGGCGTCCAAGCGCCCGCAATAGTCGTAGTCGCGCTTGAGGGCTTGGCGGTAGCCCTCGGCGATGCCCACCTTCAGGCCGCGGTTGGAACCCAGGGAGACCACGTCGGCACCGTGGGCGCGTGCCACGGCCGCGGTGGCGTCGGTGGAGCCGTCATCGATGACCAGCACGTCGGCTTCCGGCAGGTTGGCCCGCGCGTCCTCGATCACGGCCGGCAGTGACGCCTCCTCGTTCCATGCGGGGATGAACACGAGCGTTCTGTCGGCCATGACTGTGCAGCGTAATCGCAGCGCCAGTGAGCGCGGATCACCCGTAGAGGATGAAGCCGGGTCAGTCTCGGACCGTTAAACGTGGGCCTTCAAGTCCGAGGAGGTCGCACGTGGCGTCGATGGATGTTCCGGCAGACCCGTCTGCCGTGGCGAAGCCGGTCCGCGCGTCGGTGGTCAAACCGACGTACATCACCTGGGTGACGCTGGCGTTCATGACGACGGCGTCGGTCGCGAGCCTGCGCAGCGCGCCGACGATGGCGGTCTACGGCCTGACGTGCGTGTTCCTGTACCTGGTGCCGGCGATCATCTTCCTGCTGCCGCAGTCGCTGGTCGCGGCCGAGCTGGCGTCCGGCTGGACCGGCGGCGTGTTCCGCTGGGTCAGCGAGGGCCTGTCTCCGCGCTGGGGCCTGTTGGCCGTCTGGTGCCAGTTCGCCATGACGATCTTCTACTACCCCACGTTGCTGGGCTTCGTCGCGAGCACGCTCGCGTACGTCTTCAACCCTGACCTTGCCGACAACGGCGTCTACACCGGCATCGTCATCGTGCTGGTGTTCTGGCTGGGCGTGTTCATGTCGGCACGCGGCGGCACCGGCGGGATCGCCAAGCTCGCATCGAGCGGGCTGCTGATCGGGACCCTGATCCCCGGCGCGATCCTGGTCGCGCTCGGCGTCGTGTACCTGCTCCAGGGCAATGATTCGGCGGCGCCGATGACCTCCGATCACCTGATCCCGCAGTGGACGGGTATCGCGAGCCTGGTGCTGATCGTCAACAACTTCCTCTCCTACTCGGGGATGGAGATGAACGCGGTGCACGTCGGGTCGCTCAAGAACCCCAAGAAGGAGTTCCCGCGGGCGATGTTCTTCGCGTGCGGGCTCGTGCTGTTGATCTTCATCCTCCCGGCGTTGGCGATCAGCTGGGTGATCCCCGCGGACCAGCTGAGCCTCACCGCCGGAGTGATGCAGGCGTTCGACGCGTTCTTCGCGTACTTCAACCTGCAGAAGCTGGTCCCGATCGTGGCGATCGCGCTGGTGTGCGCGTCGGCGGGCGGGATGCTGACGTGGCTCGCGGGCCCGTCGAAGGGGCTGCTGCTGATCGCCCGCAAGGAGGGCTATCTGCCGCCGTTCTTCCAGCACCAGAACGACAACGAGTTCCCCGTCAACATCCTCGTGGTCCAGGGTGCGATCACGACGGTGATCGCGTTGCTGTATGCGCTCGTCCCGTCGGTGTCGAGCGCCTACTGGATCCTCAGCGTGATGACCACGCAGGTCTACCTGATCGTGTACCTGCTGATGTTCGTCGCCGCGGTCAAGTTGCGCCGCACGCAGCCCAACGTCGAGCGCGGGTACACGGCGCCGGCGCTGTCGTTCCTGTGCGTGATCGGCTTCATCGCCTCGGCCGCGGCGATCCTGATCGGCTTCGTGCCGCCGTCGCAGTTCGAGAACGGCAGTGACGCGGCCTACATCGGGCTGATCCTGGCGGGCACGGTGCTGCTCGGCCTGCTGCCGCCGTGGCTGTTCCTGAAGTTCCGCAAGCCCAGCTGGAAGTCGGCCGAGCCGGAGTCGACGTCATGAGCGCTCCCGATGCGTCCCGGCGGTCGCCGGACAGCGACAACATCCGGCTCTGGTACTGGATCATCGGGTCCTTCCTCGTCGTCCTGGCGATCGTCGGCCTCGTCACCTACAGCGGCAAGAAGGACGACGCAGCGGCCCAGCAGAAGGCCGCGGAGCTCACGCAGGCGTTCGAGCAGGCCGGGTTGACCGTGCCCGTCAACGAGGACGTCTTCATCCGCTCGTTCGGCACCGACGGTGGGGCGGTGTGCGAGAACCCCGCGAACGCGCTCGGCCGGGCGACGCTGCACGACCAGATGACCAACGGGGGCAGCTTCGTCGGTCGCCGGCCGGTCATCGTCGATCGGCGGATCCTGGTGGGCGGCGCGCTGATCCTCCAGACGTACTGCCCCGAGAAGCTCGAGGAGTTCAAGGAGAAGACCGACGAGCTCAAGACCGACGACGTGATCAAGCGCTGATGGCGGCGGTCGAGGATCGCAAGGCCGGCGGCGGCGTCCTGTTCGCCGCCTGCGTCTCGGCGCTGGTGGTCAACGCGAACACGTCGGCCGTGACGATCCTGCTGCCGTCGATCAGCGAGGACGTCGGCGCGCCGATCGCCCAGCTCCAGTGGGCGGTGACCGGCTACTCACTCGTCGGCGCCGCCGTGATCGTCACCTCGGGCGCGCTCGGCGACGTGCTCGGTCGGCGCAAGGTGTTCATCGCCGGGCTCGCGCTGTTCATCGCCTCATGCGCGCTGATCGCCCTCTCGACGGGCGCCGCCGGGGTGGTGGGCGGCCGGATGATCCAGGGTGCGTCCGGAGCCACGATCCTGGCCTGCGGGATGAGCCTGCTGTCGGTCGGCGCGTCGGGACCGTCGCAGATGCGGGCGGTCACGCTGTGGGGCGCGGCGTCGGCCGCCGGCGGGGCGCTCGGGCCGCTGATCGGCGGCGTGCTCGTCGACACGACGGGCTGGCAGGGCCTGTTCTGGATCGACGCCGCGATCGCCGCCGTGTGCGTGCCGGTGACGCTGCGCACCGTCCAGGAATCGCGCGATCCGCAGCGTTCGCGCTCGATCGACTGGACGGGGACGGTGCTCGTCGCGCTGGTGCTGGCGCCGGTGGTGCTCGCGCTCAGCAAGGGCAATGACTGGGGCTGGGCGTCGGTCGCCACGCTGGGGTGCTTCGCGGTCTCGCTCGTGTCGCTGGTGTTGTTCGTCAAGGTCGAGCGGCGGGTGAGCGCTCCGCTCGTCGACCTCGATCTGCTGCGGAACCGGATCCTGGTCGGGGCCACGCTGGCGATCCTGCTCGTCGCGGGGTCGATCAACGCGCTGATGTACGTCCTGAGCTTGTACTTCCAGGATCCGGACGGATTCGGGATGAGCGCGTTCGAGGCCGGGCTGGCCACGCTGCCGGCGGCCGCGGCGATGATCGCCATCACGCCGGCGATCACGCCCTTGGCGGGCAAGATCGGCGGCGGCCGGGCGGTGGCCCTCGGGTTCGGCCTGGCGACACTCGGCTTCGCCGTGCTGGCGTTCGTCGAGGCGTCGTGGACGTACGCGGTGTTCATCGGACCGCTGCTGGTGCTGTCGGTCGGCCTCGGGCTCGCGAACGGGCCCGCCTCGTCGGGCTCGACCGCCGCCGTGTCGGCCGACCAGGTCGGGTCAGCCGCGGGGATCTCGAACATGGCCCGGTACGTCGGCGCCGCCGTGGCCGTCGCGGTGATCGCGATGGTCAACAACGCGGTCGCGAACAACCACACGGACGCCGGCGAGTCGGCCTCGGAAGCGCTCGCCGCGGGGCTTGCGAGCTGCGCGCTGATGATGGCGATCTGGTGCGCCGCCGGGGTCCTGCTGATCGGTCTCATGCGGCGGCACCGCCCGACGGGCACGCCGGCCGTCCAGCGCGCGGCCGCGGCGGCGGCGTCGAGCCACACGATCCCGATCGAACCCGCTGCGACCCCCGTACAAGCATGAGAACGAGGAAGGAACGCAATGCCCGCTGATGAGCTGCGCGAGGCCGTCAAAGCGCTGATGGGCCAGGCGAAGGACGACTTGGCCGAGCTCGTCTCGTTCCAGTCGGTCGCCGACCCGAAGCAGTTTCCGGCGGAGGAGTGCGAGAAGGCGGCCCAGTGGGTCGTCGATGCGTTTGCCGCCGCCGGGCTGCAGGACGTCCGCATGTCGATGACCCCCGACGGCTCGAACTGCGTGCACGGCCACGCTCCCGGACCCGAGGGCACGCCGACGGTGCTGCTGTATTGCCACTACGACGTCCAGCCGCCGCTCGGCGAGGACGCGTGGACGGTGCCGGTGTTCGAGCTGACCGAGCGCGACGGGCGCTGGTACGGCCGCGGCAGCGCCGACTGCAAGGGCAACATCGTCATGCACCTCACCGCGCTGCGGGCGCTCGAGCAGGTCAACGGCGGGTTCCCGTGCTCGATCAAGCTCATCTGCGAGGGCTCGGAGGAGCAGGGCACCGGCGGGCTGGAGGCGTTCGTGCCCGAGAACGTCGAACTGCTGCGCGCCGACACGATCCTGGTCGTCGACACCGGCAACTTCGCGGTCGGCGTCCCAACGCTCACGACCACGCTGCGCGGGATGACGAGCGTGGACGTCAAGCTCGAGGCGCTCAGCAGCCCGATGCACTCGGGCATGTTCGGCGGGCCGGCGCCGGACCCGGTGGTGGCCATGATCCAGCTGCTCGGGTCCCTGCACGACGAGCACGGCAACACGACGATCGACGGACTCGACAACGACCAGAGCTGGACCGGCGTCGACTACTCGAGCGAGCAGTTCCGCTCGGATGCCAACGTGCTGGACGGCGCCGAGCTGATGGGTGACGGGTCGGTCGCGGACATGCTGTGGGCACGCCCGTCCGCCACGGTGCTCGGCATCGATGTACCGCACGTGATCGGCTCCTCCGCCGCGATCCAGGCTTCAGCCGCGGCGCGCGTCAGCCTGCGGATCCCGAACGGGGTCGGTGGCCAGGAGGCACAGGACGCACTGGTCGAGCACCTGCAGACCCGCGTGCCCTGGGGCCTGGACTGCACGATCGAGCGCGTCGCCGTGGGTGACCCGTTCCAGGGGTCGCTGTCGGGCCCCGGCTACGAGTCGCTGAAAGCCGGGATGGAAGAGGCCTACGGGCGCGAGTTGACGACCGAGGGCCAGGGCGGGTCGATCCCCCTCTGCAACGTGTTCGCCGAGACCTACCCGGACGCGGAGATCATGTTGATGGGGGTCGAGGAGCCGAAGTGCCTGATCCACGCGCCCAACGAGAGCGTGGATCCGTCCGAGATCGAGCACATCGCGCTGGCCGAGGCGCTGTTCCTCGAGCACTACGCGAAGGCGGCGCCGTGACCCGGGCCGCCTTCACCACCCAGGACTTCGCCCGGCGGATCGAGCGCGCGGTCGAGCAGGCCCAGGCCGCGGGCCTCGACGGCGTGTTGGTCACGCCCGGCCCTGACCTCGTCTACTTCACGGGCTACCAGCCGACGGCGATCACCGAGCGCATCACGCTCCTGGTCGCGCAGCGGGGCCATGACCCGGCCATGATCCTGCCGATCCTCGAGCGCCCGGACGCCGAGGCGGCGCCGGGCGGCGCGGCGGTGACGCTGACGGACTGGACCGACGGCGACGATCCGTACGCGGCGACGGCTGAGCTGCTCGAACCGGAGGGGCGCTACGCGATCTCCGACTCGGCGTGGGCGATGCACGTGCTCGCGCTGCAGGCGGCGCTGCCGGGCGCGCACTACGTGTCGATGACCTCGACGCTGCCGATGCTGCGCGCGGTCAAGACCGCCGAGGAGATCGAGCGCCTCGCCGCCGCGGGTGCCGCCGCCGACGCGTCACTCGAGGAGATCGTGCAGGTGCGCTTCGCCGGCCGGACCGAGAACGAGGTGGCCGCCGACCTGAACGCGCTGCTGCGCAAGCACGGGCATTCGCAGGTGGACTTCACCGTGGTCGGCTCCGGTCCCAACGGCGCCAACCCGCACCACGAGGCGGGCGAGCGGACGATCGAGCAGGGCGACATGGTCGTCCTGGACTTCGGCGGGCTCAAGGACGGCTACGGCTCGGACACCACGCGCTCGGTGCACGTCGGGGAGCCCACCGCGGAGGAGCGCGAGGTGTACGAGATCGTCAAGCGCGCCCAGCAGGCCGGCTTCGACGCGGTGCGCCCGGGCATCGCCTGCCAGGAGATCGACCGCGCGGCCCGCACGGTGATCGCCGACGCCGGCTACGGCGAGTACTTCATCCATCGCGTCGGGCACGGGATCGGGGTCACCACGCATGAACCGCCCTACATGATCGAGGGCGAGGAGCGCCTGATCGAGCCGGGGATGTGCTTCTCGATCGAGCCCGGCATCTACCTGCCGCAGCGTTTCGGCGTGCGGATCGAGGACATCGTCGTCGCCACCGAGGACGGCGGCCGGCGCCTGAACAACACCCATCGCGAACTACGCATCGTCACCTGAAGCACGAGAACGGAGACAGCGCATGCCCATTGACACCCTGCTGGTCTATGTCGGGAGCTACGGGAGCGTCGCGGACGCCGAGGCCGACTATGAGCTCGTCAAGGACCTGCACACCGAAGCGGGTCTGATCGACGCCTACGACGCCGCGGTGGTCGAGCGTCGCGAGGGCGGAAAGACCAAGATCGTCAAGAAGCACGAGACGCCGACGCGGGTCGGTGGCGTGCTCGGCGGTGGCGCCGGGCTGGCGACCGGGCTGGTCGTGGCGCTGTTCCCGTTCGCCGCGGTCGGGGGCGGGCTGCTGGTGGGCACCGCGGCCGGCGGTGCGATCCTCGGCGCGGTCGCCGGGCACGCGGCGGCTGGGCTGAGTCGCCACGATCTCAAGGAGTTCGGTGAGCACCTCGACACCGGCGAGGCCGGGCTCGTGGTCGTCGCCTTCTCGGACATGGGGGCGAAGGTCGAGCGGGCGATGCAGCGGGCGGCCAAGCTCGAGCAGAAGGAGCTGAAGGCGGACACGGACGAGATCGAACGTGACGCCACTGCCGCCGCGGCCCAGGCGTGACCCGCGTCATGCGGATCGGGTGAGGCGCAGGCGGGCGGGAGACGAGAGAGTGCGTCGGCGGACCGCTGACGAGGAAGGGGCAGGTCGATGGGGGCTACGCATGACGTCGACACGAGCAGCTCGATAGACGTCTTGATCGCCGGCGGAGGGATCGCCGGCGTGGAAGCACTACTCGGGTTGCGCGAGGTGGCCGGCCCGCGGGTGCGGATCACGTTGCTGGCCGCGGGCCGGGACTTCGTCTACCGCCCGATGGCGGTGGCCGAGCCGTTCTCGGCCGGCGTGGCGCGCCACGTCCCGCTGGCGGACATCGCCGCCGACGCCGGCGCGGAGCTGCTCATCGACACGCTGGTCGCGGTCCGGGACGACACGCGCCAGGTGCGGTTGGGTGGCGGCGGCACACGCGGCTTCGACGCCCTCCTGGTCGCGACCGGCGCGCGTGCGGTCGCGGGTGTGGAGGGGGCTGTGACCTGGTGGCCTGAGGGCGACCCGGACAGCTACGGCGGGCTGCTGCGCGACATCGACGAGGGCTACTCGAAGCGGCTGGCGATCGTCGTGCCACCGGGTGCGGTGTGGCCGCTGCCGGCGTACGAGCTCGCGATCTTGACCGCCGGCGAGGCGGACGCACTCGGGCATGACGACGTGCAGGTGACGGTCGTGACGCCCGAGCACGCGCCGCTGTCGCTCTTCGGTCCTGAGGCGAGCGCCGCCGTGGCCGAGGAGCTCGAGCGCGCCGGCGTGCACCTGGTCACCGGCGCCGTCGCGCGTCGCGCCGAAGGTGGGCTGGTGCTGGAACCGAGCGGGGAGCGGCTCGACGTGCAGCGCGTCTTCGCCGTGCCGCGGCTGATCGGCCCGGCCATCGAAGGGCTCGCCGCGGACGAAGAGGGCTTCATCCTGACCGGGGAGGACGGGCGCGTCGAAGGCGCGCAACGCACCTGGGCGGCCGGTGACGGCATCGACGCGCCGCTGAAGTTCGGCGGGCTCGCCACGCAGCAGGCGCGCGTGGCCGTCGCCGCGATCGCCCGCCTCGCCGGCGTCGACGATCCCCCCGATCCCGGTGAGCCGGTCGTGGAAGGCCGGCTGCTGGTCGGCGGTCACCACGGCCGTCGCCTGCGCCCGGGCGGCGGGGCCAAGAGCGCGCCGCTGTGGTGGCCTGAGGGCAAGGTCGCCGGTGAGTACCTCCCGCGTTGGCTTGCCGAGCACGGCTTCGCGCCACCGCCCACGGCCACGCCCGCGGCGCCGGACGAGGGCATCCCGATCCGCCGCCATGTGCGCGCGATGGCGGGGGCGGAAGCGCAGTACCTGTTCGAGCTGCGCCGGCGCTACCGGATCAACGACCCGGCGATCGCGTCGCTCGGACGGGCGATGCGCGCCATGGAATCCCGCTGACCGAGGAGCGACATGAGCACACCCCCTGATCCGTCGGGCATGCCGGATCCGTGGCCCATTCCCGGCCAGGATCCCGCCGCGGCGCCGGACAAGCACAGCCGCCCGTGGGCGTGGATCGTGGCCTGCGTCGTGCTGGTGGTCGTCGCGGGTGGCTTCGCGATCTGGGCGGTCGGGTTGCGGTCCGACCTCGACGACCAGCAGGACAAGACCACGCAGGCTCAACAGGACGCCGACCAGGCCAAGCAAGAGGCCGCGGAGGCCAACGACGCCGCCGGCGCGCTCCAAGACCAGGTCGATCAGATCTCTCAGGGCCTCGACGACGTCGGCGACCAACTCGAGCAGGCCGGCGACGACGCCGAGCAGAACGTCCAGGACGCGGTCGACGGGCTCAAAGGTCAGGTCGCGACGCTCAAGGGCCAGGTCGCCGGTGCCGGCGACGAGGCGAGCGCCACGCCGGCTCCGGCCGAAGCGACCCCCACACCCTGAATTCGGATCGTGAGTGCGCACCTCGTCGAACGCCGTCGCCGGTGGCTGCGGTCGCTCACGTTCTGGCTGCGACCCGGGTTCGTGCTGCGCACGATCAACCGGTTCCAGAAGATCGCCGGCTTTGATCGTGCCATCGCGCTGGCCTCGAGCGCCCTCACCGCGCTCATCCCGCTGGTGATCTTGACCGGCTCGCTGATCGAAGCCCGCTCTGACGCCGAGGCGGGGGACTGGATCATCGAGCGCTACGAGCTGTCCGGCGCCGGCGCTCGCGCCGTGCAGGATGTGTTCTCGCCGGTGGACGGCAGCAGCGAGAGCGCGAGCGCCGTCGGCGCGGTGCTGATGCTGTTGGCGATCCTGAGCTTCACGCGCGCATTCCAGCGGCTCTTCGAGCAGAGCTGGGAGCTTGCGCCGCTGAGCGTTCGCAACACCCTCAACGGCCTGCGCTGGATGGTCGCGTTCGCGGCCTACGCGCTCGCCTCCGCCGGCATCCACGCGCTGCTCGCGCAGGACGGCGCGGACGTCATCGCGAACGTCGCCATCGCGCCACTGACCGCCGTGTTCTTGATCTGGAGCGGCTGGACGCTCAGCGCGCGGCGCGTCGGCCGGTCCGAGCTGTGGCCGTTCGGCGTGCTCGCGGCCATCCTGCTCGCGGTGTACTCGCTCGCCGCGGCGCGCTACGTCCCGCCCCAGGTCAGCTCGTACGCCGAGCACTACGGGGTGCTGGGCGTCGTCCTGGCCGCGATCTCGACGCTCTTCTGCGTGATGGTCGTCATCGCCGGATGCGCGGCGCTCGGGCGCGAGGTGCGCGACGAGCTCGCCCGCATCCACAGCGGCCGTCGTCCTCCCGATGGCGAGGTGCGCCGCGAATGGGCGAACGTCGTGGCCGAAGCGCGCTCGCGCTGGGAGATCGCGCGCGGCTTCGTCGACCGCCTGCGAGACCACGGCGACCGTTCCGATCAAGACGGCTGAACGCCTCGTCCGTGGGAAAACCCGATGGTCGCGCGCTCGTCGAGCGGCGATCCTGTGTGCATGTTCGCCGTCGTGCAGCAGCTCATGGTCGTCTTGGCTGGATTGGGCTTCGTGTGCCTCGTGACGGCGATCTTCGTCGTCTTGGCGCGATACGTCGCGCGCAAGGTCCTGTCGGACGACGACGGATCCTCACTGCCGTAGCAGCAGCGCGATCGACGGCACGAGGAACGTCCGCACCAGGAACGCGTCGACGAGGAGTCCGAGGGTCACGGTGAAGCCGACCTGGTAGAGCGCCTCCAGGTCCAGCGCCATCAGCGCCGCGAAGGTGCCCGCGAGGATGAGCCCGGCCGAAGTGATCACGCCGCCCGTGCGTTCGAGGCCTGAGATCACCGCGTCGGTGTTCGAGAGCCCGCGCCGGCGTTCCTCGCGGATGCGCGTCATCAGGAAGATGTTGTCGTCGACGCCGAGCGCTACGAGGAAGATGAACGCGAAGATCGCGAGGGTGGGGTCGGAGTCCGGTTGGCCGAGCACGTGCGTGAACAGCAGCGACGACGCGCCGAGCGCGAACGCGAACGACAGCACGACGGTCCCGATCACGTAGAGCGGCGCGACGAGCGACCGCAGCAGCACGATCAGGATCACGAGGATCACGGCGAGCACCAGTGGCACGATCAGGACCGCGTCGGCACCGAGCGCCTCGAGGTTGTCGTGATTGGTGGCGGTGACGCCGCCGACGAGTGCCGTCTCCCCACCGGCGGCCTCGCGCGCGCTCGCGCGCAGGCGAGGGATCTGATCCATCGCCTCCGTGGAGAACGGGTCGAGGTCGAGCAGCACCTGCAGCGAGATGAGGTCGCCGGCGTCCGAGTCGGTGTCGGCGGTGGCGACCCCCGGCGCCTGGGCGAGCGCGTTCTGGACGGGCAGCGCGACACCCGCGTCCGTGATGACATCGACGGGCGCCACGCGGCCGGCCGGGTCGAAGCGCTCTCGGATCAGCTCCTGCCCCGCGACCGACTCGGGCTCGGTCCGGTACTGCTCGGACAGGTCGAGATAGCCGCGGCCTTCGAGGTTGCCGAGCGCGCCCGCCCCGAGGATCGCGAGGCAGATCACGGTGAGCGCGAGCGGCCGCCGCCGCACCAGGTGACCGATCCGCGTCCACGAACCTAAAGAGGGACTGTCCCTCTTTAGGTTCGCCGGCCAGAACGCGCGGCGGCCGAACACGGCGAGGAGGGCGGGGAGGAGCGTCAGGCCACAGGCCATCATCACGACGATCCCGAGCGCGAGCAGCGGGCCCATCTCGCGGGTGGCGTTGTAGTCGGCCAGGCTGAGCACGAGCATCGCGGCGACGACGATCCCGCCGCTCGCGAAGATCGCCGGGCCGGTGCGAGTGGCGGCGCGGCGCATCGCGGTCTCGACGTCGTCGCCGCGCAGCTCATCGCGGAAGCGCGACACGATCAGCAGGCAGTAGTCCGTGCCCGCGCCGAACATGAGCACGATCAGGATCGCCGTCGACTGCCCGCTGACCGTCGTGAGCTCCGCCTGGACGAGCCCGTACACGAGGCCCGTCGCGATCAGGTACGCGATCGCGACGACGCCGAGCATCAGTGCCGCGATCAGCGGCGAGCGGTAGGTGAGCAGCATCAGCACGAGCACGAGCACGCCGGTGATCGCGAGCAAGGTCCCGTCGAGGCCTTCGACGGCGGCGCTGCGATCGGCGTCGAACCCTGCCTGTCCCGTCACGTAGCTCGCCACCGGGTGCCCGTCCGGTCCCGGCAGCATCCCGCGCAGCGTGGCGACGTCCGCGGCGACGGACTCCGTGTCGTCGCGGCCGTTGACCACCGTGTACAACGCCATCGTCTCGGGGTTGTCGCTGGACAACGACGAGGGACCCGTGGTCGGCGCGAGCGCGTGCCCGATCTCCCCGCACATCACCCCGTCCGGGCTCGCGACGCCCTTGAGCGCCGGCAACGCCTCACTTGCGCAGATGCGCTCGACGTACGGCGCGATGTCCGGTGTGCGCTCGAAGATCGAGCCTTCTTTGGCCACGAACGCGATCACCGCGGTCGCGTCCCCGCCCTCGGGGAAGCGCGTGTCGAGCAGGCGGTCGACCTGCGTGGAGTCCGCGCCGCGCGTGAAGAACGTCTCGCTCTCGTCGGACGCGATCGTCTGCAGCCGCGGCTGCAACGGCGCGAGCGCGAGCCCGAGAACGACCCAGGCGGCGATCACGATCCAGCGTGATCGCCGCCCGAGTGCCAATGACGCGATCCGACCCCCCATCAGCGGGCCGGTGCCGCGGCGGCCATGTCGGCCGCCGCGACCCTGCTTGCTCTCACGGCTGCGTTGTCGCCAGCACGAACGTCAACCGCTTGGAGTACGAGCCGTTTCTGAGCGCCTCGGTGGCGCCGATGGCCTGCTGGAACTGCAACGGCACGGTCGCGCTCGTGACCGGGGCGGCCCAGGACGCCAGCGGCACCGTGTTCGCCGTGATGTCGGCGAACGGGGTGGCCGCACTCGCTGAGTTGCGCACCCGCAGGCGCGACGCCAGCGGCGAGGTGCCGTTGACGAGGAACCCGGGGCTCACGCCGCTCTGATCGGAGATCGTGAGCGCCGCGTCGTTCATCGTCGAGGTGACGGTGGCCGTCGTGGTCGCGTGGTGGACCACCGCGGTCCCCGGCGTGAACGCGCCGAAGCTCGTGGTGGAGGCCAGCGACAGGTTGAGCAGCTTCGGCACCAGCACGCTGACCTCGTGCGGCTCGACCGTCGGCGCCGTGAGCTCGATCGTCTTCGACGCGGTCGCGCCGTCGGCGTAGGTCACGGTCAATGTCGCCGTGGTCGGACGCCCGTTGCCGGCACGCGTGAACGTGTACAGCGGGTTGGCGGACGTGGACGTGCCGCCGTCCGAGAAGTCCCACTTGTACGAGACGCCGCCCGACTTGCCGATGTTGAACGCGAACGTCGCCGACGCCGGATTGCCGTTCGCGGCGACCTGCGGGTCGGGACCCGGTGTGTCCGGACCGCCGGTGTACGCGAACCGTCGCACCGCGTTGTTGGCGTTGCTGATCGCGAAGTTCGACCCGCCGTAGTCGGCGACGTAGAGCGCGCCGTCCGGGCCGAAGTCCAGGTCGATCATGCGGTTGCCGCCCATCAGCGATGTCGGGATGATCCCGTACAGCGAGTCCGCGGCGATCGGCTGACCGCCGGTGAACTCCGTCGCCGGGTCCATCAGCAGCGCGTGCCGCAGGTTGTTGGCGCCCGCGTAGTCCGCGAGGAACCAGCGACCGTCCCAGTACGCCGGCCACGCTTCTGGTGCCTCACCCGCCGGCTTGCGGTACGTGCCGGCCGTCATCGGTGCCTGGCTGCCGCCGAACAGCCACGGGCAGCGGCGGTAGGACGTCGGGTCGGCCGACGAGTTGGAGTTGGTGTACTGCGGGATGCCGTTGGCGTTGCGCGGGAAGTCGTAGCAACCGCCCTGCGGGCCGTACCAGAGGTTGGTCGACCGCGCCGCCGGGATCCGCTCCAGGCCGGTGTTGAACGGCGAGTCGTTGACGATCCCGTTGGGGTCGTCGCAGTCCCAGTAGCCACCGCCACCGGAACCGGCCGTCGTGTCGTTGCCGACCACGGTGCCGGGATGGCCGGCCGGCGCCGCGAGGCCGCCGCCGGTCGCGGACGGGAGCTTGGCGCGGTAGCCCTGCTGGTTACCCGTGCAGAACGGCCAGCCGTAGTTGCCGGCCGAGTTGATCTGGACGGCGTTCTCCGTCTTCGCCGGGCCCCAGACCGGGCTGTTGGTGCCCTGGTCCGGACCGACCCATGCGGCCGAGATCTTGTCGGTCTTCTCGTCCACGTCGATCGAGTAGAGGTTGCGGACACCCATGGCGAAGATCTCGGGCTTCGCCTTGCCGTCCAGCACCGCCTGGCTCGTCGGCGGGAACATGTTGGGGCCGTTCGGAGCGTCGGGGCCGGGGACGGTGTACGTCGTCCCGAGGCCTGGCGCCGTGCCCGCGTTCAGCGTCGCGTTGGGCTTGATGCGCAGCAGCTTGCCCTCGAACGCGTTCGTGTTGCCGGAGGTCTGGCGCGCGTCGGCGTAGCTGATGTAGCCGCACCTCGCCAAGGATCCCACCGATGGTCTTGGTAGCTCTTGCGTCGCCGCGCACGGTGTGCGGGCCGTCAATGGGCCGTCACCGTCCGGGTCGGACGTGTCGACGCCGCAGCCGGTCTGCTCGTAGGTGGTGAGGTCGGCGTCGCCCGGGCATGGCAGCGTGTGCGTCGGATGGCCGTTGGTGTAGCCGCCGTTGGTCGAGTTGGGCGTGTTGCCCGTGTTGTCGCCCGTCGCGAAGTAGAGGTTGCCCGCCGAGTCCCAGTCCATCGAGCCGCCGAGGTGGCAGCAGGAGAAGACCTGGGTCATGAAGCGCTGGATGATCCGCTCGGAGCCGGGCGTGATCGTCTTCGTCGTCTCGTTGTAGGTGAAGCGCGAGAGCCGGCGCTCGGCCATGTAGTCCGCGCGGACGAAGCCCGGGCCCATGCTGGTGCCGGTGCTGCGGCCCATCTCGCCGCCGTAGTAAGGGTGGTAGACGACGTAGAAGTACGGCCGTCCGCGGGTGAAGTCCGGGTCCAGCGCGAGGCCGAGGATGCCGTGCTCGGTCTTCGCAGCCGGGCCGGTCTCGGAGCCGCCGCCCTTGGCGCCGAGCACCGTGAGGTCGGCGACCTTGGTGATGCGCGACGGGTTCTGGTCGATCGAGCCCGCGCCACGCGGGTCGTAGACGTGGATCGGGCCACAGCCGAGGCCCGTGGTCGGATGCGTCCACTGCGTGAACTGCTGCTGGCCCGCGAAGCAGACGGCGCGGCCGGCGTAGAAGATGCGGCCGTCCTCGGCCATCGCCAGCGCGTCGATCTCGCCCATGAACGGGTTGAAGTTCGCGGTCGAGCTGTCCATCGGCTGGTTGGGATACGTCGGGTTCGCCGGCGTCAGCCGCGTCTGCGTGTAGTTCGAGTTGATCGTGGCCTTGCAGTTGCCGCGCACCATGCCGGCGGCCCACTGGACCGCGGTGGCGAGGTGCTTGTTGAGGTTGTCGTCGTACGCGGCGGCGGTCTGGCCCATGCCGGTGTAGAACGAGCGGCCCTGCTGGAGATCACGGCACCACGACAGCGCGCGCTGCTGCTGCGGCTGGAGCGTGTTGCCCGTGCCCGTGAGGCGCAGGACGGCGTCGTTGGTCACGGACGTGCGGCCCGTGCCGTCGGCCGTCGGGATGGTGTTGAAGCGGACGCGCGCGACGGTGTGGACCTGGCCCGTCGGGTTGTTGGTCCACTGGAAGTAGTTGTCGTTGCGGTTGCGCGCGAGGGCGCTGAGATCCCGCGTCGCCGGGTGCACCCGGTCGAGGAACTCGACGTCCTGGATGCTCGTCGCGCTCGCGGCGGTCGTGCGCGGGCTGCCGGTGAGGCCGAGCAGCGTGTCGAACGCCGCGTTGCCCTCCTCGAGCTTGGCCGTCTCACCGATGCCGACGAAGCCGCCGCCACCGTTGACGTAGTTCGTCAGGTCGGTCTCCTGCGCGGCGTTCAGCACGTCGCCGGCCGAATTGACGAAGACCACCGCGCGGTAGGTCGCGAGGTTGGCGGCGGTGATCTGCGCCGCGTTCGACGTGGTGTCGACGGTGTAGCCGCCGGCAGTGCCGGCCGCCTGCAGTGCGCTCAGCGCATTCGCGCTGGCGGCGTTCTGCGTGCCGGCGGTGCCGGTGAAGACCAACACCTTGCCGGCCTGCGCCCAGGCCGACGCGGCACCGATCCACGCCACCATCGCCAGACATGCGACAAGAGCCACGCCCACGTGCAATGCGCGCGCATCGCCCCGAGAGCTCGACGGCCGTGCCGCCATACCCATCCCCATCCGCGGTCCCTCCTCCGACGGTATATGTCCCTACTCCCGACACGCCCCCTCAGGCGCACGTTTCGAACGGTGGACGTCCGAACGAAAGCCGATCCTAGACCGCTTCCAATAGCCTGTCAACGAGCTTTTGTCGTGCGAGTCGCAAAAGGCGCTCGGCACTGATTTGCCGGTTTTGAGGAGAAAGTGGGAAAGTCATGAGAGGGCGGGTGGTTCTGGTAACGCTGCTGCTCGCCGGGTGCGGCGGGTCCAAGGAAGAGGTGCCGAAGCTCGAGCCCGGGAAGACCGTTCGCGGTGCGACCGAGACCGGCATGGCTCTGAAGGTCGAGACGTTCGTCGACCCGGCGAAGGACCCCCGGCTCAAGCGCATCGACGACTGGCGCGCGCAGCGGGGCTACCGCGCGGTGGACTTCCACCGCGTCACGGCCGACAACGCGGCCGGGCCCGGGGCCGACAGCGGACGGACGGTGCGGTTCGCGTCCGACGCGGCGCGGCTCGCCGCGGGCCAGGGCATCGAAGCGCGCTTCTCCTGCGACGCGCTCGAGTTCGAATGGCTGCCGACCGAGACCGCCGACGCCGACGCCTGGAACGCGCTCCGGCGCGACGTGTGCGCGGCCGGCCCGCCGAAGCCCGAGGGCATCGCGCCCGGGGCGAGCCAGACGTACTACCTCGTGACCGATCGCGGCTTCGCCGAGCGCGGCCTGCGGCGGATGCGCGTGTTCGGGCCCCGGGACGCGGAGCTCAAGTAGCGGCGAGCGCCGCGGCCGTTGTCGGCCGCGGCGCCCGGTACCCCCGAGGCTTTACGGCGTCGTGGTCGAGAGCACGAACCGGACCTGCGCCTTGTAGCTGCCGTTCAGCAGCGCGTCGCTCTGGCCGATCGCCTGTTGCAGGTGGATCGTCACCGCGTTGCTCGTGATCTCCGCCGGGAAGGTGAGCAGCGTCAGCGGCGTGGCCGAGAGCGGGCCGAAAGCGGTGGCGGGGTTCGCGCTGTTGGTCGCGCGGACGTAGAGCGGCGTCGCGAGCTGGAAGCTCCCGTTGGTCAGGCGCCCGTTGCCGCCGGTGCCGTCAGCGGCGCTGAGCTGCACGTCCGGCACCGTGGTGGTGACGCGGGCCGCGAGGGTCGTCGTGTACGACTGCGCGATGCCCGGCACGACCGGGCCGAGCAGCGACTGCTGGGCGCCGAGCTCGAGTCCGAGGATGCGCGCGACCGTGCCCTCGTAGAGCCCTTCCACGAGGGTCGGAGGGACCGTCGCGGTGGGGGTCGCCGTGGGTGTGGCGGTCGGGGTGGCCGTCGGGGTCGCCGTGGGTGTGGCGGTCGGGGTGGCCGTGGGCGTCGCCGTCGGCGTGGCTGTTGGCGTTGCCGTTGGGGTGGCTGTTGGCGTTGCCGTTGGGGTGGCTGTGGGCGTCGCGGTGGGCGTGGCCGTTGGCGTCGCGGTGGGGGTGGCTGTGGGCGTCGCCGTCGGCGTGGGCGTGGGCGTGGGCGTAGGTGTTGCGGTGGGAGTGGCAGTCGGCGTCGCCGTTGGCGTGGCCGTCGGCGTCGCAGTCGGGGTTGCCGTTGGCGTGGCCGTCGGTGTCGCGGTCGGCGTGGGTGTGGGCGTGGGCGTCGCGGTTCCGCCCACGACGACTTCGCCGACCATCAGCGGATGCGCTTCGCAGACGAACGCGTAGCGGCCCGCGGCGTTGAACGTGCACGTGCCCAGCCACGGCGCGCCCATCACGAACTGCGGCAACGGCGGCACGGGCAGTTGGGGGATCGGCAGCGGCGCGGGCGACACCTGCGTGCACGTGGTCGGCTGCGCGGTGGAGAAGCGGACGTTGTGGCTGTTCCCGCCTCCGCCTTCGTTGTACCGGAAGGTCACCGTCTGCCCGGGCAGGATGTTGACGACGTTGTCCTCCGGGTCTGTGGACGAGGCGTCCCGGAAGTAGTCGTCGTGTGCTGTGACCGTCGCGTCGACTTCCGTGCCGGCCCCCCAGGCCAGCGCTGGAACGCCGACGGCGGCGGTCAAGGCGCACACCACCCACGGCAGGTACTTCCTCATTTCGCGGCTCCCCCTCCGAAATACAGGTGGCGGAAACCTACGACGGCATGCGGCGCAAGTCAACGACTTTTGCATCGCACTCTGACAAAACCCGCGGTCAGCGGACGGTGAGCGTGATCGATCGCGTCGCGACGGCGCGGTCGCCGTTGGTCCCGACGGCACGCATCGCCAACGTGACCCGCACCCGCCCCGTGCGGGGGTAGCGCCGCTTGGTCCGCGTCGAGAGCCGGATCGCCAGCGTCCGTCGCACGCCGGCGTCGAGCCGCGAGCGCACCGCGCCGAGCTCGCGGCTGCGACCCAGCCCGAGTCGCCGCGCGGTCGGCGCGTCGACCGTGGCGACGACCGTGACCGAACACGCGGCGGAGCACCGGGTCGCGACGCGCAGGCCGCGGGCGAGCACGTCCGCCCGCCGCGATGACGCCGCGCTCGTCGTGAGCGCGAGGCGCGGCGTCGCCGTCCCCGTCGGCGGACCAGGCAGCGGCACCGCGCTCGGCGTGGGGGCGGGGGAGACGGGCGTCGTCGTGGGGGTGGCGGAGGGCGTCGCCGTGGCGGTGGCGGTCGCCGTGGCGGTGGCGGTGGGCGTGGCCGTGGCGGTGGCGGTCGCCGTGGCGGTGGCGGTGGGCGTGGCCGTCCCGGTCGCCGTGGGCGAAGCGGTGGCGGTGGACGTAGCGGTCGCCGTCGCCGTCGCCGTGGCGGTGGCAGTGGCGGTGGCCGTCGCAGTGGCGGTCGCGGTCGCGGTGGGCGAAGCCGTGGCGGTGGACGTAGCGGTCGCCGTGGCCGTGGCGGTCGCGGTTGCGGTGGGCGTGGCCGTCGCGGTGGCGGTCGCCGTCGGCGTGGCAGTGGCCGTCGGTGTCGAGCCTCCTGGGCGGACCGTGATGCGGAGGTACCGGATCGCGATCTCGCCGGCGGCGTCGCGGACCTTCAGGCCGACCGCGTGGGGGCCGGCGGTGGTGAACGTCGCGCGCGCCTGGGCGCCGGTGGCGTCGTCGAACTCGCCGTCGTCGTCGAGGTCCCAGGTGCCGGGGCGCTGGGCGATGAGCGTCGTCTCGGCCCCGACGACCGGGGTCGGATCGGAGACCGAGAAGGCCGCGACCGGCGGCGCGCCGCCGGCGATCACCTCGCGCGTGACGACGGTCGCGCGGCCGGCGTCGTCGGTCGCGCGCACGCGAACCGTCAGCGGCCCCGGCTGGGGCGTGAAAGCCGCGGGATCGTCGAAAGCGCCGTCGTCGTCGGTGTCCCACGCGAGCGCGACGGCTTCGCCCTCCGGATCGCTCGTGGTCGCCCGGAGCGTCGTGGCCACCCCCGCGGCCCACGTGTCCGGCTCGAGCCGGACGTCGGGCGGCAGGTTGTCATCACCGACGGTGATCTCGGCGGTGCGGACCGAGGCGTTTCCGGTCGAGTCGGTGGCGCGCACGGCGATCGTCAGCGGGCCGGCACTGGGAAAGGTCCAGAGGTAGCCGTCGCCGACCGCGCTCGGCCGCTCGTCGAACCGCCCATCGCCGCTGAGCTCGAAGGCCAGCGTCACCGGGCCGCCGTCCGGGTCGACGGCCGCGGCCCGGAACATCATCGGCCGACCCGACTGGATCGCCAGCGGGAGGTCCAGCTCCGTCACGGCCGGAGCGGTGCCGTGGTCGGCGATCACGGCGAGGGCCCGCATCGCGACGCGGCCGTCGCCCGCGCGCGCCGACACCCGGTGGACGCCGGCGATCGGGAACGCGCGTGTGGGGTCGTCGTCGAACGCGCCGTCGTCGTCGGTGTCCCACACCGCGCCGGGAGTGGACGCGGCGAACGTCACCGGCGCGCCCGGCCGCACCAGCACGGGCGGCGGGACGATCTCGAACGGCGAGGGGTGCACATCGACCGTGCGCCGGCTCACCGTCGTGGCGCCGTCGGCGTCCTGTGCGCGCACCCCCAGCTCGTGCGTGCCCGGGTCGAGTCGCAGCGTGGCGGTCGGGCCGTCGGCCTCGTAGGTCCCGTCGCCATCGAGGTCGAAGGCGACGCCGGGCGCCTCTCCGTCGGGGTCGCCGGCCACGGCCGAGACCGTCAGCAGCTCCCCGGCCTGGGGCGCGCTCGGTGCGAGCACCAGACCGACGCGCGGCGGCAGGTTCTCCGCGTGGACCTCGACGCCGGTGGTCAGCTCGGCCGTCGCGCCCGCGTCGTCGGTGATGCGCGCGGCGGTCGTGTGGCGTCCGACGATCGGGTCGGGGTAGCGGTGCTCGGCGTAGGCCGTCTCACCGGGCCCGAACGCGTGCGCGACGTCGTAGACGCCGTCGCCGTGGATGTCGAACTCAATGAGGGTGACGTGCCCGTCCGGGTCCTCGCCGCCGACCAGCAGCTCCGTCGTCGTGGCGTTGTGCGGGGACGGCGTGACCAGCCGCAACCGGCCGGCAGGCCCCGAGTTCGCCGCGTGCGCCTCGACGGTGCGGGTCTCCACGCCCACCCGCCCGTCGGCGTCGGTCGCCCGCACGGCGACCGTGTGCGACCCGGCGGCGAACGCGGTCGAGACCGTGGGGCCGTTGCGCTCGAACGTGCCGTCCGCGTCGAGATCCCAAGCAAACGTGACGCCGCGACCGGCGCTGGTCGCGCTGAGCACTACCGGCGTTCCGGCGCGCGGGGCGGCCGGGCGCACCACGATCGACGGGCCCGGGCGGCGCGCGTCGCAACGTCCCTCCGACGCGGTCGCCGAGTCGCAGACGATCGAGCCGTCGCGCGCGGGCGCGCCCGCCGGAATCCAGACGGCCGCGAGCAGCGCGATCGTGACGGCGAGCGCGGTGAGGCGAACCCACATCGGCGCCGACCGTAGTGCAGGAGCCCGCGCTGCGCTAGTCCGGCGGGAGCGCGGCGACCGCCGCGGCCAGCTTGGGCGCGGCGCCGCGGACGACCGGCCCGTGACCGAAACCCACGACGCTGGGCTCGAGTTCCGCGATGCGACGCATCGAGCGCCGGTTGAGCGCGGGGTCGGCCGTGACGCGCGCAATCGGCGGGCGCAGGCCAGGCATCGTGGTCAGCACGTTGAGGTTGAAGAACACGTCGCCGGCGATGAGGACCCGGTCGGCTTCCCGCCAGAAGGCGATGTGCCCGCGGGAATGGCCGGGCACGTCGAGCACCACGAAGCCGGGACCGACGATGTCGCCTTCGCGCAGCTCGCGCTCCACCGGGACGGGGTCGAAATGTCCGGTCAGGCGTTGGACCAGGCGCGGGGTGCCCGCGGGCAGCGCGCTGATCCCACGGGCCACGTCGGATGCGTCGCCGGCCCCGACGGCGACGCCGGGGAGACCCAACTCCCGCACGACGCGCGCGGAGCCGCCGGCGTGGTCGAGATGCGCGTGCGTGAGGAGGTGTGACGTCACCCCGCGGGCGCGCGCTGCGGCGACCGCGCGGCCGCCCATGAACTTGACGCCGGCGTCGATCAGCACGTCGCCGATGACGTACGCGTTGACCGAGTTGCGCGGCGCGAGCGGGAGATGCCAGACGTCGTCAGCGAGTCGGTCCATGCGCTGACGATACCCGTGGGCCACCGGGCGCCCTTCCGACCGGACGAGCGAGAAGTGGGCCGATCGGACACAAACCTCGCAATCGCTCAAACGCGGCCGGACGGCGACGATGAATTGGGTCGATGTCTCGTCGTTTGTCATTGCCCTCCGTGTTGGTCTGGTTTGGCGTCCTGGTTGTCCTCGGGATGGCGATCAAGCTCGTCGTCGAGCTCAACCGAGCGACCAGCAAATCCGAGCAGGCGCTCGACATTGCCACGCTCACCGGCGCCTACGGAGCGGCCGATGACGCGCACAGCCAGCAGCAGGCCGCGCTGGATTCCGGCGACATGCACAAGCACGCGGCGGCCTCGATGGCGCAGCGAGCGGCCCTCGCCGGCGTCGTCGCGCTGGACGCCGGTGAGCGCCCGCACGTCAACCGGCTCCTGACGCAGATCTCGGCCTATCAGGCCGCTGTGGACACGGGCCGGCTCAGTGCAGCCGACGCACTCGCCCGCGACGTGGAAGCCGGTATCGCAGCCGGCGGGGACGCTGCGGGTCAGCGCGCGCATCTGATCGGCATCAGCGCGTACGCGAGCGAGCGCCGCCTCGTCGACATCGGCCGCGTCGGGATCGCGCTGGCGTTCGTCGTCTTCGGTGCGTTGTGGTGGATGCAGCGCCAGCAGCGCCGACGTCTGGATGAAGCGCGTCTGCATGAGATGTCCCGCCTGAGCGAGATGGCGTCGAGCGATCCGCTCACGGGTCTGCGCAACCACCGGGTGTTCCACGAGGATCTCGCCCGCGAGCTGCAGCGCAGCGGCCGGACGGGCGATCCATTGGCGCTGGTGCTGGTCGATCTCGACGGTTTGAAGACGATCAACGACACCCACGGTCACCAGGTCGGGGATGAGCGCATCAAGGCGCTCGCGGACGCGCTCCTGCAGAGCTCGAGGGCGACCGACACCGCGTACCGGATCGGCGGCGATGAGTTCGCGGTGCTCCTCCCCGGCGCCAGCGCATGGGGCGGGTTGGAGTTCACGCAACGTCTGCACCTTCTTTTCGCGGACGCCACGGTGGGCATCGCGGCCGCGGAGGCGCTGACGTCGCGGGACGCGCTGATCCACGACGCCGACATGGCGCTGCTCACGGCCAAGCGCAGCCATCAGCCCGTGCTGGTGTACACGGACGACATGGCGTTGGCGACGTCCGAGCCGACCGAGGATGAGCGGCACACGGAGATGCTCGCCGCGGCGCTCGCGCGCGCCGTCGATGCCAAGGACTCCTACACGCGCAGCCACTGCCACACGGTGTCGCAGCTGAGCGCGCTGATCGCGGCCGAGCTCGGCTTCAGCGGTGACCGGCTCGCGAAGATGCGGCTCGCCGGGCTGTTGCACGACGTGGGCAAGATCGGCGTCCCGGACGCGATCCTGAACAAGCCCGCGGCGCTTACCGACGAGGAGTACGAAGTCATGAAGCAGCACGCGGTGCTCGGGTTCGAGATCGTCGAGTCGGCCGGGTTGCCGGAGCAGGCGCGCTGGATCCGCCACCACCATGAGCGCGTCGACGGTGGCGGGTACCCGGACGGGCTGCGCGGCGAGGAGATCCCGGTCGAGTCGCGGATCATCCTGGTCGCGGACTCGTTCGAGGCGATGACGTCGGACCGGCCCTACCGGCGCGCGCCGGGCCGGGAGTTCGCGCTCGCCGAGCTGGATCGCAACGCCGGCACGCAGTTCGATCCTGACGTCGTCGACGCGCTCACGCGCGCGCTCGACCTGGCCGGCGGGCGCGACCTCAAGCCCGCGACACCGCTGCCGATCTCCAAGAGGTGAGGATCGTTCGCCCCCTACCACTTCAGACGTGGTTGCTCGCCGCGGCCGCGGCGTGCCTCGCGGTGTTCCTGTTGCGCGTCTTCAACTTGGTGCCCTCGGCCGTGCCGTGGCTCTGGGACAAGGCGTACAACGCCACCGAGCTCTTCGTGATCGTCGTGTGCGCGTTGCGGGCACGTTCCGCTCGCGGAACCGAGCGTGCCGCGTGGGCGGTACTGACCCTCGGCCTGTTCGGTTACGCCGCCGGCGACATCTACTACGTGGCGGCGCTCGAAGGGCTGGACGCCCCGCCGTACCCCTCCTGGGCGGATGCGGGTTACCTGAGCATCTTCCCGGCGGCCTACGCCGCGCTCGTGCTGCTCCTGCGCGCCCGGGCCGGTCGCGTGTCGTCGGTGCTGTGGCTCGACGGGCTGGTGTGCGGGCTGACGATCGCCGCGGTGGGAGCCGCGCTGGTCTTCGGGGTCGTCGCCAGTACCGAGGGCTCGCTCTCGACGGTCGCGACCAACCTGGCGTATCCGCTGGGCGACCTGTGCCTGCTGGCGTTCGTGATCGCGGTGACCGCGATCACGGGGTGGCGAGCCGGTCTGTCGTGGATGGTGCTCGGAGCGGCCTTCGCGACCTGGGCGGTCGCGGACGTCATCTACCTCTACCAAACCGCGCTGGGGACCTACCGCGACTACACCCCGCTGGATCTGGCGTGGCCGGGCGCGTACCTGCTGATCGGCGTCGCGGCCTGCCTTCCGGCCCGCCGGATCGACGCCCGCAGGCTGCGCGGCGGCTTGCTCATCCTGCCGGCGCTGTTCACGCTCGCGGCCCTGGGGCTGCTGGTCGTCGACCACTACGTCCGGCTCAACGAGACGGCGATCTGGCTGGCTTGCGGAGCGGTCGTCGCCGCGGTCGTCCGGTTCGCCTTGACCTTCCGCGAGAATCTGCGCACGCTCAGCACCAGCGAGAACGAGGCGTTGACCGACGCGCTCACCGGGCTCGGCAACCGCCGCGCGCTGCTGCTGGATCTCGAGCGCGCGGTCAAGGACGCCGGCCGCGGACGCGCCGCGACGCTCGCGACGTTCGACCTCGACGGATTCAAGGCCTACAACGACAGCTTCGGACACCCCGCGGGCGACGCGCTCCTGGTGCGCCTCGGACGCAATCTCACGGCCGCGGTCGGGCACTCGGCCGGCGCTTACCGCATGGGCGGGGACGAGTTCTGCGTGCTCGCGGTCGAGCCGCTCGACTCGGCCCAGCTGATCACCCGCGCGACGGACGCGCTCAGCGAGCGGGGCGAGCGCTTCAACATCGGCTGCTCCGCCGGCGTGGTGCTCATGCCCGCCGAAGTCAGCGACGCCGCCGATGCCCTGCGGATCTGCGACCAGCGCATGTACGCGAACAAGGGACGCGGCCGGCGCACCGTCGACGAGGCCGTGCACCACGTGCTGCTGCGCGTCGCGGCGGAGCACGACGGCGATTTGCGCGAGCACGTCGACGATGTGGCCGACCTGGCCGGAGCCGTCGGTGAGGAGCTCGGGCTGGATGCGGCCGACCTGATCGATCTGCGCCGCGCCGCCGCGCTCCATGACATCGGCAAGATCGCGATCCCCGACGCGATCCTCCACGCCCCGCGCGCGCTCGACGCCGCGGAGTGGGAATACATGCGCCAGCACACGATCATCGGCGAACGCATCATCGCCGCGGCCCCCGGCTTGCGGACGGTGGCGGCGATCGTCCGCTCCAGCCACGAGCGCTTCGACGGCAACGGCTACCCGGACCAGCTCGCCGGAGACGAGATCCCGCTCGCGGCCCGGATCGTGGCCGTCTGCGACACCTATGACGCGATCGTCACGGACCGCGCCTACCGCGCCGGCCGTACCCCCGAGGAAGCGATCGCCGAGTTGCAGCGTTGCGCCGGGACGCAGTTCGACCCGCGCGTCGTCAGCGCGGCCACCGGCGCGCTCGCGCGGCTCAATCGGCACGAATCAAGGGCTGCGAGCGTGGTGTGAGCGCCGTGTGCGTGCGCTGCGAGCGACCGCGCCGATGCTGGGACCATGACCACCACCGCCACGACCTCCACCCGCACCTACAGCTCGCTGAAGGCGGCCTGGATCCCATTGGCCGCCCTTTGTCTCGCGTTCTTCGTGGAGATGGTGGACAACACGTTGCTGTCGATCGCACTGCCCACGATCGGTCGTGACCTCGGGAGCGGCACGACCGCGCTGCAGTGGGTCACCGGCGCCTACTCGCTGACGTTCGGTGGCCTGCTGCTGACCTCCGGGTCGATCGCCGACCGGTTGGGACGCCGGCGCGTGTTACTCGTCGGCCTCGCGGTGTTCGGCGTGCTGAGCCTGGCCGTCGTCTTCGTCCACACGACCGGAGAGCTGATCGCGTTGCGAGCCGGCCTCGGCATCGCCGCCGCCGCCATGGCGCCGATCACCAACTCGCTGGTCTTCCGCCTCTTCGACGACAAGGCGCTGCGGATGCGCGCCATGACGGTGATGATCACCGTCGGGATGTCCGGCTTCGTCCTGGGCCCGCTGCTCGGCGGCACCGCGCTGGCGCATGTCTCGTGGGAGTGGCTGCTGGTGATCAACGCCCCGATCGCGCTGATCGCCGCCATCGGCGTCCGCCTGGGCGTCGCGGCCGATCGGCGTGAGGACCTGACCGACGACAAGCTCGACCTGCCGGGCGCCGCGCTGAGCATCACGGCCATCGGCCTCGGCTGCTATTCGCTGACGAGCGGTGTCGAGCACGGCTGGCTCTCCGCCATCACGCTCATGTCGATCATCGGCTCGGCCGGCGCGCTCACCGCGTTCATCCGCCACGAGCGCCGCAGCAAGGCGCCCATGCTCGATCTCAAGCTCTTCTCCAACGGCACCGTGCGCGGCGCCACGATCGCTCAGGCGGGCACGTCGATCGCCATGGCCAGCGTCATGTTCGGGCTGATCCTGCACTTCCAGTACGCGTACGGATGGAGCCCGGTGAAGGCCGGCCTGGCGAACCTGCCGATCATCGTCACGATGCTCGCGGCGACCCCGCTGTCCGAGTGGCTCGCGAAGCAGTACGGGCACCGCATCGCCTGCCTCATCGGCGCGGGCTTCCTGGCCGGCTCGCTGTTGGGGCTTGCCTGGGGCGTCGAGCACGGGTATTTCGCGATCGCGGTCTGCATGGTCGCGATGACGATCGGGCTGCGGACCATCATGACGATCTGCGCCGTCGCGCTCGTCGACGCCATGCCGAGCAACCGCACGTCGATCGGCACGGCCCTCAACGACACCGCGCAGGAGGTCGGCACGAGCATCGGCACCGCCGTCGTCGGCACGCTGATCGCCGTGCTCGTCACCACCGCGCTGCCCGCCGGCGCGTGGAGCGAGGACCTCGTCACGTCCTTCTTCCACGGCGAGCGGATCACCTACGCGGTGCTCGCCCTGGTGGTCGGCGTGGTCGCCGCGGCCGGCGCGCTCGCCCTCACCGACTCGCGCGCGACGGAGGAGCCGGAGCCGGCGATGGCCTGAAGGCGTCAGGGCTGACAGACTGATGCCGTGTTGCGGTGCGTACTGACGACTGTCCTCGGCCTCTTCCTGCTCATCCCGGGTTCGGCGTTCGGGTCCGGGAGCGAACTGCTGGTTCGCTACCGGGACTCTGTCGATGCGGGCGAACGCGGGGACGTGCGTCGAGACGCCGGAGTCGTCCGGGAACGGTCGGTCGGCTCGAGCCAGGTCGAGCTCGTGCGGTCGTCATCGGCCGCGGTCGGTGCCGAACGTGCACTGGAACGTGACCCGCGGGTGTTGTACGCCGAGCCGAACGTGGTGCGGTCGGCGACTGAGAGCCAAGCCCTCGGCGGCACGTTGCCGACGGTGCAGGCGTCGTTTCAGCAGGTCAATGTGCCTGCCGCGTGGGAGCTGAGCGTCGGCTCGTCAGAGAACACGGTGGCGGTCCTCGACTCCGGTGTGGAGCTCTCACACCCGGATCTCGCCGGCCGTCTGGACGGCGGCTGGGATTTCGTCGACGACGACCCGGTCCCGCAGGACGAGACCCCCACGAGTCACGGCACGCATGTCACCGGTGTCATCGGCGCGGTCGGTCTGGACCACCGAGGCATCGCCGGAATCGACTGGACGTCGCGCATCCTGCCGTTGCGGGTGCTCGGCCGGGATGGCGAAGGCAACGTCGCCGACGAGGTGAAGGCGATCGAGTATGCCGCGGCCTCCGGCGCGAGGATCGCCAACCTGTCGCTCAGCGGCGTCGCCTTCTCCGTCACCGAACGCGACGCGCTCGCCGCTGCGGAGGACACGCTGTTCGTCGTCGCGGCCGGCAACGACGGACTCGACGTCGATGTCACCGGCCGGTATCCGTGCGCACTCGAGCTGCCGAACGTCGTGTGCGTCACGGCCGCCGGTGGCGACGGGAGCGTCCCGTCGTTCGCCGACACGGGCGCCCGGAGCGTGGATCTCGCGGCGCCCGGCATCTCGATCATCAGCACCATCCGGGGCGGGATCTGGGCCAGCCAGAGCGGCACGTCGATGGCGGCGCCACACGTGACCGGCGCCGCGGCACTCATGGCCGCGCGGGAGCCGCTCGCTCGCCCGGAGGATTTGGCGAAGGCGCTGCTGTCCACCACGCGGCCGTTGCCGGCCCACGCGGGGAGGACGCTCACCGGCGGGCTGCTCGACGTCGCCGCCGCCGTCACCGCCGTGCAGGCGACCGCGAAGCCGCCGCGGGAGGACTTCTCGACCTCGACCCCGCCGGATCCGCCCGCGCCGGACCCGCCCGTGGACGCCGGGCCGGGGGAACTCGTGGGTGTTCCGGCCACCGACGGTCAGCCCGGCCGCACCGGCCCGCATCTCGCTCGCGTGTCGGCCAAGCTCAGAGTGCAGCGCGCGCGGGTGCGAGGCGGGCGGCTCGAGCTGACGGCAGCGATCGACGCGCGTGCGCGCGGGTCGGTGCAGATCACCTACCGGGTGAACAAGCGCACGGTCCGGTGGCGGGCGCCGATCGTCGGCGGTCGGGTGAAGGTTAAGTTCAAGCTCCCGCTCCGGCAGCGCAAAGCCGGTGGGACGGTCACCGTCTCGTGGGCGGGGTCAGCGCTGGTGGCGCAGGCCAAGCTGCAGCGACGCGCCGGCCGCTGACATTCGCCGCGGGATGCCGAGCGGGTTGGCGTCCCGCAGGGCCGGAGGCAGCAGCGCGTCCGGCGTGTTCTGGTAGGTGACCGGGCGCAGGAAGCGTTCCACGGCGGTGGCGCCGACGGACGTGAAGGCCGGCGCGCTGGTCGCGGGCCACGGACCGCCGTGGTGCATCGCGGTGGTGACGGCGACGCCCGTGGGGACCGCGTCGAAGATGACGCGGCCCGCGATGGCCGTGAGCCGATCGACCAGCGGCCCGAGCGTGGCGTGCTCCTCGGGCTCGGCGTAGAGCGCGGCGGCGAGCTGGCCTTCGAGCACGTCGAGGGCGGCGTGCAGTTCGCCGTACTCGACGACGACCACCGCGGGCCCGAAGCATTCCTCCCGCAGTGAGGGGTCGTCGATGAAGTCCGTCGCGGCGACCGAGAACACGGCGGGGTGGACGGCGAACCCCGCGGGCGCCGAACCGTTCGCGGTGAGGCGATGGGCGCCGGCGCTGAGCGCGTCGACGCCGCGCTCGTAGCCGGCCTGGATGCCCGCATTGAGCAGGAACTGCGGGCCGTGCGCGCCGAGCGCGTCCGCGAGCGCGGCGGCGATTCCGCTGCCGGCGGGCGCGAACACGAGCCCCGGCTTGGTGCACAGCTGTCCGCCGAACGTGCCGACGGCACCCGCGAGCGCCGTGACGATCTCCGGCCCGCGCGCGGCGGCGGCCGCGGCGGTGATGACGACCGGGTTGAGGCTGCCCATCTCGGCGTAGACCGGGATCGGCTGCGGGCGCGCGTTGGCCCGGGCGAGGATCGCGCTGCCGGCGCGGAAGGAGCCGGTGAAGGCGATCGCGGCCGTCGCCGGGTGGTCGATCAGTGCCTCGGCGACGTCGAGGTCGGCGGCGAGGAGGTGCGTGAACGCGCCGTCGGGGAGACCTGCCTCGGCGACGATCTGCGCCACCAGCGTGCCGGTGCCGGGGTGCGACGGGTGGCCCTTGACGATCACGGGGCAGCCCGCGGCCAGCGCCGAGGCGGTGTCGCCACCGGCGGTGCTGAAGGCGAGCGGGAAGTTGCTGGCGCCGAACACGACGACCGGGCCGATCGGCAGCTTCGTGCGGCGCAGGTCCGGCCGCGGGACGGGCCGCGCGTCGGGGTCCGCGCGGTCGATGATCGCGTCGTGATGCTCGCCGGCGCTGACGTAGTCGGCCAGCAGCTCGAGTTGCACCGCGGTGCGCTCGAGCTCGCCGCGCAGCCGCCCTTCCGGGAGCCCGGTCTCGCGCTCCGCAACCGCGACGACCTCGTCGCCCCGCGCGCGGAGCCCGCTCGCGATGCGCCGCAGCCCGTCGGTCCGCCGGGCCTCGTCGCGCAGCTCCAGCGCTGCAGCGACCGCCGCGGTCAGCGCCGCGTCGACGTCCTCGGGCGTCGCCGCCGGGTAGGAGGCGCCGCCGCGCCCGGTGCGGGGGTCAACCGCTTGAACGCTCGCCATCAGGGCTTGTAGGTCTGGACCGCGCCGGGCAGCGTGCACCAGTCGGCGTACCAGGCGTCGAACAGCTCGAGCTGGCGCGTGACGTAGCCGCGCTGGCTGGGCGTGAGCTCGTCCGTCTCGTTGAAGTGCAGCGCGTATTCCGACTCGCCGCGCAGGAACAGCATGTACTTGAAGTACAGGACCAGGTCGGGGCCGACGTCGAAGGACGCGAGCACGGCCATCGCCTGCTCGAGCTCGAGCGCCCGCCGGCGCGCCTCGGCCTCGCCGCGGGCGGCGGCGACACACAGGTTGGTGAGGTGCAGCACCTCCGCCGGGAGCACGTTGCCGATGCCGGTGATCGCGCCGACCGCGCCGCAGTTCACGTAGCCGTGGAAGACGCTGGTGTCGACGCCGATGGCGAGCTGCACGTCGTCGTCGGCGCTGGTGATGTTCTCGGCGGCATAGCGGAGGTCGTCAACGCCGCCGAACTCCTTGAAGCCGACGAGGTTGGCGTGCTGCTTGCGCAGCTCGAAGAAGAGGTCGGCGCGCGTCGCGAACCCGTAGTACGGGCTGTTGTAGATGACCGCCTGCAGCTCGGGCGCCGCGGACAGGATCGCGCTGAAGTGCGCTTTCTGCGCGGACAGCACGGTGCCGCGCGACAGCACGCGCGGGATCACCATCAGGCCCTTCGCGCCGACCTGCTGGGCGTGATCGGCGAGCGCGACCGCCGAGCGCGTGTTCACCGCGCCGGTGCCGACGATCACCGGGATGCCGGCGCCCACGAGCCGTTCGACGCCCTCCATCCGCTCTGCGTCGGTCAGCAGCGGCCAATCACCCATCGACCCGGCATAGATCATCGCGCCCATGCCGTGGTCGCGCAGCTGCTCGGCCTTGCGCACGAGCGCGTCGAAGTCCGGTGAGCGGTCCTCCGTGCACGGCGTCATGAGC
Source organism: Solirubrobacter taibaiensis (assembly GCA_027587225.1). GTDB lineage: Bacteria > Actinomycetota > Thermoleophilia > Solirubrobacterales > Solirubrobacteraceae > Solirubrobacter > Solirubrobacter taibaiensis. The sequence goes on from JAPDDQ010000009.1 coordinate 50,317, forward strand.
GCCGGGAGCGTGCCGCTGAAGATCGATGCAGTCATGGGTGTCGTGTCTTTCGTCGATGAGCGGGGGCCAAGTTCTCGACCCGTGGATCCGGGTCGCCGTCGATGATGCCGCGCACCAGCTGTCCGGTGATCGGCGCGAGCGTCACGCCGACCATGCCGTGGCCGCCGGCGACCATGACGCTGCGGCTCGGGTCGGTCCAGCCGACCGTCGGGAGGCCGTCGTAGGTGCACGGGCGCGCGCCGGCCCAACCGGCGGAGCGCTGCGAGCCGCTCCACGCGGGCATCGCCTCGACACCGGCGCGATGGATCGCGTCGAGCCGGCGGCGATCGATGCCGGGGTGCGGGTCGCGGCCGAGGACCATGGTGCCCGCCATCCGCAGCGAGTCCGGGAGCGGCGTGATCGCGACGCGCGCCTCCTTGAGGAACAGCGGCCGGGCCGGCATCGGCGTCTGTCCGGAGGCGAGGTCGACGCTGTACCCGGTGCCGGAGATGATCGGTGTCCGCGGGATCAGCGCGCGGGTTCCCGCGCCGGTCGCCACGACCACCGCGCCGGCGCGCACGGTCCCGGCGTCGGTCACCAGCTCCCCTCGGCGCACGGCGCTGACGCGGCGGCCGGTGAGCAACCGGGCGCCCACGGTCTCGGCGGCGTGTCCCACCGCCCGCACGAAGCGCGCGGGATCGCAGTACGCCTCGTCGGGATGGAGCACCGCGCCGGCGATCCGCCCCTGGAGCAGCGGCTCCTCCGCGCGGGCCTCGTCGGCGTTGAGCACGGTCGCGTCGGCCGGGACGGATCGGAGCGCCGCCGCGGTCTGGTAGACGTCGAGCAGGCCGCGGCGCTGGAAGCCCGTCTCGATCCCGCGCGCCCCGTAGCCGGCGTGCAGCGCCAGGCTCTCGACGGCGAGCTCGTGCAGGGCCGCGCTCACGCGCTGGGCGTGGGCGCGATCGACGGTGAAGCGCAGCAGGCGGAGCATCCACGGCAGCAGCGCGGGAGAAGGGCGGAAGCCGAACGGGCTGTCGCGCTTGAGCATCCAGCGCAGCGCGTTGGTCAGGTCGGTGAGCGTCGCGAACGGCCCGGCGTGGCTGGGGCAGACCCAGCCCGCGTTGCCCGACGACACGCCGGTGCCCCAGCCGTCGCCGGCGTCCAGGACGACGACGCTGGCTCCCGCCTCGGCGCATTCCAGCGCGACGCAGGCGCCGATCGCGCCGGCGCCGACGACCGCCACGTCAACGGGTTCTGTGAGCAGCTCGGACAACGTGCGATCAGCTTGCCGCGCGCGCCGGGGATGGACCAGCGACAGACGCCGCGTCTTGGAGCGACATCTGTCGACCGGGTCAGCGCAGGCGCAGAAGGCGGATGACCAGATGTGCCAGCAGGCGATCGTCGCCCCGCTGCAGGTCCAGCCCGGTGACCTCGGTCAGCTTCTCCAAGCGGTTGTAGACGCTGCTGCGATGCAGGTGCAGGCGCGCGGACGTCTCCTTGATGTCGCCCGCCGCCTCCAAGAACGTCTCCAGCGTCTGAGCGAGCACCGGGTCGTCGTCGAGCAGCTGGAGGAGGGCCGCCGGCGCGTCACGCAGCAGGCCCGCGGGGAGCTGCGCGAGGAGCTGGTCGGCACCGAGGTCCGTCCAGCCGGCGAAGCGGGCGGCACCGGACCGCGCGACGCGCAGTGCGGCACGCGCTTGGCGGATCGACGTCGCGAAGTCCTCCAGCTCGGTGAACGCGTCCGACTGCCCGATCACGACGCCGTCGCCCGCCGCGGCGCTGAGCCAGCCCGCGATCTCCCGCGGCTCCAGCGTCATCGGCGCGGCGGCCGTCGGGCTCAGCGACAGCAGCCCGCCGTCCGCGGTCGCGCACGTCAGCCCGCGCCCGCGCAGCAACCTCCGGCACACGTCGGCGGCGACGAGGGCGGCGTCGTGATCAGCGGAGGCCAACACGCAGGTGACGTACGTGCGGCCCCGCAGCAGCCCGCGGTCGGTGACCGCCCGCCGCGCTCGCTCGCGCTCGGACTGGTCGGCAGCGGACAGCCCGGCGACCAGGTCGGCGTGGTCGAGCGGCGCCAGCCGCTCGCGCGCGGTCAGGATCGCCGCGGCCGCCTCGGCGGCGCCGCGGACGAGCTCGAGGTCGCGACCGACGAGCTCGCCGTCGGCCGCCATCAGCCAGATGTACGCGAGCGTCTGCCGCCCGCGCCGGATCGGGACGCACAGCCGCGGGTCGATTCCGAGGCGGTCATCCCCGGCCATGCGGATGATCTCCTCCGCCGACGCGATCCGCGCCATCGTGAAGTCCCGTACCGCCTTCGTCGGCGCGCGCATCAGGATCGTCTCCCGGCGCGCGCCGTCGATCGCTCCCCACTGCGGGCTGTAGGCGAGCGTGCGGAACTCCAGGTCGTCGATCAGCACCGCCCGCCGCAGCGCCGCGCCGAGCCCGTCGACCAAGGACTGCAGGTCTTCGTCTTGCGTGCTCACACCTCGGCGCCGGCGCGGGCTCCCTCGGCGACGGCGTCGAGCAGCGTGCGCGGTGAGAGCGCGTCGCCGACGACCACGACGGGCAGGGCAGGCTGCAGGGCCGTGAGCTGGTCGCGCAGCCCGACGACGCCGCGGCGATGGCCACACATGACGACGAGGCCCACGCCGTCGCGCCGCTCGTCGAGCTCGGTGTAGAGGTTCCGCACGGTGACGCCCTGGTCATCGCTGGAGACGCCGCTCAGGTGCGGTGTCATGACGACGCCGGCGCGCCCGAGGCTCTGGAACACGAACGGCTGCTGCGTGGGATCGATCTCGGCCCCGACGACCGGATGCGTGGTCACGATCTCGACGGTAAAGCCTTCCGCGACGAGGCGCTCCGCCGCGGTCGGGGCGAGGAAGCCGCCCTCGTCGTCGACCACGAGGGCCGATCGCGACTCGACCTGCGGGACACCATGCTCGATCAGGACGTCCACGTCGATCGACGGGACCGGTCCGGGCAGCGCGGCCGACGGCCGCAGCTCCGACCCGGTGGCGAGGATCATGACGTCCGGCTCGATCGCCAGCACGTCCTGCGCGGTCAGCTCGACGCCGGTGCGCAACTCCGCTCCGGCGGCCTCGGCTTCCCGCTGCAGCCAGTCGATGTACAGCTCCCAGCGCTCCCGGCCGCGGCGTGTCCCGGCCAGGCGAGCGCGGCCACCGAGCTGGGGCCGACGCTCGAGCAGGACCACGCTGTGCCCGCGCAGTGCCGCTCCGCGAGCCGCCTCCAAACCGGCCACGCCGCCACCGACGACGACCACCTGCGCCGCGATCTCGGCCGGGACCAGCTCGGCGAGATCCGGCTCGCGGATGCCCGGGTTCACCGAGCACCACATCGGCCGGCTCGTGTAGAGGCGGCCGATGCACCCCTCGTTGATGCCGATGCAGGGCCGCGCGGTCTGGCCGGTACGGGCCTTCTTGGGCAGGTCGGGATCGGCGATGATCGCGCGCGTCATCGCGATCAGGTCGACGCCACCCGCCACGGTCGCGTCGGCCATGGCGGGCTCGACGTTGCGCCCGGCGACGATGACGGGGACGCCGACCGCCTCGCGGAAGCGCCGCGCCCGCTCGTTGAAGACCCCTTCGGGCAGCTGGTCGCCGGGCACGAAGTACGCCGTCGATAGCCGCGACGCGCCCGTTCCGCCGCTGACGCTCAGCACGTCGATCGCGCCCGTCGAAGCGAGGCTCTGGGCCACTTCGATCATCCCGTCGGTGTCGAGGCCGCCGGTGAGGCACTGGTCGGCTGCCATCCGAAAGCCGACGACGAAGGTCTCCGACACGGCCGCGCGCACCGCTTCGAGCACCTCGCGGCCGAAGCGCGTGCGGTTCTCGAGGCTGCCGCCGCCGTATTCGTCCGTGCGCGTGTTGATCATCGGATCGAAGAACTGCTCGATCAGGTGGCCGCCCAGCGACGTCACTTCGCACCCGTCCCAACCGCAGCGCTCCAGGCGCGCCGCGGCGTCCGCGAACCGGTCCACGATCGCGTGGATCTCCGGGATGGTGAGGGGCACGGGCACCTCGAGGTGCACACCCTCCGGCAGGTCGGAGGGCGCGCGCAGCGGGACGCCCGTCAGCGTGGAGGTGCCGCGCCGCCCCATGTGGGTCATCTGCGACATGACCAGCGCCCCGTGGCCGTGGACGCCGTCGGCGAGCGCGCGCAGCGCCGGCTCGTTGCGCTCGTCCCACAAGGAGATCGAGCCGTACGAGGCCGCCGTCGTGGGGTCCACCGACGCCGAGCCGAACGTCATCACGAGCGCGCAGCCGCCGGCCGCCTTGCGGACGTGGTAGTCGACCTCGCGCGCGTCGATCAGCCCGTCACGGCCCCAGCCGGCCGCGTGCGGCGTCGACACGATCCGGTTGCGCAGCACCTTCCCGCGCAGCTCCATGGGGGAGAAGAGGTGCTTGAAGTCCGTCGCGCCCTCGGCGGGCCGCTTCAACTGCTCGACGCTCACGGCTGCGCCCCTGTGACGACCTTGTCGAACTTCAGCTGGCTGTTCTCCACCGTCTCGATCGCCATGTCGGTGAGCGACGTGTCGCCGTTGCCGTCGATCGAGTAGGTGCCCAGCACGCTCTGGCGGTCCTTGGTGGCGAACAGCGCCTTGAGCACGTCGGCCTTCTCGCCGGTCTTCGAGCGTTCGATCGCGTCTAGGGCGAGCTTCATCGCCTCATAGCCGTAGATCGAGTACGGATCGGGGGCGCTGTCGCCGTACTTGGCGCCGTAGTCGTCGAAGAACTTCTGGCCTTCGGGCGGCAGCTCGGACGTCGGCAGCGTCGGCGACGTGCACTTGAAGCGCGCGGCCACATCGGCCGGGACGCCGCCCTTGGCCGGGTCGACGAACCCGCTCTCGCAGACGCCGTCGGGCCCGTAGAGCTTCGCGCTGGGCAGTGCGGCCGCGAAGTCCTTGAACAGCTGGGCGGCGTTGTTGCCCGTGATGCCCGAGAACGCGAAGCAGTCGGCGCCGGCCCCCGCGGCCCGTTGGGCCATCGAGCGGTAGTTGGACGCCTGCTTGTCGATCGCCTCGTTGGAGATGATGGTCAGCCCGGCGCCCTTCGCCGCGGCCTCGATGGCCTGCGCGAGCCCGGCGCCGTAGACCTCCTTGTCGTTGGTCAGCTGCACCTTCGTGCAGCCGTCCTCCTTCATCACCTGCACCATCACCGGGCCCTTGATCGAGTCCCGGGCCACGATCCGCGTATAGGTGCGCGTCCCGGTCGGGTAGTACTTGTCGGGCTCGCCCTGGGTGGACCCGGGCTCGTCGGTGGTCAAGCCGACCGCGGTGTTGCCCGGACTGATCTGCGGCACGCCGCCCTCGTTGAGGATCGGGATCGAGACCGCCGCGGCGCCGCTGTTGAACTCGCCGATGTAGACGGCCGCCGAGTCGTCCTGCGCGGCCTTCAGCGCGTTGGACGACGTCGCTTCGGGCGTCCAGGTGCCCGCCTGCGCGGTCGAGTTGTCCATCGACACGTACTTGATCGGGTGCTCACCCGCCTTGTTGCCGGCCTGCTCGAGCGCCATCTGCATGCCGTTGACGATCGCCTTGGTCTGGGGGCTCGAGGCGCCCTGCAGCGGCATCGACGAGTAGATCGTCAATTCCTTGGCGCCGCCTCCCGCAGCGTCGCCGCCGTCGCCGCTGTCACTGCCGCAGGCGCCGACGCTCAACGCGAGCGCGCCGGCGAGGCAAGCCAAAGCTGTCGAACCGATGGGCTTCGGTGTCATCAGTTTCCCTCCCCGGGAATCCACGGACAGATCGGGTCGTCCGAGCCATCAGCATAAGATGTGATCACAGATCATGTCAAGGCAGATGTGATCACAAACCGATATCTTTGAGCGGTGCCCGCAATGAAGCGACTCGAACCGGCGCTGCTGACGGACCAGGTCTACGCGGTCCTCCACGAGGCGATCATCAGCGGCGAGCTGCCCGCCGGCTCCCGCCTGCGGATCAGGAATATCGCCGAGCAGGTGGGCACCAGCGTCATGCCCGTGCGCGAGGCGATCCGCCGGCTCGAAGAGGCGGGCTTGGCCGAGCGCGAACCCCACAAGGGAGCGGTCGTCAAGGGGCTCACCCTGGAGGAGCTGGTGCATGTGTACGGCGTGCGTCGGTTGCTGGAGGGCGAAGCGGCGCGGCTCGGCACCGAGCGGATCACGGCCGAGGACTGCGACCGGATGCAGGCCGAGTACGAGGCGATGGTGGCGGCGATCGACGAGCAGCGCGTGGTCGATCTCCTCGATCACGACGAAGCGCTGCTGTCGATCCTGTACACCGCGTCCGGCAATCCCGTCCTCGTCAACATGATCCGAACGCTGTGGCAGCACTGCCGGGCGTACAAGAACGTGGGTGCCCGGGGCACGCTGGCCGGCGGCGACACGGACCATCTGCGGCGCTACCAGAAGGACCTGGTCACGGCCGCGCGCGGGCGAGACGCGGCGGCCGCGCAATCGGTGTCCGATGCCTCGCTCGACAACGCGACGCAGCGCATCAGAACGCTGCTGGACGTCCAGGAGCACGAGAATGCACGACCGTGACCTCGGAGCCACTGCTCGAACGCGAACGCGAGCTGCGCGCGGCTGACGCGCTGCTGGCTGACGCCGCCCGCGATCAGGGGCGGCTGTTGTGCATCGAAGCGGCGCCCGGGATGGGCAAGTCGGCGTTGGTCGAGCAGATCGCGGGCCGCGCCCGCGACGCGGGTTGTGTGGTGCTGAGCGCTGCCGGCCGCGAGCTCGAGCGCGGACTCGGCTGGGGCGTCGCGCGGTCGCTGTTCGAGTCAGCCGTCGCGCGCTGCTCCGTGGCGGAGCGCGAGGAGTTGCTCAGCGGCTCCGCGGCTGCCGCGGGTGCGCTGTTCGGCGCCGGAATCGACACCGAAGGACGCAGTCCCGATGATCTGCGCTTCGCGATCCTGCACGGGCTGTACTGGCTCGCCGTGCGGTTGGCCGAGGCGGCGCCGCTGGTGCTCATCGTCGACGACGCGCACTGGGCCGACGAGCCGTCCTTGCGCTTGCTGTCGTATCTGCAGAGCCGGATCCGCGAGCAACCGGTGGCCGTGCTGGTGGCCGCGCGCGTGGACGAGCCGGGGGAGGCGGGACTGCTCGCGCAGCTGCTCGCCGACCCGGCCACGGCGGTGTGCGAGCTGACGCCGCTGAGCCCGGCCGCCGTCGCGGACCTGATCCGCGGACGCGTCCCCGACGCCGACGACGCGCTGTGCCGGCGCTGCGCGGAGCTCACCGCGGGCAATCCGCTGGGGGTGCGTGAGCTCGGCTGGGCGCTCGCGGACGGTGACGCGACGGACCTGGACGCGAGCGCCGAGCAGGCTGCCCGCTCGCTCTCGCGCTCGACGCGGCAGCGCCTGCGCGCGCTGCCGCGGCACGCCGGCGCCCTGGCGGAAGCGGTCGCGGTGTTCGAAGGCGGCGTCACGCTGGACCGTGCGGCGGCGCTCGCGGACCTGTCCGGCGACGAGGCGCTGGACGCCGCCGATCACCTGTCTCGAGCGCACATCCTCGCGGCCGGCGACCTGCTCGAGTTCACCCACCCGCTGCTGCGCGCAGCGGTCTACGGTGGGCTCACGCGACCACGCAAGGCGGCGCTCCATCGCCGCGCGGCGGCGTTCCTGCTCGCGGCGCGCGTGCCGGGCGAGCAGGTGGCGGCGCATCTGCTCCTGACCCTGCCGGACGGTGACCCCGCGGTCGTCGATGCGCTCCGCGGTGCCGCCCGGCACGCCTCCGAGCAGGGGGTGACGCGCTCGGCGGTGGCGTATCTGGAGCGGGCGCTCCTTGAACCGCCGGCGGACGGCGCGCGGCCCGACGTGCTGGCCGAGCTCGCGCGAGCCGAGGCGCACGCCGAGCCCCACCGCGCGATCGCGCACTTCGAAGCGGCAATCGGGGAGACGTTCGATCCGGTCCGTCGCGCCGCGCTCGCGCTCGCGCTCGGGCGTGCGCTGCACGACGCTGGCCGTCTCGAGGACGCGTGCCGCGCGTTCGAGCGCGGGCTGGCCGAGCTCGCGGAGGAGGCGGGCGACCTGGCCGTCGAGCTCGAGGCGTGGTACCTCACGTCCGCGGTGCTCTTGCCCACCCGCGCGCCGGACGCACACCGCCGGGTCGACGCCATCATCGAACATCCCGGAAGCTCCTCCTCGCCGGCGCAGCGCGCGTTGATGAGCAAGGCCCTGATCATGCGCATGTACGCGGGCGAGCCGCGCGACCGCATGGTCTCGTTCGCGCGCGAGCTCTACGCCGGTGGGCGGCTGCTGGAGGAGGGCGGGCTGGCCTCGCAGGCGATCGGCCACGTGGCCGGGGCGCTCAGCTATTGCGACGAGTACGCCGCGGCCGAGGACGTCCTCGGCCGGGCCCTGGAAGTGACGCGGCGCAGCGGGTGGGTGACCTGGGTCGGCGCGGCTTCGCAGTTGCGCGCACGCCAGCGACTGTGGACAGGACCGATCCCGGATGCGGTCGAGGACGCCCGCACCGCCGTCGACATCTTCACGGGTGGGATGCAGCTCTATCTGCCGGCCGCCGCGCACTGCTTGATCCGGGCGCTGATCGAGCGCGACGAGCCGGAGGCGGCCGAAGCGCTCTACGCCCGCGTGCAGCGCGACGCCACTCCCGCCGGGATCTTTGCCGCTTGGCAGCACGAGTCGCGTGCCCGGCTGGCCGCCCATCGCGGCGATCATGCGCGTGCGCTGGAGGCGTTCCTGGCCTGTGGCGAGCAGCTCGCGGGCCTGCTGATCGTCAACCCGTCGATGTTCCACTGGCGCGTCGAGGCCGGGCTCGCCGCGTTGCGGCTCGGGCAACGTGAGGAGGCCGAGCGCCTGATCGCCGAGGAGACCGCGCTGGCTGAGCGGTTGGGCGCTCCGCGCGCGCTGGGCGTCGCCCGCCGCGCCGCCGCGCTGCTCGAGCGCGGACCGGCGGCCGAGGACGGCCTGCATTCGGCGGCGGCGTTCTTCGCGGGGTGCGGCGCGCGGGTCGAGCACGCGCACACGCTGGTCGAGCTCGGCGCGGCGATCCGGCGCAACGGCCGTCCCGTCGACGCCCGCGAGATCCTGCGCGAAGCGCTGCGCCAGGCCGAGGCGATCGGGGCGGTCGCGGCGGCGCGGCGCGCGCGGGACGAGATCGGCCTGGCCGGCGGACGGGCGCCGGCCCGGCGTGACGCCGCCGGTGAGCTCTCGCCGAGCGAGCGCCGCGTCGCGGGCCTCGCGGCGTCGGGGCGCACCAACCGGCAGATCGCCGACGAGCTGTACGTGACCGTCAAAGCGGTCGAGTGGCACCTGGGCAACTCGTACCGCAAGCTCGACATCCGGGGCCGCGACGGCCTCGCCGCCGCGCTCGCCGAGGCCTGATCTCGCACGTCTGGGGTTCGCCCTGGGGTGTCCCCTAGTGACCCCAGGGCCGGGAGCCGGGAGTCTGCATGGCGTCAGACCAACCCCTCCCCAAGGAACTCCAAATGAACCGCTTGCTCTCCACCGCCGCCCTCGCCGTCACCGCTGCCGGCCTCCTCGCTTCCAGCGCCCAGGCCACCGGGCCGAACACGTGTGTGTACAACCCGGCGACCAAGAACGTCAGCGTCAAACTCGCCGCCGGCGGATTCGTCGAGCTCGACCGCGAAGGCAACAAGTTCGTCACGTTCGACGCGTTCGGCAAGACGGTCTGCGCCAGCTCGTCCGGCACCGTCGCGACCATCGGCAACACGGCCGCGATCTTCATGGTCGGCTCGTTCGCGAACAAGGACGACTTCATCGTCAACTACAGCGGCGGTGAGTTCCTGCCCGGCGCCAAGAGCACCAGCGGCGATCAGAACCGCGCCGAGGTCATCGTCTTCAACGACGCGACCGACATCGTCGACGTCGTCGGCACCAACGGCCACGACATCATCACGGTCATGGGCGGGCAGGGCACCACCCTGCCCGGCGGCGCCGTGCGCGTCAACGGCGACCTCAACAACCCGGCGCCGAGCGTCAAGCTCCAGAACATCAACCCGTCGCTGGTGCGCGTGAACGGCCTCGGCGGCGACGACTTCATCACCGCCAACGGCGTCTTCGGCACGGCGACCACGATGCACCTGCGGCTCAGCGGCGGCGACGGCAACGACTCGCTCGTCAGCGGCCTGATCGCCGGCGACGTGCTCCTCGGCGAAGCGGGCGACGACTCCTTCGGCACCAAGCAGGGCCAGCGGGACGACATCTCCAACGGCGGCCCCGGCAACGACCGCGCGACCATCGACGCTCCCGGGGACTCGGCCTTCGAGGTCGAGACCATCAACGGCTCGATCGGCGTGCCGTCGCTCAAGCACACCGCGCTCAAGGGCCGCCGGTCCACGGTGAACCTCAGCTGGACGCACCCGCAGGCCTGGAAGCAGCTCGCCAAGGTCGAGCTGGGCGCCTTCGTCGGCACCAAGCGCGTCGGCACCGTCACCATGACCCCGGCCACGGGCAAGATCGCCGCCCGCGGCGGGCTGTCGCTGACCCGCGACGCGAAGCTCGCCCACAAGGGCAAGACCGTGTCCGCCGCGCTCGCGCTCAAGCTCGCCCCGTCGGTCGACACCGACAACCTGCACCTCGAGCTCGCCGCCACCGACAAGGCCGGTGAGACCCAGACCGACCTGTTCCCGGGCCTCTAACCAACTACGGCCTTGACGAAACTAAGACTCTTAGGTATAAACCTAAGAGTCTTAGGAATTCGATCCGGAGCCCACCATGAAGACCACACCCGTCACCGACCACCTGACCCAGCTCACGAAGCTGCACTTCGTCAACGCCTTCCTCGTGCGCGAGGACGACGGGTTCACGCTCGTCGACACGACCATGGGCCGCAGCCCGAAGGGGCTGATCGAGGCGGCGCGCAGCGCGGGAGCCCGCATACGCCGGATCGCGCTCACGCACGGTCACGGGGACCACGTCGGCCTGCTGGACGCGCTGCGCGACAGTCTCGGCAAGGATGTGGAGGTGCTGATGCCCGAGCTCGACGAGCAGATCCTCGCCGGGGAGACCGAAGGCAAGTTCCCGGGCAGCTGGCCGAAGGTCCGCACGCGCGCCGACCGGCGCCTGCAGCCCGGTGACCGCGTCGGCAGCCTCGAGGTCGTCGCGACGCCCGGCCACACACCCGGGCATGTCGCGTACCTGGACACGCGTGATCGCGCGGTGATCGCGGGCGACACGTTCACCTCCTACGGGCGCGTGATGACCTCCGACCGGCTCCGGCTTCCGTTCCCGCTGGCGGCCTCCGCGACCTGGAGCGGCGAGCAGGTCCTGGCCTCGGCGCAGACGGTGCGGGCGCTCGCGCCGTCGGTGATGGTCGTCGGTCACGGCCCGGTCGTGCGCGACCCGATCGTGAAGATCGACAAGGCGCTCGCGCTGGCCAAGGCGCCCGTGACCGCCTGATGCCACGCGCCGGACTGGACCGGGACACCGTCGTCGCGGCCGCCGCGGCCTTGGCCGACGCCGAAGGGCTGGAGGCCGTCACCCTGGCCAAGGTGGCGGCCCAGCTCGGCGTCAAGTCGCCCTCGCTGTACGTGCACGTGGACGGCCTGGCCGGCCTGCGCCGGCAGATCGCCGCGCGCGGCGCACGCGAGATCACCGCGCAGATGCAGGCGGCCGTGGCCGGGCGCGCCGGCCGCGACGCGCTCGCCGCGCTCGCCGGCATGTGGCGCGACTACGCCCGCGCGCACCCCGGGACCTACGCCTCGACACAGGACGTGGCCAACCTCGAAGGGCCGGAGGCGAGTGTTGCGGCCACCGCGGCGCTCGACGTCATCTACGCCGTGCTCCGCGGCTACGCGCTCGACGACGACGCGGCGACGCACGCCGCCCGCATCGTGCGCTCGGCCCTCCACGGCTTCGTCTCACTCGAAGTCGGCAACGGCTTCGGCTTCGACCTCGATCTCGACGAGAGCTTCGCGTTCCTCGTGGCCGTGCTCGACCGCGGGCTCCAGTCAGACGAGCTGCGCGGGTAGCTGCACCGTGACGCACAGTCCGCCGGCGGCGCGGGGGATGAGCGTGAGGGTTCCGTCGTGGGCCTCGGTGATGCTCTTGACGATCGCCAGGCCGAGCCCGACGCCGGCGTGATCGGTGCGGATGCGCTCGCTGCCGCGCCGGAACGGCTCGACGAGCGTGGCGACCAGCGCGGGGCTGAGCGGCTCGCCGGTGTTCACGACCGTGAGGACCACTGACTCGCGAGCCACGTTGGTGGTGACCCACACGGTGCCGCCGCCGGGGAGGTTGTGGACGATCGCGTTGTGCACGAGGTTCGTGCACAACTGCAACAGCAGGGCGGGCGAGCCAACCGTGCGGGTCTCCTCGCCGGACATCTCGAGGGTGAGCCCGCGTTCCTCGGCGAACGGCAGGAGCGACTCGGTGGCCTCTTCCGCGATCAGCGAGAGGTCCACGGGTTCACGGGCGAACGATCGCTGGTCGGCGCGGGTGAGCAGCAGCAGCGCTTCGGTGAGGTCGATCGCTCGCGTGTTGACGGCGTAGAGACGGTCGACGAGCTCGGCGGGATCGCGGTTGCGATCGCTGCGAGCGACATCGAGCAGCGTCTGTGTGATCGCCAGCGGCGTGCGCAGCTCGTGGGAGGCGTTGGCCGCGAACCGCTGCTGCTCGGCGACGTGCGCTTCCAGGCGCGCGAGCATCGCGTCGAACGCGTCGGCGAGCTCACGGAACTCGTCGCTGCGGCCCGGGAGCTCGATCCGGTGGGCGAGCGATCCCGTTCCCGCCCGGCGAGCCGCGTCCGTGATCCGATTCAGGGGCGCGAGCATGCGACCGGCGAGCAGCCACCCGCCCACCAGGCCGAACACCAGCAAGAACAGGAGCGACATGGCCGCCGGCAGGCTGAAGCCGTTCAAGGGGTCAGAGCGCCACGGCCGGATCCACGGGAGCCCGAAGATGACCTGGTCGGGGATGTAGCGCAGGAGCGACACCCACACGACCACGAGCAGCAACCCGCCGGCCACCATGAGGAAGCCGGCGTAGCTGAGCGTGAGCTTGAGGCGAACGCTGAGGCCGGGCTCTCTATCCACCGTTGCCCCCGGTGTCGATGCGGTACCCGGCGCCGGGCACGGTGGCGATGATCCAGGGCTCGCCGAGGCGTTTGCGCAGCGCCGAGACCGTGATGCGCACGGCGTTGGTGAACGGATTCGCGTGCTCGTCCCACGCCCGTTCCAGGAGCGTTTCGGCGCTGACGACACCGCCCTCGGCCGCGACCAGGACTTCGAGCACAGCGAACTGCTTGCGGGTCAGCGCGACGTACCGACCGTCGCGGTACACCTCGCGGCGGAACGGGTCCAGCCGCAGACCGGCGATCTCCCGCACCGGCGGCCGATGGTGGGCTCGCCGGCGATCGAGCGCGCGCAGCCGCAGCACGAGCTCCTGGAGCTCGAACGGCTTGGTCAGGTAGTCGTCGGCGCCGAGCTCGAACCCCGTGGTCTTGTCGTCGAGCCGGTCGGCGGCGGTGAGCATGAGGATCGGCATGCCGCTGCCGGAGTCCACGATGTGCTTGGCGATCTCGTCGCCGGTGGGGGCGGGAACGTCGCGGTCGAGCACGGCGATGTCGTAGGCGTTGACCACCAACAGCTCCATCGCGGTGGCCCCGTCGCCCGCGATGTCGGCTGCGATCGCCTGGAGGCGGAGGCCGTCGCGGATGGCTTGCGCCAGCAGGGGTTCGTCCTCGACCAGCAGCACGCGCATGCCCCGATGCTAGGGCCGGCGCATATCGTCGGCGTATCGAAAACCGCATACGTGCGGGCAACACGTCCCCGTTCACGCTGGCGGCGTGACTTCCAGGCAACCAGCACGAATCGTGTACTACCGGACGCGGATCCGGTGGTTCCGGGTCGCCGGGCTGCTCGTCGTCTGCACGGCGATCGCCGCGGCGCTCGGCTACCAGAAGCCGGCGGCCTCCTTCCGGGCGGCGCCCCCGTTCGTCGCGGCGACGCCCTCCGCGACGGTCGCGGTCGACGAGGACCCGAGCGTGGCCAACCTCGACGCCGACCTGCGCGACGCCTTGCGGCAAGCGATGACCGACGCCGCCGCCGACGGCGTCGCGGTCACCGTCGACAGCGGCTGGCGCTCTCCCGAGCACCAGCAAGAGCTGCTCGACGAGGCGATCGTCAAGTACGGCTCGCAGGCGGAAGCGGCCCGCTGGGTGGCCACGCCCAACCGGTCGGCGCACGTGTCGGGGGACGCCGTCGACATCGGGCCGGCCGAGGCCACGGCCTGGCTGTCCGCGAACGGAGCCCGGTACGGGCTCTGCCAGATCTACGCCAACGAGCCCTGGCACTACGAACTGCGCCCCGACGCCGGTGAGCAGGGATGCCCACCCATGTACGCCGACCCGACGCACGACCCAAGGATGCAGCCATGACGTTCCGGCCCTTGACCGCCCTCGCCCTGATCGCCCTGATCGCCACCGGCTGTTCGGACACACCGACCGAGACCGAGACCGGTGCCGCCACGGAGACCGCCGCGCCCAAGAGCAAGGCGGTGCGGTTCTCCGAGTGCATGCGGCAGAACGGCGTCAGCGAGTTCCCGGACCCCGAGCCGTCGGGCGAGCTGACGATCGACGGCGTGCTCAACGGCTCGTCGCTGGACTCGGAATCGGCGACGTGGAAGCAGGCCATCAGCGCGTGCAAGGACCTGCAGCCCTCGGGGTTCACGGGCCGCAAGGCCACGCCCAAGGAGCAGGACCAGCGCCTGGTCTTCGCGCAGTGCATCCGCGAGCACGGCGTGACCGACTTCCCGGATCCCGGCCCTGGTGATCCCCTCGTCGACACGAACAAGATCCCGTCCTCGAACCGGGAGGGCGGCATGGACGTCCTCAACGCCGCGATGGAGCAGTGCGGGGACGCCGTGCCCGACGGGGTGGGGGAGCGGTGACGCGGAAGCCGTGGGTGCTGGCCCTGCTGGTCGTGACCGGTTGCGGCGCGCAGGCGAGCCCGGCGACGCAGGCGCCGGCGGCGAGCACCGTCGAGGTGGAAAGGGGCGACCTCTCGGCCACGGTCGCGCTGAACGGGACGCTGACCTACCGGGCGCGGTCGGACGGCTCGCCCTACGCCCTGACCAACTACGCCCGCGGGATCTACACCAAGCTTCCGCGCGAAGGCGACAAGGTCCGCTGCGGCGACGTCCTCTACCGCGTGGACGGCGAGCCGGTACGGCTGCGGTGCGGAGCGGTTCCGCCCTACCGTGCGCTGCGCCGAGGCGATGCGGTCTTCCTGCCCAGGGCGGGGTGGATCTCCAAGGTGACCGGCGAACTCGGCGGACCCGCGCGACCGGGCGAACCGGTTGCCCAGGCCACGTCCGCCACGCTCGAGGTGCAGGTGGATCTCGAAGCCTCCCAGCAGGGTGAGGTGAGCGTCGGTGACCGCGCGCGCATCACGCTGCCCGGCAACCGGTCGGTGACGGGCAAGGTGCAACGGCTCGGGACCGTCGCCCAGACCCCCGAGCAGGACGGCGCTGTCGGCAGCGCGACGATCCCGGCCGCGATCGCGCTCGACGATCCCGCGCAGGCCCGCGGGCTCGACCACGCCCCGGTCCGGGTGGAGGTCACGACCAAGGGCGTGGAGAACGCCCTGAGCGTGCCCGTCACCGCGCTCGTCGGCAAAGCCGGCGGCGGGTTCGCGGTCGAGGTCGTGCGGGACGGCGAGCGCCGCGAACTGGTCGCCGTGCAGCTCGGCCTGTTCGACACCGGCAACGGACGGGTCGAGGTCACGGGCGCCCTGGATGCCGGCGCGCGCGTGGTGGTCCCGTCGTCGTGACCGTGCTCGAACTGGACGGGGTGACCAAGGTCTACGGTGAGCAGCCGCCGGTGCCGGCGCTGCGCGGCGTCTCCTTGTCGGTCGAGCGGGGCGAGCTGGTGGGCATCGTCGGACCGTCTGGATCGGGCAAGTCCACGCTCCTGCACGTCATGGGGACGCTGGAGCGACCCAGCAGCGGCGTGGTCCGGGTCGGTGGCGTCGACGCGGCGGGGCTGAGCGACCGCGAGCTGTCGCGGCTGCGTGCCCGGGAGATCGGGTTCGTGTTCCAGCAGTTCTTCCTGGCCGAGCACGCCAGCGTGCGAGAGAACGTCGCCGACGGGTTGCTCTACGCGGGCGTGGGTGCCGCGGAGCGCTCCCAGCGCGCGGACGAGGCGCTTGAACGGGTCGACCTCGCCGAGCGCGCGTCGTTCAAGCCCACCAAGCTCTCCGGCGGCGAGCGGCAGCGCGTGGCGATCGCCCGCGCGCTCGTCGGGCAGCCGGCGATCGTGCTCGCCGACGAGCCGACCGGCAACCTCGACAGCGCCACGGGCGCTTCGATCATGGCGCTCATCCGGGAGCTCAACGCCGCCGGCGCCACGATCCTGATGATCACGCACGACGCGGAGCTCGCCGCGCAGCTCCCGCGCCAGATCCGCGTGCTCGACGGGCAGGTGGTCGAGTGACCGTGCGGGACCGGCTCCGCGTCACGAGCGTCGGGCTGCGCGCCCGGCCGCTGCGCGCCGCGCTGTCCGCGCTCGGGATCGCGATCGGCACGGCCGCGATCGTCGCGGTCCTCGGGTTGTCGTCCTCCTCGCAGGCGGGCCTGCTCGCGGAGATCGACCGGCTCGGCACCAACCTGCTGACCGTCGAGCCTGGGCAGAGCCTCACCGGCGGGAAAGCGGTGCTGCCGCTCGAAGCGCCGGCGCGGATCACGCACCTGGGCAACGTCGAACGGGTGGCCCACACCGGGCTGATGGAGCAGGAGAAGGTCTATCGCAGCTCGATGATCCCGGCGAGCAACACCGGTGGCCTGCAGGTGCGGGCCGCGAGCTTGAACCTGCCGTCCGTGCTCAACATCGGCGTCGCCCGCGGCCGCTGGCTGAACGCGGGAACGGCCCGCGTGCCGGTCACCGTGCTCGGCGCGGTCGCCGCCCAACGGCTGGGCGTCGACCGCATCCGTCCCGACCATCGGGTCTGGCTGGGCGGTCAGTGGTTCAGCGTTGCGGGCATCCTGAAGCCCTCGCCGCTGGAACCCGACCTCGATGCCAGCGCGTTGATCGGCTACCCGGCGGCCGAGCAGTACCTCGGGTACGTGAGCCTGGTCCGCGGCCAGGCACAGGCCGGCCCGCCGAGCTCGATCTACGTGCGCACCGCCACCGGCCATGAAGCGTCGGTGCAGTCGCTGCTCGCGCCGACCGCCAACCCCGAGGCGCCGATCGCGGTGAGCGTCAGCCAGCCGTCCGACGTGCTCACCGCCCGCGCCGCCGCGGCGGGCGCGTTCGACAGCCTCTTCCTCGGGCTCGGGGTGGTGGCCCTGATCGTCGGCGCCGTCGGTGTCGCGAACATCATGCTCATCTCGGTGCTCGAACGCCGCTCGGAGATCGGCCTCCGCCGCGCCCTCGGCGCGACGCAGGGGCAGATCCGGGCGCAGTTCCTGGGGGAGTCGATCCTGCTTGCGCTGATCGGCGGCGCCGTCGGCGTGCTGGCCGGAATCGCGGCCACGGCCGTGTACGCGAGCACGAAGGGCTGGGCGGTCGTGATCCCGGTCGAGGCGTGGTCGGGCGGCATCGCGTCGGCGCTCCTGATCGGCGCGTTCGCCGGCCTGCTGCCCGCCGTGCGCGCGTCTCGGCTCCCGCCCGCGGTGGCCTTGCGCACCGTGTGACGGAGCTACTGCGTCGGTTGCCGTCGCGCGGACGCGGTCAGCGCCGCGAGGATGGCTTGGACCGCGGTGGTGGCGGCGAGCGCGGGGCGGGTGACGGCGAAGACGTCGCGGCTCGGTTCGTTGTCGGGCGTGAGCGGGCGGATCACCACGTCCGCGCGCAGGACACCGAGTGCGAGCGACGGGATCAGGGCGAGCCCGAGCCCGGCCGCGACGAAGCCCTGGGCGGGGGAGTAGTCGTCGGCCTCCGCCACCCAGTGGGGCTCGAAGCCGGCCCGCCGGAAGGCGGCGTGGGCCTCGACGCGGCAACACCCCTTGTGCAGGCGCAGATCGACCCAGTGCTCGCCGGCGGCGTCCGCGAGCCTGACGGCGCGGCGCCTGGCCAGCCGGTGGCCGCGCGGGAGCAGGAGCCGGTACGGGTCCCGCAGGAGCGGGTGGTAGGCCAGCCCGTCGTCGTCGACCAATGGGCCGTGGCGCTCGATCAGCGCGACATCGACGAGGCCACGACGAAGGAGCGCGAGCGCCTCTTCGGGATCGGTGTTGCGGAGCGTGACGTCGAGCGCGGGCAGCTCCGCCCGGACCTGCGCCAGCGCGGGCGGGATGAGCTCGGCGCCGGCGGACGCGAACGCCGCCAGGCGGAGGCTGCCGAGCTGGCCGGCGTTGAGCGCGATCAGCTCTGACTCGGCCTGGGCGAGTTGCTCGAAGATCCGTTCGGCGTGCTGGGCGAGCAGCTCGCCGGCGGGCGTCGGCCGCACGCCGCGGCCGGCCGGCTCCAGCAACACGGAGCCGGTCTCGCGTTCCAGGGCGGTGATCTGCTGGCTGATCGCTGAGGACGAGTAGCCGAGCTGGGTCGCGGCCTCCTTGACCGAACCGGTCGTGGCGACGGCGTGCAGCGCCTGGAGGCGTCGCGGATCGAGCATGACCCTGATCGTACACGCCTGCTTAAGAGTCGTTGCCGTATCTGTGCTGGAACTTCACGCTCGCGGCGACCACGATGGGTCGGGATGACGAACAAGATCCTTCGACGCGCGTATCTCGCCCAAGGGGTCGGCGCCACGATCGACGGCATCGCCCTCTCGAGCGCGGTGCTCTACTTCAGCGTGCACGTCGGGATCGCGCCCGGGCACATCGGCCTCGTGCTCACGATCGCCACGCTGCTGGCGCTGCTCCTCGTGGTGCCGATCGGCATCGTGGCCGACGCGATCGGTCTCAAGGTCGCCGCCATCGCGCTCAGCGCCCTGGTCGTCGTGGCCTTCGCCGCGTACGCGCTCGCGCAGGGCGTCTGGCTGTACGCCGTCGGGGCGTGCCTGTTCATGGTCACCCAGGCCGGCCTCGGCGCGGTCCGCCAGGCCATCGTCGCCGACAACGTCGACCCCGCCGCCCGCGTCCGGGGGCGCGCCGTCATGCAGACGCTCCGGAACGCGGGGCTCGGGCTCGGCACCGTGGCGGGCACGCTCGCCGCGGTCTCGACGAGCGACACGCCGTTCGTCGTCGCGTTCGTCCTGGCGGCCGGACTCGCGCTCGGGTGCACCGCGATCTTCGCCGGCCTGCCGATCCGGGCGCGCGCCGAGCACGGCGCGCGGCAGCGGCCCGGCCTGATCGCACTGCGCGACCGCCGCTACCTCGGCATCTGCGCGCTCGCGTCGATGGTGTTGCTGACGATGCCGATCCTCGGCGTCCTGCTGCCGTTGTGGATCACCGAGCACCTCCACGCGGCCAGTTGGGTGGCGCCGCTCACGCTCGGGCTCAACGCCGTGCTGGTGATCGGCGCGCAGACCCGCTGGAGCGCCCGCATCCTCACCGACACGCACGCCGCCGGGTCGCTGGCCATCGGCGCCGCCTCGCTGTTGGTCGGCTGCGTCCTCATCGGCACGGCCGACGGCAAGGCCGCGTTGCTCGTCGGCACCGCCTTGATCACCGTGGGGGAGATCACCGCCGGCGCCGGACTGTGGCACGTCGCGTTCACGCGCATCCCGACCACCGCGCCCGGCCAGTACCAGGCCGTGTTCGGCATGTCCGAGTCCTTCGCCCGCGTGCTCGGACCGATGGCCGCGCTCCCGCTCGTGCTGGCCCTCGGCGCCACCGGCTGGCTCGTGCTCGGCGTCCTCATCGCCACGGCGGCCACGGCGCTGAGCCTGATCGCGCTGCGCAGCAGTCCCATGTGGTTGCGGGTGCAACCACACGCGCTATAGTGGTTGCAGTAGCAATCACTTCCGCAAAGAAGGAACCGCCATGAGCACGAGCACCGCCACCACCACCGTCGTCCCGACCGGCACCTGGGCCGTCGACCGCGCGCACTCGAAGGTCGGGTTCGCGGTCAAGCACATGGGCATCGCCACCGTCCGCGGTGAGTTCACGGACTTCGAGGGCACGCTCGAGATCGGGGCGAGCCTCGCCGACGCGAAGATCCGCGGCACGGTCAAGGCCGCCTCGGTGGACACCAACGAGGAGCAGCGCGACGCGCACCTGCGCTCGGCCGACTTCTTCAACGCCGAGACCCACCCGGAGCTCGTCTTCGAGTCCACGCGCATCGAGGCCATCGACGACGAGACGTTCCGCATCACCGGCAACCTGACGCTCAACGGCGTGACCAACGAGCTCGTCCTCGACGCCGAGGTCAACGGCGTCGACATCGACCCGTACGGCAACGAGAAGGTCGGCCTCGAAGTCACGAGCCAGCTCAGCCGTGGCGACTACGGCATGAAGTTCAATCAGGCCCTCGGCAGCGGCAACATGCTCGTCGCCGACAAGGTCAAGCTGGTCCTGGACATCTCGGCGGCCAAGCAGGCCTAGTCGAGCCATGGCCGCCATCGCCACTGATCGCTTCTCGGCTCAGGAGCTGGCGGCCTGGCGTGGGATGTTGCAGGTGCACTCGGAGCTGACGCAGGTGCTCGACGCGCAGATGCGCGCCGAGCACGGCATGCCGGTCTCGATGTACGAGGTGCTGATGTTCCTCGGCGACGCCCCTGATCGCCGGCTCCGAATGGCCGAGATCGCCGAGCGCGTCCTGCTCAGCCGCAGCGGGCTCACGCGCCTCGTGGACCGGCTCGAAGCGCTCGGCTACGTGACCCGCTGCGCGTCCGAGGATGACGGGCGCGGCCTCTACGCCAAGCTCACCGACGCGGGCGTCACCAAGCTGGAGGAGGCCCGGCGTACGCACCTCGAGGGCGTGCGCGAGATCTTCCTCCAGCGCCTGAGCGACGCCGATCAGCGCGCACTGGCCGACATCTGGAGCCGGTTCGACGCGAGCTGAGGCGGGCGCGGCTTACGATCCCGCGATGACTCCGTCAGACGATTCGTCCGCCGCTCGTCGGGACGCCCGCGCGGCGCTCGCCGACGAGCCGCGCCGCGCGGGCGCCCGGTCGCACTTCCGGGCGATGGGCATCGACCCGTAGCGGCTGGGCGGACCGATCGTCGGCATCGCCTCGATGTGGACCGGCACGATGCCGTGCAACCTCAACCACCTCGAGCTGTCGGAGGCGGTGGCGGCCGGCGTGGCGTCGGCCGGGGGCGTCGCGCTGCCGTTCAACACGATCTCGGTCTCCGACAACCAGTCGCAGGGCACGCCCGGGATGCGCGCCTCGTTGATCTCCCGCGAGCTGATCGCGGACTCGATCGAGCTCATGGACGTCGCGCACGACTTCGACGCGCTCGTGTGCATCGTCGGTTGCGACAAGACCACGCCCGCCGCGCTGATGGCGCTGGCGCGGATCGACAAGCCCGCCGTGGTGCTCTACAGCGGACCGATGCGGGCCGGCTCGTGGCGGGGCGAGCAGGCGACGATCCAGGACGTCTGGGAGGCCGTCGGCGCGTACGGGCAAGGGCGCATCACCCGCGGTGAGCTCGACGACCTGGAGCGCACGGCGTGTCCCGGGCCGGGCACGTGCGCCGGCCACTTCACCGCCAACACGATGGCCGTCGCGCTCGAATGCCTCGGCCTGACGCGGCTCGGGACCACCCTGCTCGCCGCGGACGCGCTGGAGGAGCGCCGGGAGGAGGCAGCACGCTGCGGCGCGCTGGCCGCGAGCCTCGCTGCGGACGGGCGCTCCGCGCGCGACTTCCTCGACCGGCGCGGGCTCCTGAACGCGATGGTGGGCATCGCCGCGAGCGGCGGCTCGACGAACGGGTTCCTCCACCTGCTGGCGATCGCCCGCGAGGCTGAGGTCGAGCTGACGCTCGCCGATCTCGCCGACCGCTGCGATGTCACTCCGGTGCTCGCGAGCCTCACCCCGGGCGGCCGGTACGTGGCCACCGACTTCCACGCGGCCGGCGGCGTGCCCGTGCTGATCCGCGAGTTGATCGCGGCGCGGCTCGTCGACGGCGACGCGCCCACGATCGAGGCCGGAACCCTCGCGGAGGCGAGCGCCGGCGCTCCCGCTCCCGACGGCCGCGTCACCTTCAGCGCGGCGGCTCCGTACAAGGCGACGAGCGGCCTGGTCGGCCTGGTCGGCAACCTCGCGCCGCGCGGTGCCGTGGCGAAGGTCGCCGGCACGCAACGGCGGCGCCACGTCGGACCGGCACGCGTGTTCGAACGCGAGGAGGCGTGCATCGCGGCCATCGATGCCGGTGACGTCATCCCGGGCGAGGTGGTCGTGGTGCGCAACGAGGGCCCGGCCGGCGGACCGGGGATGCGAGAGATGCTGAGCGTGACGGCGGCCCTGGTGGGCGCGGGCCTGGGCGAGTCCGTGACCCTCGTGACCGACGGACGCTTCTCCGGGGCGACCCGGGGGCTGATGGTCGGGCACGTCACGCCGGAGGCGGTGCGCGGCGGTCCGCTCGCCGTGGTGCGCGACGGCGACATGGTCACGGTCGACGCGGACACGCGCGAGCTGTCGGTCGAATGCTCGGAAGCCGAGCTCGCGGAGCGCCTCGCCGCCTACGTGCCGCCACCGCCGCGCGTGGCCCACGGCGTGCTCGGGCGCTACAGCCGGCTCGTCGGCGCTGCGTCCGACGGCGCGACGCTGCGCGACTGACTCAGAAACGCAAACGGGGCGCCCCATAAGGGACGCCCCGTTCACTGAGGAGGAGGGGTGTCACGCAAGTCGGAACTTGGAGGGCATCCGGTCAACGCGACAATCCGTGTATTCCCGCAGGACCGGGTTGCAAACCGTCGTTCGCGATCAATTTCTTCAAGACGTCGACGGCGGTGTCGACGGTAGGGAGGGCGCGGATGTCCGCGGCGATCTCAGCGGCGCGGGCTGTGTAGCGATCGTCGGCGAGCAGCGCATGGACGGCTTCGGCCAGGCCGGCAAGGCCGGGCTCGATCACGAGGCCCGCGCCGAGCTCGGCGACGCGCTCGGCGTTGTGGGGCTGGTCGGCGAACATCGGGCGCACGGCGACGGGCACGCCCTGGGCGAGCGCGCCGCGCACGGTCCCGGTGCCGCCGTGGCAGACCATCGCCCGGACATGGCGCACGACGTCCGCCTGCGGCAGCCAGCGCTCGACGCGCACGTTGGCGGGCAGCGGGCCGAGATCGGCGGGGTCGCGGTCGTGGCCGGTGGTCGCGAGCAGGTTGATCGGGAGCGGCGCGAGCGCGTCGATCGCCGCGCGGTACAGGCCCGGGAAGAAGCCCATCTGCGGCGCGGCGGTGCCGAACGTGAGGTACACGAGCGGGTGCTCGTCGGGCGGGAACCACGCGGCTACCGACCCGTTCGTCGGAGCGTCGTGCTCGCGGAAGCGGTGAGTGCCGGACGGGCCGGGGTGCGCGGGATGCTCGAGCCGCGGCGGCAGCAACGTGAAGCGAGTCTCCGCGCGGTCGTCCCTGGCGCGGAGCCCGTGGTCGTCACGGAGCCGGGTGAGTGCAGCGTCCGTCGCGTCGCGCAGCTCGTGTTCCACCGCGTACTGCGTGATCGCCACGATGACGCAGGGCAGCTCGTGATGGGCGCCCACCAGCCGCCCCGCGAACTCGCTCGCTTCGGACAGGATGAGGTCAGGGCGCCAGTCGCGGATCGCGTCGAGCAGGCCCGGCAGCGCCGCGGCGGCGTCGAGGCCGGCGAAGACTTCCAAGGCACGCGCGTTGGCCTGGGCGGGCGGGAGTCCGCGGCTGGACGCGAACACCGCTGAGCGCTCCGCGTCGGGCGCCTCGGCCAACGGCCACGCGTCATAGCCCGCGGCCCGGATGCGGTGCAGCGCCGAGACCCGCGACGCTACAAGCACCTCGCCGCCCGCGGCGCGGATGGCGTCCAGGAAGGGGATCAGCGGGGTGAGGTGACCGGCCGAGCCGGTCGTCGTCACGAGGATGCGCACATCCGGAAGACGAGCCGGACACCGCTCCTATTCCTGCCGCGTAGGCTCCGTGCCGGATGACCAGGGAGGCTGACCGGGCCGCGGGCGCCCGCGGGCTGGTGCCCGTGCTCGTCGGCGTGACCTTGGTGATCTCGATCGTCAGCAGCCTCGGTGCGCCGCTGCTGCCGGACGTGGCGGAGTCACTGGACGTGTCACTCGACAGCGCGCAGTGGTCGCTGACCGCGGCGCTGCTGGCGGGGACCATCGCGGCGCCGGTGCTCGGCCGGCTCGGTGACGGGCCGCATCGGCGGCAGGCGATCGTCGGCGCGCTCGCGGTGGTGTTCGTGGGCAGCGTGATCGCCGGCTTCGCGGACTCGATCGGGGTGCTCGTGGCGGGGCGCGCGATGCAGGGCGTGGGGCTCGGTGTGGCGCCGGTGACGATGGCGGTCGCGCGGGACCTGCTGCCCGCCGACCGGGTGGCCGGCGTGATCGGGCTGCTGTCGGTCAGCGCCGCGGCGGGCGTCGGCGCCGGATATCCGCTCAGCGGGTTGATCGCCGGCTGGCTGGACGTGCACTACGCGTTCCTGTCGGGCGCGGTGATCAGCGGCCTGGCCATCGCCGCCACGCTCGTGGTCGTCCCGCGCAGCCCCGGCGCGGTGGGGGCGCCGCTGGACGTCCGGGGCGCGGTGGTGGTCGCGGCGGGCCTGGTCGCGCTGCTGCTCGGCGTCGGGCAGGGCAGCACGTGGGGGTGGACCTCAGGGCGCGTCCTCGGCCTGTTCGCCATAGCCGCCGTGATCCTCGCGGGCTGGGTGCGCATGCAGCTGGCGACGTCGCACCCGCTCGTCGACCTGCGGCTGATGCGGCACCGCCCGGTGTTCGGCGCCGATCTCGCCGCGCTCCTGCTCGGCCTGGCGCTGTACGCGTTCCTGACGGTTGTGACCACCTTCGTGCAGATGCCGTCGGCCGACGGCTTCGGGTTCGACGGGACCGCGCTCACCGCCGGGTTGTGCCTCGTGCCGTTCTCGCTCTCGAGCCTGGCCGCCAGCCAGGCGATGGTGCCGCTGATGCGCCGCTACGGTGCCCGCGCGATCCTGCTGGCCGGGGTGCTGATGATCACGCTCGCGGGCGGGTTCTTCGCGCTGGTCCACGACGCGTTGTGGCAGGCGTTCGCGACCATGGGCATCATCGGCCTCGGGTTCGGGTTCACGTACGGCGCGATCCCCGGCGTGATCGCGCGTGCGGTCCCGCACTGGGAGACGGGCAGCGCGCTCGGCCTCTACCAGGTGATCCGCTCGGTCGGCTTCTCCGTCGGCAGCGCGCTGACCGCCTCGATCCTCGCCGCGCACATCGACGCGGCGACCGGCCGGCCGGGCGAAGACGGGTTCGTCCTCGCCCTGTGGCTCGGGGTGGGCGTGTGCGTGCTGGCCGCCTGCGCGTGCGCGACGCTGCCGGGTGGGCGGGAGGCGCCCGTGCACCGCGACCCCGGTCTGTGAAGTCCCTAGGGTGGACGTCGTATGAGCGCGACCATCATCAGCTGCGCCGTCACGGGCTCGATCCACACGCCGTCGATGTCGGACGCGCTGCCGGTCACGCCCGACGAGATCGCCCGCCAGGCCGTCGACGCGGTCGCCGCCGGCGCGGCGATCGTCCACCTGCACGCGCGGGACCCGGAGACGGGCCGGCCGAGTCCCGATCCGGCGTTGTTCGAGGTGCCGGTCGCGGCCGTGCGGGAGGCCGGGGCCGTGTTGAACATCTCCACCGGCGGCAGCGCGCAGATGTCGGTCGAGGAGCGGCTCGCGCCCGCGAAGCGCTGGGCGCCCGAACTCGCCTCGCTGAACATGGGCTCGATGAACTTCGTGTTCGCGGGCGCGGCGAAGCGCGTCGAGCGTTGGCGGCACGAGTGGGAGGAGCCGTACGTGGTCGGCTCCGCGGATCGCATCTTCGCCAACACGTTCGACCAGATCGAGCGGACCGTCAGCGAGCTGGGCGCGCTCGGCACGCGCTTCGAGTTCGAGTGCTACGACGTCGGCCACCTCTACACGCTCGCCCACTTCGCGGACCGCGGGGTCGTCGAGCCGCCGTTCTGGATCCAGGCCATCTTCGGCATCCTCGGCGGCATCGGCGCCGACCAGGACAACCTCGCCCACATGGTCACGATCGCCGACCGCCTGTTCGGCTCCGACTACGTGTTCTCGACGTTCGCGGCGGGCCGTCACCAGATGGACTTCGTCACCGCGTCGGCGCTGCGCGGCGGGCACGTGCGGGTCGGGCTCGAGGACAGCCTGATGATCGCGCGCGGCACGTTCGCGACCGACAACGCGCAGCAGGTGGCCAAGGCGGCGACGATTCTGCGCGAGCTCGGCCGGACGGTCGCGACGCCGGATGAAGCCCGGGAGCTGCTGGGCCTCTAGCGCCGGAGCAGGCGCATCGCGTTGCCCGTCACCAGCAGCGACATGCCCATGTCCGTGGCCACGGCGACGACGAGCGTGACGAGCCCGAACGGGGCGAGCACGACGAAGACGGCCTTGATCGCGAGCGACGCGATCACGTTGGCGCGCATGATGGCCAGCGCACGACGGGCCTGGGTGATGGCCTCGGGCAGCGCGTCCAGGCGGTCGGACATGAGCGCGACGTCGGCGCTCTGGATGGCCACGTCGGAGCCGGCCGCGCCCATCGCGACGCCGACGCGGGCGGCCGCCAGCGCGGGGGCGTCGTTGACGCCGTCGCCGACCATCGCCACCGCACCCGCCTCGCGTTCGAGCGCTCGCACGTGCTCGAGCTTCTCGGCGGGGAGCAGGCCCGCGTGGACGTCGGTGATGCCGGCCGTGTGGGCGACGGCCCGGGCGACCGGCTCGCTGTCGCCGGTGAGCATCACGACGCGGTCGATGCCGACCGTGTGCAGGCGCTCGGCGAGGCCGCCGGCCTCGGGGCGGGGCTGGTCGGCGAGGCCGAACAGCGCGATCAGGTGATCGCCCTCGCCGAGGCCGATCACGGTCTGGCCGGCATCGTGCAACGCGCCGAGCCCAGGTGGCAGCGTGCCGAGGCGCTCCTGCATCAGCCGGGGGCCACCGGCCCACAGCGCGCGGCCTGCGACGGTGGCCTGGGCGCCGCGGCCCGGAAGCGCGAGGAACCCCTCGGCCGGCGGCACGGGAAGATCACGATCTCGCGCCGCACGGCGCAGCGCGGCCGCCAGCGGATGCTCTGAGCCGCGCTCGACGGCGGCGACGAGCGCGAGCGCCGCCGCTTCGTCGTCGGCGTGCACGCGCTGCAGGAGCGGGAGTCCGAGCGTGAGCGTCCCGGTCTTGTCGAGCGCGACCGCGCGGACGCGCCCGAGGTCCTCGAGCGCCTGGCCGCCCTTGATCAGGATCCCGCGGCGTGCGGCGCCGCCGACGGCCGACACGACGGCCACGGGTACGGAGATCACCAGCGAGCACGGGCAGGCCACGATCAGCAGCGCCAGCGCGCGGTACAGCCACGTGTCCGCCTCGCCCCCGAACGCGAGCGGGACCGTGGCGAGCAGGAGCGCGGCGCCGAACACGATCGGTGTGTAGATCGCGGCGAAGCGGTCGATGAAGCGCTCCGCGGGTGCGCGGCTGCCCTGGGCCTGCTCGACGAGCGTGGCGACGCGCGAGAGCATCGAGTCCGCGGCCGGCCGGGTCGTGCGCGCGGTGAGCGCGCCGGTGGTGTTCAGCGTGCCGGCGAACAGCTCGTCGCCGGGGGCCTTGTCCACCGGCACCGACTCGCCGGTGATCGGCGCCTGGTCGACGCTCGAGTGCCCGGCGGCGACCTCCGCGTCGAGCGGGATCCGCTCGCCGGGCTGGATCGCGATCAGGGCGCCGACGGGGACGGTCGCGACGTCGACCAGCCGCTCGTCGTCGCCGATCAGCACGCGGGCGCGGGTGGGGGCGAGGTCCATCAGCGACGCGACGACCCGGCGGCTGCGCTCGAGTGCCATCGCCTCCAGCCCGGTGCCGACCGCGAACAACACGAGCACCCAGGCGCCTTCGGCGTACTCGCCGATGCCGACCGCGCCGACCGCCGCGAGCGCCATCAGCACGTTCATGTCCAGCCGCCGGCGGCGCAGGGCGAGCGCCGCGGCACGGGCGATCGGCCAGCCCCCGACCGCCATCGAGAGCAGGTACAGCGGCTCGGCCACGACGCGCGGCGCGGACGCCAGCGAAGCGACCACGGCGACGCCGAGCAGCGCGATCGACAGGGTGGTGGAGAGGGCGCGCGCGTCGCGGCGCCAGAACGGCGTGCGGTCGTGCTCGACCACCCGCGCCGCCGGGAACGCCCGGTAGCCGGCGAGGGCCACTGCGCGCGTGATCACCGCGTCGGGCGCGTCGCCGGCGACGGCGAGCGAAGCGGCGCCGAAAGACACCTCCGCCGACGCCACACCGGGGAGCGCGGAAACGGCCCGCTCGACGGTCTTCGCGCACCCGCCGCAGTCCATGCCCTCGACGCGGAAGCGCCGTTGAGACAAATCAACTACCGCCATAGTTATAAGACTGTACTCTTGCGCCGGATGACTGGCTCGACGTGGATGGGCGTCGTGGCGTGCCTTGGCGCGCTGACGATCGCGGGCTGTGGAAGCGGCGGGGACGAGGACGCCCTGCCGACGGCGACGCCCGAGCCGGGCGCGATCTACTCGCTCGCCGTCGATCCGGCGGACGGGGCGATCATGATCGGTACGGGCGCGGCGTTCTATCGCGTCGACGGCGCCGGCAAGGCGCTGGCGCTCAGCCCGACGATGACCGCGCCGCAGGGCAGAGGCCCGGTCAAGGATCTCGTGATCCGGTTCACCGGCCCGCGCACGCTCGTCGCCTCCGGGCACGCCGCCGAGCCGGGACTGCCGACGAACATCGGGCTGGCGAGCTCAGCGGATCAGGGCAAGACGTGGACGCCGGTGTCGGGCATCGACGAGTTCGACTACCACGAGCTCGAGGTCCATTCCGGGCGGCTGTTCGCGTTCCCCGAGGACGGTTCGATCCAGGTCAGCCAGGACGGCGGGCGCACGTTCCAGGCGCGTGAGGCACCGTCCGCGTCGCCGCCGCTGGACATCGCGGTCAACCCCACGGACCCGGCGCACTGGGTCGTCTCCAACAAGTCGGGCACGTTCACGTCCACGAACGAGGGGCGCTCCTGGCGCCAGCGCGACACGACCGCGAGCCCGCGCCTCGTCTGGACCGGCACCGGCAAGCTGTTCGCCATCGGCCTCGACGGCACGGTCCGCGAAAGCGCCGACGGTGGCCGCACGTGGAATGAGAAGGGCATGCTCGGCGCGGGACCGAAGGAGGTCGCCGCGGCGCCGGACGGCACGCTGTACGCGATCACGGCCGGCGGCAAGGTGCACCGCTCGCCGGACGGCGCGCAGTGGCAACCGGTCGCGCAGGTCACTTGACACGCGCGCTTAGCGCGGCCCTGATCGCGCTGCTGGCCGTCCCCACGACGGCGAGCGCGCACGGGCTCGTCGGCAAGGCGGACCTGCCGATCCCGATGTGGCTGTTCATCTGGGCCGCGGCCGCCGTGCTCGTGATCTCGTTCGCGGCGCTCGGGGTCCTGTGGTCGAGCCCGCAACTCGAGCAGGACCGCTTCCGGCCGCTCCCGAACGGGCTCTCGCGCGTGCTCACCAGCCGGCTGCTGGAGGTGCTGTGCGGCGCGATCGGCGTCGCGCTGCTGGTCGTGGTGATCCTGTGCGGGTTCTTCGGGACCCAGCTCGCGACGCAGAACATCACGCCCACGTTCGTGTACGTCGCGTTCTGGCTCGGGTTCGTGCCGGTGAGCGTGCTCTTCGGCGACGTGTTCGCCGCCTTCAACCCATGGCGCGCGGTCGGGCGCGCGGTGGGGTGGACGCTGCGGCCCGTGAGCTCCGACGCCGAGCCGCTGAAGTACCCCGCGTGGCTCGGCTACTACCCCGCCGCGCTCGGGTTGCTCGCCTTCGCGGCGCTCGAGCTGATCTCGGCCCGTGGCGACCGGCCGAGCACGATCGCCACCGCCGCGGTGGTCTATTCGCTCGCGACCTGGATCGCCATGGCGGTCTACGGCGTCGACACCTGGTCGCGTCGCGGCGAAGCGTTCGGCGTCTACTTCAACCTGTTCTCGAAGCTGTCCGTGGTCGAGGTCCGCGGCCGTCAGGTCGGGCTGCGCCGCCCGCTCTCCGGCCTGGCCCGGATGACCCCGGAGCCCGGGATCGTCGCGATCGTGATGGTGATGATCGGCACCGTCACGTTCGACGGGCTTAGTGCCGGGCCGACGTGGCTGTCCGCGACGCGCGAGCCGATCGGCTGGCTGATCGACGCCGGCCTCAAGCCGCGCTACGCCGTCGAGCTCGTGTACACGCTCGGGATGACGGTGATCGTGCTCGCGATCACCGGCCTGTACCGGCTCGCGATCGCGGGCGTGCGCACCGTCGACCGATCACGCTCCGGTCGTGAGCTCGCGCGCCAGTTCGCGCCTTCGCTCGTCCCGATCGCGCTCGCGTACGCCGCGGCGCACTACGTGAGCCTGCTGCTGTTCCAGGGCCAGATGATCCTGCCGCTCGCGTCCGATCCCGCCGGCCAGGGCTGGGACCTGCTCGGGCTGGCCGCGGGGGACATCAACTACTCGTTCATCGGCCCCGAGACGTTCTGGTACATCCAGGCCGCGCTCGTGCTCGTCGGCCATGTCGCCGCGCTGGCGCTCGCGCACGACCGGGCGCTGGTGCTCTACCGCCACCACAAGCAGGCGGTGCGCTCGCAGTACTGGATGCTCGGCGTGATGGTGACGTTCACCGTCCTCGCTCTGTGGCTGCTGTCGGAAGCGGCGGAGGGTTAGCTGAGCAGCCGCTCGGCCTGGCGGCTCGTCATCCCCGCGGGGACGCACGCGACGATGAGCGCCAGCAGCGCGAGCGGCGAGAGCGGCAGGCACCAGTCCGCGGGGACCGGGCGCAGCAGGTACAGCGTCGCGCCCACGAGCGCGAGCAGGACCGCGGCGGCGACCATGAGCGACAACGCACTCGCCGGACGGAGGTCCCCGAGCAGGTGACGCACGCGCTCCGGCCCTGCGCCCGCGCCGTGCTCCTCGAACGCGAGCAACGCCGAGGCCAAGGACCGCGGGCCCGTGCTGCGCATCGCCACCGCGTCGGCGGCCAGTTCGGACACAGCGGCGTGCGCGTGCGCGGTCCGGCGCAGCGACGGGATGAACCAGAAGCCGTCGCAGACCGCCTTCACCAGCGCGCGCCGGAGCGGGTCGCGGCGGCGCGCGTGGTGGCGCTCATGCGCGAGCACGCACCGCAGCTCGTCGTCATCCAACCGGTCGATCAGGCCGTCCGAGATGACGATCCGGGGTCGGAGGAAGCCGAGGGTGAACGCCTGCGGGCGACGGGTCGCGATCAGCAGGATCGGGGTGCCGAGGACCGTGCCCGGCAGAACGGGCAGTCGCCTCGCGAACGCGCGGTGGCGCACGAGCTGGCGCGCCAGAGACGCGCCCATCGACAGCAGTGCGAGCGCTTCGAGCGCAACCACCATCGCTGCGGGCGAGCTGGCGTGAAACCGCAGCACGTCCACCGCGACGAGGAGCATCGTCAGCAGGATCGTGGTCACGAGCGCGCACACGGCGAGCTCCAGGCGCACCAGATGCGCGCGCTCAGTCACTGCGAGCGCGGCGCCGCAGCGCTCGCTGGCGCGCCGGTTCGAGCTGGGCGAAGCGGCGGGCGAACTCCGTCAAAGCCAGATCACCGTACGCGTCCAGCAGCGCGTCGACCTCGACCTCCGACCGGACCCGCATGTAGTCCTCGCGATCCACGGCCGGCACGTAGATGTCCTTCTTGCCCTCGCGCCGGCGGTCGAGGAAGCCCTTGCGGTCCAGCCGCGTCATCACCGTCAGGACGGTCGTGTACGACCGCGGGCCGTCGGCGTCGTCGGCCAGCGCGTCCGTCACCGAGCGCACCGTGGCCTCCTCCTGCTCCCAGACCGCGGCCATGATCTTCGTCTCGAGCTCGTGCAGCGCGGGGTGCGTCATCCGCCGCCCAGCGTACCGACGATCCGCGTAGTACGTCAGGCGGCGACCAGCAGCCCCGTGAGGAACATCACCGCGATCCCGCTGAGCATCCCGACCGCGGCGCCGGGGTGCAGGACGCGCCCGTGGTCGTCGCGGACCGACGGCAGCAGCGTGACGATGACCTGCAGGATCGCGCCGGCCCCGAAGCCGAACAGGAACGCCGCGATCGAGGCGTTGTAGGCGCCCGCGCCGATCCATGCCCCGAGCACGGCCGGTGCGCCCGCGATCACGCCCAGCGCGGCCAACCGGCGCAGCGACGCGCGCTCGTTGGCCATGGGCGCGACGATCGCCAGGCCCTCGGTGGTGTTGTGGATGGCGAAGCCGATCACCAGGAAGGCGCCGAGCGCCAGCGCGCCGGCGGAATAGGCGGCGCCGATGGCCACGCCTTCGCCGAGGTTGTGGAGGCCGATGCCGATCGCGATCAGCAGCGCGAGCGAGCTGCCCGAAGCCTTGGCGGCCCGGCGGGAGAGCCACGCGGACACGCCGCTCAGCAACAGGTAGGCGACCCCCGCGCCGACGAACACGAGCGCCGCGCCGCCGAACGCCTGCGAGCCCTCGGCCGCCAGCTCGAACCCTTCGAAGGCGGCATCGACGCCCAGGAACGCGAGCAGGCCGATGGTCAACGCCATCAGGCCGCGCAGCCAGGCCGGTGGGACCCGCCGCAGCCACGGCAGCCACAGCATCCCGAGCGCGACGGGGATCACGCCGACGTAGATGCCGAGCAACGCCATCAGCCCGAAGAAACCGGCGTCGGGAGCGGGCGTCTCCACGGCGACGGGAATCTCGTGCGCGATCGTCCCGCCGGCGGACGTGACGAGCGCGACCTCGTAGGCCTCGCCCTCCACCCACGGCTGGGCGATCCGCACGGTCGCCGTCTCCAGGCGCCCGATCGGCGACTCGGCGCCCGTGAACTGCACGAAGGCGTCGTTGACGACGGCTTGCGCCACCGACACCGCATCCGGCCCGTCGTTGCGCACCGTCAACTCGATGATGCCCGGCTCCAGGACCGTGCGCTCGATCGCCAGCTCTTCCGCGGGCGGGCCGACGCGCTCGCCGATCCCGGGCGCGTCGAGCGCCGCGAACAGCGCGATGCCACCGGCGATCAGCAGCAGTGGCACGAGCCCGAGGACCCACGCCGGCACGCGCACCCCGCGCGTTGCGGCTTGCATCACGACACCTCGAAGATGCCTTGCCAGCCGAGCTCGGTGAACTCGGACTGGTGCGCGTGGAACATGTACTTGCCGGGGTACGCGAACCGCCACTCGGCGATCCCGCGCTGGCCCTGGCACATCATCACCGTGTCGGTGAACTCCGCCGGGGTCTTCGACGTGCCCGTCGGGTAGTAGTCGAACAGGTTCCCGTGCAGGTGGAACGAGTTGATCAGGTCGTACTCGAGCACGTTGACGATGTACACCCGGGTGAGCTCCCCGACCTTCGCCTGGATCGGCCGGTCCATGTACGCGAAGCCGATCGTGTTGGCGGCGTAGACCTCGTTCGCCCGGTCGAAGTTGGTGTCGAACCCGTTCATGACCATCACGAGCTCGTCGGCTTCTTCACGCCCGTCCTTCGGGTCGACGATGAACGCGCCGTAGAGGCCCTTGGCGATGTGCTCGGCCAGCGGCCGCACGTGGCAGTGGTAGAGGTGCAGGCCGGCGGGGAGCGCGTCGAACTCGTAGACGGTGCTGCCGCCCGGTTCGATCTGCCCTGCGCCGATCCCGGGCACGCCGTCCATCTCGGCCGGGTGGATGCCGTGGAAGTGGATCGTGTGCGGGTGGTCGGAGCCGTTGTTGAACGTGATCCGCAGGCGCTCGCCCTCGCGCGCCCGCAACGTGGGACCGGGGATGCGGCCGTTGTAGGTCCAGGCGGCGAACTTCACACCCGGCATGACCTCGATCTCCTTGTCGATCGCGTTCAGCGTCCACTCCCGCAGCACGCGGCCGGACGCGAGCCGGCGCGTCGTGCCCCAGTCGAAGTCGCGCACGAGCTCGTGCGGGTCGAAGCCGTTGGCGACGTGATCGACGGCGACGTTGTTGCGGAAGTTCGCGTGGCCGCTGTCGTGGCCGGCGTGGCCGTTGTGGCCCTGGACGGTGGCGGCCGAGTGGCCGCCGGCCGCCGAAGCATGGAGGAGCGCGCCGCCGGCGCCGAGCAGGGGGATCCCGCCGGCGATCAGCCGGCGACGTGTTAGCTCTGGCACGTGCCTAATTGTGACACGTCTAAATATGGTTGTAAAGGCAGCTAGTAGTCGCGTCGGCCAATACGCTCTACCTTCCGGTCAGCCATGACTCACCGAACGCGCCTCAGCCTGCTCACCCTTGCCGTCTCGATCGGGCTTGCGACCGTGCCGGCGGTCGCGTCCGCGGGGGCCGGCTTCACCGTGCCGTCCGGCAACACGGTGTGCGGCATCCTCACGGCCAAGCAGGCGGCCGGTCGCGGCGCGGGGCTCTACTGCTCCTCGTCGTACATCCCGCGCAAGGGCGAGCTTGAAGGCGGCGTCAAGCTCAACCGCACCGGGAAGGCCCGCCTCATCACGCTCGGCAACGACGACTCCCTGCCGATCTCCGGCTACAACGGCGAGGGCCGCGAGTACAGCAAGCGCCCGGTGCTCGGCTACGGGAAGACGTTCAAGCGCGGCGGGTTCAGCTGCGTCAGCCGCTCGACCGGGCTGACGTGCCGGCGCGGCTCCCACGGCTTCTTCCTCTCGCGCGAGAAGCGCCGCTTGTTCTAACCGGCGCCCGGCCGGATGAGCCCGGTCTCGTAGGCCAGCACGACGGCCTGGACGCGTGAGTTCACGCCGAGCTTGGAGAGCATGCGCGTGACGTGCGACTTGATCGTCGTGTCCGAGAGGAACAGCTCGCGGCCCATCTCGGCGTTCGACAGCCCGCGGGCGAGCAGGCCAAGGATCTCGCGCTCGCGCGGCGTGAGGCCGTCGAGCCGCGCACGCAGCTCGGGGTCGAAGTCCGGGCGGGCGAGGAAGTGCTCGACGAGGCGGGTGGTGATCACCGGGTCCAGCAGCGACTCGCCGGTCGCGACCGTGCGGACGGCCTCCGTCAACCGCTCCGCCGGGGCCGACTTCAAGAGGAAGCCGGCCGCGCCGGCGCGCAACGCGCGGTAGACGTACTCGTCCCGGTCGAACGTGGTGATCACCAGCACCCGCGCGCGGCTGCCCGCGGCCAGCAGTCGCTTCGTCGCCTCCAGCCCGTCCAGGCGCGGCATGCGGATGTCCATCAGGACGACGTCCGGGTGCGTGCGCAAGGTCTCGTCGACGGCCTCGACGCCGTCGGCGGCCTCGGCGATCACCTCGAGATCGTCCTCGGCCTCCAGGATCGCCCGGAGCCCACCGCGCAGGAGCGCCTGGTCGTCGGCGATCAGGAGCTTTGTCACGGCTCGAGCGGCAGCTTGATCGACCAGCCGTCGCGGCCGCGACGCCGGACCGTGCCGGCACACGGCCGGACGAACGCGCGCAACGAGGCCTCGCGGCGCGCGTCGAGCTCCCCGCGGCAGCGGATCTCCAGCCAGTGCTCGTCGACGCGGAACGCGAGGTCACAGCCGGCCAGCAGCTCGACACAGCGGTAGGCGCACACCGCGACCCCGCCCGGCAGACCCTCCGCGAAGCCGGGCACCGGCGCCAGCGGCAGCGGCGCGCCGTCGTCCAGCAGCCGGGCGAGCCGGCACAGCTCGTCCATCGCCTCCGCGGTGAGCCCGCGGACGGCCTGAATCGCCCGCGCGGCGCCGCTGTCGGCCGCGTCGAGCAGCCGCTCGGCGGCCGCGGCCTGCACCTGGACGGCGGCGATGCGATGCGCGATGAGATCGTTGAGGTCAGCCGCCAGCGAGAGCCGTGGACCAGAGGGGAGACGCGTCACGGAACCCGACGCTAGCCCAAGGTCGTCCACTGCACCCACACCAAAAGGTGGATGTCACATCGCCAATCCGATGCAACACTCGCGCCGGATGACGCCGACGCTCAAGCTGCCGATCGCCGCTTCCGTCGCGAGCTTGTCCGTGCTTGCGGTGGTGGAGTTGTTCCTGCGGCCGATCGCGGACCCGATCCCGCTCGTGCTCGCGGTGCACGTGGTGATCTTCGGCACGCTGCTCGCGCTCTCGCGCGCGCCGACGCTGGTGGTCGGGTTGCTCCTGCTGGAGCTCTACCTCATCCGGCACTTCAAGATCCTCGAGGCGATCGGCTTGGCGGGCGGGCTGCTGACGCTGTTCACCGCCACGTTCGCCGCCTGCGCGCTGGTCCCGACCCGCAAGGCGATAGCGATCGTCGCGGTCCTGCTCGTGCACATGGCGTGGCGCACGACGCTGCCGACCGCCACGGTGCTGGTGTTGTACGCCGACGCAGCGCTGTTCGGTGCGGGCATCGCGACCGGTGTGATGTTGCAGCGCCGCCATCGCCGGTTGGCAGAGATCCGCGCCGAACGCGATCGCCTCGTCGCCGCGGTCGCGACCGGCCCCGGTGACGCCGCGACGGCCGAGCAACTGCGCACGTGGAGCTTGCTCGAGCAGCGGATCGAGCCGGTACTCGACGAGCTCCCGGGGATGGTCGAACGCGCGCGTGACGCCGACGCGCTGGAAGCGATCCGCGCCCGCGCCGCCGACGCGCTCGGCGAGATGCAGGCCACGATCCGCACGCTCGGCGACCCGCCCGCGGTCGAGCCGGCGCCACCCCCGCCACCTCCGGCCGGACGAGCGATCTCGCCGCTGTGGATCGCCTGCGGCCTGCTGCTCGTGGCGGCCGTGGTGGAGATGATCGTGGCCCACGAGGTGAGCTTCTTCGCGCCGATCCTCGCGCTGCTCCCGCTGCTCGCTCCGCGGGCGCCGATCGCCACTTCGGTCGCGGTCGGGGTCGTCGCGATCCTGTGCTCGCTCGCGGGCGAGATGCCGATCGCGGCCCGCGCCGCAGACTTCTCGGCGATCATCACGCTCGTCGTCGCGGCGACCTCGGCGAGCCCGCGGCGTGCCGCCGCGAGCCTGGTCCTCGTCGTCACGGGCCTGATGGTCTCCCAGGGCCTCGATCCCACCATGGACTGGCCGGCGCTCGCGTTCATCGCCTCGGCGTTCATCTACTTCGGGCATTGGATGTTCGGCGTGTTCCTGCGCGACGTCGCGGCCGAGCAGCGGCAGGTGGACGCCGGCCGCGCCGAGATCGCGCACGCGCTCGAGCGGCTCCGGGCGCGGGCCGTCCGTGCCGAGCGGGTGCGCCTCGCGCACGAGTTGCACGACCTCGTCGGCCACGCGCTGACGGCGGTCGCGATCCAGGCCGGGGTGGCCACGGCGCGACTCAAGCGCGGCCTCGAGCCCGACTACGAGCCGCTTGCCGTCGCCGCGCGCCAGGGCACCACCGAGCTGCGGCGGCTGGCGACCGTGCTTGGCCACGAGACCGGCGAAGACTCGCCCTTCGGGCTCGCTTCGCTGGGAGATCGCCCAGGGGGCGATCATCCCGGGCAGATCGCGGCGGAGTTCGCGCGCATCACGGACACGGCGCGGGCGACCGGCCAGCAGGTGGAGCTCGAGATCGACGAGCCCACCGGCGTCGATCCGCACGTGCGGCACGCCGTAGTGTGCGTGGCGGCCGAAGCCCTCACGAATGCGGCCAAGCACGCCGCGGGCGCGACCGTGCACGTGCGCCTGAAGGCGCGTGAGGACCGGTTGGAGCTGGCCGTCGACGACGACGGCGGCGCGTGTCGCGAGCTGCCGGGCGGCGGCCGCGGGATCGACTCGATGGCGCACCGTGTGCGCGCGTGCGGCGGCACGTTCAGGAGCGGTCCGCGGGTCGGCGGCGGCTGGACGGTCCAGGCCGTCCTGCCTCTTTCGGCGTAGTCGGCCACACCGCACGGACGACGACGGCGACCAGGGCGCCGACGGATAGTCGGCCCATGCGGTTCTCCCCACTCGTCCTTCTCCTCGCACTGGCGCTCCCCGCCACGGCGCACGCCGATTCGATCTCCTTCGTCAAGGCCGGCGACGTCTGGCTCGCTGAGCCAGACGGCTCCGGTGCCGTGCAGCTCACGACCCAAGGCACCTACAAGGCGGCTTCGCAGGGCGACGACGGCACCCTCGTCGCGGTCTCCGGCAGCCGGATCTACCGGCTGGATCGCGCCACTGGCGCCGTCGTCAACCAGATCAACACGCCGCTCGGGATCGGCTGGTTCGGCCCGTGGGAGCCGGCCGTGTCGCCGGACGGCACGAAGGTCGCCTACGAGATCCGCGACTTCAACGGCTATCCCGCCGTCGCCTACTCGAACACGGACGGCTCGATCCAGAGCCGTCCGCTGCACACGGGGTGGACGTGGCCGGCGTGGATCGACAACACGTGGCTGGTGCACTCGGAGAAGCCGAACGCGCTCTCCAAGGACACGATCGTGCGCGCGGTCGGCTCACCCAACAACGAAGGCACGCCCTGGTTCAGCCACCCGGGTCGCACGCCGCTCGCCGACGTCGACATCAAGGGCAACCTGTTCGCCGGCATCACCGACGACGCGATCATGACCGTCTTCCGCTTCAGCGGCGAGGCCGGGACCGGCGAGGTGGAGGGCTGCTTCCAGTACGAGCAGCCGACCGGCAAGTTCACCGGGCCCGCGTTCTCGCCTGACGCCCGCTCGCTCGTGTGGGGCGAGGGCGACGGCATCTGGCGCGGCGAGATGCCCAACCTCAGCGGCGGCTGCGTCGCGCCGCCCAGCGGCCGCCTGATCATCCCCGGCGCCTCCAACCCGGACTGGAGCCCGGCGGGCGTGCCGACCGTACCCGGCCCGCCGCCGCCCGCGCCGCCCGCGCCGCCGGCCCCGCCAGTGCC
Source organism: Solirubrobacter taibaiensis (assembly GCA_027587225.1). GTDB lineage: Bacteria > Actinomycetota > Thermoleophilia > Solirubrobacterales > Solirubrobacteraceae > Solirubrobacter > Solirubrobacter taibaiensis. Next base: position 88,960 of record JAPDDQ010000009.1, read on the forward strand.
CGTCCCGCCGGGCGCGAAGCCGGTGACGCTCAGCGTCGCCAAGCAGAGCCTGAAGACCGCGCTCAAGAAGGGCCTGACGGTCAAGCTCGCCAATACCACCGCCAAGACGAAGGTCACGGCGAGCTACAAGAAGAAGACGGTCGCCTCGGGCTCCGGCACGAGCACCGTCAAGCTGACGTTCACGCGCAAGGCCGCGCGTGATCTCAAGCGCAAGACGCGCGTGACGCTGACGCTGAAGGCGGGCACGGTCACCAAGACCCTCACGCTCAAGTGAGGCGCGCCGTCTGGCTCGCGGTCGCGCTGCTCGCGCTGATCGCCCCCTCGGCGTACGCCGACACGATCGTCGTCAACACGGGCGGCACGATCGACGACGCCGATGCCACCAACGGCTCCGGCCCGTGCGAGGCGGAGCCCGACAACGGCAACTGCACGCTGCGCGCCGCGATCCAGACGGCCAACGTCAACCCCGGCAAGGACACGATCACCTTCGATCTCGATCGGCTCCTCGCCCGCATCAAGCCGAGCCGGGCGCTCCCGGCGATCACCGACGCCGTGCTGATCGACGGCTGGTCGGCCCCCGCGGCCAACCCGGAAGCAGGGACTCCCGTCGTAGAGATCGACGGCGCGAACGTGCCGATCCCCGACCCCGGCAGCCACGGCGGCTCGATCCGCGTCGTGCGCCCGTACGGGCTGGATGTCCGGGCGCCGAACTCGGAGATCCGCGGGCTCGCCATCCACGGCTTTCCGAGCGTCCAGCTCGGCCTGACGGGCGCGGACTCCACGCTCGTGCAGGGCAACTACCTCGGCCTGGACTCGCTCGGGAAGGACACGTTGGCGCTGGCGATCGTCGGGCTCTACGTCCAGAACACGATCCAGGCCACGATCGGCGGAGCGACGGCCAAGACCCGCAACACGATCAGCGGCAACTGGAACGGCGTGCTGCTGACCGGCTCACGCTCGATCGCGAACCTGGTCCACGGCAACTACATCGGCAGCGACCCGTCCGGCCTGGCCGTGATCGGCAACGAGGCCAACGGTGTGCTCGTGACCGCGAACCAGTTGCTAGGGGCGGCCGACAACACGCTCGTCGCCGGCAACCTGATCGTCGGCACCGACCAGGCCGTGCGCGTGATCGAGGCCACCAAGACGTCGGTGTTCAACAACTGGATCGGGCTCACGGCGACCGGTCTCGGCACGGACGCGATGGGCCAGAGCGCCGGCAACAAGACCGGCATCGACCTCATCAGCGCCCACGACACGCTCGTCGGCGGCGGCGACGAGGCGTGGGGAAACATCGTCGCCGGGAGCGCGGACGGCGGCATCGCGGTCCGCGGCGCCTCGACGGACACCCGGGTGGAAGCAAACCTCGTCGGCACCGACCCGACCGGGAGCGCGACCGTCGACTACATGGGCCAGCCGCTGCGCAAGAGCAAGGCCGGCATCGCCGTCGTGGCCGACACCGACGGCGACCATCCGGTGCGCACGACGATCGGCGGCGAGCAGGCCACCAAGGGCAACCTCAGCTCCGGCAGCGAGATCGGGATCGGCGTGTTCGGCGGCGTCGAGGACGTCAAGCTGCAGCGCAACCTCGTCGGTACGGACCTGCCCGGCTTCAAGGCGCTGCCGAACGACGTCGGCGTCGCGGTGGGGGAGGACGTGGGACTGCCGGAGTCGCCGGTCGACGTGCGCGTCGGCACGCCCGGCCACGGCAACGTCATCTCCGGCAATCAGCGTGGCGTGATGCTGCTCGAGCAGGCCGCGAACATCCGCGTCCAGGGCAACAAGATCGGGCCCGGCTACGACAACCGGCCGATCGGCAACGAGCAGACCGGGATCCTGACCGGCGGCACCGGCAACGTGATCGAGGAGAACGTCGTCGTGGGCAACGGCGAAGGCGGGATCGGCGTCGTCGAGAACGCGTCCGAGATCGTCGTCCGCGCCAACCAGGTCAAGGAGAACGACGGCCCCGGGATCGTCACCAAGAGCGTCGACGAGGTGAACTTCCCGAGCAAGGTCACGATCGAGCACAACTTCGTCACCGGCAACGACGGCCACGGCATCGACGTCGGCGAGGAGGTGGCCGAGACGGTCATCCGCGGTAACGCCGTGGGACAGAACACCGGGGCCGGCGTGCACGTCTACGAGGGCGTCGACACGACCATCGACGACAACGACATCGACGACAACGGACGCGACGGCGTCGACCTGCGGTCGACCAAACGCGTGCAGCTCACCGGCAACGAGATCACCGGCAATGACGGCAACGGCATCCGCGTGGGCACGCTGGCGGAGGAGATCACGATCGGCTGGGGCGCGGAGGAGCATCCGTTGAGCGGGTGCGTCGAGCGGTGCAACGTGATCGCGCGCAACGAGGGCGCGGGCGTGGCGGTGCCCGGCGACGAGGAGCCCGTGACCGTGCGCGGCAACCAGTTCGTCGACAACGAGGGGCAGGCCGTCGACCTGGGCCGCACGGGGCCCGATGCGCTCGATGCGCTCGATGCCGACGACCTGCTGAACACGGCCGCCGGCGTGCATGGCGCCCGCGATCCACAGACCGACCTGATCGCGATCACCGGCGAGCTGACTGCCGGCTTCGATCACGACAGCAAGATCGACCTCTACGGCCTCACCGACGCACAGGCGCCGGAGGCCGAGCGCGCCCGCTCGGGCACGTTCATCGGCACCGCCTTCCCGGACGAGCGTGGCCACTTCGTACTCCGCACGCAGCAGCCGTACGCGAGCTACATGGCGCTCGTGGTCGACGACTTCGGGCGCACGTCCGAGGCTTCGCTCGTGTGCTCCGCGCACGACGGCTCGTCCGACCAGGACGGCGACGCCCTGTGCGACGACTGGGAGACGGACGGCATCGACTACGACGCCGACGGCACCATCGACGCCGACCTCTACGAGTCGGACGCGCGCGAGCCGGACGTGCACCTGGAGATCGACTACACCGAGGGTGACTTCTGGGGGCTCGGCGGCGACGCCGCGCCGTCCCGGCTGGCGCTGGACATGGTCGAAGAGGCCTTCGCGGAGGCACCGCACCCGGTCCGCCTGCACCTGGACCTCGGTGAGGAGCTCGACGAATTCGACGGTCCCCTGCACGTCGCGCAGCGCGGACCCGAGAACCGCGACGATCTGCGCGACCTGCGCTACGGCAACGATACGGACGCGTGCGACGGCGCCTTCGGCTTCAAGTGGGAGCGCGACGCGCGCTACTGCTTCGCCCGGCTCGGCGCGCGCGGGCTCGCGTACCGCTACGCCGTGTTCACGGACGACCTCGCGAGCTTCGACGCGGGCGGCGCCGCTGCGGGCGACGCGCTGGCGATCGGCGTCAGCGACTGGGGCGCGCCGCACACGGCGGCGATGGCCGGCGGGCTGAGCGGCTGCGTCAACGTCGACCTCTGCCGCGCCCGCGTGCAGGCGGCGGTGCTCATGCACGAGCTCGGGCACACGCTCGGGCTCGAGCACGCCGGCCGCGAGTTCGCGCCCAACTACCTGAGCGTGATGAACCCGTCGTTCACGTTCCCGAACTTCTCGCTGCATCGCCCGCTCGACTACTCACGACGGGTGCTGCCGACGCTCAACGAGGCCTCGCTCAACGAGCCCGCGGGCCTGGGCGCGGCCGGCGACCCGGCGTGGGCGGAGACCGTCCGGATGGTCTACGACCCCGAGTGGGACGTCTGCCGGCCCAAGACCGAGTCCGTGCTGCACCCGATCGATTGGAACCACGACGGCGACACGACGGACGTCGGCGTGTCGGCCTCGATCAACGACCCCGACGGCACGCCGGACACCACGTTCCAGCAGTGCGAGAAGCTCGAGCACAAGCTCGACGAGATCAAGGGCTTCGACGACTGGTCGAACCTGCGCTTCGACCAGCGTGCCGTCCGCTCCACCTACGACTCGGAGGACCGCCCGGCCGAGGGACTCGACGGCGACCTCGCGCGGCTCATGGACAAGACCGACAGCGACGGCGACGGGACCGTCAACGCCAAGGACAACTGCACGCAGCGGGCGAACCCGGGGCAGGAGGACGCTGACGCCGACGGCATCGGCGACGCGTGCCTGGAGCTCATCACCGACCGTGACGTGGCGTTGACGGTCGTGTCCGACGATGTCGACCCGGCGATCGGACGGCCGCTCACGCTGACGGCGACGCTGCGCAACGACTTCCCGTTGCCCGCGACCGGGCTGCGGGTGCGGGTGCCGCTGCCTCCCGGGTGGACGCTGTCGTCTGCGGAGGCGTCGGTCGGCACGTACGCCGACGGCGTGTGGTCGGTCGATTCGCTCGCGAAGCGCGCCTCGTCCACGCTGCAGTTGAAGGTCGTGCCGGGCGCTGAAGGTGTGCAGTCGCTGAAGGCTGAGATCGAGCACGCCGACCAGCCCGACCCGGACTCCGAACCCGGCAACGACGCCGAGTTCGAGGACGACCGCGTCGTGCTGGACTTCGACCCGCTGCCGACGGAGATCGTCGTCGGCGTGAGCGACGCGCGGGTGCAGGAGGGCAACCGGGCCGACGTCACCGCGCGCGTCAAGCTCACGCTCCCGCGCACCTGGCGGCGGCCGGTCAAGGTGGGCTACACGACGGTCGCGGGCACCGCCACGGCGGACGACTTCACCGCCGCCGAGGGCACCGTGGAGATCGAACCCGGCCAGCGGTCGGCGACGATCGACGTGCGCGTGCGCGGCGACCGGCTTGTCGAGGAGACCGAGCGGTTCACGCTCGCCCTGACCGCCGATGGCGGCACGCTGGCGCGCTCGACGGCCGAGATCGTGATCGCCGACAACGACGCTCCCGCGCGGCCCGGCCAGCTCGACTACCTCGGCTGCGTGTCGGAAGACCGCGGGCCGCTCAGCGCGTGCCAGAACACGGCGCCCGGAATGGGGGAGCCGACGACCGTGCTCTCGCCGGATGACCGTTTCCTGTACCTGATCGGCGAGGACCGGCTGGTCGTCGCCGAGCACGGGGCGACGACGGCCGTGCGCCAGTGCATCGCGCTGCTGGAGTCCATCCAGGGCTGCGAGGAGCGGATGCTGTCGCGGGTGTGGATCGTGGCGGCGACGTTCAGCCCCGACGGCCGCTTCCTGTATCTGGTGACGCGCCACGCGGGCACGGGCACCGCGCCCGGTCTGCAGGTGCACGAGCGCGACCCGCAGACCGGCAAGCTCACGAAGGTCGCGTGTTACAACGGCATCTCGAGCTGCCCGAGCTTGGACGGAGTCCGCGATCTGGATGACGTGCGGGACGGGCGGACCGAACTGCGCGCGGACGGGTCGCAGCTGATCGCGATCTCGGACGCGGCGGAAGGTCGCCCGGGCCGGATCGTCACCTTCGAGCGGGCCGAGGACGGCACGCTGTCCGGCGACCGCTGCTACGACGAGGGCGAGTTCACCGAGGCGCCGTGCCTGCCGCTGAACGCGAGTTGGGGCAACGACGCCGAGGTGGCATCTGGCGGGCCGGCGTGGCTCGTGCGGACGGACGCAGGCCTGATGGCGCTGCAGCGCGACGAGGACGGGCGGTTGTGGCCGGCGGCGTGCGAGGCGTGCGTGACGGACTTCGGCGGCGCGGGCGATGTGACGGTGACGCCCGAGGCGATCTACGTCTCCGGTGAGACCACGGTGACCGTGCTCTCACCCGATCTGCGGGTCAGTGGGGGGTGCGTGCAGGACGCGGGGCTCGCCGAAGCGGCGTGCCCGGTGAAGGTGGAGGCCCTCGGCGGGCTCCGCGGCCTGCAGCTCTCACCCGACGGCAAGGACCTCTATGCGGGGGCCCGCGGCGGTGGGGTGCTCGCGCTCCACCGCGGCGCGGGCGGTGCGCTCAGCGGCGGCGAGTGTGTGATCGCCGAGACCGAGACGAGCCGGTGCGGCGACGGCGCCGCGGGCGGCGGCTTCGCGTTCCGCGAGGGCGAGGTGTGGACGGCGCGTGACGGCGTGCTCGCCCGCTTCGTCCGCTTCTCCGAGCGCGGACCGGAGAACCGCAAGCCGGTCTGCCTGGGTGGGACGGCGTACGTGAAGCCGGGCGCGGCGGTCGACGTCGCCCTGCGCTGCAGCGACCCCGACGGTGACGCGGTCACGGTTCAGGTGACCGCGCAACCGGCGTCGGGTGCGCTGACGGTGGACGCCGAGGGCACCGGCCGCTACACGGCGGGCACGACGCGGGGCGACGACACCATTCGCTTCCGTGCCCGTGACGGGCGTGACTGGTCCGACGAGGCGGTCCTGACGGTCAAGGTCGACGACCTGGCGCCGGTGTGCCAGTCCCGCCGCTCCGACTACCGCGTGCCCTTCCAGACCGAGGTGAGGATGGAGTGCGCCGACCCCGAAGGCGGGCCCGTGACGACCCAGGTCGTCACGCCGCCGGACCGCGGGACGCTCACCGGGTCCACGTTCGGCTACGCCGAACCCGCCTCGGCCGAGACGACATTGACGTTCACCGGCACCGACGAGGGCGGGAACGTGTCGGCGCCGGCCACGCAGACGTTCGTCATGACCTACGTCCCGCCTCCGCTGCCCCCGCAGCCGTCGACGCCGAACCGCGGCACCGACCGGCCGCGGACCACCTGCCGGCGCAACTGCGAGCCGGACCCGCGCGGCTACGTGCCGGTCACGATCACCTGCCCGCGGGACTCGGGCAACGCGTGTATCGGTGACGTGCAGATCTGCGACGCGAAGGGCTGCCGGAAGATCGGCAAGACGTCCGCAGTGCTCGGCCGGACCTCGTTCAAGGTCCAGCCGGGCAAGTCCAAGGCGGTCAAGATCAAGCTGACCAAGGCGATGCGTTCCAAGCTCAAGAAGCAGCGCAAGCTCAAGGTGCAGCTCGTCGTGACGCTCAGGCCACCGGGGGCGAAACCGGTCGTGACGACCACGCGGGTGACGCTGCGGGCGCCCAAACGCCGCTGAGCGTCACCGCACGGTGATCGTCCGCTTCACGCTCGTCGTTCCGGCGTTGACGACGAGCGTGAGGCGCTTGGCGCGGGACTTGGTCTTGCTCAGGCGCACGGTCAGCGAGCCGGACTTCTTGGCCGTGGCCTTGCCGGTGGCGACGGTCTTCTTGCCGTCCAGGAGCTTCGCCGTGACCTTGCCGGCCGGGACGGTGACCTTCACTGACAGGCCCTTGCGCAGCGCGGCGCGGGTGGCCTTGGCGGTGGCGATCTTGATCGTGGCCGGGGCGGGGCCGGCCGGGGTGGGGGCGGGTGCGATACCCGTCCCGCCCGCCCCGCCGGCGGGCGGGGCGGGGGTGGCCCCGCCGAGCGGTGCGTAGCGGGCGGCGGCCGGGGCGGCCGGGCCCCAGTCGGGCTCGCTGCCGGTGGCGGTCAGGATCGACTCGCCGCCGACGTCGCAGCTGTCCGCGACGACGGCGTTGAACCGCACGACCTCGATGCCCTTGGAGCTCTGGAAGGCGACGCTGGACGAGTCCGGCGACCACGACGGGTCGGCGTGCTTCTCGTCGCCGGCGCTCGTCTGGCACGCGAGCTGCGGCTGGGCCGGCGGCGTCTGCGTCTTCGGGTCACCGCTGACGGCGAAGAACGCGATCAGCGTGTCCTTGCCGTAGAAGAACGTGGTCGCGAGCCGCTTCATGTCGCGCGAGAGCTCACCGTCGCCCTGGTCGGCGTTCGGCGTCATCCACGCCTTGTGCGAGTAGTCGCCGGGGCCGAGATCGTCGATCGATACCTGCGATCCGGCGCCGCCGAACACGAGCGTGCGCTCGTTGGTGATCCACTCCGGGTGCGCGACGTCGAACTGGTTGCCCCAGACCTCAACCGGCGTGGCGGTCGTGACGTCGGCGCGGGTGTAAAAGGTCGAGGTGACGACGCCGCAGGTCGCGACGACCCGGCAGATGTAGTCCGTGTAGACGTAGGCGATCTTCGAGCCGTCGGGGGAGAAGGACAGCTCCAACGGCCGCCCGGCGAACTGGCCGCCGTTGGAGGACTTCTGGAACGCCGTCGTGATCGTGCGGATCGGCCGGCCGTCGCGGGCCATGACGCTGATCGGGCCCGTGCCCTGGACGGCGGCGATCGTGCCGTCGTCGGCCTGCGTGGGCGAGTGCCAGTTCCCGCCGTCCGTGAGCTGGACCTTGCGCGAGCCGTCGGGCTCCGCGGACCACACGTTGCCCTGGTCGATGTACACGATCGAGTCAGCGGCCGCGGCGGCCGGGACCACGAGGGCCCCGGCGAGGGCGGCAGCGGTGAAGAGTCGGAGCATGGGATCCAGACTCCCGCCTGGACGCCACCCCGCCAATGGGGACCCGCCCCGGAATCCACCCCGGTGCGGCTACCCGCACCCACTGGGGTGCGGCGACCGCGCACCCGCTCGCGCTACCGCACCCACACCTGATCGAGCAGGGTGGACCAGGACGGGTGGATCTGCACGTTGCCGACCCGCTGGGAGACGAGGACCAGCGAGCGACGGTTCGTCAGGGGCACGGCCGGCGCCCGGTCGGCGATCCGGCGGTCCGCGGGTGCCCAGGCGTCGGCGGCGTCGGACGCATACGCGCGATCGACGAGGCGAGCGAGCGACGGATCGCAGAAGTAGGACGCGTTGTCGCGCTCGCGCTCCGCCTGCGAGGCGCACGTGAAGTGTTGTTGGACGAAATTCGAAGGGCTGACGTAGTCGAGGTTCCAGCCCATGAAGCCCATCTGCAGCCGGGTGCGCGGGTCGTATACGGCGTCGAAGTACCGGACCTGCTCGAGGACGCGGAGGGACGCCCGGAAGCCGAGATCCTCGAGAAGCGCCACGAAGTAGCGTCCGACCCGGCGCCGGAACTCGGGGACCGTGACCACGATGCGCTCGCCCGTCCGCCCGGAAGCGGCGATCAACTCGCGTGCCCGTTCGAGATCGGGCGCGGTCCATGGGAGGCCGGGCCCGTCACCGGCGGTGTACGGGCAGTACAGCGCGTATCCAGGCATGCCGGCGGGCACGATCTGACACGTCGGCGCGGCGAGGGCGGAGCCGCCGCCGAGGGCCACGATCCGCCGGCGGTCGGTCGCGTAGTTGAGCGCGCGGCGGACGCGAGGGTCGTCGAACGGGCGCCGCGTCACGTTGAGGAACATCCAGTCGGTGGACGCCGCCGGCGCGCCGTGGAGTCGGCCGGGCGAGCCGGCCGTCAACGCGCGCACGCGCTCGGCGTCGACGGAGCTGCCGAACGGCCCGGCGAGTGGCAGCAGGTCGGTGGTGCCGTCGTGCACCTCCGAGATCGCTGCCTCGATGTCGACCTCGGGGTCGAATCGGACCTCGATGCGGTCGGCGAAACCGGCCGGACGGCTCTGCGCCGGGCGTGGCTGGAAGTGCGGATTGCGGACCAGGTGCCCGCCGGACCCCGTGTCCCATGCCGCGACGCGGTAGGGCCCCGTACCGGGTGGCGGGCCGCGGCCCGCCGCGCCGAGCGGGGAATCCGCCGGCACGACATAGGCCAACGGGCTCGTCAGTTTGTGCAGGAATTCCCCGTCGGAGCGGGCGAGGTGGATGGTGATCGTGCGCGCTCCTTCGTCGGTCTCGATGCCCGCCGACAGGTCGCAACGTCTCGGCTGATCCGTGCACTGCTGGGCTCCGAGGATGCCCGCGTAGTACGGGGGAACGGCGGATCCTTTGCGCAGCAGCATGCGGTGGATGGACGCGCGGAAGTCCTGCGGCCGGACCGGCGTGCCGTCCGAGTAGCGCAGACCGGGTCGGAGCGTGAACCGGTAGGTCAGGCCGTCGCGGCTCGGTGCCGGGACGTCCGTGGCCAGCGCGCCGACGAGTGTCCCGCCGGCGATCCCGGCGATGCGTCGGTAGCTCACGAGCCCGTCGTAGGCGAGCGAGGTGATCTGTGTTGTCTCCCAGCTCGCGCCGAGCGGGTCCAGCCAGTCGATCGGGACGGTGTACGGCCGGGTGGCCGGGTAGCGCACGCGCAGCGTGTCCCCTCGGTGGCTGGACTGCGGCGCCACGGCTGTCGTCCACACCCCGTTGTCGGCGATCGCGATCGCCGACAGGCTGCTCCCGGTGCGGATCCTGTCCAGGATGCGCGGCGTCCGGGGATCGACGCGCGAGAGCGTGTGCGCGTCACCCTGGCCCACCCACACGGCCCCGTCGCCGGCCGCGACCGCGGTCGGGTCGCGGCCGATGGGCAACGACCAGGACACGGCGTTCGTCGTCGGATCGATCCGCGTCAGCGTTCCGTCGTCACGGTTGACGACCCACACGGCACCTTCGCCCCACGCGACGGCGCTCGGTCCGCGGCCGACCGAAATGGGGCGGACGACCGTGCCCGAGCGGGCGTCGATCCGCGTGACCGTCCCGGCCTCGTCGCTCGCGACCCAGATCGCTCCGCCACCGGCGGTGATCGCACTCGGGGTCGAACCCGTGCGGATCGAGCGGCTCGCCAACGTGCGACCGAGAGCGATGCGGCGGACGGCCCGATCGACGCCCGAGACGGCCCACAACGCCCCGCCGGTGGCGGCCACGGCCCGCGGGGCGTTGCCCGCCTCGATGTGCTGGACGACCGTGTTCGTCGCGGGGTCGACTTGCGCGACGCGGTGGCCCTCGCCGTCAGCCACCCACAAGGACCCAGCGCCGAACGTCAGCCCGGCGGGCGCTCCGCCGACGTCGATCGTGTCCAGTTGCCGACGGGGATCGATCCTTGAGACCGTCCCGTCAAGGGAGTTCGCGATCCACACCGATCCCCCGCCGACGACGACCGCGCTTGCCCCATGGCCGACCGGGTACTGGTTCGTGATCCGGCCGTCGCCATCGATCAGGCCGACGTGATCAGGGTCGACGCGCGCGAGCCCATCCGGGTGCAACAGGCGCATGACCGCGAACGCCAGTGCGCCGGTAAGTACCAGCACCGCGGTCGTCGCGGCTACCGCTGCGACGCGGCGTCGCGGGAGCGGCCGCGCAGGCGCGGCCGGGAGCGGTGGCAGGTCGAGCGCCGGGTCCTGCATCAGGATCGCGCGCTGCAGGCGTCGAAGCTCTCGGCCCGGCTCGACACCGATCTGCTCGACCAGCAATGCTCGCGCCTCACGGTAGGCGTTCAGCGCCTCTGCCTGGCGTCCGCAGCGGTACAGCGCCAGCATGCGCTGCGCTTGCAGGCCCTCACGCAGCGGCTCGGCGGCCAGCAGCGCCTCGAGTTCGCCGAGCACTTCGTGGTGGCGGCCGGCTGCCAGATCCGAACCGATCGCTCGCTCGGCGGCTTGGAGACGCAACTCCTCCAAACGCCGGATCTCGGCCGCCGCGAACGGCTCGTCGGCAACGTCGCAGAGCGGATCCCCGCGCCACAGCGAAAGCGCCTCGCGGGCGCGCGACTGCTCGAGCAAGCGCTCGAAGCGGACTGCGTCCACGTCCCCATCTGAAAGCCGGAGCTCGTAGCCGCGCCCGCGGGTCAGGATCTCCGCGCCGTTACCGGCGACAAGGCGGCGCAGCTGGGATACGTAGAGCTGCACCATCTTCGCCGCGCTCGGCGGGCACCGTTCTCCCCACAACCCTTCCGCAAGCCGGTCCACCGAGACCGGGCGGCCGACCTGCAGTGCGAGCATCGCCAACACGGCCCGCTGCTTGGGGGCGCCGAGCGCGATGGGCCGACCGTCGAGGTACGCCTCGATCGGCCCGAGCAGGTGCACGTCCATGGGATGAGAGCGCGAGCGCTGAGCGGACCCTACTGCGGGTCGATGCGCGAGTAAACCCCGTCTAGACCGGCGCTCTACCAGCCCGATGCAGCGTATGGAGCGACCGTCCCCCGCGCCTCGAGGAGGCACCATGAAGCACTCGATCCTGCTCGCCGCCCTCGCCACGACCATGCTGGCCGGCGCCGCTTCGGCGAGCGCCCACAGCACGCACGTCGCGCCCGCACAAGGCGGTGGCATGACCGGCGGCCAACTCCTCGGAGAGGCGTGGACGCAGGGGCTCAGCGGCCGCACCGCTCCGTTCGCCGGCACCTGCTCCACCGTTGCTCGCAACGTGCTGGTGGCGCACTTCGTGGACGGCACCGCAACGTGCAGGGCCACCCCGGCCGCGCGGTTGTTCGTCTTCTTCGGCAGCTTCTGCAGTGCCGCCGAGAACCCGCTCCTCACGACCGAACGAGCGCAACTGGCTTGCGCCGTCTCTTCCGACGAGGCCATCCACGGGCTCACCATCACGGTGGACCGCGGCCAGGCGGTCGACATCCACAAGCGCCGGTTCGAGCTCTTCTCGCCGCAGCGGAGCGTTCGGTTGCCGGCGGACAACGAGTTCGGCCTTCCTGCCGGTCGCACCACCTTCACAGCCCATGCCTGGGGCGCCGTGATCGACGGGCTACGGCCCGGTCGTCACACCGTCGCGGTGCAGCTCGTGGCGCCCGACTTCGGCGGCACCTTCACGTTCACCACGGTCCTCGACATCGTTCGCGCCCTTTAGCTTTCGAGCGCGTCGGCGAGCTGGGCGCGGGAGCGGATGCCGAGCTTCGCGTAGACGTTGCCGAGCGTGAACTCGACGGTCTTGCGGGTCACGAACAGCGTCTCGGCGATCTCGCGGTTGGTGAGGCCGCGGGCGGCGTGCTCGGCGGTGCGGCGTTCGGCGGGCGTGAGCGCGGCGGCGCCCGCGACCGCGACGCGGCGCGGCCGGCCGCCGGCTGCAAGCAGCTCCTCGGCCGCCTGGTTGGCCAGCACGGTGGCGTCGGCGCGGGTGGCGAGGTCGCGGGCCAGGGCGAGCGGCTCGCGCGCGTCAGCGGCGTGGCCCGCGGCACGCAGGGCGGCGCCGCGCGCGAAGTGCGCCTCGGCCTGCACGCGGGCGCTCGGGGCGTGCTCGGCCGCCGCGACGGCCTCGGTCAACAGCTCGAGCGGGTCGCTGCGGGTGGCTGCGAGCGCGATCAGCGCCTGCGCCTCGTCACTCTTGACCCCGCGCTCGCGCGCCTCCTCCAACTCCCGCTCGGCCAACTCGCGGCCCTCGTCGGCGCGCCCGACGGCGATCAGGGCACTCGCGTGGCGCGCGGTCTGATGGCCGAACGGGAAGCGGCGCAGGTCGTAGTCGGCGAGCAACGGCTGCATGCGTTCGAGGTCGGCCAACGCGTCGGCCGGGCGGTTCTGGGCCATCCGCAGGTCGCTGCGGGCGGGCCAGGTGAGCAGCGCGCCCCAGTGGCCGACCTCGGCCGGCAGCGCGGCCACGACCGCGTCGGCTTCCGCGAGTTGGCCGCGGAGCGTCAGGGCGCGTACGAGCGTGCCGCGCAGGCCCAGATCGACGTGCGTGTCGGGGGCGAACGTCTGGAGCTCGAGCGCGTTGCGGGCGTGCGCCTCGGCCCTCGCCGCGGAGCCGAAGGCGAGCTCCCACTCGGCGCGCATGTAGGACACGAACGCGCTGCCGAGCCGCGTGCCGGTGCGCTGGACCGTCGCCTCCGCGTCCTTGAGCGCGGCGTCCGGGGTCTGGTCGTCGTCGACGGCGATCAACGCGACGACGGCCCAGAACGCGGCGGGGTGCTCGATCCCGCGCAGCTCCTTGAAGGGCCCCGGCGTGAAGATCGGCGCGGCCAGTCGCCGGACCTCGCCCGCCGGCATCGCGCCGCAGCCCGCCTGGAAGACGATGTGGGAGAGCACGCTCGTGCCCGGCTCGGCCAGCATCCGGTCAAGTAGCTGCGCGCGCCGGCCCGCCAGGCGCGAGTCGAGCATCACTGCGTTGAGGAGGTGCCCGCCCAGCCGGTCGCGGAGGTCGGGGTCGCCGGTCGGACCGAGGCGCTCGAGCGCGTTCTGGAGCGCGTCGGCAAGGGCCGTCATCGGCTCCCCGACGCGGTTGGCGCCCACGGCGACGAGCTCTTCGATGGCGATCGCGGCGAGCTGCGGGTCGGGGGCCTCGGCGGCCGCGCGCAGGCGCTCGGCGGCCTTCGGATCGCCGGCCCGGACCGCCGCGCGGCCGAGCTCGAACTCCAGCTCGTAGCGGTGGCGGCCGTCGTCCTCTTCCAGCGCTCGTTCGAGCCGGCGCACCGCGGCTTCCGGGGCGCCCTCCGTGAGCGCGCGCCGGGCGCCCGCGCGGAGCGCGTCGACCGCCCACGGCTGGCGGAGCGGAGGGCCGGCGAGCAGATGCACGACGACGTCCTCCTCCGCTCCGGGGCGGAGCTTCAGGTGCTCCGCGGCGCGCCGGTGCAGGGCATGGCGCGCGTTCGTCGTGACCGGCTCGGCGACGGCGGCCGCGACGAGCGGGTGGATGAAGCGCGGCGGGTCATCGTCGGCGAGCTCCAGCTCCTTGAGCGTGATCAGCGCCTGGACGGCCTGGAGCCGGTCGAGGTCAGCCGCGGTGGCGAGCACATCGACGTCGCGGCGGTCGCCGAGCACCGCGAGCGCGCGGGCGAAGCGGCGCGTGGCCTCCGGCACGCGGGCGAGCCGGCGCTCCACGCTGCGCGTGACCGAGGACGGCACGGCCGCAGTGACGGCCGCGGCGGTGATCGGCGTGTTGGCGAGCGTGCGCAGGAGCTCGCGCAGCAGGAGCGGGTTGCCCTGCGTGGTGGTGAGCGCCGCGGCGACCGCGTCGTCATTGACATCTTCCCCGAGCAGCGCACGCACGCCCGTGGCCGTGAGCGGCGCCGGGCGGATGACGGTCGCGTCGGACGCGTCCTGCAGGGCTTCGAGCAGCTCGTGCTCGGCGCCGGGTTCGTTCGGGCGCGCGCCGACGACGATCGCGACCGGCAGCTCGGGCACGCGGCGGGCGAGGAAGTCGAGGAAGCGCAGGCTCGGCGCGTCGCTCCAGTGCGCGTCGTCGACGAGCAACACCAGCGGCGCGTCCTCGGCCAGACCCGCGGTGAGCCAGTACAGGCCGTGCAGCACGGCGAACGAGGCGTCGGCGACGGGCGTGGCCGTGCCGACGCCGATCGCGGGGCCCGCCTGCGCCGCGGCGCCGACGAGCAGCTGGTCGCGGCGCGGGTGGGTCAGCACGAGGCGCTCGAACAGTTGGCGCACCACCCCGAACGGGAACTCGCGCTCGAGCTCGCCACCCGTGGCCTGCAGCGTGCGGAAGTCGTCGTGCGCGCGGAGCGCGTTGAGCAGCGCGGTCTTGCCCGAGCCGGCGGCGCCTTCGACGAACGCGATCCCGCCGAGCCCTCGCCGGGCGGCGTCCAACAACGCGGTCAGCTGCCGCAGCTCGTCCTCGCGCTCCAGCAACCGCATCCGGCGGGAAGATTAGGCGCGCAGCGAGGGGAGGCGCAGCATTCCGGCCGCGGTGAGCAGCACCGCGAGGTCCTCAGGGTCGGGCAGCGGCGGCTTGACGAGCTCGATCAGCCGCTCCCCGGCCGGTGCCGCGAGGCACAGCAACCGCACGTCCGTGGTGGCTGTGAGCGAGCGCGGTGTGTCGCGGGGGAGTGCGAGCGCCTGGCCGGCGCGCAGCGCGTGCGGCGCACCGGCCAGGGTGACCTCGAGCTCGCCCTGCAGGACGAGTACGACGACGTCCTCGCGGCTGGCCACGTGTGGCGGCAGTCCCGTCCCCACGGGTGCCGTGACCTCGAGGAGGACGTAGTCGTCGTTGGCGGCGATCAGCTCGACCTGCATGGGAGCCATCGTGCCCTCATGCGGGCGCGCTCGCTATGGAGGACCACCCCAGGGTTCACCCCAGAGCGAGCGCCTCCGCCAGCTGGGTGCGGCTCCGGATGCCGAGCTTGCTGTACGCGTTGCCGAGCGTGAACTCCACCGTCTTGCGCGTGACGAACAGCGTCTCGGCGATCTCGCGATTGGAGAGCCCGCGCGCCGCGTGCTCGGCCATCCGGCGCTCGCTCGGGGTGAGCGCGGCGGCGCCTTGGAGCGCGGCGCGCTTGGGCTTGCCGCCGGCCACGACGAGCTCCTCGGAGGCTCGCGCGGCGAGCGCGACCAGGTCGTGGCGCGCGGCGAGATCCCGCGCGTCGGTGAGGTGCTTGCGCGCCTCCGCGCGCTGGCCGCCCTGCCGGAGCGCGAGCCCGTACGCGAACGCCGCCTCGGCGTTGGCCCGAGCACTCGGTCCCAGATGCTGGATGGCCGTCTCTCCCTCGCCGAGCGCGGCGTAGGCCTGTGCGACGAACGTCGCGATGCCGCGGCGGGTCCCATCGGCGGCCTCGCGCTCGGCGTCCGCGCGGGCCTCGTCGGGGCGACCCGCGGCCAGCAGCGCGCGGGCACGGCGGCCGGCGTGGTGGCCCGGGACCATGCGCTGCCAGCCGAAGGCGTCGGTCACGGCGCGGATGCGGTCGAGGTCCGCGAGCGCGTCGGCGGCGCGGCTCTGGGCGAGGCGGACGTCGGCGCGCGCGTTCCAGGCGAGCGTGGCGCCCCAGCCGTGCGCGAGCTGGTCGTCCCCGGGGAACTGGGCGACGACGGCATCGGCCTCGTCGACGCGGTCGAGCAGGACGAGGGCGCGTACGAGCGCTCCCCCGGCGCCGAGCGCGACGGTGTTGCCCATCGCGAGCGTGAACACCTCCGCGGACGCGCGCGCTTCGGCTTCTGCGACCGCGGGCGAGCCGAACGCCAAGGCCCACTCCGCGCGCAGGAAGGACACGAACGCGCCGCCGAGCCGGGTGCGGTGACGGCGAGCCGTGGCCTCGGCGTCGGCCAACGCGGCATCCACGGCGGCGGCACCGTCCGCGGCGATCAGCGCCACCAGGACCCAGAACAGCGTCGGCCGCTCGATCGCGCGCGGCTCCGTGAACGGCCGCCCGGCCAACGCCCGCTCGGCCAGCGCGAGCACCTGCGCGGCGGACCCGTCGCCCGCGGCGGCGTCGTAGGTGCGATGGGCGAGCACGCCGCGGTTCTCGTCCAGCGCGGCCAGCGTCTCGGCCCGGCGCGGCGCGAGCCGCAGATCCATCATCAGCGAGTTCAGCAGCTGACCCGCGATGCGGTCCTGCAGCTCCCCCGCTGGGAGCCGGTCGAGCGCTCCGCGGAGCGTGGCAGCGGTGGTCTCGAGATCGTCGCCGGGGGCGACGCGAATGGCCTCGAGCGCCTGCGCGGCCACCGCGGGATCGTCCGCGCGCGCGGCCTCGTCGAGGTACTCGCGCGCGGCGGGATCGCCGGCCGTGGCCGCGGTGAGGCCCAGCTCGAGCACGAGCGCGAGCCGTGCCCCAGCGGCGGTCGCGGGGGCGAGGTCCGGCACCGCGGCGATCGCCGCGTCAGGGCCGACGGCGTCGAACTCTTCGAGCGCGCGGCGCAGGCGGCGGACAGCGGCGTCGGGCGCGCCCTCGGCGGCCGCGCGGCGGGCGGCTTCGCGGAGCGCGTCGACCGCCCACGGCTCGCCGATCGGGGACGCCGCGAGCAGGTGCAGGACGACGTCCTCCTCCGCGTCCCGGCGCTCGCGGAGCCGGCGCGCGGCGCGGTGGTGCAGAGCGTCGCGCTCGGCGGCGATCACCGGCTCGGCGACCGCGGCGCGCACGAGCGGATGGACGAAGCGCGGCGGGTCGTCCTCGACGAGCTCGAGCTCCCGCAGCGCGCGCAACGCGGGCGCGGCGTCGTCGCCCAGCAGGGAAGCGTCGCCGAGCACCGCCAGGGCGCGCGCGACCGCGCGGGCTTCGCTGTCCAGCCGGTTCAGGCGGCGTTGCACCGACCGGGTCACCGACGACGGCACGGCCGCACGGACGGCGGCCGCGGTCACGGGCGCGCCCGCCAGCGACCGCACGAGCTCGCGCAACAACAGCGGGTTGCCGCCGGTGGTCTCGATCGCGGTCGCGACCGCGTCCTCCGGCGCCGTGTGCGCGAAGAGCCGCCGGACGCTGGTCGACGACAAGGGAGCCGGCCGCACGATGGTCGCGCCGGGCGCGTCGGTCAACGCGCCGAGCAGCTCGACCTCGGCGCCGGGCTCGTTCACGCGCGTGCCCACGCACACGAGCAGCGGCAGCTCGATCGCGCGCCGCGCCAAGAACACGAGGAACCGCAGCGAGGGCGCGTCGCACCAGTGGGCGTCGTCGACCACGAGCAGGAGCGGCGCCTCTTCCGCGAGCGCGGCGGCGAGCCAGTAGAGCCCGTGCAGCGTCGCGAACGACGCGTCGGACGCGCTCGCCGAGGCGACGGCCGCGCCCACGATCGGCGCCGCGTGCTCGGCCGCACCCGCGAGCAACCGCGCGCGGCGTGCTTCGTCGGAGCCGTGGACCTCGCGCTCGAACAGCTGCCGCACGACGCCGAACGGGAACTCCCGCTCGAGCTCGCCCCCCACGGCCCGGAGCACGCGCACGTCGTCCACGGATGAGCGCAGCGCGCGCAACAAGGCGGTCTTGCCCGACCCCGCGGGCCCTTCCACCAACACGGTCCCGCCGCGCCCGACCCGGGCATCGTCGACCAGCCCGCGCAGCACCGACAGCTCGTCCTCGCGCTCCAGCAGCTCCTCCATGAGCAGCAAAACTCTATTCAGGGGACAACCCTGGGGCACCCCGGTAGGCGCGAAAAGAGACAGTCGAGGAGCGATGACCCGACTCCGCCTTCTCCTCCTCGTCCTGATCCTCGTCCTTGCCGGTGGCCTCGTGACCACGGCCTGGGGCGACTCCGCCGCGACCATCGTCGTCGACGCCACCGGCGATCAACCAGACAGCGCCTCCGGCGACGGCGTCTGTGCCACCGAGCAGGGCGGCTGCACCTTGCGTGCCGCGATCCAGACGGCCAACGCCGGCACCGGTGCAGACCGGATCGAGTTCGTGGTGGACCGGATCAGGCCGAACGCCGCCCTGCCCTCGC
This sequence comes from Solirubrobacter taibaiensis, assembly GCA_027587225.1. Lineage (GTDB taxonomy): Bacteria > Actinomycetota > Thermoleophilia > Solirubrobacterales > Solirubrobacteraceae > Solirubrobacter > Solirubrobacter taibaiensis. Next base: position 107,568 of record JAPDDQ010000009.1, read on the forward strand.
TGCGGACCGCGATCACGATCGACGGTGGCGGCGAGGTGGAGCTCGACGGCTCGCTGCTCGGCGCCCAGACGCCGCCCAACGACGGCTATCAGTACGTGCTGGCGCCGCACGGTCTGGAGGTCCGCGGCCAGGACATCACGGTCAGCGGGATGATCATCCATTCGTTCCCGGGCGCCCAGATCGACCTCGATGGCGGCTCGAGCGCGATCACCGTGGAGGACAACTGGCTCGGCGTCGACCGCACGGGCAAGCTCGACCGGGGCGCCTTCCACGACAACAACACCGCGACGGCGGGCGTCTCCGTCCGCGACAGCGCGGGCGTGAAGATCGAGGGCAACGTGATCTCGGGCCTCGAGATCGGCGTGCTCGTGACCAACGGCGCCAACGGCGTCGCGGTGCTCGACAACCGTATCGGCCTCACCGCGGACGGCAAGGCGCCGCTCGCCAACGACGAGTCCGGCATCGAGGTCGACGGCAACCCGAACCTGTCGGCACCGCTCCCGCGCGTCGTCCTGATCGACAACAACAAGGTCGCCGCGACGGGCCGCGCCGGCCACGACGACCTGGGCTTCGGCATCTACGCCGACCGCGCGGTCCGCGTCGACATCCTTCGCAACCAGATCGGCTTCGACGCCGCGGGTGAGCGCGTGAAGGGCTTCGGCGTGACCGGCGAGGGCATCTTCGCCTCCGATCTCACCGAGTCGACGATCGGCGGCGTGAACAACACGACGCTCGTGAACCTGGGCAACGTGATCGCCGCGAGCGGCAGCGACGGCATCTACGCCCGCGGCGCCATCGACGGGCTGAAGATCCGTGCGAACGTCGTCGGCCTCACGCAGGACGGCAACGACCACTACGACGTGGACGGCGAGCCGACGGGCAACCTCGCCGCCGGCATCCGCGTCGACGGCATCACCCGCGAGGGCAAGGCCTCGCTGGCGGAGGACGTCAGGATCGGCGGCCCCGGCGACCAGGGCAACGTCGTCGGTTGGAACGCCAAGCGCGGCATCCAGGTGACCGGCCACCTCGTCGCGCCGCTGGTCGAGGGCAACCAGGTCGGCGTCGCCCGCGACGGCAGCGGCGCGCCGAACGGCGAGGCCGGCGTCCAGATCGGACGGCTGGCCGGCATGGTCCCGGAGGGCCCGGTCGTGCGCGGCAACACGCTCGCCAAGCAGGCCATCGGCCTCTCCCTCTCCTACGCGCCCGGCGCCGACATCGCCAAGAACGTCGTGACCGGCAACAGCGTGGGGCTCGTCGTCAGCGAGGCGCCGGCGGCGCACCTGCGCGAGAACGAGGTCGCCGACCACAACAACACCGGCATCCTCGTCACCGGCCCGGCGTCGACCGAGGCGGAGATCACCAACAACACGCTCACCGAGAACGCGACGGGCATCGCGGTGCGCGCACTGGTCGATGACGGCGTCGACCTCGGCGGCCCGCCCGCGCCGGCCATCACGGGCAACGAGATCCGCGGCGGCACGAGCGGCGTGCTCGTGCTCGGCGCGCCCAAGACCAAGCTCGCGAAGAACCTGATCGAGGCCGGGGACTACGGCGTCACGATCACCGGGGACAGCGACGAGACCGTCGTCACCGGCAATGCCGTCAAGGCCGAGACGTTCGCGGTGCACACCGACTCGAAGCGGGTGGTCGTCGGCGTCGAGGGCGACGACGTCCCGCGCCACTGCACGCTCCCGCTGAGCTGCAACGACCTGGAGGCCGAGGTCGGTGTGGCCGTGCCCGGCGGCACCGCGACCGTCCGCGGCAACACGTTCCATGCCACCGAGCAGATGGTCGACGTGGGGGAGTCCGGCCCGGACACGCTCGTGTGGGGCAAGACGGTCAACCGCCCGACCGTGATCCAGCACACCAACAGCCGCTTCAGCGGGCTGCAGCTGGTGTCCGGCATGGTCGAGTCCTCGCAGCCGGCTGACCTCGTCGTCGACATCTACGCGCAGCCGCAGCCGGGTCCGCTGGGCAGCGACGCGCGCATGATCGCCACCACCACGCCGGACAGCCACGGCCGCTTCTCCGTGCTGGCCGCGGCCGAGCAGAAGGGCTGGTACTTCACGGCCCAGGTCACCGGCCCGCGCGGCACCACTTCCGAGCTCGGCAACGCGTGCGGGGACCGTGTGCCGGACGCGCGTGGCGACAGCGACGACGACGGCATCTGCGACGAGTTCGAGCTCGTCGGCGTGGACTACGACGGCGACAGCGAACTGGACTTCCGCACGCAGGCGACGGTCGGCGTGCGTGACCTGCTGGTGGAGATCGACGCGGTCGATGCGCCCGGCACGCTGCGCACCTACGGGACGCTGTCCCGCATGCAGGACGCGTTCGACCACGGCGGCGTGCGGCTGCAGCTCGTCGGTGACCGCCCGGAGCTCGTGCCGAGTGGCCTGGACGCCTACGGCGCGCGCTTCGGTGAGCGCGGGGACGCCTGCGAGGGCTTCTTCGGCACGCCCGAGGACCGCGCGGCGGAGAACTGCTGGGTGCGCTTGGCCGCCCGCGCCACGGTCGTCCGCTACGGCCTGTCGACCGCGGGCACGACGCGCACCCTCGGGCAGGACGTGTTCGAGGAGGGTGCGGCGCGCTTCGGCGACGGCGTCGTGGTCGACGAGGCCCAGGGCCACCGCGCGTGCGGCGGCCCGGACACGTGCCGCGAGGTGGTGCGCAACTACGAGACGATGGCCGCGCTCGGCGGGCTGCTGGGGCTCCTCGAGGGTGATGACACGCCGGACGGCTTCCCGACGCGCCTGTCGGTGATGAACTGGCCGTACGCGTCGCCGGCGCTCGGCACGCCGCTGGACTTTGCCCGCGGCGACGGTCCCGCGATCGACGAGCAGCGCGTGTCGGACGCGGCGGGCATCGCCCTCTCGGCGAGCGCCCGTTCACGCGGTTGGACGCCCGTCGTGACCGCCAAGCGCGGTGGCGAGTGCAAGTGGGTCCGGGTCGGCACGGGCGCTTTCGACTTCGACGGCGACGGCTCGCGCACAGGCGGCCCGCGGCCGTTCGGCGTCGACGACCCGGGCGCGAGCAACTGCACCTGGGCCGGCAACGCGCACACGTCCGCCGTCGGCACCATCGACGAGTGGCAGCGCCTGACCTTCGGGATCGAGTCCGATCAGCTCGCGCAGCGGCGGTTCACCGCGCCGGTCGAGCGGACGCTCGGCGCCGCGGACCTCGACGACGACGGCATCGACGACGCTCGCGATGTGTGCCCGCTCGTCGCCGATCCCGACCAGAAGGACACCGACGGCGACGGCTTCGGCGACGCCTGCCTGAGCTCGCTCGTCGAGTCCGACCTCGCGCTGGCGCTCGAACTGCCGGAGGAGCTCGACACCGGCGTGCCCGCGGAGGCGACGCTCACGCTGCGCAACGACTGGCCGCGTGCCGCGGGGGCCGCGAAGGTGCGCATCACGCTGCCCGATGGCATGACGGCGGACCGCACCGAGTGGGTCGTGGACGGCGTGCCCGCGCGCGGGACGGTGGCGACGAAGATCAAGCTCACGGCCACCGCATCCGGCGAGGCTCGCGTCCGCGCCGAGGTGGTCGAGTCCGCCGGAGAAGACGCGGACTCGACCCCCGGTGGCGGGTCCACGGGCGAGGACGACCAGGCCGCGAGCGCCTTCACGGCGGTCGAGCCGCCCAAGGTCACGCTGCATCGCGCTTCGACCAACGAGGGCACGCGCACGGCGCGCACGCTGCGCTTCGTCGTCGAGCTCTCGCACCGCCCGCGGCGTGAGCTGACGCTGCCGGTGACGGTCGCCGCCGGCACCGCCGCGATCCCCGGCGATGTGGCCGCGCCGCCCGCCTCGGTCACGTTCGGGGACTGGGAGACGCGCAAGACGATCGAGCTGCGCACCGTGGCCGACGCCGTGCGCGAGGACGACGAGCGCTTCACGCTGACCGTCGGTGGCGAGACCGTGAGCGGCCTCGTCCGCGACGACGACGCCCCGCTGGCCGAGGGCGACCTCGTCCCGCTCGCGTCGCTCACCCCGGCCAAGCTCGGTGGCGTGCGGATCGCGACCGCCGTCGGTGACCGCGACGTGTACCTGACCGACGGCGTGCGCTTGGCACGGGTCGAGCACACCGCGGGCGCGCTCGCCGAGCGCGAGTGCTGGACGCTCGAGCGCGACGAGTCCGGCTGCACCGCCCTGACGATCGGCGGCCAGATGGTGCGCGGCGCCGACGTCCGCCACGTCGTGCCGTCCGCCGACGGCCGCGCGCTCTACCTCGTCACGGACTTCGTGCGCATCGGCCAGGACGCGGGCCTGATCGTGCTTGCGCGTGATCCCGCCACCGGCGCGCTGTCCTTCACCGGCTGCCTTGGCACGTCGCTCGTGCACGTCGAAGGCGACCTCTGCGCGCCGTACACGATGCCGACGGGCGCGACCGACGCCGTGCTCACGGGTGGCAAGCTGCACGTGCTCGGCGGCGGCTGGGGCCAGGGCCAGATCCACACCGTCGCGCTCCCCGCGCTGACCGCGACCTGCGTCGGACCGGCGCAGGAGTACGACGACGGCTGCGCCGACGCCGACCTCGTCGCCACGGCCGACGTGCGCGGCGCCGCGGCCGCCGACGGCTCGCTGTGGGTCCGCACGGCCGGCTCACTCCGCCGCCTGGCCAACGGCACCGTGGTTGAGCAGCGCGCTGCGCCCGGCCACGGCCCCGTGCTCGCGGGCGGCGAACTCGGCGGGACGACCTCGGGTGGGCCCGCCGATGCGAGCCTCGCCGTGGCCGGGGCGGGCGCCGTGCGTCGGGGCGACGGCTCGCTGCTCGCGGACCTCGACGACGTCGACGCGCTCGCCACGCGCGGCGGCGCGCTCTTCGCCGGCCTCGCCGGCGGCGGGCTCGTCGCGCTCAACGGGCGTGACCGCTGCGCCGATCCGCGGACCGACGTGCAGACCTGCGGCTCCGCGGACAAGCCCGACGGCTACAAGTCCGCGGCGGTGTCCGTCTCGGCCGACGGCACGCTCGTCGCCACCGCGGACGGCACGGCCGCGCAGCTCGCGCTGCGCGTGTCGCCGAGCGCCACGGTCAACCGCTCGCCGGTGTGCCCCGGCGGCAGCGCCTCCACGCGCCCCAATCGGGCCGTCGCGATCCGGCTCCTGTGCGCCGACGCGGACGGCGACCCGCTCACGATCACGATCACGAACGCGCCGCAGCACGGCTCGCTGTCCACGCTCGACCAGGCCACGGGCGTCGTCGAGTACACGCCGGCGCCCGGCTTCCGTGGCCACGACAGCGTCAGCTTCACCGCCACCGACGGCACCATCACGACCATCCAGTCGACGTTCACGCTCGACGTCGCCAACACCGCTCCGACCTGCCGCGACGCCGGCACGGACGGGTTCCTGTGGGTCGACTGCACGGACGCCGAAGGTGACCCGCTCACGATTGAGCTCGTCGAAGGCCCGACCGTCGGCGCCGTCACCCCGTTCAACGGCCTGGGCGCGCAGTGGACCCTCCCCGACACCTGGACGGGCACGGCGACGCTGAGGTTCCGCGCCACGGACGGCACCGACGTGTCCAACGTCGCGACCGCGACCATCTGGCGGGTCGCGAAGACGGACGCGCCGCGCTGCCAGTGGCTCGGCCCGCTGCACGCGGCGCGCAAGGGCGGCGTGGACGACGTGCGCCTCACGTGCGTCGATCCCGATGGCGGCAACGTCACGGTCACCGTCCTCGAGAGCCCGCTCGGCACGCTCAAGGTCTACGCCAACGGCACGCGCATGTCGTTCACCGGCGGCGACAAGGACGGCCAGGCCGTCGCCAAGCTGCGCGCGGTCGACGACGAGGGCACCGAAGCGATCATCCCCGTCGACGTCAAGGTGTCGAGCCCGCCGGCGACCTGCCGCAAGGACTGCGCGCCGGACGCGAACGGAAACGTCACGATCGAGTACCGCTGCGACGGCGTCGTCGGCAGCCGCAAGGTCTACGAGAAGTGCACGGGCAACGCGACGATGATCGTCTGCAACAGCGCGAAGGTGTGCGAGACGCTGCCCAAGGGCACGGCCACGGCGGCGTCACTGACCACCAAACGCGGCATGAAGCTCGCCTCGGCGAAGGTGTCGCTCAAGCCGGGCGGCAAGCTCGACATCAAGCTCAAGCTCACGCCGAAAGCGCGCAAGCTGCTCAACCAAAAGCGCAAGCTGACCGCGGTCGTGCTCGTCGACATCCAGCGCGTCGACGGACGCCGCGATCAGCTGCGCAAGGTGGTGACGCTGAAGGCGCCTAAGCGACGATGAACTTCGTCTTCGCCACGGCGGCGAGGACCTGCTTCATCGTCATCGCCTTGTCGAAGGCGGCCGGCGCGGGCGCATGGCCGTTGATGTCACGGATCCACGCGGCGTGGCGCGCCTCGACGGCGTGGATGGCCAGTGCGGAGTTCAGGACCGCGGTGGACTTGATGGCGGCCGCCTGCCCCTTATAGGCGGCGACGCCCGTGTCCTCGAGCACTTCGGCCGTCGCCGCGAACTTCGTCGCGTCGTCGGTCGTGCCGCGGAAGTTGAACTTCGGCTTCTTGACGGCCTTGCGGCCGAGCACGCCCTTGAGCGCAGCCACGTGGTTGCGCTCATGCAGGCCCACGACCTGGGCGAAGACGAGCAGCTCGCCACTGAGGCCCGCGTCCTTCTCGGCCAGCGTGTAGAACTCGGCCTCGAGGTACTCGAGGGTGAGCGCGTAGTTGAGGATCGCCAGGTCGCCCTTGGACAACCCGCCGCCCTGCGCGAACGCCTTGGGGGACATCAGGCCGAGCAGCGTGGCGCCGCCGAACAGGCCGCCGCCGAAGATCGCGGCCTTCTTCATCGCGGACGAACGCGTCAGCGCCTCGTCCTGCGTTTCGCGGATCGCGCCGTCGGTGTCGACGATTTCGAGATCGAGCATCGGTTCCATCTCCTTAGCCCGTGATGAAGCCGGTCGAGGCGACCTGGGCGAGCACGTCGCCCTTGCCGAGCGCGCGGTTGAGGTCGGTGGGAGCGGGAAGATCCCACTTGGTCGGGTAGCCCAGGGGCTGGCCGATGATCCGGCGGATCCAGGCGGCGTGGCGCGCCTCGACGGACACGATCGTCCCCGCCGCGGCGAGCACCGCGGGCGTGAGCTTGAAGCCCTGGCCGTTGTAGGCCATCACGCCGAGGTCCTCGAGCACCATCGCGGTCTTGGGGAACTTGTTCGGGTCCGTGTTCGTGCCCTTGAAGTCGAACGTCGGCTTGGCGATCTTGGCGTCGCCGAGCGCGCCCTCGAGGAACTCGACGTGCGCGAGCTCGTGGTCGCGCACGACGGTCGCGAACTCGAGCAGGCGCCCGCTGAGCGCGCCACTGGCGACGGCCCCGACGTAGAACTCCGCCTCGAGGTATTCGAGCGTGAGCGCGAAGTTGAGCACGCTCGCGTCCAGCTCCGGTCCCGGCGCGCCTTCGGCGATCGCGGGGAGCCCGCCGATGAGGAGGCCGCCGGCGACGACGGCGCCGCCCGCCTTGGCTCCGCGGCGGAAGAAATCTGCACGGGTGTGCCCGTGCGTAATCACGTCGCGGACCTCGTGTGGGTCCGCGACGTCCAGCGTCACATGATGGGGCAAGTAGCAGCCCTCCGAGAAGTGGTGAGAAGTGGTTTCGACATGCCCAACGGGCCTGCGCGCTACACGGATCCGCTGGAAACGGGCGGGATCGCTACATCGCGGTGCCGACGCCGCAACTCACTCGGCGTGACGCCGTGATGGAGGCGGAACGCCTTGATGAACGCGGACGCGTGGCCGTATCCGACCTGTCGCGCGACCGCGCTCATGGAGACGTCCGTGAGGAGGACGAGCTCTTCCGCTCGCCCCATCCGCAGGGCGAGGATGTACTCGCGCACGGTGGTGTCGCCGACAGCGGCGAAGACGCGCTGCAGCTGGCGCTCGGACGTGAGCGCGACATGGGCGATGCCGCTGACGCTCAACAGCCCATCGAGGTTGTTCTCGATGTGCGTCGTGGCGGCATGCCAAATGGCCCGGTGGGTTCCGGGCGTGGATGAACGCTGGCCGGTAGGCATGAGGAATCGGTGGGCGCGCGCCGACGGCACGCACCCTGTGATGACCCCTACTGCGCACCACCCCCGGTGCGCGGATCACTCAGGCGGGGATGCGGTGCGGTTCGAGCGGGATTTGGGCGCGTACACGCCAGCCGCCTGCGTCCGTGGGGCCCACGGTGAGCGCACCCGAATAGAGCTCGACCCGCTCGAGCATGCCGGTGATGCCGCGGCCGCTGCCGCCGCCCACGCCGCGCCTTCCAGGCCCGTTGACGATGTCGATCACCAGGTCGCGCCCGACGCGCTCGAGCGTCACGATGACCGGCACCGGCCCGGCGTGGCGGCCGACGTTGGTCAGCGCCTCCTGGACGATCCGGACGGTCGTGAGCGCGAGTGGGAGCGGGAGGTCGGTGGTGCTCACGCGCTGGCGGAGCGTGACCGGGAGGCCTGAGCGCTCGGCGAGGCGGGCCAGGTCGTCGGTCGGCGCGGCGGTCGCGCCGAGCCGCGCGAGGTCGCGTTCGACGTCGCCCGCGACCTGCGCCACCGCGGCTCCCGCGCGCCGCGCGCGGACGAGGTCCAACGGCGCGTAGCGGACCGCGACCGCCGCCTGGAGCGTGATGATCGTGACGGCGTGCCCGACCACGTCGTGGAGCTCCCGCGCCGCGGTCAACCGCTCCGCCATCACCCGCTCGCGCGCCCGCTCCTCCTGCGCCGCGTCCGCGCGTTCATGCGCCCGTCGGGCGCGGACGGAGGACGCCACACGGTCACGCACGAGCAGCCCGCCGAGCCCGCACGCGAACGGCAGCAGCGCCGCGAAGCTGTACGCGTACGCCTCATACGGCTGCTGCTCGAGCGCCATGCACAGCAGCGACGTGAACGTCCCGCCGACCACGATCAGCGCGCCCGCCGACCGCCGTCGTGCGTGCGCGGCGCCGATGAACGTCACCGCCGCCACGACGTAGAACTGCGAGAACGTCAGCGTGCTCAGGTCGTGCAGCAGCATCCGGCCCACCACCAGCGCGAACACCGCGAACGTGGCCGTGACGGGCCAGCGGTCGCGCAGCAGCAGCGGCAGCGGGCACAGCACCGCCGTCACCCACGGCGACGCCGGCCCCAGCACCGGGTCGGGGATCGGGAACGACGCCGGGAACGGGTCGACCACCTCCGTCAGCTGGTCGACGATCCCGAGCAGGGCGAGCAACACCACCGGCGCCGCCAACGCGAGCGTGTGCGCCACCCGCGTCCTTCGCGCCGCCGCCTCGGCCGTTTCTAAAGAGGGATTGTCCCTCTTTATGTTCGGCGCGTCGTCGGGGCCGCGGAGGAGGCGGACCGCGCGGCGCAGTTCGAGCATCGCGGCCTGGGCGCGGTCGTGGACGGCGGTCATGAGCGAGGCGAACTCGTCCGCGGCGACGTGGCGGGCGCGGTCGGCGAGCGGGCGGACGCCGTCGAGCAGCAGCGCGACGGTGGCGTCGACCTCGGTCGCGATCCGGGCGCGCTCGCCGGCGAGGGCGAGGTCGATCCGGTGCTCGGCGCCCGCCTCCAGCTCACGCACCTCGCGCTCGCGGCGCTCGGCCTCGCCGCGCCGGTCACGCAGCGCGATGCCCGCGCTCACGCCACCGATGGCCAGCGTGAGCGTGTGGGCGTAGCCACCGAGGGACGCGTTCTGGAAGACGCCGAACCCGCCGAGGTCCATCACCACGACGCCACCCATGAGCAACGCCGCAGCGGCCAGCCCGCGCACCGGGAAGCTGCGCGGTGGGGCGCCCGCCTCCGACAGGAACAGGGCGGCGAGGAGGACGACGCTCTGCGCGGCCGCGCCCGGTGCGCGGTACTCCGCCACGTCGCGGGCGACCACGAGCGCCACGACCGCCACCGCGGCGAGTCCTGGGGCGCGTCGCGCTGCCAAGAGCGGGAGCGGCAGCGCGAGCGCCCACAGGACGATGACGAGCGAGAACGACCGGCCATCCGGACCGGTGAGCTGCCACGCCGCCTCGCCCGCGCTCCAGACGGAGAGAGCGATCACGAGCGCGGCCGCGCGACGGCTCGTCCCGAACATCATCACCACCCAGCGTGGAGCGGATCCCGCCCGCGGACATCCATCGAACGGTGTGCCCGGCGGCGCCGATGGGTGCGGATCACCCCTCGCGCGGGCCGCCGGGGCGGATCAGCCCGCTCTCGTAGGCCAGCACGACGGCACCGACGCGGCTGCGCACGCCGAGCTTGCCCAGCAGCCGCGTGACGTGGGACTTGATCGTCGCGTCGCTGAGGAACAGATCGCTGCCCATCTCCGCGTTCGACTTGCCCTGGGCGAGCAGCAACCAGACCTCGCGCTCACGGTCGGTCAAGTCCTCGAGCCGCCCCGCGAGCCGCTCGTCCGGCTCGGGCCGCACGAGGTACTCCTCGATCAGCCGCCGCGTCAGCGTCGGGTCGAGCACGGACTCGCCGCCGGCGATCGTGCGCACGGCCGCGGCCAGCCGCTCCGGAGCGAGCGCCTTCAGCAGGAACCCGCTCGCCCCGGCCCGCAGCGCCTTGTAGACGTACTCGTCCTGGTCGAACGTGGTGACCATCACGATCCGGGCGCGGGAGCCCGCGGCAAGGATCCGGCGCGTCGCCTCGATCCCGTCCAGCACCGGCATCTGCACGTCCATCAGCACCACGTCGGGGTGCGCGCGCAGGACCCCTTCCACCGCGGTGGCGCCGTCGGCGGCCTCGCCCGCGAGCTCCATGTCGGGCTCGAGCTCCAGCAGCGCGCACAGGCCGCCGCGGACCAGCGCCTCGTCTTCGGCCACGAATACCTTCAGCACGCGCCAAGCCTATGGCGCGCTCGTGGAGAGCGTGAACGTCACCGTCCTCGTGTAGGTGCCAGTGCGCAGTGCGTCGTTGGCGCCGATGGCCTGCCGGAACGTGACCGTCACGCCGTCGTTGGACACCGGAGCGGCCCAGGCGGCCTTCGAGAGCTCCACGCGCAGCGGCTGCGGCAGCGTGAACGCCCCGTTGACCAAGTGGCCCGGGTCGCCCACGCTGAGCGTCGCCTCGCCCGCGGTGCTCGTGACCGTCGCGCTGGTCGTCGCCGCGTACTCGGCCGCCACCCCCGGCACGAAGGGCGAGAACGTCGCGGGCGCGCCCAGCGTGAGCGACAAGGTCGCGGGCACGGTCCCGGCGACCGTGCCCGGGACGGGCGTCGCGGTGCTGATCCGATCCGCGCCGTTGTGGACCCAGACGTTCCCGCCCCGGCCGGTCACGCGCGGCGTCGTGGCGATCACGAAGGGCGCATCGACGGCGACGCTGACCCCGATCGTGATCGGCGGCAGGGACGCGCCGGGAGCCAGAACCGTCATGCGCGTGCACGAGACGGTCGCTCCGGATGTGCACGTCCACCCGTCACCGCTCGCGCTCGTCGCCGTGAGCCCCGCGGGGATCGCGTGGGTCACGACCGTCGGGTTGTCGTCGGACGGCGTGCCGGCGGTGGGGTTGGACACCGTCAGCGTGATCGTGCCGGAGCCGCCGCGCACGAACACGGCGGGGGAGTGGGCCGCGTCCACGCGCAGCGGCTGGGGCACGAGCGCCCACGGGGACGGGGGTGTCCCCGGGTACGCCAGCGGGATGTACGGCACGGCGTTCGTGATGGCCGGGATCGGCTGACCGGAGCCCGTGTACCGGCCCGCGACCACGCGCCCGCTCTCGTCCAGGACGCCGAAGCAGTAGCCGCGGGCCCGCGCCTCGTCGATCAGCATCGCGACGGCGTCCACGGTGGCCTGCCCGGCGGGCGTGTCGATCGGCCCGTCGTGGAGCACGATCCCGCGCCCGGGCCGCAGCCCGGCGAGGATCGCGTCGCGGATCTGCACCGCGGTACGGACCGGGTCGTAGTCCAGCGTGCCGACGGACCCGCTGCCGTCGCCGGCGAACCCGAACGACGCGGCCGTCTCGTTGACGAACGCGTTGGTGCCGCCGAACGGCGCGCGCAGGACCGGCAGCAGCCCTGGCTGCATCAACGCCGCCGCGCCCTCGAGCTGGAACCGCAACCCGTTCGGGGAGAGGTTCGTCAGCCGCGGGTGCTCGTAGCTGTGCAGCGCGATCTTGTGCCCCTCGGCGAGCGTGAACGCGTGCAAGGCCGGGTTGGCGAGATGCCGCGCCGCGAGGTTGAAGAACGTCGCCGGCGCCTGCTTGGCCCGGAACACGGCCAGCGTCTGTGGCCGGTAGAAGGACGGGCCGTCGTCGAACGTGAACGCGATCCGGCTCGCGCACGCGTTGTCGGGCCCGCCGACCGGGTTCGCCGTCGCGGCGATCAGGGCGTCCGCGTTCGCGCCCGCCAGCTCGCGCACCTTGGCCTCGAACGCGGCCTGCGAAGCGAACGGACCCGCATCCCACACGGCGTCGAGGACGGAGCAGCCGTCCGCGCCCATCGGGTTGATCGACGACGCCGGCCAGCCGTTGGGACAAGCGTCAGCCGCGACCGGGATGCTGTCGGCACCGGTGAAGGCCGACAGGTCACCGCCGCCCACCACCGTCGGCGCGGTCACGGCGCTCACGGCGCTGTTGGCGAGATTGACCGTGATCGTGATCGGTGGATACGACGCGCCCGGGCCGAGCACGTCGGTGCGCGTGCACGCGAGCGCTGCCGTGCAGGTCCAGCCCGCGCCGGACGCCGCCAGCGGCCCGGCGCCCAGCGTCGGGTTGTTCACGAGGCCGCTGAAGCCCGTGGGCAGCGGCTGCGTCACCGTGACGACACTGCCGTCGGTCGGATCGGCGCCTGCGTTGCGGACGGTCAGCGTGAGCCGTCCCGAATACGGCGTCGTGTTGGGCGCCGCCGCGCGCAGGAACGTCGCCGGCGCATGCGCCGCCGACAGCGTCAACTCGGGCGCGGCGGCCGCGGGCGCCGCCCCCGTCAACAGCAGCACGCCCGCAGCGGCGAGCACCGACCTACCGATCATCGGCTCCCTCTCCTCCCGTCAAGGACGCGAGGGAGCCTAAGTGACACGTGTCACAAAATCAATAGGCACCGATGGCGGCGTCGATCGCCACCGCGCCGCGGGCGCGGGCGACCGACACGCGGTGATGCCCGTCGCGCACGGCGTACCCGTCGCCGACGCACACCACGGAGATCGGCGGGAGCGTCACGCCCTTCTCCTCGGCGATCCACAGGCTCTCCCAGCGCCGCCGCGCGGAGGCGCGGACCGGGGCGAAGCAGCCGTCGAACTGGTTCGCGCGGCTCGGCTCGAGCGTGCCGCGGATCTCGTCCAGCGAGATCTCGCGCACGCCGGCCGCCGTGGGGACGGGGTGCACGTTCGTGTAGACGGGGAGCTGGACCCGGGCGCGGCGCAAGCGGCGCAGGCGTGCACCGCGGCGAGCTCGGATGAAGGCGGATTCCGCGTCGATGAGGGCGCCACCGGTCTTGAACATGTCCTCAGTGTCGATCTGAGGCCGCCTCCGCACATCGGTGGAATGCCCTCTTCTTGTCAGCTAAGACCCCTTAGGGGCAAGACTGGACGTATGTACTGACGGGCCTCTCACGTTTCCGTCGATCGGCAAAGCGGTGTGCAGAAACGTCCACACAGCGCGAAAAACCGGAAAGAGGAAGTACGCGATTTGGAGCGAAAGCGAACCCCTGAGTGCGCCGGATCGATTCGGAGGGCTTGCACAGGGTTTGTCCGTTCCGGTAGAACACCGCCCGGGTTCGGAGGTTCGGAGGGTGGAACAAATGGAGCATGGACCGGCTCGGAGGCCGGCGCTTCCTACGGTGTCGCTTGCCGCAGCGTGTGCTGCGGCGGTGTCACTCGCGGTCGTGGCCGTCCCCTGGCTGCGAATGTCGTTCGAGGCGCCCGGGTTACGGGTGGCACTCGAGACTGGTGGAGCGTTATTGGCCGTCACGACGGTCGGACTACTGGTGCGCCAATGCGGCCTGCGGTCACGCGCTGATCACCTGTGGCTGACGCTGGGACTCATTGTCCTGGCCGCCACCTCACTTGGTGTTGCCGGCTTGATCGTGGCCGGGACGTGGGCGCCGTCACAGGCGCGCTACAGCATGGGCGGCAACCTGGCAGGCACCGTCCTGCTGGCGATCGCGGCGTTCGCGCCGACCAAGCGGTTACGAGTACGGGCGCGAGCCATCTTCGCGCCGGGTCTGCTGATCGCCGCTCTCGTCTTCGCCGCCACGTCACTCTTTGCCGGCAGCGCCCCCGGAGCAGGCCGCGTCCCGGTCCAGGTCGCCATCGCCGGGACCCTCGTGATCGCCGCCGCCGGGCTCGCACGCCGCGCGAACCACCGCAACGAGCCGCTGCTGCGCTGGGTCGCCATCGCGGTGGTCCTCGCCGGGTTCGCCAAGCTCGACTACGCGCTCTTCCCGCCGATCGGCGCCGAGAACGTGCACCTGGGCGACCTCCTGCGGATCGCCGCCTGGCTCGCGCTCTTCACGGGTGTGATCGAGGAGCTGCGCCGCGGTGTCCGCGCGCGCTCCGAGGCCGCCGTCGCCGGTGAGCGCCGCCGCCTCGCCCGTGAGCTGCACGACGGCGTCGCGCAGGAGCTCGCCTTCATCCGCCGCCGTGCCGGCCGCCTGGGCGAGACGCCCGACGGGATCGAGATCCTGGGTGCCGCCGAGCGCGCGCTGGAAGACTCGCGGCGCGCCATCGAAGCGCTCGTCCCGCCCGCCCACGAGCGCCTGGAGGTCGCACTGGAGCGCCTCGGCGCCCGCCTGGCGACCGAGTGCGGGGTGGAGGTGCAGGTCAACGTGCGCACCGCCGCTGACGTGAGCGACGAGGTCCGCGCGGAGCTCGTCCGGATCATCTCCGAGGCCGTCCGCAACGCCACGCACCACGGCGGCGCGCGGCACGTGCGGGTGGAGCTCTCGGGTACGCCGCTGGCCGTCCGGATCATCGACGACGGCAGCGGGTTCCGCGACGGGGCCAACAGTGGCCTGGGGGTCGCGGGCTACGGTCTCATCGCCATGCGTGAGCGTGCCGAGCAGGTGGGCGGGAAGTTCAGCCTGGAATCCGTCCGCGGCGCAGGTACGCTCGTGCAGGTGGTGCTGCCATAGAGCCCATACGAGTACTGGTCGCCGATGACCACGCGCCGACGCGCGAGGACATCACGACCGCGCTCGGGCGCGACGGCGGCTTCGAGATCATCGCGACCGCCGAGGACGCGCCCGGGGCGATCGACGCCGCTCTGCGCGAGCAGCCGGATCTGGCGCTGTTGGACGTCAACATGCCCGGTAGCGGGCTCGCCGCGGCGTGGGAGATCACCGCGCGGCTGCCCTCCACCCGGGTCGTGATGCTCACGATCTCCCGCGACGACAGCCACGTCTTCGCGGCCCTGCGCGCGGGCGCGGCGGGCTACCTGCTCAAGGACACGGAGACCGAGCGGCTGCCGCAGTCGCTCAAGGACGTGATGGCCGGCGAGGCCGCGTTGCCCGTGACGTTGGTCACACGGCTGGTCGAGGAGTTCCGCGACCGTGCGCCGCGCCGGCGGGCTCTGATGCCGAGTCGCGAGGGCGAGCCACGGCTCACCTCCCGCGAGTGGGAGGTGCTGGAGCTGATGCGCCGCAAGATGACCACGGCGCAGATCGCCCGCACCCTGGTCGTCTCGCCGGCGACGGTCCGCTCACACGTCGCCGCGATCCTGCGCAAGCTGCGCGTGCCGGATCGTGATGCCGCCGTGCGTTTGCTTGATAATCCGGAGGCGTGAAGCCCCACGGCGAGTTCCTCGCCGGAGCGGTAGGTGAGATCGCCGGCGTCTCCGGCACCACGATCGGCCAGTGGGCACGCTGGGGGTACATCCGCGCGTCCCGGTCCGAGGCGGTCCCGCACGTCTACGCCTTCGAGGACGTGCTCGAGGCGCTGATGGTCAAAGCGCTGCTGGACCGCGGCGTGTCGCGGATGATGATCCGGCGCGCGGTGGCGCAGCTGCCGGAGTACGGAGACTGGCCGCTGACCGAGGCGCAGTTGGCCACGACGGCCCCGAACGGGCGCCGGCCGCGGATCATCCTGCGCGAGGACGGCGGGGCCTACGCGCTCTCTCCGCGCGGGTGGCAGCGGATGGTCGCCCCGCCGCCGTACGAGGACGTTCGTCTCCGGCTTAAGCGCGCCCGGTAGCTTTGACCGTGGTGCGCCGCCCACTGATCTTCCTCGCCCTCGCGGCCATCGTCTATGTCGGCGCCGTCCACGTGCCCGAGTTGCGGGCCGCGGACGCCAACGCGCTGTACGGCTTCATGGGGCTCACACAGCTGCCGGGGGCCGGGCACACGATCGAGCTCATCGCGCTGTTCAACCCCGTGCCGTTTGCCGCGTTGCTGCTCGGCATCGTGGCGACGGGCGTGCTGGTCGGCCGGGTGCGCGCCGGGCTGCTGGGCGCGGGCGCGATGCTCGGCGCCGAGGTCTCGGCTCAGGTGCTCAAGCCGCTGCTGGCGATGCAGCGCGACGTCCCGTTCCTGGAGCCCGCGGCGTGGCCGAGCGGGCACACGACGGCCGTGATGGGGTTCGCGCTGGCGCTGGCCATCGTCGCCCCGCCGCGCGCGCGGCCGTACGCCGTGGCGGCCGGCGCGCTGCTGACGGTGCTCACCGTCAACGCGCTGCTGATGGTCGGCTCGCACTACCCGAGCGACGTGCTCGGCGGGTTGCTGCTGGCGTCGGCGTGGGGGTCGGCGGCGGTGCTGGCGCTCGGCGAGCACGACCGCGTCAGCGTGCGCGGGCCGTTGCTGGCCACCGGTGCGCTGTTCGCGCTGTTCGCCCTCGCCGTGCTCCCGCGGACCGGCGCGGCCGTGGACTACGCGATCGCCAACACGACGTTCGTGCTGAGCGCGCTGACGATCGCCGCCGCCGCGCTCATGCTCAGCGGAAGCGTCCCGGCTCCCACAGGGGCTCGGCGGCGCCTGCCGCCAGGTTCACCCCGCGCGAGAGGATGAACAGCAGGTCGCTGAGGCGGTTGAGGTAGCGCACCGTCTCGGCGTTGACTGCGTCCCCGCAGGCCAGCACGCGGCGCTCCGCGCGGCGGCAGACCGTTCGGCAGACGTGCAGGTTCGCCGCGGCGAGCGTCCCGCCCGGCAGCACGAAGGACTTCAGCGCCGGGAGGTCCGCGTTGGCCTCGTCACAGGCGGTCTCCAGCCACGTGGTCTGCTCGGGGAGCACGCGCAGGCGCTCGCGCGTGCCGCCCTCGGGGACGGAGATGTCGGCGCCGACGTCGAACAGGTCGTTCTGGATCCGCTTGAGCCACGCCTCGTAGGCTTCTGGCAGCCCGCCGGCGGCGAGCGCGACGCCGAGCTGGGCGTTGAGCTCGTCCACGGTGCCGTAGGCCTCGATCCGCGGATCGGTCTTCGGGACACGGCTCATGTCGCCGAGGTGCGTCTCGCCCCCGTCACCGAGCCGGGTGTAGATGCGTGTCAAATTTACGGTCATCAGGCTCGACTGTCGTATACCACTCTCCCGATGAAACGCGTTCTCCTCGCCGCCGTGCTCGCGGCCCTCATTGCCGGCTGCGGCTCCAAGGCCGCCGTGCCGACCGGTGGGCGAGTCTCGGTCACGGTGTCGCAGGACTACGGTGAGACACGGCTCGCGCCCACGCGCAGCCAGACCGCCGCCGACTCCGACACGGTGCTCAACGTGCTCTCCCGCTCGCAGTTCGAGGTGCGCGCGAGCGGCGCCGCCGTGGACGAGATCGACGGGCTCTCCGGCGGGCAGGAGAACGGCAAGCCGGTCGATTGGTTCTCGTACGTGAACGGCATCGCGACGCCCGACGGCGCCGCCGACCGCAAGCTCTACAAGGGCGACCGCATCTGGTACGACCACCACGGCGCGAGCTCGGACGTGAGCGCGGTCGTGGGCTCGTTCCCGCAGCCGTTCACGACGGGCATCGACGGCAAGAAGCTGCCGATCAAGGTCGTGTGCCAGACGCCCGAGGATCGTTCCTGCGACGAGGTCGAGGAGCGCATGGAAGCGGCCGGGATCGGCGGGCTGACGCGGTCGAACCTGGAGTCGTCGGTCGGTGAGCTCCTGCGCGTGATCGTCGGCCGGTGGGTGGATGTGCGCAAGGACATCGCCGCGCGGACGCTCGAGGCGGGCCCGGGCGAGTCCGGCGTGTTCGCGCGGATGAACGAGGCCGGGAACCAGATCGAGCTGCTCGACGCCGACGGAGGCGTCGCGAAGACGCTCGGCGCGGGCTCCGGGCTCGTCGCCGCCACCTCCTACCGCGAGCAGCGCCCGACCTGGATCATCACGGGCACCGACGACGTGGGCGTGGCCGCCGCGGCTGCCGCGCTGACCGAGGAGATGCTGCGCTTCCGGTTCGCGCTGGCGATCGAGCAGGGGCAGGGCGTGCCGTTGCCGGTTGAAGGTCCGTAGCGTCCTATAGGGTTCCGCCCCGACTTGCTCATCGGGGTTCCCAAGGAGAGGGTGGACCGCGAACGACGAGTGGCCTTGGTGCCCGACGTCGTGCGTCGTCTGCGCGCGGCTGAGCACGAGGTGATCGTGGAGTCCGGCGCCGGCGACACCGCCGGCGCGCCGGACGCGGCGTTCGTCGACATGGGCGCCGCGATCGGCGACCCGTGGAGCGCCGAGGTGGTCGCAAAGGTCGCGCCGCCGACGGCCGAGGAGGTGGCGAAGCTCACTTCGAGCACGATCCTCGTCGGCTTCCTCAATCCGCTCGGCAACCCCGAAGGCCTGCAGGCCATCGCCGCCACCGGCGCGACCGCGCTGGCGATGGAGAAGATCCCGCGGATCAGCCGCGCGCAGTCGATGGACGCGCTGTCCTCACAGGCGACGGTGAGCGGCTACCGCGCGGTGTTGATCGCGGCCACCGAGCTCCCGCGCTTCTACCCGATGTTCATGACCGCGGCGGGCACCGTCCCGCCCGCCCAGGTGCTCGTCCTGGGGGCCGGCGTCGCCGGGCTGCAGGCGATCGCCACGGCGCGCCGACTGGGTGCGGTGGTCACGGGCTTCGACATCCGCTCCGCGGTGAAGGAGCAGATCCAGTCCTTGGGGGCGAAGTTCTTCGAGGTCGAGGGGCTCGGCGACGCGGAGGCCGCGGGCGGCTACGCGCGGGAGCTCACGGCGGAGGAGCAGCAGCTCCAGCGCGACGCCCTCTCGGTGCAGATGGGCAAGTCCGACGTGATCGTCACCACCGCGCTCGTGCCCGGACGGCCGGCGCCGAAGCTCATCCCGGCCGCCGCGGTGGCGCTGATGAAGCCCGGCTCGGTGATCGTGGACCTCGCCGCGGAGGCGGGTGGCAACTGCGAGCTCACGCGCCCGGGGGAGACCTACACGACCGACAACGGCGTGAAGATCCTCGGTCCGCTCAACCTGCCGTCGGAGATGGCCGAGCACGCGTCCTCTCTGTACGCGCGCAACATCCTGTCCTTGATCGAGCTCGGCTTCGACCCCTCGGACGAGGTCGTAGCCGGCGCGACCGTCGTGCGCAACGGAGCGGTGGTGTAGATGGATCTGGTGACGGAACTGGCGATCCTCGTCCTGGCCGCGTTCGTCGGCTTCGAGGTGATCTCGAAGGTGCCGAACACGTTGCACACGCCGCTGATGAGCGGCACGAACGCCATCCACGGCATCGTCGTACTCGGCGGCCTCATCCTGATCGGGCACGTCGACGGCGTGCTCAACGACATCCTGCTCGTGGTCGCGATCGCGTTCGGCACGATCAACGTCATCGGCGGCTTCCTGGTCACCGACCGGATGCTCGGCATGTTCAAGGGCAAGAAGCCCGACTCGTGAGCCGCGCTGACGTCATCAGCCTGCTCTACATCGTGGCCTTCTCGATGTTCATCATCGGGCTGCGGATGCTGCGCGGGCCGCGCACCGCGGTGCGGGGCAACCAGATCGCGGCCGTCGGCATGGCGATCGCGGTCGGCGCGACGCTGGCCCAAGAAGGCGTCGGCGACTGGGGCCTGATCGTGCTCGGCGTCGCGATCGGTGTGGCCGTCGGCGTGCCCGCCGCCCGCAGCGTGAAGATGACCGCGATGCCGCAGATGGTGGCGCTGTTCAACGGCGTCGGTGGCGGGGCCGTGGCCATCATCGCGGTCGTCGAGTTCCGCGCCGCGCCGGTAGAGCTGCCGCTGGATGAGCTCATCCCGCTGCTGTTCGCGGCGATCATCGGCTCGATCTCGTTCTGGGGCTCGAACATCGCCTTCCTGAAGCTGCAGGAGCTGATGAAGCGCGCGATCCGCACACCGCCGGTGGTCAACGGCGCCCTGCTGCTGATCTCGGTCGCGCTGGCGGTCGTGATCGCGGCGGGGTCCGAGTCCGAGCTGCTGTTCTGGCTGATCCTGCTGTCAGCGGGCGCGCTGGGCGTGCTCGCCGTCGTGCCGATCGGCGGCGCCGACATGCCGGTCGTGATCAGCACCCTGAACGCCTTCACCGGGCTTTCAGCGGCCGCGGCGGGCATCGCGCTCGACAACACGGCGCTGATCGTCGCCGGCATGCTCGTCGGTGCCTCCGGCTCCATCCTCACCAAGCAGATGGCCGACGCCATGAACCGCTCGATCGCGAACGTCTTCTTCGCGGGCGTCGGCACGGGGGCCACGAGCACGCTGGCCGCGCCCGGCGGGGGCGGCACCGCGCGCTCCACGAGCGCCGCCGACGTCGCCATCCAGCTCTCCTACGCCCGCCTGGTCGTGGTCGTGCCCGGCTACGGCATGGCCGTCGCGCAGGCCCAGCGCGCCGTCGCCGACCTCGCCGCCGAGCTCGAGAAGCGCGGCGTCGAGGTCCTGTACGCCATCCACCCGGTCGCGGGCCGAATGCCGGGCCACATGAACGTGCTGCTCGCCGAGGCCGACGTCGCCTACGACAAGCTCAAGGAGATGGACGACATCAACGGCGAGTTCGCGCGCACGGACGTGTCGCTGGTGATCGGTGCCAACGACGTCACCAACCCCGCCGCGCGCACCGAGCCCGGCTCGCCGATCTACGGCATGCCGATCCTCGACGTCGACAAGTCCTCGTCGGTGATCGTGCTCAAGCGTTCGATGAGCTCCGGCTTCGCCGGCATCGACAACCCGCTCTTCTACGACCCGAAGACGGCCATGCTCTTCGGCGACGCGAAGTCCTCGGTGGGGGAGATCCTCACCGAGGTCCAAGCGCTGTAGCGCGTCCGGGAACTGACAGACTCGAAAGCCGCCCAACACGGCGTGCCGCTCGCGCGACCATGCGGCCCTTGTCAGTGCGCGCTACCCGTGTGAAGGCTCCGCGGCCATGGGTCCGTGGCACGCGCCACCGGAGGACGAGGCGGTGTGGCCCACGCCGCCGCCCGCTCGTGCGCGCGCCGCGCCGGCGCGGCCGGCGACGCTGACACCCGCGACCGCCCTCGCGCTTCAGCGCAGTGCGGGCAACCGGGCCGTGAGCGCGATGCTGGCCCGCACACCCGAGTCCGAGCAGGCGCTGACGGCCCTGGCCACACCGCAGGTGTTCCCCGGGCCCGAGATGCAGATCCAGTCGACACTGGTCCAGCAACTCGAGCAGGGCGTGGCCGACCACCCCGAGTTCGACGACGACTGCCTGTTCCTCGGCGCCATCGAGCTCAAATCGATCCCGGCCACGCAGGCGGACGAGGACGACTGGATCAAGGCCGCCACGCTCATCGACCTGCCGCCGCTGCGCAAGCCGGGCGCGGACGACCCACCGATGGGCCCGGACCCCGAGGCCCAATCGCTGCGCCAGCGGGATGACGCATACGACATGGTGATCCAGGTGGGTGCGGACCCGGCGATCATCCGCAACACCCTGCGCACGATGAGCACGGCAGGGCAACTCGACTACCTGCGCAAGGCCGGCTTCGTCGGCAAAGGCTGGAAGATCCTCGTCGAGGTGCACTACTACCGCAACCGCATCCAGACATCGCGCCGGATGCACAAGGACACGCTCGGCCAGACGCTGTTCGTCAACCTCAATTACGAGACGCCGCACGAGATCGCGGGCCCCGAGTACATCGTCAACCCGCGCCCGTCGGCCGAGCACGATCAGCAGATCGACAGGACGTTGCCGCGCGGCTTCATGCAGGACCTGCGCGCGACGCGGCAGACGCTCGGCGCGCCGACGGAGATCGGGATGCAGCCGATCCCGGCCTTCGGTGCGGCGGCGTTCGTCGACGAGGCGATCCACCACATGACGCCGTACTACGGCAATCGGAAGCTCAGCGGCGCGCTGGTCGCGGAGTACCTCGACGAGACCGACAAAGCACGGTTCGACGACGCCAAGCAGGCCCACGCGAAGGCCAAGCAATCGCGGTGGCACAGCTTCGAGCACTACCTCACGGTCATCCCCAAGCAGGACGCCGCCAAGTGGCGTGCCCGGGTCGAGATGACGACGAAGTCAACGAAGACGTACACCCGCAAGCAATTGCGCAAGCGGGCGAAGTTCACCGCGCAGGAAGCCGAGAGGCTGTTCGAGGAAAAGCAGGACGTCCGGTTCCAGCAGGCGAGCATCCCCGGCGCCCCGCTCGCGGATGCCCAGGCCCCCGGCGCGCCGCCGCTCGAGCGCCGCATGAGCACGCTCGGCCAGAAGGGCAAGGTGCCGCCGAAGCCGACCGGGGAACGGCGCTTCTTCCGCACGTGGGTCCGCGCGGTGCCTGACCGGAGAACCTAAAGAGGGCCTGGCCCCATTTAGGTTTTGCGCAACTGAGTTGTGCGCTACGGTGTCGAGCGGTGAACCCGCTCGCACTCGAGCAGCAGGTCTGTTTTCCGCTCTACGCCGCCTCACGGGCGGTGACCGCGGCGTACCGGCCGTTGCTCGCGCCGCTCGGCCTGACGTACCCGCAGTACCTGGTGCTCCTCGTGCTGTGGGAGCACGGGACGCGTTCGGTGCGGGAGCTGGGGGAGGCGCTGCACCTGGATTCCGGCACGCTCTCGCCGTTGCTCAAGCGGATGGAGGCGTCCGGGCTGATCGAGCGGCGGCGGGGGACCGACGACGAGCGCCAGGTCAACGTGGACCTGACCGCGGACGGGCTCGCGCTGCGCGAACGAGCCGTCGAGGTACCGCAGCAATTGCACGCGGCGACCGGGATCGACGCCGAGACGCTGGCGCAGCTCGCGCGCGCCTGCAAAGCCATTCTCGAGGAGGCAGAACGATGAAGACGCTCTACACCGCCGAAGCCGTGGTCACCGGCGAGGGCCGCGACGGCCACGCCCGCTCCTCCGACGGCGTGCTGGACGTCGACCTCGCGGTCCCGACGGAGATGGGCGGCAGCGGCGGCGCGACGAACCCTGAGCAGCTGTTCGCGGCGGGGTACGCGGCTTGTTTCCACAGCGCGCTGCGGACCATCGCGCGCCGCGAGAAGACCGAGCTCGGCGAGTCGACGATCACCGCGCAGGTGGGCATCGGCCCGATCGAGAACCGCGGCTTCGGGCTCGCCGTCAAGCTGGTCATCGATATGCCGGGCACCGAGCGCGCGGAGGCGGAGCGACTCGTCGAGGCGGCGCACCAGGTGTGCCCGTACTCGAACGCCACGCGCGGCAACGTCGACGTCGTCCTGGAAGTCGCGTGAGCAAACTCCGCGCGGGCGCCCAGGCCCTGCTGGGCGCCGCGATGGTCGGCGCCGGAACCGGCCATCTGACGGTCCAGCGCGAGGAATTCCAGAACCAGGTGCCGCCGTGGGTGCCACTGGACGAGGACCTGGTCGTGTTGCTGAGCGGCGTGGTCGAGATCGGCCTCGGCGCGGCGCTCCTCGCGAGCTGGAAGCAGCCCCGGCGCGCGCTCGCCGGCGCGGCCCTGGCCGCCTTCTACGTCGCGATCTTCCCCGGCAACATCGCGCAGTACACCGAGCACCGCGACGCGTTCGGCCTCGACACGGACACCAAGCGCTTCGTCCGGCTGTTCTTCCAGCCGGTGCTTGTCGCGTGGGCGTTGTGGGCGACGGACGCGCCGCGCGTCTGGCGCGAGCGCCGCTGATCCAGGCCGGTGGGGCGAGCGCCGCTCGCTGGCGTAGACTCGCCGGGATGGAGGAGGAGAAGGCGCAACTGCACGCGGAGATCTCCGTCGCCATGGACCAGGTGATGGAAGCCATGGGCGGCGGGACGCTGATGATCCCCGAGCCGGTCCAGCGCGGGCTCGAGGAGAGCACGAACCCGAAGCTGGACGTGGACGGACTGAAGGCGTTGCGGGACGACCTGCAGCGCCTCCTCGTCTAGCGGCCTCGCTTGGAGCGCGCGGTTGCGGTCTTGTTGAGGCCCACCGCGCCCACGGGTGCGGTCGGCGCGGAGGCCGTGGCCGTCGTGCCGTCGTCGTTGCTCGCGGCCACCACCACGCGCAGGCGCCGCCCGAGGTCGCGGGTGGACGGCCTGTAACTCCCGCGGTCGGCGCCGCTGATCGACTGCCACGTCTTTCCGGACGCGCGCTGCCAGCGGTACTTGAAGCTCGTCGGGCGGTTGATCCAGTCGCCGGTGGTCGCCTTCAGCGTCGTGCCGCGCCGCGCGGCGCCGGCGATCGTCGGTCCGGTCGCGGGGGCGGGGGCCGCCGGGATCGCCACGTCCTCGCCGCCGCAGGCCGGCGCGAGCGTTTCGCAGCCCGCCATGAACGCCGAGTCGTACGTGTTCCAGTGGGTGGCGAGATAGCCGCCGGGTTCCGGCGCGGGGCTGAAGTAGTCGTCGCGGCCACAGTCGTAGCTGACCGTGATCGTGCCCGGGAGCGGCGCGCAATCGTTGCGCAGCTGGCTCGCCGCGCCGGCGTCCTCGGCGTAACACATGACGTCCGCGCCTTGCCAGCAATGGCCGTACTGCGGGCTCTGCTGGCCGGCGGGCTGGGTGGAGTGCGGTGCGCCCCATTGCACCGCGCCGAGCGTGTGCGTGATCTCGTGCAGGAAGCCCTCGGGCCAGAACCCGCGCGCGCCCTGGCCGGGCGGCTCGGCGTCGGCGGTGAAGACGATCGCGCTCAGCCCGCCGCGATTGTGCGGGTTGCCGGCGCCGGGCTGCTCGCCTCCTGCCCCGGTGATCGTCTCCGCCAGTCCGTGCTCGGTGCCGATCCCGGACAGCCCGTCGGCGAGCACGATCGCGTTGCGCGGCCCGCCCTGGTCGCCGAGCGCGCCCCGCACGGCCTGGGCGACCGCGCGGAAGTTGTCCTTGTACTCGGCGTGCGGACCCGGCAGGGACACGACCTGGATGTCCGCGTACCCCGCGCCGCAGCGCGTGCCCATGTCGAATCGCAGCGCCTTGGTGCCGCCGGCCTGTGCGGACAGGTAGCGGTTGACGATCGCCACGTTGGCCTGCAGCGCGTCCACCCAGCCCGCGGCGCGGTTGGGCCGGTCGGCGGCGTGGGCGTAGACGACCTTCAGCTGGGCCGCGGTCGCGGGGAAGGCGGCGTTCTCCGTGTTGTTCGTGGCGGCCAGGTCGCCGCACCAGGTGGAGGGGATGCCGTCCGCCGGCGCGTCGCCGGCCTGGGCCTGCGCGGCGGCCACCGTGGCGCGCAGGTCGACGTCCGGGATGTCACTCGGGGTCTCGCCGTGGATGGTCGTCTCCGGCCGGTTGGGCGCGAAGACCACCGGCAGCGCGAGCGCGCCGAGCAGGAGCAGCGTGGCGCGGACCATTTAGGGCTTGGCGCCGAAGTTGGCCGTGACGGTGGCGCCGACCGCCGCGTCCTTCGGCACGCCCAGGCGCACACCGAACCCGATGTCGCGATAGGCGCGGGTGACGATCGTCTTGCGGTGGCCGGGCGAGGCCATCCACGCCTCCATCATCCGGCGCGGCGTCGCGAGCTCGCCGGTGCCCCAGGCGAGGTTCTCACCCAGCGACCAGCCGTCGTTGCGGCGGGCGTAGCCGGCGTCGAGGATCCGCTCGACGAACGTGCCGTCGCCCTCGTGGCTGAAGTAGCCCTCCTCGACCATGTCCTGGGAGTGCCCGGCTGCCGCTCTTCGGAGCTTGGCGTTCTCCTTCAGCGCCGGGAGACCGCGCTGACCGCGCAGCTCGTTGTGCAGGCAGAGCAGCGCAGCACGGACCTCAGGCAGATTGTTGGCCGCCGGCATGACGTCTTCATCCGGGCACGCCGCCATTGCGGCGGAGGGCGCTGAAAAAGCGGCGACGACTGAGACGAGAGCGACGGTGCGGCGAGAAAACATGTAGCCTCCACGAACACTGACTGGACGGTTGCTGTGAAATCCACAACGCGTCCAGTTCGTGAAACTGACGGCTACCTCATGCGACGACCGCGACCTCGGATCCGAGGTTTGCCGCGGCGCTCAACAGAATGTGTTGAACGGTTTCGAAGCGTTCTTGGGCATCGGCCGCAGTGCTCCCGATTACGGTCATTCCCATGCGCCCCAATTCGGTCAGGCCGCTGAGCATGTGGAACACCACCCCGTAGCCGTCAGGTTCCAGACCGGGTCGATCTGAAAGCGCGATCAACGCGCCGTCGCCCAGCGCCGACAGACGTGGCGAAGCGAGATAGTCCGTCGCGACGTAGTGACGGGTTGAGCCGTCCTGAGTGCGGAAGGTGCCCGAGAGTGGATCGAAAGTCCCGCCCGTAACAAGCTCCAGGGTGTACAGCGGATGGGTCGTCGCGCCCTTGCGCAGGTTGATCTCGATCGCGTACGCGCTCCATGTGCCCGACCGGTGGCGCGCGACGATGAAGTCGATCGCCGCGCGGCCGATCGCTCCCTCGGCCACGAGCAGTTCACCGATCCGCTCGGCGGCCTCCGTGATGGCGCCCGCGTACGCGGGCGCGGCTGGAAAACGGCAGCCGATGCAGCGGTCGTCCTCGAGGATCTGATCGTGCGTGGAGACGACGCGCGCGCCGTCGGGCTCCAGCTCGAGCTGGACGCTCGGGCTGCGCAGTTCCCGCGCGACGATCCGCTCCTCGACGATCCCGCCGCCGCGCTCGAGGCGGTCGAAGTAGTCGTAGTGGGAGACGTTGGCCGCCTGCAGGCGCATCGCGTCGACGCGTTCGGCGATCTTCAGCAGCTCCGCGCGGGTGCCCGTGCGGCCGAGGCCGCGCAGCTCGACGATCGCGTTGCCCTCGCCCGAGACGCCGTCGTCGAGCTTGACCACCGCCTGCCCGATGCGTGGCCGGACGGCGCGCAAGCGCGCGATCGCGGCGATCACGTCGGCGCGGCTGCGGACGTGCTCGATCCCGAGCGGGTGCGCGACGCCGGCGCGCGCGAACAACTCCCGCCCGCCGCTCTTGGTCCCGAGGTGGGCGAGCGCGGGGTCGGCGCCCATGACCGGGATGCCGAGCTCGGAGCCGAGCGCGAACTCGAGCTCGGTCGTGACGTACGGGATGAGGTGCGCGGCCTCGTGGTCGGTGATCTCCCAGCGGATCCGGGTGAGCAGCGTCGGGCGCTCCAGCAGCTTCGCGGAGAGCGGGCGCAGGGAGGGGTCCTCGGTGCTGAGCATCGTGAGCCGGTCGCGGGCATCGTCGCGGATGTCGGCGGGGAGCAGACCGAGGTAGTACTCGACGATGTCCTGCGCCACGGGCATCGACGTCACGTAGACCATGCGGACGTTGCGTTCTCGGAGCTTCAGCAGCAGACACAGCAGGCGTTCTTCGTACGCCTGCGTCTCGGCTGGGGGCTCGTGGAACTTCTCGATCGTCCTGGACGGGACGACCACGACCGTCGTGGCTCTCCTCATGGCGGGCGGAAATATGACGATTCGGAGGGCGTGTTGCTACCCGACCAAGGGATAAATCTTCACACCAGCCCGTAGATTGGACGAATGGATGTCCAGGCGATGCTCGCGGTGGCCCTCGAAGAGGCCCGGGCGGGCCGTGCGGAGGGCGGAATCCCGATCGGCGCGGCGCTGTTCACGCGCGACGGCGAGCTGCTCGGGCGGGGCCACAATCGGCGCGTCCAGGACGACGATCCGTCCGTGCACGGCGAGACGGACGCGTTCCGGCGGGCGGGGCGGCGCCGGTCCTATCGCGACACCGTGATGGTCACGACGCTGTCTCCCTGCTGGTATTGCTCGGGGCTCGTCCGGCAGTTCGGGATCTCGGCCGTGGTGATCGGCGAGTCGCGCACGTTTGCCGGTGGGGCCTCGTGGCTGAGAGAATCCGGGGTCGAGGTGATCGATCTGGACTCGGACGACTGTTACGAACTGCTGCAAGGGTTCATCGCCGAGCACCCCGAGGTCTGGGACGAGGACATCGGCGAATGATCGGCGCACTGGCGCTGTCGGTCGCCTTGGCGGCCTGCCCGGCGGACACGCCCGCCGCGATGCGGCTCGACGGTGTGCCGACGACGCTCATCTCCGGCCGCTCCTACACCGCTTCGCTCGCGCCCACCGGCGTGGGGCAGGCGGTCGGGAACGGGTGGAAGCTGGGCGTGTTCGACCGCCTGGGGCGCGGGTACTTCGCCGACCTGCCGGGCTTGGATTTCCAGCAGGCGTTCAGCGTCGGGCTGACGGGCACGCCATACACGGTGTCCGCCACCTACGCGGAGCGCGATTGCACGCGGACGCTCTCGGTGACGGCGGCGGTGGAGCGACGCGTGCTCGGCTTGGTGAGCTGCCGTCGCGGCGCCGTGGAGCCGCGGACGATCGTGCTCGGTTGCCGCGGCCGGCACGTACGGTCCTTGACCTGGCGCGGGTGGAACTCGGACGTCGCGATCGGCCACGGCGCGGGTGACACGCGCGTGCGGCTCTCCCGGCCGGAGGAGTGCGCAGCGGTGGGCGGGTTCATCTACACGCGGGCCCGGGTGGGGGCGCGCCGCTACGTGATCGACTGTCCGATCGTTTTAGTTTTCGCACGGGTTTCCGTGCGAAACGTTCGCTGGAAGTGAGGCGTCGGGTCTTCCAGGGTGAAGGGCCATGGTCCTCGCCCCGCTCCTCGCCGCTCCCACGTTGATGTTCCTCGCCTCCTGGGTGGAGCGCCGACTCGGGCCCGCGGCGGGCGGCGCGATCGCCGCGATGCCGTTCTCGATCGCGATCATCGTCGTGTCACTGGGCGCGGACGGGCCCGCCGTCGCGGCGTCCGCCGCCGCGCACGTGTCCGCTCAGGTGGCCTTCGCGCTCGCGTTCGCGTGGGTGATCGTCCGGCGGGGCGGTGCGCTGGGCCTGGGGGCCGCCGCGTTGGCCTTCGCCGCGGTGTCCGCGGTCATCGCGCTCGTCCCCGTGTGGGTGGCGATCGCCTGCGCGGTTCCGGCGCTGGCGCTGAAGATCAAAGGGCCAGGCCCTTTAGGTTCGGGCGGACGCGTCGACGCGCGGATCGGTTCGGTGGTCGTGATCGGCGTGGTCGGGGCGGCGCTGCTGGCGGCGGACGTCTTCGGCCCCGGGGTCGCGGGGATCGTGGCGGCGTTCCCGACGCTCAGCGCGACGTTCGCGCTGCTTTTGGCGCGAGCGCGTGGGGTCGAGGCGGCCGCGTGTGCGCTCGGCGGGCTGATCGTCGGCCTGCGTGGTTACCTCGCGTTCTGCGTGGTCGTGGCCGTGACGGGCTCGGTCCTGCTGGGGCTGGTCGGCGTGGCCGCGATGAATTTGCTGGCGGCGCGGAGTCTCAACCTGCATGTCACTTCCCCAGATCGTCGACGAGCAGCAGTGGCGTGAGTCCAACGCTGCGCTGATCGAGAAGGAGAAGGCCGCGACGCGGGCGGGCGATGCGCTCGCCGCGGAGCGCCGGCGCCAGCCGATGATGGCCTTCGACACCGGCTTCGAGTTCGACGGGCCCTCCGGCCGCGTGTCGTTGCTGGACCTGTTCGAGGACCGGCCGCAACTGGTGCTCTATCACTTCTGGTTTCCCGAGGACGGTGAGCCGTGCGGCGGGTGCTCGATGTTCGCCGACCAGATCACGCACCTCGCCCACCTGCACGCGCGCGGGGTCAGCTTCGCGTTGGTCTCCCGCGCTTCACAGGAGCGGATCGCCGCCTACAAAGCGCGGATGGGCTGGGAGATCCCGTGGTACACGGACGATCTCGCGTTCCAGGAGTACTGCGCCACGACCGAGTTCTTCCGGTTCCAGGTCTTGCTGCGCGACGGCGACGACGCGTACCTCACCTACGAGACCACGGGGCGCGGGAGCGAGGCGATCGGGACCGTGTGGTCATTCCTCGATCGCACCCCGTACGGGCGCCAGGAGGAGTGGGAGGACACCCCGGAAGGGCGGCCGCAGGGACCGCCCTACCAGTGGTGGCGCAAGCACGACCAGTACTAGAGCTTCGCCCCCAGGAAGAGAGTGCGGCCCGGCGGCTTGGGCTCGATCTTGAAGCCGAGGCTCGTGTAGACGCCGATCGCGCGCGTGTTCTGCTCGTTGACGTCGAGCTCGATCCGCTTGCAGCCTCTTTGTCTGGCTCGATCGATCGCGGCCTGGGTGAGGGCCTTGCCCAGGCCGGTCCCGCGCGCCTCGTCGCGCACGTAGACGTCCTCGAGCCAGCAGTCCTCGACGCCCGTCCACGCGGACAGGCGGAAGCGGATCTGCGCGAGGCCGTCGGTTCCCGCCAGCAGGAACTCCGTGTTGGGGTCTTCGAGGAGCTTGGCCGCGGTGGTCCGGAACGTCTCGTCGGAGGGTGAGGTCGAGTTCCACCAGTCGCGGAAGCCGATCAGGAGGCTCGTGACCGTGTCCAGGTCCTCGAGGGTGGCGGTGCGGATCATCAGAACCCGCGGACCTTGGTGATGCGCACGTCCACCGCGACGCTGTACTGCTGCGCGAAGGCCTCCGGCGTCAGCTTGAGGTTGTCCAGCCCGCGCTGGTACTTCTCTATGTAGGCCGCGTGCTCGTGCGGCGGCTCCGCGGTGGGGTTGACGGCGGCCTGGCCGTTGAGGACCACGACGTCCCCGCCGGTCTCCGTCCCGCGGAAGTTCAGCGACACCTTCGGGTTGTCCGCGATCGTCTTCACGCGCAGGCTGCCCGGGAGCGTGTAGATGCGGATGTGCTCCGCGCCGTCCCAGAAGAACCACACCGGGTTCGGGACCGGCTGCCCGCCCGGCGTGACCGTCGTCAACCACAGGACTTCGTCGTCCGTGAGATGTCGCGCGGTCCGCTGTCCGAAGTCCGTGCTCTCGTCGATCATCGCTTGATCGTATGGTCCCGGTGATGCGGGCGATCATGGCGGCGTTGGTGGTGATGTGCGTGTTCGCCGCTCCGGCGCGGGCGCACGACTCGCTCGCCCCCGCCGGGGGCGGGCACAACTGGCTGCCGGACGAGGAATGGGTGCACCGGCACTGGCTGCCGTTCGACGAGCGCGAGTTGGAAGCTGCCCTGGGGTTGCGAGGGCGTGAGCTCGAGGCGTACCTGTACGACGACCACCACACGTTGGCGGGGCTGGCCCGTGCGCGGGGTGTCGGGTTCGATGCGCTCGTCGAACGGCTGCTGGCCGGCTGGGGTGACGTGCCGCAGCGCGCGGTGTTGCGCGAGCGCACGGTGCGGGTGCTGACCCAAGGGCATCTCGCCCAGCACCAGTTCTTCCACGTGTTCCATGGGCTCGAGCTACATCCGCACTCCGAGCACCTGTTCGGGATGCCGGCCGACGCATACCGGTCGTTGCGCGAGGGCGGCGCCAGCTACGCAGACATCGCGCGCGAGGGCGGAATCCCGCTATCCACGTTGCGCGGGCACGTGGTGGCCGTCGTGGCCTCCGACCGCCGTGACGGCGTCGCACGCGGAGAGGCGTGGCCCGCCGAGGCTTCGCGGATCCGGGCGCGGACGTTGGCCCGGATGGACTGCTGGCTGCGACGGCCGCCCGCGGCGCTTGACCGCACGAACCCGTACGGAAAGAATCGCGTGCTGCACGGGTCACACGCGGCGGGCTGGCCGAGTACGGC
Organism: Solirubrobacter taibaiensis; assembly: GCA_027587225.1. GTDB lineage: Bacteria > Actinomycetota > Thermoleophilia > Solirubrobacterales > Solirubrobacteraceae > Solirubrobacter > Solirubrobacter taibaiensis. The sequence continues at coordinate 139,231 of JAPDDQ010000009.1, forward strand.
TGGGGAGCGGCGTGCGAACGAGCGCCGGGTCGAGCGGTTCCGGCGCGGGCTACAGCGGTCCTGTTGGCCGCATCCGCCGCGCTGGAACGGGTGAAGGGGGTTGTCGTGTCGGTGTCGCTGAAGCGAATGGTGTGTGTCGGGGTCACGGTCGTCGCGGCGTGCGCTGTGCCGGCGAACGCGCAGGAACCGGCGCCCGCTCCCGCGCCGGCGGTGTGGAACTTCCCGGCGTCGATCTACCCGGACCTGACCGTCGCGCCGCCTGAGGACGTCGCGGATGCGAATCGGCTCTGGGTGCGCTCCAAGCGCTCCGCCAAGAAGTTGTTCCCGACCGTCGCCGCCGCCCGCAAGAAGGGCTACAAGGGCCACGTCTCCAAGATCAACCGGCCCAAGCCCTTCTTCTTCCACTTGCGGAATACGAAGCTGCACGACGACGGCCGCGAGTTGGATGTGCGCCACCCCGAGGCGATCGTCTACTGGTACGACCCGCCCCGGCCCATGGTGCTCGTGGCCTTCATGTACCGCGTGCGCGAGGGGTCCGAGCCGGCCTACGCACGATCGGTGCTGCCCTGGCACTCCCACTGCGACGGCTGGTCCGTCGTGATGCACACCTGGTTCACCAACGACCTGCGTAGCGGTATCGCCCGCAAGCCGCCGCGCCCCGAGTTCTCGGAGGCGTTCGGGCGCGACTTTGGCGACCCGACGCCTGACTCAGCGTCGGGCTGCCAGCCCAAGGGCCACGACGACCACGACGATTAGCGCTTGCGGGCCGTGTAGCTCTTCCCGGCCCGCACGACCTTGTTCCGCTTGAGTCCGAAGTCACGCACGGTCACCGACCCCTGCGTGACCTTCGTGGTCGTGCTGTCGCACCGGTCCGTCACCAGCCACTTCGTGCCGCGCACGGTCGCCGCGCTGTACTTCCCGCTCGTCCGGAACGCGCCTTTCCCGTCGCCCCAGAGCTTCCGCGACTTCTTCTTCGCGGAGGCGCTGGCTTTCTTGCCCTTCGGGCAGCTCAAGGCCTCGGTCAGCGTGAGCGTCGTCAGCGGCCGCTTGCCCTTCGTCTGGCTGATCTTGAACAGGCCGTCGAAGAACTTCGCCGTCCCGCCGCTCCCGGCGGCCTTGATCTCCACCGTGCCCTTGCGCGTGTCCACCGTCGTCCCGACCGGCAACTGCTGCGCCTGAGCGAGGTCGACGTAGTTCTTGCGGCCGGGCAGCTTGACCTTGACCGTGCCCTTGATCGGCGTCGCGTTCACGTTGCGCCCGGCCACGGGCTCGGGCAGCTGCGGAGTGGGTGTCGGGGTCGGCACGGGCGTCTGCACCGGCGGCGGCTGGACCGCTCCGGGGTTGCGGAACACACGCATCTGGTTGGTCCCGAGCGACGTGACGGTCAGGTCCGGGCGCGAGTCGGCATCGAAGTCGGCGGTCGCGATCCCGTACGCGCCTTCGATCGCGATGGGAGCGTCCGCGGTGAAGCCTGCACCCTCGTTGCGTCGCAGGACGTTGAGCTGCCCGGGGCCGGCGACGGCGAGGTCTGTTCGACCGTCGCGGTCGAAGTCGGCGGCGGTGATCCCCACCGCTTGTGCACCGAGAGCGATTGGGCCTTCTTCGGCGAACCCGTTGTTGGCGGCATTTCGCAGCAGAATCGAGACGCTGTTGCCGCTGCCGTTCGCGACGGCGATGTCGTTGCGACCATCGCGATTGAAGTCGGCCACCGCCAAGTCCTGGGGCGACGCGCCGGCGGGCACTGCGGCGCCCTCCGAGGCAAACCCTCCGCCTGCTTGACGCAGCAACACGGTCACGCTGCTTCCGCCGGCATTGGTCACGGCGATGTCAGCGAGGTTGTCGCCGTTGAAGTCCGCGACATCGATCTGTCGCGGGCCGGCCCCGGTGCCGAAGCTCGCGCCGACATCGAAACCGTTGTTCGCAGCGTTGCGGAGATACAGCCGGACCAATCCGCTGTTGAAGAACGCGACGACGACGTCGGTACGTCCGTCGCTGTTGAAGTCGCCGGCCCCGATGGCACTGGCGTTGGAGCCGGAACCCGGCTGCGACTCGATCGCCAGCCCTCCACCGGGCTGCTGGATGAGCACCTGCAGCGGGACTGCAGAGCTCGCGAACTTCGCGACCGCAAGATCGGAACGGCCGTCGCCGTTGTAGTCGGCGACCGCGGCGAAACTCGGGCCCGAGTTGCTACCGAGATCGATCGTGCTGCCATCGGCGAACCCACCGGCCGCCTGCCGGACGAAAAGGTTGATGTTGCTCGTGGAACCGTTGAGCGCGGCGATGTCCGGACGACCATCGCCGGTGAAGTCGGCCGCGTAAACGCCGTACGGATCGATGCCCGTGGCGTATGGCTGTGCTTCCTGCTCGAAGGCGGCCCAGGCGGTCCCGGCGAGCAGCGCCAGACCAATCACGACGAACAACGGCCCAAAGCGCTTCATCGGTCTAAGTCTCTCGCAATCTAATGAGATCTAGCCTGGTCGAATGGACGAGGCGCAGATGGAACAGTCCGAAACCGGACGAGTTGCGGCGACCGACGGCTGGTTCACGGTCGGCATTCGCGACGCCGCGTGGGTGCAGAACGAGTACTTCGGGGACGCGTGCATCTTCGAGGACTACGGCAGGGCCGCGTTCCCCGAGATCGGCTACACGCTCTGCGTTCTCCAGCCGGGGCAGCCGAACGGGATGTACCACCGGGAGGACAACCAGGAGGACTTTCTGGTGCTCCAGGGCGAGGCGCTGCTGATCGTCGAGGGCCAGGAGCGACGGCTGAAGGCCTGGGATTTCTTCCATTCACCGGCCGGGACCGACCACATTCTCGTCGGCGCGGGGGAGGGCCCGTGCATCGTCTTCGCGATCGGCGCGCGCAAGCAGCGCGACGACTCGAAGGAGACGCTCTATGTCCGCGATAAGACCGCGCTCAAGCACGGCGCGGGGCCGGAGCAGGACACGCCCGACAACAAGGTCGCCTACGCGCCGTTCCCGAAGTGGGTCAACGGCCGGCCACCGAGCTTCGAGGGTCTGCCGTTCGCTTGATCCCGACGCTCCGAATGTCGGCGTACTGACACGCGCGCCGTTAGGTGGGGGAGAACTTTCCCTGCAGATTGCCTACACCAACCATGCGATCGCTTGCTTGCCCGCCCGTTGACGGAGACATTGCCGGAGGGGAGGAATGGAATTGAGACTGCTTCGCGTTCTCTGTGTCACCGGGCTCGTCGGCGCTTTGTGCGTGACCCCGGCCGACGCGCTGCCGGCAAACACGTACGTGGTCAAGCACTGCGTTGAAGGTCGATCGACACCGGGGTTCTGGCAGTCGCTCTCCGGAGCAAGTGGATCGCCCGGAGGATTTACGAGCTTCATGCACTGCGTGGACTCGAGTAACGCCCCGATGATCACGGTCGGGGCGTTTGGAAACATTTCGACGCCCTCCGTGATGCCACTTGGTAGTCATGTTGCATGGCAGTTCGCAGCGCCGCGTGCGACACGGGTCGTGGGGTTTTACGCGCACGGGTACTCCCAACCGCCTTTTTCAGGGCCGGTAGCGGCCTTGGGCCGTCAATTCACCGCCGAGGTCTGGGATGCAGACACGGGAGAGACTCGCGCGACGGTTCCTGCGGTCTACCCGGGACCCACGACGGTGAGCGCTGAGATCATTCCGTCAAACAGGATCGCCGTCGGGCTGCGGTGCCACCGGGCCGCGGGATGTGCGATGGGCGGACATGGGGGTGGTTCCGAGCTCACGGAGCACCTCGCCCTCGGGAAGGAGAACATCACCCTTCAAGATGTAAGCGTCCCAACGATTGCCGGGTTGACCGCGCCTTCGTCGCAATGGCGTCCGGGGGGAGTTGACGTGGCTGAGATCGCCGCTGACGACAATGTCGGGATCGCGGCTTTGTCGGTCCGCGGGGGAAGCCGGGAGTTGGACGCGTCCCGAACTCCGTGTTACGACGCTGCGACCAACATCAGCCCGACCCCTTGCGCCGGGGTGAACACGCGTCTCCTGGCACGTATTCCACGGGATAGCTTGGCTGAAGGTACACAGACGCTCACGGTTGAGGCGCGCGATCCCGCTGGACTTACGGCGTCGCGTGAGTTCACGTTGCGCATCGACCGGACGCCGCCCGTCGCCCCGCGTGAGCTTCGGCTTGAGGACGCCGGTGGATGGCGCGTGGCGAATCGTTTCGACGTTGCATGGGCCCGGCTTCCGGCCGAGGATGTGGCGCCGATCGTGGGGAACGAGTACGCGTACTGCCCAGCGACAAACGCGGCGTATGACATTCGCGGCTGCGTCAGCGCTTCGAGTACGTTCGCTGAAGGGGTCACGCGAGAAAGCGTGAGCGTGCCGGGGGAAGGGGCTTGGGTGTTGCGGGTTGCGCATCGGGACGCGGCCGGGAACACGAACCCGGCGAACGCGGCGGCGACGACGCCGTTGCGGTTCGATGCGACCGCGCCTACAGGGGAGTTCGAGTCGTTCGATCCGCGTGATCCGACGCGCATCCGCGTCAAGGCCGGGGATGCGACGTCCGGGGTGGCCCGGGTTGAGCTCGAGGTGCGGCGCGACGGCGAATCGGTGTGGCATTCGCTCACGGTTGAAGGCAACGGCGGCAGCTACTCGGCCGTGCTGGACGACTCGCTGTATCCGAAGGGGAGCTACGAGGTCAGGGCGCGGGTGATCGATCACGCGGAGAACGAGCGGACGATCGTGAAGGCGCCTGACGGCAACGTGCTGAGGGTGACGCTGCCCGTGCGGGTGGCGACGACGCTCACCGCGGGGAAGGCGAAAGGCAAGGGCAAGCTGGATGCCCGGCCGGTGTTGCGGTTCGGGGACAGGGCGGTGCTCAGCGGCCGGCTCGTGTATCCGGGTGGGAATCCGATCGCAAACGTGCCGGTCGAGGTACTGGAGCGTGTGGATGCGCCGGCGCGGCCGTGGCAGTCGGTCGGGACGGCACACACCGCCAAGAACGGGACGTTCTCGTTCCGGGTGCCCGCGGGCGCCTCGAGGACGATCCGGTTCAGCTATGGCGGGAGTCCGACCGCCCAGCCCGCGGCGAAGGACGTCGAGGTCAGGGTCAAAGCCGCCGCGACGATCCGGCCTGATCGGCGCTCGCTGCGCAACGGTGACGAGGTGGTGTTCAAGGGACGGGTGAAGTCGGGGCCGATCCCGGAGACCGGGAAGCTGGTGACACTCCAAGCGCTCACGCGGCGGGGGTGGACGACCTTTGGCAACGCGCGGGCGAGAGCGAAGGACGGGCGTTTCACCTATCGGTACCGGTTCACCGGGACGACGGTGCGCTCCAGGTACACGTTCCGTGTCCTGGTGCCGGCGGAGTCTGACTATCCGTACGCGCAGGGCGCCTCGAAGACGACCCGGGTGCTGGTGAATCCCTAGCGGTATTGCAGGTTCAGGTGGTCGGTGCGGCCCGACCAGGTCAGCGTCAGCTCCCAGCAGCCCTTCGGCAGATCCACGGTCGAAGGGCCAGGGCCGCCGGGGACGGTGCGGTCGAGCACGGTGTCGCCGGAGCGCGCGCGGATCTTCAGGTCGGACAGCGGCTGCTGTGGGTCCTTGGAGACCCAGAGGACCTTGTTCAGCTGCTCGCCGGGACGTTCGGCGCGGAGCGGCTCGCGGAACAGGATCGCGGTGATCCGGCCCGCGTCGCCGACGACGTGGGCGATGCGGGGATGCGGCTCGGAGAAGCCGGTGGTCGCCCAGGACGGGAGCTCGCCGCGGTCCACGGCGCAAGACGCGGACGAACCTGACGAGCCGCAGCCGGCGAGAGCGGTGAGGAGGCCGACGAGCCAGATTGATCTAGGCAACATGTTGCGCTGCGATCCTTACCCGCATGGACGACGAAGACAAGCCGAAGAGCTTCGAGGAAGCGCTGCGCGAGATCGCCGACGAGGTGCAGCGCGGCATCGCGCGCTTCCAGACCGGCGACTTCGAGGATGTCGCCCGGACGTATGGGGTCGACGCGGACCGGGCCAAGCGGTTCGTCGACGGCGCGGGTGACTGGCTGCGCGCCCAGATGGACAATCTCGGCGACATGCCGTTCCCGCCGGACAGCCCCAACCCTTCGCCGACCTCGGATTCGGAATCGAAGCCGGCCTCGTCGAAGCCCTCGAAGACGTGGGACGACGCGCTGAGCAGCGCTGGGCCGGACCCGCTGGACACGCCGACGGACGAGCAGGGTCGGGCGCTGGCCGCGCTGGACTCGGGCCGTTGGAGCATCGAGCCGGGCACGTCGATGCTGACCGCCCACGGTGAGGGCCCGGGCCCGAGCGACGCGCTCGGCCTGGTGCGCGAGCTGCGCGTGCGGGACTGGATCGACGCCAACGGCGAAGTGACGCTCGTCGGCGGCGCCGCGCTGGCGCGCTGGCTCGACCGCAGCTAACACCCCGACACGCTTCGCCGGTCCGCCGCAGCGCGTGCGGCGGACCGACGCCTCCTCCTAACGCGCGGGCTTGCCCTTGGACTTGGGCTTGTCCTTGTCGTGCCCGTTGGCGTTGCCGCGCGGCGCGTCGTCGCTCTTGCCCCGCGGCTTGTCGGGCTTGGCCGGTTCGGCGGGCTCGGCCGGAGTGGCGGGCTCAGCGGGCGTCGCCGGCTTGGACGGCCCGGGCTTCGCAGGCTTGGACGGCTTCCCGGGCTTGGCGGGCTTCGCCGGCTTGGAAGGCTTCTTCTTGGCCTTGGGCGTGTTGAGCTCGGCGCAGAGGATGAGCTCGCCCGGCGCGCCGTTCGGGCCCGCCAGGAAGACGCCCACGAAATAGCGCTGCGTCTTGCTCACCGTGAAGGTCCGTGAGCGGGCGGTCGCGTTCCCCACGCCGGAGCGGGACGTCTTGAGCTTGCGGTAGGTCCAGCCGGGCACGTCGGTGCCCCCGGGCGCGTCGGCGGCACACGCGGACGGCGCGGACTGGAGCCGGTAGACGTACGTCTGCTTCGCGGCGAGCCGGCGCACGTGCACGCTCAGCTTGTCGTTGCGCTTGCCGTCGACGAGTTGGACCTTGCCGAACTTGCCGGTCACGTAGTCGCCGTCAGCACCCACGTACTCGAACGATCCCTTGTAGACCTTCGATTTGGGGCTGTGCTTGGCGAGCGCGACCCCCGGCGCGGCGAGCACCGAGCCCGCCGCAAGTAGCGCAATGAGTCTCTTCATGGCCCGACAACGGCGCTGCCGTCCCAGGGTCGGTTCAATATGTCAACGACGATGGACACTTCTCCCGTACGCATCGACAAGTGGATGTGGGCCGCGCGTCTGGTGAAGACGCGCAGCCTCGCCGTGGATGCGATCCGGGGTGGCCGGGTGAAGGTCAATGGCGCGCCCGCGAAGCCGAGCAAGGACGTCAAGCCCGGGGACGAGATCGAGTTCAGCCAGGGCGTGATCCGCATCACGGCGCACATCAACGGGACGGCGGAGCGCCGGCTCCCGGCCAGCGCGGCGGTGCACCTGTACACGGAGACCGAGGCCTCGCGCACCGAACGCGAGGCGCGGGTCGCGGAGATGAAGATGACCCGGCCACAAGGGGTGGACCGCAACGCGCGGCCCACCAAGCGCGACCGCCGCCAGTTCGAGAAGCTGCGCGGCCGCGACGACCTTCCGTAGCCCGTCCGGCCTACGGCGGGAGCCGCACGCCGGACCGCGCGATGCGGAACCAGCGCGCCGCGTACGGCTCGAGCTGCAGCGTCGCCGGGAGGTCGCAGTCCGCGTGCTCGAACAGGTCCACCAGCGCCTCGCCGTCGTCGACCGGCAGCTCCACGGTGACCGGCTTGCCGGCGAGCTCGTGGACACAGACGATCGTGGCGTCCTCCCAATCGACCCGGTGCGCGAACACCGCGTCGCTTCCGGCGTCGAGCACCGTCAGCGAGCCGAAGCCGAGCTCCGGGCACTCGCGCCGGCGCCGGATGAGCCGCTCGAACCAGTTCAGCAGCGAACCGGGATCGCGCCGCTGGTCCTTCACGTTCACCCGCTCCGGCCCGAACGCGCCCTCCACCATCGGCCGCCGCGGCTCCACGCCCGGCAGCGTGAACCCACCGTCCGGCGCCCACTGCATCGGCGCCCGGACGGCGTAGCGGCCCTCGATGTCCAGGTTCTCGGCCATGCCGATCTCCTCGCCGTAGAACAGCACCGGCGTTCCCGGCAGGGAGAAGGCGAGCGAGTAGACCATGCGCAGCGCGCGCTCGTCGCCGTCGAGCATCGGCGGGAGCCGCCGCCGCAGCCCGCGCCCGTACAGCTGCAGCGACTCGTCCGGCCCGAACCGGGCGAAGACCTCCGCGCGCTCGTCCTCGGAGAGCTTGTCGAGCGTGAGCTCGTCGTGGTTGCGGACGAACCGCCCCAGCGAGGCCACTTCCGGCAACGCCGGGAAGTCGCGCAACGCGGTCGCCAGCGGTTCCGCCGACCCGCGGGCGAGCGACAGATACATCGCCTGGTTGCCGATGAAGTCCAGAACCATGTGCAGCTCGTCGCCGTCCTCGTCGCCCAGGAATGCGCGCACGTCCTTGGGCGGCAAGTTCACCTCGCCGAGCAGCACGGCGTCACCGACGCGCCGGTTCACGTACGCCCGCAGGTCCCGCATGATCTGGTGCGGATCGTCCAACGCGCCCTCGATCAGGAACGGCACGGCGTCAATGCGGAACCCCGACAGCCCCTGCTGGAGCCAGAACCCCATCACCTGCGCGAGCTCGTCGCGCACGGCCGGATTGCCCAGGTTCAAGTCGGGCTGCTGCTTGTAGAAGCTGTGCTGGTAGTACTGCCCGGCCTTGCGGTCGAACGCCCAGGTGGAAGTCTCCTGATCCGGGAACACCACGGAGCCGGGCTTCTCCTCGGGCCGCTCGTCGCGCCACACGTAGAAGTCGCGGTACGGGGAGTCCGGGGAGGACCGCGCCGCCTGGAACCACGGGTGCTGGTCGGACGTGTGGTTCATGACGAAGTCGACGATCACGCGGATGCCGCGGTCCCGGCACGTGCGCACGAGCTCGACGAAATCACCCAACGTCCCCAGCTTGGGATCCACGGCGTAGAAGTCGGTGATGTCGTAACCGTCGTCGCGGTTCGGTGACGGATAGAACGGCATCAGCCACAGCACACTCACACCGAGCCCGGCGAGGTAGTCCACCCGCTCGGTCAGCCCGACCAGGTCACCACACCCGTCGCCGTCGGCGTCATAGAACATCTCGACGTCGAGGCAGTAGACGACGGCGTCCTTCCACCACAGGTCACTGGAGGCCTTGACACTCATACGAGCTCCGGCAACACGTGCTCACCGAATGCGTCGATGAACGGGTCCAGATCCTGGCCGACGTGGTGGATGGCGATGTCGGAGAACCCGAGCGCCGCGAATTCCTGCAGCCACGCCGCGTGCTGCGCGAGATCGCTCGAGATCAAGACCTTGCCTTCCAGATCTGACGGCGTGACGAGCTTCGCGGCCGCGTCGAAGGCCTCGGGCGAGTCCAGATCCCAGCACACCGGCGGATCAAAGACGTTCGTGCGCCATTGGTCGTAGGCGATCTCGCGCGCCTCCTCGTCGGTCGGCGCCCAAGACACGTGGACCTGCAACACGCGCCGGCAGTCCGCGCGGCCGAACGCGTCCAGCATCCGCTGGAGCTGCTCGACGGGCGCGTTCACCGTCGCGAACCCGTCCGCCCACTCCGATCCCCACGCCGCGGTCTTCTCACTCACCGCCGCCACCAGCAACTCAGGCGGCACCGCGGGGCGAGTCCAGAGCCGCGCACGGTCGACGGTCACCAATCCGGAGTGTGAGACTTCCTCACCCGCAAACAGCGCGCGCATAATGTCGACACACTCCCGCAGGCGGGCATTTCGGTCAGCTTTCGAAGGCCAGCGGTCGCCCGTGATGTGCTCGTTGGAGAACTCGCCCGACCCGAGCGCCACCCACAACCGCTCCGGGAACATCTCACTCAACGACGCGGCGGCCTGAGCGATGATCGCCGGGTGGTAGCGCTGTCCCGGTGCGTTGACGACCCCGAACGGCAGCGACGTCGACGCCAATGCCGCGCCAAGGAACGACCAGGCGAACCCGGACTCGCCCTGGCGGACGCTCCAGGGCGCGAAGTGGTCTGAGGACATGCCGCCCGTGAAGCCGGCTTGCTCGGCGCGGACGATCGATTTCAGCAGGCGCGAAGGCGGGATCTGCTCGTGCGAGCAGTGGAGGGCAATGCGGGGCACGCTCGTGCCCCTACCCGCTCAGACGACCGGGGAACGTCCCAGGTCGGTGAGGTCCGGGTCGGCCTCCGCGATGCGGTCCTCGAACGCGTCCCACCCGTGGCGCTTCACGTACGCGGCCTCACGGTCGAAGACGGGCACGAGCCAACACACCGCGACGTCGTCGAACTGCGCCAGCGCGTCGGGGTAGTACACCGGCACGGTCGCGTACAGCCACTCGATCGCCCCGCCGACCTTCACCACGTCGCCACGCAGCAGTGGTGCATGCCGCGAGAGGATCTCCTCACCGATGCCGACCAAGGCGGCGACGGGCGCAGCGACGTCGGCGCGCAACGCCATGATCAACTCCAACCGCACGTCCTTGCGCGGCCCAGTCAACCGGTGCTCACTCAATCCGACCGTCACATACGACGTGCAGCCGGAGTGCGGCACGTCGTTGAAGCGCAACACGTCGAAGGGGAGCCGGACGCCGGCCGCGTCCTGGCTCCACCCACCGACGGTTTCACCCAGGTGACGCTCGAAGTGAGCGAGCACCACCTTACGGTTGGCCGCCTCCGAATCTGGAGTCGTCATTGCCTCCGCCGCGATTGCACGGGATGCATTCTAGCTGTGTGCCTTCGTTGTAATTGTCAACCACGTCCTGTCTGGTCGTGGTGTTCGGGTCGAACTCACGGTTCGTCCATGACGGGTTGTGTGAGTTGTCCCAGTCGCGGCGCTGACCGGATCCGGGCGCGTTGTGCACCTCGTTGCCACAGGTCGGGCACAGTCGTCCGCCGGTCGGGCCGGGCGTCGCGTTGTCCCAGTTGTCCTGCGTGGTGCCCTTGCGGAACGTCGAGCGGGAAGTCAACTCACCCGCACGGTTGGTGCCGCGCACCATGTCCGAGGCCGCGTCGGCTCCGCGAGCGGCACGCACCATCGCGCCGCCGCCGGTGAAGCCCGGAATGACGGCGCCGGCGATGTCAGCGCCCAGGGCGGCGACGTCCCACGGGTTCACGCCACACCCATTCATCAGGCCCTTGCCGATCTGGTACACGTCGTACCCGATCGAGATGACGTCGACGATCGTGTCGATCCACAGACCGGTCGGGTCGGCGAGGTTGATCGGGTCGCCCTGCGCGTACGCGTACAGGTTCGAGTCGCCGCCGCCGAACGCGAGCGGGTCCTTGGCCGTGAAGCGCCCGATCTCGGGGTCGTAGTCCCGGGCGCCGAAGCGCACCAGGCCGGTGTTCCGATCGTAAAGTCCGCCAGCGAAGCCGAACGGCTGGAAGCCCGGCGCCGAGTCCGACAGCACGCGGCCGAACTCGTCGTAGTCGATCGCCTGCGCGACCGCCCCGTTGCTCGTGTCCACGACAGCCCGGGGCGAGCCGAGCTGGTCGGTGATGATCCGGTAGGTCTTGCCGCCCTGGATCATCAGTGACGGGACGTTGCGCCGCGTCGAGTAGATGAAGCGGCTCTTGATCGTCCCGTCCGGGTTCAGCTCGGCGGCCGGCCCTTGGCCCATCCCGTACAGGAATCCCTGTACGAGCGTGGTCCCGTGCTTGACGCCGATCCGGCGCCCGGCCGAGTCGACGACGTAGTTGACCTCGAGCGCGGCCGTCTTGACCTGACGCAGCGCCCCACCCTGGTCGAAGTCATAGGTGGTGGTGCCACCGGGACCGACCTTCGACGCCAGGTCACCCGCCGCCGTGTACGTGTACGTGTTCGGCCCGAACTCGGTGAGCCGGTCCTGGGCGTCGTACTTGGCGACGGTCGGCACCGCATCACCCGCGCGCTGCACGGACAACCGATTGCCATTGTCGTCCCATGTGTAGGTGGCTCGCAGCTCGGCGCCGCGACGCACCTCCAACAGACGATCCACACCGTCGTACCCGTAGGTGTAACCCACGGGCGTGCCGGCGAGGCGCGTCTCACTCTTGGTGGAGATCCGACCTGACCCGTCACGACCGTAGCTCTCGGTGAAGATCGGCGTCGAGCCCTGCCGGGTCACCGCGGATGAAAGCTCACCCAGCTCGTTGTAGGTGACGGCGGTGGTGCTGTTGCCGACGTTCAGACCGGTCAACAACCCGTTGTCGGGATCACGCGTGAGCGTGAGGTTCCCGGCCTTGGTGATCATGCCGTCGTTGTCGTACTCGAACGAGGCCGCCACACCCGCGGCCGTCTCGGTGGCCTGACGCAGGTCGGCGTCATAAGTGACCGCGACTTCACCGTCGATCGTCCCGTCGGCCGTCGACTTGGTCATCAGCGGGCCGTCCCACCCGTACCCGGTGCGCTCGCCGTCGAACGTCACCGCGCTCGCGGCCTGGCCTGAGGTGGCGCCGTAAGCCAGCGTCGTGGCGCCGCGCGGCTGCGTCAGGGTCTTCAGCCGCCCGGAGGCGTCGTGGGTGAAGCTCACCGTCAGCCCGCCCGGAAGGGCGATGCCGGTCGCGAGCCCGTCACGGTCGTTGCTGTAGGTCGTCGCCCCCGCGCCCGAAAGCAACGGCGGCGTGTAGCTCTGGAGCCCGTTGCGCGGCGTGTACGCGAACGAATGCGCCCCGCCGGTGCCGGGCGGCAGCAGGGACGTCACGTTGCCGAGCGCGTCGTAGGCCATCGTCTGCTGACGGCCGTTCGGGCGCTTGATCGCCGTCAGGCGGTCCGCGACGTCGTACGTGTACTCCGTCACGCGGTTGCGCGGGTCGGTCGTCGAGGACAACCGGCCGCGGTTGTCGTAGGCGTAGTTCGTCGTCCTCGAGCCCTGGGCGATCCGCGTCAGCCGCCCCTGGCTGTTGAACGTGTTGACGGTGGTCGTGATCCCCGGGATCGAGACCGTCTTCGGCCGCCGCTGGGCGTCGATCTCGGTCGTGGTCGAGCGCCCGGTGGACGTGCTCGTCGTGACCCGGTTCGTGGCCTTCTCGAACCGTGTCGTGCTCGTCTTGCCATTGACCGTCGCGGTCTCGGTCAAGTAGCGGACGTCGAGCTTGTCGTCGGAGTTGAGCTCGACGGTCCGCGCGTTCTCGATCGTCGTGCGCTTGCCGCTCGGCAGCGTGATCGTCATCCGCGCGAGCACCGGGGCCTGCATGCCGAAGCGCGGGTCGGGCCCTTCCTCCGACGTCGCGACGGTCCCGTCCGGGCGGGTGACCGTGGTCACGCCGTCGTTGCCGACGACCGTCACCGTCGTCTGGCCCGTCTCGTTGGAGACCGACCGCTTGATCGAGCCGTCGTTGGTGCGCTCGACCTTGTAGGTGGTCGTGCGGCCCTCGCCGGTGTCGTGGGCGACCGTCGTGACGCCGCCGGCCACCGTGCGCGTGAGCGTCTGGGACGAGCCGTCGGCCTCCACGTCCCGCGTGAGCCGCCCGAGCGGGTCCCACTCGAACGTGTGGACGCCGTTGCGCGGGTCGGTGAACTTCGTCATCAGGCCGGACGCGCCGTACTCGAAGCGCATCTGGTCGTTCGCCTCGTTGGCGATCCGGGTGATGTAGCCACCGGCGACCGTCAGCGACGTGGCGTGGCCGTACGGCCCCACGATCCCCGTCGGCGCGCCGGTGGTGCCGTCACGCTGGATCGTCGTCGTCAGCCCCGCGGCGTCGCGGATGCCGGTCAGGCGCCCGCGGTTGTCGTAGCTGAAGCGCAGGATCTCGGCCCGTGTCATCGAGTCGATCGTGCGCAGGTGCCGCCCGGACCGGTCGAAGACGAACAGCGAGCCGCCGTCCAAGGACGCGATCGTGAACTCCGCCAGTGACAGGCCCGGGAGCGAGGGCGCCAGCGCCCGCACACGGTCGTTGCCGTAGTCGGCGAGGTAGATGGTGTCGTCGGCGCCGAGCGTGATGGCCTGCGGGAAGTCGATCCGCGCCTGCGCCGCCGGGCCGCCGTCACCGCGCGAGCCGGGCGTGCCGTTGCCCGCGACGGTGTCGATCGTGCCCTGCGGCGCGACCTTGCGCAGCGTCGCGTTGCCGGCGTCCGCGATGAGCAGGCCGCCGTCGCGCGTCGGGATCATCGCGCTGGGCGTGTCCAGCGACGCGGACGTCGCGTCCTGGCCGTCCCCGCGGTAGCCGTCGCTGCCGTCACCGGCGACCGTCTCGATCGACCCGTCCGGGTCGATCCGGCGCACGCGGTGGTTGCCGCCGTCGGCGACGAACACGCTGCCGTCGCTCTCGCGGACCGCCACGTCGCGCGGCGAGCGCAGCTTCGCGCCCGTGGCCACGCCGCCGTCCCCGCCGAAGCCGGGGGAGCCGTTACCGGCCAGCGTCGTGATGAGCCCGTCGGAGCCGATCCGCCGCACCGCGTGGTTGGCGCGATCGACGATGTAGACGGCGCCGTCTCCGTCTACGGCCACGTCGGACGGCTCGTCGAGCTCGGCCAGCAGCGCGCTGCGGCCGTTGCCGCTGTAGCCCGCCTCGCCCGTCCCGGCGATCGTCGTGACGCGTCCGTTGAAGATCCGGCGGATGCGGTTGTTGCCCTCGTCGGCGACGTACAGCGCGCCGTCGGGCCCGACCGCGACGTCCGACGGGTGGTCGAACTGCGCCGCGGCGGCGGGGACGTCGTCGCCGGCGTCACCCGCCGTGCCCGTGCCCGCGACCACCGTCATCGCCCCGCCCGGGGCGATCCGGCGGATCACGTGTGCGCTCGAATCAGCGACCAGCAGGTCGCCCTCGGGCGTGGTGGCCATGCCCTCGGGCGCGTTGAGGCCGGTCTTCGTCGTCGAGATGACGTCGAAGTTCTGGGCCTGCGCGCTGCGCTTGGAGCCGTCGCCCATGTACAGGGTGCGGCCCACCGGGTCATACGTGTGGTGGACGTCGACGCTCCAGCCCGCCAGCGCGCTCGGCGGCGCGCTGATGCCACCGACGGTGCCGCTCCAGCGCTGGCCGACGTTGATCTCCTGGCGCGTCCGGTTGGCGGACAGCACCGCGCCGCCGATGGCGGCGAACGAGGAGCCGAACGTGCTCGGCGCGCGGTAGACGGCCGGGTAGACGTAGTCGATCGTCACGTCGACCTTCTGGCGGCCCTGGACGTCACGCCCGTAGGCGTCCTTGCCGTCGAAGATGAACGTCTTGCGCAGGTTGGCCCCGCGCGAGAAGGACTCGGTGATCGTGCGACCCGCGACCTCGATCGTGAGGTCCACGCGCGCCAGCGTGCCGGGCGGGGTGGCGCCCGTCAGCGGGATCTCGAGCGACTCGCCGGTGCGGCGGCCGGGAACGCGATCGGACTGGTAGACGAGCGTGTACGGCGTGCCGGCGATGGCCGCCTGCTCACCGAGGACCTGGTCCTCGCAGAGGATGATCGAGCCGCTCTGCCCGCACGGGTCGTCCCCGTCGGGGTCGCCGTCGTCCGGGCCGCCCTGGTCGGGGCCGCCCGCGCCGTCCGGCAGGCCGTACGGCCAGTTGTAGTCCCACGGCGTGAAGTGCGTGATGGCCGCGCGCCACAGGCTCTTGCCCGGGTTGTAGAGGTCGGCGAGCTTGGCCAGCTCGTCGTTGTCGATCCCGAACGTGGCGAGCACCGCGGCGGAGTCGGCCACGCCGTCGCCCGTGACGTCCACGCCCGCGCGGCCGCCGGACTCGGACACGATCGCGATCACGACGCCGTCCTTGGCCGGGATCCACTGCGCCTTCTCGCGGTCGTAGTAGCCCATCGGGACCTTCGTCCCGGCCTTGAAGCCGACGAGGTTGTCGACGTAGGTGACGATCGGCTTGTCGAACTGGACGTCGACGGCCTGGTCCTTGTTGGCCTCGTCGACGGAGTACTCGACCGCGTACGTGTACGCGGACGTCGGCGGCAGCTCACCCGGCATCGCGGCCGGGCCGTTGGCGCCGATGGTGAACTCGGTGGCGCGGATGTTCAGCCGGTCCCCGAGCTCCTTCTCGGTGCCGTCCGGCAGCGTGGCCGTGGCCTCGGTGCCCGGCTCGATCAGCAGCGTGGCGCGGCGCGAGCCGTCGCCGTCGGTGATCGTGGAGCCCTGCGCGACCTGCAGCTCGTCGTCGGTCAGGTCCACGCCGGAGACGCGGTCCTCGTAGGGGACCATCACGATCTCCTCGACGCGCTCGAACTCCTGCGTCGGGACCTCCAGCTGGCGCTGGGACGGCACGTAGCCCTCGCGCTCGAACGCGAGCGTGACCGAGCCGCCGCCGTTGACGGCGATGTCGAAGCCGCCGTCGGTGCGCGTGGCCGTGCGGCCGAGCTCGTCATGGTCGACGACCGTGATGCGCACACCCTCGATCGGCGTGCCGTTGCGGCGGGTGACCTTGCCGCGCAGGACGGCGGCGCGCGCGGTCTCGATCGCGCCCGGCTCGACCTCCTTCTGGATCGGGGTCGTGCCCGTGTAGAGGAACTCGGTGGTGTCGGCGACGAGGGTGATCTCGCCGTCGTTGGCCGTGGACGCCTTCGTCTCCGGCGCGACGGCGGCCGCGTCGGTCGGGCCGGGCGCGGGCGCCTCGAACTCGATCCGCCACGCCTTGCGGGCGACGACGGCGTACGTGGCGCCGCGCTTGGCGCGGACCTCGAACGCGTGCTCGCCCGCGAGGATGTCGTTGATCACGACCGGCGAGGTGCACGCCGCGAACGCCGCGGCGTCCAGCCGGCACTCGAAGCCGTCGGCGGTCTCGTTGGCGTTGAACGCGAAGCGCGCGCTCTGCAGCGGCGAGATGTCGCTGGGGGACTCGACCAGGCGGGTCGAGAACGGCTCAGGCGTGGCCGTCGCGGTGGCCGTGGCCGTCAGCGTCGCGGTCGGCACCGCCGTCGGCTGGAACGCCGGCGGGGTGGTGACGGTCCCGCCGCCACCCGGCGCCGGGGTGCTGCCGCCGGGCGCGGGGGTCGACCCGCCCGGCGCGGGCTGCGCGCCGATCGTCATCGACGATGCGGCCCGGCAGTTGTTGGTCTCCTTGCTCTCCTTGACCTTGTTGGCCGAGTCGGCGCAGACGAGCACCGTGTAGCGGCCCGCGGCGAGCCCGGTCGGCGTCTTGACGACGGCCTTGCCCGTGCCGGTCTTGCCCTTCTTGATCGCCTTCTGGGACGCCGAGCCGAGCTTGGCGTCGGTCTTGTCGAGCTTGTTGTCTTTGGACAGCACGAGCCCGGTGGTGGACTTGCCGGCGGCCGCGCCGGCGCTCTTGACCGTCCACGTGACGGTCGCGCCGGCCATCGCGGCCTTGCTGATGGTCAGATCAGGCTTCTTGGCGGCCTGAGCCGTGGGCGCGAGCGCGAACAGCAGCGCCGCGGTGAGTGCGAACCGGCGCATCTACTCCGTCTCCCCGATGATCGCCATGGCCTCTTCGCACCCGACTACGCGGTCGAGCAGATCCGCTTGGAAGCGGTCCCAGCCGCCGCCGCAGAACACACGGTCGACCAATCGATCGTCGTCTACCAACAGGTCGTTGCCCTCACCGCCCTCGAGCAGGTCCCCGGCGCCGTCGCCGCCGTCGAGGACGTCGTCGCCGCCGCGGCCGTAGAGCTCCTCGGGGCCGGGGCCGCCGATCAGCTCGTCGTTGGCGCGGCCGCCACGGATGATCTCGATGTCGCTGGAGGCGGTGTCGCCCTCGTTCTCGATCCCGTCGTCGCCCTCATCGGCGCCGACGGTCACGCGCACCGGCACGATCCGCGTGGCGTAGGTGAGGGTGTCGAGCCCGCCGCCGCCGCGCACGACGTCCGCGCCGGCCTGACCGTCGAGCACGTCGGCACCGTCGCCGCCGCGCAGCTCGTCGTCACCGTCGCCGCCCTCCAGACGGTCGTCACCGACGCCGCCCCAGAGCTTGTCGTCGCCGCCCAGGCCGTTGATCTCGTCGTTGCCGGCGAGACCGCAGATGACGTCGTCGCCCTCGGTGCCGAGGAGCACGTCGTCGCCCGGCGTGCCGTTGATCGTGCACGCACCGCCCGCGGGCTCGGCGCCCTCGACCGTGATGCGCGCCGTGCGATCCGTCCGCGGGTTGTTGAAGTCACCGCTGGTGGGGTCGGCCATCGCGGAGGCGAAGAAGTCGCCGGTCGCGGAGCCGGCCGTGACCCCGAGGCGGACGACCGACTCCCCGGACTCGGGGATCTGGAAGTCGTTCGTCCAGCGCAGCGTCAACGAGTTCGGGCCGGTGAGGGCCGGGTCCGTCGTCAGTGCGCCTGTCGTGGTTCCCGAGCGGTAGGAGAACCCGCCGGGCATGGTCAACTCGAGCGCCGTGATGGTCACGGGCACGGGGTTGTCGTTGCGGACGCGGAGCGTGTAGCCGTTGGACGCGAACGGCGCGGTGGCGTCGTTGTCGGCCGTGAGCACGACGCGCAGCGGCTCCCAGCCGGGGTACACGTAGTACGACCACGCGGTGTGCCGGCCCTCGGCCGTGACCGCGCAGCGCAGGTAGCCGCCGACGTCCTCGGCCACGACGATGTGCTCGGGCCCGTCGGCGCCCGGGATGAGCGTGCCGTTGCGGTACCACTGGTAGGTCAGCACGTACGGGTTGGTGGGGGAGTCGTTCCACTCGCCGCGGGTGCAGCTCAGCTCGCGGCGCGGATACGCGATGCCGTCGATCGACGGCTCCACCGTGTCGTACGGGCCGTACACGTACAGGCTGTCGGCGGCGCTGTCGCGCAGCACCTCCGCCGCGACGCGGCAGGTGATGTAGCGGTCCAGGTCGGCCGTGCCGAGCACGTACGCCGGGTCGGTGGCGCCGCTGATCGGGGTGCCGGAGCGGTACCACTGGTAGGACACCGCGTAGCGGCGCTCGGGTGTGTCGTCCCACGTGCCGCGCGTGCAGGTCAGCTCACCGCGCAGGTGCGGCTGGCCGGAGATCTGCGGCGGGACGATCGCGCGCGGGAGGTCGGGGTACACCGTGCCGGAGTTGGCGTCGAGGTTGTCCTCCGCCCGCACGCGGCAGTACAGGCCCTTGTTCATGTCGTCGGGGCCGACCGTGTAGTTGGCGGAGGTGGCGCCGGGGATGGCGACGCTGTTGCGGAACCACGTGTAGGTCACGGCGTAGCGGTCTGCGGCCGTGTCGTCCCAGTCGCCGCGGGTGCAGCTGAGAGTGCGGAACAGGCGGAGGTCGCCGGTGATCTGCGGCGCGACCGTGTTGTCGGGCCGGCGGATGCTGATCGAGGCCGACTGCGCCTCGGTCTGGTCCTCGGCGCGGACGCGGCAGTGGATGCTCTGCTGGATGTCCGCGGCGGTGAGCGTGTAGTTCGGCGTGGTCTGGTTCGCGATCGCGGTGGAGCCGCGGAACCAGCGGTAGGTGACGCTGTAGCGGTCGGTCTCCTCGTCGTCCCAGTCACCGCGCCCGCAGCTGAGCTGCTGACGGACGCGCGGCATGCCGGACAGGCGCGGGACGATCCGGTTGAGCGGCGCGCGGACGGTCTCGGCGCCGTTGACGGGGTTCGTCGGCGTGCGCGTCTCCGCGCGCGTCTGGCACGAGAGCGACTTGGCGGTGTCGGAGGCCAGGACGGCGTAGGTGGTCTGCGTGGCGTCCGCGATCGCGACGCTGTCGCGGAACCACTGGTGGGTGACGGCGTAGCGGTCGCTGGCGATGTCGTCCCAGGTGCCACGCCCGCAGCTCATCGTCTTGCGCAGCCGCGGCTGGCCGCTCAGCACCTGGCTGAGGAGCACCCGCGGGGCGGTGACGGTGACGGCGGGCGACTGGCTCGCCGTGAGGCTCGCGGCCCGGGCTTCGCAGTACAGGTTGGTGTCCAGGTCGGCCGTGGTGATCGTGTACGTGGCGGCCGTCGCGCCGGGGATCGCGGTGCTGTTGCGCAGCCAGCGGTAGGTGATCGCGTACGGCGTGGCCGCGTCCTCGTGCCAGGCGCCGCGGCTGCAGCTCATGACCTGGCGCAGGCGCGGGTCGCCGGAGATGGTCGGCGTGATGATCACCTCGGGCGGCGTGCCCGTGGTGCTGCCGCTCGCGGCGACCGTCTGCGTGTTCGCGGTCACCTCGCAGTTGAGCGAGACGCCGATGTCGTCGGCGGTGACCGTGTAGGTGGCCTGCGTGCCGATCGTGACGCCGCCGCGGCGCCAGCGGTACGTGACCGGGTACGGCGCGGCCGCGGTGTCGTTCCAGCTGCCGCGCCGGCACGTGAGCGTCTTGCCCAGGCGGCGGTCGCCGGAGATCGTGGGGGCGATGAAGTTGACCGGCGTGCCGCCGGTCGCTTCGGTCCTGAGGCCGATGCTCGGCGACTGCGACGTGACGCCGGACGCGGTGACGCGGCAGTTGATCGAGGTGTCGCCGGTCTGGGCGACGTAGGTGGCGGCGGTGGCGTCGGTGATCGCGGTGTTGCCGCGGTACCACGCGTAGGTCACGGCGTAGGCGACCGCGGGGTCGTCCCAGTCACCGCGCGTGCAGGACAAGGTGGAGCCGACGCGCGGGTCGCCCTCGATGCGCGGAGCGATGAAGGCCTCGGGCGGCTGGACGGTGGTGCCGGAAGACGTGCGGTTGGTGAAGCCGGCGGCGGTGACGCGGCAGGTCAGGCCGCGATTGACGTCCTCGGTCGTGATCGCGTAGGTCGCGCTGGTGGCACCGTCGATCACGACGCTGTTGCGCAGCCACTGGTAGGTGACGGCGTACGGCGTTGCGGGGTCGTCCCAGGTGCCGCGCGAGCAGCTCACGGAGCGGCCGAGGCGGGCGTCGCCGGAGATCGCCGGGGCGGTCAGGTTCGTCGGCGGCAGGCCGTAGATCGTCGGGCTGCTGGCTTCCGTCTTGCCTTCGACCGTGACCGTGCAGCGCAGCTGCTTGTCGACGTCGAGGTCGGTGACGGTGTACGTCTGGCCGGAGGCGACGAGGATGCCCTGGCGGTACCAGTCGTAGCCGACGGTGTAGTCGCCGGTGCGGCCGGCGTCATCCCAGGTGCCGCGCGTGCAGCTCAGCGTGCGGCCGAGGCGCGGGTCGCCCTCGATGCCCGGCTGCGAGCGCTGCGAGGGGCTCGTGGGGTAGACGTTGCTCGACTGGGAGTCGACGAGGTCCGCCGCGCGGACGCGGCAGGCGATCGAGTGGTCGATGTCGGCGAGGCGGACGGTGAAGTCGTCGCCGGTGGCGCCGAGGATCTCCGCGCCGTCGCGCAGCCACTGCTTGGTCGTGGCGTAGGCGGTGATGCCCTCGTCGTCCCACACGCCGCGGCTGCAGCTCAGCTTGCCGCCGAGCCGCAGATCACCGGTGACGGCCGGGATCGAGCGGATCGCGGGAGCGGTGGGGTAGAGCGCGTTCGCGGTGGAGGTGGCGAGGCCGCCGACGGCGACGCGGCAGCCGACGTAGCGGCCCATGTCGGCCTGGGTGACCGTGTAGGTCGAAGCGGTCTGCCCGCTGACCGGCTCGTTGTTGCGGGTCCACTGGATCGTCGTCGGGTAGGAGGGGACGCCGTCGTCGTTCCAGGTGCCGCGGGAGCAATTGAGCGTGCGGCCCAGGCGCAGGTCGCCCGTGACGCGGGGCGGCGTCAGCGCGGTCGGGGCCGGCGGGTAGTACGTGATCGAGCGCGCGTCGGCCGAGCCCCAGCCTTCGCTGTTGGTGGCGGTCACGTCGCAGCGCAGCGCGTGGCCGATGTCGGCCTGGGTGATCGTGTGCGTCGCGGCCTGTTCGCCCGTGAGGATCTGGCCGTCCCGCATCCACTGCGTCTGGAACGTCGCGGGCTGGTCCCACACGCCGGGGCCGCAGGTGAGCACGCCGCCGAGGCGCAGATCACCGGTCAGCGGGGGCGCGGTCTTGATGACGGGGATCCCGGCGATCGCCTTCGCGTACCCCACGCGTGGCGGCTCCGGCTTGGCGAGCGCGTACACGAGCGCAGCCAACAGACCGCACGCCACCAAGTAGCGCACGACCCGCCGGCCCATCCAGGCCAACGACATTGTGATCCCCTTCCCCCTCTGAGCTGAGCGCCTGGCGTTCCTGCGGCGCGGCGCGAACCTAACCGTTCGCTAAACCCACGGATAGGGTTGTGAAGCGATCAGGCGCGAAGGGGCACGCGGTCTGCCCGTTCGCGATCCGAAGGGGCAACGGAAGTGCACGTTAGGCTGCTTGCAGATGGTGATCCGGCCTGCTCTAGAGGGCGACATAACGCCCGCGCTGGCCGTGATGAGCCAAGCCTTCGATCTGCACCTTCGTGCACCGACCGTGCACACGCTGGTCGCCGCGTCTGGCTCTGGGGTGCTGTTGGTGGCCGAGGACGCGGGGGAGATCGTCGGCACCGCGGCGTCCGTCGGCTTCGGCTCGTCCGGCTGGCTCGGCGGCGTCACCGTGGTGCCGGGGGCGCGTGGGAGCGGTCTCGGGCGGGCGTTGACCGAGGCGGCGATCGCCGCGCTCGGGGACATCGAGACCGTGCTGCTGCTGGCGAGCACGATGGGGCGGCCGCTCTACGAGCGGCTCGGGTTCGAGGCCGAGGGTCGCTACCGCGTGTTCATGTCGGGCTCGACGAAGCCGGAGAAGACCGTCGAGCTGCGCGACGTGCGCGAAGCGGACCGCGACGCGGTGCTCGCGCTGGACCGGGCCGCCACGGGCGAGGACCGCTCTCTGGCCGTCCTGGCTTCGCTTGACGGGGC
Organism: Solirubrobacter taibaiensis; assembly: GCA_027587225.1. GTDB lineage: Bacteria > Actinomycetota > Thermoleophilia > Solirubrobacterales > Solirubrobacteraceae > Solirubrobacter > Solirubrobacter taibaiensis. Next base: position 161,851 of record JAPDDQ010000009.1, read on the forward strand.
GGTGGCGACGCCCGATCTGTCGGCGGTGGCGCTGCGCCCGCCCTGGCGCGCGCTGCCGATCATCGGCGACCCGGCCGGCGCGACGACGCTGCTGACGTCGCTGATCGAGCCGGGGATGCGGCTGGCGGTGCCGGAGGAGAACCGCGCGGCGGTGAACCTGTTGCGGCTGCTCGGGCGTGAGATCGAGCCGGTCACGCGGATGCGCCGCGGCCCGGCGGTGCCGTGGCGCCCCGAGCAGGTCTGGGGCGCCTTCAGCCTCTTCTTCGGTTAGCGGGCCTCGTCCGGGTTCGGCGGCGGCTCTTCCTCGTGCGCGGGACGTTCTCCCGTGGCGGTGCTGCTGGTGTCGAGCAGCGAGCTGACGTCCGGAGCGGTGTCGTCCGCCGGTTCGCGGCGGACCGAGAGCAGACGCTCGTTGCCGAACCGCACCATCGCGACGGTGTAGGCGAACACGGGGACGTCGTGGCGCGAGGCGAGCCAGTCGATCGTGGTGAGCGCGCGCGGGTCGTAGCCGCCCGCGATGAGCACCAGCGCGGGGGACTCGCGGCCGTCGACGCCTTCGAGGCCGGGGGCGATCTCGGTCAGACGCTCCGTCTCCCAGGAGGCCACGTCCGCGGCGGCGCCGAGCGCGCGGCCGAGCTGCCACTCCACGGTGTCGCCGGTGACGAGGATCACGACGACGCGGTTGCGCGCCTCGTCGAAGCCGAGCAGGTCCACGTAGGGGACCGGCTCACGCGAGAGGAGGCGGATGCCGCTCAGGCCGAGCTCGGCGGAAAACGCGTCCCAGGAGGACGTGATGAGGCCGAGCAGCTCCTCGCGGTCCGGTGGGCTCTCCAAGAGCCCGGACGCCTGCGGGGCCACGAGCGTTCCGGATGTCTCATCGATGCGCAGCACGGCGGTCACTGCCTCCTTGCAAAGGTCGGGGAATCGGAAGCCTAACCGAGCACCACAGGCTCGCCGAGGACAATGCGGCCGGCTTCGACCACACGAGCCTCGATACCCGGACCGTCCGCGCGTGAGGCCACGAGCTTGAGCCGCACCCCGTCGCGGAAGATCAGCTCGGTTCCGGCCCAGCCGCCCGCGTCCGGCAGCGGCAGCGCGAGCTGGACGTTCACGCCCGCCACGGCAGGGGCAATCGAGGGCTCGACGGTGGAGACGATGATCGGGCGGGCGGCGCCGAGGTCGCGGACGAGCTCGATCGAGCGGCCCAGCGACCGCTCGAGCGCGAACGCCAGGCGCGGGTCACCCCACAGGAACGCCTTTCCGCTGCCGGGGCCGGTGATCGTGGGGTAGGGCACAGGCTTGTGCGGATCGACCGCGCCATCGGGATAGAACGGGTAGGCGGCCGACCACTGCGCGAGCTCCGGCAGGTCCTGGATGCCGATCCGCCCTTCGGGCCCGCCCGCGTAGTGCTGGCGGTCGCCCGCGACCCCGCGGACGTCGATCTGCGTCGAGCGCAGCGGCTCGCCCGCCATTCCCAGTACCGGAAAGCGCCACAGCGCCTGGACGAACCCAGCGGTCATCGCGGGCGAGAACGGTAACGTGCGGTCACGTGCTGCCTCGCGCCGACGCCGTCGCAACCCTGACCCGGGAGCCGTTCGACGTGTTGGTGATCGGTGGCGGGATCACGGGCGCGGGGGTGGCGCTCGACGCCGCCACGCGCGGGTACTCGGTCGCGCTGATCGAGCGGGGCGACTACTCCAGCGGCACCAGCTCGCGCTCGTCCAAGCTCGTTCACGGCGGCCTGCGCTACCTGCAGAACTTCGACCTCGGCCTGGTCCGCGAGGCGCTGCTCGAGCGCCAGATCAACGTCAATCTGGCGCCCTACCTGACGAAGCCGCTGCCGTTGATCGTCCCGGCCTTCGAGGGCCAGCGGCTGGATCGGATCGTCGGGCTCGGCCTGAACGCCTACGACGTGATGTCGGTGGACCGGCTCCGCCGTCGCCGGCGCCGCGGGTCCGACGAGAGCGACTGGAGCCCCGCGCGGCACCGGATCGTCGCCGGGAGCGAAGTGAGCGAGCTGCTCCCGGCACTCGCCGACCGGTCGCCCACCTCCGGGTACCTGTTCTACGACTGCCAGACCGACGACTCGCGGCTCGTGCTGACCGTGCTCGCGGAAGCGGAGCGATTCGGCGTGGTGGCCGCCAACCGGCTCGAGGCGCTCGAGCTGCTGCTCGACGGCGGCCGCGCCGTCGGCGCGCGCGTGCGGGACACGGAGTCCGGTGACGAATCGGAGGTCCGGGCGACCACGGTCGTCAACGCCACGGGCGTGTGGGCCGACCGCCTGCGGCCCGGCGAGCTCTACGACGAGGCCGAGGTGCCCGTGATCCGGCCCAGCCGCGGCACCCACATCATCGTCGACGCCGAGAAGCTGCCGATGAGCGCCGGCGCGATCATCCCCGCGGGCTCGGGCCGGACGATCTTCGTGCTCCCGTGGCTGGGGCAGACACTGATCGGGACCACCGACACCGACCACCCCGAGCGTGACGTCGTGCACGTCCGGCCGGGCGAGGAGGACATCACGTACCTGCTCGACGCGGTCAACGGGTTCTTCGCGACCGAGCTCACCCCGGACGACCTCGCGGGCGCGTACGCGGGGGTGCGTCCGCTGATCTCGACCGGCGACCGTGGCAAGTCCGTCGACATCTCCCGCAAGGCCGAGCTATACGAGACCTCGAGCGGGATGATCACCATCACCGGCGGCAAGCTCACGACCTGGCGGCGGATGGCCAAGCAGACCGTCGACCGGATCGTCGAGCGCGACGGCAACGACGCCCGCTGCATCACGCACGAGCTCCCGCTCGGGATGGCGGTCGCGCCGGAGGACCTGACGGCGGCCCCCGAGTGGGCGCGCGAGCAGCTCGCCGGCCGCTACGGCCACATCGCGCACGAGGTGCTCGCGAGCGGTCCGGCGGAGCGGGTCGTCCCCGGCCGTCCGGACCTGCTGGCCGAGGTCGTGTACGCGGCGCGGCGCGAGCAGGCGCGCACCGTGGGGGACGTGCTGCTGCGCCGCACACGGCTCGGTTTGACCGCGGCGCGCTCACTGACCGGCGCCGTGATCGGCCGGGTGGCGGCGGCGATGGGCGAGGAGCTCGGCTGGGACGAAGCCCGCCGCGCGCGCGAGGTCGGCGCCTTCGCGGACGAGGCCCGCGAAGAAGGCATCCTCCCGGCACCGTAACTTTCCCGCTGCCCACCGGTTGAGACCGGCGGAGAAACCTCAAGGGGCCCTTGAGGTTGGTGTCCTCGATCTGGAGTCGTCTTGCGCCGTCTGCTCGCCCCGCTGCTCGTCCTGCTCTTGTTCCCCGCGGCTGCGCGGGCGGACTGGATTCCCGCCGCCCCGATCGACGGTCCCAGCGCCGACATCGTCGGGGTCGGCAACGTCGACCTCGCGCGCGACGGCGCCGGCGCGGTCGCGTACCTGCGCAAGGACGGCGGCGTCACGCACGCGTTCATCTCGCGCGTGTTCGCCGGCGGGTGGCGCGGTGCCGAGCGCGTGGACCCGACGCCGGGTGAGGTCACCGAGGTGCAGGTCGCGGCCGGCGACGGCAACCGGCTCGCCGTGGCCTGGATCGCCGACGGCATCGTGTACGCGAACGTCGCTCCCGGCGGCACGCCGGAGCCGAGCGCGTTCGCCGCCCACGCGCAGCTCGGCGGCCCGAACGCGAAGTCGATCGACATCGACATGGGTGTCAACGGCGCGGCCTACGTCACCTGGCAGCAGGACGGCAACGTCTACGCCTCGCGCCTGCAGGACAGCACCTGGACGACGGTCGCGGCGCCCTTGGACGTCGCTCCCGAGCTCGAAGCCGGCACCGGTGCGCTGCGGCCGCGGGTCGCGGTCAGCGCCGAGGGCTACGCCGTCGTCACCTGGGGCGACCTGGCCCCCGGGCACACGCGCGTGTGGGCGCGCCGGGTCACCGGGCTCACACTCTCCGCGTTCCCGCAGCTGCTCAACATCGAGGGCGGCGGCAGCGCCGACTCGCCCGACATCGACATCGAGGAGGACGGCTCCTTCGCGTGGGTCGTCTTCCGGCAGGACCTCGGCGCCTCGCGCACGGTCGGCCGGCGGTTGATCGGTTCGCTGTTCGAGGCGGCGGAGTTCATCGACGGCGGCCTGTCCGCGGACGCGCCGAAGGTGGACATCAACGGCGACGGCGTGGGCATCAGCGCCAGCCAGGCCAACACCGGCACGCTGCCGGTCGGTTCCTGGCTCACGCGTGACCACTTCCAGCCCGCGGGCCTGATGGGCGGTGCGAGCCCGGTCGCGACCAAGCCCGAGGTGTCGTCCTCGGACCGCGGCGACCTCGCGATCGCGTGGCGCACGGGTGACATCGCCCGCGCGCGCTACAAGGACGACACGTCGACCGCGTTCGGTCCCGAGTTCACGATCTCCAACCCCGGGCTCGGCCCGGTGGCCGATCCTGGCGTGATGATCGGCGGCGACCGGCTCGGCGATTTCGCGGTCGCGATGGTGCAGGGCACGCCCGGGGCCTACGCGCTGACCGGCGCGGTGTACGACCGCGCGCCCGGCGCCCCGTTCATCGAGGAGACCGAGAACTACAAGCGCAAGACGCGCCCGCTGCTGCGCTGGCGGCCGGGCCTGGACCTGTGGGGCGCGCAGCGCTTCCGCGTGTACATCGACGGCCAGGTCGCGGCCGAGACGACCGTCGACGCGTACACGCCGCGTGTCCCGCTCGCGGCGGGCAAGCACACGTGGCAGATCGAGGCGATCGACGCGCGCGGCCAGACGAGCAGGAGCCGCCTGCGCACGCTGCGGATCGACTCGATCGCGCCGACGCTGAGCGTGAAGGTCACCGGCAAGCGCGTGGCCAACCAGAGCCTGAAGATCGTCGTGCGCGCCAAGGACACCGGCGGCGCCGGCCTCGACCACATCACGGTCGACTACGGCGACAAGTCGGCCAAGACCTCGACGGCTTCCTCCCGCCACCGCTATAAGCGCGGGACGTTCCGGCTGAAGGTGGTGGCGGTCGACAAGGCCGGCAACGTGGGCCGCAAGGAAGTCAGGCTGCGGATCAAGAAGTCGTGATCCTGCGGGCGGGCACGCACCGGCTGGAGCTCGGCGCGCGCCCGCTGCTGATGGGCATCCTCAACGCGACGCCGGACTCGTTCTCGGAGGAGCGCGGGGAGGAGCCGCTCGCGGTGCGGGTGGAGCGGGGTCGCGCGCTGATCGCGGCCGGCGCGGACCTGCTCGACATCGGCGGGGAGTCCGCGCGCGGGGACCGGCCCGCCGTCAGCGTGGAGGAGGAGATCGAGCGCGTGTGCGGGCTGATCGCGGCGCTCGCCGGCGAGGCGCTGATCTCCGTCGACACCTACAAGCCGGAGGTCGCGGAGGCCGCGATCGAGGCCGGGGCGGTGATCGTCAACGACGTCTCGGGGCTGCGCGATCCGCGGCTGGCGGAGGTCTGCGCGGCGTCGGGCGCCGGGTTGGTCCTGATGCACACGGCGGTGGCGCCCAAGGGCACGTTGCTCGATCCGGCGACCTACGAGGACGTCGTGGACGAGGTCGTGGCGTTCCTGCGCGCGCGCATGGATGCGGCGTGCGCGGTCGGTATGGACGCTGAGCAGATCGTGCTCGACCCTGGGCCGGACTTCGCCAAGACGCCCGCGCAGACCGTCGCGATCCTGCGCCGGCTGGACGCGATCGCGGCGCTCGGGCGCCCGATCCTGCTCGCCGCCTCGCGCAAGGACTTCGTCGGCGCGATCACGGGACGGGTGCCGGCCGAGCGCGATCCGGGCACGCTGGCGGCGCTCGGCTACGGGGTCGAGCACGGCGCCTGCATCCTGCGCGTGCATGACGTCGCGGGCACGCGGGACTACTTCGAAGTGCGGGCGGTGTTGCGCGGCGAACGGGTGCTCGGAGCGCTCGAGGGATTGTCGCCAGAGCGTTATCCCGACGGGGTCCCGTCGCATCTCTCGCTAGGCTGAAGCCTCGATCGCCAGGCGGCTGAACCCAACGCCGCCGGACGCCCACCGATTCGAGGAGATCCCTTCTCTATGCCCACCGTCCTGGATCGCTCCGCCCTGGAGCAGAGCCCGCTCGCCGACCTGCACCTGCTCGCCAACGAGCTCGGCGTCGACGGTTTCCGCCGCCTCCGCAAGGAGGACCTCGTCGACGCCATCCTCACCCGCCAGGGTGGGGAGGAGGCCGTCGCCGCTGCGTCCGTGGAGGACGAGCCCGAGGTCGACGCCCCCGTCGCCGCCGCCGCGGTTTCCGACGACGACGGCCCGAAGCGCTCGCGCCGCGGCCGCCGCGGCGGCCGTGGCCGTCGCCGCGACGAGGAAGAGGGCGGCACCGACGCCGGCCGCGATCGTGATCGCGACCGCGACGACCCGCCCGCCCCCGCCGCCGCCGCCGCTGCGCCCGCTTCCGACGAGCGCGAGGACAAGATCGCGACGGGCACCGTCGAGCTGCTCGCCAACGGCTCCGGCTTCCTGCGCGTGCTCGGCGACGAGGCCTCCGACGACGACATCTACATCTCGGCCGCCCAGGTCAAGCGCTGCGAGCTCGTCTCGGGCGACAAGATCGCCGGCCCGGTGCGCCCGGCGCGCCGCTCCGAGCGCTTCCCGTCGCTCGTCCGCGTCGACACCATCAACGGCCGCCCGGCCGACGAGGTCGCCGAGGGCACGCGCTTCGAGGAGCTCCCGGTGGCGTGGGCGGAAGAGCGGATCGCGCTCGGCGAAGGCTTTGCGTCGCTCCCGGCGTTCGGCAAGGGCTCGCGCGTCGTCATCGCCGGCGCTTCCCGCTCGGGCAAGACCGAGCTGCTGCGCGGCGTGGCGGTCGTGCTCGCCGCCCGGAGCGACCTCGAGGTGAGCGCCGTGCTCGCCGGCGTGCGCCCGGAGGAGATCGCCGATTGGCCCGTCACGCCGAGTTCCGCGCTGACCTTCGCGTCCTCCTCGGACGCTCAGGCGCAGGCGATCGAGCAGGCGGTCGAGACCGGCCGGCGGGTCGCTGCGCGCGGCGGCGACGCCGTCGTGCTCATCGATGGCTTCGAGTACCTGCCGAGCAGCGCTGCCCGGCGCGCCCTCGCGGCGGGCCGCAACCTCTCCGGCGGCGGCTCGCTGACCGTGATCGCCACCTCGCCGGCGCCCGTCGGCGGCGAGACCACCGTGATCGGGCTGGACCGCGCGGCGGCGGCGCAGGGCACGTTCCCGGCGGTCGCGGCGGACGAGTCCGGCGTGCTCCGCGGTGAGCTGCTCGTGGAGAAGGCGCCGAGCGCGGCCCCGGCGGGCGAGCCCGAGACGCCGGAGGTCGTGGCCAAGCCGAAGCCGAAGGGCAAGGCGAAGCCCAAGCCCAAGCCCGAAGCGAAGGCCAAGCCGAAGCCCGCCCCGGTCGAGGACGTCGCCGCCGAGCCCCTCGCGGGCCCCGAGGCGCCGCTGTCTGACCCGGCGCAGGTCGCCGCGAAGCCCAAGGCGAAGGCCGCCACCAAGAAGCCGGCCGCGGCGAAGAAGCCGGCGGCGGCGAAGAAGCCGGCCACCGCGAAGCAGCCGGCGGCGGCGAAGAAGCCTGCCGCCGCGACGCGGACGGCCGCGGCGAAGAAGCCCGCGACGGCCAAGAAGCCGGCCGCGACGACGGCGGCGAAGAAGAAGCCGGCCGCGCGTTCGCGCGCGAAGAAGCCGGCCGCCGGCAACTAGAGCATCAGTGCGAGGGCCGCGGCCTCAGGGTCGCGGCCACGCCGCCTATCGCCGCGGGCCGTAGGCGACGCGGCGCCAGCTCGGCTCCGGCGAGAGCTCGATCGGTTCACGATCGCGCTCGGGCTGGACGTAGCCGAAGGTGTGCGTCGCGTCGTCGAAGACCACGTCGAGCTCGCCTTCCTTCACGCGCTGGTCCAGCCAGGCGGAGCGGAAGACGAGGCGGCGGAGCCAGTGCACCAGTGACCGGTCGGCCGGGCCTACGAGGTCCGGCCAGCAGTCATTGACGTGCTCGCCGAGGCCTGAGGCGGGGTCCACGACCTCGCCGTTGACCGTCAGGTTGACGAGGTCCTCGAGCTCGGTGTCCTCGAGAGGACGCCCGACGAAGCCGAGTTTTCGCGCGGCCTGCTCGACGCGCTCGGAGAAATCACGTTCGTTGAACGTGAACCGAAGGTCTCCATACTCCAGGACGTAGTCCTGGCCGGAGTCGTAGTTGCCGCGGCGAATCTGATCCATAGCGAGTGTGCCTGGGGGAGTGCCCCGCGGCGTCTGCATCTTATGCGCGGTTCCTGCCCCGAGTCTGCCGTTGAACTGGATCTTTCACGGCCCGCTCAGACCTTGTCGGAGATCGAACGCCCCGAATGCGCCGTCGGCCGTGTCCGGGAAGTCGGCGAAGCGGCGGTTGCGACACACCCACTCCTCGCCCGGCGGCCGCTCGTGCGCCTTCTCGATCGTGAAGTCGCAGCACGCCAATGGCTCACGCGCCAACTTCAGCGCCCCGTACCCCTTGCTGCGTTCAGCCTCCTCGAACAACTCGATGTCGATGTCCGTCGCGAACACCTTGTGCGCGCAGCCCATGTACCGGATGCCTGAGATCGGTTCCGTGTACCGGTACAAGGAGGGACATTTGGCCGCGATGCAGGTCGCGGGCGCGATCACCCGATCGCAGTACGTCAGGCACTGGCGGCACTCAGAGGCCTCGGTGCGGCGGGCGGTACGGCCCATCGGCGCGAGTCTACCGACGCAGCCAACCTGGACGTTCCGCCAGGTATGTCAGCAATGCACCCGGTTCTGGGCGTGGTTAACGGGCTAGGGTCGGCGCATGGTCGTCCGACGTCTTGCCCTCCTCAGCGCGGTCCTCGTGCTTTTCGGTGCCGGGGCTGCGGTCGCGGCCGAGCCGGTGCAGCCCCGCGCGGGCCTGTACCTGCGCGGCGAGATCAAGTTCCCCCGCCCCCAGAGCATGTACGTCATGACGGGCGAGAAAGACGGCTCGCGGCTCACCGTCGCACTCGGCTTTCACGGCAAGTGCACCGGCGGCGGGCTCAGCGAGCTGTTCTCCGCCAACGTCGCCGCCAAGCCTGTCGTGCGTGTCCGCGACGGTCGCTTCGACGCCACGGTGACCGGCGTGTCCCGCCGCCTCGGCGAGGGCCGCACCGGGCATTTCGAGTGGACGTTCACGGGCCGCTTCACGGAGCGCGACGTGGCGGTCGCCACCGTGAGCGGGACGGCCGAGATCCGCAAGGACGGCAAGACCATCTCGCGCTGCAAGACGAGCAAGCCCGCCTCGGTGCGGCTCGCCCGTTAGCGCGCATTCGGGCTCGGGGCGTAGGGACCGTCGACCAGCCGGTACCCGACGCCCCACACGTTGACCACGAACTCGTCCCCGTCCTCGCGCAGCTTCTGGCGCAGACGGCAGGCGTGCGAGTCCAAGGTCCGCGTGGAGCCGGCGGCGCGGAAGCCCCAGACGTCCCGAAGCAACTCGTCCTTCGTGAATACGCGGGTCGGGGCGCTGGCGAGCATCCGCAACAGCGCGAACTCCTTCGCGGACAGGTCGAGCCGGCGCCCACGCACCGATGCCGCACGCCCCGCCGGATCGAGCTCCAACGACCCGACCCGCATCGTCCCGAGCTGCACCCGCGTGCGGGCCCGTCGCAGCACCGCCGCGATCCGCAGCCGCAACTCGGCATACGAGAACGGCTTGACCACGTAGTCGTCGGCGCCCCGCTCCAGGCCGCGCAGGCGGTCCAGCTCCTCCGCTGCGCCGGACAGCATCAGCACCGGCAGGGTCGGGTCCAGGCGGGAGGCGACGCCGTCCGCGCCGCGCACGCGCCGCAGCAGGTCGAGCCCGGACCCGTCGGGGAGGTGGACGTCGAAGACGGCCAAGTCCGGGCGCTCGCGCTCGAGCGCCTCCATGGCGTCCTCGAACGTCTCGGCGACGATCAGCTCATAGCCGTCGGCGATGAGGTTGTCGGCCAGAAAGACCCGGATGACCGGGTCGTCCTCGACCAGTAGGAGCGTGGCGGAGTCTTGAGTCATGCTCCGCATAGGGCCGGCGCGGGCGAATCTCTCCCCCCGGCGCGTCGGACCGGATGGTGCACCGACCGGTATGTGGGTAACCCAGAAGGGTGCAGCAGACCGAAGCCAGAGCGGGCGACGAGGGGGCGCGTCTCGGCGCGCTCCGCGACGTCGGGCTCCTGGACGCGGAGCCCGATCCGGCGCTCGAGCGGCTGACGAAGCTCGCCGGCGAGCTGCTGGGCGTGCCGATCTCGCTCATCTCGCTCGTGGACGCGGGCCGGCAGTACTTCGCGGGCGCGACCGGTCTCAGCGCGCCGGTCCAACGCGAGACGCCGCTGTCGCACTCGTGCTGCCGCCACGTGGTGGAGCGGCGCGCGCCACTCGTGGTTGACGACTGCCGTGAGTCGTCCCTGCTGGCGGACAACCTCGCCGTGCGCGACTTCGGCGTGATGGCTTACGCGGGAATGCCGCTGACGCTCTCGGGCGGCGAGACGCTCGGCGCGTTCTGCGCGATCGACAAGGTCCCGCACCAGTGGTCGGAACGCGAGGTGCACCTGCTCGAGGAGCTCACGGCACTCGCCGTGGACGTCCTCGAGGCGCGGCGGGCGGCGGGCCAGGACCTGCGCGACCGGCTGACAGGGCTCGCGGGCCGTGCGTTGTTCGGGGAGCTCGTCACGCGCGCCGTCGCCCGGGCGGTGCGCGGCGAACGAGCGTGCGCCGTGGTCGCGTTCGGCCTCGACGGGTTCAAGCTCGTCAACGACGCGCTCGGGCACGCCGCCGGCGACGAGTTGCTGCGGGCGGTCGCGGCGCGCGTGTCGTCCACTTTGCGCAGCGGCGACGCGGCGTGCCGGCTCGCCGGTGACGAGTTCCTCGTGCTGTGCGACGCGCTCGAGGACGACGCGCAGGGCGCGGCGGTCGTCGCGCGGCTGCATTCCGCGCTCACGCACGCCCCGTTCGAGGTGGAAGGGCACGCGGTGCCGGTGTCCGCGACGGTCGGTGTGGCGACGGCGACGACGGTCGTGCCGGCCGACGAGCTGATCGACGCGGCCGTCGACGCGCTCGTCCGCCGCAAGGGCGGCGTGTCGCACGAGGCGGGCCGCCCGGACCCGCAGCGGCGGGCCCGCGCGACGCGGCGGCTGCGGCTCAAGCACGCGCTCGCCGGTGTGGAGGAGCGCGACGAGCTCGCCCTCGTCTACCAGCCGCTCGTCGACCTGCGCGAGGGGCGGCTCGTCGGGTTCGAGGCGCTGCTGCGCTGGACGCACCCGGAGCTCGGGGCGGTGCGCCCGGACGAGTTCATCCCGGTCGCCGAACGCACCGGCGCGATCGTGCCGATCGGCGAGTGGGTGCTCGAGCGCGCCGTGCGAGACCTCGCCGCGTGGCGAGCGACACCGGACGGCGGCGAGCTGACGATGTCGGTGAACATCGCGCCCAACCAGCTGCGCAGCGCGACCCTTCCCGCGCGGGTCGGGGCGGTCTGCGCGGCGAACGACGTGCCCGCGGACGCGCTCACGCTCGAGATCACCGAGCGCGTGCTGCTCGACGATCGCCCGGCCTACGCACGCGGGATGGCCGAGCTGCAGCAGCTCGGCGTACGCGTGGCGCTCGACGACTTCGGCACCGGCTACTCGGCCCTGAGCTACCTCAGCCGTTTCCCGCTCGACGTCTTGAAGATCGACCGCGGCTTCGTTGCCGGGCTGGACGTGCAGCCGCGGGCGCGGGCGCTGCTGGAGGCGATCACCGCCATGGCCGCGGCGCTCGGTCTGCGCACGGTCGGTGAGGGGATCGAGACCGCACGCCAGCTCACGGAGCTCGCCGCGAGCGGGTGCGACATCGGCCAGGGCTACCACCTCGCCCGACCGCTCCCGGCGCAAGAGATCGAGCCGCTGCTCGGGCAGGTGTGGACCACCGGGGGAGACGATGAAGGCGCGCCGGGCTGAGCCCGCGCTCGCCTACAGCGCTGCCGCGATCCTCGGTGCCGCGGGCCTGCTCGGGACGGCGGAGTCGGCGCTCGCGCTCGGCGCCACGTTCTCTCCCTGGGCCGGGATCGCCGCGATTCCGCTGGCGCTCGCCGCGCTGACGCTCGGTCCGCGGCTGCCGCGAGCGGTGATGTTCCTGTTCGCGCCGGCCGGCGTGGTGCTGATCGGCATCGCGATGGCCACGACCGAGGGGTACTCGGACGCCGCGATCCTCTACTGCTGGCCGATCCTGTGGGTCGCGTCGTTCTACGGCTCGCGCGCGACGGCGTCGGTGATCGGGCTGGTGGCGGTGGTGCACGCCGCGGCGCTGTGGTCGCTGCCGGAGGAGACCACGAGCTTCGACCGCTGGGCCGATGTCGTCGTCTCCGTGATCGTCGCGGGCGTTGTCGTGCGCGTGCTCGCGCGGCGCAACCGGCGGCTCGTCCACCAGCTCTCGACCGAGGCGCGCGTGGACCCCTTGACCGGGCTGTGGAACCGGCGCGCGTTCGCGGAGCGGCTGGAGACCGAGTCGGCGCGCGCGGTGCGCGAGGGGACCTCGCTGGCGGTCGTGGCCTTCGACATCGACCACTTCAAGCGCGTCAACGACGAGCACGGGCACGAAGTCGGCGACCGCGTCCTGAAGTGGGTGGCCGAGGTGTTGGCGCACGAGACGCGTGGCGCCGACATCACCGCCCGCGTCGGCGGCGAGGAGTTCGTGGTCGTCCTCCCGGGGACCGGTGTCGTCGGGGCGCAGGAGTTCGCCGAGCGCGTGCGCCGTGCGGTGGCCGCGGGCGGCGGGCCCGCGGAGTTGACGATCAGCGCCGGCGTCGCCGCGTGTGTGCCGCGGGAGATCGAGCACGACTTGGTCGACGCCGCCGACCGCGCGTTGTACGCCGCCAAGCGCGGTGGGCGCAACGCGGTGCGGGTCGCCGAGGTCGAGCCCGCCGCCTGCTCGGCGGGGTGACGAAGCTGAGTCGCGGTTCGCGCGACTCCGTTGCGGCACCCCTCATCAATACGGGACCGAGTGGGGAGAACTTTTCCGCCACGGACCTCCAAGTGCCATGTGGATCGTTTCCTGGCTCCTCGTCGCGGCGCTCGGCGCCTTCCTGTTCCGCGCCCACGTGCGGCTCGTGCTGGTCGCCCGGGCGAGTCACGAGTTGCGCGGGCCGCTGACCGCCGTCCACCTCGGGCTGCACGGGCTGTCGGGCGAGCCCGCGCGGCTGGCGGCGATCGACCTCGAGTTGCGTCGCGCGGGCCTCGCCCTGGACGATCTCGCGGCGGCCCGGCGCGGCGGCCACGGGCGAACCGGCGAGGAGCCCGTCGACCTCGCCGCGCTCGTCGCCGAGTACGAACCCGCTTGGTGCGCGCTGGCCGCGGCCCACGGGACGACGCTGCGCGTCGAGTCGCCCGTTGTGCTGCTGCCATTCGCGATCGGCCGCGGCGACATGAGCGAGCCGGCCGTGGTGCTGGCCGACCCGCTTCGGCTCGCCCAGGCGTGCGCGAACCTCGTCACCAACGCCGCCGAGCACGGCCGCGGCGAGGTCCGCGTGCGGGTCCGGGCGAGCAGCGAAGCGGTGGCGATCGACGTGTCCGACGCCGGCCCCGGGCTCCCCGCCCCGCTCGCCGTCATGACCGCTGCCGCGCGCCTCCGCCACGGCCGCCGCGGCCACGGCCTCGCGATCGCGGCGAGCATCGCGAGCCACCACGGAGGCCGCCTCACGGCCGACGGCGCTCGCCTGTCGATCGAGCTCCCGGCGGCGGCGAAGAAGCGCCGTCGCCGTCCGGCCCCGCGCGCCGCCGCCGCGCCCGCGCCGCGCGCCGCCGCGCAAGTCGGAGGCCAA